>NZ_CP034998.1:0-1200000 GCF_002531755.2 Rhizobium acidisoli | reverse complement strand
GACGATATCGGTGAAGATCAGATCAACCTCCCGATTTTCTTCCAGAAGCAGAAGCGCCTCCATGCCGCTTGCCGCCTGCAACACGGTGTAACCGAGTTCATGCAGGCTTTCGGCGGTCATGATGCGGACGTTCTCATCATCTTCCACCACCAGGATCGTGTCGTTGACGCTGCCTTGGGGAATAGGCTGGGCGCCGGCCGCATTCAACCTGGCGTCCATCGCGCCGACATGCCGGGGGAGATAGATCTTCACCGTCGTACCCCTGTCGATCTCCGAATAGATCTTGATGTGGCCGCCGCTCTGCTTGATGTAGCCGTAAACCTGGCTGAGGCCGAGACCGGTGCCCTTGCCGGGTCCCTTGGTGGTGTAAAACGGGTCGAAGGCACGCTCGATCACGTCAGGCGACATGCCGGTGCCGGTGTCGGTCATGCTGACCATCACATATTGGCCGGCATCGACCTCCGAATGCATGCGGGAATATCGCTCGTCGAGTTCGGTATTGGCGGTCTCGATGGTCAGATGTCCGCCGCCTGGCATGGCGTCGCGGGCGTTGACGGCAAGGTTCAGAATAGCATTCTCGAGCTGGCTCAAATCGGCAAAACTCGGCCAAAGGCCGCCGGCAAGCACGGTCTCGATCCGGATCTGCTCGCCGAGTGTACGCCGCAACAGCTCGGACATGCCACCGACCAGCTTATTGAGATCAATCACCTCAGGGGCGAGTGGCTGCTGGCGCGAGAAAGCGAGCAGACGCGCGGTCAGGACCGCGGCACGCTGGGCGCCGTCTTTGGCATTCTGGATGGAGTTCAGCACGCGGGGATCCTCATGCCCGGTCATCCGTCGCTGGGCAAGATCGAGGTTGCCGATGATGATCGCCAGCATATTATTGAAATCATGGGCGACGCCGCCGGTGAGCTGACCGATCGTCTCCATCTTCTGCAACTGGCGGACCTGCGCCTGCGCGGCGGCATTCTCTTCCATCTCGTGCCTGAGTTCGGCGGTGCGCTGGACCACCGTCTGTTCGAGGCGCGTGTTGAAACCGTTGAGTTCGTTGCGGAGGCGGCTCTGCCGGCGATGCGCGATGATGATCATCTCCATCAGCCCGATGATGATCACCGCATTGATGAGATAGGTCGACAGTCCAACCCATTGGCCGGCGCTGACCGGCCAGAAGATATTGTGCGGCTCGACGAAAAACTGCTGGACGATGAAAGCGGCAAGTATCGCCGCGACAAGGCCCGGGCCGGCGCCGCCGATGAAACTCGCCAGCAATATCGCCGGGAGAAAGCTCAGAAAGGGAAAGCCGGAGAGATAGTCGCTGGCGGCAAGCCTGAGAAGAAACGTCAAGCCAACGAAGGCAACGGCCAGCGGATATGTATAACCCGGCCTGTGACGCAGCCAATCCGTGGCACTCAGCAAATCCATTCCAGACCCCTCCTTACGGCGCCGCGCCTTATCAGACGCGCAGAGAGCGCCGTAACACTTTGAATTGCTGCAGAGTTTTACCCCAAAATCGATTCCGATTGAAGGAATTACGCAGTCGCCGTTGCGCAGGCGGCATCCCAGCTTTTACACATGGAATTTCACCCGGCAATATGCTGTTTCTCGCACTGCCGGGCACGACGTCTTGACGAGACATGCCAGGAGTCCACATAAATCCGCATGCCCGGCAAGGGGAAATGGGTGGACGCGAACATGAAAGACATATTCATCGTCGAAGACGATGCGCTGATTGCCATGCTGCTCGAGGACATGCTCGCCGATCTCGGCTACCGGGTTTGCGCCAGCGCGCCCGATCTCGAACGGGCGCTGGCAGCCGCCAGGGATACGGAATTCGACGCCGCAATTCTCGACGTCTCGCTTGCCGGGCAGAGCTCGCTGCCGGTCGCAAAACTGCTCGACGAACGCGGCAAACCCTATGTCTATGCAACGGGATACGGCGCCGCCCCTGCCGGCAGCAGCCCGAGCACATTGCCGGTGCTGCAAAAACCCTTCCAGCTCAGCGAACTCGAACAGGCGATGAAGCGGCTTACCGAAGTCTAAAGCACGTCGCCCGGAGCCGTGCATCGATTCCGGGATAACGACATGCATAAGAACCAAGAGTTCCGGTCAGCGCACCTGATCGAGCAGACGCTTGCATTCCAGCAGGTCGTAGAGTGCCTCCTGCAGCAGCGCCCTGTCTTCCTTGCCAACGCTCGACTTGCCGATCGAGACTTCCTGCTCGTCCTCGCCAGCCACAAAGTTGAAGAAGCGGCGGGTAATCGGCGGCTTGGCGCGGCCGACAATCTGATCTTCGTCGGCCATGCCGACGCGCGGTTCCCCTGCCCCCGCCTCCTGCACGCCCGAGGCAAGCGCCTCGACGCTGGCGAGATCGCCGTGGCCGACCGATATGACGAACTTGTTGCCGTTGGTTTTCAGAAGTTTCTGCACACCCTTGATCGTATAGCCGTGATCATAGAGCAAATGCCGGATGCCCTTGAGCAGATCCACATCCTCGGGGCGGTAGTAACGACGGCCGCCGCCGCGCTTCATCGGCTTTATCTGCGGAAAACGCGTTTCCCAGAAGCGCAGCACATGCTGCGGCAGATCAAGATCGTCTGCGACTTCGCTGATGGTGCGAAAGGCATCGGGGCTCTTGTCCAACGTCATACTGCTACGCGACCTCGCGGCTCGATCTTACGGCGACTCATCATATTTCAACGGTTTGGCGCCGACAATTCAAGTCATGTCTCGACGTTGCGCACAACGCAGGACGGTGCGAAGGAAAAAAAACGCCGTTTCGAAACGGGAAGCCGATGATCAGGAGGCCGGATTCTGCGGCTTCAGCTTGACCTTGCGGGCGACATGCGCCTTGAGGATGCGCGTCTTCAGCACGTTCGACGCCTTGAAAGTCATGACCCGGCGGGGAGATATCGGAACCTCTTCACCGGTCTTCGGGTTGCGGCCGATCCGCTCGTTCTTGTCGCGCACCTGGAAGGTGGCGAAGGAGGACAGCTTGACGGTTTCACCACGCACGATGGCGTTGCAAACTTCGTCGATGACGGTTTCCACAAGTTCCGCAGATTCGGTCCGGGAAAGCCCGACCTTGCGGAAAACCGATTCCGCCAGGTCTGCTCGCGTCACTGTTTTTCCGGTCATGGTTTCCCCGCCCATTTCAAATATTTTGTGAAATCGCGCAAAGAGTATTTGTCTTGCGCCTTACGGTCAAGCTCTTGTTCGCCGCCAGTTTTTTTGGATTCGTGCCTACCAGCGCAGCAGAACGGCGCCCCAGGTGAAGCCGCCGCCCATCGCTTCGAGCATCACCAGGTCGCCCTTCTTGATGCGGCCGTCGCCGGCAGCGGTCGCAAGGGCGAGCGGGATCGAGGCCGCCGAGGTATTGCCGTGCAGATCGACGGTGATGACGACCTTCGCCGCATCGATGTTCAGCTTCTTGGCCGAACCGTCGATAATGCGCCGATTGGCCTGATGCGGCACCAGCCAGTCGAGATCCTCGGCGGTGGTCCCGGTTGAATCGAAGGCAGCCTGAATGACATCCGTGATCATGCCGACGGCGTATTTGAAGACCTCGCGGCCTTCCATGCGCAGCTTGCCGACGGTGCCGGTCGTCGACGGCCCGCCATCGACATAGAGCTTTTCCTTGTGCGAGCCGTCGGAGCGCAGATGCGCCGTCAATACGCCGCGATCGGCAACGGTGCCCTCGCCTTCGGTCGCTTCGAGCACGATCGCACCGGCACCGTCGCCGAACAGCACGCAGGTGGTGCGGTCGTTCCAGTCGAGAATGCGCGAAAAGGTTTCAGCGCCGATGACGAGAACGCGCTTGGCAAGGCCGCCGCGGATATAGGCATCCGCCGTCGTGACCGCATAGACGAAACCGGTGCAGACGGCCTGGACGTCGAAGGCGAAGCCGTGGCTCATGCCGAGACGGTTCTGGATGTTGACCGAGGTTGCCGGAAAGGTGTTGTCAGGCGTCGAGGTGGCGCAGATGATCAGATCGATATCGGCTGGCGTCAGGCCGCCATTGGCAAGGGCAGCCCGCGCGGCAGCCTCGCCGAGCGACGCCGTCGTCTCGTCGTCACCGGCGACATAACGCTGGCGGATGCCGGTGCGCTGGACGATCCATTCGTCCGACGTGTCGACGATCGCTTCCATGTCACCATTGGTCATCACGCGCTTCGGAAGTGCGGCTCCAAACCCGCGAACCACTGAACGGATCATATTCGATTGAACCCCATTGCTCATGCAGCTTCCGGGCCCATCGGGGGCAGCCGCTTGGCATGATATTTCTTAAGATCGTTTTCTATTTTCTGATTGAGGCCGTTCTTGGCCATGTCGTAACCGACTTCGATGGCTGCGGCGATGCCTTCGGCATTCGCTCCGCCATGGCTCTTGATGACGATGCCGTTCAGGCCGAGAAACACGCCGCCATTGACCTTGCTTGGATCGAGCTTCT
Source organism: Rhizobium acidisoli (assembly GCF_002531755.2). NCBI lineage: Bacteria > Pseudomonadati > Pseudomonadota > Alphaproteobacteria > Hyphomicrobiales > Rhizobiaceae > Rhizobium > Rhizobium acidisoli. The sequence goes on along the minus strand of NZ_CP034998.1, from coordinate 1,195,553 downwards.
CGCGAAGCATGTCGAAGGCGCTTTTGGCGAAGAGGTAGCCGATGCGGGCGAGCAGCGTGCGCGACATGGCGGCACGCAGATATTCGCCGATCTGCTTGGCGGTGCCTTCGGCGGTCTTCAGCGCGATATTGCCGGAGAACCCTTCGGTGACGACGACGTCGACCGTGCCCTTGCCAAGGTCGTTGCCCTCGACGAAGCCGGAATATTCGAGCGAATCGATGTTCGCCTCGCGCAACAGCCGGCCGGCCTCCTTGACCTCTTCCTGGCCTTTCATCTCTTCGACACCGACATTCAGCAGGCCGACTGTCGGCCGTTCGACCTCGAAGAGCGCCCGCGCCATGGCGCCGCCCATCAGGGCAAAATCCATCAGCTGCTGCGCATCGGCGCCGATCGTCGCACCGACGTCGAGCACGATGCTCTCACCTTTCAGCGTCGGCCAGATCGCGGCGATCGCCGGGCGCTCGATATTGGCCATGGTGCGCAGACAGAACTTCGCCATTGCCATCAGCGCGCCGGTATTGCCGGCTGAGACCGCGACATCGGCCTCCCCCGTCTTCACCGCCTCGATCGAGCGCCACATGGTGGAGATATAACGGCCGCGGCGCAGCGCCTGGCTCGGCTTCTCACTCATGCTGACGGCAAGCTCGCAGTCGTGAAAGACCGATTTTTCCTTGAGTTTCGGAAACTTGGCGAGAACCGGATCGCACTGTTCCTTGAGACCGTAGAAAACGAAGGAAATATCCGGATGCCGGTCGAGCGCCTTGGCGGCGCCGGGGATGACAACCTGGGGACCAAAGTCGCCACCCATGAGGTCGAGAGATATTCTGATCACGCGTCCCTGATCCTTCTTTCCGCCGAGGGCGAAATTTCGGCCAAAATACCGGTTTTGGCGTCGCTTACAACTGAATTATGTCAAATGCCAGAGGCGCTTCAGTCCTTTTTCCAATCCTTGAGGGCCGCGAAAGCCGAAGGCTTTTTGTCGTCCTCGCCGCTATCTTCGATATGGCCAGCGAATTCGATGCCCCCCTTGCGCGGATAGGGATCGATCGCCAGCGCGGCGAATTCGGCAACCACCTCGCCGGCATCGATCGTATCGCCGACAAAGGTCTCGGGCAGATCGGGACCGTCGGGATCGAGCAACATCTCGCCGGCATCATTGCCGGCCTGGCGGGCAAGCTTGGAACCCTCCGGCACGAAGATCTGCTCGAAGCTCTCGTCGATGGCGGATTCGACAGGCTCCAGCGTCACCACGCAGGATTGGACGATCTTCGCCTTCACGCGGCCCTTGATGCGCACGCCGTCACGCTTCCAGCGGGCAATCTGCAGATCGGCGCTGAGATCGTCGACGGAGACGACATTCCAGCTCTCGGCAAGCGCCTTCAACTCGTTTGCGTCGGCCTCGACATGAACCTCGACGGGGTTGGCCGAGATATGGCCGACCTTGACGTGATAGGAGAAGGGAACATCGTCCCGATCGTTTTTCATGATTTCCTCCTCAAGCGACAGGTGGGCGGGCGACCGGTGAGTGGGCGACCGGCGGCAGCGTCGCCGAACCGGTGGCGATCTCCTCTTCGGCAAGCGCCGACAAATGCGCTTCCGCAGCCATCATCCAGTGGGCCAGACCGGACATATCGGCCGGCACCGGGCTTTCCGGATAGATATTGCGCGTGAGGGCGAGAGCGAGCGCTTCGGTATCGCCGGTGTCCATCGCCTTCGAATAGGCTTCGAGCCGGCCGTAAAACATGCCGGCGAGCTTCTTCATGCGCTTCGGCACGCTATTGTCGCCGATGCCGAGTTCGCGGATCGAATAGTCGATATCCTGGAAGAAGGCGTCGACGATCTCCTGGGCGATCTCCTGTCCGCTGGTGGCGGAGCTGCGCGTGCGGCGAAAAAACAGAATCATGGCGATCGACAGCATCTCGAAACGGCCCATGACCGTATCCGGCACATTGAGCCGCTCATAAATCTCCGGCATGCGCGCGGCCGCCGTCAGCACCGCATATTGCCTGTCGACGATTGCCTGATTGTTGTTTTTCTTGCGGAACAGCCCGAAGATCATTGTTTTTTCCGGAAATGCCTCATTCTTCACGCCGGCCGGCCTCTGGCCTTGTTGCATGATTTCGAAAGCTGGTTTACCGAAGCAGGCGCGAATTGCAATGCCGATCGTGGCCAGTTTCGGGACGACGCCCTCGATGCGTCAGCGAAGCGAATTCGGGATAGTCGACCCGGAATGGCCACAATGGTTTTGCAGGAGGTAAAGCGTGCAAGGCCCAAATGGCTGCTATCGATACTTTAGGGAGTAGATGTCGTTGAAGAAACGGTATTTCAAGTCTGACGTGAAACTCTTCAGCAGTGCGGCCATTGCCCTTATAATCGCCTCCACATCCGTTCTTTCCGGTTGCCAGACTGGCACCGTGCTCAATGGCGGATATGTCGCCGACCAGCAGTCGCTGAACCTCGTTCCGGAGGGCTCGAGCCGCGAGCAGGTGCTGCTTTCGCTCGGCACCCCGTCGACGACCGCGACCTTCGACGGCGAAGTCTTCTATTACATCTCACAGCGGCGCACGCGCGCGGTGGCGTTCCAGAAGCTGAAGGTCGTCGACCAGAGCGTGCTGGCGATCTATTTCGACAAGGACAGCGTCGTCAGCCGCCGCGCCAACTATACGCTGCAGGACGGCAAGGTGTTCGACACCATCGGACGCGTCACGCCGACCGGCGGCAAGGAACTCACCTTCCTGCAGCAGATGCTTTCCGGCGGCAGCGCCGCGAGTGCTGCCCGCAGCCTGTTCGGCGGCGGCGCCGGCGGCACGCCGCAGAATCCGAGCAGCCTGCGCTGATCGAACAGATTTTCAACGAAAAACCCGCCTTCCGGCGGGTTTTTTAATGGTCGGGGTATGGCACCACGGCGAACCGTGATGCCTGGATTTATCAACCGGCGAGAACGGCGAGCAGCAGCAGCGCGACGATGTTGGTGATCTTGATCGCCGGGTTGACGGCGGGGCCGGCCGTGTCCTTGTAGGGATCGCCGACGGTATCGCCGGTGACCGACGCCTTGTGCGCATCCGAGCCCTTCATGTGACGCACGCCGTCCTTGTCGACGAAGCCGTCCTCGAAGCTCTTCTTGGCATTGTCCCAGGCGCCGCCGCCCGATGTCATCGAGATGGCGACGAACAGGCCGTTGATGATGACGCCGAGCAGCGATGCGCCGAGAGCGGCGAAGGCCGAGGCCTTGGAGCCGGAGATGAGCAGCACGCCGAAATAGACGACGATCGGCGCCAGCACCGGCAGCAGCGACGGCACAAGCATCTCGCGGATGGCGGCCTTGGTCAGAAGGTCGACCGCCTTGCCGTAATCCGGCTTCTCGGTGCCCTGCATGATGCCGGGCTTTTCCTTGAACTGACGGCGCACCTCTTCGACGATCGAACCGGCGGCGCGGCCGACGGCGGTCATGGCGATGCCGCCGAAGAGATAGGGGATCAGGCCGCCGAACAGCAGGCCGGCGACGACATAGGGGTTCGACAATTCGAACGAGATTTCGCCGATATTGGCGAAATAGGGATACTGGTCGCCATGGGCTGCGAAATACCTGAGGTCGTTGGCGTAGGCGGCGAAGAGCACCAGCGCGCCGAGACCCGCCGAGCCGATCGCATAACCCTTGGTGACCGCCTTGGTGGTATTGCCGACGGCGTCGAGCGCGTCGGTCGATTTGCGCACCTCAGGCGGCAGATGCGCCATTTCGGCGATGCCGCCGGCATTGTCGGTGACTGGGCCGAAGGCGTCGAGCGCGACGATCATGCCGGCAAGGCCGAGCATGGCGGTAACGGCGATGCCGGTGCCGAAAAGGCCGCCGAGCTGGTAGGTGGCAAGAATGCCGCCGACGATGACGATCGCCGGCAGGGCGGTCGATTCCAGCGAGACCGCCAGGCCCTGGATGACGTTGGTGCCGTGACCGGTCACCGACGACTGGGCGATCGACACGACCGGACGCTTGCCGGTGCCGGTGTAGTATTCGGTGATGACGACGATCAGCGCGGTGACGACGAGGCCGACAAGGCCGCAGACGAACAGGTTCGTGCCGGTGACGTCGGCGCCGGCGACCGTGCCGAGCGAGCCCCAGCCGACCGTCAGCGAGGTGGCAGCGCCGAGACCGACGATCGACAGCAGGCCGGTGACGATGAGCCCCTTGTAGAGCGCGCCCATGATCGAGCCGTTCGAGCCGAGCTTGACGAAGAAGGTGCCGATGATCGAGGTGATGATGCAGGCGCCGCAGATCGCCAGCGGATAGATCATCGCCGACTGGAGGATCGGCGCGCCGGCAAAGAAGATTGCGGCGAGAACCATGGTGGCGACGACGGAAACCGCATAAGTCTCGAAAAGGTCGGCGGCCATGCCGGCGCAATCGCCGACATTGTCGCCGACGTTATCGGCAATCGTTGCCGGGTTGCGCGGATCGTCCTCCGGAATGCCGGCTTCCACCTTGCCGACGAGGTCGCCGCCGACATCGGCGCCCTTGGTGAAGATGCCGCCGCCGAGACGGGCGAAGATGGAAATCAGCGAAGCACCGAAGCCGAGCGCCACCAGCGCATCGATGACTTCGCGCGAGCCGCTCTCATGGCCGAGGCCGAAGGTCAAAATAGTATAGTAAATGGAGACGCCGAGCAGTGCGAGGCCCGCCACCAGCATGCCGGTGATCGCACCCGACTTGAAGGCGATGTCGAGGCCGGCGGAAAGGCTGGTGGAAGCCGCCTGGGCGGTGCGCACATTGGCGCGGACGGAGACATGCATGCCGATGAAGCCGGCAGCCCCGGAAAGCACGGCGCCGATCAGGAAGCCGATGGCGGCCGTGGCGGAAAGAAGCAGCCAGGCTGCGATGAAAACAACGACGCCGACAAGGGCAATGGTTCTGTACTGGCGGGTCAGATAGGCCTGAGCGCCTTCGCGGATATAACCCGCGATCTCCTGCATGCGGCTGTTGCCCTGATCGGCGGCAAGCACCGACCGGGTTGCCCAGGCGGCATAGACCACCGAGAGCAGACCGCATGCGATTACGCATAAAAGAATCGTCATTTCGCTCTTTCCTCCCATAGGCCGGAGCTCACTCCTTCTCCGGCAGATATGCCGCCGACTCGCCTTCCTCTCCACAGAAATGCCACAGCTAAGCGGTGCGGAGATTGCGTGGTCGATCACGTGGCGTCAAGACCGCAACGAGCGAAAACCGTTGCAGTGCGAAGAAAGACTTAGGGAGATTGTTTGGCGGCTAAAGACTTACTTCTTCGTGTCGCCGCGAACCTGCTTTGCAATGCGGTCGAGCACCGCATTGACGAGCTTCGGCTCGTCGTCATCGAAGAAGGCCTGGGCGATCTCGACATATTCGGTGACGATGACCGCCACCGGGACGTCCTTGCGGTCGGTGATCTCGAAGACGCCGGCGCGCAGGATGGCGCGCACGGTGCTGTCGAGGCGCGACAAGGCCCAGTCATCCTGCAGGGCTGCGGCAATCAGCGGATCGAGACGGGTCTGATCGCGCACGACGCCGGAGACGATGGAACGGAACCAGCCGGCATCGGCCTTCAGATAGGTCGCGCCGTCGAGTTCCTGGCCGAGACGGTGCGCCTCGTATTCGGCGACGATTTCCAGAACGCCGGTGCCGCCGACATCCATCTGATACAGTGCCTGAACGGCAGCAAGACGGGCAGCGCCCCGCTGGTTTGCAGTCTTGACCGGCCGTTCCGTCTTGTCGTCGTTCATTCGTTATGCACCCAGTTTCTGCTTCAGCTCGATCATCGTCAGAGCTGCGCGAGCGGCAAATCCGCCCTTGTCCTTGTCCGAGCGGCGCGCGCGCGCCCATGCCTGTTCATCGTTCTCGACGGTCAGAATGCCGTTGCCGATGGCAAGGGACTCGCTGACCGCAAGATCCATCAAAGCGCGCGAGGATTCGTTCGACACGATATCGAAGTGATAGGTCTCGCCGCGAATGACCATGCCGAGCGCGACATAGCCATCATAATGCGTTCCGCCATTGTCGTCTCCATCGAGCGACATGGCAATCGCCGCCGGAATTTCCAGTGCGCCGGGAACGGTGACGACCTCGAAAGTGGCGCCGGCCTGTTCCAAGGCGAAGATCGCGCCTTCGAGCAGGGCATCGGCCATGTCGTCGTAGAAGCGGGCCTCAACGATCAAAATATGGGGAGCGGTCTCTCTCGGCATGGTTCACCTTCGTTTTGTGGGGCGTTTTCCACTCGGCAGCCCGCGGTCAAAACATGCCTTCACCAGAATGGCAAGCACTTTCGCCCGATGCCGCAACGCCAAAGAAGAAATATCCGCAAGGGGATAGCCACGCCCCGCCTGCACTGCTCGGCAAGCCTCTCGAAGCGGTTTACCCGCATGCCTGGAAAACGGCAATTCGAAGGCGAATTTCATGAACAATTCTTAATTGTTTTTCAGTGGCTTAGCCTATTGAATCGCCAGGAGGAGAGCGCCAATTCCATGTCGTGACAGACGATCCCCTGCAACGACAGTCGACCGTCAAAGCAGATGAAAGGATACAATCATGAACCGCGTTGTCACCATCAGCATCGCTGCCGCCCTCTCCTCCCTCGCATTTGCCGGCGTCAGCCGAGCCGAAAGCCTCGGGATGAACACCGCCCGGGGCATTGAGCAGACACTCCGGACCTTCCACGGCAATGATTTCAACGTCGCGCAGGTCCATAACTGGCGCAACCTCGACGACGAGAATACCGGGCCGCGCTCGGCGCCGGAACGTTCCGGCCAGGCCGTTCACGCCATCCAGGCCTCGATCGACGCCAACAGGTCGCTTGCCCATCGGCTCAACAACGAGGGCGTCGACGTCCGCAACATCGTCAATGCCGAACAGGCAGCCGACGGAAGCCTGACCTTCTACGTCCGCTGACGCTTCAGTGCATCGCGTCCCCTTCGGTGCGCGGCGCTCAAAGCATGGGCGGCGGTCTCCTCTCCGCCCATGCCTTTCTCTGCCATGCCTTTTCTCCGCCATGCCTTTTCTCTGCCATGACGGGATTTTCCAGAAAACCATTGAATTTTCCCAGGCGATGATGGCTTCTCTTCCTGCAACAGGAGGACATCATGGCTAGGGAATCGAAGGCGGTGATCAATATCGCCGATCTCAAGCTCGACCACTGGAAACAGGGCGCGCTCTATGAAAGCGTCGACACGTCGTTCGGCACGCTTCTCGGCCTGACCGGCCTCGGCATCAGCTACAACGAGGTGCCGCCGGGCAAATCGGGCTGCCCCTTCCACAACCACCATGTTGAAGACGAGCTTTTCTACGTGATTTCAGGCACCGGCGAATACCGCTTGGGCGACGAGCGCCATGCGATCAAGGCGGGCGACGCGCTCGGCGCCCCGGCCGGCGGCGCGGAAACGGCGCACCAGATCATCAACACCGGCACGGCTCCGCTCATCTATCTCGGCATCTCGACGATGGCGAAGACCGAGATCGTCGAATATCCGGATTCCGGAAAGTTTCTTGCCAAGACAAACAGGGCCAAAACAAACGAGGAAGGTTCCGAACCTCTGCGCTTCCGCCATATCGGCAGGCCGGAAAGCGATCTCGACTATTGGGACGGCGAACCTGGCGCTTGAGGGATCCGATATGACCGATATTCCGACCCTCGAAACCGAGCGGCTGACGCTCCGCCCGCACCGCCTCGACGATTTCGAGGCGCATGCGGCACTCTGGGCGGACGAAAACGTCGTCCGCTTCATCACCGGCATCCCATCGACGTGCGAGCAGAGCTGGAGCCGCATGCTGCGGATTGCCGGCATGTGGCATCATATGGGCTTCGGCTTTCTGGCGATCGAGGAAAAGTCGAGCGGCCGGTTCATCGGCGAAGCCGGCTTCATGGAATCCCGCCGCGAGATGGAACCCTCGATCGAGGGGACGATGGAACTCGGCTGGGCGCTGATGCCCTCGGTACACGGCCGCGGTTATGCCACCGAGGCGCTGACCGCGCTGATCGGTTGGGCGGAGCGCTATTTCCCCGGAAAACCGATGAGCTGCATCATCAGCCCGCAGAACCAGGCCTCGTTGAAGGTCGCAGCCAAACTCGGTTTTCGCGAGACCACGCGCACGCAGTATAACGGCGAGATCATTCAGTTTTCGCGTTAGGACTGTGGCTGAGGGAATTCTGCCAGCCGGGCGGCGTAACGCGCCATGGTGTCGACTTCGAAATTGACGAAATCGCCGGCCTTGCGTTCGCCCCAGGTGGTGACCTCGAGCGTGTGGCGGATGAGCAGGACGTCGAAATCGGTGCCGTCGACCGCATTGACGGTCAGCGAGGTGCCGTCGAGGGCGATCGAGCCCTTGGGGGCGACGAATTTCGCCAGATGCTCGGGCGCGCGCAGCCGGTAACGGGTGGCGTCGCCCTCCGATGTCACCGAGAGGATTTCCGCCTTGCCGTCGACATGGCCGGAAACGATGTGACCGCCGAGTTCATCGCCTATTTTCAGTGACCGTTCGAGATTGATGCGGCTGCCTTCCCGCCAGGTGCCGATCGTCGTCAGCCGCAGCGCCTCTTCCCAGGCCTCGACCTCGAACCAGCGGCCGTTGCTGCCTTCATCAGGCAGACCCGTCACGGTCAGGCAGATGCCGGAATGCGAGATCGAGGCGCCCATGTCGATCGTTGCGGGATCGTAGGCGGTGGCGACCCGCAGCCGGATGCCTTCCTTCAGCGGGGAAACGGATTCGACCGTGCCGACATCGGTGACTATTCCGGTAAACATCAAAGCCCTCTTTCGTATTCGTCCAGGCGATCTTCGCCGAACATCTGCGTGCCCGTCTGGGCAAAACCCGGTGGTATGTCGGTTGCATCAAGCGGCGATTCAATACCGCCCTCGCCGATGACCACAGGCGCCTGGTAAAGCTGAATGCGGTCGACGAGGCCAGCCTCGAGAAAAAGCCGGGCGGTCTTGGCGCCGCCCTCGACCAGAAGCGAGGAAATACCGCGTGTTGCCAAGGCCGGCAGCAGGATTTCCGGATGATAGGGATTGCAGTAGACGATCTCGACACCGGCGGCTTCGAGAGCGGTGCGGCGGGAGTCCAGGTCCATAGCAGCGGCGGGGAGTGTGGCACCCCCCTCTGTCCTGCCGGACATCTCCCCCACAAGGGGGGAGATTGGCTGGGGGTTAGCTCCCAGGGCAGAGGGGGATAACCCTTCCTCTGACCCTGATGGCGAAATCTCTTCACTCGCCACCACGATCACCGGGACATCGCGCGCCGTCTGAACCAGCTTGCTCGTCAGCGGCAGGGCCAGCGAGGGATCGAGCACGATGCGGATGGGGGACTGAGCCTCAAGGCCTGGTGTCCGAACCGTCAGCAGCGGATCATCTGATATTGCGGTGCCGATGCCGACAAGGATCGCGTCGGTTTCGGCGCGCAGCGCCTGAACCTCGGCGCGGGCCTCCGGACCGGTTATCGCCACCTGCCCCGCGCCCTCGCGGCCAATCATGCCGTTGGCGGAAACGGCAAGTTTGAGAGTCACATAAGGCCGGTTCTTCGTCTGGCGGGTGAGATAGCCGGCAAGCGAACGCCGTCCATCCGCCTCCAGCACGCCGGCATCCACCTCGATACCGGCTTCCCGCAGCATGGCGATACCACGGCCGGAGACGCGTGGATCGGGATCGGTGACGCTGATGACGACACGGGCAACGCCATAGGCGATCAGCGCCTCGGCGCAAGGGGGGGTCTTACCGTGATGCGAGCAGGGTTCGAGCGTCACATAGGCTGTGGCGCCGCGGGCAGCAGCGCCTGCTTCGGCGAGCGCCTGCGGCTCGGCATGCGGGCGGCCGCCGACGGCGGTGACAGCCTGGCCGACGACGACACCGTCCCTGACGATCAGGCAACCGACGGAGGGGTTGGTGGCGGTGCGGCCGAGATGCCGGCGCGACAGGCGGATCGCCGCCGCCATGAAACTCTCGTCATGCGGCGTGACGCTCATGGCTCACCTGTCCAGCGGGTCGCGGGCGATCTTGGCGTTGATTTCGGAAATGACTTTTTCGAAATCCTCGGCAAGCGAGAAATCCCGATAGACGGAGGCGTAGCGCACGAAGCCGACATCGTCGAGGCTCTTCATCGCTTCGAGCACCTGCAGGCCGATCTGTTCGGAGGAGATCTCCGTCTCGCCGGAGCTTTCGAGCCGGCGGACGATGCCGGACACGGCGCGCTCGATGCGGTCACGCTCGACAGGGCGTTTGCGCAGTGCCACTTCGAAGGAGCGCACCAGCTTGTCTCGATCGAAGGGAACCTTGCGGCCGGTCTTCTTGATGACCATCAGCTCGCGCAGCTGCACGCGCTCGAAGGTAGTGAAGCGGCCGCCGCAATCCGGACAGATACGCCGCCGGCGGATGGACGTATTGTCCTCCGCCGGACGCGAATCTTTAACCTGTGTATCTTCCGAACCGCAATAGGGGCAGCGCATCGCTACTCCTTATCCCATGTAGTCATACATTGGGAAGCGGTCAGTGAGGTTGACCACCTTGCCGCGCACGGCGGCTTCGACGGCGGCGTTGCCTTCATCGGAATTGGCAGCCTTCAGGCCGTCGAGAACCTCGACGATGAGATTGCCGATTTCGCGGAATTCGGCTTCCTTGAAGCCGCGGGTGGTGCCGGCCGGCGCGCCGAGGCGCACACCGGAGGTGACGAAGGGCTTCTCCGGATCGAAGGGAATGCCGTTCTTGTTGCAGGTGACGTAGGCGCGGCCGAGAGCAGCTTCGGCGCGTTTGCCGGTGGCGTTCTTCTTGCGCAGGTCGACCAGCATCAGATGGTTGTCGGTGCCACCGGAGACGACGTCGAGACCACCAGCGATCAGCGTTTCGGCCAGCGCCTTGGCGTTCTTGACGACCTGGGCGGCGTAATCCTTGAACTCGGGCTGCAGCGCCTCGCCGAAAGCGACGGCTTTGGCGGCGATGATGTGCATCAGCGGACCACCCTGCAGGCCGGGGAAAACGGCCGAATTGAACTTCTTCGCCAGATCCTCTTCATTGGTGAGGATGACGCCGCCACGCGGGCCGCGCAGCGACTTGTGGGTCGTCGTCGTCGCGACATGGCAATGCGGGAACGGCGACGGATGCTGGCCGCCGGCGACGAGGCCGGCGATGTGGGCCATGTCGACCATCAGATAGGCGCCGACCGAGTCGGCGATCTCGCGGAAGCGCTTCCAGTCCCAGATGCGGGAATAGGCGGTGCCGCCGGCGATGATCAACCTCGGCTTGGTTTCCTTGGCTTTGCGCTCGACTTCATCCATGTCGAGCAGGTTGTCGCCTTCGCGCACGCCGTAGGAGACGACGTTGAACCACTTGCCGGACATGTTGACCGGCGAACCATGCGTGAGGTGGCCGCCCGAGTTCAGGTCGAGACCCATGAAGGTGTCGCCCGGCTGCAGCAGCGCCAGGAACACGGCCTGGTTCATCTGCGAGCCCGAATTCGGCTGGACGTTGGCGAAATTGACGCCGAACAGCTTCTTGGCGCGCTCGATCGCCAGCTCCTCGGCGATATCGACGAACTGGCAGCCGCCGTAATAACGCTTGCCGGGATAACCCTCGGCATATTTGTTGGTCATGATGGAGCCCTGAGCTTCCAGCACGGCGCGGGAGACGATGTTCTCGGAAGCGATCAGTTCGATCTCGTGCCGTTGGCGACCGAGTTCCTTTCCGATCGCGCCGAAAATCTCGGGATCGACGTCCGCAAGCGAGCGATTGAAGAAGGACTCGGTGGAAGCATTGGTCATGGCGGGCTCCTCAACTGGAATGCGCTGAGGTATTAGCCTTCCGCCGTGGCAAGGGCAATACGGAGAACGACATTTGCTGAGCAAAGCGCGCGCTCCCGTCATTTTGCGACGGCGCAGCGCTAAGGACCGGCCATCACGTCGCCGAGTGCCCTCCCCGGCATAAAAAAACCGCGCTGGGAAGGCGCGGTTTGAAGATGCGATGCAGAGGCCGCCGTTTATTGGACCGGCTGTTCCATGCCGGCCGTGGTATCGAGCGCCAGCTCGGCATTGCCGTCCATCTGATAGATGTCGTCGCGGAACTGGACGATGCCGTCGGGCATGCCCCAGGCGGAAATGTAGACGAAATAGACCGGAACTTCCGTGGCGAGTTTGACCGGCGTGTTGACGCCGGATGCGATCACCTGCTCCATCTGCTGGCGGTTCCAGCCGGGGGTCTCGCGCAAGAGCCAGTTCGACAAGTCGCGCACGTTCTGGACGCGGACGCAGCCAGACGACTCGAAGCGCATCAGCTTATTGAACAGGCCCTGCTGCGGCGTGTCGTGCATGTACTCGCCGTTCTTGTTGTAGAAGTTGATCTTCGTCGAGGCCATAGCGTTGGTCTTGCCGGGGTCCTGGCGGAACATCAGGTTGGGCGCCTCGCCGTTCCAGTCGATGGTCTCGGGGGCGACTTCGTTGCCCTTGCCGTCGATCAGGCGGATGGCATTCTTTTCGAGATAGGTCGGATCCTTGCGCATCAGCGGCATGATGTCCTTCTCGACGATCGAGCGCGGCGAGGTCCAGTAGGGGTTGAGGATGACCTCGTAGATCTTCGAATTGACGAGATGTGTCGGACGGCTGAGACGGCCGACAACCGCGGTGTGGCGCGTCGCGACAGTGCCATCCTCGACAGCTTCGACATAGGCAGCCGGGATGTTGACCATCACGTGGCGGCGGCCGAGATCCTCGGGGAACGTCTGCAGGCGAATGATATTGGTGTTCAGCTGCTGCAGGCGGACATCGGCGGGGATGTTCATCGCCTTCAGCGTGAATTCGCCGAGCACACCATCGGACGGCAGGCCGTGGCGGGCCTGGAAGCGCTTGACGGCGCCGTCGACATAGGAGTCGAAGGCACTCGACATGCCGGCCTCGCGCGGCAGGTCGCCGGTGATCGCCAGGCGCTGGCGCAGCGCCTGAACTGCGGGATGGCTGACGCCGAGCTGCAGCTTCTGGTCACCGGGATTGACCTCCGGCCAGCCGCCGGCGGCCGCGATCTGCTGATACTGCATGACCGCCTGCTGGGCGCTGGCGAGCGATTGGGGACCAAGGATCGGCGTGTTGGAAACGACGGCGCTTGCCGTGCGCGAAGCCGCCTTGGCATCGAACTGGTCGTCCCAGTTGCCGCGGCGCGGCGCATTGATCAGCGTATCGATCGCCGATTGCGCGAAGGCCGGCGCGGCAATCGCGCTTACGCCAACCGTTGCCGCGGACGCAAGGAAAGCGCGGCGCGAGAGAGCTTCATTTCCGTTTTTCTTCGACATAGTCCCAACCACTGAATGCGGCGATAAAGAGAAGCCGCGGCTCTTTGCGATATTACTGCGCTCTAACGCAGATCTCTGTGCATTTGTTGTCCCGGCAGATCAAAACTTTCCGCTTGCCCCATCACAAGATTGCGATGCGACAGCCTGACCATTTTTGATCGGTCCATTGAAAGCGCCGGTTGTTAAGCCTTCCGCTGCCACACCAATATGGCCAATTCGTGTTGCCGAGCCGGAAGGCGGACTATCCGCCTACCGGAAACACGACACAACGAACCATATGACGAGCTAAACCGTGCCGGTTAATAACGGCTAAAAAACGGCTTGGATACGGGTGATAATGCTTGCCCGCCTGGCGTTGCAAAGATGCCACGCAGTGCCAGCGGCAAGACCGGACGCGCAGGGACACGTCCGGTTTTCTGCAACCATGAAAGGGAAGGAAGCCCCTGAACGACAAATATTGTTTACGGCATTCTCAGGTGTCGCAAGCTCTTTCGTTCCGCCACGTCACGCGCAGACACACGAATAGCCCAAGATCGTCAACGGCCTCCGCCATGATAGCTACATGGCTAAGATTCATCTCTTCTCCATGGACAGCAATGGAGGATGATGAACGAGCGGAAGGTACCCCTGGTCGTTGCTCCTCACGACCGCTCAATCACAATCCCCGCGCTTGCGGGGCTTATTTTTCGATGGATGCTGTCGCTTGCGGTCCGTGCAGCCAATCAACCACTTTCGTTCCGCCGAAGTAGCTGACCCCGGCGACGAAAGTGAAGATGCAGAAGAGAACGGCAATGACTGGGAACCTGCCGACCGCAGAGGCCTTCAGCTTGCCATATTCGATTATAAGGGATTCTTTGTCATCCATAGCGCGCACTTCTCCTTAAAAAAGAAATAGTGCTCGCTGCTGCTGCTGCGCATAAACCACACCCCATTGATTCTGTCGAGTCCAACATTCCCCGCGTTCGCGACATGTTCTAATTCATCGACACAAAACTAGCGCTGGTGTGAGCGCCCATTTAAATTGAAATCACTCATGTTTTTTTAGTTGAACCCATAATCCAAAGTCATGAGGCCACCCGCACATCTTTCACGGCATCTCCAGGTTATTCGACTTCTCCACCGTCCATACGATTTGCGGGATCAGCGACCAAGCCATTAGGCGCGAAAAGCACCGATGCCGATCAAGGCCAGCTTCAAGAAGCCCTGCGCCAAATGCGCAATCGAAAAGTGCCCTTGCGTGCATTGCGAATGCTTTCGAGACAGTCCATTGAAGGGAAGTGATCTTCATCTCGTCTTTCAGGGCTGACGTTGACCGCCCCGCTCCACCGATTGACAGTCACGACAGCTCGCCTGGGCATTTGGCAAGAGGCGACAACGAAGCACTCGAAGAAAAGATCAACAGCACACCTGCCTGCCAAGCGGCATGACGCTGGAGCAAGCGACTGACGTCGTGTGCAAATTCCTACAGGATAAATCCCACAAACCGAAACCTCTCGACGCTCTGCAGCATGCGTTATCCGGAGCGTGGCCTTGTAAGTGAGTGACAGCAGAAAAGCGCATCGCGGAGGGAAAGCCGCGTGCGCTTCAGGTGCCGATTGGAGGTCGGGTTTTACTGGCCCGCGAGTGGCGCGCAAACGAACGCCACCTTGTGCCATCGGTGCCCTTTCACGCATTCCCGCGCGGGATAGAGCCTTCTAGTATCTACGTAAAGCAAGCATGGACCCGATTACAGGCGATACATGATCGAGTCGTTCCAGAAGCGGTCGAGGCGCTGGAGCAGCTTGTTCATCTGGGTGAACTCGTCGGTGCCGATGCCGCCGACCTTGTCGATCGAGGTGATGTGGCGTTCGTAGAGTTTGGCCACCGTTTCGGCGATATCCTGGCCGGTTTCGGTCAGGCTGATGCGGACGGAACGGCGGTCGATGCGCGAGCGCTGGTGGTTGATGAAACCGAGGTCGACCAGCTTCTTGACGTTGTAGGAAACGTTGGAGCCGAGATAGTAGCCCCGCGAGCGCAGCTCGCCGGCGGTCAGTTCGGAATTGCCGATGTTGAAAAGGAGCAGCGCCTGGATGGCGTTGACGTCGCTGCGACCCTGACGGTCGAACTCGTCCTTGATGACGTCGAGAAGACGGCGGTGAAGACGTTCAACAAGATGAAGGGATTCCATGTAAAGATCACGGATGCCCTGATCCTGCTGGTCACGGAAGTTCGATACCGCCTGCGGCTTGATTTTCGTGTTCATATTGACTGCCTCACTGTTTGGTTGGCGGTGTGTTTTCTTCCCGCCTTGAGTGAGACCCTATCGAATACATATAAAATTCGACTTAAACCGCAGGCTTAACGGAGCCTTACTGGAAACCCCACGTTGTCTCAGGGTAAATCAACACTTACCTGGCGGCGGTGCCGGCGTTTTTCCAGCCAGAGCAGCAGGCGGAAAATCAGGTAGACGACGGCGACCATCACATGCAGCAGGATGATCAGTTTGTTGGGTCCGAAAATATTGGGCAGCAGGCCGTACATCAGGATTTGTCCGCCGGCGGCCAGCACCCAGATGACCGGTCCCCAGGAGACGGTGAGCCAAAGGCCGAGTGAGGCGACGGGAAAAAGCACGGCGAGACTGGTGCTCGCCACCTTCCAAGGCAGGCTCAAAAGATCGAAGCGGCCGGCGCCGACCAGCGAATAGCCGACCAGCATCGCCCAATATTGCAGGCCGAACCAGAAGCAGGAAACGGCGACCAGTCTCAGGAAAAGAATGAAGAGTATATCCGCCAGCGTGCGTTTCGGTATCGTCGGAGAATCGGTTTCCATAGCGCAGACATCGGTTCGGGGTTGCATCTTCATACGAGCGCCGCGTCTGACGACGCGCTGAAGATGCTCTATCACATCGCGCTCAGACGTAACGCCGAAAATCGATTTCGGGCTATACGCCTCAGCTTTTTCCACCGCGGCCAATCGTCCGGTTTGGATTTTTCGGGGGGCATGATAATGAGCGCTCCGATAAATGGAATGGGCCAGGGGCAGATATCATGCAGGATAGGACGCATCTCGTCGACGACATCACCGGCCATCGCCGCATGCGGCGCAACCGCAAGGCGGATTGGACACGCCGGCTTGTGCAGGAGAACCGGCTGACGGTCGACGACCTGATCTGGCCGATCTTCATCGTGCCCGGCTCCGGCATCGTCGATCCGATCCCCGCAATGCCGGGCGTCAACCGCATGAGCATCGACAAGGCCGTCGAAGCGGCACGCGAAGCGGCCGGCCTCGGCATTCCGGCGCTCGCGACCTTTCCGAATATCGAAATGGAGCTGCGCGACGAGACCGGCTCGAACAGCCTCGAAGCCAACAATCTGATCAATCAGGCAACAGGGGCGATCAAGAAGGCGGTGCCCAATATCGGCGTCATCACCGACGTCGCGCTCGATCCCTTCACCAGCCATGGCCATGACGGCATTTTGAGAGGCAGCGAGATCGTCAACGACGAGACGGTCGATCAGGTGGCGCGCGCCGCCGTGATGCAGGCGGATGCCGGCGCCGACATCATTGCGCCGTCGGAGATGATGGACGGGCGCATCGGCGCAATCCGCATGGCGCTCGATGCGGCCGGCCACCAGAGCGTCGGCATCATGAGCTATGCGACGAAGTTCGCCTCCGCCTTCTATGGCCCCTATCGCGAGGCGATCTCGACGGGCGGGCTGCTGAAGGGCGACAAGAAGACCTATTATATCGACCCAGCCAACGGCACCGAGGCGATCCGCGATGCGGCCCTCGACGTCGAGGAAGGTGCTGATATGCTGATGGTCAAGCCCGGCCTGCCCTATCTCGACATCTGCTGGCGGATGAAGGAAGCCTTCGGCCTGCCGACCTTCGCCTACCAGGTTTCCGGCGAATATTCGCAGATCAAGGCAGCGGCGATGAACGGCTGGATCGACGGCGAGCGGGCGATGCTCGAAACGCTGCTGTCGTTCAAGCGGGCGGGATGCGACGGCATCCTCACCTATTTCGCGGTCGAGGTGGCGAAAATTCTCAGCAAACGGTGATTTCGGCAGAAATATTGTATTTCCCACTGCCGATACCATATCTGCCGCATCGCTTTTCCGCAGGAGATTGAGATGAGCTACAACCCCAATCCGCTTTATGCCGCACCGGAGGACTGGCGCGCCTATAGCGGCGTGTTGAGCCGCCGTGTCTTCGCCTTCATCCTCGACTATCTGATCGTGTTGCTGCTCTGCATCCCCGCGGGCATGGTGCTGTTCTTCCTGTCGATCGTCACGCTCGGCCTCGGTTTCCTGCTCTACCCTGCCCTCTTCGTCATCGTCGCCGGCATCTATTTCGGCCTGACTGTCGGCGGGCGGAGCCAGGCCTCGCTCGGCATGCGCGCGATGGGCATCGCCATCGTGCGTGTCGACGGTCGGCCGATGGATTTCCTGACGGCGATCGTGCATCTGGCGCTGTTCTGGATCCTCAACTCGGTTCTGACGCCGCTGATCCTGCTTGCCGGCCTGTTTACCGAGCGCAGCCGCCTCATCCACGACCTGCTGGTCGGGACCGCGACGGTTCGCACCGCCTGAGCGTTGGCTCAAGACCACGGCTAAACCATTCAGCGGAGACGAAATAAAGTCTCCGCTTTCTCTTTGCCGGGGCCGCCACCGCTCCATATCTAAAATTAGAAGACCGATATGAAGGGCAAGAACCGCCCCGCTGTTGACGTTTTTTATTCTTAGGTCATGCTGTCAAGAAACGGCACGGTCTCGACAAGGAAATTTCCGCGACAGATGAATACGCAGACAACGCCATCCCCGCAGTTTTATCTGACGGCTCCGGCTGCGTGTCCGTATCTGCCGCATGAGATGGAGCGTAAGGTTTTTACCCATCTGGTCGGCCCGCGCGCCGCCGAGATGAACGATATCCTGACCCAGGGCGGTTTCCGCCGCTCCCAGAATATCGCCTACCGCCCGGCCTGCGAATCCTGTCGCGCCTGTGTTTCCGTGCGTATTCTCGCCCAGGAATTCGAGCCGACGAAATCGATGAAGCGGGTGCTTGCCGCCAATTCCGACGTCATCGCCACCGAATTCACGGCCCAGCCTTCCAGCGAGCAATATTCGCTTTTCCGCCGCTATCTCGATTTTCGCCACCAGCAGGGCGGCATGTCCGACATGACCGTGCTCGACTATGCGATCATGGTTGAGGACACGCATGTGAACACGCGAATCGTCGAGTACCGGCGGCGTGAAGAAGGCTCCGGACTGGAGCAGCGGCCGAAGGGCGAGCTGCTTGCCGCCGCCCTGACCGACACGATGAGCGACGGGCTGTCGATGGTCTATTCCTACTTCAATCCCGATCTCGAACGGCGGTCGCTCGGCACCTTCATGATTCTCGACCATGTCAGGCGCACGAAGGCGCTGGGCCTGCCGCATGTCTATCTCGGCTACTGGGTTCAAGGCTCGCGAAAAATGGACTATAAGACGCGCTTCCAGCCGCAGGAACATCTAACGCCGCGTGGCTGGGAACGTTTCGATCCCTCATCCATGCCCGAAAGCCCCCACGACTGAATGTCCACCGCTCTTTCCGATCATCGGAAGGGCCTGCTGCTGACGGCGATCGGCGGGCTGGCGCTTTCCATGGATATTCCGCTCGTCCGGCTTGGCGGTGGCGATATCTGGTCAATCCTGGGGACGCGAAGTGCAGCCACGGTTGTCGCCACGCTCGTCATCCTTGGAGCAATGCGCCTTGCCTCGGGCAAATGGCCGATGCTCGTGCCGGGGCGAGCCGGCCTGCTCGCCGGTCTGCTCTACGGCCTCTCGTCCCTCACTTTCGTGCTGGCCGTCTTCAATACGACCACAGCCAATGTCGTCTTCATCGTCGCCTTCAACCCGATGTTCGGGGCGCTTCTTTCCTGGATTTTCCTCAAGGAGAGACCGCAGGCCGCAACACTCGTCGCCATGCTGTTCATGATCCTCGGCGTCGGACTGATCGTGCGCGAAGGGCTTTCCAGCGGCCATTCTTTCGGCGATGCCATGGCGCTACTCAGCGCGTTTGTTCTTGCCGCGGCCATCACGATCGGGCGTGCCTCACGCCGGGAAATGGGCTTCGTGCCGCTGCTTGCCGCCATTCTGCCGGCCGTACTCGGCCTCACGCAAGCCCTGCCCTCGGGACTTTCCATCGCCCATCCCAGCTGGATCCTCGTCAACGGCGCCATCGTGATGCCCGTTGCCTTCTGGTGCCTGGCGACCGGGCCGCGTTATCTCTCCGCCCCCGAGGTCGGCATGTTCTATCTGCTCGAAACAGTGCTCGCCCCAATCTGGGTCTGGCTGATCTTTTCGGAAACGCCGGCGACGATGACACTCGGCGGCGGCGGCATCCTGATAGCGGCGATCGCCGGGCATTGCTTCTGGATGGTGCGGGGCAGAAACATCAGGCCATTGGCGGGATAGACATTGTCGCCTACCATCCCTCATGTTATAACGGCGTTACCACATCGCAGGATGAAGAAAATGAACGTCACGATCCGGAAGATCGGCAACTCCGAGGGTATCATCATCCCGAAGGAAGTTCTCGACCGTCTTGGATTGAAGACCGGCGATACACTGGAACTGCAGGTCGAAAACGGCGGTCTCACCTTGAAGCCGACTGATGAGGATCTGTCGCGTCAGCTCGATGCGGCACGGCATTTCATGGACAAGTATAAGGTCGCGTTGAAAAAGCTGGCCGAATAATGGCCTTCAAATTCCTGACGAGACGATTGGTCGAAACTCTGCAGACTATGCAGATTGAGCGCTTCGGTGGTCTCGCCGGACTGCGTGACGAAGGCGCGCTGGAATCCGCTCTTGGGCGGCCGATGAACAAGGCACATTATGGCTGCGACGACGTCATCGAACTCGCCGCCGCTTATCTTTTCGGCCTTGCCCGCAACCACGCTTTCGTCGATGGGAACAAGCGGATCGCAATTGTAGCCGCAGGCGTTTTCCTTCTCGAAAACGGCTACGAGATCGAAACGACCGACGCCAATCTCTACGCCTTTGTGCTCGCCGTCGCAGCCGGCGAGATTGATGAAGGAGGTGCTGCCCGCTTCCTCAGAGATTTCAGCGTGCCACTTAGCCTGTAGGCTTCAGCTGCTGCTGTTCCAACTCCCTGCCAAGTCCTTCGACCACATGCGCCCAGCCTTGCCGGGTTTTTTCCTCGTGTTCGGCCCATTCGGCGCACATTTCATGGGTGAGCGTCAGGCGGCTGCCGCCGCCAAGCGGTTCGATGTCGATTTCGACGCGGTCGCAATTATGGTCGTGGTCCTCGACGGAAAAGCTGAAGACCATGCGTTGCGGGCGCTTCAGTTCCAGAAAGACGCCCTGGTGAAAGGCGTCGCCGGTGGGCCGGCGGTCGACGATGAAGAAACGGCCGCCGACATGCGGATCGATATCGGCGCGGATGACGTGACCATCATCGGTGGCAAACAGGAAGCGTCGGGCGATTTCAGGATTGAGCCAGGCGTCGTACACGACAGCAGGCGGAACCCTGTAGGTGTGGCAGACATGCAATTTGATGGTGCTGGCGGGCATCGATTTTCCTCCGGTAACGGCGCGCGCCTTCTCCAAGCGCGCGGGCCACAAGCCGTTCCGTCCGCCCACAGACCGGCCTTCCTTTGTTTTGGATAACAGCGAAGAGATAGAGAAGTTCCGGCGCCCGCCAAGAGACGAGCACGGAATTTTTATGTGGCTAGCCCGGAACCGCTGCGCACGTCCGGGCATCACGGATTATCCGGCAAACTTACCGCTGCGCGGAAAGCCCTTCGGCACGGTGCGGCCGGCGGTGGCGCGGTCGGACAGCCATTCGGCAAGTTCGTCCTTGTTCTTCGTGAAGGTGCGGCCGGCGCTGTCTTCCCAGACGAGGCCCGCCGATATCGCGAAGCAGCGGACGTCGGAAATGCCGCCATCCTTGTAACGCTGCAGACGCACGCCCTTGCCACGCGACATTTCCGGCACCTGCGCTAAGGGAAAGACCAACAGCTTGCGGTTTTCGCCGACGACGGCGACATGGTCGCCGCTGACGGGCACGAGCAGTTGCGTCTCCTCGGGCAGCGCGACGTTCATGATCTGCTTGCCCTTGCGCGTATTGGCGACCAGCTCGGCTTCCGCAACGACGAAACCGTTGCCGGCTGTGGAGACGATCAGCTGCTTGCGCGAGGGATCATGAACGAAAGCCGTCAGCACCGCCTGGTCGTTGTCCATGTCGACCATGATGCGCAGCGGCTCGCCGTGGCCGCGGCCGCCCGGTAGCTTGTCGCCGCCAAGGGTGAATGCCTTGCCGCCCGTCGTAACGATCAGGATCTTGTCCGTCGTCTGCGCCGGGAAGGCTATCTTCAGGCCGTCGCCTTCCTTGAAGGTCAACGTCGCGGTATCGGCGATATGGCCCTTCAGCGCGCGGATCCAGCCCTTTTCGGAAATGACGACGGTGATCGGTTCCTTCTCGATCATCGCCTGCTGGATCGCTTCCTCGTCGGCCTCGGGTGCGTCGGCAAACTGGGTGCGGCGGCGGCCGACCTCGGTCGCCTTGGCGAATTTCTTCTTTACCTCGCCGATTTCCCAGGCGACCGTCTGCCATTGCTTGTCGTCGGAGGCAAGCAGTGCCTCGATCTCACCCTTTTCCTTGGTAAGTTCGTCGAATTCCTTGCGAATCTCGAACTCTTCGAGCTTGCGCAAGGCGCGCAGCCGCATGTTGAGGATCGCCTCGACCTGAATGTCGGTGAGATCCCAGCGCGCCATCATCACAGGCTTCGGCTCATCCTCCTCGCGGATGATCCTGATCACCTCGTCGATGTTGAGATAGGCGATCAGAAGGCCGCCGAGGATTTCAAGGCGCCTGTCGATTGCGGCCAGGCGGAAGCGCGAGCGACGCTGCAGCACTTCGCGGCGGTGATCCAGCCACTCCTTCAGCACTTCGTTCAGCGCCATGACCCGCGGGATGCGGCCCATGGACAGCACGTTCATGTTGAGCGGGAAGCGGCTTTCGAGCTCCGTCAGCTTGAACATCGATTCCATCAGGATCGTCGGATCGACGCTGCGGGTCTTCGGCACCAGGACGACGCGGATGTCCTCGGCCGATTCATCGCGGATGTCTTCCAGGAGCGGCAGCTTGCGGGCGATCAGCAGCTCGGCGATCTTTTCGATCAGCCGCGATTTCTGCACCTGGAAGGGAATTTCGGTGATGACGATCTGGTAGCCGCCGCGGCCGAGATCCTCGGTCTGCCACTTCGCCCGCACGCGGAAGCCGCCGCGGCCGGTGCGGTAGCTCTCGATGATGCTGTCGCGGCTGTCGATGATGATGCCGCCCGTGGGAAAATCCGGGCCGGGAATGAATTCGACGAGCTTTTCGACGGTCGCATCCGGATGCTTGATCAGATGCAGCGCGGCGTCGCAAAGCTCGTGGGCATTGTGCGACGGGATCGAAGTCGCCATGCCGACGGCGATGCCGGAAGAGCCGTTGGCGAGCAGGTTCGGGAAGGCGCCGGGAAGGACGGTCGGCTCGGAATTCGATTCGTCGTAGGTGTCGCGGAAATCGACGGCATCCTGATCGATGCCTTCGAGCAGCAGTTCGGAGACCGCCGTCATCTTCGATTCGGTGTAACGCATGGCGGCGGGGCTGTCGCCGTCGATATTGCCGAAATTGCCCTGGCCGTTGACCAGCGTGTAGCGCTGCGAGAAATCCTGGGCGAGACGGGCAAGCGCGTCGTAGATCGACTGGTCGCCGTGCGGATGGTAGTTACCCATCACTTCGCCGACAATCTTGGCGCATTTCCTGAAGGCCGAGGTCGGGCGCAGACCCATCTCGTTCATCGCATAGACGATGCGGCGATGCACAGGCTTCAGCCCGTCGCGCACGTCGGGCAAAGCACGGTGCATGATGGTCGACAGCGCATAGGCGAGATAGCGCTGCTCGAGCGCCGCCTTGAGGTCGACCGGTTGGATGTGATCGTCGTCTCCGCCGGAAGGCGGCAAAATCTCTTGTCCCATAGGTTCTGACTAGCCCAGAAGAGGCTGGCGGGCAAGGAATCCAGGCCATAGCAGTTGTGGATGAAGTCTTGGCACCGACATCAAAGGATGAGACAAACGTTCCGCCGCAATTTGGACTTCGTTTGCCGTTCCTTTCAACGGAAATTTAGAAGTCCGCAAATATAAAGCGGGCCCAATCCGTAGTAGCGTAACTGCAGATTTCCAACCGCCACACGCCACCAGAGGAATCACCCCATGAATTTTTACCGGACAACGCGGCTGATGCTGTCGGGCGCCGCCTTTTTCTCGCTCGCCGGCTCGGCTTTCGCTCTCGACGGTACCGATCTCTTGAAGAAGATCAATGCCGCCTATGCCGCCCAGGGTGGGACGATTGCGGCTGAAAGCGTCGATATCGACGGCACGACCGTCACGTTGAAGAATGTCACCGTCAAGCCGACCGGCGGCGAGAGCCTGCCCATCGGCGAAATCACCCTTTCCGGTGTCGAGGAAGACGAGGATGGCGGCTACTACATCGAGGAAGCCGCCTTCCCCGACATCAACAAGACGCAAGACGGCGTCACCGTGACGGCGCAGGAGCTGACGCTCGGCGGCATCTCCGTGCCGGCAACGCCGGGCGGCGACACGCTCGACACCATGATGCTCTATGAAACCGCCCATATCGGCCCGCTGAAGGTGGTCAAGGACGGCGCGGAAGTGTTCTCGCTGCTCGAAAGCAACATGAACCTGACGCTGCGCGAGGACGAATCCGGCTTCGATTTCGACGGCGCCTTCAAAAGCATGAAGGCTGATCTCACCAAGACCGAAGATGCGCAGAGCAAGGATGCGATCGAGAAGCTCGCCCTGCAGCACGTCCAGGGCGACATCACCATGAAAGGCGCCTGGGAGCTCGCCCCCGGTACGATCGACATTTCGGAATTTGCTTTCGACTTCACCAATGTCGGCAAGCTGAACCTCGGCTTCAAGATCTCCGGCTACACGATGGCCTTCATGAAATCGATGCAGGATGCGATGAAGGAATCCGAAGCCAATCCGAACAAGGAACAGTCGCAGCAAGCGCTCGGCCTCGCCATGCTCGGCCTGATGCAGCAGCTTTCCTTCGAGGCCGCGCAGGTCCGTTTCGACGATGCCTCGATCACCAAGCGCGCGCTCGATTATGCCGGCTCGCAGCAGAACATGTCGGGCAAGCAGATGGCGGATTCGCTGAAGGCGATGACGCCGATCATGCTGGCGCAGCTCAATATCCCGGAACTGCAGAATGCCGTTTCGGCTGCCGTCAACACCTTCCTCGACGATCCGAAGAGCCTGACCGTCAAGGCCGCTCCCGAAAAGCCGGTGCCGTTCCCGACGATCGTCGGCGCTGCCATGGGCGCTCCGAACACGCTGCCGCAGGTGCTCGGCGTCAAGGTTTCGGCCAACGACTGATCGCTTGGTTTCCTTAAAGAAAGGTCCGGCAATTCCGTTGCCGGGCCTTTTTCGTTTTCAGACGCGGTGGCGGGAGACTTCGGCGATGGCGAGGGTTGCGATATCGAGCAACTCCTCAAGAGATGCCCCGTCTCTCGCCTGCACCGACATGCCCTGGACGATCGCGGCGACGAACCGTGCCAACGCGCCGGCATTGGTCCCGGCCTTGATATCGCCCTCGCGGATGCCGCGCTCGATCCTTGCTGCAAATCCGCTCAGCGACTGGCGGCGCAGCGTCGCAACATGATCGGCGACACCATCGTTTTCGCTGGCGCAATTCAGCACCGCCGTCGAGATCATGCAGCCCTTCGGATGTTCAGGCGCCGCGAAGATCGCGGCCGATCCTTGCAATATACGCTCGAAGGCGGACACGGTATCGATCGGCTCGCCGAGGGCGGAAAACGTGTCGGCTCCCAGCATCCGGTATTGCTGCAGGGCCGCGCGATAGAGCTCGGCCTTCGAATTGAAGGCGGCATAGAGGCTTTGCGGCGTGATGCCCATAGCGGCGGTGAGATCGGCGATCGAGGCGCCCTCGTATCCATGCGCCCAAAAGGTTTCCCTTGCGGCCGCCAGAACCACCTCGCGGTCGAAGGCCGGTGGGCGGCCGCGGCGGCGGGCGGGAGGATTTTTCACGTCGGCACTATTTTTCACAGTGATCACTCTAGAAATTCGAGACGGCTTGCTATATTCAGGAACGGTCATTGTGATTATAGAAGGTTTAATCTGATGAGTCTTCCCCTCGAAAAGGCTGAGGCCAACAGGCATTCATCCCTTGGCGCGGCTGTTGACGCGGCAATCACAAATGCGCTCGACGAAAAGCGGCTGGTCGGCACGGTCGTGCTCGTCGCCCGCAACGGCGAGATCATTCACCGCCGCGCGGCAGGCTTCGCCGACCGCGAAAACGGCCAGGCAATGCGCGAGGACGCGATCTTCAGGCTTGCCTCCATCACCAAGCCGATCGTCACCATCGCCGCGATGCGGCTCGTCGAGCAATCGAGGATCGGGCTCGACGACGCCGTGACCAGATGGCTGCCGGACTTCCGGCCGAAGCTTCCCGACGGCGGCGAAGCCACCATTCGCATCCGTCACCTGCTGACACATACATCAGGCCTCGGCTACGGCTTCTCCGAAGAGGACGGCGGTCCCTATATCAGCGCCGGCATTTCCGACGGCCTCGACCAGCCGGGACTGCGGCTCACCGAAAATCTGCGGCGGATCGCCAGCGTGCCGCTGCGTTTTGCGCCGGGCAGCGACTGGCAATATTCCCTTGCCATGGATGTTCTCGGCGGCGTCATCGAGGCGGAAACCGGTGTCCCGTTGGGTGAGGCCGTTGCCGAACTGGTGACAAGACCGCTTGGCCTTGCCGACACGGCGTTTTCTGTTGGTGACCACAGCCGGCTTGCCGCCGCCTATATGGACGCTTCACCGGAACCGGCGCTCATGGGCGAGAATGCGGTGGTGATGTCGCTGATGGGTCCCATCCGCTTCGCGCCGAACCGCATCTTCGACCCCGCCTCTTATCACTCCGGCGGCGCCGGCATGGCGGGAACGGCTGGTGATGTTCTGGCCGTACTCGACACCATCCGTCGAAGTGGCGCACCGCTGCTTTCGGCGGAAACCGTAGCGATGATGACGACCGACCAGGCCGGCGGGCACCGCCAGCAGCACGAACCCGGCTCCGGCTTTGGCTTCGGCTGGTCTGTCATCACCGATCCGGCCGAGGCAGGCGTCCCCTTCCCCAAGGGCACGCTGAAATGGGGCGGCGTCTACGGCCACAGCTGGTTCATCGACCCGGTCAACGGGCTGACCGTCGTTGCGCTGACGAACACGACGCTGGAGGGCATGTGGGGCAAGTTCACGGTCGATCTTCGCGAGGCGATCTACGCGGCATTGTGAACAATCCGGATAAGCAAAAGGCCCGGCGACAGCGGTCGCCGGGCCTTTTGCATTCAAAAATGGGACGACTCAGTCCTTCTTGACCGGCGGGATCGGCCGGATCGAGAGTTCACGCAGCTGCGTCGGGGTTGCCGGGCTGGGCGCGCCCATCAGCAGATCCTGGGCCTGCTGGTTCATCGGGAACAGCGAGATTTCGCGCAGGTTCTTGGCGCCGACGAGCAGCATGACGATGCGGTCGATACCGAAGGCAGCACCACCATGCGGGGGGGCGCCGTACTGGAAGGCGCGATAGAGGCCGCCGAAACGATCCTCGACATCCTGCTGGCTGAGGCCGACCTTCTCGAAGGCGGCGACCATGGTTTCCGGCGACTGGTTGCGGATCGAGCCCGAGGCGATTTCGAAGCCGTTGCAGACGGCGTCGTATTGGAAAGCCTTGATCGTCAACGGGTCCTGGTTCTGCAGCGCGTCCAGGCCGCCCTGCGGCATCGAGAACGGATTGTGGGCGAAGTCGACCTTCTTGTCTTCCTCGCTCCATTCGAAGAAGGGGAAGTCGACAATCCAGCACAGTTCGAAGCGGTCGCGGTCGACGAGGTTCAGTTCCTCGCCGGCCTTGGTGCGCGCCTCGCCGGCAAACTTGTAGAATTTTTCCGGCTCGCCGGCGACGAAGAAGCAGGCGTCGCCATCGCCGAGACCGAGCTGGGTGCGGATCGCATCGGTGCGCTCCTCGCCGATGTTCTTGGCAAGCGGGCCGGCGCCTTCGAGCTTGTCGTTTTCACTGCGCCAGAAGATATAGCCGAGACCCGGCTGGCCCTGGCTCTGCGCCCAGGCGTTCATACGGTCGCAGAAAGCGCGCGAGCCACCTGATTTGGCCGGGATCGCCCAGATCTGAACCTTCGGGTTGGAGGCGATCATCCCGGCGAAGACCTTGAAGCCGGAGCCGGCGAAATGCTCGGTCACCGCTTCCATGACGATCGGGTTGCGCAGGTCCGGCTTGTCCGAACCATATTTGCGGATCGCTTCGTCATAGGGGATGCGCGGCCACTCCTTGGTGACCGGCTTGCCTTCGGCGAACTCCTCGAACACGCTTGTCATCAGCGGGCCCATCGTGTTCCAGACGTCTTCCTGGGTGACGAAGCTCATTTCGAGGTCGAGCTGGTAGAATTCGCCCGGCAGACGGTCGGCGCGCGGGTCTTCATCGCGGAAGCACGGCGCGATCTGGAAGTAGCGGTCGAAGCCGGCGACCATCAGCAGCTGCTTGTACTGCTGCGGCGCCTGCGGCAGGGCGTAGAAGGTGCCGGGATGGATGCGCGACGGCACGAGGAAGTCGCGCGCGCCTTCCGGCGAGGATGCCGTCAGGATCGGCGTGGTATATTCGGTAAAGCCGACATTGCCCATTTCGCGGCGCATCGCCGAGATCACCTGGGTGCGCTTGACGATGTTCTTATGCAGCGTTTCGCGGCGAAGATCGAGGAAGCGGTATTTGAGGCGAACATCTTCCGGATAATCAGGCTCGCCGAACACCGGCAGCGGCAATTCCTTGGCGGCGGAGAGCACTTCGATCTCCTGGGCGTAGAGCTCTATCTCGCCGGTCGCCATCGCCTTGTTGACGGTGTCTTCGGTGCGGGCCTTGACGAGGCCGTCGATGCGGATCACCCATTCGCCGCGCACGGTCTCGGCCATCTTGAAGGCCGGGCTGTCCGGATCGGCGACGACCTGGGTGATGCCGTAATGGTCGCGAAGGTCGATGAAGAGAACGCCGCCATGGTCGCGGACGCGATGGACCCAGCCGGAGATACGGACGGTCGAGCCGACATCCGTCTTGCGGAGGGCGGCACATGTGTGGCTGCGATAGCGATGCATGATCTCAAATCCTGGCATGTGGCTGAAGACGGCAGCAAGGGTTCAAAGACCCTCAAGCGCCGACAAGAAAATCGGGCGGAAAAGCGCATGGACGCTCCGATTTGTCAAGGCTTGGCGCGCGCCGCCCGCCTGTTTGGCACGCGTTTATGGCGAGGCAGCGGCCCGGATGCTGCGGCAGTTTGGCCGCGTTTACCGTATTGATGAAGGTGCCTCTCAACTTTAAAAGGATCGGCATTCTCACCTTGGAGCGCCCGCATGCCTCTCTTGACCCGCCGCAACCTTCTCAAGGCATCCGCCGTCGCGGGCGCCTATGGTGCCGGCATCGGCATTGCCGACAAATTCGGGCTTGCCGAGGCAGCACCCGAACCGCAGCTGCTGACGGCGGTGAAGACCGAGGCCATACTGACCGACGCCGGACCGACCCGGGATGTCATGAGCTGGGGCCCTGACGGCATGCCGCCGGTTCTCAGGATGACGAAGGGACGCCCCTATGCGGCGCGGCTGAAAAACGGGCTCGACGAGCCGACGACGATCCACTGGCACGGGCTTCGCATCGACAACCGCATGGACGGCGTGCCCTTCATGACGCAGCCCTATATCTATACTAGCGACAGCTTCGACTATGCCTTCACGCCGCCCGATGCCGGCACCTTCTGGTATCATCCGCATTGCAATACGCTGACGCAGATGGGGCACGGCATGACCGGCGTCATCGTCGTCGAAGATCCGGCCGATCCTGAATTCGATGCGGAGGTGGTGCTGAACCTGCGCGATTGGCGGCTCGGCGGCGACGGGCAGTTCATTGCTCCCTTCCGGCCGCGTGACGCCGCCAAATCGGGCACCTACGGCACGGTGCGCACCGCCAACTGGCATCAGGAGCCGCAATACGACGCGCCGGCCGGCGGGCTGGTGCGGCTGCGCATCGCCGTGACGGACGTGACGCGGATCTTCTCGCTAAAGATGGAAGGCGCCGATACGACCGTCATCGCCATCGACGGCAATCCGGTGCCGAAGCGTTTTCCCCTCGACCTGCTGCAGATCGGTCCGGGCCAGCGGCTCGATCTTGCCGTGCGCATGCCGGACAGTGAAGGCGCTGTCGCAACGCTCGAGGATATCCGCGGCACCACGCCGAAGACGATCGCCAGCCTGCGCGCCACCGGGCCGTCGCTGAAGCGTGAGATCGGCGATCTCGGGCCGCTTGCCGAAAATCCGGTGGCGAAGGCCGATCTTTCCGCCGCCGAGGAGATCCCGCTGGTGCTGAGCGCCACGGCCGAAAATACCGCCACTGACAGCATCTGCGGCACGCTCGGCTACAGCTTCTGGGCCATCAACAAGGTGCCGTGGCCGGGCGACACACCCGATCCGACGGCGCCGCTGGCGGAACTGAAGCTCGGCAAAAGCTACGTCTTCAATCTGGAGAACACGACGCCGCACGCGCATCCGATCCATCTGCACGGGATGAGCTTCACGGTGATCTCCTCTTCGACGCGGCAGGTGATGCCGCTCGTCTCCGATACCTATCTCATCCAGCCGGACGAGAAGGTGCAGCTCGCCTTCGTCGCCGACAATCCCGGCGACTGGCTGCTGCATTGCCATATCATCGAGCACCAGAAGACCGGAATGACCAGCTACCTCAGAGTGAGCTGAGGCGGCCTGTGCCGCAGTTTGGACGTAATTCTTGGCCAGCAATGCGCGAAGCTTATGCTGTTGTATTGACATATCGAAGCGAAAGGAGAAGGAAGGTTCAACCGACCTTTTCCTTGCGAATGAAATGATATGATCGAAACCACCGCCGATTTGGCGGCCGCCTGCAAAGAGCTGGCCAAGTCCGACTTCATCACCATCGACACCGAATTCCTGCGCGAGACGACCTTCTGGCCGGAGCTTTGCCTGATCCAGATGGCGAGCCCGACGACCGAAGTGCTCGTCGATCCGCTGGCCAAGGGCATCGATCTCGCCCCCTTCTTCGAGCTGATGGCCGATCCGAAGGTGCTGAAGGTCTTTCACGCGGCCCGTCAGGACATCGAAATCATCTTCAACCGCGGCAATCTCATTCCGCATCCGATCTTCGACACGCAGGTCGCCGCCATGGTCTGCGGCTTCGGCGACAGCGTCTCCTATGATCAGCTGGTCAGCCGCATCAAGAACGTCCACATCGACAAGTCCTCGCGCTTCACTGACTGGAGCCGTCGGCCGCTCTCCGACAAGCAGCTGGAATATGCGCTGGCCGACGTCACCCACCTGCGCGACGTCTATCTGTCGCTGAAGGCGGAACTCGATCGTGAAGGCCGCACCTCCTGGCTCTCCGAGGAGATGGACATTCTCGAGGCGCGCGAAACCTACGACCTGCATCCCGATGATGCCTGGCAGCGGCTGAAGATGCGCCTGCGCAAGCCGCAGGAGCTGGCGATCCTGAAATTTGTCGCCGCCTGGCGCGAACGCGAGGCGCGGTCGCGCAACGTGCCGCGTTCGCGGGTGCTGAAGGACGATGCCATCTACGAGATCGCCCAGCAGCAGCCCAAGGATACCGAGGCGCTTGGCCGGTTGCGCACCATTCCGAAAGGCTGGGAGCGCTCGACCTCCGGCGGCGCCGTCATCGAGGCCGTCAACGCCGCGCTCGCTCTTCCGAAAGCCGATATGCCACATGTGCCGCGCCAGGCGCAGGCGCCCGAAGGGGCCGCTGCTGCCGTCGAATTGCTGAAGGTGCTCTTGAAGCTGATTTCGGAGAAACACGGCGTGGCGCCGAAGGTGATCGCCAACAGCGAGGATCTCGACCGGATCGCCGCCGAGGGCGAGAAGGCCGAAGTCGCCGCCCTCAACGGCTGGCGGCGCGATCTTTTCGGCGAGCCGGCGCTGCAGCTGATCCAGGGTCAGATCGCTCTGCGCTTCGTCGGCCGCAAGGTCGAAACCGTCAGCCTCTAGGTTCAAGTGTTGCAGCGCCTTTGCGCGTCCGCGCGGCGTTGTAAGACGACAATCGAATTCGCTTGACGCTTTTTTCCCAGCTGAAACAATGGCTGACGGCAAATCACGGCGAAGAGGCGGCATGCGGGAAATATCTCCGACGCAGAACTGGATCCTGATCACGATGGTTCTGGCTGCCAGCGGCGTCGTCTATGATCTGATGTTCTACTCCAATCAGACGCCCGTTGTCGGCGCGATCTTCGCGCTGTTCATCGGCATGCCGATCATCGCCTTCGAGCGCAAGGCGCTGTTCCGCACGCTGTACAGGCGTATTCAGAAGCTGCCGACCTTCGCTTTCATCATCAGCGAGCTGGTGATCTACGAGATTCTGATGAGCATCGGCTTTGCCTGTGCCGCGCTGCTGCTCTCGTCGCTCGGCATGGTGAAGCCAACATCGTTCCTCGATCTCGTCATCATGCCCTACGAAGTCTTCCTCTATGCGCTTGCTGTCTGCTCGGCGCTGATCTTCATCCTGCGCGTGCGGGAGCTGCTCGGCCGCGAGGTATTCGTCAGCATGCTGGTCAGCCGCTATCGCAATCCGGTCAGGGAAGAGCGTGTCTTCCTGTTCATCGACCTGGTCGACTCGACGGCTTTTGCAGAAAGGCACGGCGACCTCCGCGCGCAGCAGTTGCTGAGCTCGCTGTTTGCGACCTTCGCCGAGCCCGTCAGGCGCCATAAGGGCATGATCAACGACTATGTCGGCGATGCGGCGATCATCACCTGGCCGCTTGCGCGCGGCATCAAGGGCGCGCGCTGCGTGCGCTGCATCTTCGACATCCTCGCCGATATCGAAGCCAACGCCGCCGGCTGGCGGAAAAGCTACGGACAGGTGCCGAAGCTGCGCGCCGCCCTTCACGGCGGCGAGATCATCACCGCCGAAATCGGCGTCGATCATCACAAGATCAGCTATTTCGGCGATACGGTGAACACCACCGCCCGGCTGGAAACGCTCTGCCGCAGCCTCAATCGGCCGGTGCTGATTTCGGCCGACCTTGCGCAGCGCATGAAATTTCCCGACGATATATCCTGCGAGGATCTCGGCACCCATGCCGTCAGGGGGCGCGGCCAGGCGCTCGGCGTGATGGCGCTTTCCTCGCGCGCGGTCACCGTGCTGAACACGCCTGCCGTCATTCTGCACGGCTGAGCAAACGCTTTTAACCCGCGTCACCAAAGCTTCACCCAACCGTCAATTCGCTGACACGGAAGCCCTGCTAAGCGGATGCCATTCGCATCCGTTCCATGGGGATATTATGAAGAACGTCCTTTTTGCTTCCGTATCGCTTTTCATCCTGATGACCGGCTCCGCTTCGGCCGACCAGCAGCAGTTTCCGGCCAAGCTCGCCGGCCAGGCGATCCTGCCTGCCAACACCATGGCTCCGGCTCCGGCAGATGCCCCTGAATTCCTGAAACATTCCGGCAAGTTCACGACGGCGGACCGCAAGCGCACCGAAGCGCTCGGCACAGTTCCCGGCAAGGACGGCGCCCGCGTCACCGACCTGAAGCTCCCCTTCGACGGCCAGGCGATCCAGGGCTTCTCCGGCATCAAGACGATGGCCGACGGCACGTTCTGGACGCTGACGGACAACGGCTTCGGCTCGAAGGCCAATTCCTCGGACTCCATGCTCTTCTTGCACCAGATGAAGTTCGATTGGGCAGCCAACAAGGCTGAAATCGTCAAGAACCTCTTCCTCTCCGATCCGAACAAGATCGCCCCCTTCCCGATCGTGCTCGAAGGCACCGATACGCGCTACCTCACCGGCGCCGACTTCGACATCGAATCGATCCAGCCGGTTGCCGACGGTTTCTGGCTGGGCGACGAATTCGGTCCCTATATCCTGAAAATCGATACCCAAGGCCATCTGACCGACGTCATCGCGACGACGCTCGACGGCAAGCCGGTGCTTTCGCCCGACAATCCGCTGATCCAGCTCCCGGGTAACCCGACTGCCAAGATGCCGGTCTTCAACCTGAAGCGCTCCGGCGGCTTCGAAGGCCTCGCCATGTCGAAGGATGGCGCCAAGCTCTACGGCCTGCTCGAGGGCGCCATCTACAAGGATGACGGCCAGACGGAATCGGCCGACGGTCACACCGCCGTCCGCGTCATCGAATTCGACGTCGCCGCCAAGAAGTGGACCGGCCGCAGCTGGCTCTATCCGTTCGAGGACAAGGGTGTGTCGATCGGCGACTTCAACATGCTCGACGACACCACCGCTCTCGTCATCGAGCGCGACAGCGGCGCCGGCACCAAGGACAAGGCCTGCGCAGACCCGAAGCAGCCGAAGCCGGATTGCTTCGAGGCCCCGGCCGAACTGAAGCGCGTCTACAAGATCGAGTTCAACGACGCAAATGCCGGCAAGGCCGTCCGCAAGATCGGCTATATCGACCTGCTCAACATCCAGGACCCCGGCAACAAGAAGAAGGCCGGAGCCAAGGACGGCGTCTACGACATGCCGTTCGTGACGATCGAAAACGTCGACCGCGTCGACGCCACCCACATCATCATCGGCAACGACAACAACCTGCCCTTCTCCGCCGGCCGCGCCGTCGACAAGGCTGATAATAACGAGTTCAGCCTGCTTGAGGTCGGCGAGTTTTTGAACGCGAAGTAAGTTTGGGTTCTGATATCTAATAGGTAGGGCGGTGCGATAGCGCCGCCCTTTTTCGTTTGGTTTAGTGGATACATCGCACGGCATGCCGTGCCAGCCCCCCTCTGCCCTGCCGGGCATCTCCCCCACAGGTGGGGAGATCACAAGTGGCTCGCACTTCCTGCCCATCTACCGTTTCGTCGCGCTGCTACGCCAAGTTTTGGGAAATCGGTGCGCCCAGCCGATCTCCCCACCTGTGGGGGAGATGGCCGGCAGGCCAGAGGGGGGCTGGCACGGCACAACGCCTCCCGCAGACTACTCGAACCGGAACGCCAGCCTCTTGTTCGTCAGCCGCGACAGCTGCTGCAGGCGGCCGTCCAGGCGTTCGCCGGCGAAATCGCGGTATTCGGGCGGCACGACGAATTCGAGGTCGAGGTCCGGGTTTGACGATTTGCGGAAGCTCAGGCTTTTGACGATGCCGGGCATCGAGGCCGAGAAGAGGTAGACGACGCGCAGCATGCCGCCGAGCAGCTTGGCACGCTCGATGAACTGGGGCGTGGCGATCTGCGCCAGCGGGCCGGTGGCGCCGTCATCGTGCAGGCCTTCGAAACGGTAGTAATTGGTCAGCGCGATGAAGGCGCGGCCGGGATGGCTGATGCCGACGAAGGAGGAGTGGGCGATGACGTTCAGCGCCTGCAGGCCGCGATAGTCGGGATGGGCGCGCCAGCTGATATCGGCAAGCAGACAGGCGGCCTGACGATAGCGGCTTTCCTCTTCGGTTTCCTGGACGCCGAACAAGGGCATCATGCGGCCGGTCCATTCCGCCAGCTCGCGGGCATGCTCGGGCGAACGGGCACGCAGGATCGCCAGCTCGCCGGCAGCGGCCAGCAGCGGATCGAGGCGGCGCTCGGCCTCCGACAGCAGCGAATAGAGATATCCCTCACGCACGCCCTGCGCCGAGAAGGAAATCACCGACGGTTTCATCGCGCTCAGCACTTCCGTCATGGCGACGGCGCCGAAGGGCAGCAGCGACCGGCGGTGCTTGGAGACGGCCTGAAACGCAGGCTCCCTCGAATCACGCGCGGTCACCACCTGTTCGAGGAACAGCATCATCGCCTCGAGCGATACCTCGTAACCCTGCATCATGTGCAGCGGATAATTGGTGATTTCCATGTGCAGCTTGGCGATGTTTCGCCATGTGCCGCCGACGGCGTAGAAGGTGCGCCCCTCGCCTTTCGACAGCAGCTTTGCGGTCTTCACCTGCTTGCGGGCAAAGGTGCGGGCCTTGGAGAGCGAGCCGCCGGCATATTCCGACAGGCGCAGGCCGCCGAGCGGCAGCGTGATGCCCTTGCCGAACTCCTTGCCCCTGATATCGATCAGCTCAAGCGAGCCGCCGCCGAGATCGCCGGCGATGCCGTCGGGATTGAAGAAGCCGCTGATGATGCCGAGCGAGGCGAATTTCGCCTCCTCCTCGCCGGAGAGCACACGGACCTTGCGGCCGAGGATGGTTTCCGCCTGGTGGATGAAATCCGGCCCATTGCTCGCCTCGCGGGCGGCGGCCGTCGCCAGCACATACATGGTCGCGGCGCGTGCCTGATCGGACAGGGCCTTGAAACGGTGCAGCGCCGCCAGAGCCCTGATGACGCTGTCTTCATCCATCTTGCCGGTGACGGCTATGCCTTTGCCGAGGCCGCAGAGGACCTTTTCGTTGAAAAGAATGGTCGGCGAGCGAGACATGCCTTCGTAGACGACGAGACGAATGGAATTCGATCCAATGTCGACAACGGAGACCGGGGCGATCCCCGGAAGGCGCCCCTGGGCTTCAGATTCAACCATTTAGGTCCAGTTTTACTTGTTGTTGCGGCCTTCGAGGAGGCCGGCGATCAGTTTCGGCGCGCTGGACTTCAGAGCTTCACCACGGCCCGACAGGCTCGGATTGGTCATGAAATACTGCTGCGCATTGAACGGTTCTTCGCCTCTGCGCACTTCCATGCGCCGCGACGTACCGTCGGGCAATATCTCGTAGCTTTGTTGATTGTCAATCACGTTGCCGAGCATAATCTGGGACAAAACCTGCTCGTGAACGGTGGGGTTCGTCAGCGGAACCATGGTTTCGACGCGGCGGTCGAGATTTCGCGGCATCATGTCGGCCGAACCGATATAAACCAGCGCCTTGTCGGACGGCAGGCCATGGCCGTTGCCGAAGCAGAAGATGCGGCTGTGCTCGAGGAAGCGGCCGATGATCGACTTGACGCGGATCTTCTCCGAGAGACCGGGCACCTGCGGACGCAGGCAGCAGATGCCGCGCACGACAAGATCGATCTCGACGCCGGCATGGCTGGCGCGATAGAGCGCGTCGATGATGTCGGGATCGACAAGCGAATTCATCTTCATCCAGATCGCCGCCGGTGATCCGTTGCGGGCATGCTGAATCTCTTCCTCGATGTGGCGCAGGATACGCGGGCGCATCGTATAGGGCGAGATGGCGAGCTGCATGCCCTGTTCCGGCTCGCCGTAGCCGGTGATGAAATTGAAGATGTTCGCCATGTCGTGGGCGATGACCGGATTGCAGGTGAAATAGGAGAGATCGGTATAGATCTTCGCGGTGATCGGGTGGTAGTTGCCGGTTCCAAGGTGGCAATAAGTCCGGAGCTTGCCCTCCTCGCGGCGGACGACCATCGACATCTTGGCGTGGGTCTTGAGCTCGATGAAGCCGAAGACGACCTGCACGCCGGCGCGCTCGAGATCGCGCGCCCAGCGGATGTTCGCCTCTTCGTCGAAGCGGGCCTTGAGCTCGACCAGCGCCGTCACCGACTTGCCGGCTTCGGCGGCGTCGACCAGCGCACGCACAATCGGGCTGTCGTTGGAGGTGCGGTAAAGCGTCTGCTTTATCGCCAGGACGTCAGGATCGCGCGCAGCCTGGAGAAGAAACTGGACCACCACGTCGAAAGATTCATAGGGGTGATGAACCACCATGTCCTTTTCGCGGATGGCGGCGAAGCAGTCACCGGCATGTTCGCGGACGCGCTCGGGAAATCGCGCATTGTAGGACGGAAACCTGAGATCGTCGCGCGGCGCCTTGGTGATCTCCGACAGGGTGTTCAAGGCCAGAAGCCCCGGCAGAACGGCGACGCGATTATCGGGGATATTCAGCGCCTGGACGACGAACTGACGCAGCGAGGCCGGCATTTCCGAGTCGGTCTCGATGCGGATGACCTTGCCGCGGCGCCGCCGCTTCAGCGCCGTTTCGAAGAAGCGGACGAGATCTTCGGCCTCTTCTTCGACTTCGATATCGCTGTCGCGGATGACGCGGAAGGTACCGGAGCCTTGCACCTCGTAACCCGGGTAGAGCCGGTGGATGAAGATGTTGGCGACATCCTCGAGCGTGATGTAGCGGATGGTGTTTCCATCATCCGGCAGACGAACGAAGCGGTCGAGCGCCGGCGGCAGGCGCAAGAGCGCCGTCATCGGCTCGCGGCCGTTCTTGCTGACAAGCTGCAGGCCGATCGAGAAGCCGAGGTTCGGAATGAACGGGAACGGATGGGCCGGATCGATCGACAGCGGCGTCAGAACCGGAAAGATCGCCTGTTCGAATTCGGTCGCCAGCCACTGGCGGTCGGCATCGCTCAAGGCGCCGGGGCGCACGATCAGGATGTCTTCCTTGGCGAGATATTGCTGCAGCACGGCAAGCGAGGCCTGCTGCTCCATCTGCAGATGGTCGATCTCCTGCAGGATCGAATCGAGCTGCTCGGCCGGCGTCTTGCCGTCGGGGCTGCGGATGGCGATGTTCTGGCGCACCTGGCCTTCGAGGCCGGCGACACGCACCATGAAGAATTCATCGAGGTTGGCGGCAGAGATCGACAGGAAGCGCACGCGCTCGAGCAGCGGATGCTCGGTATTGAGGGTTTCTTCCAGGACACGGCGGTTGAACTGCAGCCAGGAGAATTCTCGGTTGATGAAGCGCTCGGGGCTCTTGAGCAGCTCTTCCAGCGGGGGCGTGTTGTCGTTGGTTTCCGGAGTGAGTTCCTGATGTTCTGCGACTGCGCTATCCATGGTCTACCCCGTTCTCAATCGCCGAAGGCAATTATATCAGTTTCACGACGGAACTGTGACAGTCAATCGGCCGACTCCGAATTTCCCAATTCATTCAATACTTCAGCAGCAAGAGACCGGGTGATCTTCGTGCCCCGCGACAGGGCCAGCCGGTCAAGCCTTTCGACGATCGTCTGGGCCGCATTCAGCGACCGCTCCATCCGGTTGACGATATAGAGCACGAGTTTGTCATCTATATAAAGCTGGCGGTCGGCGAACAGCTTGACGATGACCTGCGACAACAGCGCCTCGTCGGGTTCGCCGATCTCGACGACGGTCGCAGCCTTCAGGCGCGAGCGCAGATCCGGCAGCAAAACCGGCCAGGAGATCGGCCAGAGACGGCTGGTCATCAACAGGCTGGTGCCGTTTTCGCGCACGCTGTTGATGACATGGAAGAGCGCATTGTCGTCGAAGCCGAGGCGGTCGGCATCCTCGAACAAAACCGGGCCGGCGGCGGCAGTAATTGCCGCGTCCGAGCCCAGCTCGGGATGGATGTCGGCGGCGCCGCTCAACTCCCGCCAGATGCGGGCGAGATGCGATTTTCCCGAACCGACCGGGCCGGCGAGCACGACGACCGGCGACGGCCATGCCGGCCACGCATCGACGATCGACACCGCGGCAGCGAGGCGCTCCGAAATCAGGAGATCGTCACGGCTGCTTGCGGCATCGTGCGAAAAGACCAGTGGCAGCTGCTCTCCGGCCTTGCGCTTCGGATCAGCGTTCTTCACGTCATTCATTGGGAACTGATTTCGTCTTCCGGGCGCGGCCGCCTGACGACCCGCCAAAATAAAGATCGCTCTGAAGGTAACGTGAAAGCGCGAAACGAACAAGGACGCCGACGGCAGCCGCCGCCGGCACGGCGACCAAAAGCCCGACGAAACCGAAGAGCGCGCCAAAGGCAAACAGCGCAAACATCAGCCAGACCGGATGCAGCCCGACGCTGGAGCCGACGAGCTTCGGCTGCAGGATGTTGCCTTCCAGGAACTGGCCGCTGAAGAAGACGGCGAGCACCAGGCCGATCCAGGGATAATCCGGCCAGAACTGGACGATCGCCACGCCGACGGCGAGAACGAGGCCGACCAGCGAGCCGACATAGGGAATGAAACTGATCATGCCGGCGAAGAGCCCGATCAGCAGGCCGAAATTCAGACCGACGAGAGACAGGCCGGCGGCATAATAAATGCCGAGGATGAGGCAGAGCGAGCCCTGGCCGCGGATGAAGCCGGCAATCGCTTGATCGATCTCGCTGGCGATCTGGCGGACGTCGCTGATATAATCGCGCGGGATCCACTGATCGACCTTGGCGACCATGCGGTCCCAATCGAGCAGGATATAGAAGGCGACGACGGGGGTGACGACGAGCAACGATATGACGTCGACGATCGCCTTGCCGGAATTCCAGATCTGCGCGAAGAGCCCGGTCAAGAAGCCCATGCCTTCGGAAAGGATGCCGGAGAAATTGTCCTTGAGCGTGCCAGCCTGGCTCCTGATCCAGTCCGGCAGCAGCGAGTTTTTCGAATTGTCGATGAACTGCTGCAGCTGGCTGATATAACCCGGCAGCCGCTCGGCGAAATCGTTGAACTGGCTGACGAGCACGGGAATGAGGATCATCAGCGCCAGGGCGAAGGTGATGACGAAGGCGATCAGGATGCCGACCGTCGCCATCATGCGGCTCAGGCCCAGGCGTTCCAGCCGATCGGCGACCGGATCGAGGAAATAGGCGATCGCCATGCCGGCGATGAAGGGCAGCAGGATCGAGCTGAAGACATAGAGAAAGACGATGAAGAAGACGAGCACGGCCAGCCAGAAGAAAATCTGACGCTTGAGACTGTTGCCGCTGACTTGCTGTGGCATCGCTTCCCCGCTGATCGCTTTCCGCCGCCAAACGCCGCATCCGAACGACGCGGCCATTCAGCACATAGGATGCAGGCGCAAAGATGGTCAACCCTGTCGCGCCAAATCCCGGAAAGGCTCGGGAAAGACGCGGGAAATTGGGGGCTTTTGCCATGCGGCGCTTGCATAAAGGCCCCTGTCATGCAATTGCGACCGGCAGATGACGCGGCGCGTCTGCCGCCTGAAATAGCCATCGGAGACCAGCATGAGCCAGTCTGGGAAAAACGGCCTGACCTACAGCGACGCGGGCGTCGACATCGATGCCGGCAACCTCCTCGTCGAGAAGATCAAACCAGCGGTGCGCTCGACCCGCCGCCCCGGCGCCGATGGCGAGATCGGCGGCTTCGGCGGGCTTTTCGATCTGAAGGCCGCCGGCTTTACCGACCCGGTTCTGGTTGCCGCCAACGACGGCGTCGGCACCAAGCTGAAGATCGCCATCGACGCCGATTATCACGACACGGTCGGCATCGACCTCGTTGCGATGTGCGTCAACGATCTCGTCGTCCAGGGCGCCGAGCCGCTGTTCTTCCTCGATTATTTCGCCACTGGCAAGCTCGATCCCGACCAGGGCGCGGCGATCGTCGGCGGCATTGCCGCCGGCTGCCGGCAGGCCGGCTGCGCGCTGATCGGCGGCGAGACGGCCGAAATGCCCGGCATGTATTCCTCCGGCGACTATGATCTCGCCGGTTTTTCCGTCGGCGCTGCCGAACGCGGCAAGCTGCTGCCCTCCGGCGATATCGCCGAGGGCGACGTGATCCTCGGGCTTGCCTCCTCCGGCGTGCATTCCAACGGTTTCTCGCTGGTGCGCAAGATCGTCGAACTCTCCGGCCTCGGCTGGGATGCGCCGGCGCCATTTTCCGAAGGCAAGAAGCTCGGCGAAGCCCTGCTCGAGCCGACGCGCATCTATGTGAAGCCGCTTCTGAAGGCGATCCGCGAGACCGGCGCCATCAAGGCGCTGGCCCACATCACCGGCGGCGGCTTCCCGGAAAACATCCCGCGCGTGCTGCCGAAGCATCTGGCGGCCGAGATCGATCTTGCCGCCGTCAAGGCTCCGCCGGTGTTTTCGTGGCTCGCCAGGACGGGCGGCGTCGAAACCAAGGAGATGCTGCGCACCTTCAACTGCGGCGTCGGCATGATCGCCGTCGTCGCTAGCGAAAATGTCGCGGCCGTTTCCGCAGCCCTCGAAGCCGAGGGCGAGACCGTCGTCACGCTCGGCCGCATGATCGCCCGCGACGAGGGTGCCGCCGGCACGGTCTATAAGGGCACGCTTGCCATATGAGCGCGAAGCGCAAACGCGTCGTCGTCCTGATCTCCGGCGGCGGCTCCAACATGATGGCGCTGGTTACGGCGGCCAAGGCGGCCGACTACCCGGCCGAGATCGTCGGGGTGATCTCCGACAAGGCGGATGCCGGCGGGCTTGCCAAGGCGGCGGCTGAAGGCATCGCTACCTTCACCTTCCCTCGCAAGGACTATCCCAGCAAGGACGCGCATGAGGCGGCGATCTTTTCCGCACTCGATGAGCTTTCCCCCGACATCCTCTGCCTCGCCGGCTACATGCGGCTGCTGACCGCGACCTTCATCCAGCGTTATGAAGGCCGGATGCTCAACATCCACCCTTCCCTGCTGCCGCTGTTTCCCGGTCTGCATACCCATCAGCGCGCGATCGACGCCGGCATGCGGATCGCCGGCTGCACCGTGCATTTCGTCACCGAAGGCATGGACGAAGGACCGGTGATCGGCCAGGCGGCCGTCCCAATCCTTTCCGGTGACACGGCCGAAAGCCTCGCCGCGCGCGTGCTCACCGTCGAACACCAGATCTACCCGCAGGCGCTGCAGCTCTTTGCCGAAGGCCGCGTGACAATGGAAGGCGGCAAAGCCGTCGGCGCTATGGCTTCGACCACCGCGCCCAAAGCTCAGCTGATCTCGCTGATCGGCGATCGCGCTTAGGCCGCCAGCGCCCGCAACGGGTGCAGCGTGCCGTCGCTGTAGACGAAGCGGCCGGCGCGGAAGGTGGCGCGGATGCGGTTGATGTCGCCCGGTTCGACCGCCACCAGATCGGCGCGCTGGCCGATGGCGATTTCGCCGCGGTCAGAGAGGCCGGCGGAGCGGGCGGCGTTGCCGGTCGCCATGGCGACGGCTGAGGGCAGACCGCCTTCCACCATGTCGGCGAGTTTGAAGATGCCGGGCACGAAGGCGGCGGGGTGATAATCGGCGGCGATGACGCTGAGGAGACCGGACCTGGCGGCATCGAGGGCGCTGAGATTGCCCGACATCGACTGGCCGCGTAGCGCGTTCGGCGCGCCCATGAGCGTCCAGAGACCGCGGCGGCGGGCCTCTTCCGCGGCGGGTGCGGTGACCGGAAACTCGCTGATGGTGACGCCGAGATCATGCATCTCGGCAACTTTCTCGACGCTGTCATCATCATGCGAGGCAAGCGACAGCTTGTGCTTCAGCGACAGCGCGACGATCTCTTTCAGCTTGGCTTCGATGTCGGGGTTGTTTCGCATGGCGATGCGCTTGGCGACGATCTCGGCGGCCATTTCCTCGGAGATGGCGCGGCGCTCGGAAATGCTGAGAATGTAGCTTTGCAGATTGTTGTACTGGCCCTGGCCCGGCGTGTGGTCGGTGAGCGAAACCATGTCGATCTGATCGGCATTCAGCAGGCGCTCGAGCGCGGGAGCGGCGCCGACATTGGTGATTTCGTAGCGGGCGTGGACGCGGTGGTCGATCAGCAGATTGTCGCGCAGGCGGTTGATGCCCTCGATCACCGCCGAGGTCGTCTCCAACGAGCGGACGTGGCCATAGACGCTTTCGGTGGCGAAGGAGACGGCGGCAAAGGCCGTGGTGACACCGGCGGCAGCAAGCTTCTTGTCGAGTTCGTGGATGCCGAAATCGATCGGCATCGTCGCGTTCGGGCGTGGCGCGATCTCGCGCTCGATCATATCGCCGTGGAGATCGACGAATCCGGGCATCAGCAGCCGGCCGCCGCCATCGATGGCAGCCCCGGCGACCGGCTCCGGCCTGATCTCGGCGATGGCGCCGTCCTCAACACGCACGGAACCTTCACTCACCACCTCGTTTGGGAGAACGAGGGTGAAATTGCTGAGCCACATGGGCTTTCTCCTGACCGCATCGATGATTGACAGACCGCAGCGGATAAAACCGCTTCGTGACAGTCGTATGAAATTCAAAGCGCGCTCACCTTAAAGCGGAAACTTGCGCTTTGGAAATGGTCAGATGCACCGCCTCACGAATTCACTACGTCGATCTATTCCAGCATCGATCCAAGAGCTCCAACGTCAATCAATTGACTAGTCATAATATAACTATTATAGTTATGACTATGACCTCGATCAAACGTTCTCCAGTCGCGCTCGCTGTCCTCGCAATGCTCATGGAAGAGCCCCTGCATCCTTACCGAATGCAGCGGCTCATCAAGGAGCGCGGCAAGGACGAGGTGATCAATGTCATGCAGAGGGCAAGCCTTTATCAAACAATCCAGCGGCTCGAACGCGAAGCTTTGATTGCCCAGCAAAAAACAGTCCGGGACGACAAGCGTCCCGAGCGGACCGTGTATGAGATAACGGAGAAGGGCCGCCACGTCGCGCTGGAATGGATGCGGGCGATCTTGTCGACCTTGACGCGGGAATATCCGGAATTCCCCGCAGCCGTGTCGTTTCTTCCTCTGCTTACGCCTGAGGATGTGGCGAGCCAGCTTGAACTCAGAGCAAAAGCCATCGAGTCGGAGCTTCGACGAATCGACGAAGCTTTGCAGGAAGCGCAGGCCGTTCCAAGGCTCTTTCTTCTTGAGATGGAATATGCCCGAGCGCTTCACGCAACCGAATTGTCATGGGTCAATAGCATTGTCGAGGACCTCAGCGCCCAGCGCATCACCTGGACGGACGAGTGGCTGAGGCAGATCGCCGCGAAGTTCTCCATCGATCCGAAACTTGACGAGGGCTAACACCATGAAGGTTTTGATTATCGGCGCCGGGACTGGCGGTTTGGCGCTCGCGCATCTGCTTAAGCAGGCTGGCGTTTGCATTGCCGTGTATGAGCGCGACC
The DNA here is from genome assembly GCF_002531755.2 of Rhizobium acidisoli. Lineage (NCBI taxonomy): Bacteria > Pseudomonadati > Pseudomonadota > Alphaproteobacteria > Hyphomicrobiales > Rhizobiaceae > Rhizobium > Rhizobium acidisoli. The sequence goes on along the minus strand of NZ_CP034998.1, from coordinate 1,151,457 downwards.
TCGCGCCGAACGCCAATACCGGCGGTTATCGCGTCGGCATCAGCCCGGCTGGAAGCCGAGCGCTGAAAGCCTGCATCCCCAGCGAGCTCTACGATCTCTATGTCGCCACCTGCGCCAGGTCGCCGCGCTATTTCAACATGCTCACCGAACAATTGGGCGAAGTGCTGAGCTTCGATATCGATGATGCAGGCCCGAATGCTCTCGACGGTGAAAAGAACGTCATTCGAAAGACCTTGAGGCGGGTTCTACTCAGGGGACTTGAAGACGACGTCTTCTTCGGGAAGACGCTTCAAAGTTACGCAAACAACGCCGATGGGTCGGTCACCGCCTGCTTTCAGGATGGAAGCCTGGCAACGGGAGATGTCCTGGTGGGGGCTGACGGCACGAGTTCGACTGTACGCAAGCAACGTCTGCCGGAAGCGCGTCTGGAAGACACGGGAATCTTATCGCTCGGGGGCAAAATTCCCATGACGGTGGAGACGAAAGCTCTGCTGTCGGACAAAATGTTCCAAGGCATGTCGCTGATCATGGCGCCGATGGGCTTCGGCGCGATCATTCACTCGCTGGAGTTCGCCGACACGAGAAGCGATCCTGGTTTTGCTGCTTGTTGGCCGGATTTCGTCGAGGCACTCGACGAGGACAGCATCGGCTGGGGCATATGGGGTGCGCGGCAGAATTGGCCGCGGGATCCGACCGGCCTCAGCGGCGAACAATTGAGGGACCTCGGCCTGGAGCTCACCCGGGACTGGCACCCGCACATGCGTGCTCTCATTCGCATGACGGAGCCCTCGACGATCCATGATGTCAAGATGAGGACCTCTGTCCCACTGACGCCCTGGACGAGTTCGAATGTCACTCTGCTCGGTGACGCCGTCCATACGATGACACCCGGACGAGGCGCGGGCGCCAATACAGCGCTTCGCGATGCCGCTCTGCTTGGACGCATGCTTGTTGAAGCGGATCAAGGGCGAAAGCCGCTCGTCGAAGCCATACATGCCTACGAAGTCGAGATGCTTCGCTATAGTACCGAAGCCGTCCAAGAATCGAAAAGGCAGCTGGATGCCAGCGATCTGGCTCATCGGCCGGTCGTCGGCAGGCTTCAGCTGGCCGCCACGCGCGGCGTCATGCGCGTCATCAATGCGGTACCTGCACTGAAGCAGCGCGCCTTTCGGCAGATGATGCGAGTTCGCGGGGAAAACTAAACCGGTCGCGGATCAGGTTTATCCGCCCGCGTGGCAACGAGACGAACCAGATCTCGATCGCCTTACCCGCTATCGAAGTTTACTCCGGTTCAACAAGGCCCATTGCAGCAGCGTGATCGTCTTGGCGTCGAAGATCTCGCCGTTTTCGATCATTTGGGCGGCTTCGTCGAGCGGGACTTCGAGAACCTCGATATCCTCGTGCTCCTCGTCCAGCCCGCCGCCTTCCGCCACGCGGTCGGCGATGTCGATCAGCGAGACGAAGAAGTGGACGACTTCGGTGATGGCGCCGGGCGAGGTGTAGCATTTGAACAGGAAGCGCGCATCGCGGAGGTGATAACCGGTTTCCTCCATCGCCTCGCGGCGGATCGCCTGTTCGGGATGATCGTCATCGAGAAGGCCGGCCGGCACCTCGATCATCCAGGCGGGATCGCCTTTGATATGGACGGCAAGGCGAAACTGGCGGACGAGAATGACGAGATCGCGTTTCGGATCATAAAGCAGTATGCAGGCGGCGGGCGTGCGGTGGTAGACCTCCCGCTTCAAGCGCTGGGTCGCGCCCTTGCGGTCGATATAATCGAGCAGGTAGCTGCTCAACCGCGTCCAGCCATTCGACAGCGTTTCCTCGCCGACGATCTTCACCCGTGATTTCGGTTGCATCATGCTGCGTCCTTGCGAAGCCAGACCTTGTTGTCGTGCACGGCCGCCCCGCCATAGGGCGCGACCGGGTCGGCGCCGGTGAGGACGTTGATACCCTCGCCGTCGATATGCGCCTTATTCGGCCAGAGGCCTTCGGCGATCAACACGCCAGGCTTCACTTCGGTGGTGATGCGGGCATGGATGCGCAGATCGCCGCGGCTGTTGCCGATGCGGACGAGATCGCCATGGGCGATGCCCATGGCTTCGGCGTCGGCCGGATTGATCATCACCTCGGGGCGGCCCTCCTTCTGACGCGACGTCTTGGTCTCGGAGAAGCTCGAATTCAGGAAGTTGCGGGCGGGCGAGGTGGCGAGGCGGAAGGGATGGTCGGGATCGGCGACTTCGATGACGTCGACCTGATCGGGGAATACAGGAAGCTCGGCGTGCGGCCCGAGCGCGCCGACCGCCGCCGGCGGCTTGTTCGGCGCCGGCTGATTTATCCAATCCGGGCGGAAATGGAATTTGCCGTCAGGATGGGCAAAGCCGTTCAGGAAATGCGCCTCCTCGAAACCCGGCTGGCGATCGAACCATTTGTGTTCGAGGAAATGGTCGTAATCCGGCAGGCCGCTCGATTCCAGCACGCGGTCGACCATCTCGCGGGCCGTGAAGCCGAAGCCGGATCGATCGGCGACGCCGAGGCGTTTGGCCAATTCCTCGATGACGAAGAGATTGGTGCGCACGGTCGGCGGCGGCTCGACCAGCTTCGGCCCGAGCAGGATATGGTTCTGGCCGCCGGCCCGGTAGATGTCGTCATGCTCGACGAACATCGTCGCAGGAATGACGATATCGGCAATGTCGGCCGTTTCGGTCATGAACTGCTCGTGCACGGCGACGAAGAGGTCGTCGCGGGCAAAGCCGCGTTTGACGAGGCGCTGTTCGGGGGCGATGTTTGCCGGATTGGTGTTCTGGATCAGCATCGCCGTCACCGGGCCGCGATGGCGCAGCGCCACCGCGTCACCGGTCAGCACCCGGCCGATCTGCGACTGATCGAGCATGCGGATATCGGCATCCTTCATCGACCGACCGGTCAGTTCCGCATTGTTCATGCGAAAGATATCGCTGTTCGAATGGAAGGCGCCGCCGCCTTCATATTGCCAGGAGCCTAGAACGGTGGCGACCGAGGCGGCCGCATGCATGGCGACCGCGCCGTTGCGCTGGCGGGTGAAGCCGTAGCCGAGGCGGAAGAAGGTCTTCCTCGTCGTGCCGACGAGGCGGGCGAAGGCTTCGATCTCCGCGACCGTAAGGCCGGTGATATCGGCCGCCCATTGCGGCGTCTTCGCCCTCAGATGCGCTTCGAGGCCAGCGGGATCGTCGGCATATCGCGCCATATAGTCACGGTCTGCATGGCCGTCGCGGAAGGCGATGTGCATGACGGCGCAGGCAAGTGCGGCGTCCGTGCCCGGCTTGACGATCAAGGCCATGTCAGCCTGCTTCATCGTCGGGTTGTCGTAGATATCGATGACGACGATCTTGGCGCCGCGCTCCTTGCGCGACTTGATGGCGTGGGTCATCACGTTGACCTGGGTCGACACCGCATTGGTGCCCCAGATGACGACGCAATCGGTGCGGCCCATCTCGCGCGGATCGGGACCGCGCAGCGTGCCGGTCGCCACGGTGAAGCCGGTCCAGGCCGGGTTGGTGCAGATCGACGAGAAGAAGCCGGAATAACGCTTGGCATGGCGCAGGCGATCGATCGAATCACGCTGCACCCAGCCCATGGTGCCGGCGTAGAAATAGGGCCAGATCGCCTCGCTGCCGTCCTTTGCCTCGGCCCTCACGAAGGCTTCGGCGATCTCATCCAGCGCATCGTCCCAGGAAATCTGCTGCCACTGCCCTGCCCCCTTGGCGCCGGCGCGGCGCAAGGGATGCATCAGGCGGTCGGGATGGTAGAGCCGCTCGGCATAGCGGGCGACCTTGGCGCAGATGACGCCGGAGGTGTAGGAATGATCGTTCGCGCCGCGCACGCGACCGATGCGGCCGTCCTCCGCGATCTCGACCTCCAGCGCGCAGGTCGAGGGACAGTCGTGCGGACAGGCCGTGTGGCCCACCCTGGTGTCCGGCTTCGGGGATTTGGCGTGGATGGGGGTCGCAATGTTCATGGCATTTGTATATTCCAAGCCTTGCACGGCCAAAAGCCACAAAACTTTCCCATGACGCGAATTCATACGGGCATCAGCGAAAATGAACTACCGCCACATCTACCATGCGGGCAATTTTGCCGATGTGCTGAAACATGCCGTGCTGGCGCGGCTGATCCGCTACATGCAGAAAAAGGATGGGGCCTTCCGCGTGCTCGACACGCATGCCGGCATCGGCCTCTACGACCTTTCCTCCGAAGAAGCGCAGAAAACCGGCGAATGGCTTGATGGCATCGGCAAGCTGATGGAGGCCGATCTTGGGACTCAGGTTTCCGAACTGCTGGAGCCCTACCTTACAGCCATCCGCGAACTCAACCCTGAGGGCGGCATCCGCTTCTATCCCGGATCGCCGAAGCTGGCGCGCCTGCTGTTCCGGCAGCAGGACCGTTTGTCGGCGATGGAACTGCATCCCGACGACTTCGCCCGCCTGCACCGGCTGTTCGAGGGCGATCACCATGCCCGCATCACCGAGCTCGACGGCTGGCTGGCGCTCGGCGCACATCTGCCGCCGAAGGAGAAGCGCGGCATCGTGCTCGTCGATCCGCCCTTCGAGGAAGAGGACGAATATCAGCGGCTGGCCGAAGGGCTGGAAAAGGCCTATCGCCGCTTTCCCGGCGGTACCTATTGCCTTTGGTATCCGCTGAAGAAGGGCGCGCCGATCAAGGAATTCCACGAGAGGCTGCAGGCGCTCGACATTCCGAAAATGCTCTGCGCCGAACTTTCCGTCCGCAGCGACCGCGGCATCACCGGATTGACGGGTTCAGGCCTCGTCATCGTCAACCCGCCCTTCACCCTGAAGGACGAGCTGCACCAGTTGCTGCCGGCGCTGAAGGACCATCTGGCGCAGGACCGTTTCGCCTCGCACCGCGCTTTCTGGCTGCGCGGCGAGACCAAGACGGTCAAGGACGACGATTGACCGGACAACCCGGTTCGGGAATAGTCCGCGCAGTTCCACAAATCAGGTGTTGCATGAAGCTTCTTTGGTCGCCCCCCTCACCCTATTCCAGCAAGGTGCGGATGGCCGCACACTTCCTGGATCTCGAGTTGAACGCCATCCGGGTCGATACCAACACCGCGCCGGCGATCCTGGTGGAGAATAACCCGCTCGGCAAGATCCCGACGCTGCTGACCGATGACGGCGCCTCGGTCTTCGACAGCGTGGCGATCATGCATTATTTCGACCGGCTGGCGAAGGGCAAGCTCTATCCTTCGAAGAAGGGCAAACGCACGGATGCGGAGGTCCTCGAGTCGCTCTGCGACGGTATCTGCGACTGCCTGCTGGTGATCATGTACGAGCGGCGTTTTCGCGACGAGGAAAAGATCCACCAGCCCTGGATCGACCGGCAATGGAAGAAGGCGACCAGCGGGCTTGCACATCTCAGCGCCAATCCGCCGAAGTCGGGCAAGAAGCTCAACGGCGGGCATTTTGCCCTGGCTGCCACGCTCGGCTATCTCGATCTGCGCTTCAAGGGGCAGTGGGAAGCCGATCACGCGCCGCTGATCGACTGGCTGGCGTGGTTCGAAAAGAAATTTCCCGCCTATCAAGAGCTCAAGACCAACACATAGTCGGAAGCTGGGGCGGAGCGCCTGCTAACAACGAGCAGACAGTAAAAAGCCGGGCGATATGCCCGGCTTTTTCATGCTTAGACTGTTGTGTCCGGCTAAAGCGCGTCGCATTAAACTTGATTCATGCGACGCGCTTTAGCTCTTTGTTTATGCATGTCGTTCTCCCGGAACCGCTGCACACTTCCGGGCGACATGCATTAGAACTTGACGCCGATACCGAGCTTGACGCTGTTCTCGTCGTAACCGCGCGAGAAGCTGCCGGAGTCGAGGTCGTAATCCTTGCTCTGGTAGTCGGTGTAGCGATATTCCAGGCGCGTCGTGATGTTGTTGGTCACGAAAGCTTCGACGCCGGCGCCGACCGTATAGCCGTAGTTCGTCTTGCTTTCGTCCGAGGTGCCGTCGGAAACCTTGACGTTGCCGAGGGCAAGACCGGCCGTGCCGTAGAGTAGGAAGGGGTTCATGTCGTAGCCGACGCGGCCACGGACGGAGCCGTTCCAGCCATACTTGTTCTTAACGCCGCCCGAGGAAACGTCGTCGCCGCTGTAGCCGAGGTCGGATTCAACGCCGTAAACGATCTGGCCCTGCTGCCAGTTGTAGCCGGTGAAGACCTGGCCGCCGAAACCGTAGGTGTGGCGGTCGGAACCGAAGTCACCCATGTTGTAGGTGCCGGCGCCGCCGAGATAGAAGCCTTCCCAGCTGCCAGCCGGCTTGACCGGGGCTTCCTGGGCGACCGGTGCTTCCGGAATCTGGTCGACGGCATCGGCCGCCTGAGCTGCCGAGATGCCGGCAATTGCAAAAACGGAGGCCATGAGGCCAGCAATGAGTACACGCATACTTAGTCTCCTTTCAGTCCCGCGCCGCTGATCATCTGTCTATCAGTGAAGCATTGGCGGGATATTGCCAGATGTCCCTTCCGGATCGAGACTGAAATTGGAACTCAAATGCGGATTTGAAAGAGCCAAATTGTGATATCATTGTGGCTGCCGCATGGCCGAAATTCGATGTTGCTTGCCTGCAACATACATTTCATTAACCCTACTGAAGAGTTAAACTGAAAATACTTATTTTAGGAAATCGCATTCTTAAATAATACATAGAATATCCGGCCCTCGGATGCAACCGCAACAGCCTATTTATATAATCTCCGCCCGCGCCTATATAGTCGCCAGACAGACTCGCGGGATTAGAAGGCAGGATTTTGAACCACAAAAGACTTCGCTCGGCCCTTGTAACAGGGGCTGCTAAAAGAATAGGCCGGGCAATCGCCGAAGACCTTGCTGCAAATGGCTTTTCCGTTGTCATTCACGCCAACGGCTCCCTCAGTGAAGCCGAAGAGCTGGTGGCGGAATTGCGGCAGAAGGGATATCGGGCGATCGCGCTCAAGGCCGACCTTACGGATATCGGCGAAACCGGCGAGCTCGTAAAAAGAGCGTCGGAAGACCTCGGTCCGCTCGACCTGCTCGTCAACAATGCCTCCATCTTCCGCGAGGATTCGGCCCGCAGTTTCGATGCGCAGGCATGGGCGCAGCATTTCGACGTCCATGTGCGGGCGCCGTCGATCCTTGCCGCAGCCTTTGCCGAACAGCTGCCCGACGATGCGACCGGGCTGATCGTCAACATCATCGACCAGCGGGTCTGGGCGCTCAATCCCGGCTTCTATTCCTACACGCTTTCCAAAGCCGCACTCTGGACGGCGACGCAGACGATGGCGCAGACCTTTGCGCCGAGGCTGCGCGTCAACGCCATCGGCCCCGGCCCGACGGTGCGCAGCGCGCGGCAATCGGAAGAGGACTTCCAGGCTCAGATCGACGGGCTTATCATGAAGGCGGGGCCGGGATTCGGCGAGTTCGGACAGACGATTCGCTTTCTCTTCGACACGCCCTCGATCACCGGCCAGATGATTGCCCTCGATGGCGGCCAGCACCTCGCCTGGCAGACGCCCGATGTGGCGGAGATTACGGAATGAATGGACGAAAGCTGCCGGATGGCGGCGTTCTCTACGACGATACGGATGAGAGCGAAGACGAGATCGAGGTGGAAGGCGACCTTTCCACTGCTGCCCCGCTTGCGACTGCGGTCGACTGGAACGCCGGGAGCCTCAACGAGACCGGCCTCATCGGCGCCGAGCTGATCGGCGAATTCGTCAAGCGGCTGCCGAACAGCCCCGGCGTCTACCGCATGTTCAATGCCGAGGGCGACGTGCTCTATGTCGGCAAGGCGCGCAGCCTGAAGAAGCGCGTCGGCAACTACGCCGTCGGCCGCGTGCATTCCAACCGCATCGCCCAGATGGTGCGCCAGACTGCGAATATGGAATTCGTGACGACGCGCACGGAAACCGAAGCGCTTCTCCTGGAAGCGAATCTGATCAAGCGCTTGCGGCCGCGCTTTAACGTGCTGCTGCGCGACGACAAGTCCTTTCCCTATATCCTCATCACCGGGGATCACCGGGCGCCGGCCATTTTCAAGCATCGCGGCGCGCGAGCCAGAAAGGGTGATTACTTCGGGCCCTTCGCTTCGGCCGGCGCGGTCGGGCGGACGATCAATTCGCTGCAGCGCGCCTTCCTGATCCGCACCTGCACCGACAGCGTCTTCGAAACACGCACGCGTCCCTGCCTGCTCTATCAGATCAAGCGCTGTTCCGGGCCGTGCACCCATGAGGTCAGCGACGGGGGTTACGGCGAACTGGTGCAGGAGGCGAAGGATTTCCTCTCCGGCAAGAGCCAGAAGGTGAAGTCGCACATGGCCGAAGCCATGAACCAGGCGGCCGAGGACCTCGATTTCGAGCGGGCGGCAATCTATCGCGACCGCCTGGCGGCACTTTCGCATGTGCAGAGCCACCAGGGCATCAATCCGGCCGGCGTCGAAGAGGCGGATGTTTTCGCCATCCATCACGAAGGCGGCGTCTCCTGCATCCAGGTGTTCTTCTTCCGCACCGGCCAGAACTGGGGCAACCGCGCCTATTTCCCCAAGGCCGATCCGCAGCTTTCCGGCGCCGAAGTGCTGAATGCCTTCCTCGCGCAGTTCTACGACGACAAGCCGGTGCCGAAGCAGATCATGCTGTCGGAAACGATCGAAGAGATGGAGCTGCTTGCCGCAGCGCTCAGCGAAAAGGCCGGCCACAAGGTTGCGATCCTTGTGCCGCGGCGCGGTGAGAAACGCGATCTCGTCGACCATGTCGTCGGCAATGCGCGCGAGGCGCATGGGCGAAAGCTTGCCGAAACGGCGTCGCAGTCGCGGCTGCTGGAAGGCTTCAAGGACACGTTCGGGCTTGCCTATGCGCCGCAGCGCATCGAGATCTACGACAACTCGCATATCATGGGCACCAATGCCGTCGGCGGCATGGTGGTCGCGGGGCCGGAAGGTTTCGTCAAGAACCAGTACCGCAAGTTCAACATCAAATCGACCGACATCACCCCCGGCGACGACTTCGGCATGATGAAGGAGGTGATGACGCGGCGTTTCTCGCGGCTGATCAAGGAAGAAGGCATTCCCGACCGGACGGCGCAGGCAACCGCAGCCGACGCCGCCGACATGCCGTTTCCGACCTGGCCCGACGTGATCCTCATCGACGGCGGCCAGGGGCAGATGACGGCGGTGCGCGCCATCCTCACCGAACTCGGCATCACCGACAGTGTGACGGCGATCGGCATCGCCAAGGGTGTCGACCGCGATGCCGGGCGCGAGCGCTTCTTTCCGCCAGGACGCGAGAGCTTTACCCTGCCGCCGCGCGATCCGGTGCTCTATTTCGTCCAGCGCATGCGCGACGAGGCGCATCGTTTCGCGATCGGCTCTCACCGGGCCCGCCGCAAGAAGGAAATGGTCAAGAACCCGCTCGACGAGATCGGCGGCATCGGCCCATCGCGCAAACGCGCGCTGCTTCAGCATTTCGGCACGGCAAAAGCGGTTTCGCGCGCCGCACTCTCCGACCTGATGGCGGTGGAAGGCATTTCGGAAGCCGTCGCCAAGCAGGTCTACAACCATTTCCACGACGACGCCGCGAAATAACCGGCGCCCGTCGCAAATTCCACGCAAAGGCAGTGAAAAGACAGAAAGAATGTTGACGGTCCGCGGTCAAAGCCGTCATCTACCGCATCGGCCCGAAAATCGGACTCGATATCAGAAAAGCCCGATGCGTCGATTCAAAGTGTTACAGCGTCCTGAAAAGACGCGCGGCGCTGCAGCGGCGCATCAAGTCAGAGAAACGATCCCATGGCATCGCGTGCGTACAGCATCCCCAACCTCCTGACCTACGGCCGTATCCTCGCGGTACCGCTGATCGTTCTCTGCTTCTTCATCGAGGGCAGGCTGTCGATCAGTAACACGGCGCGCTGGGTGGCGCTGTGGATCTTCGTCATCGCCTCGATCACCGATTTCCTCGACGGCTATCTCGCGCGCATCTGGAATCAGACCTCGAATATCGGCCGCATGCTCGATCCGATCGCCGACAAGCTGCTGGTCGCCTCGATCCTGCTCCTGGTCGCGGCCGACCAAACGATTGCCGGCTGGTCGATCTGGGCGGCGATCACCATTCTCTGCCGCGAGATCCTGGTGTCCGGCTTGCGCGAATATCTGGCGGCGCTGAAAGTCAGCGTGCCGGTGACGCGGATCGCCAAGTGGAAGACGACGCTGCAACTCGTCGCCATCGCCTTCCTGCTCGCCGGACCTGCCGGCGACGAGATTTTCCCCTATACGACGCAGACCGGCATCGCGCTGCTGTGGATTGCCGCACTGCTGACCATCTATACAGGCTATGATTATTTCCGTGCCGGGCTGAAACATATCGTGGATGACGAGGAATGACGCGGCTTGTCTATTTCGCATGGGTGCGCGAGCGCATCGGCAAAGGCGAGGAGGAGATCGACCTCCCCTCCTCCGTCGTTACCGTGACCGATCTTCTGAATCATTTGAAGACGCTGGGCGAAGAATATGAGTCCGCACTTCAATATCCCGACGTGATCCGCGTGGCGCTCGACATGGAGCATGTCGAGCATGACGAGCCGATAGCAGGCGCGCTGGAGATCGGGATATTTCCGCCGATGACGGGGGGGTGAGCGAGATGAGGGCGGGCGCGGCATGTTCCCCCTTCTCCCCTCGGGGAGAAGGTGCCCGAAGGGCGGATGAGGGGGCCGCTGGGAACAACGCTGCCCTTCGCTTGCGCTCAGTGCGTTCGCGGCTTTTGCCGCTCACCCCCCTCATCTGTCCTTCGGACATCTTCTCCCCGCTGGGGAGAAGGGGGAGGTTGCATTGACCCTCCCCCCCACCATCCGCGTTCAACGCGAAGACTTCGACCTTCAAGCCGAAGTCGACGGCCTCTCTAAAAACAACCCCGGCGTCGGCGCCATTGTCACCTTCTCCGGCCTCTGCCGCGACGACGGTGGCACGCTGGCAGCGCTCGAACTCGAACATTACCCCGGCATGGCCGAAGCCGAGATGACCCGCATCGGCGAACTCGCCATCGAACGCTTCGGGCTGCTCGGCCTCACCGCCATCCACCGCTACGGCAAGATCGCCGTGGGCGAAAATATCGTCCTCGTCGTCGCGGCCGCGCCGCATCGGCAGGCGGCATTCGACGGCGCCAATTTTGTCATGGACTTCCTGAAGACCGCAGCCCCCTTCTGGAAGAAGGAGCACGGTCGGGATGGCGCCGAGGGCGACTGGGTCGCGGCGAAAGACGCCGACGACGCGGCGCGCGACAAGTGGAAATAGGCTAAAGCACCACCCGCTCCCTGCGGCTCATGACCAAGAGCAGGACGAGCAGCGAAAAGATGACGAAATCGCGCCAGACGAAGGGGCCATAGGCGCCCCATAGGGTTTCGACGACGGCGAGGCAGGCAGCGCCGCCGGCCGAGCGCAGCGGATCGGAATAGCCGCCGACAGCCGCAATCAGCAGCACCTTCAGCCCGAACATCAGGCCGGCGCCGAAATCCATCGAGCCGTAATAGAATGTCGCGAGGATGCCGCAGATCGTGGCGACGAGGCTAGCTGCCGCATAAGCGACGAGAAAGACGCGGTCGGCGCTGGTGCCGCAGAGTTCGGCGGCCAACGGATCATCGGTGACGGCGCGCCAGATGCGGCCCCAGGCGGTGCGCCTGAGGATCAGAGCCCCGATCGCGACGACGGCTGCCATCAGCGCCGTGTCGATCAGCTGGATATAGGTGAGCGTCACCTTGAACGGGCCATCGTTCCAGAAGACGACCGTGTCGTTCAGAAACGGCGGCAGCCAGATGGCGCGGGTATTGGCGGCAAGCCGGGCGGTTTCCATCAGCACGATCATGATCCCGAGGGCGGCGACGATCACCGTATTCGGAGATTTGCTGACCAGCGGCAGCATGATCGAACGGCCGATCCATAGGCCCGCCGCCAGCGAATAGGCGATGGCAGCGCAGGCGCCGACGGCAAGGGCCGCCGGCAGCACCAGCCAGAAGCGGTTGAAGGCAAGCTCAGTGAACAGCAGCAGGATCTGGCCGGAAAAAGCGAAGATCGCCCCATAGGTGATGTCGGCCCGCTTCGTCACGCCGAAGGCGACGGCATAACCAAAGGCGAGTGCGGCATAAAGGGCGGCGAGCGGAACCGCATTCGCCAGCTGCTGCAGAAGATAAGCCATTCCATGCACTCCGCGTCGTCAAATTATAACTGGTAAAATTCATTTCACCAGTTATAATTTCATCATGAGCTTTTCCTGGACCCCTCACCGCTTTGCCGGCGGCGCACTGGCGCTCGATGTCGCCAACAGCGTCGTGCTGCGCCACGATGCAACGCGGCGGATCGACCGCTTCGCGGTTCGGGACCAGATGCAGGACTTTCCGCGCGCCGCCGCCGAATTCTGCGCCGAACGGGCTCTCTTCGGCGATATCGCGCCGGTGGCGGCGGAAAACGAGACGGATTTCCTCGCGCTGCGGGAAGCGATCGACCGCTATTTCCGTAAGCGTATACTGGATGGCGGCGACGACCAATTGCTGGCCGGACTGCTGGAGGCGCTGGCAAAAGTGCTGCGTGAGGCAAGCCCCGGCAGCGTGGCCGCGGCCACCGCCCATTCGGTGCTGCGGCTGGTCGCCATGCCGGATCCGGAGCGGATGAAGATTTGCGGCAATTGCGGCTGGCTGTTCATCGATCGCAGCAAGAACAGGAGCCGCGCCTGGTGCGACATGGCGGTCTGCGGCAACCGCGCCAAGGCGAACCGGCACTACCGCCGCAAAAAGGAGGAGACGCCATGAGAAAACACCTGATCATAACGGCGGCAGCGGCCAGCCTTCTGCTGTCTGCCTGCCAGCGCCAGGCCGAAAATCTCGTCGAGGTCACCGGCCATCTCTTCGTCTTCAACTATCGCGTGGCGAGTGCCACCTATCTGCTGACGCTGAAGAAGACAGGCCCCATTCCCGATGGCTCGGTCATCATCGCCGAATTCGAAAATCCTCAAGGCGGCGATCCGCTGGTGCTGAACCAGAAAATCTATCCGATCGACGACAAGATCGCGCTGCAGAGCCAAAACCTGCATTGCGTGCGCAAGGACCGTCCCTATTCCGTGAGCCTCCGGCTGGTCGACAAGGACGGCAAGGTGCTGCAGGAATTAAAGACGCAATTCCGATCCGACCTGGACCAGACCGTGCTGCCGAGTAAGCCGCTTGTCGTCGGTGCGCTTTATGACAAGAACCCCGAGGTCTTCAAGCCGGACGGCAGCGTCGATTTCTCGAACACCGACAAATGCCCGGCATGACGAACGTCCGGGCATAGAAAAGCCGGAGCGAAGCCCCGGCTTTCGAGAGTCAATTCAAGGCATTGCGAACCAATGCCGAAGCGTGGTCTCAGCCGACGACTTCGGTATCGGAGAACCAGTACTTGATTTCCTGGGCAGCCGTCTCCGGAGCATCGGAGCCGTGAACGGAATTTTCGCCGATCGACAGAGCGTGAACCTTGCGGATCGTGCCTTCGTCAGCGTTTGCCGGGTTGGTCGAGCCCATGATCTCGCGGTTCTTGAGGATGGCGCCTTCGCCTTCCAGAACCTGAACGACGGTCGGGCCGGAGGTCATGCCTTCGACGAGTTCGCCGAAGAAGGGGCGATCCTTGTGAACGGCGTAGAAGCCTTCAGCTTCGCGGCGGCTCATCCAGACGCGCTTGGAGGCGACGACGCGCAGGCCGGCATCTTCGAGCATCTTGGTGATGGCGCCCGTCAGGTTGCGCTTGGTTGCATCCGGCTTGATCATCGAGAAGGTGCGTTCAATCGCCATAGTCAAATCCTCTGTTTTCTCGGGAAAAGTGGGCGGTCTTTACCCGCCCCACCGCCCGAAAACAAGAGGTCGGCGGCAATTTCACGCCGCTGTCACAGTCCGGCCGCGGCTTTGATGGAGATCGAGGCAGCGTTCGAACCAGCCCAGGACGGGATCGGCGGCGGCCAGCATCGTGAGGCCGGTGCAGACACGCAGCCATTGCAGCGCCCCGAAGACGATATAATCGGCAAAGAGCGGCGCCTGCCCGCCGATGAAGGGCTGGAATTTCAGCATGTGCCGGAGCGGCTCCAGCTTGGCGCCGAAGGCGGCCTTCTCCGCCTCGCTACCCGCAGCAACGACTTCGAATGATTTGCCGAGACGAGCTTCGCGGCTCTCGCGGAAATAGGCCTTATCCCCCTCGTCAAGATTGGCGTGGATATCGAGAAGGGCGATCCGCGTGATTGCCGGATGGATGATCATCTGCGAATAGCCCTCGACCATGCGCGACAGCGCCTTGCCGCCCTCGCCGCTAAACAGCGACGGTCGCTCAGGATAGGCCTCTTCGAGATAGAGGGCGATGTCGAAACTGTCGGGGATCAGCCGGCCATTGTCGTCGAGCACGGGCACGGTCTGCGAGACGCCGCCGCCGATTGCGCGGATGCGGGCATAGGTCGTCGGGATTTCCTCGAAATCGAGCCCCTTATGCGCCAGCGCCATCACCGCCTTCCAGCAATGAGGCGAGAAGAGGTGCTGTTGATCGGCGCCGCAGAGGGAATAGAGGGCTCTGGTCATGACATTCCTTTCGAAATCGCAATTGCAAGCATTCCACGACAGAAAGCATCCGCGATCAAATCAGGAAATTTCATGGCGTCATCACTCCCGCGTCTAGGGAAACTGGCTAGACTGCCGATAGGCCAAAGGGAGAACCGCATGCTCAGGCAATACAGGATGTTCGCTTCCTATAATCGCTGGGCCAATGCCCAGGTCTATGCCGCCGCAGCCGATCTCAGCGACGCGGAATTCCGCAGCGACCGCGGCGCCTTCTTCGGCTCGCTGCATCACACGCTCAATCATCTGATGGTCGCCGACCGGATATGGATGAAGCGCTTCACCGGCACCGGCGAGGCGCCGACGAGCCTCGATGCCATTCTCTATGAAGAGAGGCATGCGCTTGCCGCCGCACGCAAGACAGAAGACGAGCGGATCATTGCCTGGACCGGCGTGCTTAACGAGGCAAGGCTTGCCGCCGACTTCACCTACTCGCCGGTGTCGCAACCGATCGAGATCACCCAGCCGCTGTGGACGGCGCTCTCGCATCTCTTCAACCACCAGACCCATCATCGCGGCCAATGCCACATGACGCTGACGGCGCTCGGCAAGCCGAGCCTCGGGCTTGATCTCATCTACTTCCTGCGCAGCGAGGGGCGCGAGTGGATGTGAGCGTATCAGCATCAACAGGTCATTAACTGCCTTTGCCAGTTTCGCTGCGAATCCAGCGGTTCCCACCCAAGAATTCAGCCTCTCTTAAAGCGTTGAGGGCATAGCGGAATGAAGGGACAAGCCGGGCCGCGAGGGATCGTCATGCAGAATGCAAGCGCAAACGCACTGGTGCCGCGCACGGCGCCCATGGCCGACATTCAGAAGATCGCCCAGCATATGGCGCGCTTGAATGTCGCGGCGCTGCCGCGCAACTACGAACTCTTTCATGAGGCAATCATCGGGCTCAATGCCGGTCTCGCGCAGGATATCGCCGCACTCGGACCCCAGCCGCAACAGGCGATGCTCGGCGAACTCGGCCTGAAGTACCGTCTCGTCAGCCATTGCGGGCTGGCGGGCGAGGCTTCGCAGAACGAGGCGAGCCGGTTGCTGCGCGAAGCGGCGGAGCGGCTTGCAGAAGGGCTGCGACACAGAGAAGCCTTTGCACGCGCCTGCGCCACGATCCTGAAATCCGTCTCCGGCCACGACGACCAAAGCCTTGCCGCGTTCATCGGCGAGGTCGATTACCTCTCCGCCTCGCTCTCGACGGTGCTGTCGGCGGAGATGGAAATCGGCGCCCGGCTGGAGGACGATATCAAGAGGCTGGAAACGCTGGAGCGCGGCATTTCGGCAATGCAATCGGCCGCCGTGGCCGACCGGATTACCGGACTTCCGAACCGCATCGCGCTGAACCGGGAGATCGCCGATCTCTATGAGCGCGAAGAGGGTTTTGCCGGCAGCGCGCTTGTTATGGTCGATATCGACAATTTCACCGAACTCAACGACAGATATGGCACCCAGGCCGGCAACAAGCTGCTGAAGAAGCTCGCCGGCCTTTTCCGC
Source organism: Rhizobium acidisoli (assembly GCF_002531755.2). Taxonomy (NCBI): domain Bacteria; kingdom Pseudomonadati; phylum Pseudomonadota; class Alphaproteobacteria; order Hyphomicrobiales; family Rhizobiaceae; genus Rhizobium; species Rhizobium acidisoli. The sequence goes on along the minus strand of NZ_CP034998.1, from coordinate 1,135,332 downwards.
AAATCGATCAAGAAGAACGACTTCGTCGCCCGCACCGAGGCTGACGAATTCGCGCTATTGTTTTCCAACGTCGGCATGCAGGATGCGATGACGATCGCCGAACGCCTGCGCGCCTCGGTCGAGGATAATCTCGTCTTTGCGACCTCCGACAAGGCCGATCACGGCAGGCTGACCATCTCGATCGGCGTAGCGCTCAGCACCGATGCGGCAACGCCCGGCCAGTTGCAGGCCAATGCCCGCGTGGCGCTTCTTGCCGCACAGTCCAACCCGCGACGGCCGGTGCAGGCTTTCGGCCACTGAAGGCGCGGACCGGCGGACAGCGCGCTTACCGGCGACAAGCAGGGTTGTCGCGGGATAAGCAAGCTTGGATAAGCGCTCTTGCCTTGGCGGGCGGTTTCGGCCAAAACGCCGGCCATGATCACGCTCACCGATATTTCCGCCCGCATTGCCGGGCGCCTGCTTCTCGACAATGCCAGCATTTCGCTGCCTTCGGGCACGAAGGCGGGGCTCGTCGGGCGCAACGGCGCCGGCAAGTCCACCCTGTTTCGCGTCATCACCGGCGATCTCGGCTCGGAGACCGGATCGGTGTCGATCCCGAAGGCGGCGCGCATCGGCCAGGTGGCGCAGGAAGCGCCGGCGACTGAGGAATCCCTGATCGAGATCGTGCTGTCAGCCGACAAGGAACGCGCCGCCCTCGTTGCCGAGGCGGAAACGGCGACCGATCCGCACCGCATCGCCGAAATCCAGATGCGTCTCGTCGATATCGACGCGCATTCGGCCGAAGCGCGCGCGGCAAGCATTCTGGCCGGCCTCGGCTTCGACCAGGCGGCGCAGGCCCGCCCCGCCTCCTCCTTCTCAGGCGGCTGGCGCATGCGCGTGGCACTGGCCGCCGTGCTGTTTTCCGAGCCGGATCTGCTGCTGCTCGACGAACCCACAAACTATCTCGACCTCGAAGGCACGCTGTGGCTGGAAGATTATGTCCGGCGCTATCCGCACACGGTCATCATCATCAGCCACGATCGCGACCTCTTGAACAACGCGGTCAACGCGATCGTCCATCTCGACCAGAAGAAGCTGACCTTCTATCGCGGCGGCTACGACCAGTTCGAGCGGCAGAAGGCGGAAGCCGACGAGCTGCAGACCAAGGCCAAGGCCAAGAACGACGCGGCCCGCAAACATCTGCAGAGCTTCATCGATCGCTTCAAGGCCAAGGCTTCCAAGGCCCGGCAGGCGCAATCGCGTGTCAAGGCGCTCGAGCGCATGGGAACCGTCGCCGCGGTGATCGAGGATCACGTACAGCCGATCACTTTCCCCGAGCCGGAAAAGCAGCCGGCCTCGCCGATCGTCGCGATCCAGAGCGGCGCCGTCGGCTACGAGCCCGGCAATCCGATCCTGAAGAACCTCAACCTTCGCATCGACAATGACGACCGCATCGCCCTGCTCGGCTCGAACGGCAACGGCAAATCGACCTTCGCCAAATTCATCTCCGGCCGGCTTGCGCCGGAAAGCGGCGAAGTGAAGCTGGCGCCGAGCCTGAAGATCGGCTTCTTCGCGCAGCATCAGCTCGACGACCTCATCCCCGAGCAATCGCCGGTCGAACATGTCCGCCGGCTGATGCCCGGCGCGCCGGAGCCCAAGGTGCGCGCCCGCGTCGCCCAGATGGGGCTTGCGACCGAGAAGATGGCGACGGCCGCCAAGGATCTTTCCGGCGGCGAGAAAGCCCGCCTGTTGATGGGGCTTGCCGCCTTCAATGCGCCCAATCTGCTGATCCTAGACGAACCCACAAACCACCTCGATATCGACAGCCGCCGGGCGCTGATCGAGGCGCTGAACGATTACGAAGGCGCCGTCATCCTGATCTCGCACGATCGTCATCTGATCGAGGCGACGGTCGACCGGCTGTGGCTGGTCAATGGCGGCACGGTGACGACCTTCGAAGGCGATATGGACGAATACCGCGACCTGATCGTCACATCCGGTAAAAAAAAAGAAGAAAAGCCGCAGCTGACTGAGGATGCGACCTCGAAGGCCGACCAGCGCAAGCTCAATGCCGAACGGCGCGCCTCGCTGACGCCGCTCAAGAAAAAGATCAATGAAATCGAATCCTTGACGGCGAAGCTGGAGAAACAGATTCAGGCGCTTGACGCGGAACTTGCAAATCCCGCGCTTTACGAAAAGACGCCCGCCAAGGCTGCCGAGAAGGCAAAGCAGCGCGGCGAGGCTGCAGCAAAGCTGGCTGCAGCCGAGGAAGACTGGCTGATGCTTTCGGCCGAATACGAAGAGGCCATGGCGGGATAGCAACAGTCGATATGGATAGCGTGGCGAAGTGCCGCGCATCGGCACAAATCCGGCCAGCATCAACCAATCGTTAACCATAATTCGAAAGGTTGTCTCAACATTCGTTACCGATTTGTTGAGCCCTTTCGATGTATCGCTTTTTCATTCTGTCCTGCATGGCCCTCACGGCCACCCTGTCTGCCTGCAGCACCACCAAACGGGCCCCGGATACCTCGATCAAGACCTCCTCGGTGATCGCGCCCGCGGAGCGGAAACTTGCCTTTGCCGGCGACGATGCGGCGCCGCGCATGAGCGGCTGGCACCAACTGGCCGGGCGGACGCTTGAGGTCTCCTCGCTTGCCGATCTCAAGCTGCAGGACAAGGAAGTGATCCTGAGCTTCGACGACGGCCCGATCCCGGGGCGGACCGACAAGGTTTTGGCGATCCTCGACCGGTTCGGCGTCAAAGGCGCCTTCATGATGGTCGGCGAAATGGCCGAAATGCATCCGGCGCTGGCCCGCAGGGTCGCCGAGGGCGGCAACACGATCGGCAGCCACACCTACGACCACGCCGACCTGACTTCGCTTGATTTCGACGCAGCGATGGCCGAGGTGGTCAAGGGCGAATTGGCGGTGACCAAGGCGACGGGAACCGACGTCTCCTTCTTCCGCTTCCCCTATCTTGCCGAGAGCCACAGGCTGCGCGCCGCGATCGCCATGCGCGATCTGGTGGTCATGGATGTCGATGTCGACAGCAAGGATTATTTTGCCATCACGCCGGCCTCCGTGACGCGCCGGACGATGGACCTGCTGCACAAACGCGGCCGCGGCATCATCCTGATGCATGACATCCACAAACGCACGGCAACGATGCTGCCGACCCTGCTCTCCGAACTCGAAGCCGAAGGCTACAAGGTGGTGACGCTGAAGTTCAAGAAGACGCAGGCGCCGAGCAACCTCGTCGCTTCTGCCGATTTGGTGACGACCCGGTAGGCCGGGTTGCCAAGTCCGGACGCGCTGTCTAGATCTGTTCGACGTCAACGAACCGGCAGGTCAGCTATGAACCTTCATCTCGAAACGGACGACGATCCGCGCACCCGCCAGTTCATCGACGATCATAACCGGATTTCCGATGCGGCGTTCAGAACGGCTGAATTTGCCAGGGATCGCGACGCGATCAAGGCGTTGATCGAGCGGCAGGACAGGTTGATCGTGCCGATGCGCCGCGGTGCGTGGTTGTTCGATTTTCGGCAGAGCAAGGACAATCCTCTCGGCGTCTGGCTCCGTCTGCCTGCCGACCAGGAGCCGCTGCCGGACGCCGGTTGGGAACCGGTTTTCGATCTCGATGCCTTCTGCATCCGTGATGGCAAGCGCTGGAACTGGCGCGGCGTCGTCACCTGCCCGTGGGAGCCGACGCGGGTGCTGCTGACGCTTTCGGACGGCGGCTCGGATCTTCTCCGGCTGCTCGAATTCGACGCCGAGAAGAAAGAGATCGTCGAGGGCGGTTTCGATACGCCGGCCGCACGATCGCATGCCAATTGGCTGAGCCGTGATGAGATCTGCTATTTCGGCTCGACCGACCGATTTTCGGCGACCCGCTCCGGATGGCCACGGGTCGGGCGGCGATTGAAGCGCGGGCAGCGACCGGAAGATGCCGCCATCATGTTCGAAGCCGCGAATGAAGACGTCTACGGCTTCAATCTCGTCATCGATCCTGCTCTGTCAGGCGGTTCGGCGGATGCCGGATTGATCGACATTTTCGTCGCCGCCCATGAGATCGGCGTCGCCAGCGCTTTCCTGACCGCAGCCGACGGCACGCGGCGGCGCATCGATCTGCCTAAGGAAGCGGACTTCCAGTTCAATCACGATCATTGCCTCTGGCGAGCAAAGACCGATGAGCGCGTTGCCACCGGCAGTCTCGTGCTGCAGCGCTTCGATCCCGGCTCGCAGACAGTTCCGCTCGGACCGGAGCGGATCCTGTTTCAGCCTGGCGAGGGCCAGTCGATCTCGCAGATGATGCTGATGCGCGAGTGGTGCGTCTTCATCATTTCCGATCGGCTGCGTCCGCGTCTCATGGTGCTGGATCTGACCAAGCCCGATGCCGAACAGCGCGAGATCGTGCTGCCTGCCGACATGCAGACGGCTCATTTCAGGCCGCTTTATGCGGATCTGCATCTTGGCGACGATACGCTCTGCATCATCGGCCAGGGCTTCCTGCAGCCGCCGGCCTGTTACCGGCTCGAGCTGTCGGATCGCAGCAAGCAGGCCGAGCCGATTTTCATCGCCGCGGCGCCCAGCTATTTCGATGCGGCCGGCATGTCATCCGAGCTGCTGGAGGCGGTTTCCGAGGATGGAACCAGGGTTACCTACCGGCTGGTCCTGCCGAAACACTGGACCAAGGGCACGCTGCCGGTGCTGCTTTACGGCTATGGCGGCTTCGATGTTTCGCTGTCGCCGACCTATTCCGGCGTGACGGGACGCTGGCTGGAACAGGGCGGCGCCTATGTGCAGGCCTATATCCGCGGCGGCGGCGAATTCGGCCCCGATTGGTATCGCAGCGCCAAGCGGCAGGGACGAGACCGGGCGTTTGCCGATTTCGTCGCCATCGCCCGCGATCTCGTCGCCCGCGGCTACACCGTGCCGTCGCGCATCGCCTGCCAGGGAGGAAGCAATGGCGGCCTGCTGACCGGCGTGATGCTGACGCGCTATCCGGACGATTTCGGCGCCGTCTGGTGCCAGGTGCCGGTGCTCGACATGACACGCTTCCACCTGTTCAGCGCCGGCCAGGCCTGGATGGACGAATATGGCGATCCGGAGATAGCAGCGGACCGGGATTTCATGCTCGGCTATTCGCCGCTCCATAATGTCCGGCCGGCGACCGAGGTCACCTATCCGCCGATCTATATCGAAAGCTCCGCCAATGACGACCGGGTGCATCCCTCGCATGCGCGCCGCTTCGCCGCGCGGCTGGAGGAAGCGGGACACCGGCCGTTCTTCCATGAATTCGGCTCGGGCGGGCATGGCGGCGACGGCAATTCCGAAGAGCGCGCCGCCCGGGCGGCCATGGGTTATAGCTTCCTTCGCCAAACTATCATGAGGTAAGACGGGCCATCATGCGGTAGGATGGAAGAGAATGAAGGGGAGAGCTTGTCGGCGCTCTCCTTTCTGCTAAAAGAAGCGCAATAAATCATACTTTTCACAGGCTCGAGCGAAACCATGTCTCCTATCAACCTCGCCATCGTCGGCGTCGGCAAGATCGTCCGCGACCAGCACCTCCCTTCCATCGCCAAGAACGACGATTTCAAGCTCGTCGCCACGGCAAGCCGCCATGGCACGGTCGAAGGCATCAACAGCTATACGACGATCGAGGCGATGCTCGACGCCGAACCGTCGGTCGACGCGGTCTCGCTCTGCATGCCTCCGCAATATCGCTACGAAGCGGCCTATAAGGCGCTCGTCGCCGGCAAGCACGTATTCCTGGAAAAGCCGCCGGGTGCCACGCTCAGCGAAGTGGCCGATCTCGAGGCGCTTGCCGCAAAACAGGGCGCGTCGCTGTTTGCCAGCTGGCATTCGCGCTATGCGCCGGCCGTCGAGGCCGCCAAGGCGTTTCTGGCTTCGACGACGATCAAAAGCGTGCATGTGATCTGGAAGGAAGATGTCCGCCACTGGCATCCGAACCAGGACTGGATCTGGCAGGCCGGCGGCCTCGGGGTTTTCGATCCCGGCATCAACGCGCTGTCGATCGTCACTCATATCCTGCCGCGGCCGATCTTCATCACCGAGGCCGTGCTCGAATTTCCCGAGAACCGCGACGCGCCGATCGCGTCCGACATTCGCTTCCGCGATGCCGACGGCCTGCCGGTTCATGCCGAATTCGACTGGCGCCAGACCGGCAAGCAGAGCTGGGATATCGTCGCGGAGACGGCAGCCGGCCAGATGGTTCTCGCCGAAGGCGGCGCCAAGCTTTCCATCGACGGCACGCTGACCTTCGCCGAGCCCGAGCAGGAATATCCCTCGCTCTATCGCCGCTTCGCCGAAATCATCAAGGCCGGCACGTCGGATGTCGATCTGGCGCCGCTGCGCCACGTCGCCGACGCCTTCATGCTCGGCAAGCGGAAATTCGTGGACGCGTTCCACGACTGAGCCATTGGGCGGCGTTGCGACGCCTTTGTAGCCTTGCGGGCTGAGCAACAAGACCCGCCGCAAGGGTCAGGTTTTCGCAGGCCGACAATCGGCGCCATACCGGCGCCGATTTCCGGTGAAACGCTCAGGCCTTCTTCTCCCATCGCCCTTCCGGCGTCTGCTGCCAATAGGTGAGGTTATGCCCCTCGCCTTTCAGCTTCTTCCATTGCGCCCGGGCGGCCTCCAGTTGCGCTTGGTCGTGACCATCGAACATGAAGACGACGCGTTCATAGGCATCGAGCGGCGGCGGCTCGGCGCCGTCGATGATGAAACGCACGGTCGCCGCATTGGCATTGCCTGATGTCACGGTCAAAAGCACCGGCTGGTTTTCGGCGAAATCGCCCTCGTCGGTGCCGTGCGGCAGAAAACTCTCCTCACGGAACGTCCAGAGATGCGCGTCGAGAGCATCGCGCCGCGCCGGCTCGCGCGTCTGGACGGCGACGCGCCAGCCGCGCTCGACGCTTTTGTCGATCAGCGGCGGAAGCGCGTCTTCCAGCCTGGTTTCGGTCAGATGATAAAAGAGAACGTCCGTCATCAGGATTCATAATGGGCGCGAACGAGCTCGTCGAGCAAGCGCACGCCAAAACCGGAACCCCAGGACTGGTTGATCTCGTCCTGCGGCGAGCCCATCGCAGTGCCGGCGATGTCGAGATGCGCCCAGGGCGTGTCCTGTACGAAGCGCTTGATGAAATGCGCAGCGGTGATCGAGCCGGCCTGCCGGCCGCCGGTGTTCTTCATGTCGGCGAACTTGCTGTCGATCAGCTTGTCGTAGTCCTTGCCGAGGGGCATGCGCCAGAGCTTCTCGTTTGTGGAAAGGCCGGCTTCCGTCAACTGAGCGGAAAGCTGGTCGTCATTGGAAAACAGGCCGGCATGCACGTTTCCGAGCGCCACGACGATGGCGCCGGTCAGCGTGGCGAGATTGATCATGAACTGCGGCTTGAAACGGTCGTTGCAATACCAGAGCGCATCGCAGAGCACGAGGCGGCCTTCGGCATCGGTATTGATCACCTCGATCGTCTGGCCGGACATCGAGGTGACGATATCGCCGGGGCGCTGGGCGTTGCCGTCAGGCATGTTCTCGACCAGGCCGATGACGCCGACGGCGTTGACGGCTGCCTTGCGCGAGGCGAGCACATGCATGAGGCCGGTGACGGCTGCCGCGCCGCCCATATCGCCCTTCATGTCCTCCATGCCGGCGGCCGGCTTGATCGAAATGCCGCCGGTATCGAAGACGACACCCTTGCCGATGAAGGCGACGGGACGATCCTTGGCTTTGCCGCCCTTCCACTGCATCACCGCCAGGCGCGGCGGACGCACGGAGCCCTGGGCGACGCCGAGAAGGGCGCCCATGCCGAAGCGGCGCATTTCCTTCTCGGTCAGGATTTCCACTTCGACGCCGAGCTTTTCCAGCTCCTTCGCCTTGGCGGCGAACTCCACGGGGCCCAGCACGTTCGGCGGCTCGTTGACGAGGTCACGGGCAAGATTGACGCCGCCGGCGATCGCTTCGGAATCGGAAAAAGCCTTCTTGGCGCCGGCCGGATCGGCAGTGACGATCGTCACCTTGACGGATTTGCCCGCCTTTTCCTCGTCGTCGTTCTTCTTCGTCTTGTAGGTATCGAAGCTATAGGTGCGCAGCAGCATGCCGAGGGCGAAATCGGCGGCTGCCCGCGCGCTCGTCTGAAGGCCAGGCACGTCGATGAAGACGGCGGCCTTGTCGGTATTCTTGATTCTCGCTGCCGCGGTACCGCCGGCCTTCAGCCAATCATGGGCGGTGAGGTCGGCGGCCTTGCCCAGCCCGATGACGACGATGCGCTCGACGGATGCGCCTTCCGGGGCGACGATATCGAGCGCGCTCATGGATTTCGCGGAGAATCGGGCGATCCGAGCGGCCTTGGCGATCACGCCTGCCGGATCGACGGTTTCGGCGCCCGCAGCGCTGTCGGCGTCCGTGGTCTTCAACAGGATCGCCAGGCCGCCAGTGAGCTTTGCCGATTTTGAGAATGAGATTTCGAACTTTGCTGACATGTCTTCTCCGCTGGGATTCTTTGAAATCCGTCCGCCGCGGATAATTTCGCGTTTGGCGGGTCTGTCAATGGCTTGCGACAATTGTTATGGTCGCCCGCGGCCATCAAGGCCCTCATGTTTTCGTCAGTTTCGTAGTTATCCGCGTTGACAGTTTTTTCCAAAAATCGCCCGCAGGGTCCGATAATCCGCCTGCCGAAAACGACTTTCGGCGCCTTCATGCTGCTGTTCTGGACGTGGTGGGCACTGCTGATCGTCTTCCGCGCCTTCCCCGGGATAGACATCTATTTTTCCCAGCTTTTTTTCTTGCGTACAGAGTGCGACGCGGCTGCCGCGGCCGGCAGCATCTGCGGCGGCTTTCCCTATCGCGACTCGGGGAACTTCGACCTTCTACGCACCGTCTTCTTCCGCCTGCCCTATGTCGTGGCGATCGTGATGGTGTGGAAGCTCATCGAATGCCACCAGCAGCATGGCGCAACCTTCAACGCCGAACGGGCGCGCAAGCTGAAAGTCGCGCTCGGAACGCTGCTGATTGGACCGGTGCTGCTCGTCAATGTCATCCTGAAGGAACATTGGGGCCGGCCGCGGCCGATACAGACGGACATTTTCGGCGGCGCGCTGCATTTCGTCGAGGCGGGTTCGCTTGCCGGAAAATGCGTTTCGAACTGCTCTTTCATCTCTGGCGAGGCAGCAAGCGCCGGCTGGCTTTTCTGCCTTCTGCTCTTCGTTCCGAAATCCCTGCGTTATGCAGTGGCAGCACCGCTGGCGGCGGTCTCGATCCTGACGCCTGCGATGCGGCTATCTTTCGGGGCGCACTACCTTTCCGACGTCGTTCTCGGATGGGTTTCGTCGCTTGTCGTCTTCGCCGCGTTGCTGGCGTTAACCGAGTCGCAACAGCATCAAAAAAATTCTGAAAATTGAATGAATTTTTGACACCAGCTTGTCGCAAAACCGCGACAAAGAGCGTAGAGGGTTTCTCCTGCAAAGCCGTTTGGGCGTGCAGGTGCTTTCAAGGGCAGGCATGAAACTACTCGAGACATACATATTACGGCGCGTCGGCCAGATGTTTCTCGTGGCGCTCCTGCCCGTTCTGGCGATCATTTGGACGACTCAGGTTTTGCAGCGCATCAACCTGGTGACCGACAGCGGCCAGTCGATCGGCTCGTTCGCCAAGCTCGCGACGATGATTCTGCCGTCGATCATTCCCGTTGTCCTGCCCTTCGCCCTCGTTATCGCGATCACCCAGACGCTGACGACGATGAACAACGATTCCGAGCTCACCGTCATCGACGCGGCCGGGGCGCGGCGCAGCGTGCTGATCCGCCCGATCCTGCTGCTTGCCGCCGTCGTCAGCGTCTTTTCCTTCTTCGTCGACAACGTCGTCGAGCCGCGCGCCAAAACCGTCGTGCGCCAGATGATCGCCGAGACCTATGCCGACCTCTTGTCTTCGGTGATCGAAGAAAAGACCTTCCGCAAGCTTGATGAAGGCCTTTATGTGCAGATCTCGAAGCGGATGGCCGGCCGCATGCTGAAGGGCCTTTTCGTCGCCGACGAGCGCGACCCGGCCTATGAGCTGATCTATTATGCGAAGGAAGGCGCCGTCGACGATACCGGCACGACGCTGATCATGCATGAGGGTGAGGTGCACCGCAAAACGCCCGACGGCAACGTCTCGGTGATCAATTTCGATTCCTATTCCTTCGACCTCTCCGACATGACGGAGAATCGCGGCCAGGCGACGCTGCGCGCCAGCGACCGTGACCTGTGGTTCCTGCTCAATCCGGATCCGGCCGACAAGGACTATACGATCCGGCCGCAAAGCTACCGCGCCGAACTGCATCGCCGGCTGACGGACTGGATCCTGCCTGTCGTCTTCGCGCTGTTTTCGCTGGCAATCGCCGGCGATGCGCGCTCGCACCGCGAAGCGCGGCTGCATCCGATGGTGAGCGCGCTCGCCTATGCCTTCGCGCTGCGATGGGCGGCATTCTACGCGGCCAATCAGATCGACACCGATCCTGAATATATCGTCGCTCTCTATGCCATACCGATCGTCAGCAGCATCATCTCGATCGTCTTCCTCGGCCTGCACAAACGACTGGCCGTACCGTCGTTCATTCGCGACCGGATGTCGTCTTTCTGGAGACGGACGCAGGAACGGCTGCTTGCCGCGACCGGCAGGGCCGGCGGAGACGCCGCCCAATGATGTTCGGGACATTGTCGCGTTATTTCTTTCGCCGCTACCTGGTGACGATGGGCTGGTTCCTGATCGGCGTCTCGGCGATTTCCTTCCTGCTTGATTTCAGCGAGACGGCGGGCCGCATGTCCGGCCTGCCCGGCTACACGATCGGCGGCGGCATCCTGATGACCGCCGTGCGCCTGCCGCTGATCCTGCAGCAGACGGTGCCTTTCATCGCGCTCTTCGTCGGCATGACGGTGCTGATCGGGCTCAACCGCAAATATGAGCTGGTCGTCACCCGCGCAGCCGGCATTTCGGTCTGGCAGTTCATGTTCCCCTTCATCGCCGGCTCGCTGATACTGGGCCTGCTGACTATGACGGCGCTCAACCCCTTGGCCGCCTGGGGGCAGCGCCAGGCGCTGCTCGTCGAATCCGACTGGCGCGGCGAAAACGCCGTTCTGCGCAAGGCGCCGCAGATTCCGTGGCTGCGCCAGATCAGTGGCCGGGACGATGTCATCATCGGCGCCCACACGGTTCAGGAGAACGGAACCAAGCTGATCGACGCCGTGTTGATCCATTTCGATTCAAGCGGTCAGGTCATTCTGAGACAGGACGCCGCGACGGCAAAATTGGAAGATGGTTACTGGCAACTTAACAACGTTGTCGAGCGCAAGCCTGGCGAAATCCCGATGCGTAAAGCTTCGGTTCAACTTCGCACCAATCTGAAACAGGACTTCGTCCAGGAGCGGCTGACAGCGCCGGAAACAATTGGTTTCTTTGACCTTTCCAACCGTATTGCCGCGGCCAAATCGTTCGGCATCTCGACCAAGGCGCTGGAGACGCAATTCAACTCCCTGTTGTCCCAGCCGCTGCTGCTGGTGGCCATGACTTTCATTGCTGCAACAGTGTCCCTAAAATTTAGCCGGTTCAACCAATCCCGCTCCGTGATTCTGGGTGGCATCCTCTCGGGCTTCATGCTTTATGTCATCACCGTGCTTGTAAAGGCATTCGGAAGCAGTGGAGTTGTGCCCCCCTTCGTGGCGACGTGGATACCGGTGATCGTCGCGCTGGCCTTGGGTGCGACTATTCTGCTTCATCAGGAGGACGGCTAGTGGCGGCAGGCGACCGCAAGTATTTTAGTAAACAGTTGGTTGCCCTGCTCGTCGGCGCGACTCTATGTTCCTATTTCGGCAGTGTCCCGGTCTCCTACGGCCAGGCCAATACGTCCGCTCAAGATATCGGGAAGAATATTCCGGAAGGGGCCAAGCTTCTGCTTTCGGCCAATGAACTCGTCTACAACCGTGACGCCGATCTGGTGTCGGCGGTCGGTGGCGTGCAGATCAACTATGCCGGCTACAAAATGGTCGCACAGAAGGTCGAGTACAATCAGAAGACCGGCCGGATGATGGCGCTCGGCAATGTCGAGCTGGTCAGCCCGGACGGCAACCGCATCTATGCGGACAACCTTGACGTGACCGACAATTTCGCCGACGGGTTCCTGAACTCGCTGCGCATCGAAACCTCTGACAATACGCGTATCGTCGCCGAAAGCGGCCAGCGTGTCGGCGGCACGATGATGATTCTCAACAAGGGCGTCTACACCGCCTGCCTTCCCTGCGCCGAAGATCCGAAGCGCGCGCCTTTCTGGCAGGTCAAGGCGAAGCGGGTGATTCAAAACGGCGTGACCCACACGATCCGTCTGGAGCGGGCGCGCTTTGAGCTGCTCGGTTACCCCATTGCCTTCGTGCCGTTCATCGAGGTCCCCGACAATACGGTGAAGCGCAAGTCGGGCTTTCTCTTCCCGACGATGAGCCTGTCGCAGAATCTCGGCTTCGGTCTTTCTATTCCTTATTACTACGTGATCTCGCCGAGCATGGACGCGACGGTCACCACCACCGGCTACACCGCCCAGGGCTTCCTCGTCGAAGGCGAATTCCGCCAGCGCTTCGAAAACGGCACACATATCCTGCGCGTCGCCGGCATAGACCAGGCAAAGCCGGACAATTTCAGCTCCGGCACCAGCGATGCCGAAGCCAGTCGGCGTGGCATGGTCGCCTCGAAGGCCGAATTCCGTATCAATCCGCGCTGGACGTTCGGCTGGGACGTCATGGTGCAGAGCGACAACAATTTCTCGAAGACCTATAAGCTGAAGGACTTCACCGGCACGGATCGCACCAACCAGATCTACCTGACGGGACTTGGGAAACGTAATTATTTCGACATGCGGGCGTTCTATTTCGACGTCCAGGATGCCGATCGGAAGAACACGGCCGAAAAGCAGCAGGCGATCGTCTATCCGGCGCTCGACTACCACTATGTGGCGCCGCAGCCGCTGGCCGGCGGCGAATTGTCGGCTGATGTCAACCTGACGAATATTTCGCGTACCCATGACGACTTCTATACCGTCGACGGCTTCGACCGCTTCCGCGGCCTGAAGGGACAGACCTCTCGTCTGACGGCCGAACTGCAGTGGAAGCGCACCTACGTCACGCCGACCGGCCTGGTGATCACGCCGCTTCTGGCCGCCCGAGGCGACGCCTTCGCGCTCAACATGGACAACCCCACGGGTTACACCGGCAATTATCTCGACGACAATTCCGCCACCCGCTCGATGTTCACCGCCGGGCTGGAGCTGCGTTATCCGATCCTGATGACGACCGAGAACAGCACCCATATTCTCGAACCGATCGCGCAGATCTATGCCCGCCCCGACGAGCAACTCGCCGGCCGGCTGCCGAACGAGGATGCGCAGAGCTTCGTCTTCGACGCCACCTCGCTGTTCGATCGCGATAAGTTCTCCGGCTACGACCGCGTCGAGGGCGGCACCCGCGCCAATGTCGGCATCCAGTATACCGGGACGTTCGACAGCGGCTACAAACTGCACGGCATCTTCGGCCAATCCTATCAGATTGCCGGCCAGAACTCCTTTGCCACCGATGATCTCGTCAATGTCGGTGCGGATTCGGGCCTGGAAACCGACCGTTCCGATTATGTCGGCCTTGGCGGCGTCGAAACACCATACGGCGTTTCCGTCGCGGCCTCCTACCGCCTCGACGAGAAGGATTTCGAGTTCCGCCGCGGCGACCTGACGACGGCCTACCAGAACGATACCTTCCAGACGCAGGTGACCTACACCCATCTCAGCGCCCAGCCGGCCTATGGCTTTGCCGAGGACAACGACGAAATCCAGACCAGCAGCAAAGTCAAATTCAAGGATTATTGGGCGATCTTCGGCGGCATCGCCTGGGATCTGAACAATGATGTGCTCAGCCGCCGGACGCTCGGTCTCTCCTATGAGGACGAATGCACGATCTTCACGATCGCCTATACCGATACCCGGGACTCCGACGACGAGTCGGCCAGCGACTGGACGATCGGCGCAAGGCTGACCTTCCGGACGCTCGGTGACATCAAGATCGGTTCAAACACCCTTGAGTGACGGGCGGCCGGCGCAAACATGGCCTGAAGCCATTCTTTCGCCGTATGCCTGTGCAGGACATTGCCGCCAGTCGATATCTGAGGCATAGGGGTTTCGCCGCGTGTCTCGCACTGTGGTAAAAAACGCCGCGAACAACGTTTCGCGGCGCTATCGGGAGGTCAACAGATGATTGACGCGAAAAGAGCCATAACCAAGTTCCTTGCCGGGGCAGCGCTTGCCTTGCTGACGGGGGTTGCCGCTCCGGCACTTGCCGCAAGCGAGGTCAAGGCCGTGGTGAACGGCACCGCCATCACAAGCGGCGACGTCGCCAAGCGCCAGGCTTTCATGCGCCTTCAGCACACGAAGGCCGACGCCAAGGCTGCCGAGGAGCAATTGATCGACGAAACGCTCAAGCGGCAGGAGGTCTCCCGCGTCCACATGTCGGTCTCGCAGCAGGACGTCGATGCGTCTTTCGCGCGCTTTTCGGCCGGCAACAAACTTTCCGTCGAGCAGATGTCGCAGATCCTCGATCGCGCCGGCGTTGGCGTCGACCATTTCAAGGGTTTCATCGCCGTGCAGATGAGCTGGCCGCGGGTCGTCAACGCGCGCTACGGTTCGACCTCGCGGCTGTCGAACTATGATCTCGTTTCGCGCATGATGCAGAACAACAAGCAGAAGCCGGTGACGACCGAATATATGCTGCAGCAGATCATCTTCGTCATTCCGCAAGCCAAGCGCAACGCCATCACCGGCAAGCGCAAGGGCGAGGCCGAGGCATCGCGCTCGAAATTTCCGGGCTGCGACCAGGCAAAGGTCTTTGCGGCGACGATGCGCGACGTTTCCGTGCGCGATCTCGGCCGTATGCTCGCGCCCGAAATCCCGCCGGATTGGAAGCCGCTGGTCGAACAGGCCAAGGGCAATACGACAGGGACCCGTGTCACCGATAAGGGCGTCGAATATCTGGCGATCTGCAGCCAGCGCCAGGTTTCCGACGACCAGGCTGCCGAAATGGTCTTCCGCCAGGAAGATCTCGGCAAGGCCAAGGGTGGCAAGGACGCCAGCCCGGAAAACGAAAACAGCAAGAAGTACCTGGATGAACTGCGCAAAAAGGCGCAGATCGCCTATCGCTGACCTGCGATGACGATACCGTTTTCGCGACCGCTTGCGCTGAGCCAGGGCGACCCCGCCGGCATCGGGCCGGATATTACGCTGATGGCCTGGCTCCGGCGGCGTGAACTCGGGCTGCCGCCTTTCTTCCTGATCGGCGATCCCGATGTGTTGGCGTTGCGAGCCCGCCAGCTCAACCTTTCGGTTTCGATCCGCGAGACGGATAAAGCCAGCGAGGCTGCCGGCATGTTTGCCGATGCGCTGCCCGTCATGACGCTGCCTGCCGGCATCGAGGTGGTTGCCGGCGAGCCGCATGCGGCAACGGCGAAGGCCACGATCGCGGCGATCGAAAAAGCCGTGTCGCTTGTCATCACCGGCGAGGCGCTCGCGGTCGTCACCAACCCGATCGCCAAATCAGTGCTCTACGAGGCCGGTTTCCGGTTTCCCGGCCATACCGAATTTCTCGCCGATCTCGCCGCCAGGGCGACCGGCAGGCCGGTGACGCCCGTCATGATGCTGTCGGGACCGAAGCTTCGGGCCATTCCCGTCACCATCCATATTCCGGTCCTGGACGTGCCGGAGGCGCTGACCGGCGAACTGATCGTGGAAACCTGCCGGATCGCCCATGAAGATCTGAGGCAGCGCTTCGGCATCGCGGCGCCGCGGCTCGCCGTTGCCGGCCTCAACCCGCATGCGGGCGAAGGCGGGACGATCGGCAGGGAGGACGAGGATGTCATCCGCCCGGCGATCCAGCGCCTGCGCGACGAGGGCATCGATGCGATCGGCCCCCTGCCCGCCGACACGATGTTCCATGACGAGGCCCGCGCGCGATATGACGTCGCCGTCTGCATGTATCACGATCAGGCGCTGATCCCGGCCAAGGCACTCGGTTTCGACGACAGCGTCAACGTCACGCTCGGGCTTCCCTTCGTGCGCACCTCGCCGGATCACGGCACCGCTTTCGGCATCGCCGGCAAAGGACTGGCGCGCGAGCAGAGCTTGGTTGCAGCGCTGAAGCTCGCCGCCCAGCTCGGCCGCACTGCGGAAAGCCACCGCTGATGGCAGCACTCGATGGCCTGCCGCCGCTTCGCGACGTCATCCAGCGTCACGGCCTCGATGCGCGCAAGGCGCTCGGGCAGAACTTCCTGCTCGACCTTAACCTCACGCAGAAGATCGCCCGCACGGCGGGTGCCCTCGAAGAGGCGACCATCTTCGAGGTCGGCCCCGGCCCCGGCGGGCTGACACGGGCAATCCTGGCGCTCGGCGCCCGGAAAGTCATCGCCGTCGAGCGGGATACGCGCTGCCTGCCGGCACTCGCCGAGATCGCCGATCACTATCCCGGCCGGCTCAAGGTGATCGAAGGCGATGCGCTGAAGACCGATTTCGAGGCTTTGGCGCCGGATGGACCGATCAAGATCATTGCCAACCTGCCCTACAATGTCGGCACGCAGCTTTTGGTCAACTGGCTGCTGCCGAAAGCCTGGCCGCCTTTCTGGCAGTCGCTGACGCTGATGTTTCAGAAGGAAGTCGGCGAGCGTATCGTCGCGTGTGAAGACGACGACCATTATGGCCGGCTCGGCGTACTCTGCGGCTGGCGGACACAGGCGCGCATGGCCTTCGACGTGCCGCCGCAAGCCTTTACGCCGCCGCCGAAGGTCACGTCGACGGTCGTGCATCTGACGCCGCGCGAGAATCCTATTCCCTGCGCTGTCGGTAATCTGGAAAAGGTAACGCAGGCGGCCTTCGGCCAGCGCCGCAAGATGCTGCGCCAAAGCCTGAAACCGCTCGGCGGCGAGAGGCTTCTCGTCAAGGCCGGGATCGATCCGGCCCGGCGGGCGGAGACCTTGTCAGTCGAGGAATTCTGCCTTCTCGCAAACAGCCTTTAAAGCGACGGCGTCTCTTCCAGCAGCTCGCGGACGAAATCGAACATGCCGTGGCGGCGATCGCGGCGCAGGCGTTCGGCCTTGACGATCGACTGGACGGCGTCGAAGGCGGCGTTGAGGTCGTCGTTGACGATGACATAGTCATATTCGCGCCAGTGGGCGATCTCGGCACGGCTGTTGGCGAGGCGCGTCTGGATGACATCCTCGGAATCCTCGGCGCGGCGGTGCAGCCGCGACTGCAGTTCGGTCATGGTCGGCGGCAGTACGAAGATCGAAACGACGTCGGCCGACATCTTTTCCTGCAATTGCTGGGCGCCCTGCCAGTCGATATCGAAGAGCATGTCGCGGCCCTCGGCCATGGCCTGTTCCACAGGCTCGCGCGGCGTGCCGTAGAAATTGCCATGCACCTCGGCCCATTCGAGCAACGCGTCGCTATCGCGCATCCGCTCGAACTCGCGCACGCTCTTGAAGTGGTAATGCACATCCTCGATTTCGCTCGGACGGCGCTGGCGCGTGGTGACGCTGACGGAGAGGCCGATTTGCCTGTCCTTCTCCAGCAGGGTGCGCGCGATGGTGGACTTGCCGGCGCCCGACGGCGACGAGATGACAAGCATCAGACCGCGGCGAGCGATCTGGACGGGCGAGGATTTCGCCGGATTCATGTCCTACTCCAAATTCTGGACCTGCTCGCGGAACTGGTCGATCACAACTTTCAGCTCGATGCCGGCGGCGGTGACCGCCGAGGCATTCGACTTCGAGCAGATGGTATTCGATTCGCGGTTAAATTCCTGTGCAAGGAAGTCCAACCGGCGTCCGGCAGGGCCATCTTTCACCAGGAGATCGCGCGCCGCGGCGACGTGCGCCTTCAGACGATCGATTTCCTCGCGCAGATCCGCCTTGGTCGCCAGCAACGCCGCTTCGGCATGCAGCCTGTCGCGGTCGAGCGCGGCCATGCCGTCCATCAGCAAGGCGACCTGACCGGCAAGCCGCGCGGCGATCTCCTGCGGCGAGCGCGAGGTGTCGGCCTCGATCATCCGCGTCAGGCCTTCGATCGTCGTGACATGGTCGAGAAGAATGCGGCTCAGCGCCGCCCCTTCCTGCTCCCGCATCGCTCTGAGATCGGCAAGGGCGGCCAAAAGGCCGGCGGCGATATCGGCGTCACGGGCGGCAAGCGCCTCCTCGCCATCCTCGCTTTCGCGGAATTCCACGATGCCGCGGACCAGAAGCAGCGTATCGAGCTTCAGCGGTGCCGGATCGATTATCCCATCCAATTGCTCGCGCATGGCAAGCACGGCGGCAAGCGCTTCCCTGTTCAGCACGGCCTCGAAGCGGTTCTCGTCGGCGGTGACGGAGAGCGATGCCTGCAGATTGCCGCGACTGAAGCTTTCGCCGGCAAGGCGGCGGACATCCGCCTCCATGCGCTCGAGGCCAGGTGGCAGGCGCAGCCGCAGGTCGAGGCCCTTGCCGTTGACCGAACGCAGTTCCCATGCCCAGCGCCAGCGGCCGCTCGTTCCCTCGCGCCGCGCAAAACCGGTCATGGACTGCAAAGCCATACGAGCCTCCAGAAGCTATCAGTTAATCTTCTTTTTCTTCGGCGGCACGACGGCAGCGCCATCATCCGCCGGCTGCTCTTCCGGCTGGCCGTCGACGGCGATGTTGGGGTCCGAACCCTTGTCTGCTTCGAGCTTGCGCCAGCGCTTGACGTTGGCATTGTGCTCCTCGAGCGTCGCCGCGAAAACATGGCCACCGGTGCCGTCGGCGACGAAATAGAGGTCCTGCGTCTTCCAGGGATTGGCGACGGCCTCAAGCGCATCCTTACCGGGATTGGCGATCGGCGTCGGCGGCAGCCCCTTGATGACATAGGTGTTGTATGGCGTTTCCCGCTTCAGGTCCGACTGGTAGATCGGCCGGTCGGCTGGTTTGCCGTCGCCGCCGAAGAGACCGTAGATGATCGTCGGATCGGACTGCAGGCGCATGCCTTTGCCGAGCCGGTTCAGGAAAACGGAGGCGACATGGGCGCGTTCGTCGGCAACGCCGGTTTCCTTTTCGACGATCGAGGCGAGCGTGACGAATTCTTCCTTGGATCGCAGCGGCAGGGAGGAGTCGCGCTTGTCCCAGATCTGATCGACGATTTTCTGCTGTGCCGCCGCCATCTGCTGGATGATTTCCGCGCGCTTGGTGCCGCGCGAGAACTTGTAGGTATCCGGGCGCAGGCTGCCCTCGGCCGGCAGGGCGGCCGGCAGGTCGCCTTCCAGTACCTGATCGTCCAGCATGCGGTTGAACATCTGGCGGACCGTCAGGCCCTCGGGGAAGGAAACGGAATAGAGAATGGATTTGCCGGACTTCAGAAGCTCCATGATATCGCTCATCGAAGCTCTGGCCTTGATCTCATATTCACCGGCCTTCAGGCTCTCGCCGGCAGACAGATGCGTTGCCGTGATATAGCGGAAGATGCGGGCATCACTGATGATCGCATTGCGCTCGAGATTGGAGGCAATTTCGGCGAGACCGGCGCCGTTGCGGATGATGAAATTGGTGTTGGTCTGCAGCGGACCGGGGTTCCGGTAGGTCGACGTGGCGTAATAAAAGCCGATGACGGCAACGACGCAGACCAGCACCGCCATCGTCATGATGAAGTTCAGGAAAAGAACGACCTGGCCGCGGGCTTTCTTGGACCGTTTCGGCGGCTCCGGAACGCGCTCCGGACGCAGGGCTTCGCTCGGCGACTTCGGGATGATCGGTCCCTTCTGCGCTTGCCGGCCGTTCTCGCCCTGCGGGGTATCGTTGCTCTGGTTCGTCGTATCGCTCACCGGCAATCCTCTAAAACTTGACCCTCACTTCGCTATTTCGCGAAGCAATGCGGCAAAAGCAGGTTCTGCCGCCGTTCAACGGCGCCGCTGCCGGCCGTTATGCTCCCGCACACGCTTTTCCGCAATGCAGAGGACCGGCCGGTTGCGGTGTAAGGCACAACACCCATTACACCGCGCGAGACCCCTATTGCGCGTAACGGCGCAGGACGAGCGACGCGTTCGTGCCGCCGAATCCGAACGAGTTGGACAGCGCCACATTGATTTCCCGCTCGCGCGCCTTGTGCGGAACAAGATCGATCGCCGTCTCGCGTTCGGGATTGTCGAGGTTGAGCGTCGGCGGCGCGACATTGTCACGGATGGCGAGCGTGGTGAAGATCGCCTCGATCGCGCCGGCGGCACCGAGAAGGTGTCCTGTCGCCGATTTGGTCGATGACATGGAGATCTTCGACGCGGCATTGCCGACCAGCCGCTCGACGGCGCCGAGCTCGATCGTGTCGGCCATGGTCGAGGTGCCGTGGGCGTTGATATAATCGATATCGGCCGGCGTCAGCCCGGCGCGCTTCAGCGCCATCGCCATGCAACGGCCGGCGCCCTCGCCGTCTTCGGACGGCGCGGTGATGTGATAGGCGTCGCCCGACAGGCCGTAGCCGACGATTTCGGCGTAGATCCTGGCGCCGCGCGCCTTGGCGTGTTCCAGTTCCTCGAGCACGACGATGCCGGCGCCCTCGCCCATGACGAAGCCGTCGCGGTCGCGGTCATAGGGGCGCGAAGCCTTCTGCGGGTCGTCGTTGTGCTGGGTCGACAGCGCCTTGCAGGCGGCAAAGCCGGCGAGCGAAATGCGGCTGACGGGGGATTCCGTGCCGCCGGCGACCATGACGTCGGCGTCGCCGAGCGCAATCAGCCGCGCGGCATCGCCGATCGCATGCGCGCCTGTCGAGCAGGCGGTGACGACCGAATGATTGGGTCCGCGCAGCTTGTGGCGGATCGACACCTGGCCGGAGACGAGGTTGATCAGGCGGCCGGGAATGAAGAAGGGGGAGATGCGGCGCGGGCCCTTGTCGCGCAGGGTGTAACCTGCTTCGACGATGCCTTCGATGCCGCCGATGCCGGAGCCGATCAGCACGCCGGTGGCGATCTGGTCCTCATCGGTCTCGGGATGCCAGCCGGCATCGGCAAGCGCCATATCGGCGGCGGCCATGCCGTAGATGATGAAGGGGTCGACCTTGCGCTGCTCCTTCGGCTCCATCCACTGATCGACATTGAAGGTGCCGTCGGTGCCGTCGCCGATGGGGATACGGCAGGCGATCTTGGCGGGAAGGTCGTCGACCTCGAATTCGGTGACGAGGCGGGCGCCGTTCTGACCGGCAAGCAGCCGGGACCACGTCACCTCGGTTCCGCATCCCAAGGGTGATACCATGCCGGTACCTGTTATGACGACACGTCTCATCGCGTGCTTTCCCCCGTCTGTTATGTTCTATGGAGAAATATGCCGAAAAGAAAAGGGCGGACTCCAGGCCCGCCCTTTCTCAAAATTACAGAATCAGGCCTGGGCCTTCTCGATAAACTTAACGGCATCGCCGACCGTCAGGATCGAGTCAGCAGCGTCGTCGGGAATTTCAACGCCGAATTCTTCTTCGAAAGCCATGACCAGTTCGACCGTGTCGAGCGAGTCAGCGCCCAGATCGTCGATAAAGCTGGCGCTCTCGACGACCTTGTCGGCATCGACGCCAAGATGATCAATAACAATTTTCTTTACGCGTTCTGCGATATCGCTCATGTCGGTTTCCTCGACCTTATGTCCTGATCGGAATGCCGTTGCGGCACCCCTACCCTGTTTCAGCCTGCGATGTTTTCAGACATCCTCGGCAAACTCGTTTACCCGGCTTCAGAGATGTCCCAGGCTTGCGAAAAGCCCGCCGGTCCGTCTGCTTTCTCGGGACGACTGTTGACAGTCATGGCCCGCTTAACATGCTTTAGGTCCGCCGCAAAGCGAGAAAATCAACGGTTCGTGATTGCTCAACATGCTATTGGCGGAAATACTCCCATGCCAGCGGTTTGTCGTTTCAGATCATCGCCATGCCGCCGTTTACGTGCAGCGTCTGGCCCGTCATATAGGCAGCCTCGGAGGAGGCAAGATAAGCGACCGCCGAAGCAACTTCACCGCCCGTGCCCATGCGCTTCATCGGGATCGCCCCCATGATCGCTTCCTTCTGCTTGTCGTTCAGCTTGCCGGTCATGGCGCTCTCGATGAAGCCGGGCGCCACGCAGTTGACCGTCACGTTGCGGGTGGCGATTTCCTGGGCGAGCGACTTGGTGAAGCCGATCATGCCGGCCTTGGAGGCGCAGTAATTGGCCTGGCCGGGATTGCCGGTGACGCCGACGACGGAGGTGATGTTGATGATGCGGCCATAGCGGCGGCGCATCATCGGATGCGTCAATTCGCGCGTCAGGCGGAAGGTCGACGTCAGGTTCACTTCGAGAACCGCGTCCCAGTCTTCGTCGCTCATGCGCACGAACAGGCCGTCCTTGGTGATGCCGGCATTGTTGACCAGAATATCGACGCCTTCGAGTTCGGCCTCGGCCTTCTGGCCCAGCGCCTTGACCTCATCGCGGTCCGAGAGGTTTGCCGGGAAGATCTTGACGCGCTCGCCAAGATCGGCCGCCAAGGCTTCCAGTTTCTCGACGCGGGTGCCGTGCAGGCCGACGATAGCGCCCTGCTTATGGAGAAGGCGGGCGATTTCCTCGCCGATACCGCCCGATGCGCCGGTGACGAGAGCCTTGCGGCCAGAAAGATCGAGCATGGAAACGTTCCTTATATCTGGATATCTGGAAAAACCAATCAGGCCATGAGGGCGGCGACGGCCGCGTCGATATCCGCCGGACCGTTGACGGAGATGCCGTTGATCGTCTTGTCGATGCGGCGGGCAAGACCGGTCAGCACCTTGCCGGAGCCGAGTTCGTAAAGCGTGGTGACGCCATTGCCAGCGAACCATTCCACCGTCTCGCGCCAGCGGACCTGACCGGTCACCTGCTCGACCAGCAAGTTGGCGATCTCGTCGGCTGTGGTTACGGGCACGGCGCGGACATTGGCAATAACGGGCACGACGGGATCTGATTTGGCGACCTTTGCCAGTGCTTCGCGCATGGCGTCGGCGGCAGGCGCCATCAGCTTGGAATGGAAGGGTGCGGAGACCGGCAGCAGAATGGCGCGCTTGGCGCCTTTGTCGGTGGCGAGGCCAGCAGCTTTTTCGACGGCTGCCTTCTCGCCCGAAATGACGATCTGGCCGCCGCCATTGTCATTGGCGATCTGGCAAGCGCCGGTTGCCGCAGCCTCTTCGCAGACGGCAACGACATCGGCATGTTCGAGACCGATGATCGCGGCCATGGCGCCGACGCCGACGGGGACGGCCGCCTGCATGGCATTGCCGCGGATGCGCAGCAGCCGTGCCGTGTCAGCGAGCGAGAAGGTACCGGCCGCGCAAAGGGCAGAATATTCGCCGAGCGAGTGGCCGGCGACGTAGGCGACCTTCGACTTCAGATCCAGTCCCTTGGCCTCAAGAACGCGGACGACGGCGATCGAGACGGCCATGAGCGCCGGCTGGGCGTTCGCCGTCAGGGTCAAGGTCTCCTCGGGACCGTTGAACATGACGTCGGAAAGCTTTTCACCGAGCGCCTCATCGACCTCGTCGAAAACGGCGCGGGCTTCCGCGAAATTCTCGGACAGATCCTTGCCCATGCCGACGGCCTGACTGCCCTGACCGGGAAAAGTGAAAGCAATGGTCATTCTCGTGTCCCTGGCTCTTGCCCCTGATTGCGCCCCTTGAGGCTGTTTTGCCTCCAATTGACATTCTTTCCGGCAGAGTCAAGTGGCGGCTCATTCTCCGCAAAGCCTTTCGCACCGGCATAAAAGCCCGGTTTTTACTCTTGCGCTCCGCCAAATCCGGCCTAGATTTGCCCGGTCCTTCCCAAGGCTTCAGCTCTCTCCCAAGGTTTTCTCATGAAGTACAATTCACTCGGCCGCACCGACATTTCCGTTTCAGAAATCTGCCTTGGCACCATGACCTGGGGTTCGCAGAACAGCGAAACCGACGCGCATGCGCAGATGGATTACGCCGTCGAAAAGGGCGTCAACTTCTTCGATACAGCCGAACTCTACCCGACCACCCCGGTTTCGCCGGAGACACAGGGCCGGACCGAAGACTATATCGGCAGCTGGTTCGGCAAATCAGGCAAGCGCGGAGATATCGTGCTTGCGACCAAGGTCGCCGGCCGCGGCCGCGAGTATCTGCGCGGCGGCGAAGGTGCGGATGCCAGGAATATCCGGCTGGCGCTCGAGGCCAGCCTCAAGCGGCTGCGGACGGACTATGTCGACCTCTACCAGATCCACTGGCCGAACCGCGGCCATTTCCATTTCCGCCAGAACTGGAGCTACAATCCGTTCAACCAGGATCGCGACAAGGCCGTCGCCAATATGCTCGACATTCTGGAAACGCTCGGCGCCCTGGTGAAGGAAGGCAAGATCCGGGCGATCGGCCTTTCCAACGAAACCACCTGGGGCATCCAGAAATATCTGACGCTGTCGGAACAGAAGAGCCTGCCACGTGTCGCCAGCGTCCAGAACGAATATAATCTGCTCTACCGCCATTTCGACCTCGATCTGGCCGAGCTCTCGCATCACGAGGATGTCGGGCTGCTCGCCTATTCGCCGCTCGCCGGCGGCATCCTGTCCGGCAAATATGTCGATGGCGCCAGGCCGAAGGGCTCGCGCGGCTCGATCAACCACGATATCGGCGGCCGCCTGCAGCCGCTGCAGGAGCCGGCGACCAAAGCCTATCTGGGGATCGCGGCAAGATATGGCCTCGACCCGGCGGCCATGGCGCTCGCCTTCTGCCTGTCCAGGCCCTTCATGGCCTCGGCCATCATCGGTGCGACGTCGATGGAGCAGCTGAAAGTCGATATCGGCGCGGCCGACCTGACGCTTTCGGCAGAGGTACTGGCGGAGATCGCCAAGGTGCACCGGCAGTATCCGCTGCCGCTCTGATCCTGATCCTCTCGTCCGGCCCGACGCTGCCGATCGGCCTGCGTCGGGCTTGCATGTCCGATTGGGCTTGCCTTCCCGTGAAAAATCCGTATAAGCCGCCCTGTTCGTTAACCCGGTCTTCTGGCTGGTGGCTGAACGGAGGGCCGGTTTCCTCTTGGAAATCGTTCGGAACGGAAGCGTTCCAGCCTCCCGTGTCTCCGCTCTCGACCGTCTCGGAAAACGCTTTCTTGCCTGGGTCCGCCCAATCAGGAGCAGTCGTTGAGGCTTAGCCGCCGAATATCGGGTTGAACCAAACGCAAGAAAGGCAAAGCTGTCATGGCTCTTTATGAACATGTATTCCTTGCCCGGCAGGATATTTCCGCTCAGCAGGTCGATGCCCTCGTAGAACAGTACAAGGGTGTGATCGAAGCTAACGGCGGTAAAGTCGGGCGTATCGAGAACTGGGGCCTCAAGTCCCTCACCTACCGCATCAAGAAGAACCGCAAGGCGCACTACGCCCTGATGGACATCGATGCACCGGCTGCTGCCGTCCAGGAAATGGAACGTCAGATGCGCATCAGCGAAGACGTTCTTCGCTACATGACGATCGCCGTCGAAAAGCATGAAGAAGGTCCGTCTGCCATGATGCAGAAGCGCGACCGTGACGACCGTCCGCGCGAAGGCGGCCGTGGCCCGCGTGAAGGCGGCTTCGGCGATCGTGACCGCGGCCCGCGTCCGCCGCGTGAAGGTGGCTTCGGCGACCGTGAAGACCGTCCGCGCCGTCCGCGCGAAGACCGCGTATAAGGGAGATCCAAGATATGTCTGAAACTTCCTCCGCTCCGGTCCGCCGCCCGTTCCATCGCCGCCGCAAGACCTGCCCGTTCTCCGGCGCCAACGCGCCGCGGATCGACTACAAGGACGTACGTCTGCTGCAGCGCTACATTTCCGAGCGCGGCAAGATCGTTCCGTCGCGCATCACGGCCGTTTCCCAGAAGAAGCAGCGCGAACTCGCCCAGGCGATCAAGCGCGCCCGTTTCCTCGGCCTGCTGCCCTACGTCGTCGCCTAACAGAATATGTGACCCCCGGATTCCTAATCTTGGGGGTTGCTTCCCTTCCGCGATGGGCGTGGATCGGAACTCTTAAAACCCATGTTGAGACGTTTCTGAATTCGATTCAGAAACATCCTCTAACTGCTTGATGAAGCAGGACAGCGACCTTGAACCGACCGAACCTTAAAACGCTGCTGATCGGCGCACTCGCCGGATTGACCGCCTTCCTGCTAATGCTGGGGGCGAGCATGCAGCCGTCGTTTTTCAGCGCGCTGCTCTATACGGCCTCGGCGCTGCCGATCCTGCTCGTCGGTCTTGGCTGGGGCAACGCCGCCGCCATCGCCGCCGTCGTCACCGCAGCGGCGCTCGGCGCGGCCCTCTTCTCCCCTTCTTTCGCGCTGATCATGACGCTGGTGACGCTCTTGCCGGCCGGCTGGCTCAGCCATCTCGCCAATCTCGCGCGTCCCGCTTCCGAACTCGGCGGCCCCGACCATCTGCTTGCCTGGTATCCGCTCTCCGATATCCTGCTGCATCTCTGCGGCCTGGTGACGCTCGCCGTCATCGTCATCGGCGTGATGATCGGCTACGGGCCTCAGGTCACCGATCAGATCGTCGATCTGCTGATCGCCTCGGTCAAGGAACAGCAACCGGAATTCATGCCCGATCCGGCGGCGACCGCGCAGACCAAATCGCTGATCGTGCTGATGCTGCCGGCTTTGCAGGGCGGCATGTGGGTGAGCATGCTGTTTGCCGCCTATTATTTCGCCGTGCGCATCGTCGCAGCGTCCGGCCGCGGCCTTCGCCCGCGCGAGGACATCCCCTCGTCGCTGCGCATGAACCGCAACTCGATCTTCATCTTTCTCGCCGGGCTTGCCGCCTGCTTCTTCGGCGGCGTGCCGGTGCTGGTCGGCGCGACCGTGACCGGCACCTTCGGCGCCGGCTTCATGCTGTCCGGCTTCGCCTCGCTGCATTTCCGCACCCGCGGCAAGGACTGGCGTTTGCCGGCCCTCATCCTCAGCTACCTGGCTTCGATGCTCATGCTCTTGCCAGCTCTCCTCATCCTCGTCCTCGGTCTCAGCGATACGCGCAAGGCGATCGCGCTGACCCCGACGAAAGATGCCGATGCCCCCAAACAATCCGATACGAAAATCTGAGACACAGAAAGGCAAAAGAAAATGGACGTCATCCTTCTCGAACGCATCTCCAAGCTCGGCCAGATGGGCGAAACCGTAAAGGTTCGCGACGGCTTTGCTCGTAACTACCTGCTGCCGCTCGGCAAGGCGCTGCGCGCCAACGCCGCCAACAAGACCCGCTTCGAAGCCGAGCGCGCGACGCTCGAAGCCCGCAACCTAGAGCGCAAGTCGGAAGCCCAGAAGGTCGCCGACGTTCTCGACGGAAAGTCCTTCATCGTCGTGCGCTCCGCCGGCGAAACCGGCCAGCTCTACGGCTCGGTCGCTGCCCGTGACGTCGTTGAAATTCTCGCCGCCGAAGGCTTCAACATCGGCCGCAATCAGGTTCACCTCAACACGCCGATCAAGGCGATCGGCCTGCACAAGGTCGAGCTGCAGCTGCATGCCGAAGTCGAAATCCATGTCGAGCTGAACGTTGCTCGTTCTGCCGAAGAGGCAGAGCGCCAGTCCAAGGGCGAAGAACTCACCTCGGTCGACGCCATCTACGGTGTCGACGAAGACGCTCTGCGTCCGGAAGATTTCTTCGATCCGGAAGCCGACGGCGTCGACGAAGACGAAGCATAATATCGCCGGAGCAATCCGCGACAGGAGCCCGGCCATCGCGCCGGGCTTTTTCGTTGGGGATTTTCCGGATGTTTTTGCTGCGTGCCTTATGGCATCGCGCTAAAATAACGTTCTCCGAAACGGATGGGCTGAGTCGGCACCATGCCGTGTCATACGGGTGACACTGACAGTATTTCTCCTTCGTGTTGCCCGGGACTGTGGAGAAGTCGAACAACGTGCACAGCGTTCAGGATTTAAGCGAAGCGAGCGCCTGCTCCTTTCGCAGCCTCTTGATTTTCGCGTCCGGAATTGCAAATCCGGAACTGGAAAAAAGACAGAACGGATGATGATGAACGACGCCGCTCGAAAGATTGCAGCCGTTGCCCCCTCGGAGCAGCATTATCGCGAAGCACCCAACAATATCGAAGCCGAGCAGGCGCTTCTGGGTGCCATCCTGATGAACAACGACGCCTATTACCGGGTGTCAGACTTCCTGAAGCCGATCCATCTTTACGAACCGCTGCACCGGAAGATCTTCGAGGTTTCCGGCGATATCATCCGCATGGGCAAGATCGCCAATCCGGTGACGATCAAGACCTTCCTGAAGGCCGACGAGAAGGTAGGCGACATGACGGTGTCGCAATATCTGGCGAGCCTCGTCAGCAACGCCGTCACCGTCATCAATGCCGAGGATTACGGCCGGGCGATCTACGACCTGGCACTGCGACGGGCGCTGATCACCATCGGCGAGGATGTCGTCAACATCGCCTATGACGCGCCGCTCGACATGCCGCCGCAGTCGCAGATCGAGGATACCGAACGCCGCCTCTTCGAACTGGCGGAAAACGGCCGCTATGACGGCGGCTTCCAGGCCTTCAACGATGCGGTTGCGCTGGCGATCGACATGGCGGCCGTCGCCAAGGAACGCGACGGCGGGCTTTCCGGCATTTCCACCGGCATCCATTCGCTGGATTCCAAGATGGGCGGCCTGCAGCGTTCGGACTTGATCGTGCTTGCCGGACGCCCCGGCATGGGCAAGACCTCGCTTGCGACCAACATCGCCTACAATATCGCGGCGGCATATGAGCCAGACATTCAGGCAGATGGCTCTACAAAAGCGAAAAACGGCGGCGTCGTCGGCTTCTATTCGCTCGAAATGTCGTCGGAACAGCTTGCCACCCGTATCATCTCCGAGCAGACGGAAGTCTCCTCCTCGAAGATCCGCCGCGGCGACATCAACGATGCCGATTTTGAAAAGCTCGTCGCCTGCTCGATGATGATGCAGAAGGTGCCGCTCTATATCGACCAGACCGGTGGTATCTCGATCGCCCAGCTTTCGGCGCGCGCGCGCCGTCTCAAGCGTCAGCGCGGCCTCGACGTGCTGGTGGTCGACTACATCCAGCTGATGACCGGCTCGGGAAAATCCAGCGACAACCGCGTGCAGGAAATCACCCAGATCACCACCGGCCTGAAGGCGCTGGGCAAGGAGCTCAACGTTCCGATCATCGCGCTCTCGCAGCTCTCGCGCCAGGTCGAAAGCCGCGACGACAAGCGGCCGCAGCTTTCCGACCTTCGCGAATCCGGCTCGATCGAGCAGGACGCCGACGTCGTGCTCTTCGTGTTCCGCGAGGAATACTACGTCAAAAATTCGGAGCCGCGCGACCTCAACGATCCGAAATATCCGGAATGGGAAGCCTTGTTCGACAAGGTGAAGGGCACGGCCGATGTCATCATCGCCAAGCAGCGTCACGGGCCGACAGGCACGGTGAAGCTCGCCTTCCAGTCGGAATTCACTCGTTTTGCCGATCTCGCCGATCCTTCCTTCACCCATTACGAGGAACATTGACGCGGTTTCCCGCGTCAATGTTCCATGGGCGCAATTCCGGGCGCAAAACCGCTGCACACTTTTGCTGAATTGCTCTAAAGCGCGTCGCATCAAATTTGATTCATGCGACGCGCTTTAGCTCTTTGTTTTGATGCATGTCGTTATCCCGGAACCGCTGCACACTTCCGGGCGACATGCATTAGAGACCTGCTGCCCGCAACAGGGCAACCGTTGCGACGCCGATCACGACGCTTGCAAGCATCGGCAGATGGCGTGCGGCGACGGCAGTTACCGTGCAGGCCAGCGTCTCCGCCCAACCGACCGCAAAGGCGGTCGGGGCGATGACGGCCATCAGCACGGCCGGCGGAATGGCTTCGATCGCCGTTCTCCGCCGCTCGTCCATCTCTATGTAACGGATCAACACGAGGCCGCTAACGCGGGTGAAGACCGTTGCGGCAGCCATCGCGAGGATGGCGATAAGGGTGTTGATGTCGAGCGTCATGCCGCTTGCTCCCGCGCCCTGCCTTGCCAGAGGGCCATTGCTAGCCCGGCCAGCGCACCGGCGGCGATATACCAGACCTCGGGCACGAAGTGATGAACCGCAACGGAGGCGGCACCGCTTGCCGCGAGGACGGCGCCTGTTTCCGGACCCTTCCAGAAGCCCATGACGAGCACGACGAAAACCGCCGGAAAGGCGAAGTCGAGACCGATGACGGCAGGATCGCCGAGAAATGCGCCGAGCAGAGCGCCCGTCAGCGACGAGCCGACCCAGGTGAGGTAGAAGGGCGCGACGATGCCGGCATACCAGGCGGGTGTCAGTCGGGTGCTACCAGCGCGGAATTCCGCCATGGCCCAGAGCTCGTCGGCGAGGAAGAGCATGGCGATATAGCGTTTGATGCCAGGGAAGGACTGCATTTTCGTGCCGATCGACGCGCTCATCAGCACGTGGCGGATATTGACCAGCAGGGCGGCGAAGCCGACGCCGATCCAGCTTGCCGGATGCGTCCAGATGTCCATCGCCACGAATTGCGAGCCGCCCGCAAAGACAAGTGCGCTCATCAGCGTCGTCTCCAGCGGCGAAATGCCCTTGGTGGCCGCGACCGCGCCGAAGACGAGGCCGATCGGCAAGACAGCGACGACAAGCGGAAAGATGGCGCGCATTCCGGCGAGAAATTCGCCGATAAGAAATTCACCGGATGGCCGGCTGTGCTGCAACATGGCAACCTCCTGATCAAGATCGCGGAGGGTTAGCCCAGCCCGCCATGGCTGTATTGAACGAAAGTGATCAGCCGGTGCGGAATTGGCCGGGGGTTACGCCCGTGCGCGCCTTGAAGTGCCGGGTAAAATGCGCCTGATCGGCAAAACCGCATTCAAGCGCAATATCGGCCGGCATGTGCCCCTGCCGCAGCAGGCGGCGGGCCACCTGCACGCGCCGATCGGTGAGGAAGGCATGCGGGGTGATGTGATATTCCTTGCGGAAGGCGCGGATGAGGTGAGCGCGGCTCAATCCCGCCACGCCGGCCAGTTCCTCGAGGCCGACATCGCTGTCGAAATTCTCGATGAGGTATTCGCGGGCGCGGGCGACCGCGCTTCGTTCCTGCGTATCGACAGGCACGACGATCGTGCTGCCGTGGCGCGCAAAGATCGCCGCCAGCACCGAGAACATGCTTTCATCGGCCTCCAGCGCGCCTGCTCCCCTTTCGAGCGTGCGGTGGGCGGCATGAAACGCATTGGCAAGTTGCGGATCGCGCGGCAGCGCACTGGAAAAAGACGGCGTCGCGTGAAAGGCCTTGCCCGTGACATCCTCCAGAATATCGACGAACAGCTTCGTATCCGGATAGATCATGCGATAGCGATAGCCTTCTCCGCCGGGCGTGCCATCATGAACGACGCCGGGATCGATGAGATAAAAATCACCCGGGCCGGTTTCCTCTTTCCTGCCGCTGAGAGTAGCGATCTGGGTGCCGCTTTCGATCGCGCCGATGCTGAACGTATCGTGCGCGTGCGGCGCGTATTCGTGCGTCAGGAAAGTGGCGCTCAAGCACTCCATATCGCGGAAGCGGCCATCCCGCCAGAAGCGAGCCGTTTCCACGTTGGCAAGCGGCATGGCGTCTGCCGCCTCTTTCTGCGATACGTTGTGCATCCGATAAGATTAACGCCGAAGCCAGCATGCGTCTTGAACAAAAGTGATCGTGCAAGAAGCAAAGGGTGGTATGTGGCTGCCTGCGCTTTCCCTTAACCGCAATGCTCTCTAGACTGGTCCCAAGCGGTTTCCTTCCACTATTTCACGGCGATTCATGACAGATTTTCCTATTCCCTTCGAAGACGACGATCTTTTTGCTTCCGCGGGCCTGCGGCTGACCGTCGATCTGACCGCGCTGACGGAGAACTGGCGCGACATGGCGCAACGCTCCGGTGCGGCGCGTGCTGCTGCCGTCGTCAAGGCGGATGCCTATGGCATGGGCATCGAGGATGCCGGTGAATCGCTCTATATGGCAGGCGCCCGCGACTTCTTCGTTGCGACCGTCGACGAGGGCGTGACACTTCGCCTCTATGCGCCGGACGCCCGCATCTTCGTCCTGTCAGGCATATGGCCGGGCACCGAGCGGCGCTTCTTCGACAATGATCTGGTGCCGGTGATTTCCTCCGACGAGCAGCTTGCCTTCTGGATGGCCGTGCTTGCCGATTACGGCGACTACCCCTGCGCGCTGCATGTCGATACCGGCTTCAATCGGCTGGGACTGCACATGGACGATGCGATCGCGCTCGCCGACGACGTTTCGCGGCCGGCGAGCTTTGCGCCGGTGCTTGTGATGAGCCATCTTGCCTGCGGCGACGAGCCCAGCCATGCGATGAACCGGCAGCAGCTCGAATCATTCCGCAGGGTTAGCGCCGCCTATGAAGGTATCGATTCAAGCCTTGCCGCCTCGGCCGGCATTTTCCTTGGCGAGGATTATCACTTCGACCTGACCCGTCCCGGCATCGCGCTTTATGGCGGCGAAGCGGTCTGCGGCCTGGCCAATCCGATGCGGCCTGTTGCAACCGCGGAAGCGCGCATCATCCAGGTGCGCAGCGTCGAGGCCGGCGAGACCGTCAGCTATGGGCGCGCGCTGCAGCTTCGCCGCAAAAGCCGGCTGGCGATCGCTTCGGCCGGCTATGCAGACGGTTACATGCGCGGGCTGTCGAGCGGCGGCGTGCCGCTGCGCCAGGCCGTGCCGCAGGGCGGGCAAGGCTTCATCGCCGGACACAAGGTGCCGGTCGCCGGCCGGATCACCATGGACTTGACGATCTTCGATATCACCGACCTGCCCGAGAACGCCGTGCGCGCCGGCGATTATGTCGAGCTGTTCGGAAAGAACATGCCGCTGGACGATGTGGCGCGGGCGGCGGGCACGATCGGATACGAGATCCTGACCAGCATGGGGCTGCGCCACGAACGGCGCTATGTCGCCGACGAGGAATAGCTTCCCCGTCAGCGGCTGCTCAGCGCCAGCCGGACACCGAGCGCCAGGAAAAGCGCGCCGAGGCCGCGATCGAGCCATAACCCGATTTTTTTATTGTGCCTGAGCGCATCGGCAAGCCGCCCTCCGAGAAGGACGAGCGGCGGTTCGATGAAGGCGGCGACGACGATGATGAGCCCGCCATGCAGCATGAGCTGGGCCCATGCCGGCCCTGCCCCTTCGACGACGAATTGCGGCAGGAAGGCCAGGAAGAAAATCGCCACCTTCGGATTGAGCAGCGACACCAGAATTCCCTGCCGGTAGATTTTCGACGCCGGCAACTTTTCACCGGCAGCCTTTATCAGGCCATTGCCGCCACCGGCGCGCAGAGCCTGGATTCCCAGCCAGACGAGATAGGCAGCGCCGGCCCATTTGACCGCGGAAAAAGCGACTGAGGAAGCGGCGAGCACGGCGGAAAGGCCGAGCGCTGCCATCAGAACATGCAGGCAGGCGCCGGACCAGACGCCGAACAGTGCGGAAAAACCGGCGCGTTTTCCACCTCTCATCGTGTGACCGAGGATGAAGGCGATGTCGGGCCCGGGCGACAGGTTGAGCAGAACCGCCGCCGAGAGAAATGCAAACCAGTGCGCGAGCGAATAATCGAACATCTTCCACCGTTCAGGATGAGCAGGGGCAAAGGATAGGCACGGAGGCGCTGATGGGAAAATCATTAGTTTTGATCCTTCGCGATAGCCATTATCTCAGGCACGACAATGATTCGATGAAGCACGCATCTGCTTCACTCGAGACCCCGGACTGAAAGAGTATTTGATGGCCAAGGCCAGGACACAATTCATCTGCCAGAATTGCGGCACGGTTCATAACCGCTGGGCCGGCAAGTGCGAGAACTGCGGCGAGTGGAACACCATCGTCGAAGAAGATCCGATGGGCGGGATCGGCTCCGGTCCCGGCAAGACGCCGAAGAAGGGCCGGCCGGTGGCGCTGACGGCGCTGTCGGGCGAGATCGAGGAGGCGCCGCGCATCCATACCGCCATGTCGGAGCTCGACCGGGCGCTCGGCGGCGGCTTCGTGCGCGGGTCGGCGGTGCTGATCGGCGGCGATCCCGGTATCGGCAAATCGACGCTGCTGATGCAGGCGGCGGCCGCCCTTGCGCGGCGCGGCCACAAGATCATCTACGTTTCCGGCGAGGAAGCCGTCGCCCAGGTCCGGCTGCGGGCGCAACGGCTTGCGGCGGCCGATACCGACGTGATGTTGGCGGCGGAAACCAATGTCGAGGATATTCTGGCGACGCTTGCCGAGGGCAAGCGTCCTGACCTCGTCATCATCGATTCCATCCAGACGCTGTGGAGCGAACTTGCCGAATCCGCCCCGGGAACGGTGACGCAGGTGCGCACCGGCGTGCAGGCGATGATCCGTTTCGCCAAGCAGACGGGGGCCGCCATGGTGCTCGTCGGGCATGTGACCAAGGACGGGCAGATCGCTGGCCCGCGCGTCGTCGAGCATATGGTCGATGCCGTGCTCTATTTCGAGGGCGATCGCGGCCATCACTACCGTATCCTGCGAACGGTCAAGAACCGCTTCGGCCCGACCGACGAGATCGGCGTCTTCGAAATGTCGGACAAGGGACTGCGCGAGGTCGCCAACCCCTCCGAACTCTTCCTCGGCGAGCGCAACGAAAAATCGCCGGGTGCAGCCGTCTTCGCCGGCATGGAGGGCACGCGCCCGGTGCTGGTCGAAGTCCAGGCGCTGGTGGCGCCGACCTCGCTCGGCACGCCGAGGCGCGCCGTGGTCGGCTGGGATTCGGCCCGGCTGTCGATGATCCTGGCGGTGCTCGAAGCCCATTGCGGCGTCAGGCTCGGCCAGCACGACGTCTATCTCAATATCGCCGGCGGCTACCGCATCACCGAACCGGCGGCCGATCTCGCCGTCGCCTCGGCGCTCGTTTCCTCGCTTGCCGGTATTGCCCTTCCCGCCGATTGCGTCTATTTCGGCGAAGTCAGCCTGTCGGGCGCCATCCGGCCGGTTGCGCACACCGCCCAGCGCCTCAAGGAAGCCGAGAAGCTGGGCTTTTCCGCAGCATTGCTTCCGTCCGCCTCCGCCGAACTGCCGAAGGGTTCCGGCGGGCGCTGGAGCGAGGTCGAAAGCCTGCCGGATCTGGTTGCGCGCATCGCCGGGTCGAAGGGAGCGCTGCGTGTGGAAGACGAGGTTTGATCCTTTCATTGCCAAGATTGGTGATGATATAGGAGGCACACGATAAGGCACGACACGGCCGCCCAGCGGCAGTCCTGGAGTTGAATTTACATGCCCATTACGATTTTCGACGGTATTGTCATCGGCGTCGTGCTCTTCTCCGCCGTGCTGGCGATGGTCCGCGGCTTTTCGCGCGAGATCCTCTCGATCGCAAGCTGGGGCGGTTCGGCGGCGGCGGCCTATTACCTCTATCCGTACCTGCTGCCCTATGCGAAGAAATATACCGATGACGACCGCATCGCGATCGTCGGTTCGGCAGCGGTCGTCTTCCTGATCGCGCTCATCGTCATTTCCTTCATCACCATGAAGATCGCCGATTTCATCATCGACAGCCGCGTCGGCGCGCTCGACCGCACGCTCGGCTTCCTGTTCGGGGCAGCGCGCGGCGTGCTGCTGCTGGTCGTCGCGGTCGCCTTCTGGAACTGGCTGGTCGATGTCGACCACCGCCCGGCCTGGGTCAACGAAGCGAAGTCGAAGCCCTTCCTGGATTCGATGGTCGTAAAGCTGAAATCGGTTCTGCCGGAGCAATTTGCCCAGATGATACCGGCGAGCATCCGTGATAAGCTTCAGCCGCCGGCACAGGGCGCTGAAGGCACCAATCCGCCGACGGGCGACCAGGCGCCGGCGGAAGACGCACCGACAGCGCCTGCACAGCAGCCGGCGAATTGACACAGTGTTCAAGAGCTTGACCTGCCATCCGGCAATTGCCATTTGAGCGGGACGTGAAATGAGGGGTCCGGCCGGGCATTCCAGCTCTGTCGGGCTTCAACTATTTCTGGAAATGCCGATCCATTCTTGTGAGAGCAGAGGCCCGCAGAAATGAACCAGTCCCATTCCTTGCCCACCGACGATCCGCTCGACGGAGATACGCTGCATGAAGAATGCGGGGTTTTCGGAATTCTGGGACATCCCGATGCCGCGGCACTGACGGCTCTCGGCCTGCATGCTCTGCAGCATCGCGGGCAGGAAGCGGCCGGCATCGTCTCCTTCGACGGCAAGCGCTTCTACCAGGAGCGCCATATGGGCCTCGTCGGCGACCACTATACCAATCCGATGACACTCGCCCGCCTGCCCGGCAGCATATCGATCGGCCATACGCGCTACTCGACAACCGGCGAAGTGGCGATGCGCAACGTACAGCCGCTCTTTGCCGAACTTGAGGAAGGCGGCATCGCCATTGCCCATAACGGCAATTTCACCAACGGCCTGACGCTGCGCCGCCAGATCATCGCGACCGGCGCCATCTGTCAGTCGACCTCCGATACCGAAGTGGTTCTCCACCTCATCGCCCGCTCGCGCCACGCCTCCACATCCGACCGCTTCATCGACGCCATCCGCCAGATGGAGGGCGGCTATTCGATGCTCGCGATGACGCGCACCAAGCTGATTGCCGCGCGTGACCCCACTGGCATCCGCCCGCTTGTGATGGGCGAACTCGACGGCAAGCCGATCTTCTGCTCGGAAACCTGCGCGCTCGACATTATCGGCGCCAAGTTCATCCGCGATGTCGAAAATGGCGAGGTCGTCATCTGCGAAATCCAGCCCGACGGCTCGATCAGCATCGATGCGCGCAAGCCCGGCAAGCCGCAGCCGGAGCGCCTCTGCCTGTTCGAATATGTCTATTTCGCCCGGCCCGACTCAGTCGTCGGCGGCCGCAACGTCTATACGACGCGCAAGAATATGGGCATGAACCTCGCCAAGGAATCGCCTGTCGAGGCCGACGTGGTCGTGCCGGTGCCGGATGGCGGCACGCCGGCGGCGCTCGGCTATGCACAGGAAAGCGGCATTCCCTTCGAATACGGCATCATCCGTAACCATTATGTCGGCCGCACCTTCATCGAACCGACCCAGCAGATCCGCGCCTTCGGCGTGAAGCTGAAGCATTCCGCCAACCGGGCGATGATCGAAGGCAAGCGCGTGGTGCTGGTCGATGATTCCATCGTGCGCGGCACGACGTCGCTGAAGATCGTGCAGATGATCCGTGAGGCCGGCGCGCGCGAAGTTCATCTCCGCGTCGCCAGCCCGATGATCTTCTTCCCCGACTTCTACGGCATCGACACGCCCGATGCCGAAAAGCTCTTGGCCAACCAGTATGCCGATGTCGAAGCCATGGCCAAATATATCGGCGCGGATTCGCTTGCCTTCCTGTCGATCAACGGGCTCTACCGCGCCGTCGGCGGCGAGGATCGCAATCCGGCCCGCCCGCAGTTCACCGACCATTACTTCACCGGTGACTATCCGACCCGCCTGCTCGACAAGAATGGCGAGTCGATGGGCAACAAGCTTTCGATGCTTGCCAGCAACGGCTGAGCCGCTTCCGTTTTGACTTTCCTATCAGGGGCGCTTATTGCGCCCCTTACCTTTTCAAGCACAGCCGGGACCGGAGCAGATGAACATCAATCTTGAAGGCAAGATCGCGCTGGTAACAGGCGCATCGCGCGGCATCGGCTATTTCACGGCGCTGGAGCTTGCGAAAGCCGGCGCCCATGTGATCGCTTGCGCCCGCACGGTCGGCGGGCTCGAAGATCTCGACGACGCGATCAAGGCGGTCGGCGGCACGGCGACGCTGGTGCCCTTCGACCTGGCCGACATGAACGCGATCGACGCGCTCGGGGGCTCGATCTTCGAACGCTGGGGCAAACTCGATATCCTCGTCGCCAATGCCGGCGTGCTCGGCGTCATCTCGCCGATCGGCCATATCGAGGCGAAGGTGTTCGAGAAGGTGATGACCATCAACGTCACCGCGACATGGCGGCTGATCCGCTCGGTCGACCCGCTGCTCGCCCGCTCGGATGCCGGCCGCGCCGTCATCCTCTCATCGGGTGCCGCCCATAAATGCCGCCCCTTCTGGAGCGCCTATTCAGCCTCCAAGGCCGCCGTCGAGGCGCTGGCCCGGACCTGGGCCGGCGAAAGCCAATCGACGCCGTTGCGCATCACCACCGTCGATCCCGGTGCGACCCGCACGGCGATGCGCGCCCAGGCGGTGCCCGGCGAAGATCCGCAGACGCTGCCGCATCCTTCCGAGGTCGCCAAGGCGATCCTGCCGCTGCTCGGCCCCGGCGTGACCGAGACGGGCAAACTGTTCATCGTGCGGGACAATAAGCTCGCCGATTACCGGCTGCCGGAATAATGTTAATTCCTGATACCTCGTACAGACGAATCGTTTTCAGGCAATTCTTTCGATCCGACAGCGTTCCAAAAGCGGATAGCTTTCAATAAACGGCTTAAGGCGCGATAGCATCGTGTCGAAATCACTTCCATATATGTAGAGTGCTGTATTCTGCGGGCCTTGCCAATTGCTGGCTACCATACCTTCCGCTTCGAGAAGCCGCCCGAATTCTGCCACGACATGGTTGATATCGCACGTCTCGTAAACAGCGGCCGACAGATCAGTGCCGTTGACGTAGATCGCTAGGCCATGCTGGCGTCCGAAATTGACGCTCCTTTGCTGATCCGGGATATGTAATATCGATCCGACCGGCGCAAGCATTGATTCCAAGACTTTGGTCAGCAGCGTGAGCTTGGCATCCGTGGGATCGTCGACCTCGATTTCGATGTCACATTGCTGAATCTCGCCGCTTGAGGCTTGCAGAGTGCCGCCTCCGACCACCCTCATGCCGTGCTTTTGCTTCTCCATAAAGGCGTCTAAGGCGTCTTCCAGCTCACCCCTATCCATAGGTTGGAGGCGGGCATTCAGTGAGGCGACAACAACTATCTTGCTGCCGCTTCGTTTAAAAAAGCCAAACATTCTCACCCCAACACGGTAGTCGATGTTACGTTAGACGCCTCAATTGGACGCAATGGCCGGGAACAGATGTGCGAAGCCTGTCTCCGACGGGCAAAACGCATTGAGATCCACCGCTCCCTGAATGCCGTCGACAGTGCCGTTGTCGGCAAATTGCCAGATCGACCAACGACCGCAACCTTCCTGCGCCGGCTCCTGAAAGACGCTCCGCAGCCAGAGGTAATGGTCGGGGAAGCGTGATTCATTGCCTTTCAGATATTGATCGTAGAATTCCTGGGTGACGTAGAAAATCGGCTTTTCCGGAAAAGCGCCCTTCAGCTCGGTGAAGAAGGCGTTCACTTCAGTCGCCATTTCCTCGACGGTCGGGACCTTGTTGCAATTGCCGACGAACTCCAGATCGACAGTGATGGGCAGAGTTCCCGGCTGCTTCGGCACGGTCGCCAGGACATTCTGCGCCTGATCCTTGCCCGGGCGGCAGAAGGTGAAAAAATGATAGGCGCCCCTGACCATGCCGGCATCGCCGGCGCGCTGCCAATTGTCGGCGAACCTCGAATCCTTGTGATCTCCGCCTTCGGTCGCCTTCATGATTGCGAAACGGACGTTCGGCTGCGAAGCCACCGTCTTCCAATCGATATCACCCTGGTGATGGCTGACATCGATGCCCTGGATCGGATAGCGGCTCAAAGATGGATTGTTGAAGCGAAGCATGCCGAAATCGTATGCGAAATATGCGGCGGATGCGACTGCCAGAATTACAGTCGCTCCAATCGTCCATCGGCCCATTCGTCTCACGCATTTCCCCCTATTTTCAGTCGCTTCGCCCCTGCTTAGAAATGATTTGTGCCGCGAAAATGGCGGACGAGCCGTGCCGCCGGGATCGTTCCTCGCCCCTCTTGACCAAACGTCATTCCCACGCCATAAAACGCGGCATGAAAACGGTTATCTGCATTATCTGCGGAAAGATTATTCGCTAGCGCCAGCGCTGGCCCGGCCGTTTTCGTCTCCCAAATAGTCAAGATGCGAAACGCCCCGGTCCGCCGGTCGCGATATTTTTTCTGATTGTGCTTATGGGAGAGTGGAATGGGCGGCATGCCGGAACTGAAGCTGTACAATACGCTGACACGGGAAGAAACGGTCTTTGCGCCGATCGATCCGGACAATGTCCGCATGTATGTCTGCGGCCCGACCGTCTATGATTTCGCTCATATCGGCAACGCCCGCCCGGTCATCGTCTTCGACGTGCTGTTCCGGCTGTTGCGCCATGTCTATGGCGAGGATCACGTCACCTATGCCCGCAACATCACGGATGTCGACGACAAGATCAATGCGCGGGCGCTGAGGGATCATCCGGGCCTGCCGCTCAATCAAGCGATCCGGGCGGTCACCGAAAAGACCGAGACGCAATTTCACGCCGATGTCGCCGAACTCGGCTGCCTGGAGCCAAGCGTCGAGCCGCGGGCGACCGACAATATCGTTGAGATGACCGAGATCATCGAGAAGCTGATCGGCAACGGCCATGCCTATGTCGCAGCCGGCGAAGTGCTGTTCGACACCAAGTCCATGGCGGATTACGGCCAGCTTTCGAAGCGCCCGCTCGACGAGCAGCAGGCCGGCGCCCGCATCGCCGTCGACGCGCACAAGAAGAACTCCGGCGATTTCGTGCTGTGGAAACTGTCGAGTCACAATGAACCCGGCTGGGAGAGCCCGTGGGGCCGCGGCCGGCCGGGCTGGCATATCGAATGCTCGGCGATGAGCAAGCGCTATCTCGGCGACGTCTTCGACATTCATGGCGGCGGGCTGGACCTGATCTTCCCGCATCATGAAAACGAGATCGCCCAGTCGCGCTGCGCCCACGGCACCGAGGTGATGGCGAATATCTGGATGCATAACGGCTTCCTGCAGGTGGAAGGCCGCAAGATGTCGAAATCCGAAGGCAATTTCGTTACCATCCACGATCTGCTGCACACCCAGATTTTCGGCGGCCGCAAATGGCCGGGCGAAGTGCTGCGCCTTGCCATGCTGATGACGCATTACCGCGAGCCGATCGATTTCTCGATCAAGCGGCTTGAGGAAGCCGAACGCCTGCTCGCCAAATGGCCGGCGACGGAGCCCGGCGATGCCGAACCTGACGAGACCGTGCTGAACGCACTCGCCGACGACCTCAACACGGTGGCGGCGGTGCAGGCCTTGCACGCACTGGCGCAAGCTGCCCATACGGATCCCGCCGCCGGCGCCCGTTTTGCCGCAACGGCTGCCCTCCTCGGCCTGCTGCCGAAGAAAGCCGAAATCGACGAAGCCGTCGCAGCGGCGGTCGATGCGCTGGTCGCCATGCGTCTTGAAATGCTGAAGGCGAAAAACTTCGCCGAGGCCGACAAGATCCGCGACGAACTGACGGCAAAGGGCATCCAGCTGAAGGACGGCAAGGATGCGGCGACCGGCGAGCGGGTGACGACCTGGGAGGTCAAGCGGTAGGATGGGTTGGTCGGCGACGCATACCCCCCTCTGCCCTGCCGGGCATCTCCCCCACAAGGGGGGAGATCGGCAAGACGCGCCGGCTTCCCAAGATATCGACCGCGCGCCAAGTGGCTTCGGCCGTCTGAGGCGTATGATCGGGGCGAGCGGCCACTCCTATCCGATCTCCCCTCTTGTGGGGGAGATGCCCGGCAGGGCAGAGGGGGGTGCCGCCGCCGCTCCGTCACGTCATAGCGAAAGGCAAGCCATGCCGCATGCACCAGTTCCGCCTCAACGGCGGGCGAACGCCCGGCGTATGCGCAAAACTCTGACCGACGCAGAATTGAAACTCTGGAACGAGTTTCGCGCCCATCGCCTGATGGGCCTGAGCTTCCGCAGACAAATGCCGATTGCCGGCTATATCGTTGACTTCGCATGCCCAGTCCATCGCCTTATCGTCGAGATAGACGGTTCGCAGCACGCCCTTGCCTCGAACATCTCTTACGATGAGATCAGAACTCGACGTCTCCAAACGGCTGGCTGGACGGTTCTGCGCTTTTGGAACGGCGATATCCTCCGGGATATCGATAATGTGTGCACCCATATCATTCGCACCACCGGAAAGGACCTGCCATGACCACCTATACCGGCGGCTGCCAGTGTGGTGCGGTGCGTTTTCGCGTCAATGGCGAACTCAAGGATTCGTCGATCTGCCATTGCCGCATGTGCCAGAAGGCGTTTGGCGCCTATTATGCGCCGCTGGTCTCGGTGCGCGGCGCCGATTTCGCGTGGACGCGCGGCGAGCGGAAGAAGTTCCGCTCTTCCAACTTCGTCGAGCGCGGCTTCTGCGGCGATTGCGGCACGCCGCTCTCCTACGAGGCGCCTGACGGGGTTGCGATTGCCGCAGGCGCCTTCGACGATCCTTCGGCGCTTCCGCCGGTGGTGCAATATGGTATCGAGGGTAAGATCGGCTTCGTCGATCAGCTGCACCAACTGCCGGGGCACCGGACGGAAGAGGATGCGCAAGCCGCGCCCTTCGTGCT
The DNA here is from genome assembly GCF_002531755.2 of Rhizobium acidisoli. NCBI lineage: Bacteria > Pseudomonadati > Pseudomonadota > Alphaproteobacteria > Hyphomicrobiales > Rhizobiaceae > Rhizobium > Rhizobium acidisoli. The sequence continues at coordinate 1,092,881 of NZ_CP034998.1, read as the reverse complement.
CGAACTCGTCTCCTACCAGCATCCCGACCATGAGACGCAGGCATGGCCAACCAAGGAGCCCAGATGACAGCGGACGCGGACAGAAACGGCGGGTGCCAGTGCGGGGCGGTGCGTTACCGCGCCGAAGGCGAACTCGGATATCCCCATCTTTGCCATTGCCGCATGTGCCAGAAAGCGGCCGGCAATTATTTCATGCCGCTTGGCGGCGTGAAGCACAGCAATTTCACCCTGACGCGCGGCGCGGCGAAATGGTTCCATTCCTCCGACCTCGTCCGGCGCGGTTTCTGCGGCGATTGCGGCACGCCGCTGTTCTACGATATTCCTGGGACGGATTTCATCAACATCACACTCGGCTCGCTGGATGATCCCGACGCGGTCAAGCCGGTGATGCAATCGAACACAGGCCGCAAGATGTCCTGGTTTCACGCGCTCGACGGCCTGCCGGTGGAACCGGAGCCCGAAACGCCCGACCGCGAGGACGCGATTGCGGCAAGCAACCATCAGCATCCCGACCACGACACGAAAAGCTGGCCCCTCGGAGAGACCTCATGACGGACACGATCAAGACAGGCGGATGCCAATGCGGCGCCGTGCGCTTCCGCATCTCGGGCAAGTTGGGGCGACCCTCGATCTGCCATTGCCGCATGTGCCAGAAGCAGTTCGGCGGCTTCTTCTCGGCGCTGGTCACGGCACCTGAGGAAGGGATGGATTGGACGCGCGGCGCACCGAGCTACTTTCAGTCCTCGGTCAATATCGAGCGCGGCTTCTGCAGCAATTGCGGCACGCCGATGACCTATCGTCATCCGGGCGGGCTGGAGCTGGCGATCGGCACTTTCGACGACCGCGGCGATCTGGCACCGCAGATCCAGGTCAATTACGACGCCCGCCTGCCCTGGGTCGAGGAAATCTTCGAGGCGCCGGTGCTGAAGGATCAGGATTTCTACGCACGGCAGGAAGCGATCATCTCCTTCCAGCATCCCGATCACGATACTGCAGTCTGGCCCGCGAAAGGCGTGAAAATATGACCGAGAGACTGCGCACGCTCTATCCTGAAATCGAAGCCTATGCTTCAGGCCATCTCGATGTCGGCGATGGTCATGTGATCTATTGGGAGCGCTCGGGAACGCCTGGCGCCAAGCCCGCCGTTTTCCTGCATGGCGGCCCCGGTGGCGGCTTCTCGCCCGTCCATCGCCGGCTTTTCGATGCCGCCCTCTACGACGTCATGCTGTTCGACCAGCGCGGTTGCGGCAGGTCGACGCCGCATGCGGAACTGAATGCCAATACGACCTGGCACCTCGTCGCCGATATCGAGCGGCTGCGGGAAATGGCCGGCGTCGACAGCTGGCAGGTGTTCGGCGGCTCCTGGGGTTCGACGCTGGCGCTCGCCTATGCCGAGGCGCATCCGGAGCGCGTCTCCGAACTCATTCTGCGCGGCATCTATACGCTGACCAAGGCCGAGCTCGACTGGTACTATCAGTTCGGCGTCTCGGAAATGTTCCCGGACAAATGGGAGCGCTTCATCGCTCCCATTCCGCCGGAGGAGCGGCATGAGATGATGCATGCCTATCATCGCCGCCTGACACATGAGGATCGGTCCGTGCGCCTTGCCGCCGCGCAGACATGGAGCATCTGGGAAGGCGAAACGATCACGCTGCTGCCTGAGCCTTCGACCAGCGGCAAGTTCGAAGAACCGGAATTCGCCTATGCATTTGCGCGCATCGAGAATCATTTCTTCGTCAATGCCGGCTGGATGGACGAGGGACAGCTGATCCGCGATGCCGGCCGGCTGAAGGATATTCCCGGCGTCATCGTACATGGCCGCTACGACATGCCCTGCCCGGCCAAATACGCCTGGCTGCTGCACAAGGCCTGGCCGAAGGCGGAATTTCACCTGATCGAGGGTGCCGGCCATGCCTATTCGGAGCCCGGCATTCTCGACCGGCTGATCCGGGCGACGGACAAGTTTGCCGGGAAACCCGACTGACTGTCCTGGCTAAGGCGCCCCTCACCCTAGCCCTCTCCCCGCGCGCGGGGAGAGGGGACGTGCCTTGCGATACGGTGCGGCATCCGCACCACACAACACCCGCTTGCCGGGAGGAAACGACATGAAAGAACGCATCTACCTCTTCGACACCACGCTCCGGGACGGGCAGCAGACGCCCGGGATCGACTTCTCGGTCGAGGACAAGATTGCGATCGCCGCGATGCTGGACGAATTCGGCATCGATTACGTCGAGGGCGGCTATCCCGGCGCCAATCCGACCGATACCGCCTTTTTCAGCGAGAAGCGCACCAGCCAGGCCAGCTTCGTCGCCTTCGGCATGACGAAGCGGGCGGGCGTTTCGGTTTCCAACGATCCCGGCATTGCCGGGCTGCTGCAGGCGAAATCCGACGCCATCTGTTTCGTCGCCAAAAGCTGGGACTATCATGTCGCGGTGGCGCTCGGCTGCACCAATGAGGAAAATCTCGAAAGCATCGCCGAAAGCGTCAAGGCGGCGGTCGGCGCCGGCAAGGAAGCGATCGTCGATTGCGAGCATTTCTTCGACGGTTTCAAGGCCAATCCGGCCTATGCGCTCGCCTGTGCCAAGACCGCCTATGAGAGCGGCGCCCGCTGGGTCGTGCTTTGCGACACCAATGGCGGCACACAGCCGCCGGAGGTGCGCGCCATCGTCGAGGCAGTGATCGCCTCAGGGGTGCCCGGCCGCTGTCTCGGCATCCACGCCCATAACGACACCGGCCAGGCCGTCGCCAATTCCCTGGCTGCGGTCGAAGCCGGCGTCCGGCAGATCCAGGGCACACTGAACGGCATCGGCGAGCGCTGCGGCAACGCCAATCTGGTGACGCTGATCCCGACCTTGGCGCTGAAGAGCGCCTATACCTCACGTTTCGAAACGGCGATCGACGAGGAGCGGCTGCTCAACCTCACCCGCCTCTCGCACGCCTTCGACGAGTTGCTCAACCGTTCGCCCGATCATCAGATGCCCTATGTCGGCGCCTCCGCCTTCGCCACCAAGGCCGGTATCCATGCGTCGGCGCTGATCAAGGACCCGAGGACCTACGAACATGTGCCGCCGGAGAGCGTCGGCAATTTCCGCAAGGTCATGGTCTCTGACCAGGGCGGCAAAGCGAATTTCATCAATGCGCTGAAGCGGCGCGGCATCGTGGTCGCCAAGGACGATCCGAAGCTCGATCTGCTGATCTCGATCGTCAAGGACCGTGAATCGATCGGCTATGCCTATGAGGGCGCGGATGCGAGCTTCGAACTCTTGGCGCACCGCACGCTCGGCACGATCCCGGAATTCTTCACCATCGAAGGCTTCCGCGTGATGATCGAGCGCCGCTTCGACAGTCTTGGCCGCGTGAAGATCGTCTCGGAGGCGGTGGTCAAGATCACCATCGACGGCCAGACGCTGATGTCGGTTGCCGATGCCGAAGGACCGGTCAACGCGCTCGACCTGGCGCTGCGCAAGGATTTCGGCAAATACCAGCACGAGATCGACGATCTGGTGCTCGCCGATTTCAAGGTGCGTATCCTCAATGGCGGCACGGCGGCAATCACCCGCGTGCTGATCGAATCCACCGACAGCGATGGCGTGCGCTGGTGGACGGTCGGCGTTTCCGAGAACATCATCGACGCTTCGTTCCAGGCGCTGATGGATTCCGTCATCTACAAGCTGATGAAGAACCGGCAACTGGCCGGCAAGATCGCGGCGGAATAATCTGTTCCGCCGGTTCGGCTAACCGCGGGCAAACGCCGCCAGCGTCTCGCCCGCCATCCTATAGCGGATCCATTCCTTCTGCGGCTCCGCGCCAATCGCCTCGTAGACACGGATCGAGGGTTCGTTCCAGTCGAGCACGCTCCATTCGAAGCGGCCGCAACCCTTCTCCAGCGCGATCTGCGCCAGGCGCCGCAGCAGCGCCTTGCCGGCGCCCGAACCGCGCGCGTCCGGCGTTACGTAGAGATCCTCCAGATAAAGACCGTTCTTCGCTTGCCAGGTCGAATAGCTGAAGAAATAAACCGCCATGCCGATGGCTTGACCCTCGCGTTCGCAGATCAGCGCATGCGTGACTGAACCGTCGCCGAAGATCGCCGCACGCGTGCTCTCCTCGGTCGCCTCGACCTCGTGGATCGCCTTTTCATAATCGGCCAATTCGCGGACAAATCGCAGGATCGTTGCCGCGTCAGAAGGCGTTGCCGGGCGTATGGTAAGGGTCATGTGAGGCTCCTGGTCTGGCGCTTGGCGTTCCAGATGAAAGAACCTGCCGGACCTGTCAACTGAATGCGCAGATCATCAGCGGGTTTGCGAGTTTGTTCCCTCGATTGGTCCACCTGTCGCCCGCCCGCGGTAGGCTGGAACAGGACTCGGATTTTTGGAGGCCGATACCAGCCTTTGCCGCTATCATCCGTTCATTCTTCCGCCATCCGCTTCAAATACTCTTAGCCTTTATTCAACGAAATGAATTGGCCTATTCACGGCGCTTAAGCTAGGCCGGATCAGAAGCAGAACAAAGATGGAAACACCCCGATGTCGACCGATGCATCCGTTCCCCTGGCCAAGAACGAAGACAGTCCGCGCGGTTTCGCCTTCGCGCTGACGGCCTATCTGCTCTGGGGCTTCCTGCCGATCTACATGAAGGCGGTGGCGCATATCTCGCCGGCCGAGGTGATTGCCCACCGCATCGTCTGGTCGCTGCCGCTGGCCGGCATCGTGCTGATCGTGCTCGGACGGACACAGGACGTCGCCACGGCGCTGCGCTCGCCGCGCATGCTGGCGATGGCAGCGCTGACGGCGTCGCTGATCACCGTCAACTGGGGCACCTATGTCTGGGCGATCGGCGCCGGCCATTCGCTCGACGCAGCACTCGGTTACTTCATCAATCCGCTATTTAGCATCTTCCTCGGTGCAGTGCTGCTGAAGGAAAAGCTGCAGCCGCTGCAGATCGCGGCGATCGTACTGGCGGCGCTTGCCGTCGCCATTCTGGCATTCGACAGCGGCGGCATTCCGTGGGTGGCGCTGACGCTGGCAATCAGCTGGGGTTTCTATGCCTTGCTGCGCAAGACGCTGCCGCTCGGGCCGAACCAAGGCTTCTTCCTCGAGGTGCTGATCCTCAGCGGCCCTGCCCTGCTCTATATCCTCTATCTCGAATTCGGCAGCGGCCAGGGTCATCTCTACCGAACCGGGCTTGCCGACACGACGCTGCTGCTCGGCTGCGGCGTCATCACCGCCGTGCCGCTGATGATCTATGCCAACGGCGCCAAGCTGCTGAAGCTGTCGACGATCGGCATCATGCAGTATATTGCGCCGACGATGATCTTCCTGATCGCCGTCTTCATCTTTCACGAGCCGCTCGGCACGGCGCGCATGATCGCCTTCCCGCTGATCTGGGCGGGGCTGTTCCTCTATAGCTGGTCAATGCTGAAGGGAAGCCGCGGAAGGATGTAGCGCCGTTCTCTATCGCGAGCCGGAGCGTTGGCTCAAAGCCAGGCTAGCAGCGCCGTGCGGACGAGAATTCCAGTCAATGCGCTCAAGACGGCAACCCCCGCGACCGAGCGGAGCGCCGGCACCGAAGCGACAAGAATGGAAAGGCCGGGAAGATCGAGAGGGTTTAGTAGAAATGCGGATCCGTGAATGATTTTCTCCGGTGGAAGGCTCAGTTCCTTGTGGGCGCTAAGCAACAGGGTGACCGCTGCGCTCGATCCTGCCAGGCACTTTGTGAGCAGGAAGAGGACATCCTGCTGCGAGGCGCCGAGCAGCTGAAGCAATGGCTGCGCAGCGCACGTGAAGGCGGAAAGCGCGCCTGTGCTTTCGGTAAGCCTTACCAGAGCCAGTGAGATCACGAGCACCGGCAGGATCGCAGAAACGACGCCGATGGCGTCTGCGCCACCGCGATTTATTGCCGCCAGCAGATCGCGCCTCGCTAGGTCGTGGTCATCCACCCTGTCGCAGGAACAGGGCTTTCCGGGCGAGGAACGGCGCCCAACGATCCAACAGGCGAGAGTGGACGCAACGAGCGCTCCGCAAACGCCGTTTATTATGATCAAACCCGGATCGATACCGATACTTGCGAGCGGGAAACTGGCATTTGCCGGCGCCGCCGCAAGCACTGCCGCAAAGGCGGCGGCCATAAATTTCTCCGATGTTCTTTTGTGCGCCATCAGCGACAGGGCAGCAACCGGGGCAGCCGAACTTACGAGGCTGAGTTGGATGATCGCCAAGGCCCCAAAACCGTCTAGGCCGAAAAGTCTAAAGAGCGGGTTGGCCTTGCCGGCGATTGATCGCAATGCGCTCATGCCCTCGAGATAGCGCATCAGCGAAAATGTCACGATCATCAGCGGCAGAAAGGTGAATATGGCGATGTCGACGGCACTTCGTCCGGCATCCAAGATGGTGGTGATCAGAATTGTCATGAGAACGACTGGTTTGATGGACGGTGAACGCGCGGCCGGCTTGATGGCGGAAGCGGGCTCCGGATTCGATCCCGGAGCCACGCCGTTCAGACTCTATTCCGGTTTGAAATCTTCCTCGAAGAAGCGGGCAACCTCGGAATAGACCTGCACGCGGTGGCTCTCCATGAGGGCGAGATGCGTCGCCTCCCCGATTTCCACCCATCGCCTATAGGAGGCGCCGGTCAGTTGCTCGAAATAGGCCCGCGCCAGATCGAGCGGGACGTCGACGTCCCATTCCCCGTGCAATAGCAGCACCGGCGCGCGAATCTCGCTTGGCTGATAATAGGGAGCTCCAGCTCTCCAGTAGGTGCGGATGTCCTGGATCGGCCCGTTGGTGGCCCGGAGTTTGCCTTGCTCTCTGTCGACCTGCGACGGCTCCTCCGAGAGGGTCAGTGCGGCCCAGAGGTCGAACCAGCCCTCAGGCACAAGACGTTCACGCGCATATTCGGGTGCGGTGCCCAGCCAACGCGCCAGGGCCGCATGGACGGGAACAAGCCTGTAGGAGCCGAGGGCGCCGCCCTGATCGATGGGGATGGCAACGTCACTGAGCCATTGCGGCGCGAGCAAGGCTAGCTTGACGAGCTTGTCGGGGTTGCGCGCAGCATATGCACCGGCCACGGTACCGCCCCACGACATTGCAAAGACGTTGACAGCCTTCAGGCCGCGAAGTCGAAGGACGAAATCGATGGCCGTTGCGAAGTCGGCGACGCCGGTGTCTGTGGCGACAAGCGGGGGGTTGAGATCGGGCGCCGCCTGCATCTCCGGCGGGCGGGTCGATTTTCCATAGCCCCGGACATCAACCGCAAAGACATCGAAGCCTCGATGAGCGAGGAAGTCGATGAAGGACATCCCATTGAAGGGAACGTCGTAAAGACTTCCGGACGAGAAGGTCGCCCCATGCACCATCACGATCGTTTTAGCCGCGAGAAAGACTTTGTGGTCCTTCCTTCGCTTATTGCGGAGATAGAGCTTGATGCCGTCGGTTCCGCTATCAACATAATGCTCGTCGAATACGATCTCGCCGGCGTCAAAAGCTGAAGATGCGAGCTTGTTGTCAGACATAGGACCACCTGAATTTTTCGCCGTCGCGGGTTACATATCCAGCAGACGAACCGGGAAAGTGCGTGGAGAAGTACATGGCGTGATTATCGGCAGCGAGTTCGAGTACGCGCCGTCTGGACTGGGCAGCCTGATCCAAGAATTCGCAGAAGACCGTGTTGAGGTCGGGCCGTTCCACCTGAATCGGATGGTGCATGACATCGCCGGCGAAGATTGCCGCTTGATTGTCCGCCTTCAGCAGAACCGACATATGGCCGATGCTGTGCCCAGGCGTCGGCAAGAAGGTAAAGTGTTTCAGGAAAGGATCGGCTGCACCGTCGATGAAATCGGCAAGCCCCGCCTCGATCACCGGCCGCACGCTGTCTTCATAGACGCCGGCGCTGGGAATGTTGATGTCGTTGTGGCTTGCCGTCGACGCATAATATTCCTGCTCGGCGCGCGGGAAGACGTAGCGTGCGTTTTTGAACGTGGGGATCCATCTTCCGTCCTCAAGCACGGTATTCCAGCCGGAATGGTCGACGTGAAGATGGGTATTTATGACGAAGTCGACGTCTTCGGGCTCGACACCTGCCTGGCGCAACCTGTCGAGAAACGGGATTGTCTGCTGATGGAAGGCGAGATTGCGCGGTCTTTCCTTATCGTTACCCGAGCCCGTGTCGATGAGGATGACGTGGTCGGCCGTCCTGACAAGCCAGCTATGGATGCTCACCACAAGGGCATCGCGGCCCTCTTCCATATCGACGGCGGAAAGACGTGGCTCGATCGCCTTGATCTCCTCGGATCCGGCAGTCGGGTAGAGAAATGAGGGCGGAACGTTTTGCAGATACTGCTCCTGCACCTTTCTGACCGTCACGCCGGCAATACGATATTCCTTTCCAAGATCGCTCATGGAACTTCCTTTCGAGTTGAACTGGAACCGGGACAGCGCTGTCTGATGGCTATGGACAGTAGGGAAAATTCGTGCAACGATCAAATCGATGAATGAAATTGTCTCCATCGATCATTTCAATTTGTGGTCTTTCGACCTCAACCTGCTCGTCGCCTTCGATGCGCTCATGAAGGAGCGGAGCGTGACGAAAGCGGCTGTCCGGCTGAAAATCCAGCAGCCTGCCATGAGCCACAATCTCGGCACTCTCCGGACCCTGCTTCAGGACGAGCTGTTCGTACGTGTCGGCCAGGTCATGCAGCCGACCCATCGGGCGCTGCGCTTCGCCGAAGCCGTAGAGCACATACTCAGTCGCACGCAGCTGGCGATCGTAACGCCTGCGACCTTCGAGCCGGGCGAGGCCGAGCAGATATTCCGCATCGGCTTTTCCAGCGAGCTTGAGGTGCTGCTCGTGCCGCGTCTCGCCGCTATGTTGAATGAGATGGCCCCCGGTATCAGAGTGCTTGCGCGAGCGGTCAACCCCGAGCTGGTCCATAAGCTTTTGGACGACAATGTCATAGACCTTGGCGTCGGCTGCTACGATGACGGCAACAACAGACACCGGCGGAGCCTGCTGTTCGAGCAATCGCTGATGTGTTGCTACAATCCGAAGCTTCTTGATCTTCCCGAAACCTTGGACCGTGACGCCTATATCGGGCTCAAGCATGCCCTGGTTTCCCAGAAGGACGCCATCGAAGGCTGCATTGATGATGCGTTGAAGCGGATCAACGTGCGGCTCGACGTCTCTGTGGCAGCACCAGAATTCCTCACCGTGCTGACCGCCGTCCTCGAAGCGCCCCTGATCGCCACTCTGCCGACCAGAATTGTGAAGCGGTATGCCGGTCTGTTCGGCTTGGCGATGGCCGAAGTTCCACTCGATCTAAAGGTGAGCCCGATATCGATGGTTTGGTCGGCGGCAGGTGACAATGATCCCGCCAACCGATGGATGCGTTCTCAGGTGACGCAGCTTGTTTCGGCCTATAGCTGAATTTGCCGGCGAAACGGCGGGCGCTCCGGGGGCTGCTACGCCACCTACATCTTCGAGATCACCGCATCCTCGCCGTCACGATCGGCGGCGAGCTGGGCTGCCTGGGCCATGATTGCCGGAATGATGCCGGAGATCTCATCGACGACGAGCGGCTGCACCCGGTGGGCAGTGTGCAGGAAACCCTCTTCGGTCATATGGCGCATCAGCTCCATCATCGGATCCCAGAAACCGTTGACGTTGGCAAAGACCATCGGCTTTTCGTGGCGGCCGAGCTGCGCCCAGGTCATGATCTCGACGATCTCCTCCAGCGTACCGATGCCGCCGGGCAGTGCGACGAAAGCGTCGGAACGCTCGAACATCGTATGTTTGCGCGCATGCATGTCAGGGGTTACAATAAGTTCGTTAAGCTGACCGAGCGAGTGGCGAGTCGCTTCCATATCGATCAGGAATTCGGGGATAATGCCCGTGACCTGACCGCCGCCTGAAAGCGCGCCGCTGGCTACCGCGCCCATGATGCCTTTGGTACCCCCGCCATAGACGAGGCGCAGGCCGTATTCGGCGATCTCTCGTCCGAGAGCACGCCCGGCCGCCATGTGGGAGGGATCGCGTCCCGGCCTTGAGCCGCAGTAAACGCAGATGGATCGAATCGATACAGATTGTTCGGTCATAGAGGCAAACAACTATTCCATTTCAATGCAGTCAAGAAAATTGACTGGAAAGCAGCCTGCCGAGCTTGCCGAATTGCTTTGAATGCTTGTGCAAAGCAACGGGAATCGCTAGCAATTTCGGTTACTACGGCAAATTGCCGCCTGGGGAGACATAATGATGAAGAACCGTGCCGGCTTGCTGGCCCTTGCAGTGCTCGTAATCGCAATCCTACTGATGGTATTTTTCGTCATGCCGCGCATCGGCGGCGATGCAGCCAAGGTCGGCGACGCCATCAACCAGGCGAGCACGGAGCTCAAGGACACGGTTAACGAGTCGGCAAAGACATCGCGCTCGGCCGTGGCCGACGCGGCCGGCGTCGCCGATAAGGTGGGTCGCCTGTCGGCCAATGCGAGCGTGTCGCTTACCGAACTCAAGGCACTGTTTGCCGACGGCAAAGGCCCCGCCGACGACGTCTTCGCCGCTGCCAAGACCAAGGCCGTCGATGCGCTGACTGCGCTTGCCGGTTTCGCAATCCCCGAGGGCCTCGATCCGGCGACCCAGGCACTTGCCGTCAAGGCGAAGGACGGCGGCACGAAGGCGCTCGCCATCGTCCAGTCGCTGCCGGAGAACATTACCGATGCGCTTGCCGCGATCGCCAAGGCCGAGGCTGCACTGACCGGTGCGCCTGAGCCTGCGGCGAGCACGACAGCGGCGACTGCCGGCCCGAAGCTTCCCGCCTTCGACGTCCTGCGCGTCGAGCCCGACGGCTCGACAGTGATTGCCGGCTCCGCAGAACCGAACGGCAAGCTCGAAGTGCTTGACGGCGAAAAGGTCGTGACGACAGCCAATGTCGATGCCAGCGGCGATTTCGCCGCCGTTCTCGACGATCCGCTTGCGGCGGGCGACCACCAGCTCGTGCTCAAGTTTACCGGCAAGGACGGCAAGAGCACGCTTTCCGAAGAAGTCGCGACCATCTCCGTGCCGAAGGACGGCGACGGCGCCAATCTGCTCGCCATGGTCTCCAAACCCGGCGCGGCGAGCCGCATCATCACCGCGCCGAAGGCCGGAACCGAAGTCGCCGATGCCTCCAACCCGATGGCGCCGCCAACAGACAAGCCGGCAACCGGCGAAGGTTCGGCTGCGCCTGCTGCGACCGTTGCGCCAACCGGCGAGCTGGCGCTGCAGACGCCTAACCTCACCGACGCCACCTCCGGCGGCTCAGCGGCGGCCCCGGCCATTCCCGGCACCGCCAACCCCGATAAGTCGAATGCGCCCGATGTGATGGTCAATGCCGTCGAAATCGAGGGCAATAAGATTTTCATTGCCGGCACGGCGCGCGCCAACGCCAAGGTCCTCGGTTACGCCGACGACAGCCTTGTCGGCCAGGACACCGCCGGTTCGGACGGCCATTTCGTCATCGACGGCGTGGTGGCGCTCTCGGTCGGCGACCATAAGATCCGCGTCGATGTCGTCGATCCCGCCGGCAAGGTGATCGTGCGTGCAGCGGTGAATTTCAATCGCCCGGCCGGCGACCAGGTCAGGGTCGCGGCGCAATCCGTCCCAGCCGACGCAAATGGTGCTGCCTCGATGGTGCCGCTCGACGAAGGCGAGCTCGGCAAGCGCAAGGCCGAAGTCGGCAAGGCCTTCGGCCTGCTGAAGGGGCTGTTTGCCGATGGCAAGCTGCCCGGCGCCGAACAGCTTGCGGCGGCGCGCTCGGCAACCGAATTCGCCTTGCGCTCGGTCGCCGATTTCCGTCCGGGATCCGATGCGCCCGACACCTTCAAGCAAGCGTCCGGCGCCGCCTCGCAGACCGCGACCAGCGCATTGAAGATGCTGCAGGGCCTGCCGAAGGATGCAAAATCCGTCGGCGCTGGCCTCGACGGCCTGGCGGCGATCATCGCCGAACTCTCTACGTCCCCTGCACCGGCGGCACCGGCCGTGCCGGCTGCAAACGACGCAGCAGGCAACCAGCCGAAGACGATCGAACAGGCGCCGCTGACCGCAAACAACGCGGCGGTGATCATCCGCCGCGGCGACACGCTGTGGCAGATTTCGCGCCGCACCTATGGACTCGGCGTTCGCTACACGACGATCTACATCGCCAACGAGGACAAGATCGTCGATCCGGATCGCATCCGTCCCGGCCAGATCTTCGGCCTGCCGAAGGATGTACTGCCGAACGCCGAGGAACTGCACCGCAAACGCCTGTCCAACCGGCATCTGTAAGCGCCAAAACATGATAACGAGGCCGGGCGGGCTAACCGCCCGGCCTCTCTTTTCCTGAACCCCGCACTTGTTGTATTCATCTGCCGGGCATCCTATCTGGCGGTGGCGGGGGAAGCGCTTCGGGCATATTCCGGTTCCGTGCTCTTGCCGGCATCGAAGCGCGGCAAGCGCCGCAAGCCCATCCGGGCTGGAGACAAGCATGGCAAACGGCAAGACAGTCTCGGAATCCAACCTGCTGCAGACACTTCTCAACCTCTGGCCCTATATGTGGCCGGCCGGCCGACCCGACCTCAAGATGCGCGTCGTCTGGGCCTCGGTCTTCCTGCTGATTTCCAAATTCGTGCTGCTGCTCGTTCCCTATTTCTTCAAGTGGTCGACCGATGCGCTGAACGGCAGGATGGATCTCGCCGGCTCGGTGCCGCCACTGCTTGCCGGCGCCATCGCCCTGGTGATCGCCTACAACATCACCCGCCTGATCCAGCTCGGCCTCAACCAGCTGCGCGACGCGCTGTTTGCCAGCGTCGGGCAGCATGCGGTGCGCCAGCTCGCCTACAGGACCTTCGTGCATATGCACGAGCTGTCGCTGCGCTTCCATCTGGAGCGCAAGACCGGCGGCCTGTCGCGCATCATCGAGCGCGGCACCAAGGGCATCGAGACGATCGTGCGTTTCACGATCCTCAATTCGGTCCCGACCGTCATCGAATTCCTGCTGACGGCGGCGATCTTCTGGTGGGGCTACGGCTTCTCCTATCTCGCCGTCACGGCCTTTACGGTCTGGGCCTATATCTGGTTCACGATCCGCGCGTCCGACTGGCGCATCGCCATCCGCCGGTCGATGAACGACAGCGATACCGACGCCAATACCAAGGCAATCGACTCCCTCCTCAATTTCGAGACCGTCAAATATTTCGGCAACGAAGAGATGGAGGCAAAACGCTTCGACAAATCGATGGAACGCTACGAGAAGGCGGCAACCGATGTCTGGACTTCGCTCGGCTGGCTGAACTTCGGCCAGGGCGTCATCTTCGGCATCGGCACGACGATCATGCTGGTTCTGTCGGCACTCGCCGTGCAGCGCGGCGAGCAGACGGTCGGCGATTTCGTTTTCGTCAATTCGATGCTTCTGCAGCTTTCCGCACCGCTCAACTTCATCGGCTTCGTCTACCGCGAAATCCGTCAAGGCTTGACCGATATCGAGCAGATGTTCGACCTGCTGGAGGTCCAGGCCGAGGTCAAGGACACGCCCGATGCGGCCGAGCTCCGGATCGGCCAGGGCGCGATCGCCTTCAGGGATGTGCACTTTTCCTACGACCCCGCCCGTCCGATCCTGAAGGGCATTTCCTTCGAGGTGCCGGCCGGCAAGACGGTGGCCGTCGTCGGTCCTTCGGGCGCCGGCAAGTCGACGCTGTCGCGGCTGCTCTATCGTTTCTACGATATCCAGAGCGGCGCGATCACCGTCGACGGCCAGGACATCCGCAAAGTCACGCAGAAGAGCCTGCGCTCCGTGATCGGCATGGTGCCGCAGGATACCGTGCTCTTCAACGATACGGTCGCCTACAACATCCGCTACGGCCGCACATCGGCGAGCGACGGCGAGGTCTTTGCGGCAGCCGAGGTGGCGCAGATCGCCCATTTCATCGAAATGCTGCCCGAGGGGTTTGAGACCAAGGTCGGCGAGCGCGGGCTCAAGCTTTCGGGTGGCGAGAAGCAGCGAGTGGCGATCGCCCGCACCATTCTCAAGGCACCGCCCATCCTGATCCTCGACGAGGCGACATCGGCGCTCGACACGACGACGGAACGGGAAATCCAGACGGCGCTCGACGTGGTTTCGAAGAACCGCACGACGCTGGTGATCGCCCACCGACTGTCGACGGTGATCGGCGCCGACGAAATCATCGTCTTAAAAAGCGGCGAGATCGCCGAGCGCGGGACGCATGCCGCCCTGCTCGAGCGGAACGGTCTCTACGCCTCGATGTGGAACCGGCAGCGCGAGGCGACACAGGCGGAGGAACATCTGAAGCAGGTGCGCGAAAGCGACGACCTGGGCGTGATCACGCGGCTTGCCCCGGCAAGCTGAGCCGGGAGCGACAAGGCCCAAGCTTTTGTTGTTCAGAACTCCGGCGTCGGAACCAGGGCCGGGGCCACAGCATTGCCCCGGAGACGGTTTTTCGCTAACCAGCAAAAAACGACAACGCAAGGAGACCGGCAGCATGAGCCTGTTCAACACGGTTCGCAACACGATCGTCCCCGTGCATAAGGAGGGTTATCCCTTCGTTGCCGCCTTCTTCGTCGCGTCGCTGATCCTGGGCTGGATCTTCAAGCCGCTCTTCTGGATCGGCATGATCTTCACGCTGTGGTGCGCCTATTTCTTCCGTGATCCCGAGCGCGTCACCCCGCAGGACGACGATCTGGTAATCTCTCCCGCCGACGGCAAGGTCTCGGCGATCCAGATGGTGACCCCGCCGGCCGAGCTTGACCTCGGCTCCGAGCCGATGCTGCGCATCTCGGTGTTCATGAACGTCTTCAACTGCCATGTGAACCGGGCGCCGATGCGCGGGCGTATCGTCAGCATCAATTACCGATCCGGCAGCTTCGTCAATGCCGAACTCGACAAGGCCAGCGAGGACAACGAGCGTAACGGGCTGGTGATCGAAACCCGTCACGGCCAGATCGGCGTGGTCCAGATCGCCGGCCTCGTGGCACGGCGCATCCTCTGCTGGGCAAACCCCAACGAACCGGTGGATGCCGGCGAGCGCTTCGGGCTGATCCGTTTCGGCTCGCGGCTCGACGTGTTTCTGCCCGCCGGTGCCGCGCCACGCGTCTCACTCGGCCAGGTGGCGATTGCCGGGGAAACGGTGATTGCCGAATTCGCCTCCACCAAGGGTCCCATTATCAGCCGCCGCAGCTAAGGTGCGTCGCGATCTTTCGGATTCGCTGCTCGCGCTTTAGCCCTTTGTTTTTACGCATGTCATTATCGCAAAACCACTGCACAGTTTTGCGCGACATGCTCCAGGTTCAGATTGGAACGCGATATGGAAACGCCCTTTCCGCCTTTCGAGCCCAATGGTCCGGATGATTCCGCCCGCGGCCCGCGTCTGCGCGAAATCCCGCTCCGTCTTGTCTTTCCGAACCTCATCACCATTCTGGCGATCTGCGCCGGGCTGACCGGCATCCGGCTGGCTTTCGAGAACCGTTACGAGCTCGCCGTCTCCATGGTGCTGGTCGCCGCCTTCCTCGACGGCATCGATGGGCGCGTGGCCCGGCTGATGAAGGCGACCTCGAAGTTCGGCGCGCAAATGGATTCGCTTGCCGATATCGTCAATTTCGGCGTCGCTCCCGCCCTCGTCGTCTATGTCTTCGCGCTCGACCAGGCGCGCTCGCTCGGCTGGATCGCCGCTTTGATCTATGCGATCGCCGCCGGGCTTCGGCTTGCCCGCTTCAACGTCATGGCCGAACGCGAGAACAAGGCGAGCTGGCAATCGGAATATTTCGTCGGCGTGCCGGCGCCGGCCGGCGCCATGCTGGTGCTGCTGCCGGTCTATCTCGGCTTCCTCGGCCTGGCGACGGACCGCACCTTCGCTTATTTCTCGTCGATCTATACCGTCGTCATCGCCTTCTTGCTGATCAGCCGGCTGCCGGTCTGGTCGGGCAAATCGGAAGGCAACCGGCTGCGGCGCGATCTCGTGCTGCCGATGATGCTCGGCGTCGTGCTCTATGTGGCTCTGCTGATGAGCTACACCTGGGAGGTGATGGTCTTCACTGTTGCCGCCTATCTCATATCGCTTCCTTTCGGTGCGCGGAAATGGCGCCGGAAATACGGGACGCTGACGATCGAGGAACCCGGCGTCGGCGACGACGATATCGGCCGTCACATCTGACGCGGACGCATTTCCTGATTTTCGAATGCATGTCGCCCGGAAGTGTGCAGCGGTTCCGGGACAACGACATGCATCAACATAAAGGGCTAAGCGCGTCGCATGAATCAAATTTGACGCGACGCGCTTTGGTGATGGCATTGCGTCTCTCTTCGCCTCCCGCATTCCCCTGAAAACTGTTGCGCGCTTTTTCCCCGGAAAAACGGCTGCGCAGTTTTATTGGAACCGCTCCCTTCAGTAAGTATTAACCAACGTAGGCTTCAGTTAAGCCTCGCGAATTATGGTGCGCGTTTACAAATCCTGATAAGCTGCGTCCCCGTTTTGTCGCTATTGGTGACCAAACTTCAAAATACAAAATACCCTGGGAAGAACCACGTAAGGAGAGTATCGTGACTTCGAAGAAGAGCAGTAGCGGCGAACAGCAGACGGCCAAGCCCGATCTCGCCGCCAACTATCGCCCCGTCGGCCTCAAGGCTGTTGCCGCGGCATCGCTGATGGCGAAACACAAGCCGACCAGCGTCAAGAAATCCGCTTGAGCGCTCACGCGACTAACGAAGCGGCAGATAGTATTCAGAAGAAACTAAGCTGGCCGTCGTCAGGCCTCTGCTTCTCGGGGGCCTTCAGCGGCTTTTCGACGACGACCGGCTGCTGCAGGTCGGGCCCCATATTGGCGACCTTGTTGACTTTGTCGGACACCGGGACGGCCTCGAAAAAATCGTCCTGAACCGGCCGCATCAGGTCGGCCACCTCGCGCGGCTCCTGCGTCCTGCAATCCAGCCAGCGTGAAAAATCTTCCGGCTTGATAATCACGGGCATGCGATCGTGGATCGCCGATATGCCCGAATTGGCCGCTGTCGTCAGGATCGCGCCGGTATCGACCTCGGAACCATCCGCCGAGGACCATGTCTCCATCAGCCCGGCAAAAGCGACGACCCCGCCCTGACGCGGCCTGATCCAATAGGCCTGCGGCCGCTCGCCGCTTTCTTTGGATGGGCGATGCCATTCATAAAAGCCGGAGGCCGGGATGAGTATGCGGCGATGACGCATGGCCGCCCGGAAGGAGGCCTTGCCGATGGCGGTCTCGGAGCGGGCGTTGATCAGCAGTGGGAAGTCCCTCGGGTCCTTGACCCAGGCCGGGGTCAGACCCCAGCGCACGAGCACGGCGCGACGGTCGGCCTGGTTGCTGCCCTGCTCCCGGCCCTCGCCTGCTATGACGACGAGGATCGGCTGCGTCGGCGCGATGTTGTAGCGCGCCGGAAACTCATCGAGATCGACACCGGAGAAAAATTCGCGCAGGTCGGCGCTGGAGCTTGTCAGGGCGAAACGTCCACACATCGGCTTGTCTTTGCACCCGGCTTGAGTCCGGTCAAGGCGCGTCAGCCTCTCGGCCCAAAGAGGATAATGCTCGTTCCCGCAAGGCAGACCAGCGCCCCGCCGATATCGTAGCGATCAGGCACGCGGCTTTCGACCAGCCAGAGCCAGAGCAGTGAGGCGGCGATATAGATGCCGCCATAAGCTGCGAAGGTCCGGCCGGCGGCCTCGCTCGGGACCAGCGTCAGAAGCCAGGCAAAAAGTGCCAGCGAAACCATTCCGGGCGCCAGCCACCAGACGGGCTTTCCAAGTCTCAGCCACGCCCAGAAGGCGAAGCAGCCGGCGATCTCGAAGACGGCGGCAAAGGCATAAATGATGTAGGTCACGGAAGCACCTTTCGCGCCTTCGCATTTCTTGATCACTATTCATCGGGTAGGATGGGCCATCACAGCAAGAGCCATCCCATGATCTCCACCGCCAAAGCCGCCTCCTCCGCCATTCTCGAACGCGACGGACGATTCCTTCTGGTGTTGCGGCGCAATCCGCCTTCTGCCGATATGTATGCCTTTCCAGGCGGCCGCGCCGAACCGGGCGAGACGCCGGAGCAAACGGCGTTGCGAGAATTCCGTGAGGAAACCGGCATTTCGGTGCGCAATCCGCAGCTGTTTTCGACCTATGACCTGAAGACCCATGCGGCCGATGGCAGCCTCAGCAGCCACTTCTTCCTGTCGGTCTTTCGCGTCGAGGCGGATCGGGAGCTGGTGGCTGAGGCCGCCGACGATGCGGCGGCGCTCGGCTGGTACACGGTTGAGGAAATCCGGCGGCTGCCGGTGCCGCAGAGCGTGCTCGAATGCGCAGAGCGGCTTTCGGGCGACGAATAGCGGCGAATAGACGTGGAAACTCTCAAGCGCGCCTTGTTGCCGTCATGCTCAACGTATCAACTGGGAGCATGATTCCCGTTCGACGCGTTTTCCTGTCCCTGCTCGTGCTCGCCGGTCCCACCATGGCGCAGGGCAAGAACGCGCCGCCTCCACGGGAGGAGGAGATTGCGCCGCCGCCTGCGGTGACGGTGCCCTACGACGACAAGCTGGCACGGCTCGCCGAGGTGTTGGGCTCGGTGCATTATTTGAGAACGCTCTGCAAGGCGGCAGGCGGCGACGAGTGGCGAAACGGCATGCAGCAGCTGCTCGATTCGGAGACCGGCAACGAGCCGCAGCGCAAGGAAAGACTGACTGCAGCCTTCAATCGCGGCTACCGCGCCTTCGCCTCCGTCTATACGGATTGCACCGCAGCGGCCATCGTGGCAGAAGAGCGCTACCGTAACGAAGGTGCAACACTCGCCACAGAAATTACCTCGCGTTTTGGAAATTGACGTTTAATTAACCTGTTTTCGCATGTGGACGTGTCGTTTTGGGAAAAGGCTGTTAGTGTTGTTAACGGTGCAGTAAGACATGAGAAGTTCTGAGGAAAAGACAATGGAAGCAAGCCTCAACGAGATCGACGACATGATCGTCCACGAGAAGATGCAGGCGGCTCTGGAGTACCAGAACGAGGCTTGGGCCGACGGCATGGCCGACGGAATCGAGCCTGAGATCATCGCTGATGCCGCTATTGCGCATGCCCTGCGCGAGACGATCAGATTGCACGGGGAAAGCAGCGCCGAAGCCTTGCTGGATTCGCTGCGTGAACGCATGCTTGCCGGCGAATTCTCCGCGAACCGCACCCTGCAATAATTGTTATCAGAGAGTTTGATGCATACCGGTAAAGAGAAAATTTCGCGAATTCCGCTCGCGCCGGTGCTGCTTGCATTCAGCCTCGCCGCCGGCAATATTTTCCTTGCCCCGGCAGCCTACGCGCTTTCCGAACTGCACAAGATCCCCGGCCAGGCTGCCAACGACGCGCCGGCTGCGCCGGGAAGCGCTCAGGGACAGAGCCAACCGCAGGGCGGGACCGCTCCCAGCGTTCCCATGGCCGATCCGCTGGTCAACAGCCAGAACAATCAAGGTGTCGACAAGACGCCGGGCGCCCAGGATGCTTCCAAACCCGCCGAAGTGATCTACGACATCAGCAAGGTGCCCGAGCCGGTTCGCAAGATGCGCGAGCAGATCGTCGAGGCGGCGGCCTCCGGCGATCTCGAACGCTTGCGGCCGCTGATGGGCACCGGCACAGAGCAGACTCAGGTGACTGTCGGCGAGCCCACGGAGGATCCGATTGGCACGCTGAAGGATCTTTCCGGCGATCCTGACGGAGACGAAATCCTCGCCATCATGCTCGACATCGTCTCGACCGGCTTCGTGCATGTCGGCCAGGGTACGGCAGACGAGATGTATGTCTGGCCCTATTTCGCCGAGAAGGACCTGAAGTCGCTGACACCGCCTGAGCGCGTCGAGCTGTTGCGCATCGTCACCGCCGGCGATCTTTCCGATATGCAGGAATTCGGCGGCTATAATTTCTACCGCCTCGGCATTACGCCGCAGGGCAAATGGAAATTCTTCACGGCGGGCGACTGACGCCCACCACGCTTGCGCCTTTCGCGTTTCGCCTTTCGGTGGGACGCTTGCGATCCACCTCATGAAGACATACCTCTGAGCGATGACCAACGCGACAGGTTCCGCCATGCCAGCCGTATTCCTGAAAGACCGCTCACTTCTCTCCGTCAGCGGCGCGGAAGCCCAATCCTTCCTGCAGAACCTGATCACCACCGATATCATCTCGCTTGAGGCCGGCGAGGCGCGGCCCGGGGCACTGCTGACGCCGCAGGGCAAGATCCTGTTCGACTTCATGGTCTGGCAGGAGGGCGACGGCTATACGATCGAAACGGATGCCGGCCAGCGCGATGGCCTGCTGAAGCGGCTGACGATGTACAAGCTGCGCGCCGCCGTCACGCTTGCGCCGCGCGCCGACGAAGGTGTCACCGTTTCCTGGAGCGAAGGTGCCCAGGGCGTCCGGGACAGCCAAAGCGTCCGGGACAGCCGCTTCGCCAAGGCAGGCGTCACGTTGATCCGTCAGCCCGGCAAACACGGCGACGGTGAAGAAGCCCTCTACGATGCGCTGCGCATCGCCCACGGCATCGTCACATCAGGATCGGACTTCGCCCTGCAGGATGCCTTTCCGCACGACGTGCTGATGGATTTCAATGGCGGCCTCTCCTTCAGGAAGGGCTGCTATGTCGGCCAGGAGGTCGTTTCGCGCATGCAGCACCGCGGCACCGCCCGCCGGCGCGTCGTGACAGTGTCCGCCGCAACGGCTCTGCCGGAGACCGGGACGGAGATATCCGCCGCCGGCAAGCCTGTCGGGACACTCGGTTCGGTCGAAGGCGACCATGGATTGGCGATTGTGCGCATCGACCGCGCCGGCGCGGCAATCGCTGCCGGCACGCCGCTGCTCGCCGGCGAGACACCCGTTTCCCTCGTCCTGCCGCAATGGTCCGGCCTTGTCTTTCCCACCAGCGCCGACGAGGCCAGCGCGTGACAACGGCGAAAGCTCCCCGCGCCTGGCAACGCATGCTGTCCGGGCGCAGGCTCGACCTGCTCGACCCCTCGCCGCTCGATGTGGAACTGATCGACATTGCCCATGGGCTGGCGCGTGTTGCCCGCTGGAACGGCCAGACGTCAGGCGATCATGCGTTTTCGGTGGCGCAGCACAGCCTCGTCGTCGAAGACATTTTCCGCCGCGTCAATGATGCCTCCCCGCAGGAGTGCCTGATGGCGCTGCTGCATGACGCACCCGAATATGTGATTGGCGATATGATCTCGCCGTTCAAATCGGTGGTCGGCGGCGGCTACAAGACGGTGGAAAAGCGGCTGGAGGCCGCCGTGCACCTGCGCTTCGGCCTGCCGCCGCATCCCGCGCGCGACCTCAAGGACCGAATCAAGAAAGCCGATACGATCGCCGCCTATTTCGAGGCGACGGTGCTCGCCGGCTTTACACCGGCCGAGGCACAGAAGTTCTTCGGCCAGCCGCGCGGCGTCAGCAGGGAGATGCTGATGATCGAACCGCTGCCGGCAATCGAAGCCCAGAGGCTGTTCTGCGAGCGCTTCGCGGCGATCGAGACCGCGCGGGAGATGGTCTCGTGAGTTTCATCGTCGTCTCGCCGCTATCGCGCATCGCAGAGATGGCCGTGCGCCACAAGGCGCGTGACATGATCAGCCTG
Organism: Rhizobium acidisoli; assembly: GCF_002531755.2. Classification (NCBI taxonomy): domain Bacteria; kingdom Pseudomonadati; phylum Pseudomonadota; class Alphaproteobacteria; order Hyphomicrobiales; family Rhizobiaceae; genus Rhizobium; species Rhizobium acidisoli. The sequence goes on along the minus strand of NZ_CP034998.1, from coordinate 1,071,248 downwards.
ATCGCCAAGGAGCAGGCCTTTCACCGGCCGGGCGTGATCGCGGCCGACCGTCATCTGACGCTTGCGATGAACGACATTACCTTCAAGGGCACCGGCGGCCTGGTGGCGCCCGACGAAACGCATGTGCAGGGAATCATCGACTTTGCCGCGTCGTGGCGGCAGGAGACGCCGCTGCTCATCCATTGCTGGATGGGCGTGTCGCGCTCACCGGCGGCAGCCCTGATCGCCGCATTGTCGCTCGCGCCGGATCAGAGTGAGGAAACACTTGCGCGCCGGCTGCGGGCGGCCTCGCCTTTCGCGACGCCGAACGCCCGGCTGATCGAGATCGGCGACGCGCTGCTTAACCGTAGCGGCCGGCTTGTTGCGGCCGTACGGGCGATCGGACGCGGCGCCGATGCCGACGGCAACGCGCCCTTCGTGCTTGCGATCGGCGAGCCCGCTTGCGGTTGACGCTGCCGCCATCTGCCCCATCTAGGCCCGACCACGTAGAAAAGGCCAGATCATGCAACAACAAGCAGCCGACGCCCTTCTTGCCACGCAAACGGCGCTCAGCCAGGCGAGCGCGCTGGCGGTGCAATATTCCTTTTCCGTCCTTGGGGCGGTGATCCTGCTGGTTCTCGGCTGGGCGCTTGCCGGTTTCGCCAGCCGCTGGGCTTATGAAGGCCTGTCGCGCGTCCATGGCATCGACGAGACGCTGGCGCGCTTCTTCACCAATGTGCTGCGATACGCGCTGCTCATCCTGGTGTTCATTACCGTGCTCGGCCAGTTCGGCGTCCAGACGGCGTCGATCATCGCGGCCCTCGGCGCAGCCGGCCTGGCAATCGGACTGGCGCTGCAGGGAACGCTGCAGAATATCGCCGCCGGCATCATGCTGCTGATCCTCAGGCCGTTCCGGGTCGGCGAATATATCGAGACCAGCAGCGTGGCCGGCACGGTGCGCGAAATCGGACTGTTTGCGACCGAACTCAGGACCGCCGACGGGCTCTACCGGTTGGCGCCGAATTCGACGCTCTGGAATACGCCGATTACCAATTTCAGCCGCGAGGCGACGCGGCGGAACGAGCTGAAGATCAAGGTGGAGGATGACATCGATCAGTCGATGGAAACATTGATGGGCCTTGCCAAAGCCGATTCCCGGGTGCTGAAGTCACCGGAACCGAGCGTCTTCATCGACGGCCTCGGTGACGGCGCGATCTTCGTGACGCTGCGTTATTGGGCAAAGACCGGTGACTGGTGGACGGTCAGCCGGGACATGGCAAAGCGCATAAAACTCGCCTTCGACGAGAACAATCGGGCCGCGTTGCCGGATGCGCCGAACGCCGCGCCGGCAAAGACGTCCAACGGCAGATCGGCCGCCGAAAAGCCGGCACTGACGCGGCAATGAAACAGTGATCCAGGAACTTATGCAGCAGACTATTGAATGACGCCGCAGGACAGTCTTTCCCCGGCATCACCCGAGGGCTGGCTGCGATAGTCATCCGAATTGGCGTGCACCATCAATGCGCGGCCGCGAATGCCGTCGGTCTTGCCATCGAGCGTGACCATGCTGTCGAAGACCTGCGCCCTGAGCACGCCGTCCTGCCCGACATATTGATTGGGCATATCGCCAGCATGCGGCCCCTTGGCCGCAAGGATGCCATGCTCGGCCTTCTCAGGGTTGAAGTGACCGCCGGCCGACTCGTGATGGGTCGCGGCGTCGCATCGGCCGGTCTCATGAACGTGGAAGGCCACCCATTTGTTCGCCGGCAGTCCCGATATCTCGACCTCGATCAAGACACCGCCGGTGGCGGCAGCCGTCAGTTGCGCGCGGCCGTCCTCCTTGCCGTCCTTGCCGGCGAAATTGGCGACCGCCGTCTGCTTGTCCTGGGCACCCGCCGGCAATGCAAAGGCAAGCAGGCTCAGGGCGGCGATGGTGCACATGGCTTTCATGGAGATCTCCTTCCGTCCGGTTGTCCTTCTGAACGTATCAACCCCGGAAGGTGTTCCTCATTTAGAGCGGCGCGTATCCGACAGGAGGCGCTAAGGCAGACCCGCAGAACGAGAAAAGCCGGCCAACGGCCGGCTTGCAGATGACCGGATTCGGGAGCGTCTCAGGCGACGGCGCTGAAATCGAACTGGCCGTAAGTGTTGCGGTACAGATCGTCCGGTTGATCGCCGGTCGTCGGCGCCGTCTGCTGCAACGGATAAGGGACGGCGATGCTGCTTGCCATGCCGCTGTCACGCGAGTCCATCATCAGCGCAATCAGGCTGCCGGAAAATTTCGGCTGCGTATCGCTGGTGTTGTCCTCTTCCAGAAGTTCCTTGATGATGCCGGGCTTCTCATCGGCAGCACGTTCGCCGCGGCTGAGGACACCATCGCCATTGGCATCAAGCCGCGAGAGTGTCGCCAGATATGCATATGACGTATCGGAAACGGATGTGGTGCTGGTCATACAAACCTCCATTCACCGCCTTTTGCCGGTGGTGTTTGTACGCAATACGAACGTGGAAAATCACTGATTGACTCGCTGGTTAAACTGATTTGCGCGGTGCGTCAATAAGTTGTTAACTTCTCATTAACGATGATTGACAACGGTTAACGAAACGGCCCGAAGCTGAGCATCTGCCGGCGCCAGGCGAGGAGGCGTTGCGGTATTTCAGCAATTTTTCACATATAAAACAAATGTCTAACGACGCGAAGCCGCTGTTGCACTGCAACCGAATATTAATCCCGCCCGTCCAGAATGAGCGTCACGAGATACCACCTGGACGTTTAGTTTATGAAAAATCAATTTCATGGCCACTTTTGGAAGAGTTTTCGATGTGATGAGGTACGTCCATCAACCGATGGCGACCGTGGCCGTCGCGGCCGCCCTGCAGAGGCCTCGCCATGAAGGCTGAAGCGCTCTTCTGGCAGCAATGCAGCCAGGCCGTCACCGCCGATGGATCGGTCGATGCGCAGCGCCTGATGGAACTTGTCATCGCGACCTATCGTGTCCATGAAAGCGACTATGACGAGATCGAAAGAAGCGCGGAAACGCTGCTGAGGGAGAACCATGCGCTGAGAGGCAATATGTCAGCCCTCAGCCAGGCATTCGACGGACAGCAGAGACTCTTCGAAATCATCCTCAACAACCTGCCACTCGGTCTTAGCGTCTTTGACGCAGATCAGCGGCTGACGCTTTCAAACATTCGCTTCGGTCAGCTCTTCGGCCTGACCCAGGCCGATGTCACTCCCGGCGCGACCATCGCCGATCTCATCGACAAAATGCGCGGTGCAGAAGGCACTGGCTCCAAGCCGGGCCGGCGCGCCGGGCGACATTCCTCCGCAGCCGTAAAAAGCAGCGGCATCCGTCGGCGCGAATGGCTGATGGATGATGGCCGCATCATCCAGAGCATGGTGACCATCCTTGCCGACGGCAGCAATATCGCCATTCATGCCGATATTACCGAGGATCGAAAGGCCGCCGAGCGCATCGCCTATCTCGCCCACCACGACCCGCTGACCGGTCTTCCGAACCGCATCCATTTCCGCGAGCAGGTCGATTCAGCACTCGCAGAGCGCAAACGGGACGAGCAGATCGCCCTCATTCACCTCAACCTCGACCGGTTCAAATCGATCAACAACATGATGGGCGTGTCCGCCGGCGACACGATCCTGCAGCAGGTCGCCGCGCGCATCCGGGCCTCGGCCGGTTCGGAGAACACCCTGGCGCGGCTGGGTTCGGACGAATTCGCCATCCTGCAGACGGGCAGACAGCAGCCGTGGAACGTGACGGCGCTGGCCGAGCAGATCCGCCGTGAGCTTTCCGAGCCATTCCTGCACGTCGAAAAACATATGGAGCTCAGCGTCTCGATGGGGATCGCAGTCGCCCCGGGGGATGGCGAGGAAACCGATATCCTGCTGAAGAATGCCGGCGTGGCGCTGTCGCATGCCAAGGCGGACGGGCGTAAGCGCGAGCGTTTCTTCGCCGGCGAGATGGAAGCGCAGATGCAGCTGCGCCACGCGCTGGAGGCGGACCTCAGAGCAGCCATCGAGAAGGAAGAATTCGAGCTGCATTACCAGCCGCTCTATGACCTTTCGCAGCGGCGCATCTGCGGCTTCGAGGCCCTAATCCGCTGGAACCATCCGATCCGCGGCCGTGTTGCGCCGATAGATTTCATTCCGCTCGCCGAAGAGGTCGGCCTCATCGTCGATATCGGCCGCTGGGTTTTGCACCAAGCCTGCAACGATGCAGTAGAATGGCCTGAAGACATCAAGGTCGCGGTCAACGTTTCGGCGATGCAGTTCAGCAGCAGCGACCTGACCAGTGATGTCGGCGAAGCGCTGGCGGCGGCCTCATTGTCGCCGCTGCGGCTCGAGCTCGAAATCACCGAAAGCGTGCTGATGGAAAATCTCGGCGAGGTGCTGCCGATCCTGCATGCGCTGAAGGAGCGCGGCATCCGCATTTCGATGGACGATTTCGGCACCGGCTACTCCTCGCTGAGCTATCTCTCGAGCTTCCCCTTCGACAAGATCAAGATCGACAAATCCTTCGTCAACGACATCGTCGACAACAAGGAAGCGCATGCGATCATGCACGCGATCATTCTGCTCGGCGATGCGCTCGGCATGCGCGTCACCGTCGAAGGCGTCGAGACGGCCGAGCAGCTGGCGCTGCTGGAATGCGAGGAGTGCGACGAGATCCAGGGCTATCACATCAGCCGGCCGAGACCGGCCTGCGACGTGCCCCATCTTCTCTCCCTGCCGCCGAAGAATGGTGGGGTAATGCACCTTCCGAGGTGCTGAACGGGCTTCAATTGCGACTCGCGCGACAAGCCGCTACACAATCGGCAACGGTCCCCGAGCCTTCGTTGTCGCGTGCTTCGACCGAGATTCCTCTTGCTCATAACAGGTGGCGCAATGGTCGAGGCTGAAGCCTTCTTTCCTCATGAGACACTCGCTGCGGCGCTGATCGCACACGCAGCCGATGGCGACGACGGCTCGCACGATCTTGCCCATATCCTGCGCGTCTTCCGCAACGCCATGCGCATCCATGCTGGAGAAGGCGGAGACGGTCGGGTGCTGGCCGCTTCCGTGCTGTTGCACGACTGCGTCGCCGTCGAGAAGAATTCGCCGCTGCGGGCAAAAGCATCGGCTTTGTCAGCGGAAAAGGCATCGGCGATCCTGGCGGAACTCGGCTGGAGCGAGGCGGATATCGAGGCCGCGGCTCACGCCATCACCGCGCATAGTTTCTCGGCCGGGGTGGCGCCGCAGACGCTGGAGGCAAAGATCCTGCAGGATGCCGACCGGCTGGACGCGATCGGCATGATCGGCGCGGCACGCTGCTTCTATATTGCCGGGCGGCTGGGATCCGGGCTCTACGATCCGTTCGACCCGGCGGCGGCGGAGCGCCCGCTCGACGACAAGCGTTATGCGATTGACCATTTCCGGACAAAGCTGTTCAAACTGGCGGACGGGTTCCAGACCGAGACCGGCCGCAGGCTGGCGGCTTCGCGCGACAAAAGCCTGCGCGATTTCCTCCAGGCATTCATGGACGAGATCTAAAGCACGTCGCGATCTTTCATATTCGCTTCTCGCGCTTTAGCTTCTTGTTTTTGCGCATGTCGTTGCGGCAAAAGCGCTTCGCGCTTTGCCTGGGAAAACCGCTTCACACTTTTGCGCGACATGCTTAGGAGAACCGTATGCACATCAGCGACCTCTTCATCTACCCGCTCAAGAGCGCCCGCGGCATTGCCCTGCCTTCGGTCGATATCGATGCCTATGGGCTTCCCGGCGACCGGCGGGCGATGATCACCGACCCACACGGGCACTTCATCACCCAGCGCGAATTGCCGGACCTGGCGCGCATCGAGATCCGGCCGGAGCCCGGCGCCTTCCGGCTGCTGATGCAAGGTAAGCAGGACATATCGGTGCCACCGCCCCGGCCTGAAATCCGCATGGATGTGAGCGTGTGGAAATCGACCGTCAGCGCCGCCGTCGCCGATCCCGAGAGCAACCGGCAGCTTTCCGAATGGCTCGGCCGCGAGGTGCAACTGGTCTTCTTCGACGGCCAGGCACGGCGCACAGCGAATGCCGAATGGGCCGGCGAAGGCACGCCGGTCACCTTTACCGACGGCTACCAGATCCTGGTGACGACAACCGGTTCGCTGAAGGCTTTGAATGCCGATCTCGCCGCCCATGGCGAAGGCAGCGTCGGCATGGAACGTTTCCGTCCGAACATCGTCATCGATATCGACGAGGCCTGGCCGGAAGACCGCTGGGCGGCGATCGAGATTGCCGGCATCCGCTTCGATCTCGTCAAACCCTGCTCGCGCTGCATCATGACGACGCAGGACCAGCTGACCGGTTCACGCGAGGTACCCAACCCGATGCCGGCGATGGGCCGCATCCGCATGTCGGCCGACCGGCGTGTGCCAGGCCCGCTCTTCGGCTGGAATGTCACGCCGCGCGGCGGCGGCAGGATCACGATCGGTGACACCGTGCGCGTCGTTGAAGAAAGGCCTGAGGGCTGGGCGTTGAAGGTTCGTGCACGAGGGTAGGTCGAGTCAAATTGGGGCAGGCTATTTGACTGGGCAACGGCCCGAAGCCGCCGCACGATGATTGGGAGCGGTGGGGTCGAATCCGACGCTAAGTCTCTGGCGGGTGAGCTATCTCGGGCGACCTTAGCCCCACCCTCCGTCGTGCTCGGCCTTGAGCCGAGCATCCACGTCACATCCATCGGCAGTCGTGGCATGGATCCCAGGCTCGAGGCCACTGCTGTCCGGTTTAGCAAAAACGGTTGCGGAAGCTTTCGAGACTCGCAGTAGATGTGCCGCTTTACTGTTTTAACTCATTATTTTCGCGACAAGACGAATGATGACGAGACCTGTCATAGGCGTCGGAGAGAGTTCCGAGGCGAAAATTTTGCCAAGGATTCGGTTTTCTGCCTACGTCACGCACTATAAAGTCGATACTTATTTCCCCATAACCCTTTGTTTTAAAAGGTTTTCAAAAGGGAAAATTTAAACCGGACAGCAGTGGCTCGAGGCCTGGGATGACAGAGAGGGAGGGTGCGTTTACGCCAAACTCACGATCAGTGCAGCGGATGGGGCGTCACCCTTCCTGGTCGAAGGCGGTGCCGCGCGGCCCGCATCCGGCTGCCGCCACCGCCCGGGTCGAGCCGCGCCCTCTCCCCCGCCTCCTACCCGCGCCCGAGTGCGGCGTCGATCCCCGCCATGACATCGGCCGGCAGCGGTCCCTTTTCCAGTGCGCCGGCATTCTCCTCCACCTGGGCGACGGTGCGGAAGCCTGGAATGGGCAGGGTGCGCGGCGACTTTGCCCAGAGCCAGGCGAGCGCCCCTTGCGTCAGCGTGCAGCCGCCCGAGGTCAGGAGATCGCGGACGGCGTCGAGCCTTGCGGCAAATTCCGGGGCCATGCGCCCGTCCTTGAAGTAAACCATCCAGTCGAGGGCCGCGCCGCGGACATCCTTGGCGCCGACAGCCTTGTCAGCGGTGAACTTGCCGGTCAGCAGCCCCATGGCCAGCGGACCGCGATTGATCGAGATCAGTTCCTGCCTTTCGATCACCGCGATCATCTCCGGCACCGGCTCGAAGACGTTCATCGTATGCTGGACCGAGACATAGCCCTGGCGGCCGGCATGGCGGGCGGCGCGATCGGGAGAATCGGTGCTCCAGCCGAATGCGTCGATCTTGCCTTCGGCGCGCAGCGCCTCCAGCACGTCGAAGACGGCATCGGACTGTTCCAACGGAAAGTCATTGATGTGGAACTGCAAGAGATCGAGACGGTCGCGCTTGAGGCGGCGCAGCGAGGTCTCGACCGAACGGCGGATGAAGGCCTCATCGGCGAAGGCGCCGGTTGCCTGCTTGGTGTCCGGATCGGTGGCAAAGCCGAATTTGGTGGCAACGGTAATATCGTCGCGATTGCCGATTGCCCGGCCGAGCACTTCTTCGGAATGGCCGGCCCCGTAATTCGAGGCGGTATCGAAGAAGCGGATGCCGAGGTCGATGGCGCGGCCGATCGCTTCGACGGATTCATCGTCGTCGACTTCGCCCCAGCCGAGCGGCGTGTCGCCGGCAAAGAAGGGGCCGCCGATCGCCCAGCATCCCATGCCGAGACGCGGAATTTCGCGGCCGTTCCAGAGCGTGATCGTTGTCGGTGTTGCGGTCTTGGTCAGCATGGGATCCTCCTTGGCTGGCAGTCTTCCAAGACATAGGAAGGGCTCCCATGCGGGTAAACCGCCAAATCCGGAGGATGTTTTGCACCGGTAAAAAACCCAGATCAGGCGGAAATATCATTCGGACCGGAAAGCGTCCGCAAGGCTGGATTGAGCGCCTTGAGCGCCGCCTGAACGAAGCCGTCGCGGGCTGCCGCGGCTTCGATACCGCGCGGTTCATAGACATGGCGATGCAGAAAGAACCCCGTCAGTCGGAATGCCGCCGTGAGACTGTCGAAGTCAGCCGCATGATTGCCTTCGATACCGAGAAACGGTGGCAGGAGCAGCATCTTGTCCGCCCAGGGGGCACCGGCGCTGCGGCTGACGGCGCGGCCGGATTTGGGTGAGACATAGACAAGATCGGAACGGGCGCCGGTCGCGGCGCATTCGGCGAGATCGAGGCCGAAGCCGAGATCGTTCAGCACCGCAAGCTCGAAACGCACGAAGAGTTCGCCGGCATCGGCCGGGTTGTGCAGGTGATCGAGGATGACCTCCAGCGCATCGAAGAGGTGCGGGTGCGGGTCACGCTCCGGCAGCAGCCGCAGCAGCGCGCCCATCGCTTGAACGCCGTAGACGGCGGTCGCCGTTTCCATCAGGCGGGCGGCGCGCAACGTCACTGGTTCGACGCGGAATTCGCCGAGATGTTCGTCCAACCTGGCGCGCCAGATGACCTCCACCGCATTGCCGGCCTGCAGCACCGGCTGCATGGCGCGCGACCGGCCGGAGCGCACCAGGCCGAGATGGCGCCCGCGATCGCGCGTCATCACCTCGGCGATGACACTCGTCTCGCCGTGGCGCTTGACGCCCAGGATGATCGCATGATCCTGCCACTGCATCGAAAGAAGTCCTTGCGGCTGACGAATCCATCCTAAAGCATGTCGCGCAAAAGTGTGCAGCGGTTTTGCGGCAACGACATGCGCAAAAATAAAGAGCTAAAGCGCAAGGAGCGAATCCGAAAGATCGCGACGCGCTTTGGAGCATGATGCCGAAAATGAAAAAGGCCTAGCCGCTGTCATGGACTGCGTCAGGCGGCAGCCGGGAATAGCCTCAGCAGGAATTGACACATCGCCGTTTCGTCGAAAGGCTTCACCAGGAGCGGAATGTGCTGCAAATCAGGCGGGAAATCGCCGGTATCGGAATAACCGCTGACAAAGCCGAAGGGAATGCCGAGATCGAGAAGATGACGGGCAAATCCGAAGCTCATGCCCTCGCCAAGATTGACGTCGAGAAGGGCGAAATCATAAGTCTCCGCAGCGATGGCAGCCCTCGCCTGCTCCACACTGCCGACGATATCGATATTCTCGACGCCGGCCAGGCGCAAAATATCCTCCGCCTCCATCGCGATAATCAGACTATCTTCAAGAACCAGAACACGGATTGCGCTCATGATTCCCTGCCCTCCGTCGGGCGGCAGTCGCAGCGCCTCGGCCGTTTCGCCAATATCAATGCCCTCCGGTGCCCCGCATGGCACGCTGTCGGTGAATTCCGCCACCATTTCTGAATGAACCATTTTTCTGCCCGTTCGATAAGAATCAAATCGGAGGAAGCCGACGACCGAGCTTATTTTCCCTGATGCTAATGCGCATTTAAAAAAGACATAAGGCCGGGGCTAGATGAAGGGACGTTTGCTCTCTCCGAGCCCTTCCCAGCCGGCAATCGCCATCAATTCCTCGCCGTTCAGAACCTCGCAGCCGCGCTCCTGCCAGCGGATCAACCCGCGTTCACCGAGCTTTTTCAAGGTCTTGTTGGTGTGGACGATGGAAAGGCCGAGCGTATCGGCAATGTGTTGCTGGGTGATGGGGATGAATTGGCGGCCATTGAAGAGATTAAGCTTGCGGCCGCGCTCAAACAGAAAAGCGATCAGATAGGCTGCTCTTTCCAACGCCGTGCGACGGCCGATGCTGAGCAGGTGTTCATCCAAGATTCGCTCCTCGCGCGCCGCGATCCAGGTGATGTCGAAGGCGAGCGAGGGGTGTTTGTTATAGAGCGTCATCAGCCTGTCGCGCTCGAAGACGCAGAGAGAAACCGGTGACAGCGCTTCGACGGAATGCTGCATCTCGCCGGCGATCGTTCCCTGCAGGCCGATCAGATCGCCCGGCATGATATAATTCAGTATCTGGCGGCGCCCATCCTCCAGCATCTTGTAGCGAAAGCCCCAACCAGCAAGCACAGTGAAAAGATGCGCGCTATGCGCACCCTCGACGAGGATGGTGGAACCGGCATCGACGGCAAGTTCACCTCTCTTGAAATTGGAAACGAATTCCAGTTCGTCGCGGCTGAATTCCCGGAAATGCGGCAGGGGCCGCAAAGGACATTGCTGGCAAGGAGTCTTGAAGGAATTGATCGATCTCGACGTCACCATGCCCGCCCCTGCCGTCGCAAAACTGGCACGCCGTCTTTGGCGCGCCGTTCATGAAGGAATGCACAAGTTACCGAATTGTTCCGTGAGCGATGCGGTTTTTTTATTTGGAAACAAGGGGCTGGCAGCCGAATGAGCAAATTCTTGCCATCCCTTATTTCGGGAAATCGAGACCCATTTCGCGGAACCGTTCGGGATCATCACCCCAGTGCTCGCGAACTTTGACGAACAGGAAGAGGTGGACCGGCTGCTCGAGGATCTCCGACAATTCCTTGCGGGAAGCCGTCGAGATCGCCTTGATGGTTTCACCACCCTTGCCGAGCGCGATTTTCTTCTGGCTGTCGCGCTCGAGATAGATCACCTGCTCGATACGCACCGAGCCATCCTTGCGCTCTTCCCACTTCTCGGTTTCGACATGCGAGGCGTAGGGAAGCTCCTGGTGCAGCCGCAGGAACAGCTTCTCGCGGGTGATCTCGGCGGCGAGCTGGCGCATCGGCAGATCGGAGATCTGGTCTTCGGGATAATACCACGGCCCCTCCGGCAGCGTCGCGGCCAGATAATCCATGACATCGTCGCAGCCGGAGCCGTTTTCGGCCGATATCATGAAGGTGCGGTCGAAGGCGATCTTCTCATTGGCAGCGGCCGCGAGGGCCAGCAGATCCTCGCGGTTGACGCGGTCGATTTTGTTGAGCAGCAGGATCTTCGGCTGCCGGACTTCCTTGAGGCCTTCGAGGATGGCTTCGGCATCGCCGCGCAGGCCGCGCTCGCTGTCGATCAGCAGCACGATCAGATCGGCATCCCTCGCGCCGCCCCAGGCCGAGGTCACCATGGCGCGGTCGAGCCGGCGGCGCGGCTTGAAGATACCGGGTGTATCCATGAAGACGATCTGGGCGTTGTCGTGGATCGCGATGCCGCGAACGATGGCACGTGTCGTCTGGACCTTATGGCTGACGATTGAGACCTTGGCGCCGACCAGGCGGTTCACCAGCGTCGACTTGCCGGCATTGGTCGGGCCGATCAGCGCGACGAAGCCCGAATGCGTCGGACCATTGGTTTCTGCGGCAGCTTCGGCCGCGATATCTTCTTCTTGTGTCATTGTCCCGTCAGTTTCCGGCAGGCGATTGCTGCCAAATGCCTTCGCGCTCAAGCATCTTTGTCGCCGCAACCTGTTCGGCGGCACGCTTCGACCGCTCTACGCCGGTTTCCGGCTTTATGCCAGCAACTTCCACCGTCACCTTGAAGCGCGGATCATGATCCGGTCCGCTGCGTTCATCAACCCGGTAGTTTGGTGTGACGCCGAATTTCGCGTGCGACCATTCCTGCAGCTCGGTCTTGGCGTCGCGCTTGGCGCCATCGGCCCTGACCGCCCTGCCCTGCCAGTAGCGCAAGATGAAGCGGCGGGCAACTTCGAGGCCGCCGTCGAGATAGATCGCGGCGATCAGGCTTTCGACCACGTCGGCGCGCACGTTCATCATCCGCTTGCCGGTCAACTTCTTCACGTCGGCGCCGGTGCGAATATAAAGATGAAGATTGAGTTCGTCGGCGACCGCAGCGCAGGTCTCGGCGCTGACCAGCTGGTTGAGGCGAACCGAGAGCTCGCCTTCCCCCGCCGTGCCGAAGGTGCGGAACAGAAGCTCGGCGATGCAGAGCCCGAGAACCCTGTCGCCGAGGAATTCCAGCCGTTCGTAATTGCCGCCCTTCTCGGTGCGGGCGCTGGCATGGGTCAGCGCCCGGTCCAGGCGTTCCTTTTCGGCGAAGTCGTGACCGATCAGGCCTTCAAGCTTTGCGCGGTCTGCCGCAGAAAGCGTCTGCGCCTTGCTCATTCAACAACCTTGAAGAGGCGATCCCAGCGCATGTTCGTCGGCCACTTCCAGATTTCGCGGAAGGAGGTGTCGTTACCGAGCGAGAAGAAGATGACGCTGGCGCGACCGACAAGATTTTCCGCAGGCACAAAGCCGACATCGAAGCGGCTGTCGAGCGAGTTGTCGCGGTTGTCGCCCATCATGAAATAATGGCCTTCCGGCACGATGAATTCACGGGTGTTGTCGCCGCGCGACACGGGAGACTGATCGAGCGTGTCGTAAGTCTTGCCATTGTCGAGCGTTTCGCGGAACACCGGCACATCCGCACCCGGATCGAGCTTGTAATCCGACGTGAAGGTACCGTCCGCTACCTTCGGAATCGGCTTTCCATTGACATAGAGCACGCCGTCGGTGACCTGGATGTGGTCGCCCGGCAGGCCGATGCAGCGCTTGATGTAGTCGATCTCGGGGTTAGGCGGGAAGCGGAAGACAACGATATCGCCGCGCTTCGGATCGGCGCCGAACAGACGGCCGCTGAAGATGTCTGGCGAGAAGGGCAGCGAATATTTCGAATAGCCGTAGGCGAACTTATTGACGAAGATGTAATCGCCGACGAGCAGCGTCGGCATCATCGAACCGGACGGAATGGTAAAGGGCTGGAACAGCACCGTACGGATCACCATCGCCAAAATCAGCGCCTGGATGATGACTTTGATATTTTCCCAGAGGGCGTTCGGCTTGGCTTCGACTTTTTCGGACACGCAGTCTTATTCCTTCAAGACGCCGCGGCGGCGCAATTCTTCTGTCGTTCTCTCTAGCGACTTCGGCCGGTTGCGGCAATGGCGACAACATCAAAAGCGACGAGAGGTCGCGATCGACAGCTCCCGGGGTCGCGATCAACAGCTCCCGGGGTCGCGATCAGAGGCTCTCGGGCAACGCCTCGATAATCACGAAGGCCTGCGCCAAGGGATAATCATCCGTTATTGTCAAATGAATGGCGGGCCTATGGCCCGCAGGCAGCATCGATTCGAGGATCAGGGCGGCGGCACCCGACAAGACCATGGTCGGCTTGCCGCTCGGCAGGTTGACGACCCCCATATCCTTCCAGAAGACACCTTGGGCTATGCCGGTGCCGAGCGCCTTGGAACAAGCCTCCTTGGCGGCGAAACGCTTGGCATAGGAGGCGCCGCGATTTGCCCGGCGGTCGGAACGGGCGCGCTCGATCTCGGTGAAGCAGCGATGGGTGAAGCGGTCGCCGAAGCGCTCGATGGATTTCTCGACGCGGCGAATGTCGATCAGATCGCTGCCAATGCCGATGATCATGCCGGAACCTTCCGTCGCTTAAGAGTTCTTGACCAGGTTCATACGCTCGGCATGTCGCCGGCCGGCTTGGCCAGGCGCAGACGCGCCCGCTCCAGCAGCCGTGTGTGGCGGCGCGTCTGAAAACCCTTCACGGTGTAGAAGGTCAGCGCATAGAGCGCAACGGAGGTGACGATCCCCGGCGGAATGGCGCCGACGAGCATCGGCTCCAGCACCGGCCTCCACAATTCGGTGAAGTTCAGCCTGTGAAAGAGGGCGGCGAGATCCACCGCCTGACCAGCCAGATGATCCTCACGGCTCAGCAGCAGATGTCCGATCTCCCAGGTGATGCCCCAGATGAACGGATAGGTCAGCGGGTTGCCGAAGGCCGCGCACCCCAGCGCTGCGGCCACCATACTGCCGGAGAGGAAATAGGTGATGACGAAGGCCATGACGAAATGCACGCCGATGAACGGCGTCCACGACACGAAGACACCGGCAGCGACGCCGGCCGCAACCGCATGCGGCGAAGCGCTCAGGCGCAGGATGCGCATTGTCAGGTAACGGAGCGGGCGAAGGAAACCTTTGCGGGGCCATAGAAGCTCTCGCATCTTTTCCTTGAAACCCGCGGGCTTGCGACGGCGAAACAACATGGCCGGTATTTAGTGCAGCGCACATGACCATGACAAGAGCGGCAAATGATACCGCCGAAAAAACAGCTCAGTCCTCACAGCAGAGAAGAGCTTTGTCATGCCGAGGGGCGTCCGTTATGCATAACGTCCCTCACTCGTCTCAAGTATAAAGTTCAGTATCAGCGCGTGCGGAACAGACCGCGGTCGACCTGGCGCTGACGAAACTCGAGATCAATACGATCGAACGAGCCATTGAGATATGCCATTTCACGTTCCTGCGTGGTCGGAGCGCGGAGGGCACGAGCGATTTTCCTGATAGGGTCAAACATTGTCTTGTCTCATCTTCTGTTTGCGTTTCGATGACCAGAAGATAGGCCCGGCAAGGGCTAATTACTACAGCCGCAACATGGAGACAGCCATGCGCGCAATGCATTGCTTGCCTTTTTAGCGTACCACCCTCACCACAGAACGATCATAAAATGTGCAATTGCGCGCTCAGATTCCTCAGGGCTTAACAAAAGCTTTATTCATAGAGCCGCCGGACCGTGGCGATGCAATCCAGTTCCTTCATCTGAGCGAGCAGCTGATTGAGCTGACGCAGGTCCCAGACCTCGACCTCGAGCATCATTTCGGTGAAATCCGCCGCGACCCGCACCGTATTCAGCAGACGGATATTGACGTCGAGGCCGGCAACCGTCTGGGCGACCTTGGCCAGCGTGCCGGGCTCATTCAACCCGTTGACCATGATGCGCGCCATGAAACGCGACTTGTTGGCTTCGTCGAGATCCCAGCGGACGTCGATCCAACGGTCGGGCTGATCGTCGAAGCGCTGCAGGCTCGGCGACTGGATCGGATAGATGGTGATGCCCTTGCTCTGGTCCATGATGCCGACGATGCGATCGCCGGGCACCGCGCCTGTCGACGCGAACTTGACGTCGACATTGCCGGACAGGCCGCGGATCGGCCCGATATCGGCGTCGGTGTCGATGTTCGAATGGCCGCCGTCGAGCCCGGGCTTGGTCTTGCCGGGGATCTTGAAGATCATGCCGGCCGCACTGCGGACGTTGAACCAGCCGTCGTCGCCCGAGGGTTTCACCGTGACGCGCTCATCCTGATGGTCGGGATAGACGGCGCGCAGCACATCGAGCGAGGACATCTCGCCGCGGCCGACGGCGGCGATCGCATCCTCGACATCCTTCTGGCCGAGACGATGCAGCGCCGGCTTCATCGCCTCGCGTGAAAAGATCTTGCCGGCCCTGTCGAAGGTGCGCTCGAGAATGCGGTGGCCGAGGCCGGCATATTGCTTGCGGATCGCCATGCGGGTGGCGCGGCGGATGGCGGCGCGCGCCTTGCCGGTGACGACGATCTCCTCCCAGGCGGCCGGCGGAACCTGCACGCCGGAGCGGATGATCTCGACCTCGTCGCCATTGGCAAGCCGCGTCACCAGCGGCATGATGCGGCCGTTGATCTTGGCGCCCACCGTGGTATCGCCGATATTGGTGTGCACCGCATAGGCGAAATCGATCGGCGTGGCGCCACGCGGCAGAGCAATCAGCTTGCCTTTCGGCGTGAAGCAGAAGACCTGGTCCTGGAAGAGTTCGAGCTTGGTGTGCTCGAGGAATTCTTCCGGGCTGTCGCCCTCGGCCAGCGCCTCGATCGTATGGCGCAGCCAGGAATAGGCGTTGGATTCACGCGAGAGGATGTCGCCGTCGGCATTGGTGGCGCCGTCCTTATAGAGCGTGTGGGCGGCGATGCCGAATTCGGCGATTTCGTGCATGCGCTTGGTGCGGATCTGCAGTTCGATGCGCTGGCTGGAAGGACCGACGATGGTGGTGTGCAGGGAACGGTAATCGTTCTGCTTCGGCGTCGAGATATAATCCTTGAAGCGGCCGGGCACGACGCGCCAGCGGGTGTGGACGATGCCGAGCGCCCGGTAGCATGACGGGATATCTTCGACGATGAGCCGAAAACCGTAGACATCGGAAAGCTGCTCGAAGGAAAGCGACTTCGACTGCATCTTGCGGAAGACCGAATAGGGCTTCTTCTGCCGGCCCTTGACATAGGCGCTCGTCAGGCCGCTTGCGACCAGCAAGTCGCGCAGTTCCGCCTCGATCTTCTTGACGATGCCTTCATTGCGCTTGGAAAGCTCTTCCAGCCTTTTGGTGACAGTCTCGTAGGCTTCCGGGTTCATATGGCGGAAGGAAAGCTCTTCCAGCTCTTCGCGCATGTCCTGCATGCCCATGCGGCCGGCGAGCGGCGCATAGATTTCCATCGTCTCCTCGGAGATGCGGGCACGCTTGTCGGCCGACATATGATCGAGGGTGCGCATATTGTGCAGGCGATCGGCAAGCTTGACCAGCAGCACGCGCACATCGTCGGAAATGGCGAGCAGCAGCTTGCGCAGGTTTTCCGCCTGCTTGGCCTTCTTGGTGACGAGATCGAGCTTCTTGATCTTGGTCAGGCCCTCGACCAGGCGGCCGATATCCTCGCCGAAGAGTTCGTCGATCTCGGCGCGCGTCGCCGTCGTATCCTCGATCGTATCGTGCAGCAGCGCGACCGCGATCGTCGATTCATCGAGATGCATGTCCGTGAGGATGGCTGCGACTTCGAGCGGATGGGAGATATAGGGATCGCCGCTCGCGCGCTTCTGCTGGCCATGTTTCTGCATGGCGTAGACATAGGCTTTGTTCAGCAGTGCTTCATTGGCATCGGGCTTGTATTGCTGAACCCGCTCCACGAGCTCGTACTGCCGCATCATTCCAAAGCCACTCCGGTAAAAATAAAAGCGCGCCAATCAACGATTGGCGCACACATGGGCAATAATATGCCTAAGCAATAAAGGCGCAAGATTGACGATTGGTAATCATCGCTCTTTCGCATCGCATGATTTCCGGTTCGCCTGCGATTGGGATCACATACGACCGGGGATCAGCTTCGCGCCTTAGTAGTCGTCGCTCTTTTCCGGCGGCACCAGGCCTTCGATGCCGGCAAGCAGCTCTTCTTCCGACATCTGGTCGAAAGTGATCGTCTCAGGCAGATCGTCCTGCTCTTCGCTGTCGGCTGCGGCGACACCGCCGGCGGCGATCATGCTGGCCGGATCGGGCTCGGGCTCGTCAACTTCGACATGCTTCTGCAGCGAATGGATCAGATCTTCCTTGAGGTCATCGGGCGAAAGCGTCTCGTCGGCGATTTCGCGCAGGGCGACGACCGGGTTCTTGTCGTTGTCGCGATCGATGGTGATCGAGGCGCCCTGGGAAATCAGCCGGGCGCGGTGGCTGGCGAGCAGAACCAGCTCGAAGCGGTTCTCCACCTTGTCGATGCAATCTTCAACTGTGACACGGGCCATTGCCTGTCCTTTACGGTCGTCATTTCGGGATTAGCACGCCCGATACAATTAAAACCGGGCAAATACAAGTTTTTCATTCCGGCTCCCCTCGTCTTTATAAGCAGCCGAGCTAAATTTCCATGGAGAATGTCACAATTCCACCTGCGGTTGCTTGGAATATGCCGAATCGTGCCCTAAGTCTTTCATATATGAATAATTGTTAAAGTATGGATCAGAGCAAAAATCAAACCACAAATCATTGATTTTATTGGATTTTGGTCCCGCGGATTTCGATTGCTCTCATTGGATTGGTAAGCGATGTTTGACCCACGCGAAAAAATTGCACTCTTCATTGACGGCGCCAACCTCTACGCTGCATCCAAGAGCCTCGGTTTCGACATAGATTACCGCAAGCTCTTGAAAGCATTTCAGAAACGCGGCTACCTCCTGCGGGCCTACTATTATACCGCTCTGATCGAGGATCAGGAATATTCCTCGATCCGGCCGCTAATCGATTGGCTCGACTATAACGGCTATAAAGTCGTCACCAAGCCCGCCAAGGAATTTACGGATTCCATGGGCCGCCGAAAGATCAAGGGCAACATGGACATCGAGCTTGCGATCGACGCCATGGAACAGTCCGAAACGGTCGATCATCTCGTCATCTTCTCCGGCGACGGCGACTTCACCAACCTGGTCGAGGCGCTACAGCGCAGAGGCCGTAAGGTCTCCGTGATCTCGACGATGTCGACGCAGCCGCCGATGATCGCCGACGACCTGCGTCGTCAGGCCGACCACTTCATCGATCTCTTGTCTTTGAAGGCTGAAATCGGTCGCGATCCCGCGGAGCGGGCGCCACGCCAGGTCGAAGTCGTCGCCGCCCCTGCCAGCGATTTCGAGGACTGAGCCGGGAGGATTGCCACGCGAAACGGCAATCACTGCCCAAGCGTGCCTAAAGCGCGTCGCGATCTTTCAGATTCGCTCCTTGCGCTTTAGCTCTTTGTTTTTACGCATGTCGTTGCCGCAAAAGCGCTTTGCGTGGCAAAACCGCTGCACACTTTTGCGCGACATGCTTTAGCCATTATCCTTCAGCAGGCGGCTCTTCTGCCGGTTCCAATCGCGCTCCTTCTCCGACTCGCGCTTGTCGTGCAATTTTTTACCCTTGGCGAGCGCCAGCTCCATCTTCGCCCGGCCGCGGTCGTTGAAATAGATCTTCAACGGGATCAGCGTCATGCCCTCGCGGTTGACGGCAGAGCGCAGGCGGTGGATTTCACGGCCCGAGAGCAGCAGCTTGCGCCGGCGGCGCGGCTCGTGATTGAAGCGGTTCGCCTGCAGATATTCCGGCAGATAGGAGTTGATCAGCCAGATCTCGCCGCCCTCGTCCGACGCATAGGATTCGGCGATATTGGCCTTTCCCTCACGCAGCGACTTGACCTCCGTGCCCATCAGCACGAGGCCGGCCTCGTAGGTATCGATGATCTCGTAGTTGAAGCGGGCCTTGCGGTTTTCGGCCACGACCTTGTTCACCACGCGCTGGCTGCCTTTGGGGGCCATGACAATATTCCCTTCGAGGCGCGGGAAAAGCCGCGCCCTCATTGCTTGCCCTTTATGTAGGGGAACGATCCGGCCTTGTGAAGACGGCCGGTCTTCTCAGTTCAGCAGTCCGGCATGGCGCAGGGCGGCGTCGATCGCCGCTTCTGTTGACGGCTCCAGCGTCGACAGCAGCGGCGAGCGGACGTTGCGGCTCATGCGACCAAGCCGCGAGAGGCCGTATTTGGCGCCGCAGAGACCGGGTTCGAGGAAGATCGCCTTGTGCAGCGGCATCAGCCGATCCTGATATTCCAGCGCGCTGGCATAGTCGCCTTTCAGCGTCGCCGCCTGGAAATCGGCGCAGAGGCGCGGGGCGACATTGGCCGTGACCGAAATACAGCCGACGCCGCCATGGGCGTTGAAGCCGAGCGCCGTCGCGTCCTCGCCGGACAGTTGCCGGAAATCCTTGCCGCAGGTGATGCGCTGTTCGGAAACGCGCTCGATCTTGCCCGTCGCATCCTTGACGCCGACGATGTTGCCATGCGCCTTGGCAAGCGCACCCATCGTTTCCGGCGTCATGTCGACCACCGAGCGGCCGGGGATATTGTAGATATAGATCGGCAGATCGACGGCCCGGGCAATCGCCGAAAAATGCGCGATCAGGCCCTTCTGCGTCGGCTTGTTATAATAAGGCGTGACGACCAGAACGGCATCTGCACCGACCTTTTCGGCGTGCTGAGCAAGCTCGATCGCCTCACCTGTATTATTCGAGCCGGCGCCGGCCATGACCGGAACGCGCTTTGCGGCAACCTCAATGCACAGTTCCACCACCCGTTTGTGCTCGGCATGCGACAGCGTCGGGGATTCGCCCGTCGTGCCGACAGGAACGAGACCGCTGCTGCCCTCCTTGATTTGCCAGTCGACATGCGCGGCGAAGCTGTCTTCGTTGATCAGTCCGGCATCGGTGAAGGGAGTGACGAGGGCGGGAATGGACCCAGTGAACATGCAAAGCTCCTCACGACCAAATCCTTGCTTCGGCCGCATTCCATGAATATTTTGCGCACCATAGAGCGCCGAAATCATCGCGACAAGCGCGTAGAGTTCGGTTTAGGGCAAATTCCGATAGCAGATGTGAATGAATTTTACCTGATACGGTAAGGTTTCGTTAAGATGCCTCTAGCCAAATGGCAGGGCGTGTTTTCGTTGCGAGATCCCGGATGAAGAAAGCTGTCCTGATTCTGTCCGCCTTCGGCTTTATTGCCGCCGCGTGGAGCAGCGTAGCGTCGCCACTGCCCGGCGAGAGCACGGCTATGCCCGCCGTCAAGCCGCTCGGCTTCATTCCCGAGACAGCCATGCCGGAATCGATCACAACAGGGGCCATTCCGCGCAATCCCGCAGTCGCGCCTATCAACGGCGACCTGAAAGCCGGTCTCGACGCACTTTCCGACAAGGACCCGCGGCTGGCGCTGTCGATCCGCGACAATATGCGCGACGGTACGCTCGATCGCCATATCCTCACCTGGGCGATCGCCGTGTCCGGATTGAAGGGCGTTCCCTCCTATGAAATCGCCAGTGCTGCGCAGGAGCTCAAGAGCTGGCCGGGCCTTTCGCGGCTGCGTGCCTATTCCGAACGCGCGCTCTATGACGAAAACCCCGCCCCATCAGCCGTGCTGGCGGCCTTCGGCGATACCGCGCCTGAGACGATGCAGGGCGCCGTCATCCTCGGCCGGGCGCTGGTTGCAACAGGCAAACAGGCGCAGGCGGCAAAATATATCCGTAAGATCTGGCGCGGCGAGGCTCTCGACAAGGCGACCGAGGACAAGATCCTCATCGAATTTTCCGCACTGTTGACGCCGGCCGACCATAAGGCACGGATGGACTATCTGATGTATCGCGGCCGGGTGGCGCAGGCCAAGCGCTTCGGCGACATGGGCGAGGCGCAATCGCTCTACAAGGCATGGGCCGCCGTCGACGCCAAAGCCGGCAATGCCGGCGCACTGCTCGACGCCGTCGATGCGAGATGGCGCAGCGATGCCGGGCTGCTGTTTGCGCGCATCGAATATCTGCGCAAGCAGGACAAATATGCCGAGGCTGCGGCACTGCTGGAACAGATGCCGCCCGAGCGCAGCGAGCTCGTCAATTCCGGCGAGTGGTGGAACGAGCAGCGAATCGTCAGCCGTGGCCTCGTCGATCAGGGCCAGTTCAAGCCTGCCTATCGCATCGTCGCAAACTACGCCGCAACCAGCCCGATGGATATCGTCGAGGCTGAATTCCATGCCGGGTGGTACGCGCTTCGAGGCCTGCAGGATCCGGCAACGGCGGAAAAGCACTTCCGCAAGATCCTCCAGACATCGAACGGACCGATCTCGGTTTCACGCGCCTGGTATTGGCTGGGACGAGCGGCGGAGGCCGGAGGCCCTGGCAAATCCAGTGAATTCTATGCGAAGGCTGCGACGTTTCCCGGCACCTTCTATGGCCAGCTCGCAGCAGAACGGCTGGGGCGAAAGACGCTGAACGTTACCTATCCGTCGCCGAGCACGGCCGACCGGCAAAACTTCCAGGCACGCGAAGCCGTACAGGCAATCACCCGGCTGGAAGCTGCAGGCCATGGATGGCGGGCCGACATTCTCTATCTCGCGCTCGCCGACCAGCTGCAGAGCCCCGGTGAACTGGCCGTGCTTGCGGCACAGGCCGAGCAATCCGGCGATCATCATCTGTCGCTGCAGATCGGAAAAATCGCCTATGGACGCGGCATCGATGTCGCAGCGCTCGCCTTTCCGGTCGGCGTCATTCCGGCGAATGCCAATATTTCAGGCTCCGGCAAGGCGCTTGCCTATGCCATCGCCCGTCAGGAAAGCGCCTTCAATCCGGCCGCCGTTTCGGCGGCGAATGCGCGCGGCCTGCTGCAGCTTCTGCCGGGAACGGCCCAGGCGGTGGCCAAGCGCCACAACATCGCCTATTCGAAAGACAAGCTGACGGCCGATGCCGGTTATAACGCCACACTCGGCGCGCATTATCTCGGCGAGCAGATCGACGCCTTCGGCGGCTCTTATATCCTCACCTTCATCGCCTATAATGCCGGGCCGAAGCGGGTACCGGAATGGATCGGCCGCTACGGCGATCCGCGCGGCAAATCGATCGACGAGATCGTCGACTGGATCGAGCGCATCCCCTTCCCCGAAACGCGGAACTACGTCCAGCGGGTGATGGAGAATTACGAGGTCTACAAGGCCCGCCTCGGCCAGTCGACCGATATCGAGCGCGACCTCGTCGGCGGACGCAGCGCCTCCTGACGCTGTTTGGCGCGGCTGGAAAAGCAGGCTACATCTTCGGGATCAACAACTCTCGAGGGATGCGATGCCGGATACGGATGCAGGCGGTTTCCAGGAACGATTTTACACCTCTTCCGACGGGCTGACGCTTTATGCCCGCGACTATCAGCCGGCCGAGACGGCGACAGCAGGACGGTTGCCGGTCATCTGCCTGCCCGGACTGACCCGCAATACGCGGGATTTTCACCCGCTTGCGCTGCTTCTCTCCCGGGACATCACAGCACCGCGCCGGGTCATCGCGCTCGATTCGCGCGGACGGGGAAACTCGGCGTGGGATGAGAACAAGGCGAACTACAATCTCGCTATAGAGGCCGGCGACGTCGTCACCGCCTGCGCGGCCCTCGGCGTCGAGCAGGCGATCTTCATCGGCACGTCGCGAGGTGGGCTGATCCTGCATCTGATTGCAGCGACACGGCCGGATCTTCTCGAAGCCGTCATCCTCAACGATATCGGGCCCGTGGTCGAGACCGAGGGGCTGGCGCGGATCCGCGATTATCTCAACAGCGACAGAAGGCCTGACGACTGGAACGCGGCGGCCGATATCGTGAAGGAAAATCATTGCGCGTCGTTTACCGCGCTTGAAGAAGAAGACTGGCGCGAGATGGCGCTTGCCCTTTATCGCGACGTCGGCGGAAGACCGGTCGCCGATTTCGATCCGGCGATCGCAGAGGCACTGAAATCGGTGGATCTCAGCCGGCCGCTGCCTGATCTCTGGGCGCAATTCGACAGCCTGTGCCGATTTCCGCTGATGCTGATTCGCGGCGAAAATACGTCTCTGCTGTCAAAGGAGACGGCCGATGAGATGGCCCGCCGGCATCCGAATTTGATCCTGCATGCTGCCGAAGGGCAAGGACATGCCCCCCTCCTGCATCGCGGCGGCATCCCGACAGCCATTCGAGCTTTTCTCGCCTCCTGCCGATAAGGCGCGCTGCATTAGTTTGACTCAAACGACGCGCTTTCGCGCATTGTTTTCATGCATGTCGCCCGAAACCGCGACGCACTTCCGGGTGACATTCATCGGCCTCATCAAAGCCGGGCGGCGGGTAACAGGTGCGATCGGACCCAAAGCAAAAAACCCGGCTCAAAGAGCCGGGTTTTCCTGATTGACCGAAGTCAGATCAGATTAGAACGAACGCTGCAGGCGGAAGTAGCCGGCCGTCGAGTCGTCAGCATTGTCCGGATCGAGGTACTGAACCGAAGCCTTGGCGTAGAAGTTGTCGACGATCTGGTAATCAACCGTCAGACCGACCTTCCATGCGTCATCATCGCTGAAGTCGTCGCCAGCAACGTAGTAGTTGCTGTAGTACTGGACGCCAGGAGTGATCTTGAGCTTGTCGGTTGCCTTGATTGCGTATTCGGCAGCGATAGCCCATTCAGCCTTGGTGTAGTAGGAGCTCGGGCCGGTAGCGTATACGGCAGCGAGGCCGAGCGTACCAGGACCGATGTCAACCGTACCCATTGCACGGACAGCGCCTTCTTCGTTGTCGACGTCGTAGCCGGCAGTGATCTGGTAGCTGAAGGCACCAGCCTTGCCGCCGAGACCGACGGCAACGCCGACGTTGTTCGGCTCTTCGTCCGTCTTGTAGAAGCCGTCTTCCAGTTCGTCGACGCTGATGCCAGCGTAGAAGGCGTCGGTTTCGTACTGATAACGGATGGAGTTATGCAGCGTGACCGGAGAACCGATATCGTCGGTTTCGCCAGAGAGGCCGTCGTCCCACCAGCTGTAGAACAGACCAGCGCGGAAGCCGGCGATGTCGAGGTAAGCGGAGTCGAGGATGGCGCTCTGATCCGAAGCGTTGTCAGCATTGAACTGCATGACGATGACGCCGGTCAGCGGACCGTACTCGGTGTCGCTCTTGGCCGTGAACTGAACCTGACCGCGGGTCTTGGCATCCCAATCCGAGTCGTTGCTGGCCGAGCCATTGAGCGGCTGATCACCAACGTCGACCTGGAAACGGATGTAACCGTTGATCTTGAGGCAGGTTTCGGTGCCCGGGATGTAGAAGTAGCCGGTGCCGTAAGCGTCGCAGACGCGGACGTATTCAACCGGTTCCGGCTCGGCAGCAACGATAGCGTCAGCAGCCTGAGCACCGGAAACTACTGCGAGAGCAGCAGCGGAGCCGAGAAGAAGGCTCTTGATGTTCATAAATGACCTCCAATTCAAAGTTTCGATCGGGTTTGGGATCTTTCGCTGAGCAGCGTTCCCTGCCCCATTCCCGTGTTTGAAGAAGTGGACGATCAGTCGCCCTTGCTTCCGACGCTGAAAATACAAGACGGAAGCCGTCACGCAATCACCAACTTACTCGGATGGGGGATTTGAGGGAGCCTTCCCGACTTCCTGTTGCTCAAAGGACACAAGTCGGGCAGCCAGCCTCGATTTCCTTTATGCTTTGTTAAGAAAACCCTGATTTTGCGGAGGTTTAGGTCGGGTCAACAGTGAACTGGACATTGGCTGCACACCACATTTGCGACGCTTTTTGGACGAAATCCGGATGCTGAGAGGATATCGCCACCGCTCCAAGCGTAACCGGACATGCACAGATCCGGTTTCGCTGCCTGCCGGGGGCATGGGAGAGACGAGTGATTCCCTGCTGGCGATTCTCCCGCTCAAGGCGGCGCGATTTCTCCTGGCGCGGCCATGACGCATGACCGTCCAGCAACTACGAGACATAACCGCGAAAGCGCAGGTTATTCTCTGTTGCACGATGAGGATTGAACTGAGCTGGGAAAAATCAAAGTGGCGGAGAAGATGGGATTCGAACCCACGATACGCTTTTGACGTATACTCCCTTAGCAGGGGAGCGCCTTCGACCACTCGGCCACCTCTCCGGTGCGGCCTAACTATGGTGACCGGTCTGTGAATGCAAGGGTTTTTTCAGGTTTCACCAGAAGAAATGCAGTGGGCGGCATTTCGGCCGGTTGCACAAACAGACCGCATTTCCTGGCGCGATCGGGAGAATTTGATCGCGCTTCGTTCTCTTAGGCGGCAAAGCTGAGCTTTGCCGTTTAGCGTCCGATAGGATGGGCGATCCCCGCACGACGTTCCCGCCGGGGTGATTCCTTGCAGAATCGGTTCCCGGCTCAGCCGAGCAGGCGCTTGAGATCGGCAGCGGGGTCGGCGAGAATCGATCGGTCGGGGTTGGTTCCGGATTCCAGCAGCTTTTTGCCGGTCACATAGGCTTTGGCGTCGTTGATGGCATCGACGGCGATCAGCAGGCCTTCCCGGAAGTACCAGATGGAATGGGCGCCTTCGCGGGCGCCGGGGCGCAGCAGTGTTTCATCATAACCGAGATTGAAGCCGGCGATCTGCAGCTTGACGTCATACTGGTCCGACCAGAACCATGGCTTCGGATCATAGGGCTCGTTGCCACCGGCAATGACGGCTGCCGCCGCCTCGGCCTGGTCGACGGCGTTCTGCACCGATTCGAGCCTGATGCGGCCACCCTGCCAGGGAAGGGCCGCGCAATCGCCGGCGGCAAAGATCGCCGGATCGGAGGTGCGGGCGAATTCGTCGACGACAATGCCGTTGGCGACTTCGAGGCCGGCTTCCTTGGCGAGCAGGTCATTCGGCACGACGCCGATGCCGACGACGGCAAAGTCGATATCGATAACCGATCCGTCGGACAGCGCGGCGCCGGTGACGCGGCCGTCCTTGCCGACCAGATGCTTGAGCCCTGTTTTCTCGCGGATCACTACGTCGTGGGACTCATGGATCCCGCGCATGATGTCGGCGGTCTCCTTCGCCGCGACGCGCTGCAGGATGCGGTCGGCCATCTCGATGACGGTGACCTCAAGGCCGCGATGGCGGGCGACGGCTGCCGCCTCCAGGCCGATATAACCGCCGCCGATGATGAGGACACGGCGACCGGGGCGCATCTCCTCGGCGAGCAGATCGGCATCGCGCTTGTCGCGGGCGACGTAGACACCTTCAAGATCGCCGCCGATTGCGGCCGGCAGCCGGCGCGGCGTCGAGCCGGTGGCGAGCGCCAGCGTGCCGTAGTCGAGAACGGAGCCGTCCTGCAGCAGAACCTGCTTGCTGTCCGGCTTGATCTGCTCGGCCCATGTGGAAAGGCGAAGGTCGACATCATTATCGCCATACCAGTGCTCGTCGCGGAACAGCAAACGGTCGAAGGCCATTTCGCCGAGCAGGTATTTCTTCGAAAGCGGCGGGCGCTGATAGGGCGCGACGTCTTCGGCGCCGATAAGGGTGATCGGGCGCGTGTCCTTCAAGGCACGCAGCTTGGCCGCCATTGCGAAACCGGCCTGCCCCGCACCGATGATCACCAGTCTATCCGTCACGATCTCACTCCTGAAACTAGGCCCGACACTCATGCCAAGGCCTATCCCCTGCCCTATGCGCCGTCAACGGAGAGCGGCCTTTACCTTCAGCCGATCTCGATCCAGCGACGCTCGTGGAAGGACTGTGCCATGGCATGCACCGACTTCTCTATCCTGAGACCGTCTTTAAATGTCACGATCGACGACGGCTCGCCCGATATTGCCCGGATCAGCTCGCGGCATTCGATGATCTTCAGATCGTTGAAGCCGAGACCGTGACCGGGCGCCGGGATAAAGCGATCATAAGGCCGATGGGCGGGCGCCGCCAGTATCTTGCGGAAACCCTGTTCGGAGCCGCGACCCTCGGCCTGATAGAGTTCGAATTCGTTCATCCGCTCCTGGTCATAGACGATCGAGCCTTTCGAACCATAAATCTGCAGGGCGATGCGGCCCTTGCGGCCCCAGGCGGCGCGGTTGACCATCAACACGGCGGAGATGCCGCCGCCAAGCCGCAACAGCACGTTGGCGGCATCGTGATTTTCGACGGCACGGCGACCACCCTCGCTCAGCGGGCGGTCGGCATAGGGCTTCACCATATCCGTAATGACGGCCTCGACATGGCCGAAGAGATACCAGAGCAGCGACAGCGGGTGCACGGCGAAATCGTCGAGCGCGCCGTAGCCGGCGGAAAGCTCGCTCTTCCAATAGAAGAAGACATCGGGATCCGCCATGAAATCCTCGTCCATCTCGACGCGGATATGGTTGACCGTGCCGATGGCGCCCTCGCCGACAAGCGTCTTGATGTGCCGGATGACGGGATTCTGGATGTAATTATAGCCAAGGGCGGCAACCTTGCCGGAACGCTTCGCCGTTTCCAGCATGCGCTCGGCTTCGGCGTAGGCCGGCGCCATCGGCTTTTCACACCAGACGTGTTTGCCGGCTTCAAGCGCTGCAATGGCCATCTCGGCATGGAACTGATTGGGCGTGGTGACCGAGACGACATCGACCTCGGGGTCGGCGATCAGCGCCCGCCAGTCGGCCGTTGCCTTCTCGAAGCCGAATTCACCGGCCCGCGCCTCAGCAAGCCCGGCATTGGCTTCGGCCAGATGCACAAGTCGCGGACGCTCGACATCGCCGAACACCGTCTTCACCGCATTCCATGCCAGCGCGTGGCACTTGCCCATATAACCGGTGCCGATCAAACCGATGCCGAGTGGCTTCATTTCCGTCTCCTCCAGAGCTGCGCGCGGATTTTTGGAATATTTGGATCATTTTGACAAGAGACCCATCCACGGTCATCGGCGCCATTTTTCGGGAGAATTGTCTAAAAGCCTGGAATTACAGGTGATTAAAAACAATTAGGCGCGCCCTTTGAAATCGTCTATGCTTGGCAATATGGAATATTTGTTTCATCTCGTGAGCCGCAAGCATGGATAACGACCCCCAGAGGCAGGCGCGTGTGCCGCGCGATTTCGAAAGCCTGCGCAGCACCATCATCGAGCGCAAGGCGAGCATGCCGAAGCGGCTGGCACAGGTCGCGGCCTTCGCGCTCGGCAATCCCGACGAGATCGCCTTCGGCACGACGGCGAGCATCGCGGCCGCCTCCGACGTCCAGCCCTCGACGCTGGTGCGCCTGGCGCATCATCTGGGCTACGGGGGCTTTTCCGACCTGCAGAGCATCTTCCGCGAAAGGCTACGCGACCGGACGCTGAGCTATGAAGAGCGGCTCGTCACGCTGGAACAGGCAAGCGGCGACGACGAGGACGCCAATCTGCTGTCAGGCTTTATTGCCGCGGCCAGCCAATCGGTCAACCGGCTAGCGGCGACGGTGCAAAGCGACACATTCACGAAAGCGGTGGATATCCTTGCCGCCGCCGAGACGATCTATCTGATTGCCAAACGGCGCTCCTATCCGCTGACGGCGCATATGACCTACGCTTTTTCGAAGCTCAACATCCGCCACCAGATCGTCGCCTCGCCGAACGGCGTCGACCCGGAAATGGTGCAGTTCGCGACACCGAAGGATGCGGCGATCGCCGCGAGCTTCTCGCCCTATGCGGCCGACAGCCTCAACCAGAGCCAGGAACTTGCCGACCGCGGCGTCCCCGTAATCGCTATTACCGATTCGGCCTTCTCGCCGCTTGCCGCCTGCGCCACGCACTGGTTCGAGGTGGCCGAGGCCGATTTCGCCGGCTTCCGCTCGCTGTCGGCCTCGATGGCGCTGACTATGGCACTGCCGGTCGCCATCGCCGAACGGCGGCGCAAGCGCCAGCATTCAAAAGCTGGGAAAGCGAAAATGGAATAAACATTCCGAATTGACAAAATATCGGAACCGATGTTTCATTATTCACAAATTCGCAGGCACTGGAAGCCGCGCAAAATCTAGCGGGAGGACATCATGGTACAATCGAATCCGGGTTCACGGCCGGAGCCGGCGCTTGATGTAATCACCATCGGCCGCTCCTCGGTCGATCTTTACGGACAGCAGATCGGTTCGCGGCTGGAGGATATCGGCTCCTTCGCCAAATCAGTCGGCGGCTGCCCGGCCAATATCGCCATCGGCACGGCGCGGCTCGGCCTCAAATCCGGCCTCATCACCCGCGTCGGCGACGAGCAGATGGGGCGCTTCATCCGCGAGCAGTCGGCGCGCGAGGGCGTAGCGACAGATGGCATCGTCACCGACAAGGAGCGGCTGACGGCGCTGGTGCTGCTTGCGGTCGAGGCCGAAGGCGTGTCGCCGATGATCTTTTATCGCTCCGACTGCGCCGACATGGCGCTCGACGAAGGCGATATCGACGAGAATTTCATCCGCTCGTCGCGCGCCGTCCTGGTTTCCGGCACGCATTTCTCCAGGCCGAATACCGAGGCCGCCCAGCGTAAGGCGATCCGCATCGCCAAGGCGAACGGCCGCAAGGTAATCTTCGACATCGACTACCGGCCGAACCTCTGGGGCCTTGCCGGCCATGCCGAAGGTTTCGAGCGCTACGTGAAGTCCGACCGTGTGTCCTCGAAGATGAAGGAGACGCTGCCGGATTGCGACCTCATCGTCGGCACTGAAGAAGAAATCCTGATCGCCTCCGGCGCCGACGACGTGCTCGGCGCGCTGAAGGAGATTCGCCGCCTGTCGCCGGCGACGATCGTGCTCAAGCGCGGCGCCATGGGCTGCATCGTCTATGACGGGCCGATCGCCGACGACCTCGAAGCAGGCATCGTCGGCGAGGGTTTTCCGATCGAAGTCTTCAACGTGCTCGGCGCCGGCGATGCCTTCATGTCCGGCTTCCTGCGCGGCTTTCTGCGCGACGAGCCGCTGAAGACCTGCGCCACCTGGGCCAATGCCTGCGGCGCCTTCGCCGTCTCCCGGCTGCTCTGCTCGCCGGAATATCCGACCTGGGCGGAGCTCGACTACTTCCTGAAGACCGGCAGCCAGCATCGGGCGCTGCGCAAGGACGAGGCGATCAACCATATCCACTGGGCATCGACCCGGCGCGGCGAAATCCCGCTGCTGATGGCGCTGGCGATCGATCACCGTTCGCAGCTTGTCAGCGTCGCCGATGAGCTCGGCGTCGGCCATGAGAAGATCGTCGCCTTCAAGCGGCTGGCGGTCTCTGCGGCGGCGCGAGTTTCGAATGGCCGTGACGGCTACGGCATGCTGATCGACGAACGTTTTGGCCGCGACGCCTTCTTCGACGCGGCGACGAAGAATTTCTCCTGGATCGGCCGGCCGGTGGAACTGCCGGGCTCGAAGCCGCTGCGTTTCGAATTCAGCCAGGATATCGGCTCGCAGCTGGTGGAATGGCCGCTCGGCCATTGCATCAAGTGCCTGTGCTTCTATCATCCCGACGATCCGGCCGAATTGAAGAGTGAGCAGCAGGAGAAGCTGCGCACCCTGTTCGAGGCCGCCCGCAAGGTTGGGCGCGAGCTGCTGGTGGAGATCATCGCCGGCAAGAACGGGCCGCTGACCAACGATACCATCGCCACGGCGCTGGAAGAACTCTATGCGCTCGGCATCAAGCCGGACTGGTGGAAGCTCGAGCCGCAGGCATCGAGCGAAGCCTGGAAGAAGATCGATGCGGTGATTGCCAAAAATGATCCATGGTGCCGCGGTATCGTGCTTTTGGGGCTCGAGGCGCCAGCCGACGAGCTGATCTCCTGCTTCGAGGCGACGCTGGCTGCCCCCTCCGTAAAGGGCTTTGCCGTTGGCCGGACGATCTTTGCCGATGCGGCGCGCGCCTGGCTTTCGGGCGCAATGAACGACGAGGAAGCGATCGCCGACATGGCCGGCCGCTTCCGGCAGTTGACAGAGGCGTGGCTGAAGACGCGTGAGCTTCAGTAGGATATAAATTAGACCCCTCCCCAACCCCTCCCCACAAGGGGGAGGGACTTAAGTTGAGGCATCGCTTTACGCCACAAACGAGCTGTCTTGCGGACGCAAGGTTGCGGTGAAATGCGGCGAGCCCCACGAGTTAGCCCCTCCCCCTTGTGGGGAGGGGTTGGGGAGGGGAAACCAACGAGAGCGAAGATTGCGGGAGGCCCCGATGGGCAAGACGATACGGTTGACGATGGCGCAGGCCGTCGCGCATTTTCTCAAAAAGCAGATGACTGTTGTCGACGGCAAGAAAGTGCCGATCTTCGGCGGCGTCTGGGCGATCTTCGGTCATGGCAACGTCGCCGGCATGGGCGAGGCGCTTTATCAGGTGCGCGGTGAACTGACGACCTATCGCGCTCACAATGAGCAGGGCATGGCGCATGCCGCCATCGCCTATGCCAAGGCGAATTTCCGCAGTCGTTTCATGGCTTGCACGACCTCGATCGGCCCCGGCGCGCTGAATATGGTGACGGCCGCCGGCGTCGCGCATGTCAACCGCATTCCCGTTCTCTTCCTGCCGGGCGACGTCTTCGCCAACCGCGCGCCCGATCCGGTGTTGCAGCAGATCGAGGATTTCGGCGACGGCACGGTTTCGGCCAATGACGCCTTCCGCCCGGTTTCGCGCTATTTCGACCGCATCACCCGGCCTGAGCAGATCATTTCGGCGCTGAAGCGCGCCATGCAGGTGCTGACCGATCCGCTGGATTGCGGCCCGGTGACATTGTCGCTCTGCCAGGACGTCCAGGCTGAGGCCTATGATTATCCGGAAAGCCTGTTCGATGAAAAAGTCTGGGCGACCCGCCGGCCGCAGCCGGACGCGGACGAGCTGGCCAATGCCATCGCGCTGATCAAGGCGTCGCAGAAGCCGGTAATCGTTGCCGGCGGCGGCGTGCTTTACTCGCAGGCGACGAAGGAGCTTGCCGCTTTTGCCGAGGCCCACGCCATTCCGGTCGTCGTCACCCAGGCCGGCAAGTCGTCGATCAACG
Organism: Rhizobium acidisoli; assembly: GCF_002531755.2. Taxonomy (NCBI): domain Bacteria; kingdom Pseudomonadati; phylum Pseudomonadota; class Alphaproteobacteria; order Hyphomicrobiales; family Rhizobiaceae; genus Rhizobium; species Rhizobium acidisoli. The sequence continues at coordinate 1,039,144 of NZ_CP034998.1, read as the reverse complement.
AGACCCATCCGCTGGCGCTCGGCTCGGTTGGCGTCACCGGCACGTCGGCGGCGAATGCGATCGCCGAGGAGACGGATCTCGTCATCGCCGTCGGCACACGCTGCCAGGATTTCACCACCGGCTCCTGGGCGCTGTTCAAGAACGACAGCCTGAGGATGGTTGGTCTCAATATCGCCGCTTACGACGCGGTGAAACATGACAGCTACCCGCTGGTCGCCGATGCCCGCGAAGGGCTGAAGGCGCTTTCATCAGGGCTTTCGGGCTGGAAGGCGCCGGCGGCGCTGGCCGAAAAGGCAACTGCGGAGAAGAAGGTGTGGATGGAGGCCGCCGCCAAGGCAATGGCGACGACCAATGCCGCCCTGCCCTCCGATGCACAGGTGATCGGCGCAGTGGCACGTTCGATCGGCGGCGAGAATACGACGGTGCTTTGCGCGGCCGGCGGTCTTCCCGGCGAATTGCACAAGCTCTGGCCGGCGACGGCGCCGGGCAGTTATCACATGGAGTATGGCTTTTCCTGCATGGGCTACGAGATCGCCGGCGGGCTCGGCGCCAAGATGGCGCATCCCGAACGCGATGTCGTCGTCATGGTCGGAGACGGTTCCTACATGATGATGAATTCCGAGATCGCCACCTCGGTCATGCTCGGCCTCAAGCTCAACATCGTCGTTCTCGACAATCGCGGCTATGGCTGCATCAACCGATTGCAGATGGGAACCGGCGGCGCCAACTTCAACAACCTGCTCAAGGACTCCTATCACGAGGTGATGCCGGAGATCGATTTCCGCGCGCATGCCGAAAGCATGGGCGCCATCGCCGTCAAGGTCGCCTCGATCGCGGAACTGGAGCAGGCGATCATTGATTCGAAGAAGAACGATCGCACCTCGGTCTTCCTCATCGACACTGATCCCTTGATCACCACCGAGGCCGGCGGCCACTGGTGGGATGTCGCGGTGCCGGAAGTCAGCCCGCGCGCAGAAGTCAACGAAGCGCGCAAAGGCTATGTCGAAGCGCGCGCTTCCCAGCGTATCCGCTGATTCGATTGCCATCATTTTCCGGAGGAGCGCCCCACTCCTCCGCACTATTTTTAAGGAGACTATAGATGAAGGCCAAACTCGGCATGTCGCCCATCGCCTGGTGGAACGACGACCTTCCTGAACTCAGCGACGACGTGTCCCTCGAGGAATGCCTGCGGCAATCGCGCGGCGCCGGTTTCACCGGCATGGAACAGGGCCGTCGTTTCCCCAGCAATCCCGAGGAAATGCTGCCGATCCTGCGCGCCGCCGACGTGACGCTCTGCGGCGGCTGGTTCTCCGGCACGCTGGTCAATGAGGAGCTCACGGCCAACAAGGACCGCATCGCTCCGATGATCGAATTGTTCAAGGCGGTCAATGCGCCCTGCATCGTTTACGGCGAGGTCGGCCGCTCCATCCAGGGCGACCGCTCCAAGCCGCTCGCGACCAAGCCGCGGCTTGCCGACGACGAGATGAAGGCCTATGCGCGCCGCGTCACGGAATTCGGCGAATGGTGCGCCGAACAGGGCATGCCGCTCTCTTATCACCACCACATGGCCGCCGTTGTCGAAACCGAGCCGGAACTCGACGCCTTCATGCGTTCTTCGGGCGAAGGCATTCCGCTGCTGCTCGATGCCGGCCATCTCGCCTTTGCCGGCGGCGACGTACTGCGCGCCATCGACCACCACCACGCCCGCATCAATCATGTCCACGTCAAGGACATCCGCAAGTCCGTCGTCGATGGGCTGGACCGCAGCCGGCAGTCCTTCCTCGACGCGGTAGCGCTCGGCGCTTTCACCGTGCCGGGCGACGGCTCGCTCGATTTCGGCGCCATCGTCCAGCGGCTTGCCGACCACGGCTATGAAGGCTGGTTTGTCGTCGAGGCCGAGCAGGATCCGCGCAAGGCGCCGCCGCAGAAAATGGCCGAGATCGGCCATGCCGAATTGATGCGGGTGATGACGGCTGCCGGTTATACGGTGGAGACCGAAGGTTTCCCGAAGGGATAACGGAAAAGAAAACCCCTCCCCAACCCCTCCCCACAAGGGGGAGGGACTTAACTTGAGGCACCGCCTTATCCAGACAGCGGCCACCTTGCAGAAGGAACGGTGCAACATGGGTGAGAGACAGCGCCGCAGATTAAGCCCCTCCCCCTTGTGGGGAGGGGTTTGGGGCGGGGAATTTCAACGTACGAGGAGAACCACCAATGCCAAACCTCAAGGTGAAACCATCAGGCACGCATGGCCGCGTCACGAATGTCACCCCTGAGAATGCCGGCTGGACCTATGTCGGCTTCGATCTGCACCGGCTAAAGCCGGGCGAGACGGTTTCGGGAGAGACCGGCGACCGGGAAGTCTGCCTCGTCTGGGTCACCGGCAAGGGCAAGGCATCGGCCGGAACCAAGGATTTCGGAACGCTCGGCGGCCGCATGAACCCGTTCGAGGGCGCGCCGCATGCGCTCTACATTCCGATGGAATCGACATGGTCGGTGACGGCGGAGACCGATCTGGAGCTCGCCGTCTGCTCAGCGCCCGGCGGCGGCACCTATCAGGCGAAAGAAATCCCGCCCGGCACCCATCCGCAGGTGACGCGCGGCAAAGGCACGAATGTGCGCTATGTCAACAATATCATGCCCGAGGACGACAGCTCGGCGCATTCGCTGCTCGTCGTCGAGGTGATCACGCCGGGCGGCCACACCTCTTCCTATCCGCCGCACAAACACGACCAGGATGACCTGCCGAACGAGAGCTTTCTGGAAGAGACCTACTATCATCGTCTCAACCCGCCGCAGGGCTTCGGTTTCCAGCGCGTCTACACCGATGATCGCTCGCTCGACGAAGCGATGGCGATCGAGGATGGTGACGTGACGCTGGTGCCGAAGGGCTACCATCCTTGCGCGGCAACGCACGGCTACGATCTCTACTACCTCAACGTCATGGCCGGGCCGAAGCGGATCTGGAAATTCCACAATGCCGTCGAGCACGAATGGCTGATCAAAGCGTGAGGACTGCCTCAGATCGCTAAATAATCTGACAGCGCCGAGCCGCCGCTGATGGTTCACTGCCTCCATCCAACAAGGATGGAGGATCATCATGCATAGCTCGAATATTACCATAGCAGGCCGCAACGTCCGCTCTTCGCATCACAGGCCCGGCCTGTTGCCTGCGGCAATCACCGCCGTCCGCTGGCTGGCACGCAAGATCGGCGAACGGCGCAACCGCAATGCGCTGATGGAACTTTCCGACGATCAGTTGAAGGATATCGGCCTTTCCAGGGGGCAGACGGAAAGCGACGTTCACGTCTATAGTCGTTACTGAACACAGGCAGCAGTTGTGATACTGTGCCGCGGGTCGCCTCGTCGGCGACCTGTCCGGCTGGGAATATAAGATGTCGCAGTTTTCAACAGCCTTACTCCTGCAAACGAAGACCGTCGCCATTCGTGACATCGTCTGCGATGGCGGCTGCCGCCATAAGGGCGACGAGGAATGCGCTCACAAGACGAGCCTCGTCTATCCCTATCGCGGCGTCTTCATGCGGCATGTCGGCCGCAATGATACGGTGGCCGAGGCCAATCAGATGCTGTTCTTCAATGCCGACCAAGGTTATCGGATCAGCCATCCGATCGAAGGAGGCGACGCCTGCATCGATCTCGCGATCGACGAGACCATGCTCGAAGAGCTCGCGCCGAAGGACCAGGTGCAGCCGGGTGCGGCCTTTTCATTCCGTCGCCAGCGCCGGCGGATCGATCCGCGCGCGCAGGCACTGGTCGCGCTCCTGCGTCATGGTCTCCGCCGCAACGTCGCCGAGACGCTGGAGGCGGAAACATTGGCGCTGACGCTGGTGCGCCGCTCGCTCGGCGAGCGCACATCGCATGCGGCGGGCGCCAGCGCCGGTCGGCAGAAACTCGTCGACCGGGCAAAGCTGGTGCTTTCCTCCGATCTCGCCCGGCGCTGGACACTTTCGGAAATCGCCTCCGAAGTCGGCGTCTCGCCTGTCTATCTCACCCAGGTCTTCCAGCAGGTCGAGGCGACGCCGCTTTACCGCTATCAGCTGCGGCTCAGGCTCGCCCGCGCACTCGATCTGCTCGGCCAGTATGAAGATCTGACCGCGCTCGGCCTCGATCTCGGCTTCTCAAGCCATAGCCATTTCAGCGCATCCTTCAAGCAGTCCTTCGGGCAGACGCCGGCCGAATTCCAGCGCTCGGCGCGGTTGCGGCGCAAGTCGTGATCCCGATCGATCGCTAAAGATTTCGACAGCGGAGAGGCGGTCGTCGATGATCTGATGGGCCTGTCCCGATCCGGGAACGATCAATGGAGGAGCATCAAATGAAGAAGACCACATGCGCTGCCTGTGACTGCGAACTCGGCGCGGAGACCATCACCGTCAAGCTCGGCGGCAAGACTGTCGAGGTCTGCTGCCAGGAATGCGCCGAGGCGCTGAACGAGGCCGAAGCCGCGACATCGGCCGCCTCGGCGGGCAAGGAATAGACGGCATCGGCTAATAGCCGCGCTCCCGAGCGCGGCTATTACGATTCAGGCGGGCAGAAGCCCGTAGCGCCAGCCGCGGTGCCTGGCATTCTGCGACAGCACCAGAAAGGCCAGGATGAACATGCCTGCCTCGGCAAAGACCGGCACCATCCAGATCCCTTGCTCGCCGAAGACGAAGGGCAGCAGGAAGGTGAGCGGCAGGGTGAAGAGATAAGGCCGCGACAGGCCGAAGATCGCCGCGCGCGACGCATCGCCGATCGACTGGAAATAGGACGACAGGATCAGCATCTGCCCGAAGAGAAAATAGGCGCCGATCGTCCAGGGCAGGATTCGCCTGACCTCGGCGACAATGGCAGGATCGGCGACGAAGACGGCGCCGAGACGGCCGGCCAGCAGTTCGACGGCGATCTCGACCAGACTGCAATAGACGAGCGCCGCAAGCATGGCGATCTGCAGGCTGCGGCCGACGCGAAGACTAAGGCCGGCGCCGTGATTGTTGCCGGCAATCGTCTGCAGGGCGATGCTGAGACCAAGCAGGGGCAGATAGGTGAAGGTCATGATCCGGGTGATGATGCCGTAGGCGGCGACCGTCGCGACATGATCATGCGTGCTCCAGAGCGAGATATTGACGAGAATGGCGGCGGATGCCAGCGATATGCCGATGAAGCCAAGGCTCATCGGCGCGCCGAAGGCGACGATGCCGCGCCATTCGGCAAGGGCGAATCCTCGGTAAGGCCTGAGTGCCGCCGGCCGGCGCCTGCGATAGGCGAGCACGGCGGCGAGACAGACGAATTGCGCGGCGATGGAGCCGGCAGCCGAACCGAGCACGCCCCAATGCATCACCGCCATGAACAGCCAGTTGGCGAAGATGTTGAGCAACGAGGCCGTCAGCGTCACCAGCGTCATGAAGCCGATCTTGCCCTCGCAGCGCAATCCGTCGAGATGCAGCGACAGGAAGAAGCTCACTGGCGCAAAGGCGATCATCGCGCCCATGAACAACCTGGCGCCCTCGGCCACGGCGGCCGTGCCGGCACCGGCGTCGATGATCTGCCGCCCCAGGGTCCAGTAGAGGATGTTGAGGACGAGCGTGACGGCCAGCGCCAGCATATGGGCCCCGGCAAATACCCGGCCCGCGCCCCGGCGATCGCCGGCCCCGAGCCGGCGGGCGAGGATGCTCGCCATGCCGTTCGAGACGAGCGATTGCAGGGCGATCAGCAGCATCAGCCCCGGGAAGATCAGGCTGACGGCGGAGAGCGCGTCGGGGCCGACATTGGCGCCGAGGAAATAGGCGTCGACGACGGTGAAGAGGCCGTTGACGGTGGTGATCGCGACGATCGGCGCCGCCGTCCTGATGAAGACGCCCGGCAACCAGCCGGTGAGAAAGGCATTGCCTTCTGAAAGATCGGTCATAGAAAAATCCGTGCGGGATGGCGAGGTCCGATCCGGGTTGAAAACATCCGGATTCAGGCGGCCTCAAAGGGAATCAAAAATGATTTAGAGATCGAGCACCAGATGCGGCACGCCGTTCGAGGTTTTCCTCGGCGAGACGCCGTCGGCATCGATCTGCGCAGTCACACGCCGGCGAAAGGCTGAAAAGCTCTCGAAGGTCACGACATCCACCGCTTCGTCGAAATGGATGGTGACCCTGTGGAGTTCGCCGCCCGGCAGGGCCGAGAGCGCCAGGACTTCGCCGGTGAACGGCTGATTGAGATAACGGCCGCGAATATGCGCGCCGACGAAGAGCGGCGTCTTCGCAGCCGCATTGGGTTTTGCCGCTAGCGCCGCCAGCGTATTCCAGTCACGCGCGCCGTGCTGGCGGGCAATCATCTCAAGGGCGGCACTGTGGGTCAATGCGGTGCCGCGATCATTCATCGCCTGGCGCAAGCGTTTGGCCTGGGCTTTCAATTCGTCAATGGCAGGATAGGTCGTCGTCATGGAGTGAGCCTTCGCAAGGCATGCTCTTCGACTGTAGATGGGAGCCCGCATTGCCGCCAGTCAGCATGCACAAGGGCCGTGACCATGATCGCGAGGACTTCACCAAGGATTTTCATCCGCGAGCGGCCGGTGCCTCGAACCGGCCTTTGTATGCGCGAAGGCCGCCGACATGTCAAGAATGGCTGACATAGGGCTGGAGTGAGCAAATTTGGGGCAGAACTGCCCGAAATCGGTGCGATTTTCCCGCAAGTTCCCCATAAGCATTCAATCTTAACGATGTTCTTCAGCAATCGTCAGCATTCTTCAATTAATCTCCTGTGGTAGAACAAGCGGAGGCTAAAAGGGCCTTTCAGATGCACCTCGACACAGACCACCCCAAGCCGGAACGTGCTTACAGGGAATTCAAGCTCGACAGGCCCGGGAATATTATCTTCGTCGGCCATCACCTCAGCACCGGAACGCAGGTGCGCTGCCTGATCCGCACGATCACCCTTGCCGGCGCGCTGCTCGAAGTCAGCCCGAACCTGGAAATGCCGAGCCATTTCTTCCTCGAAATCCTCGGCATCCATGACGAGATCGGCGCGACCATGGTCAAGCGCGAAGGCGAATGGGTGACGGTCAGCTTCAACATGCTGCTCAATCCGGAATTCCTGCACCACGTGCTGCGGCTGAGCTTCGAAACCTGAGGCTTCGTCCAAGCTGCGCCTTGTGGCGGCGCGGTCTCCTCGTCTCGCCTCTTCTCGAGGCCAGATACGCCATGATCGGAATGATCCAGAGAAGTCCGCGCCATTCCGGCCCATCGAGCGGATCGGCCATGGGATCGCGGCGCATGCGGCGATTGCGGGATTCGAGTTCCTCAAACAAAACGATCCAGTTGAGAAGCATTGCTTCATCCTCCATCTATTGCTGGAGCACTTGAGCTAGGCCTTCACGCTCCTCCGATGTAGAGGCGCTGGGGAAAGGGGGTTTTCATCCATGAAAGATGCGAACTGGGACGACCTGCAGCTTTTCTTCCATGTCGCGACCGGCGGCGGGCTTTCGGCGGCAGCCGCGCGCACCGGTCTCAGTGCGCCGACGATCGGCCGGCGCATGCTGGCGCTCGAACGGGTGACGGGCCGATCGCTGTTCAGCCGCGGCCCCACCGGTTATCTGCTGGCGAGAGATGGGCAGGAACTGCTCGACCGCGTGCGGCTGATGCAGGATGCGGCGCGGGCGATCTCCGACTGGCGCGGCGAAGTGCTGACGCTGCCGATCGTCTCGACGGCCGCCGACAGCTGGACCTCGCGTTTCATCGCCGATCATCTCGCCAGCGTCTGGACACCGAAAGACAGTTTCCGCATGTGCTATAAGACCTGCGATACCGGCGTCGATTTCACCTATCGCGAGGCGCATATCGCCCTAGGCCACAGCCGGCCGGACAGCGGCAACGTCGCGATCCGCCGCTCGGTCAAGGTGGCGCATGCGGCTTACCAAGCAGCGGATTATGACGCGGCCAACTGCAACTGGATCTCGCTTGGCACCGATACCGCCGTCACGCCGGCTGACAAATGGACGTTCGAACAGCCGGACTACTGGATCACCAGTTGGACGAACACACCGCATATGCTGTTTCATCTGATCCGCGGCGGTGCCGGCCGCGGGGTGCTACCCTGTTTCATCGGCGATCAGGACCGCAAGCTCGTCCGCGCCGGGCCGCTCATCGACGCGCTGACTTACGATATGTGGATCGTCGCGCATGACGACGAGAGGCAGCGGCCGGAGGTCAGGATCGTCATCGACCGCCTGGCAGCACTCTTTGCCGATCATGAAGCGCTGTTTGCCGGGCAGAGCCCGGCGATATAAAGCGAAAACGCGGGCCGTCAGACCCGCGTTTTCCCTATCGCTTTGTTTTGGATATCTGGGAGATCGGCTTACCCTCAGGCAGCGAGATGCCGTTCGATCTCGTCCACCGGCAGATTGGTATAATCCTTTGCCACCTCGGCGGTGATCGCGGCTTGCGTATCGGCACGAAGCGCCGGCCGCAATGTACCGAGCGCCTTTGGCGGTGCAACGATAACGATGCGACGGGCGTTCTTCTTCTGCACCAGCTCGTCGAGCTTTTCGGCCACCTGTTTCAAAAATCCGGCTTCGGCCTGATCCTGCCAGCTGGTCTCCTCGACAGCGCTGCCGCTCAAGCCATCTGCGGCATGGGTCCGGCCTGGCTTATCGGCGCCAATCTCGCGATCCGGCGCGCTCGGCTGCGTCAGGGTTTCAAGCACCTTCAGGTTCATCAGTTGAGCGTCGCCAGCATTCTGCATGATCAGAGCCTTGGCTCCGTCGCAGACCACCACCCATGATTCCCAAGGGATTTTGACGTTGGTCATTTTCAACTCCTCGCTGTCGTCATTCGAAGCGCGCCGTGCTTCATCGATCAAGGCAGAACGCCCGGCTATTGAAAGAGTTCGCAAAAATTGCAGCGAAATCGATCGGACAGCGATCCGATCGGCCTTTGCCGCGTAGAAAGAGAGGTTCGGAGATCGACGATGAAAACAGCATTGCTTGCTTATGCCGGCACCTTTCTCACCCTTCTCGTCTGCGACGGGATCTGGCTTGGACTGGTGGCGCGCAATTTCTATCGCGACCAGCTGGGAGCGCTGATGCTGCCCTCGCCCAATCTTGCTGTCGCCGCGCTGTTTTATCTGTTCTTTGCCGCCGCGGTGGTTGTGCTTGCCGTGCTGCCGTCATTATCGGCGGGCTCGATCGCCACGGCCCTTATCCACGGTGCCATTCTGGGACTGGCGGCCTATGGCACGTACGACATCACCAATCTCGCGACGCTCCGCAACTGGCCGCTGACGATGAGCCTCATCGACATGGCCTGGGGCACGTTGCTGACGGCGCTGACTGCCGTCGGCGGATATCTCGCCGTCAGAATCCTCGGCTAAAACGAGACCTCCGGGTGAAAGCCCGCGTCCCGATAATGAACATCGGGGCGTCCCGCTTGGGAACAAAGTTTGAACTCGTTAAAATTGTAATTTTGTCCTTGACGAATGTGCAAAACATTCATGTGACCTTGGTCGTGATCAAGACCCCGCTTGATCGTGATCAAGACCCGCATGCTTGTGATGAAGACCCCAAATGCGTCCTGACTGACGGAGAATGTGAATGTCTATGCTCCGCGCCACACACCTTGCCACGGTCAAATCCGCTGTCTACGACCTGCGCTGGGAAGAGTTCAGCGTCAAGCGGCCAGCCCGTATCGTCGCCGTCCGTCCATGCCTTACCGGCGTCTCGATGCGAAGCGCCGAGATCATCGATATCTCCCAAGGCGGCGCCACGTTCATCGTGTCGACCACCGCCGGCCTGCCGAAACATTATTATCTCAACATTCTCGGCCTCGCCTACCGGATCGGCTGTGCCGAGGTCTACCGGCACAAGGAACGCATCGGGGTGCGGTTCATCAATATCATGGACCCCGAAGTTCTGCGCCGCGTCGTCCGCACCGATTTCCTTGTCGGCAACATGGAAGCAATCGCCGCCCGCCGGGCGCCGATCTTCCGGGCGTAAACAGGCCGGCAGCCAGTCGATTGCAGAAATAATCTTGCTTGCGTCGGTGGTGCCCGGGCCTATTGTTGCGCCGATCGTCAACATATCCGGGAAATCGCCTTCGCATGTCCGCCTTTTCGCGCTTCACGCCTCTTGCCGGCGCCCTGCCCTCCACCGTTCCTTTCGTCGGTCCCGAGGCGATCGAGCGCCAGCGCGGGTTTGCCGTTTCGGCGCGCATCGGCGCCAATGAGAACGGCTTCGGTCCCGCTCCTTCGGTGTTTGCAGCGATGCGCGAAGAGGCCGGCAATATCTGGAAATACAATGACCCGGAGAATTTCGCGCTCCGGCAAGCTCTTGGTGACCATCTCGGCGTCCCCTCTGCCAATATCGCCATCGGCAGCGGCATCGACGAGCTGCTCGGCCAGATCGTCCGGCTGGTGATCGAGCCCGGCGCGCCCGTCGTCACCTCGCTCGGCGCCTATCCGACCTTCAATTTCCACGTTGCCGGCTTCGGCGGCCGGCTTGTGACCGTTCCCTACGCCAACGACCGCGAGGATCTCGACGGCTTGCTCGATGCCGTCAAGCGGGAGAATGCACCGCTGGTCTATTTCGCCAATCCCGACAATCCGATGGGAAGCTGGTGGGATGCCGACAAGATCGTCGCCTTCGCCCGGGCGCTGCCCGAGACGACGCTGATGGTGCTCGACGAAGCCTATAGCGAAACGGGGCCGGCAGGCGCGCTGCCGTCGATCGCCTCGCTGATCGAGCTGCCGAACGTCGTTCGCACCCGTACCTTCTCCAAGGCCTACGGACTGGCCGGCTCACGCACCGGCTACGTGATCTCGACGGCCGGAACGGCTGAAGCTTTCGACAAGATCCGCAATCATTTCGGCATGAACCGGCTGGCGACGGCGGCAGCCCTCGCCGCTCTCAAGGACCGGGCCTATCTCGCCGAGGTGGTCGGGAAAATCCAGGCGGCGCGCGAGCGGATCGGCGGCATCGCCCGGGCAAACGGGTTTGAGCCCCTGCCCTCGGCAACGAATTTCGTGGCGATCGACGCCGGCCGGGACGGCGCCTATGCGCGGGCGATCGTCGACGGACTGATGGAACGCGGCGTTTTCATCCGCATGCCCGGCGTGGCGCCCCTCAATCGCTGCATTCGCGTCAGCGTCGGGCCGGAGGCGGATATGGCGCTGTTCGAAGACGCGCTGCCGCAGGTGCTGAAACAGATCGGCTGATAGAGCATGATGCCGAAAAGCGTCAGCGGAAACAACTAGAACCGCGGCCGGTGGAGGATCCGACCGCGGTTCCGTTCTCCTGGCGTCGGGCCTGTTGAAAGCGCCCTGCCGGCTCCGCTCTTTCCGAGGTTCTTATATCCATTCCCACCGTGTCGGCAGGATGGGGTCAGTGGACGGTCATCCACTCGCGGGCGGCGCGCAGCGCCGCCACGATCTGCATCTTGTCCATGGCGGCGGCCACATCCGCACGAAGCTCGGCGGCGCGGTCGTTGCCCTTGATTGCGGCGATGTTCAGCCATTTGTGGGCTGCGACGAGATCGACTTCGCAGCCGCGGCCGGTCGCATACATCAGACCCATTTCACAGAAGACATCGGCGCTGTTGTCGCCACCCATGGTGGCCGTTTCAGCATTGTGCATTTCAAAGCGTGCCATCGGTTTTATCCCTGTTAGCCTGTTTATGACTTACCCTGTTTTACCTCCGGGCCTTGCCGTCTATCGCGGCTTGCGGCCCTTGCGGTCCGGCGGGTTTGCCCCGCTCGTTTGATGGCTTCACTATGCCGAACGGCTTTCAAAAAACGCCTAAAATCCATGATTAATTTGAGACAAACAAAGTGCAAATGCTTGGTAAATTTGGGTTTTTGTTAAACATCAGATGCCTTGCAGCTTAAGGACTTTCGCTCGAATTTTACGAAAGATTCAGATCTGAAAATAAAGGGATCGTTCATCATGAAATCAGCAGCCGATATTTAAAAGGCCGCCGCCGGATTTTTTCTCAGCGCTTTTTCCGCCGGAAAAGCTTGTTGTTTTTATGCTGTCGTTATCCCGGAACCGCTGCACCCTTCCGGGCGACATGCAGTGGCATGGAAAATGACCACGCATATTTACCTTTACGTTCGCGTCAGTTAATTTCGCCCCCGATCAGGGACATCATGGAGGAAAAGATGATCCGCAGCTTCGTTCTCGCCAGCGCCATCGCAATGATCGCGGGCATCGCCCATGCTGAGGAGCCGATCGTCGGCAGCTGGAAGACAGCGGCCGGCGATACGGCAGTGATCGTCTCCTGTGGTGGCAGTTATTGCGTGACGTTGAAGACCGGTAAATATGCCGGCCGGAAGATTGGCACGCTTGCGGGAACCGGCGGCAGCTATGCCGGGGAGATCACCGACCCGGCCGCCGACAAGACCTATAGCGGCTCGGGCAAGATTTCCGGCAATTCGCTGAGGATGCAGGGCTGCGTGATGAAAGTGCTCTGCAAGTCACAGACCTGGACGCGGCTCTGAGCGCATAAGGCAGCCGGGCAACGATCATCAGACGCGGGGATGCCGATGCACCGGCATCCCCGCGGTCTTTCCGACCCCTTGCCCGAGCGATCCGGCAAAGCCGAACACGTTGAGCGTGGCTTGGTAAACCCGCGTAGATTCTCTCCCAATCCTGCCCCGCGCGTGCCCGGCAAGCTGAACGGTGGATGAACCGGCATCTCAGCACTCATTCAGCCGCCCCATGGCAAAACTGTTGTCACGATAGAGTTGCGTATCGGGGGAACGGCGATGGACATGTATATTCTGGCAAAACGGTTCAGCATTATCACACTGTTTGCGGCGATCTTCGCCGTCACGTTTTCGGCGGTGGTGGTGCATAATGGCGGCGGTGGTGCCCAGTCGCATTTCGGGGCGAGCTATACCTGCCTGGAACGAAACGGCACTTTCTGCGCGCCATCGGTGCACTGACGATATCCGACACCAAAGAGGATAAAATAATCGGATTCCGTCGGCGCGCGTCGTTTGCTTGTCAAAAACAAGTCTCTATAATGCGTCATGAACAAACGAATCTCCCCTTTGTCGCCGCTCGACATATGCTCACCACCCCCTTTCCAGCCTCAGAGCTTTGATGATCCTGCCAAGGCGGTGGAAGCGCTGACGGCGCTTTACGAGCGCAATACGGCGTTCCTGATCAAGAGCTTCACCGAGCTTGCGCAGGGCGCTCCGATCTCCTCGCGCTACCGTGCTTTCTATCCCCAGGTCAGCATCGAGACGACAAGCTTCGGCCACGTCGATTCGCGCCTTTCCTACGGCCACGTCACGGCACCGGGCATCTATACGACGACGGTCACCCGGCCGAAGCTCTTCAAGCATTATTTGAAGGAGCAGCTGGCGCTCCTGGTGAAGAGCCACAATGTTCCGGTCATCGTCTCGGAATCAACGACGCCGATCCCCTTGCACTTCGCCTTCGGCGAGGGTGCGCATGTGGAAGCATCGACCAACGCCTTCATCGACATTCCGATGCGCGATATTTTCGACACGCCGGATCTCAACACCACCGATGACGAGATCGCCAATGGCGAATATATCCCGCCGCCCGGAGAGCCCTCGCCGCTTGCGCCGTTCACCGCGCAACGCATCGACTATTCGCTCGCCCGTCTGTCGCATTATACCGCCACGCATGCCGAGCATTTCCAGAATTTCGTGCTGTTTACGAACTACCAGTTCTATATCGACGAATTCTGCAGCTGGGCGCGCAAGCTGATGGCGGAGGGCGGCGACGGGTACACCGCCTTCGTCGAGCCTGGCAATGTCGTCACCCTGCCTGGCTCGAGCGCGCCGGAAACGGATGCGGCGCTGACCCGCCTGCCGCAGATGCCGGCCTACCATCTGAAGAAGAAGGGCCATGCCGGGATCACCATGATCAATATCGGCGTCGGCCCCTCCAACGCCAAGACGATCACAGACCACGTCGCCGTGCTGCGCCCGCATGCCTGGCTGATGCTCGGCCATTGCGCCGGCCTGCGTAACAGCCAGCGGCTCGGCGACTATGTTCTTGCCCATGCCTATATGCGCGAGGACCACGTTCTCGACGACGACCTGCCGGTCTGGGTGCCGATCCCGGCACTCGCCGAGGTACAGGTGGCGCTGGAAGCCGCCGTTGCCGAAATCACCGGTTACGAGGGCTTCGAGCTGAAACGCATCATGCGCACCGGCACCGTCGGCACCATCGACAACCGCAACTGGGAACTGCGCGACCAGCGCGGGCCGGTGAAGCGGCTTTCCCAGGCGCGCGCCATCGCGCTCGACATGGAATCGGCGACGATCGCCGCCAACGGCTTCCGCTTCCGTGTGCCCTACGGCACGCTACTCTGCGTCTCCGACAAGCCGCTGCACGGCGAATTGAAGCTGCCGGGCATGGCGACGGCCTTCTACCGCACGCAGGTCAACCAGCATCTGCAGATCGGCATCCGCGCCGTGCAGAAGCTTGCCGCCATGCCGACGGAAGCGCTGCATTCGCGCAAGCTGCGCAGCTTCTTCGAAACCGCCTTCCAATAGGCGGTTTCCTCACCGTCCCGCCACAACAGGCGCCGGGTGATCCGCAAGCATCTGCGGTCTGCCGGCGGCAAGGTTCAGCCCTGCTATCAGCAGGGTGAAAGCGACGAAGGCGAAAGCGGTGCGCTGGAGAATCTTCAGCCCGTCGCTTTCGTCGAACTCAGCCTGACGCTTTGCATGGCGGCGTGCCCAGATCTGGCTTGCCAGGGCGATTTCAAGAATAGTCATTGCCGTTCTCCTCGACAGGTTTCGATGAAGCCTTGTCGAGTGCTGCCTTGCGATTTCGACAGCCGACCGGCACAAAAGATTTTTTCCACCGCTGTCGAAATGCACGGAGGTCGTTCGTCCAGGGGTATGGAACACGGCAAAGGAGGCTGCCTGCGATGAAATATCTCTGTCAGGTGTGGTTCGACGGCGCGATACTCGACGCCATGACGAAAGAAGAGAAGGCCGAGCTCGACGCGAATTCGCTGAACTACGACAAGGACCTCGGCGATAGCGGAAACATGATCGTCGCCCAGGCGCTGCAGCCGCCGAAATCGGCGGTGACGGTCCGGGTGCGCGGCGGCGAAATGTCGGTCACGGACGGTCCCTTCGTCGAGACCAAGGAGGCACTCGGTGGCTTCATCCTGATCGAGGCCAAGGATCTCAACGATGCGATCCGCATCGCCGCCGGCATCCCGCTTGCCAAGCTCGGCGCGATCGAGGTGCGGCCCATCCACGAATTCGCAGCTCAATGAGGAGGAACTAATGAAGTTTTTATGCCAGATCTGGTTCGACACCGAAAAAAGCAAGCTGGTCCCTCAGAGCGAATGGGATGCGCTCACACAGGAGTGCATCGCCAGCGACAATCGCTGGCGCGAGAGCGGTCATCTACAAGCGGCGTTTGCCTTGCATGAGCCGTCAACGGCGATCACGGTCCGGCTGCACAATGGCGAAGTCTCCGCGACCGATGGCCCGTTTGCCGAAATCAAAGAACATCTCGGCGGTTTTGTGCTTGTAGAAGCCGAGAATATCGAGGAGGCGAAGACCATCGCGTCCAGTTTTCCCATCCTCAAATATTGCTCGATCGAAGTGCGTCCGGCCTATTCCATCCAGGATGGGAGATAGGCATGCGCTACATCTGCCTGATCTATAATTGCGCCGATACCGACGGTACGCTGACACCCGATGAAACCGATGACCTTATCAAAGCGCATTTCGCCTTCGACGAGGAACTGCGCCGCGACGGCATCATGATCCATGCCGACGCGCTTGAGATGCCCGACAAGGCCACCGTGCTGCGTGTCCGAAACAATGCGCTATCTGCGACCGACGGTCCCTATGTCGAGACGAAAGAGCATCTGGCCGGCTTCTACGTCATCGAAGCGCCTGACATGGCGGCGGCAAAAGAGATTGCCGGGCGGATCCCCTCGGCGCGCTTCGGCGCGGTCGAGCTGCGGCCGGTGCGGATGCTGACGCTGCCGGACTGAGGTGCCAGATTGGAAAACGTGATCGAGGAGATCTACCGAACACAGTCGCGCCGGGTGCTGGCGACGCTGATCCGTCTGCTCGGCGATTTCGACCGGGCCGAGGAAGCGCTCCACGACGCCTTTGCCGCGGCGGCGCGGACATGGCCGGCGGACGGCATTCCCGGCAACCCTTTTGCCTGGCTGGTCTCGGCGGGCCGCTTCAAGGCGATCGACACGATCCGGCGGCGAGCGCGTTTCGATGCCTCCCAGCACCACATCGAGGACAGCCTCTATACGCCCGAAGCAACTTACATCGGCGACATGGAACCGATCGAGGACGATATGCTGCGGCTGATCTTCACCTGCTGCCACCCCGCCATTCCCGCCGATGCGCAGATGGCAATGGCGCTTCGGGAAATCTGCGGACTGACCACCGAAGAAATCGCCTATGCCTTTCTCGTGCCGGCGCCGACGGTCGCCCAGCGGATCGTGCGCGCCAAAGGCAGGATCCGGGCGGAGAAGATACCCTATGAGGTGCCGGGCCACGAGGCGCTGCCGCAGCGGCTCGACCAGGTGCTGCACGTGATCTACCTCGTCTTCAACGAGGGCTATTCCGCTTCTTCGGGCGAAGACGTGGTCCGTGCCGACCTGACCGCAGAGGCGATACGTCTGGCGCGGCTGCTTCTGGCGCTGCTGCCGCATCCCGACGTCTCCGGCCTGCTGGCGCTGATGCTGCTGCAGGATTCCCGCCGCGCCGCCCGCAGCAGCGAGCGGGGCGCGCTGGTGCTGCTTGCCGATCAGGACCGCTCGCTCTGGGATCATGCGAAGATTGCGGAAGGTCTGGCGCTGCTTGCCGAAGCCATGAGAGCGGGAGAGGTCGGCAGCTATACGCTGCAGGCGGCGATCGCCGCGGAGCATGCCAGGGCACCGGTTGCGGAAGAGACCGACTGGCGACGGATCGCCTTCTATTACGATCTGCTTCTGGCGGCCCAGCCCTCGCCGATCGTCGAACTCAACCGGGCCGTGGCGATCGCGATGGCAGAGGGGCCGGCGAAGGGGCTGGAACTGATCGATGCCATTCTGGAACGCCGGGAGCTGCAGACCTATCATCTCGCCCATTCGGCGCGCGCCGATTTCCTGCGCCGCCTCGGCCGGCGGCAGGAGGCGATCGCAGCCTATGAGAAAGCGCTGTCGCTCTGCCGGCAGGAGCCGGAGCAGGCATTTCTCAGAAAACGGATTTCAGAGCTTGCCGCGACGCCCGAGCGGCAGTGAGATCGCCGTGCCGGTGAGCGCCGAGACGATGATCAGCAGGTGGGCATTGACGCTCGCTTGGGCGAGCGCGGCCAGCGCCAGCCGCTCGCTCGAAGCCCCGAGAGCAATGGCGCCGGCGGTGATGCCGGCCGGATAGGTGCCGACGCCGCCCGGCGCATGGACCGGCAGCACGGAGGAGAGCTCGCCGCCGAGCGCACCGCCGAAGCTTGCCGCCATCGGCAGCACGCCCATCAGGCCGAGTGCCCAGGCCAGCACCATCACCTTCACCAGCCAGTTGACGATGGTCATCGCCCAGGCGCGCGCAAAGGCGACGGCATCGAGCGGCAAACCGTTTTCGATCTCGGCGACGAATTTCTGTGCCTTTTCCGGCAGCAGCCTGGCGGCGAGGCGCAGCAGCGGCTTGCGGGCGGCAAAGGCTGCGACCGGCAGCAGCAGAAAGCCGGTCCAAAGCGACCAGGCAATAATCGGATCGGCGGAGGCAACGGCAAAACCGATGCCGGCGGCGGCGACAAGCGCGTGCAGGTCGAGCAGCCGCATGACGAGGAGTGCCGAGGTTGCCCGCGTCAGCGGAATGCCGAACTCCGAGCGCATCAGCAGCGGAAAGCTGGTCTCGCCGGTGCGGAAGGGCAGCATGATGTTCAACAGGTTGTGGATCTGTGTGACGCGGAAGAGGACCGCGAACCGGCCGGCCGTCTCCTTCGGAAAATAGTCATAGATGCGCCAGGTGCGCAGGAAATAGGTGCTCGTCAACAGCACCAGCGCGCCGATCACCGGGCCGGCGCCGACATCGGCCCATTGCCGGATAATGACAGGCCAACCCCAGAACCATTGGATGAAGAGGGCATAGGCTGCGACAATGACGACCGTCAGCACCGTCATGCGATTGCGCATAAACCAGGATTGCCGGCTTTCAACGATCGAACTCTTCATGTAGTAGGCATTCCTCGCTTGGCGTCGGCATCGGCCCCGTTCGCCAGGCCTTTTAGGAGAAATGACGGTTGCGCACAACGGCGGAGTTGATGGGGTAATGGCGGCGAAGCCGCTTCCCCGCCGACGATGCGAGCGCTGACCGGTAAATCACACGCCTTGCCGGCTTGACGTGGAGATCGATGTTGGAGCGGATTACCAGAAGCATTCCGAGCGCAAGCATTTTTCTGGCAGCCTATTTCCTGCTCAATATCGCGCTTCGCATCGCCTTGCCGCATACGCTCGATCTCGACGAGGCTGAGCAATCCTTCTACTCACAATACCTGCTTGCCGGCTACGGCCCGCAGCCGCCCTTCTACAACTGGATACAATATGCCATCGTTTCGGTGACCGGCATATCGATGTGGGTGCTCTCGGTTCCCAAGAACATCATTCTCTTCGGCTGCTATGTGTTCTACGGGCTTGCCGCCCGCGAGGTGCTGAAGAACCGTTCGCTGGCAGCCGTCGCCATGCTGAGCCTGATTACGCTGCCGCAGGTGGGTCTGATGGCGCAGCGCGAATTGACCCATACCGTCGCCCTCTTGTTTGCGACCTCGCTCTTCCTCTTCGGTTTTTTCCGCACGCTGCGGCAGCCGACGATTACAAGCTTCCTCGTCATCGGCATCGCCACCGGCATTGGGCTGATCTCGAAATATAATTTCGCCATCCTGCCGGCCTCAGCGCTCATCGCCGTGCTGCCGGACCGGGAGTGGCGCAGCCGCCTCATCGACTGGCGTTTGCTGCCGGCGATCGTCGTCGCCATCCTGATCGTGCTTCCGCATGCGCTCTGGCTGCCCGACAATCTCCTCAGCGCCTCTGCGCCGACGCTGGAGCGGATGACCGCCGAACATGTGGCGCCTGCCGGCATCCCCCGTATCGGGCAGGGACTGTTATCTCTCATCATCGCCGTCCTCGGCTTCGTCGCATTGCCGATCGTTCTGCTTGCCGCCGCCTTCCGGCGGGATTTCTTTCGCGCGCTCTCCTCCTCCAGCCCGATAATCCGGGTGATCGAGCGGATGATGCTCGTCAGCCTGCTCGCATTCGTCGGCGTGATCCTCGTCGCCGGCGCAAGCGATATTCACGAGCGCTGGCTCGACCCCTGCCTGCTCGTCCTGCCGATCTATCTGTTCCTGAAACTGAAAACCGCGGATGTCGATCTTTCCGCCGGCCTTGCTCGCTTCCGCCCCGTGGTGCCGATGTTCATGGTCATCATCCTGTCGATCCTTCTCTTCCGGATCATCGGCATTCAATACATCGGCACCTATACGAGAACGAACGTCCCCTTCGCCGGCTACGTCGCCGAACTGACCGCGACCCGCAAGCCGGTTCTCATCGTGGCTGGGACAAAGTTCGTCGCCGGCAATATGAGGCTTCAACTACCCGATGTTCCGGTGGTGATACCGTTCTTCCCGGGTTCCGGGGTTCCCGAATATGCGACTGCGAAGGGGCCGGTGCTGGTTATCTGGCGCGGCGAGACCGCCGATGACCCGACAATCTCTCCCGGTTTTGCCAACGATCTCGTGAGATCGGGCATTCATCTGCAGGAATTGAACACGTTGACGCTGCCCTATCTCTTCGGTGACGGCAAACACAGTTTCTCCATCGGTTATTCCTGGGTGGAGGGAGGCGCGAAATAGCGTTCCCACAGGTCAGCCGATTGCGGGGAAACCGGCATTGCCGGCTGGCAACCGGTGGACACTTCATGTACTAGCCTTCCGCAAGTGCGGCGGCGGCAGTAAGGATTGCCTGGCCGTCCGGCCTTTTGGAGATGAAAGTTGCAGACAACCGTTGAGCCCATGCGCGGTACGAATGATCCGGTACAATCGCTCGAGCTGTCGCTGGTCGTGCCCATTTTCAACGAAGAGGATAGCGTCGGCCCGCTCGTCGAGCGTGTCGTGGCTGCGATGGCCGGCTATCCCCATCGCTGGGAGCTGATCCTCATCGACGACGGCAGCACGGATGCGACGCTCGTCAACGCCCGCAAATTCGTCGGACGCGAAGGGCTGACGCTCAGGATCGTCGAGCTGCAGCGCAACTTCGGCCAGACTGCCGCCATGCAGGCCGGTATCGACACCGCCCAGGGCCGCCTGATCGCAACGATGGACGGCGACCTGCAGAACGATCCGAAGGACATTCCTTCGATGGTCGCCGAACTGGAACGGCGTGAACTCGACCTCCTTGTGGGATGGCGCAAGAACCGCAAGGACGGTCTGTTCTTGCGCAAGATCCCCTCCTGGTGCGCCAATTACCTGATCGGCCGGATCACCGGCGTGAAGCTGCACGATTACGGCTGCAGCCTGAAGATCTACCGCGCCTCGATCATCAAGCAGGTGAAGCTGATGGGCGAAATGCACCGCTTCATCCCGGCCTGGGTGGCCGGCGTCGTCCCGAGCTCGCGTATCGGCGAGATGACCGTCACCCACCATGCCCGCGAACACGGCGTTTCGAAATACGGTATTTCGCGCACCTTCCGCGTCATCCTCGACCTGCTGTCGGTGATGTTCTTCATGCGCTACAAGGCACGGCCCGGGCATTTCTTCGGCTCGCTCGGTCTCGGCCTCGGCGCGGTCGCCATGCTGATCCTCCTCTATCTCGGCTTCGACAAATTCATCATGGGCAACGACATCGGCACGCGCCCGATGCTGATGGTCGGCGTCGTGCTGCTGCTGTCGTCGGTACAGATGATCACTACAGGCATCCTGGCGGAGATGATCGCGCGCACCTATTATCGCGACGACGCCTCTCCGAATTATATCGTGCGGCAGATCTTCGACGATCGAAGCCAAGCCTAAGCCGGCAGCACGATGCTGGAGCGCGCGACGAGGACGATCAAAACCGCGGGCCTGCTGCTTGCGGCCTATTTCGTGCTCAACATCGTGCTGCGCATCGCGCTTCCGCATTCGCTGGAGCTCGACGAGGCAGAGCAATCCTTCTTCTCGCAATATCTGCTGGCGGGCTACGGCCCGCAGCCGCCCTTCTATAACTGGATGCAATATGCCGTCGTTTCGGTGACGGGCATGTCGATCGGTGCGCTGATCGTGCCGAAGAACATCCTGCTTTTCCTGTGCTACCTCTTTTACGGCCTTGCCGGGCGCGAAGCCTTGAAGGATCAGGCGCTTGCCGCCGTCGGCATGCTGGCGCTGATCACCCTGCCCCAGGTCTCCTTTATGGCCCAGCAGGATCTGACCCACACGACGGCGCTGCTCTTTGCCAGCGCATTGTTTCTCTACGGCTTCTTCCGCACCCTCGACCGGCCCGATATCGGCAGCTATCTGCTGCTCGGGCTTGCCACAGGCATCGGCCTGATCTCGAAATATAATTTCGCGCTGATGCCGGCCGCGGCCTTGATCGCCATCCTGCCGGATGCCGAATGGCGGCGCAGGGCGTTCGACTGGCGCATGCTGGCGGCGATCACCGTCGCGCTCGTCATCATCCTGCCGCACGCGATCTGGCTGCGGGACAATCTCGCATTCGCCTCCTCCGATACTCTGGTCAAGATGGCGGCCGGCAACGAACCGGCCGGCATCGCGCGAGCCGGCAAAGGCCTCATCGCCTTCGTTGTCGCCATCATCGCCTTTGCGGCCCTGCCGGTCGCCATCTTTGCCGCCACCTTCCGCCGGGATTTTGTCCGTGCTCTTTCGGCCGGCAACCGCTGGACCGGGATGATGGAGCGGATGATGCTCGCAAGTCTTGCCGGCATCGTTCTCATCGTGCTCTTCACCGGTTCCACCACCGTGCGCGAGCGCTGGCTCGACCCGTTCCTGCTGGTGCTGCCGATCTATTTCCTGGCGAAGATGCAGGCGGCCGGCATCGACCTTTCCGCCGGGCTGCGGCGCCTCCGGCCGGTGCTGCCGGTGCTGATGGCCTGCGTGCTGATCGCACTCGGCCTGCGCGTCGTCGGCGCCGGGCTGTTCGGCGTCTACAGCAGGCCGAACGTGCCGATGGCGGGCCTTTCCCGCGAGATGACGCGGCAGGCGGAACCGGCGCTGGTGATCGCCTCGGACACCTATATCGGCGGCAACATACGGCTGCAATTTCCCGACGTGCCGGTGGTCATCCCGGATTTCCCGGCACCGGGCATATCAGCCTATGCCGAGGCCAAGGGACCGGTGCTGGTCGTCTGGCGCGGTAAGAAGACGGCGACAGCCGCCGATGCGGTGATGCCGGAACGATTTTCGTCGGCACTGGCAACGGCAGGCATTGCGCCGCAGGAGATCGGCTCGCTGTCGCTTCCCTATTATTTCGGCCGCCAGGGCGACAATTTCGCGCTGGGTTATGCCTGGGTTCAGCCGGGGACCAGATAGATGACCGAAACCGACACCCGCGACATCCGCTGGATTTTCGTCCTGCTGGCCGCCTATTTCGTGCTCCAGATCGGCGTGCGGCTGGCGACCTCGCATTCGCTCGATCTCGACGAGGCCGAACAGGCCTTCCGCTCGCAATGGCTTGCCGCCGGTTACGGCCCGCAGCCGCCCTTCTACAACTGGCTTCAATACACCGTCTTCCAATTTGCAGGCGTCTCGCTTGCCGCACTTTCTCTCGTGAAGAACCTTCTGCTGTTCATTTCCTACCTGCTTTACGGTCTGACCGCGCGCCTTCTCCTGCGCGACAAGGCGCTGGTGGCGATATCAACACTGGGGCTGCTGACCATCCCGCAGATGGCTTTCGAGATGCAGCGCGACCTCACGCATACGGTCGCGGTGTTCTTCTCGGCCAGCATCTTCTTTTACGGCTTCATCCGCAGCCTGAAGCAGCCAAGCCTTGCCTCCTATCTGATCGCCGGCATCGGCATCGGCTTCGGCCTACTGGCCAAATATAATTTCGCCATCCTGCCGGCGGCGGCGCTGATTGCCGCACTGGCGGATGCGCGTTGGCGAGCGCGGATCTTCGATTGGCGGCTGGTGCTGACCGCTGTCGTGGCGCTGATCATCGTCCTGCCGCATCTCTTCTGGCTGAAGGACAATCTCGATTTCGCCACCGCCCGCACGCTGGAGAAGATGACCGCGAGCGGCGATGCGAGCTATCTCATGCAGGTCACCATGGGTGTCAGCTCGCTTGCTCTCGCCATCATCAGCTTTGCCGGATTGACCGTGGCAGTCTTCGCCATCGTCTTCGGCAAGAGCCTGCGTCCGGCGCTCACCGCCGGCTCGGAATGGACGCGGCTCATCGAGCGGATGCTGCTCGTCTTCCTCATCGGCATTCTCTTTCTAATCGTCTTCGGCGGCGCGGCCGGCATCAAGGATCGCTGGCTGGTGCCGATGCTCTTCATCCTGCCGCTCTATTTCTGCCTGAAGATCGAGGCCGCCGGCGTCACGACAGGCCGGGCCTTCCGGCGTTTCATGGTCGCCGTCGCCATCATCATGATCGGCGTGCCGGCCGCCCTTTACGGCAGCGTCGCGGCCGCACGCTTCACCGGTCATTACGAACGATTGAACAGGCCCTATGCCACGATGCTGGAAAACCTGCGCAAACAGGCCGAGCCGATGGCGATCCTAGCCGGCGACAGCCTGCTTGCCGGCAATCTCAGGCAGGATATTCCCGGCGTGCCGGTCCTCTCCGTCGATTATCCCGGCTTCCATCCGGATCTTGCCGGCCGGCGACCGCTTCTCCTCGTCTGGCTGATACCGCCGAAGGGCGGCAGCGAAGCACTCCCGCCGGCCATGGCCCAATGGCTGCAAGCCAATCTCGGCGCCTCCGCGCCTGAGGGATTGGTGATCGACGTGCCCTATTTCTACGGGCGCGGCGACGATCGCTATCGTTTCGGCTATGCCTGGATCGACCAGCCGGGCTGAGCGAAATCACGATTTCAGTTCCTTCCAGGCCAAATCCAGCGCCAGCCTGGTAATCCTTGCCATCTCGTCTACCTCCGCATGGCTGATGACGAGCGGTGGCGAGGCCAGCATCCGGTCGCCGGTGGCCCGCAGCACGAGGCCGTTGGCGAGCGCGTGGTTGCGCACCAGGGCACCGATCTGATCGGGTTTGTCGAAACGGCTGCGCGTGCTCTTATCGGCGGCAAGCTGCAGGCCGCCCATCAGGCCGATACTCTCGGCTTCGCCGACCAGATCATGGTCGGCGAGTGCTGCCCAGGCCTTGCCGAAATAGGGGCCGATATCGTCGCGCACGCGTTCGACCAGTTTCTCCTCCTCGATGATGCGCAGGTTTTCGAGGGCGGCGGCCGCGCAGACCGGATGACCGGAATAGGTGAAACCGTGATTGAACTCGCCGACCTCGTTGATCAGCACATCGGCGATGCGGTCGCTGACGAGGACGCCGCCGATCGGCAGGTAGCCGGAGGACAGCCCCTTGGCGATCGGCGCGAGATCCGGCTCGACGCCGAAATGCTGGTGGCCGAACCAGGCGCCCAGCCGGCCGAAACCGCAGATCACCTCGTCGGTCACCAGCAAGATATTGCGCGCCTTGCAGATGCGGTCGATCTCCGGCCAGTAGGTCTCCGGCGGGATGATGACGCCGGCAGCGCCCTGCACCGGCTCGGCGACGAAGGCGGCGACATTCTCCTCGCCGAGCTCGTCGATCTTCGCCTCGAGCTCGCGGGCGATCTTGAGGCCGAATTCATCAGCCGAGAGATCGCCGCCCTCGCCGTACCAGTAGGGCTGGCCGATATGGACGATGCCTGGGATCGGCAGGTCGCCCTGCTCGTGCATATATTTCATGCCGCCGAGGCTGGCGCCGGCGACGGTTGAACCGTGATAGCCGTTCTTCCTTGCTATGACGATTTTCTTCGACGGCTTGCCGACGGCGCTCCAGTAGACGCGGGCCATGCGGAACCAGGTGTCGTTCGCCTCCGAGCCGGAGCCGGTGAAGAAGATGTGATTGAAACGTTCTCCGGCGTGTGAGGTGACCTTCTGGGCAAGCAGTGTCGCCGGCGTCGAACTCGTGCCGAAGAAGGTGTTGTAATAGGGCAGCTCGTTCATCTGTCTTGCGACGGCGTCAGTGATCTCCCGGCGGCCGTAGCCGATATTGACGCACCAGAGGCCGGCGAAGCCGTCGAGATATTTCCTGCCGTGATTGTCGAAGATATGAACGCCCTCGCCGCGCTGGATGATGCGTGTGCCATCGGCATTCAGCTTCTTCATGTCGGCGAAGGGATGCAGATGGTGTGCGGCGTCGATCGCGGCAAGGTTCGAGGGCGGGTAAGTATCGGACATAAGGTGAAGACCCTCGCGGATTGAAAGGCTGCTATCGATGGGATAGGAGCTTGGCCTTGTCCCGGAGGATTTTCAAGGTCATGGCGAGCGACAGGATGGACGGCAAGGCCGAGGGCGACGACCCGCGTTTCGAGATCCTGATCGTCGGCATGAACGGCGATCTGCGCGGCAAGCAGCTTCCATCAGGCGCCGAAGGCAAGGTCTGGGCCGGCGAGATCCGCCTGCCGACCTCGACGCAATCGCTCGACATCTGGGGCGACGACAATGACGACATTACCGGCCTGTCGCTGACGATCGGCGACCCCGACGGCATGGTCGTTGCCGACCGGCGCAGCCTGGCGCCGATGCCTTGGGCGCCGGATGGTTCGATGCAGGTGCTTGCCACCATGCACGAATTCGATGGCAGCCCGAGCTTCATGGACCCGCGCGCCATCCTGGCTTCGGTGGTCGAGCGCTATCGGGTACGCGGGCTGACGCCTGTCGTCGCCACCGAACTGGAATTCTACGTGATGTCGGGGGACTGGCGCGAGACCGGGCGCCCTTCCCCGCCTGAAAGCCTCACCTATCGCGGCGAGCCGAACGGTTTCCAGCTCTATGACATGAGCGCCGTCGATGCGCTCGACGGCTATCTCAAGACGCTGAGGGCCTATGCCAAGGCGCAGGGACTGCCGGCGGATGCGACGACGGCGGAATTCGGCCCGGGCCAGTTCGAGGTCAACCTGCTGCATCGCCCCGATGCGCTGGCGGCCGCCGACGACTGCCTCTATCTCAAGCGCATCGCCGAACAGGCGGCGCGCCGCCACGAGCTGAAATCGACCTGCATGGCCAAGCCCTATTCCGACCATGCCGGCTCCGGCCTGCATGTGCATGCGAGCGTCATCGACAGCCAAGGCCGCAACATTCTCGATGCCAAGGGCGGCGAACCGACGCGGCTGAAATCGGTGACGGCAGGCCTACTCGACACGATGCGCGCGGCGCAGCTGATCTTCGCCCCCTTCGCCAATTCCTATCGCCGCTTCCAGCCGGGCTCGTTTGCACCTGTCGATCTGACCTGGGGCAGCGGCCATCGCGGCACGGCGATCCGCATACCCGACAAGGACGGTCCGGCCGCCCGCATCGAGCACCGCGTCGCCGGCGCCGATGCCAATCCCTATCTGCTGCTGGCGGCTATCCTCGGCGGCATGCTGCTTGGTCTCGACAGCGAACTCGACCCCGGCGAGGAGACGACGCCCGCCCACACGCCTGCCGATACGACACGGCTGACCCATGATTTCCTGAGCGCGGTCGAGACCTTCCGCACCTCGCCCTTCATCGCCGATACCTTCGGCGCACGCTATCAGGCGCTTTATGGCGACACCAAGCGCAAGGAAGCACTCGCGCATCTGCGCACCGTCTCGGATTTCGATTACCGCACCTATCTGCCGCGGCTCTGAAGCTTACGCCGCGGCCGACTTACGCGGCGGGCTCGCGCCGTTCGGCCTCATCCACCTGCGCCGCCAGCCCCTGCTTGACCAGAACCTTCAACTCGCCCGGATGCAGCCGGATCGAGACATTGCGTTCAAGCGGCAGCAGTTCGCCGTCCATCACGCAATTGGCCTTGGAGCGCAGCTTCGGAAAATGCAAGTGCACTTCGGCCGGGTGCATCACCATGACGTCGGCGTTTTCGCGGACCTTGCCGCGCAGCATGTCGATGGCGAGGCGGGCGACACCGAGGGGTTTTAGCGGATTTGCGGTATAGAAGCCGAGTTCGCCGGTTCTGAGATTATCGGCATAGAGCAGCGCGTTTTCGCCGAAAGGATTGTTGGAGACCGAGATTGCCGACACCCAGCGGCGCTCCCGCATGCCGGCCGCCTCGAACTCGACTTCGAATTCCGGCGGATTG
Organism: Rhizobium acidisoli; assembly: GCF_002531755.2. Taxonomy (NCBI): domain Bacteria; kingdom Pseudomonadati; phylum Pseudomonadota; class Alphaproteobacteria; order Hyphomicrobiales; family Rhizobiaceae; genus Rhizobium; species Rhizobium acidisoli. Next base: position 1,011,899 of record NZ_CP034998.1, on the reverse strand, counting down.
AACACGACACCCAAAGCCGCCTTCGTGCTCGCCCGGATCTTGCCCAGCCGGGAACGATAGCTGTAGGCGTTGCGGTAGCGCACCATGCGGGCGTGCAGGCCGGCGGAAAACTGGTGGATGAAGGGGCGGCCGTTGGCGCTGGCAATATCGACATTGTCGATCTCGCCTGATGCAAGCACATCGAGCGCCTGCCAGATATCGAGCGGCACGCGCAGCGAGCGGGCAAAAAGGTTCATGGTGCCGGCCGGCACGACGCCGAGCGCAATGCCGTTCTTCCAGGCGATCGATGCCGCGGCTGAAATCGTGCCGTCGCCGCCGCCGGCGACGATGCCGTCGATATCGTCACGCTGGGCAGCCCGCTCCATGGCAGGAATGATCTCCTTTCCGGAGAAGACGATGGCGTCGAAATCATGCCCCGCGTCGCGGAACGCCTCCTCCGCCCTCTTTTCGTAGGCCAGCATGTCGGTGGTCCTGAAGGTGCCGCCGTCGCGATTGAAAAAGCCTACAAGCTTCATAAGGGCTCCCGTCCCTGGCGCGGAATTGGTCCTGCCTTTGCCTTGAGATGGTTGCGGCATTCGCGATTTCAAGCGCATGCGCCTTTCTGAGGGAATGACAGAAATGCAAATATTGCAACGGACATATGCACATAGCAGGACGCTGCACTGCGAAAAATGCACTCGACGCCTGCCCGCCCATCACCGATAGATCAGATATCGGAGAGATCGTCTCCACTTCCCGCCCTATACCACGATCGCCTCGCGGCCGCGCTTGCGCCTCAGGCCATTGCCAAGCAGAAAACCGTCCCGAGGAGCGCTCATGAGTGAGATCGCCATCAATGATTCCATCGGAAGCCAGCCGGATGACGAGCTGCCGTCGGCAACGACCGTCGCCCTGGTTCAGCTGGCGCTCGCCTGCGGCGGCTTCGGCATCGGCACCGGCGAATTCGCGATCATGGGGCTGCTGCCGAATGTCGCCGACACCTTCTCGGTGACGACGCCGCAGGCCGGCTACGTCATCAGCGCCTATGCGCTCGGCGTCGTCATCGGCGCACCGGTTATCGCCGTGCTCGCCGCGAAAATGGCGCGCCGCACCCTGCTGCTCACACTGATGCTGATCTTTGCCGCCGGCAATATCTTCAGCGCCATGGCGCCGACCTTCGAAACCTTCACGCTGCTGCGCTTCGTCAGCGGGCTGCCGCATGGCGCCTATTTCGGTGTCGCGGCGCTGGTCGCCGCCTCGATGGTGCCGGTGCATCGCCGCGCGCGGGCCGTCGGCCGCGTCATGCTCGGCCTGACCGTCGCGACGCTTCTCGGCACGCCCTTGACGACATTCTTCGGCCAGTCGCTCGACTGGCAGATCGCATTTTTCTCCGTCGGCGTGCTCGGCCTGCTGACGGTGGTGCTGATCTGGTTTTATGTTCCCCAGGACAGGGTTTCCGAAGAGGCAAGCTTCCTGCGCGAACTCGGCGCCTTCCGCCGGCCGCAGGTGTGGTTGACGCTCGGCATCGCCGCCGTCGGCTACGGCGGCATGTTTGCGATGTTCAGCTATATCGCCTCGACGACGACCGAAGTGGCGATGCTGCCGGAAACCGCCGTTCCGATCATGCTGGTGCTCTTCGGCGTCGGCATGAATGCCGGCAATTTCATCGGCTCGTGGCTGGCCGACAAATCGCTGCTCGGCACGATCGGCGGCTCACTCGTCTACAATATCGTCGTGCTGACCACCTTCTCGCTGACCGCCGCCAACCCCTATATGCTCGGTCTCTCGGTCTTCCTGGTCGGCTGCGGTTTTGCCGCCGGCCCGGCGCTGCAGACCCGGCTGATGGATGTCGCCGCCGATGCGCAGACGCTTGCCGCCGCCTCCAACCATTCCGCCTTCAACATCGCCAATGCGATCGGCGCCTGGCTCGGCGGCCTCGTCATCGCCTGGGGTTACGGTTTCGCCGCCACCGGTTATGTCGGCGCAGCACTTTCCTTCCTCGGCCTGTTCGTCTTCGCCGCCTCCGCACGGCTGGAGCGCCGCGCCGGCGCATAAATCCCGTCTGAAGCCATACGCAGCTCACGCCCTTCAGGGCTGCAGAAGACGTAATCGTCGCCCCAGGCGGCGAGCGCGTCGACGACCGGCTTCAGCGTCATGCCGAGCGGCGTCATCGCATAATCGACATGCGGCGGCACGACGGGATAGACAGTGCGCGACACCAGCCCGGACTGTTCCAGTTCCCGCAGTTGCTTGGTCAGCATGCGCTGGGTGACGGCCGGCAGCTTGCGGCGCAATTCATTGAAGCGCAGCGTGCCCTGCATCAGGTGAAAGAGGATCACCCCTTTCCATTTGCCGTCGAGAAAACCCAGCGTCGCCTCCACAGGGCAACCGGGGAAATTCTTGATAAATTTGGCGCGGGGCAACGACATTTTTACTGTATCCTTTTTGGTACTATGTACAGAATTTGTGCATTCTTGCGCTGTTTCATCATAGTGCGCATCTAGCCTCCGTGCAAAGAACACAGGAGTTTGCCATGCGCGCCGTTGCCTACAATAGCCCACAACCCATTACCGCCGAGACCTCGCTGATCGATATCGAGCTGCCGATGCCGGAAGCCCGAGGCCACGACCTGCTGGTCGAGATCAAGGCCGTTTCCGTCAATCCAGCCGATGTCAAAATCCGCGCTCATGTGGCGCCGCCCACGGACGAGCCAAGGGTATTGGGCTGGGATGCCGCCGGCATCGTCAAGGCCGTCGGCGCCGACGTCACCCTGTTCAAGCCCGGCGACCAGGTGTTCTACTCGGGCGCCCTCGCCCGCTCCGGCACCAATGCCGAATTCCATCTCGTCGACGAGCGCATCGTCGGCGCCAAGCCGAAGAGCCTCGATTTCGCCGCCGCTGCAGCGCTGCCGCTGACCACGATCACCGCCTATGAGGCGCTGTTCGATCGGCTGAAGGTGCAGGATCCGGTTTCGGGTGCGGCGCGCTCCATCCTCATCATCGGCGGCGCTGGCGGCGTCGGCTCGATCGCCATCCAGGTCGCTCGGGTGCTGACCGATCTCACCGTCATTGCCACGGCGTCGCGGCGTGAAACGCAGGACTGGGTGAAGGATCTCGGCGCCCATCACGTCATCGACCATTCCAGCCCGATCGCGCCGCAGGTGGCAGCGCTCGGCATCGGCGCCCCGGGCTTCATCTTCTCGACGACGAACACCGACCTCCATATTGGCGACATCGTCGAAGTCATCGCGCCGCAGGGCCGCTTCGCATTGATCGACAATCCGAAGACCCTCGATGTCGTTCCCTTCATGCGCAAGAGCGCCTCTATCCACTGGGAGCTGATGTTTACCCGTCCTCTCTTCGAAACGCCCGACATGATCGAGCAGCACAGGCTATTGAACAGGATTTCCGAGCTCGTCGACGCCGGCAGGATCCGCACGACACTTTCCGAGACCATCGGCCCGATCAATGCGGCGAACCTGAAGAAAGCGCATGCGATGGTTGAAACGGGCCGGATGAAGGGCAAGGCGGTGCTTGCCGGGTTCTGAGACCCGGTCGCCCGTGCAAATACCTCTCCTGGAATGTCGCATCGCGAGGTGCGACATTCTGCCGTTAAGCATTTCTCCCGCTTGACTTATTCCGCGTTCGGGACCACCTAGCATGACACGTGGATAACACTTGTCTTCCACGGATTTTAACGGAGCCATCACTCAGATGCCAAGCGACAGTAGCAGTCGATTGCCTTTGCCGTACGCGGCCCTCGTGCGCTGACCGACTCCTGTCGGCTCGCCCGTTCGGGACGCTACGGCGGATCGACGGAAAGGCGAGCCTCAATGAACATCAATCGCTTCCCACTTCGGGCAGGCCATGCCGCCCGTGCCTTCATCAACAACAGCCGCGGTGCAACGATCGCCGAACGCGTCGATGCGTTGAACGCGCTGACCGTCCAGGATGCCGGCCGCGTGCTATCCGGCATGCCGCTCGACTATGCCGTCAATATTCTCGACCGGCCGGAGCTTCGCAACGCCGCTGAGATCCTGGCACTGATCAGTGCCGAGGATGCCGCACGGCTGCTGCACGGCATGTCAAACGACCGTGTCGCCGACGTGCTGCTCGAACTCGACGGCGAGACCCGCGCCCGGCTGTTTGCCAGCCTCGACGAACCGGTGCGCATCGCGATCCAGCACCTGATGGGCTATCCGCCGCGCACGGCCGGCGGCATCATGACGACGGAGTTCGTCAGCGTGCCGGTGAACTGGACGGTTGCCCAGACACTCGACCATGTGCGCCAGGTCGAACGCTCGCGCGAGACCGTCTATGCGATCTATGTGCTCGACGAGATCAGCCATGCGCTCATGCATGTGGTAACGCTGCGCCGCCTCATCACCGGCGAGCCTGATGCTTCCATCCTCACGGTGGCGCAGAAGGGCACGCCGGTTTCGGCCGATCCGCTGATGAAGCAGGAGGATGTCGCCCGGCTGATCCGCAAACACGACCTGCTCGCCCTGCCGGTCACCGACGAGCATGGGCAGATGCTCGGCATCGTCACCGTCGACGATGTGATCGACACGATGATCTCAGACACGACGGAAGCGGCCCAGAGGTTCGGCGGCATGGAGGCGCTCGGCCAGCCCTATATGAAGATCGGCTTTGGCGGCATGATACGCAAGCGCGCCGGCTGGCTCGCTGCTCTGTTCCTCGGCGAGATGCTGACGGCAAGCGCCATGCAGCATTTCGAAGGTGAGCTGGAAAAGGCCGTGGTGCTGACGCTGTTCATCCCGCTGATCATGAGCTCAGGCGGCAATTCCGGTTCGCAGGCGACCTCGCTGATCATCCGGGCCTTGGCGCTCGGCGAGCTGAAGCTTTCGGACTGGTGGAAGGTACTGCTGCGCGAACTTCCCACAGGCATCGTGCTCGGCGCGATCCTCGGCCTCGTCGGCTTCACGCGCATCGTCTTCTGGCAGTCAGCCGGGCTCTACGACTATGGCCCGCACTGGCAGATGGTCGCCATCACGGTGTTTGCCGCGCTGATCGGGATCGTCACCTTCGGCTCGATCTGCGGCTCGATGCTGCCTTTCGTGCTGCAGAAGCTCCGGCTCGATCCGGCCAGCGCCTCGGCCCCCTTCGTCGCCACACTCGTCGACGTCACCGGGCTCGTCATCTACTTCTCGGTGGCGCTGCTCATCCTTAGCGGGACGCTGCTGTAGAGCGAAAATGCCCCTCACCCTAGCCCTCTCCCCGTAAAACGGGGAGAGGGGACGTGCCACGCTAGACGTCCGCGAGGGACGGAGAGGTTGCGGCATAGTCCCTTCGCCCCGCAAGCGGGGAGAAGGTGCCGGCAGGCGGATGAGGGGCAGGCTCCGAGCACCAGCCCGAGGGAAATTATTTTCCCTCAGGCAGCTTCAACGGCCCATGCGTCTTAATGCTGCGGATGGCGAAGTTGGAGCGGATGTCGCTGACATTCGGCAGGGTCAACAGCGTTTCGGTCAGAAGTCGCTCGTAGGCGGCAAGATCCTCCACCACCACTTCGGCGAGGAAATCGGCGGTGCCCGAAATCAGGAAGCAGGAGACGATCTCGGGGATGGCGAGCAGCGCCTTTTGCTGCGCCTCGGAATTCTCGCGGCTGTGATGGACGACCTTGAACTCGACGAAGACCGTCAGGCCGAGCCCGACTTCCTTGCGGTCGATATCGGCGGTGTAGCCGCGGATGATGCCGGAGCGTTCGAGATTGCGGATGCGGCGCAGGCAGGGCGATGGCGAAAGGTTCACCTTCTCGGCGATCTCGACATTGGTCGCCCGCGCATCCTCCTGCAGGCACTTCAGGATGGCGATATCGAATTTATCGAGATTTGGCATTTTCGCGATTCCCGTTGGCATCATTTGGCAGAAGATTGCGCGTAGCATGATTTTTGAGCCAGAGATAGCAAGGACATGCCCTGCCCTCTCGGACTAATCTTTTCCTCGACCGGAACGCTCCGGATGAAGGAAGGGACAGGACGATGACCACCATTGCATTTACGAACGACAAGTCGCCATCGCAGGCCCTGGGTTATGCCGGCGGCACTGTTACCGTCCTGATCTGGGCGACATGGTTTCTTGTCACCCGCCACAGCGCCGCAACGCCGCTCGGCTCGATCGACATCGGGCTGATCCGCTTCGGAATTCCCGCACTGGTGCTTTCGCCCGTCTGGATGAAGACCGGGCTGCTGCCGAAGTCCCTGCCACTGCATCCGCTGGCGATCATGGTGTCCGGCTCGGGCGCCGTCTTCTTCCTGCTGACCACCCTGGCAATTCATTCGACGCCGGCTGCCTCGTCAGGCATCCTGCTCGGCGGCTCGATGCCGCTCGCCGCGGCGCTGATCGGCATCGTCCTGTTTGGCGAAAGACCCGATACCACCCGCATCGCCGGGCTCGCCGCGATCGTCGGTGGCGTGCTCGTCCTGCTCACGCACAGCCTTGCAGATGCCTCGCTGCCATGGACGAGCTTCCTGCTGCTCCCGGCCGGCGCAGTCTTGTGGGCGAGCTATACGCATGCTTTCCGCCGCTCGGGCCTGACGGCCGTGCAGGCAAGCGCGCTGATCGCCGTCTGGTCCTTCCTGATCATGGGCGTGCTTGCCCTCATCTTCGGCATCTCGCTGCCGCAGGCGCCTCTCCCGGAAATCGGCCTGCAGGTGCTGAGCCAGGGCATTCTTTCCGGCCTCGTCGCCATGCTGGCCTACGGCACCGCCGTCAGAACCCTCGGCGGAACTCAGGCCGCAGCCTTCACGGCGCTGACGCCGGTGCTGGCAACGCTGGGCGGCGGCTTCCTGCTTGGCGAACCGATCGGGCTGACGGAAATCAGCGCAGCCGTGATCACCGGCATCGGCGTGGCACTTTCCACCGGGATCGCCGCCCGGCACCGCTGACCGCCAGTCGGACCCAACAAAGTCGAAAGCCGCCGACAGCCATCGCTGCGGCGGCTTTTTCAATGAACGTGATTTGGACCGCTCACGCCTGGATGACGACGACCCTGGCGCCGACTTCGACGCGGCTATAGAGGTCGATCACGTCGTGGTTCATCATGCGGATACAGCCGCTCGACATGGCCAGACCGATCGATTGCGGCTGGTTGGTGCCGTGGATGCGGAAGTGCGTGTCGCCGCCGCCGCGATAGAGATACATGGCGCGTGCGCCGAGCGGGTTGTTCGGGCCGCCCGGCATGCCGCCGGCGAGCTTGCGATAGCGCTCTTCGCGACGCTGCATGTTTTCGGTGGGCGTCCAGCTCGGCCACTCCGCCTTGCGGCCGATATAGGCGTTGCCGGCAAAGGCCAGTCCCTCGCGACCGACGCCGACGCCGTAACGCACCGCCCTGCCGTCGCCAAGCACGTAGTAGGCGCGGCGCGCGGGAGTATCGACGACCACCGTGCCGGCTGCATGGGTGGTTTCATAGGCCACTTCCTGGCGGCGCAGCTCCGGCTTGATCTTGTCGATCGGCACCTGCTTCAACGGGAATTTTTCATCCGGAAGTGCGGCGTAATTCGTCTGGCTGTTGAGACCAGTCGAAGAGCAGCCGGCGACAAAAAGCGGCAGAGCGATCAGGAAGCCCCGGCGGGAGATCGTCATGAATGTGTCCTTAGTGCGTCAACAAGATGTCGCAAGCTAAGGAAATTATGGTTAACGAACGGCTAACGGCAGCCCGCAGCAAGTGATCACGAAGGCGTCAGCACGTAAAAATTGTCGGCGGTGGGGATAATCCGCCTCACATATTCGGATAGACCGGCCCCTCGCCACCCTGCGGCGGCACCCAGTTGATATTCTGGTTGGGATCCTTGATGTCGCAGGTCTTGCAGTGGACGCAGTTCTGGGCGTTGATGACGAAGGTGTCCTGCCCGTCCTTCTCCACCCATTCATAGACGCCGGCCGGACAGTAACGCGTCGACGGGCCGGCATAGATGTCATGTTCGGATCGCTTCTGCAGGCCCATGTCTTTGACCTGCAGATGCACCGGCTGATCCTCCTCGTGATTGGTGTTCGACAGGAACACTGAGGACAGACGGTCGAAGGTCAAAACGCCATCCGGTTTCGGATAGGCGATCGGCTTGTGCTGGGATGCCGGCTCCAGCGACTGCGCATCGGTCTTGCCGTGACCAAGCGTGCCGAAGAAGGAAAAGCCGAACAAGGTGTTGGTCCACATGTCGAGACCGCCGAGCGCCACGCCGAGCGCGGTGCCGAACTTCGACCACAGCGGCTTGACGTTTCTCACCCGCTTCAGATCCTTGCCGATGTCGCCCTGGCGCCATTCGTTCTCGATCTCGGTGACCTCGTCATGGCTGCGGCCGACTGTAATTGCCGCCGCGATCTTCTCGGCCGCCAGCATGCCCGACAGCACCGCATTGTGGCTGCCCTTGATGCGGGGAACGTTGACCAGACCGGCCGAACAGCCGATCAGCGCCCCGCCCGGGAAGGAAAGCTTCGGCACCGACTGGTAGCCGCCCTCGGTGATGGCGCGGGCGCCATAGGAGAGCCGCTTGCCGCCCTCGAAGGTGCCTCGAATGGCGGGATGGGTCTTGAAGCGCTGGAACTCCTCGAAGGGATAGAGATAGGGGTTCTTGTAGTTCAGATGGACGACGAAGCCGACGGCGACCAGATTGTCTTCCAGGTGATAGAGGAAGGAACCGCCGCCGGTCTTCATCCCTAGCGGCCAGCCGAAGGAGTGCTGCACCAGGCCCTGCCGATGGTTTTCCGGCTTGACCTGCCAGAGCTCCTTGATGCCGATGCCGAACTTTTGCGGTTCGCGGTCCTTCTGCAGATCGAATTTGGCGATCAGCTGCTTGGCGAGCGAGCCGCGCACGCCCTCGCCGATCAGCACATATTTGCCGAGCAGTTCCATGCCGCGGGTATAGTTCGGGCCGGGCTCGCCGTTCTTCTCGATGCCCATATCGCCGGTGGCGACGCCGATCACCGCACCCTTGTCATCATAGAGCAGTTCGGTGGCAGCAAAGCCCGGATAGATCTCGACGCCGAGCTCCTCAGCCTTAGTAGCCAGCCAGCGACAGACGAGGCCGAGCGAGACGATGTAGTTGCCGTGATTGTTCATCAGCGGCGGCATCAAAAAATTCGGCAGGCGGATCGAGCCGGCGGGACCAAGCAGCAGGAAGTGGTCTGATTTGACCTCGGTCTTGAAGGGATGGTCGGCTTCCTGGCGCCAGCCGGGCAGCAGTCGATCGATGCCGATCGGATCGACGACGGCACCGGAGAGAATGTGGGCGCCGACTTCCGAGCCCTTCTCCAGCACAACGACCGAAAGCTCCGGATTGACCTGCTTCAGCCGGATCGCCGCGGAAAGACCGGCCGGACCTGCACCGACGATCACCACATCGAATTCCATGCTCTCGCGTTCGGGCAACTCAGTCGTCTCGGTCATTCACTCGTCTCCGCTTGGCGGCACACGGCCGTCATCCTCATAAGCACTTTCTTGTCAAAACGAGAAAGCGTTGTCGAGCCGGGATACGACAGCCAATCTTCAATTCGCACAATGATATGCCTTGTGCGTGGAAATTATATAACGCTTACGTCAACGTCAATTGGCAAACGCCGCCGAACCGATCACGCTCCCTTTCCTTTTCCGCCGCGTGCGCCTTATACATCGATCGAAGAGTTTGGAGGACAATCATGGATCTCGGCATCGAAGGCAAACGGGCGCTCATCCTCGCCTCCTCGCGCGGGCTTGGCCTCGGCATCGCCGTAGCGCTGGCGCGCGAAGGCACCAACGTGCTGCTTTGCGGACGCAGCGGCGACCAGCTGGAAGCCAATTGCAAGGCGATCAACAGCGAAGGCAAAGGTCGTGCCGACTGGATCTGGGCCGACCTCGGGGATGAACGCTTCGTCGAAACAGTGACAAGCGCGGTGAAGGAGAAGTTCGCCGGGCTCGATATCCTCGTCAACAATACCGGCGGGCCAACGCCCGGCACGACCGAGGATATGACGGGTGAAAAGCTCGAGACCTATTTCCTCTCGATGGTCGCCCGCGTCATCACGCTGACCAATGCGCTGCTGCCCGGCATGAAGGCACAGGGCTGGGGTCGCATCCTGACGGTCGCCTCCTCAGGCGTGATCGAGCCGATCGCCAATCTGGCGCTGTCGAATACGCTGCGCCCGGCACTTGCCGGCTGGAGCAAGACACTTGCCTCCGAAGTGGCGGGCTTCGGCGTTACCACCAATCTGCTGTTGCCGGGCAGCATCCTGACGGGCCGCCTCGACGATCTCGACGGCGCGGCGGCAAAGCGGACGGGCAAGAGCCTCGAAGAGATCCGCACCGATAAGGAAGCGCGCATTCCGGTCGGCCGCTACGGCCGAGTGGAGGAATTTGCCGCAGCGGCTGCCTTCCTGTGCAGCCAGCCGGCAAGTTACATCACCGGCTCGCTGATCCGCTGCGACGGCGGCGCGGCCCGATCCGTCTAGAACAGGATGATTTTAGGCCCAGTTGGCCTAAAATCTGAATCCTGTTCTCAATTAAAGAGTTAGAGCATGATGTTGTCCGAAAACCGCGCGCACTTTTCGGCATCATGCTCTGACAGTATTTCAGCCGGCGTGGGCCGCTATGGCCGCCCAACTTGCGGCATTTTGGACCATCGAGCTGACATGGGCCGGATCGTCGGCAAGCTCGGCGAGTTCGGACAAACGATGGAAGCCCGTCAGGATCGCGATGCGCCGCCGGTCGAGCCTGCGTCCGGTCAGCATTTCATAGGCCGATATGATCCGGGCGGTCAGATCGGGCGAGATGAAGTTCGAGTAGATGAATTCCTGGTGCAACGGCCCGAAGCCCGAATCGGCGAAATCGTAAATGCCGTTGAGCCTTCCTTGCGCATGGTTGAAGGCCATGTTCCAGCCATGACCGTCGAAGAAGCCGTAGATGTTGCCGTGGGGATCGGGCGGCAAGGTTTCGAAATCGGCAATAAGGGCCTCGGCAAAGCTCCTGATCTCGGGCGGCAACAGCGGCAAAGCCTTTTCTCGCACCGTCTCGGGCGATTGCCAGGGCTGGATCGGCGCAGCACCTGCCGAGCGCATGCGATCGGCATCGAGCACATGCAGCTCGGCGTAAAAGCGCGCCAGATCATCCGCAAGGTGCTGACGATTGCCTTCGCCAAGCGCATCGTAATCTTCGGCAATGAGATGTTCGCCGTCGATCTTGGCGTGGCTGGAGAAGATCGGCGGCCCGTCGTGAATGCGCATGTCGGGAACCGCCATCGACAGCGACGGCCTGATGATGTCGAGCAAGGCGGCTTCCTTCACAAGTGCTCTTTCCGCGCCTGAATGGCGGGGAAATTTGAAGATCAGCGTGTCGTCGACGTCGACGGCAAGCGAATCCCAGCCCTTTGCCGCCAGCTTAAAGGCGGAGCCCGTGAGTTCAGGAAACACGCTTATGATGAGAGAGCGAAATTCGCTGGCGTTCAACTCGGTCATGACGACCTGCCTTCTCTGGTTTTTTCCCGTGTTTTTCGCCGGGCAACGAACGGCACGCGGACCGATTTCGTCTTGTCGCGAACCGCCTGCCCGCCGGCCGTCAAACGGCACCGGATTACACTGGACCTATATTAGTATAATTTGAATATTACGGAATATTCATTACAAAAATTTAAGCCGTTATAACCACTTAGTGATTGCGACCCGGGAATTATGTCTTTTTTGCGCCGCAATATAAGCGGCTCAATCGGGGCATAAAAATCGCCCCCCATTCAACACCCCGGTCTCGCCCATGAAGAAATTTTGGATCACTGTCAGCGTTATCGCAGTTGCCGCCGTCGGCGTCTGGCAATTCGGGAATCTGATCCCCTATGCCTCCCGCATTCCCACCCTCTCGCAGTTCATCAAGCAGCCGGTTGGCGGCAATGGCGGGCAGCCGGCACAGGGCGATCAGGCGCAGGCCGATCAAGCGCAGAACGGTGGGCAACGTCAGGGCGGCGGGCGCAGACGCGGCGGCGGCGGCCCGACGATCGTGAAGACCGTTGCAGCCGTGAAAACGGCGCTGCCGACGGATGTGACGGCGTCCGGCTGGGCCGATGCCGACGACAACACCACCATTGCAGCGCAGGAACAGGGCCTGATCGTCAGCATCAATGGCCAGGATGGAGCGACCGTCAAAGCCGGCGACCTGATCGCCAAGCTCGACGACCGGACGGCCAAGGCCGCCGTCGACAAGGACAATGCGATGATCGTCCGGGACACGGCGACGCTTTCGGAATCCGAAACCGCGCTGGTGCGCGCGCAGGACCTCTTCGACCAGAAAGCCGGCACTCAGCAGAGCCTCGATCAGGCGAGAGCCGCCCGCGATACCGCTGCCGCGACCGTCGATGCCGATAAGGCGACGCTCGCCTCGGATCAGATCATCCTCGAAAACACCGATATCCGCGCGCCCTTCGACGGCCGGCTCGGCGATATCGCCATCAGCAAGGGGGCTTTCCTCAATGCCGGCTCGGCGATCGTCACCATCGCCAAATACGATCCGATCTATGTGAAATTCCACCTGCAGGAACGCTATCTCAGGGAATTGAAGAGCGCGCTCGCAGCCGGCCCGGTCGAGGTCAGCACGGTTCCGGCTTCTACCAAGGGGCAGGTCCGCAAGGGCGAAATCAGCTTCTACGACAACACCGTCGACACGGCCTCGGGCACGATCCTCGCCAAGGCGAAATTCGAGAATGCCTCCGGCGCGCTCTGGCCCGGCCAGTCGGTCAACATCGTCGTGCATTTCAACAATGACGAACAGCAGGTAGTCGTGCCGACCGTGGCCGTCAGCCCCGGTCCGGAGGGGTTCTTCGCCTTTGTCGCCAAGGACGGCAAATCGCATCTGACGCCGGTCACCGTTGCCCGCGCCAATGGCGGCTTCACCGCCATCGCATCGGGTCTTTCGGAAGGCGACCATGTCGTCGTCGAGGGCCAGGGCCAGCTCAGCGACCAGCAGGCGATCAACGAGCAGTTCGACGAAAAGGCGCTTGATGTCGCCTCCGCCGACGCGCCTCGGCAGCCCCAGCAATCCGAGACGATCGCGGTGGGAGCTCAGCAATGATCCCGAATTTCTGTATCCAGCGCCCCGTCGCGACGACGCTGCTTGCCATCGGCGTCATTCTGGCCGGTCTTGCCGGTTACCGGCTCGTGCCCGTCGCGGCCCTGCCGCAGGTCGATTTTCCGACGATCAACGTTTCGGCGCAGCTGAGCGGCGCCTCGCCGCAGACGATGGCGACCTCGGTCGCCACACCGCTGATCAAGCAGTTCGAGACCATTCCCGGGATCACCGAAATCAGCGCATCGAGCTCGCTCGGCAGCAGCAGCATCGTGCTGCAGTTCGATCTCAACCGCGATATCGACGCCGCTGCGGCCGACGTGCAGGCGGCGATCTCGCATGCTACCCGCCAGCTGCCCGACAATCTGACGACGCCGCCGAGCTACCGCAAGACCAATCCGGCCGATGCGCCGGTCATGCTGCTCTCCGTGCAGAGCAACACCATGCCGCGCAGCAAGCTCGACGAGATCGCCGAGGACATCATCTCGCCGTCGCTGTCGACGCTTCCCGGCGTTGCCCAGGTCAGCGTTTTTGGCGCCCAGACCTATGCCGTGCGCGTCGAGGTCGATCCCAACAAGCTGCTTACCCGCGGCATCGGCATCGATACCGTCAACAAGGCACTTGCTGCCGCCAACAGCCAGCAACCGGTGGGAACGCTGCAGAACAATTCGCAAAGCATGACCATCACGGCGAACACGCAGCGCACCAATGCCGAACAATTCCGCTCGCTGGTGATTGCCAATCCGAACGGTGCGCCGATCCATCTCGGCGATGTTGCCGATGTGCAGGACAGCGTCGAGAACCAGTATACCGGCAGCTGGTATGACGGGCAGCGCGGCATCATCCTCGCCATCCAGCGTCAGCCGGATGCCAACACGGTCGATGTCATTGATGCGATCAACGCCAAGCTGCCGCAGCTTCACGCCGAGATCCCGCCTTCGGTGAACACCGTCGTCATGAACGACGCGGCAAAACCCATTCGCGCCGCCATTTCAGACGTGAAGTTCACACTGTTCCTGACGATCGGCCTCGTCGTTCTCGTCATCTACCTCTTTACCGGCCATGCGACGGCGACGATCATCCCGGGGCTCGCCGTTCCGCTGTCGCTGATCTCGACCTTCGGCATGATGTATGTGCTCGGCTACAGCATCGACAACATCTCGCTCTTGGGGCTGACGCTCGCGGTGGGGCTGGTGGTCGACGACGCGATCGTCATGCTGGAAAATATCCTGCGTCATGTCGAGGAGGGCATGCCGGTGCGGGAGGCGGCGATCAAGGGGGCCGGCGAAGTCAGCTACACCATCATCTCCATGTCGGTTTCGTTGATTGCGGTGTTCATCCCGATCCTGCTGATGGGCGGCGTCGTCGGCCGCGTCTTCAACGAATTCGGCATGGTCGTCGCCATCGCCATCATCTCCTCGGCGATCGTCTCGCTGACCGTAACGCCGATGCTCGGCTCGCGTCTCTCCAACAACCACAGCCGCCCGCCGCTCCTCATCCGCATCTTCGATGCCGGCTTCGAGCGGACGCTCAACGGCTACGACAGGGCAGTCGGCTGGTGCCTGCACCATCGCCTGACGATCCTCGGGGTTTTCGTCGGCTCGGTGGCGCTGACCATCTATTTCTTCATGACGCTGCCGACGAGCTTCTTCCCGCAGGAAGATATCGGCCGGCTGACGATCAGCACCCAGGCGCGGCAGGACATTTCCTATACCGCCATGGAAGCGCTGCAGCAGCAGGCGGCAGCCGCCGTCAAGGCGAACCCGGCGGTCAACCACGTGATGTCGACGATCGGCGGCAACCCGAACAAACCGCAGAACAACGGCTCGATGTTTGTCGAACTCAAGGACAAGAAGGAGCGCCCGCCGCTTGACCAGACGTTGCGCGAGCTGCGCACGGCGATCAACAAGATCCCCGGATTGCAGGCCTTCGTGACGCCGAACCAGAGCCTGCGCTTCGGCGGCCGCCAGACCGCCAGCCAGTATCAGCTGGTTGTGCAGGCGCTCAGCGCCGACCAGACCAATCTCTGGGCCGGCAAGATCCAGGCGGCGATGCGCAGCGATCGAAGCCTGTTCACGGATGTGACCTCGGACGCCCAGAACAACGCCCTGCAGGCCAATATCGTCATCGATAGCGAGCGGGCCGCCGCCTACGGCATCGACAACGACACGCTGCGCACGACGCTGCAGGAATCCTTCAGCGGCTATGCAGCCGCGGAGATCCAGTCGACCGGCGACAGCTACGACGTCATCGTCGAATACGACACCAGCAAACCCTGGGACGACCAGAAGCTGTCGGAAATCCGTGTCAT
Source organism: Rhizobium acidisoli (assembly GCF_002531755.2). NCBI lineage: Bacteria > Pseudomonadati > Pseudomonadota > Alphaproteobacteria > Hyphomicrobiales > Rhizobiaceae > Rhizobium > Rhizobium acidisoli. Next base: position 996,574 of record NZ_CP034998.1, on the reverse strand, counting down.
CTCCGCCAATGGCAGCCTGGTGCCGCTGTCGAACTTCGCCCATGTGCAGCGCACCACCGGCCCGGTGACCATCAACCAGACGGGCCAGCTGGTTTCGACCACGGTGTCCTTCAACCTGCCGGAAGGTGTCTCGCTCAGCGACGCGACGGCGGCGATCGAGCAGATCAAGAAGGATATCAGCGTGCCGGCCGACGTCTTCACCTCCTATGGCGGTACGGCTGAAATTTTCCAGCAGTCGCAGGGCAATACGCCCTATCTGATCCTGGCGGCAGTGCTGACCATCTATGTCGTGCTCGGCGTGCTCTACGAGAGCTTTATCCATCCGCTGACCATTCTCTCCGGCCTGCCGGCTGCGGCCTTCGGTGCGCTGCTGGCGCTGAAGATCATGGGCTTCGATCTGTCGATCATCGCTTTGATCGGCCTGCTGATGCTGATCGGCATCGTCAAGAAGAACGCGATCATGATGATCGACGTGGCGGTGGAGACCATGCGCACGACCGGCGAAAAGGCGACGGCGGCGATCCACGAGGCCTGCGTGCGACGTTTCCGGCCGATCATGATGACGACCTTCTGCGCGCTGCTCGGCGCCCTGCCGATCGCGCTCGGCACCGGCGCAAGCTCGGAACTGCGCCAGCCGCTCGGCATCGCCGTCGTCGGCGGCCTCATCGTCTCGCAGATGCTGACACTGTTCATCACCCCGGTCATTTTCGTCGAGATGGACCGCTTCGGCAATTTCCTCGGGCGCCTGATCGGCGGAAGCAAAGTCGAGGAGCCGGTGGTGCACGAGGCAAGGGCAATGGCTGCCGAATGATGACGGCCCTCTGAGTTCAGCATTGCCACCCCTTGCGGCGCACTTCTTTTCCCCGACCGGGAGAAGAAGTGCGCCCGATCACATCAGCTTTTGATCCTCTTAAATGTGTCACGCCTCTGTGGCATCACCCGCCCTCCTGAATTCGGGGCGTGCTTACGTCCCTTCGCGGAGCCACGCTCCGTCTCCAACAACAATCGGCATGAAGAGGTGCGGGCATGGCTCAGGCGCTGGGTTTGGACTTTGGCACGACGAATACGGTGCTTGCCATGGCGGATGGCGGGGCGACGCGCTCGATGGCCTTCACGAGCACCGAAGGCACGGCCGACAGCATGCGCACGGCGCTTTCCTTCATGAAGGATGCGCAACTCGGCGCTTCGGCGCTGAAGGTGGAGGCGGGCCATGCGGCGATCCGCCAGTTCATCGACAATCCCGGCGAATGCCGCTTTCTGCAGTCGATCAAGACCTTTGCGGCAAGTGCGCTGTTCCAGGGCACGCTGATCTTTGCCAAGCGGCATAATTTCGAGGATCTGATGGAGGTTTTCGTCAGACGGCTGCGCAATTACGCCGGCGACAACTGGCCGTCCGACGTCAGCCGCATCGTCGCCGGCCGGCCGGTGCATTTTGCCGGCGCCAGCCCCGATCCTGATCTTGCGACCGAGCGCTACAACGAGGCGCTGTCGCGCTTCGGCTTTCCCGAAATCCACTATGTCTACGAGCCGGTCGCCGCCGCCTTCTACTTCGCGCAGAACCTGAAGCAGGACGCGACCGTGCTGGTCGCCGATTTCGGCGGCGGCACCACCGACTATTCACTGATCCGCTTCGAGACCCACGCCGGCAAGCTGACGGCAACGCCGATCGGCCATTCTGGCGTCGGCGTCGCCGGCGACCATTTCGACTACAGGATGATCGACAACATCGTCGCGCCGCAGATCGGCAAGGGCAGCCATTTCAAAAGCTTCGACAAGATCCTTGAGGTCCCGTCCAACTACTATTCCAGCTTCGGCCGCTGGAATCAGCTGTCGATCTTCAAGACGACGCGCGAATTCGAGGATCTGAAGAAGCTGGTGCGCACCAGCCTGGAACCGGAAAAGCTCGAAATCTTCATCGACCTCATCGACCATGACGAGGGCTACCCGCTCTATCAGGCGGTGTCGGCGACGAAGATGGCGCTGTCGGCCGCCGAGGAGGCGCCTTTCGATTTCGCGCCGCTTGGCCGCGGCGGACATCGCAGCATCCGGCGCAGCGATTTCGAAGGCTGGATCGCCGAGGATCTCGCCCGTATCGAAGGCGCGCTCGACGACGTGCTCGACAAGACCAAGACGAAGCCCGGCGAGATCGACAAGGTGTTCCTCACCGGCGGCACCTCCTTCGTGCCGGCGGTGCGGCGGATCTTCACCGAACGCTTCGAGCGTGACCGGATCGAAAGCGGCGGCGAGCTGTTGTCGATCGCTCACGGTCTGGCGCTGATCGGCGAACGCGACGACATCGCGCAATGGACTGTGCAATAGAGCTTGCAAGGGCGGCCAATGTGCCGCCTGCCCTTTCAATGCCCATTTCTCTCCGTTAAGCTTGTCGCATGATTTCCGCCAACGACCTTTCCCCCGCCGAGCTTGCAGCGCTTCTGCACTTCCATGCGGATGCCGGCGTGGAGTGGCTGCTGGAGGAAGAGGCGATCGACCGCTTCGCCGAGTTCGAAGCGATGAAGGCGGCCCGCCGCCCGGCGGCACAGACGCAGCCTTCCGCCGCAGGGGAACGTACCCCGCTCGGCGAAAACCGAACACCGCCGCGCCCGGCTACAGCGGTGCGCCCGGCCCCGGCCGAACGCGCCGCTTCCGGCCCGCAACCGGCGATTCCGGATGGCGAGGCAGTGCAGCAGGCGCGTTTCGTCGCCGAATCCGCGCGGTCCTTGGCAGAGCTCAAGACCGCGATCGAAGCCTTCAACGGCTGCAATCTCAAGCACAGCGCCCGTTCGACCATCTTTGCCAGCGGCGATGCCGAAAGCGGCATCATGGTGATCGGCTCGGCGCCGGGCGCCGAAGACGATCGCGAAGGTGTACCCTTCTCCGGAAAATCCGGCCAGCTGTTCGACAAGATGCTGGCGGCGATCGGGCTGACGCGTTCAGTCATTCTGCTGACGCAGGTCATCCCCTGGCGGCCACCCGGCAATCGCGCGCCCTCGGCAGCGGAAATGGATATCTGCCGGCCCTTCATCGAACGGCAGATCGCGCTGGCCCAGCCCAAGGCGATCCTGCTGCTCGGCAATTTTTCGGCCCGCTTCTTCTTCGGCGAAAACGACACGATTCACGGCCTGCGCGGCCGCTGGAAGGAAATTGCCGCTGCGGACTGTGTCATTCCTGCCATAGCCAGCCTGCATCCGCAGGATCTGCTGACCGCGCCCGTCAACAAACGGCTGGCCTGGAATGACCTGCTCGCTTTCCAAGCGAAGCTTAAGTCCCTCTCTTTGCTTAGAAATTAGCCAAAGTTGAATAATTTATGAATTGATCTATGCGCATTGCGCATGGCTGCATCCCGTCGTGACGCATTGCGGAATCAATGCTGCACCGCAATATGAGGTGGTGTCTTGGGAGGAACCACAGGAACCAAGGCCATGAACAAGCATTTTCGTCCTATCCATAGCGGGTTTGAAACCCTTCGCCTCGCCGGCGACCAGGTTCGTTCCACCCACGGCTACAGCCGTTTCGGCTTTGCCGCGAACGAACAGATGACCGCCCGCGGCACCGGCATCAACGGCCGCACGGCGCGCCCCGACGCGATTTTCTCGGACTTCCAGCAATATTGAGCGGCAGGCGCTTCGCCTGCCTTCAAGAGTAAAGAGTGACAAGATGACGATCCTGATATCGCTTCTGCGCAATATCGAAACCTTCGAGCATATCCGCGCCGCAGTCTCCGCCGCGCGGGAGTATGAACGCGAGCTTTCGGTGAAGCCGGCCGATACCGGTAGCGATGGCCGAAGTGCCGCGGCAATCGTTCTCTGATCAGACGGCCATTTCCTCGAACTGGGCTTTCGCCCATTCGAAGGCCTCGTCGACATAGGCGAACTTGACCGCCTGCCAGGCGCAATATTGCTCGACAAAATCCCGCGATATCCAGAGATGCGCCTTGCGTGGCTCGTCATCCCAGCCGACACAGCCGCGCTGCGCCGCCTTTGCCAGCAGCCGTTGCAGATGGGTGCGCGACATCATGAAGTCGGCCGCGAGCGCGCGGGTTTCGACGCGGCCGACGGAGTACCTTCCCGCTTCGCCGCTTTCTGTATCCATCCGGGCGATGAAGTTGTCGACGACGAGGCCGCCGGCTTCCGTCCAGAGGAACAGCGCCACCTGTTCCGGCGGCTCGCGCCAGGCGGCATCTTCGAGGCAATGGCGGGCAACGCGCGGCTGAACCAGCCGCATCAAGGATGGGTTCGCCTGGAAAAACGCTGCCCTGTGACCGCCATCAAGCAGATCAAGCGCGCCGAGATTGGAATGAATCCAGGCAAACATCGCCTGATGGCTGACGTCGGCCGGCTCGAAATGACGTGGCCGCCGCCGCTCGTCGCCGGGTGTGTGGACAATGAAGCGGTAGGTATAAAGCTCTTCGATGAAGGCGAGCACGGTGTTGCGGCTCGCCACCTTATGCGCGGTGATGCGTCCGGTCAGCCGAACGGCGGTGAAACCCGAGGTCGGGTCGCGCGGATCATATTCCAGATTGAGGGCATAGGCGGTCTGGGTCAGAAGCCAGCGCTGATGCGACGCGAGCAATCGCGCCAAACGCGGGCCGGCATCGAACATACCGCGCATCTGCCCAGCCAAAAAGCGGATGCTCAGCAGAAAGGAACAGTTCCCCGCCAATTGCTCCGCCGTGAATGCCATTACGCTTTTCTCCACCTCCCCTCGCCGGCCGACGATCGGAGCAACGACACCGAGCGCTCTTCCGGCATCAGCGGCCATTCAGACATGCACAGCTTCGAATAAATGATACTCTCTCATCTTCAACAAACATATTCCGGGAAACAGCGATATCCCAAGAATTCACCATTCTTTTCGCTCACCGCGCGCAATTTCAAGCTGCGACAATCCTCGCATTAAACCCTTTCATATCATCAGCTTGCGGCCTCAGGCCGGCGGCGTCGTGGCTTTGCGCGCCTCCCGCTGCTCGATACCCAGCTGATGCTCGCGGTAGATGATGAAGATGCCGGCGGAGACGACGATCAGCGTGCCGATCAGCATGCTCACACTCGGCACGTCGCCGAAGACAAAATAGGCGACGATGCCGCCGAGCAGGATCGAGGTATATTCGAACGGCGCGATGGTGGAGACATCGGCATGGCGGTAGCTTTCGGTCAGCAGGATCTGCGCGACGCCGCCGCAAAAGCCGGCCGCGATCAGATAGAGCGCCGACGGCCATGGCAGGACGAGCCAGCCGAACGGCAGGGAGGCCAACGAGAAGACCGAAGCGGTGAGCGAGAAATAGAGAACGATCGTCGCCGTCTTCTCCTCCTCGACGAGCCGGCGCACCTGGATCATCGCCATGCCGCCGAGAACGGCCGAGATGAGCACTGCGAGCGCGCCGACGGCCTGTTCGGCTTCCATGCCGCCATCGCGGAACAGCGTCAGCTTCGGCCAGGAGACGATGGCGACGCCGACGATGCCGACCAGGACGGCGCTCCAGCGATAGATGCGCACGGTCTCGCCGAGAAAAACCGCGGCGAAGATAACGGCGACGAGCGGCAGCGCATAGCCGAGCGCGATCGCCTCCGGCAGCGGCAGATGCAGGAGGCCGTAGAAACCGAAAGCCATCGACATGATGCCGATCGTGCCGCGCTTGAGGTGGCCGACCGGATTGGCGGTGTAGAACGCGGCGCGCAGCTGGCCGATATAGGCGAGATAGGCGATGATCGGGAAGAGCGCGAAAAAGGACCTGCAGAAAGTGACCTGACCCGGCGGGATGTCCGAGCCCGCCAGCTTGATAAAGGTCTGCATGGCCAGGAAGACCACGACCGACGAGACTTTCAGCGCAATGCCTCTCATCGGGTTTTTGAGAACCGCGTGCATGGTCCTGGCTCTTGATAGCGACTTAACAGGAACGGGAAGACGCGTTCGACTCGGGAACGCTGGGATGACGTCTTCCATCGTAGCGGAAGAAAATCCCGATTGGCGAAAAATCGCAAGCGGCACGGAAGAATCACAAAATTGCTTTCCGCCGCAGGCTCGACGATGCGGCAATGCGCGCCCTCGCGTCGAATTTTCGCTCTCTTCAGCCATTCACCCCGAAATGTTTACCTCCGAGCACTCGGCGTTAACCAATTGAAAACCATAGGCACGCATCGTTTTTGCTGATTTCGAAATTTCTTCGCCCCCAGACGATTGCCCGCTCTTCCAGGATCATTTGATGAAGCCGCTCAGCGCCGAAACCATTGCCCAGTCGCAGAATGCGACACCGCGCTCGATGCGCGTCGTCACTGACGGCATCAGCACCGACCTTGAGCGCTTCAGCGCCGACAACACGAATATCGTCAAGCAGATCAAGCTGCTCGCCATCAATGCGCTGATCGAAGCGGCAAGAGCCGGTGAGACCGGAAAGGGCTTTGCGGTCGTTGCCAATGAGGTGCAGCGGCTGGCGCAGATTGCAACCGATATCACCGGCAGGTTCGAGAGCAACGTGCTCGGCCGCATCGGCCTCAGCCGCGCCATGGCGGATTGCCTGGTCGAGGAGATGGAGGGCGTTCGCCTCACCGACCTGGCGCAGACGCTGGTGCAGCTCATCGTCCGCAACCTTTTCGAGCGTACCGCCGATGTACGCTGGTGGGCGACGGATCCGGCACTCTGGCAGGCGCTTGAGAATCCGGATCGGGAAATCGTCGCCTTTGCGGCGGAGCGTCTCGGCGCCATCAACCGCTTCTATACCGTTTATCTCGATCTCGTCGTGACTGATCTCTCGGGCAAGGTGATCGCCTCCGCCAATCCCAAGTTCCAGCGCAAGATCGCCGGGGCAAGCCTTGCCGGCGATCCGTGGTTCCGCGCGGCGTCGGCCTGCTCCTCGGGTGACGCGTATTGTGTCGACGAGGTCAAAGCCAGCCCGCTCCACGACAACAGGCATGCGCTCGTCTATGCCACCGGCATCCGCGAAGGCGGCAAGATCGACGGACGGCTGATCGGCACGCTCGGCGTCTATTTCGACTGGCAGAACCAGGGCCAGGCGATCGTCGAGAAAGAGGCGAACCTGCCGCCGCAGCTGGCGGAGAAAACGACGGTCATGCTGCTCGACGGCAAGAGCCGGGTCATCGCCAGCACCAATCCCGCCCTGCTGTTTTCCCATTTCGCCCTCGCCAATCCGTCCGGCCGGGCCAAGGGCAGCTATTACGACAATAGCGGCTCGATCGTCGCCTTCGCGCGCACCCTCGGCTACGAGGATTATGACGGGCTCGGCTGGTACGGCGTCGTCGTCCAGCGGACGGAAAATGACGCGACGATCAAGGCAGCGCTCAATCTGAAATAGCGCCATCTCGCCGGCAGCGGCGCTCATCCGCCCCAAACAGGATATTTTGCCCGCGAACTTGGTGTTCGCGGGCAATTTGCTTTAACTTTAGTTCAGACTTTAATGTAATCATGCCCGGCAAATTTATGGCAGAGTGCGCCCGCCTCTGTATTCCGCGGTTGTCAAATAACGGTCTTCAGGAAACACCATGCGAACAGATACCGGCCAGGTCATTCATCTGGCAGATTACCGTCCCACCGACTTTGTGCTGGAACGCGTGGACCTGACCTTCGAGCTTGACCCGACGGAGACAAAGGTCGAGGCACGCCTGATCTTTCATCGCCGCCCGGGCGCCGATCCGGCAGCGCCGATCGTGCTCGACGGCGACGAGTTGACGCTGTCGGGGCTGCTCTTCGACCAGGTGGAGCTCGACCCTTCGCGGTATGACGCAACAGCGGAAAGCCTGACGGTGCGCGACCTGCCGGAAAGCGCGCCCTTCGAGCTGACGATCACGACGGTGATCAATCCCGAGGCCAACACCCAGCTGATGGGCCTTTATCGCACCGGCGGCATCTACTGCACGCAATGCGAGGCGGAAGGCTTCCGCCGCATCACCTATTTCCCCGACCGGCCGGACGTGCTTGCACCGTTCACGGTCAATATCATCGCCGACAAGGACGCCAACCCGCTGCTCCTCTCGAACGGCAACTTCCTCGGCGGCGCCGGCTACGGCCCCGGCAAGCATTTCGCCGCCTGGTTTGACCCGCATCCGAAGCCGAGCTATCTCTTCGCACTCGTTGCCGGCGATCTCGGCGTCGTCGAAGACACGTTCACCACGATGACCGGCCGCGAGGTGGTGCTGAAGATCTATGTCGAGCACGGCAAGGAGCCGCGCGCGGCCTATGCCATGGACGCGCTGAAGCGCTCGATGGCATGGGACGAAGAGAGGTTCGGACGCGAATACGACCTCGACATCTTCATGATCGTCGCCGTCTCCGACTTCAACATGGGCGCGATGGAGAACAAGGGCCTCAACGTCTTCAACGACAGATACGTCCTTGCCGATCCCGAGACCGCGACCGATGCCGACTACGCCAATATCGAAGCGGTCATCGCGCATGAATATTTCCACAATTGGACCGGCAACCGCATCACCTGCCGCGACTGGTTCCAGCTCTGCCTCAAGGAAGGCCTGACGGTCTATCGCGATCAGGAATTCTCCTCCGATCAGCGCTCGCGCCCGGTCAAGCGCATCGCCGATGTGCGCCACCTGAAATCCGAGCAGTTTCCGGAAGATGGCGGCCCTCTCGCCCATCCGGTGCGACCGACGACCTATCGCGAGATCAACAATTTCTACACGAGGACCGTCTACGAGAAAGGCAGCGAAGTGACGCGGATGATCGCGACGCTGCTCGGCAAGGACGACTTCAAGAAGGGCATGGACCTCTATTTCGACCGCCATGACGGCCAGGCGGTGACGATCGAGGATTTTGTCAAATGCTTCGAGGATGCGAGCGGGCGCGACCTCACGCAATTCTCGCTCTGGTACCATCAGGCCGGCACGCCGCTCGTCACCGCATCGGGCAGCTATGATGCGGCAGCGGCCACCTTCACCCTATCGCTCGAACAGATGATCCCGGCAACGCCCGGCCAGTCGAGCAAGGAACCGATGCATATTCCGCTCAGCCTGGCGCTCTTCGGCGAAAACGGCGGCAAGCTCGAACCGAGCTCGGTCGACGGCGCCGAATATACGGGCGAGGTGCTGCATCTCACCGGCCGCACGCAGACAGTGGTGTTCCATGGCATCGGCCCGCGGCCGGTCGTTTCGATCAACCGCAGCTTCTCGGCGCCGATCAACCTGCATTTCGATCAGAGCCCGGCCGATCTCGCCCATCTCGCCCGCCATGAGACCGATCATTTCGCCCGCTGGCAGGCGCTGACCGATCTGGCGCTGCCGAACCTCCTGAAAGCCGCCCGCGATGCCCGCGAGGGCAAGCCTGTCGTCTGCGAGGCGACCTTCGTCGAGACGCTGATTGCGGCCGCCGCCGACGAGAACCTCGAGCCCGCCTTCCGCGCCCAGGCGCTGGCGCTGCCGAGCGAATCCGACATCGCCCGCGAACTCGGCGGCAATAACGATCCCGATGCCATTCATGCCGGCCGGCAAACGATCCTGAAACAGGTCGCCGAGGCCGGAAAGGATGTTTTTGCCGGCCTCTACGCCGCGGCGACGACATCGGGCGATTTCAGCGCGGACGCAAAGAGTGCCGGTCTCAGGGCGCTGCGCAATACAGCGCTGACCTATCTCTCATATGCCGAGCAGACGCCGGCCCGCGCCAGGGCCGCCTTCGATGCGGCCAACAACATGACCGATCTCAGCCATGCGCTGACGATCCTCGCCCATCGTTTCCCCGACAGCGCCGAGACCGCCGAGGCGCTCGCCGCCTTCCGTCAGCGCTTTGCGGAGAATGCCCTCGTCATCGACAAATGGTTTGCTATCCAGGCCGGCATTCCCGGCGCAAAAGCCCTGGAGCGGGTCCGCACCCTGATGGACGATCCGCTGTTCAAGCGGACCAATCCGAACCGGATGCGGTCACTGGTCGGCACCTTCGCCTTTGCCAATCCGACCGGCTTCGGCCGCGCGGACGGCGAAGGCTATCGTTTCCTCGCCCGTCAGATTCTCGATATCGACGAGCGCAATCCGCAGCTTGCCGCCCGCATTCTGACTTCGATGCGCTCCTGGCGCTCGCTCGAACCGGCGCGCGCCGATCATGCCCGCGCGGCGTTGAACGAGATCGAGCAGGCTGCCGCTCTTTCGACCGACGTGCGCGATATCGTCGAGCGCACGCTGAAGGGGTAATTTGCTTCGGCCGGCCGCCGCGAAAAATTCGGCGGCCGGTTGCCGAGCAAATCGAATTGCCCGAAAAACACGAATTTATATATAGTTAACGGATTTTTACCTTTGCCTCTGGACAAGGCGAATCACCCATGATTCTCTAGGTCAGGTTCGAGCGAGCGGCGCGCGAATCACACGAGGGACAAGGCGAAGAGATGATGGACGTGCGGCGGGCAACCGCGGCCGGAGGACGGCTGCGTGTCGATTTTGACGGGTTGAAAGCCTGGCGAGACAGCCTTTCCGGTCATGCGACATCGGAACCACTTCTCCGTCATCTGCCGAAGGCGGAACTGCTGTTGAAGCGCGCCATTCCGGCGCTGATCGTCGCCTTCCTCTTCGTCGTCGCCGCCTCGCATTTCTTCGGCATGGTCAGCGAATACTCCCGCCTGGAAGCCTCTGCCCGCCACGCCACCGCGCTTTCGGCCGCGACCGCCTCCGCGGTGTTTGCCGATACATCCGAGATTTTCGACAGCGGCGATATCGCAGAAGCGCAGGCCCGGCTCGCCAGGTTCCTGCCGCAGGACCGGCTCGATAGCGGCGCCTTCGTGCTGCTCGTCCAGGCAAGCGGCAAGGTCTTTGCCGCAACGACCGCCGGGCTTTCGCATGTCGGCAGCAATGTCGGCGATTTCTTTCCCGAGGTCTCGGCGATCCGGCGTTTCGGCGATCGCGCCGGCGTCATCGAAACGACGATCGGCGGCGTGCCGCACTATGCCGAGATCACGCTGATGGGCAATGCCGGCGGTTATATCGTCGCCGCCACCTCGCTCGACGAGATCAGCCGCCTCTGGCGCGAGCAGCTCGCCCTCAACGTGACGCTGTTTGCCGGCATCTCCTCGATCCTGCTGGTCATCCTCTATGCCTACTACACGCAGGTGAAGCGCGCCCGCGACGCCGACGACATCTTCCTGGAATCGAACCTGCGCGTCGAGACGGCGCTGTCGCGCGGCCGCTGCGGCCTTTGGGACTTCGATTTCGAGAACCGCGAATTCTTCTGGTCGCGCTCGATGTACGACATGCTCGGCCTGCCGGGGTCCGACAAGACGATGGGCTTCGGCGAAGCCGCCCGGCTGATGCATCCCGATGACGGCGGGCTCTACGAGATCGCGCGCGCCATCGCCAAGGGCCACTCCGGCCAGGTCGATCAGATCTTCCGCATGCGCCATGCCGGCGGCCACTATGTCTGGATGCGCGCCCGCGCCCAGGTCATCCGCAGCAATTCCGGCCGCGTGCATCTGATCGGCATCGCCATGGACGTGACCGAACAACATCGGCTTGCCCAGCGTTACGCCGAAGCCGACCAGCGGCTTGCCGACGCTATCGAATGCACCTCGGAGGCGTTCGTGCTCTGGGACAAGAACGATCGGCTGGTCATGTGCAACACGCATTTCCAGCAGGCTTACGGCTTGCCGGACAGCGTGCTGGTGCCCGGCACCGAGCGCTCGATCGTCAATGCCGCCGCTGCCCGCCCCGTCATCGAACGGCGGATCGCCGATGCCGACGGCCCCGGCTATTCGCGCACGACCGAGGTGCAGCTTGCCGACGAGCGCTGGCTGCAGATCAACGAGCGGCGCACCCGCGACGGCGGCAGGGTCTCTGTGGGAACCGACATCACCCTGATGAAGCGCCATCAGGAGCGGCTGCGCGAATCCGAACGCCGGCTGATGGCGACGATCGGCGATCTCTCGGCCTCGCGCCAGACGCTGGAGATCCAGAAATCCGAGCTTTCGACGGCGAATGCCAACTACCAGGCGGAGAAGGAACGCGCCGAGGCCGCCAACAAGGCGAAATCGGAATTCCTCGCCAATATGTCGCACGAACTGCGCACGCCGCTCAACGCCATCCTCGGCTTCTCGGAAATCCTGCAGAACCAGATGTTCGGGCCGCTCGGCTCGCTGAAATACGACGAATATGCCCGCGATATCCATGATAGCGGCAAACATCTGCTCAACGTCATCAACGACATCCTCGACATGTCGAAGATCGAAGCCGGCCATCTCAGACTGCATTGCGAGCGCATCGATCTGGTGCCGCTGATCGAGGAAAGCCTGCGCTTCACCGCCATTCCGGCGGCCGAAAAGAACATCGTCATCGACCAGCGTATCTCCTCCGGCCTGACGCTGACGGCCGACCGCCGGGCGATGAAACAGGTGCTTCTCAACCTGCTCTCCAATGCGGTGAAGTTCACCGACAATGGCGGCCGCATCGCGGTGCGCACACGCCGCATCGACGGCGCCGTCCTGGTCACCATCGCCGACACCGGCATCGGCATTCCGCGCTCGGCGCTGTCGAAGATCGGCCAGCCCTTCGAACAGGTGCAGAGCCAATATGCCAAGAGCAAGGGCGGCTCCGGCCTCGGCCTCGCCATTTCCCGCTCGCTGACCGCGCTGCATGGCGGCCGCATGAAGATCCGCTCCCGCGAAGCTGTGGGCACGGTGATCTCGCTGCGCATTCCGGACGATGTTTAGACGTTGCTAGCTGCGTCGGCCCAAATCGGCAGACGGCGAGACACCGAAATGCAACCGGTATTCGGCGGAGAACCGCCCCATGTGGACAAATCCCCACTGCCGCGCAATGTTCGTCACGGTCGCTGTCGGCGCGGCGTGAATTAAATCGCGGCGTGCGCCTTCGAAGCGGAGCTGGCGGAGGAAAGACGTCGGCGTCGTGTTCAGAAAGCTGCGAAAATTGGCTTGCAGTGTCCGTACGCTGACACCGGCCACTGAGGCCATGTCGGCGATGGTGATCGGCAACGCCGCGTTTGCCCTTGCAAATTCCATCGCTCGTCTCAACTGACCGGGGGTGATGGAGCTCACCCGAGCCGACACAAGCTTTTGCGACAGCGAATGCTGCATGTTCTGGGCCATCAGCGAGCCGAACATCTCCTGAAAGCCGGCCAGCGCGATCGGAGAGACGACAAGCTGCCCGCAGATCTCCGTCCGGAAGAACCGCATCAGGTTCATCAATTGCACGGCCGGTCCCGTCGCCAGGTCAAACGACGGACAAAATTCGAATCCGTTCGGCACGAAACATTCCAGAGAATCGGCAACCGCCCTGTGCACCAGGTCTTTCGGAACCGAGAAGCCTTCGGCGATCGAGCCCGCCCCGATTTCCAGGCCTGAATACCGGTCGGCCGACGTCAGCAGGCCTCTGGAATGACCGACATCGAAACTGATACTCCCCGTCGCGATGGAATGGCCGTTCCCATGGTCGGTAAAGAAGAGATAGTCATCGATTTCCAGACCGACCTGCAGCGATCGATGAACAGAGCTTGAGCCTGCCCATCCGACGAATTCACCCAGCGCCTGCGCGCTGAAGGAAAAGTCACCCACCAAATCCTTGCTGACCGGGCGAAAGGAATTGACCGTCTTTTCAGCTGAGAGACATTGGGAGACATCGCTTGTTGTCATCGCGATCGCCGGCATGGAGAAGGTAACGGGTTTCATTCTGCCTCGTTGGATATGGACCCCTTTTGGGTCGCTGAATGCCTCCGGATCTTAATGGGAACTTGCGAGTACCGATAGTCGGCCTCCGTCAGACCTTCACGACATTCAGGAATATTTTTCTGACCGCCTTCGAAAGCCGTTTCACCTCGCCTTCGAGCGTCCTGATATCGGGGCAGTCGCCGGCGCGGCAGACGAGTTCGACGAGCCCGGCCGGGGCGTCGTTCGGATCGAACAGGCCGTCGATGCAGAGGCGGATCAGCTGCGACAGGCTGGTATAAAGGGCAAAAGCCTCAAGGCATGTGTCGAGATCGGCCGTCGCCATCAGCCTGTCGCCCAGCACCTTCAGCGCCTCGCCGGTGCTCAGCCCATTGACGGCAGTGCCGGCGCCCTTGGTAGGGGCAATCAGCGCCAGGTATTGGGCGATGAATTCGAGGTCGATGACGCCGCCGGGGATCAGCTTCAGATCCCAGGGGCCGGATGGCGGCTTTTCCGTGTCGATCAATTCGCGCATCTCGGCAACGTCATGCGCCACCTTGGCAATATCGCGATCCGACGTCAGCACCTCGCGGATGATATGTTCCGCCTCGGCGATCAGGCTGTCATCGCCGGAGATCAGCCGGGCGCGGCTCAGCGCCATATGCTCCCAGGTCCATGCCTCCTGGCGCTGGTATTTGCCGAAGGCGTTGATGCGGGTGGCGACCGGTCCCTTGTTGCCGGATGGTCGCAGCCGCATGTCGACCTCGTAGAGCACACCTTCGGCGGTCGGCGCCGACAGCGCGGCGATCAGCCTCTGGGTGATGCGGGTGAAGTAGCGCGTCGCGTCGAGCGGTTTTGCCCCATCGGATTCGGAAGCCGCATCGTCATAATCGTAGAGCAGGATCAGATCGACGTCGGACCCTGCCGTCAGCTCGAAACTGCCGAGCTTGCCCATGCCGGCGACGGCGATACGCCCGCCGGGATAATCGCCATGTGCTGCCCGCATCTCGCTGACCACGGCATCGAGTGCGGCGGCGATGATGAGGTCGGCGAGATGGGTGAAGGCGCGGGCGGCCATCTGGCCGTTGATCGCACCGGTCAACAGGCGGATACCGATCAGGAAGCGCTGTTCGGCGGCGAAGATGCGCAGCCGGTCGAGCACCTCCTCATAGTGGCGCGCCTGGGCAAGCGAACCTTTCAGCCGCTCGCCGAGATAATCGCGGGTCGGCAGCTCGGCCATCAGGCCGGGATCGAGCATGCCGTCGAAGACATGGGGCCTCGCGGCAATCACCTCGGCAAGGCGGGGCGCCGAGGACATGATGTTGACGATCAGCGACAAGAGCGCCGGGTTGCTGCCGAGCAGCGAGAACAGCTGGATGCCGGAGGGAAGGCCCGAGATGAAGCTGTCGAACCGCAGCAGCGCCTCGTCGGCGCGCTTGCTTTCGCCGAAAACCCGCAAAAGCTCCGGCGCCAGCTCCGTCAGCCTTTCGCGCGCCTCGACCGATTGTGTCGCGCGGTAGCGGCCATAATGCCAGGTGCGGATGATGCGGGAAATGTCGGATGGCCTGGTGAAACCGAGCTTCTTCAGCGTCTCCAGCGTATCCGGATCGTCGCCCTGGCCGGTGAAGACGAGGTTTCCGGTGCCAGTGGAAAGCTTGCTTTCCTGTTCGAACAGGTGGGCATAACGCCGCTCGACCGTCTTCAGCACGCCGACTAGCCGTTCGGCAAAGCTCGGCGTGTCGGTAAAACCCATCATGAAGGCGATGCGCTTCAGGTCGGCATCGGTCTCCGGCAGCAGGTGCGTCTGCTCGTCGCGGACCATCTGGATGCGATGTTCGACATCGCGCAGGAACCAGTAGGCCTCCACCAGTTCGTCCCGGGTCTCGGCGTCGATCCATTTTGCCTTGGTGAGTTCGCCGAGCGTTTCTTCCGTCGCCCGGCCGCGCAATGCCGGCATGCGGCCGCCGGCGATCAGTTGCTGGGTCTGGACGAAGAATTCGATCTCGCGGATGCCCCCGCGGCCGAGCTTGACGTTATGGCCTTTGACCGCGATGGCGCCGTGCCCCTTATGCGCGTGGATTTGCCGTTTGATCGAATGAATATCTGATATCGCCGCATAATCGAGATATTTGCGGAAGACGAAAGGGGAAAGGCCGCGCAGGAAATCGCCGCCCGCCGCAAGGTCGCCGGCAACGGCGCGTGCCTTGATGAAGGCGGCCCGCTCCCAGTTCTGGCCCCTGCCCTCATAATAGATCATCGCCGCCTCGACCGGGATCGCCAGCGGCGTCGAGCCCGGATCGGGGCGCAATCTGAGATCGGTGCGGAAGACATAGCCGTCGGCCGTGCGCTCCTGCAGGATGCGCACCAGCCGCCGCATCATCCGGGGAAAGATCTCGATCGCGTCATCCGGATCGGGCACGATGCCCGCCTCTTCGTCAAAGAAGACGACGAGATCGATATCGGAGGAATAGTTAAGCTCGCAGGCGCCGAGTTTGCCCATGCCGAGGACGATCAGCCCGGAGCCGTCGCTGGGCGCCGCCGGATCCCGCAGCCGCAGCTTTCCGCCCTCATGGGCAGCCAGCAGCAAATGGTCGATAGCGGCGGCGACCGAAGCTTCGGCAAGCTCGCTCAGCCAGGCCGTCGTCGCCCGCCCGTCGAAAATGCGCGAGAGATCGGCGAGCGCGACGAGGAAGGCGACCTTGCGCTTGATGATACGGAGCCTGGTCATCACCGCCGATTCCGCCGGCGCAGCCCCCTCGCCGTCTGGCCGCCAGCAACTGCGCGCCTCGGCGACCAGCGCCTCGATCTGCGGTTCCAGTGGCTCGGTGATGGCGCCGGCGAGGACGGCGGGATCAAGATTGGCGATTTCACGCAGATAGGGCGACAGCGTCAGCGCAGCGGCAATGAAATCGCGAAGCGGGCCTTCCGTCTTCAGCATCGCAGCCACCGACGGCTCTTGCCTGCCGGCCTCCTGGAGGTCGGCGAGTGCCAGCTTCAGCTCCGTCTGGCTTAGCGGACGCAACAGCCCTTCGGCCACATCCTTCAGGCCATGCGTCGATTTCGTCAGCATGCGCTCTCCCTGGCTTTCGGCGGAAGGAGCGACCACGTCGAATCGCGAACTCTCTCCTTCGGTCGGGATTAAACTAGGGTCTTGGCGGCAAACCGCCAATACGCGATTCAGCCCATCGGATTTCGGCGGAAAAGATCACGCCGCCTTGGCCGGGAAGATCATGCTGACGGTCAAGCCGCGCTGTTCGGGCTTGTCGGGATCGGTGTCCGAGAGTTCCAGCCGGCCATTGTGCAGCTCCATGACGGCTTCCACCAGCGAAAGGCCGAGCCCGGTGCCGGGCTTCGAACGGCTTTCGTCGAGGCGAACGAAACGCTTCACCACGTCGTCGCGCCGTTCGGCCGGAACGCCCGGGCCATGGTCCGCGACCGAAAGGCAGATGCCGTCCGGGCGGCGGGCAAGCTTCAGCGACACCGTGCCCGCCCCTTCCGTATCGGAGGAATATTTGATGGCATTGTCGAGCAGGTTGAAGATCGCCTGGCCGATCAGTTCGCGATTACCCTGGACCTCGACACCGGGTTCGACGCTGGCGCTGAGGTCAAGCCCGGCTTCCTCGGCCGCCGGCTCGTAAAGCTCGGCGCTGTCGGAGACGATCGCCGAAAGCTCCACCGGCGACATCTCGGCCGCCACCGATCCGGCCTCGACGCGGGAGATCATCAGCAGCGCATTGAAGGTGCGGATCAGTTGGTCCGATTCGGAAATAATGCCTTCGAGCGCGGTGCGCCGCGTCTCACCATCGGCCATGTCGACCGCATCGGCCGCCTTGTTGCGCAGCCGCGTCAGCGGCGTCTTGAGGTCATGGGCGATATTGTCGGAGACCTGCCGCAGTCCCTCGTTCAGCTTCTCGATGCGCTCCAGCATGGTGTTCAACGACATGGACAGCCGGTCGAACTCATCGCCGGAGCCGCCGACCGGCAGGCGCTGCGACAGGTCGCCGGCCATGATCTTCTTGCTGGCATCCGACATGCGGTCGATGCGTTTCAGCGCATTGCGGCCGATGGCGAACCAGATGATGATCGCGCCAAGCCCCATGATCGCCAGCGCCACCATCAATGCCTGGCGCACCAGGAGACGGAAACGTTCGGGGTCGCCAAGGTCGCGGCCGATCAGGATGCGCAAGCCGTTATCGAGCACGAAGATATTGGCGATCGCCTTGTGGCGGCGCTCGACGCCGCTGTCGGTATAACGCTGATAGATGAAGGGTGCCGAGGTCCAGCCCATTTCCTCGAAGACACCGGGCTGCACCGAGGCGACATTGCCGGCGAGAATATCGCCCGAGGGACCGGCGATGACATAGAGATTGGCACCCGGCTGGCGGGCGCGCCGCTCCATCGTGCGCAGCAGAAGGTTCATGCCGCCGGTATCATAGGCGCGCTGCACCTGCTCCACCTCCTGCTTGACGGCGTCGCGGATCTGGCCGGTCAGCAGCCGTTCCGACATCGCCGTCACATAAAAGACGAGGGTCGCGGCGCAGATGGCGAAAAGCAGGATATAGAGTGCCGAAAGGCGGACTGCGGTGGACTTGAAGAGAACCCTGAAGCGGCTCATCCCTCGTCCTTGATCATGTACCCCGCGCCCCGGATGGTCTTCAGGAGCGGCTGGCTGTAGTCCTTCTCGATCTTCGAGCGCAGGCGCGAGACGTGGACGTCGATAACATTGGTCTGCGGATCGAAGTGATAGTCCCAGACATTTTCGAGCAGCATGGTGCGGGTTACCACCTGGCCGGCATTCTTCATCAGATATTCGAGCAGGCGGAATTCGCGCGGCTGCAGCGGGATTTCCTTGCCGCCGCGGCGCACCTCGTGGGAGAGCCGATCGAGTTCGAGATCGGCGACGCGGTAGACGACGTCCTGATCCGGCGTGCCCTTGCGGCGGCCGAGAACCTCGACGCGCGCCAGCAACTCGCTGAAGGCATAAGGCTTCGGCAGGTAGTCGTCGCCGCCGGCGCGCAGGCCGGTGACGCGGTCGTCGACCTGGCCGAGGGCGGAGAGGATGAGAACCGGCGTGTGGATCGCCTTGCGGCGGAGCTCGCTGATGACGGAGAGACCGTCCCGGCGCGGCAGCATGCGATCGATGACGATGACGTCGTAGGTATTTTCCGAGCCCATGAACAGACCGGCCTCGCCGTCGCTGGCGTGATCGGCGACGATACCCGCCTCGCGAAAGGCTTTCGTGAGGTAGACGGCGGCTTCGAGATCATCTTCGATGATGAGAATCTTCATGCGGCCGACATTACCCACCGGCTGCGTTTCGGCAAGGCTCAAAGCATCTTCCTGCGGGGCGGCGCTCATCGCGATCATCCTTCAAAGGTCAGAAGAATCAGCCGCGCGGATTTTCATCCGCACGGCTGCTGTTTTCTTGAGGGATCAGCCCTGGCCGTTGATCGGAAGAGCGACGAAACGGCTTCCTTCGGTCGACTGGATCTGGAAGAGCGCCCGGGTGCGGCCGTCCTTCTTGGCCTGGTTCAGCACCTTGACAACATCGGCGGGGCTGGAGACTTCCTGGTTGTTGACCGAGGTGATCTTCTCGCCTTCCTTGATGCCCTTGTCGGCGGCATCGGAGTCCGGGTCGATGCCGGTGATCGCCAGGCCCTTGCCGTCATCGGAAGGACCGACCGTCAGGCCGAGATCGGCAAGCGCTTTTTCGGACGCCGGTGCCTCCGGCTGCTGCGGCTGGCTGTTGTCATCGGCGTTCGCATCCTTCTGGTCGGCCGGCAGCGTGCCGAGTTCGACGGTCAGAGGCTGGGCCTTGCCGGCGCGCCAGACCGAAAGCTCGACCTTGCTGCCCGGCTGCATCGCACCGATGCGACGGCTGAGATCACGCGCATCCTTGATCGTTTCACCGTTCAGCGCGGTAACGACGTCGCCGGCCTTCATGCCGGCCTTATCGCCGGGCGACCCGGCCTGCGGGGCGACGACGAGGGCGCCGCTCGGCTCGGAAAGGCCGATGGATTCGGCGATATCCTTGGTCACCGGCTGGATCTGGACACCCAGCCAGCCACGCGAAACCTGGCCGTCCTTCATCAGATCGGCGACGACATCCCTGGCCGTCGAGGCCGGAATGGCGAAGGCGATGCCGACGCTGCCGCCGGACGGCGAGAAGATCGCGGTGTTGATGCCGACGACTTCGCCGCTGAGGTTGAAGGTCGGGCCACCGGAGTTGCCGCGGTTCACGGCGGCATCCACCTGCAGGTAATCGTCGTAGGGGCCAGAGCCGATATCGCGGCCGCGGGCCGAAACAATGCCGGCCGTGACCGTGCCGCCGAGGCCGAATGGGTTGCCGACGGCGACGACCCAGTCGCCGACGCGGACATTATTGTCATCGGCCCAGTTGACGTAGGTGAACTTCTTGCCCTTGCCATCGACCTTCAGCACGGCGAGATCGGTGCGCGGATCCTTGCCGATCAGTTTGGCATCGAGTTCGGTGCCGTCATTCATGACAGCGACGAAGGCCTGGCCATCGGAAACGACGTGGTTGTTGGTAACGATGTAGCCGTCCTCGGAGATGAAGAAGCCGGACCCTTGAGCGACCGGACGCAGACGGCCCTTGCCGCCGGGGCCATTTTGGCCGCCCGGGCCGTTCTGGCCGAAGCGCCGCTGATGGCCCTGCTGATCACTTGGGTCCTGGCCGCCGAACTGCTTAAAGAAGCGCTTCAGCGGATGATCATCGGGAAGATCGTCGAAGCCGCGGCCTTCGATGGAGAAGCCATCATTGTCGGAGACGGGATTGACGCGGTTTTCGACGCGGACGGAAACGACGGCCGGCGAAACGGCATCGACGACATTGGCGAAGCTCGGCACGGCAGGCGCCTGAACCTTGACGGCTTCGGCATAAGACCGGGTGATTTCGAGCGGAACGCCGGTTGCGAGCACAGCGGCTGCGATACCGGCGACGGTAGAAGCCTTGAGCACAGTGGCGAGGGACGGACGTCCGTTGAAATTCTTGAGCATTGGTGCACCTTCTCTTGTTCTTAAATCTTCAGCCCGGCAGCGCCGGATCAGTCGATGCATCAAGATATAGGATGGCGCACCTTACTGCGAACTGTCCGGCCAATGAAAAATTGGTAATGTATGAAAATGTTTGGTCGCGGCGGGCGATTGCTGCCGGCGCACCGCTACTTTTCCAGAAGCTCGCTCAACTTTGCCTGTTCATCCGCCGTCAGCTTGCTGGCCGTCGGCTTGCCTGAGCGCCTGCGGGCAAAGACCAGCAGTGAGAGCCCGCCGGCGAGCACCAGCAGCGCCGGGGCGCCCCAGAGCAGGCCGGTCTTCATGCTGAACCGCGGCTTCAGCAACACGAATTCGCCGTAGCGCGAGACGATATAGTTCAGCACCGCCTCGTCGCTGTCGCCGTCGGTGATGCGCTCGCGCACCAGCAGGCGCAGGTCCTTGGCGAGATCGGCATTGGAATCGTCGATCGACTGGTTCTGGCAGACCATGCAGCGCAGCTCCGCCGACAGGGCGCGCGCCCGCGCTTCCAGTGCCGGGTCCGCCAGCACCTCGTCCGGGTTGACGGCGAAGGCCGGCGCGGCCAACAGCATCAAGACGAGAGCCAGGAGGAGACGCCGCATCATTCCGCCGGCTCCAGCGTCGGGGCTGCCGGCTTCGCCTTCCTGCGCGGTGCGCCGACGCGCAGGCGGCGGTCGGACAGCGAGACGAGGCCGCCGACAGCCATGATCAGCGCGCCGCCCCAGATGCAGAGGATGAACGGCTTCCACCAGATGCGCACGACGATGCCGCCGTCCTTGGTGGCGTCACCCAATGAGACGTAGAGCTGGCTGAGGCCGAAGGTCAGGATGCCCGCTTCCGTCGTCGGCATCTGGCGGGCGGTGTAGAGGCGCTTGGCCGACCAGGTGTCGGCGACCGCGACACCGGCGCGGCGGATGGTGAAATGGCCGCGCTCCTCGGTGTAGTTCGGCCCGGTCGCCGGCTGCATGCCGTCGAAATGCAGGCTGTAACCACCGGCATCCGTGGTCTCGCCGGGCTTCATCTCGATGACGTGTTCGGTCTGGAAGGTCGTGACGGCGACGATGCCGAGCACGGTGACGCCGAGCCCGGCATGGGCAAGGGCGGTGCCGAAGGCCGAACGCGGCAGGCCGCTCAGACGGCGCCAGGCAACACTGCCCGCAACCTTGCCGATGCCGGCGCGATACCAGAGATCGGCAACCGCGCCGAAGACCAGGAATAGCCCGGCCGCCAATCCGAGCACGGAGAGCACCGGCCCGCCATGCTGGAGATAGAAGAAGATCAGCGCTGCGGTGAAGGCGCTGCCGGCGACGACATAGAGCCGCTGCAGGGCGCCGAGCAGATCGCCACGCTTCCAGGCGAGCAGCGGCCCGAAGGGCACGATGACGATCAGCGGCGCCATCAGCAGGCCGAAGGTCAGGTTGAAGAAGGGCGGCCCGACGGAGATCTTGTCGCCGGTCAGCGTTTCCAGCAGCAGCGGATAGAGCGTGCCGGTCAAGACCGTGCCGCAGGCAACCGTCAGGATCAGATTGTTGACGACGAGCGCGCCCTCGCGCGAAATCGGCGCAAACAACCCGCCGGCCGAAAGCTTCGGCGCGCGGAAGGCAAACAGCGACAGCGCGCCGCCGATGAAGATCAGCAGGATGCAGAGGATGAAGACGCCGCGGGAGGGATCGCTGGCGAAAGCATGCACCGAGGTCAGCACGCCGGAGCGCACCAGGAAGGTGCCCATCAGCGACAGCGAGAAGGTGAGGATGGCCAGCAGCACCGTCCAGATCTTCAGCGCCTCGCGCTTTTCCATGACGAGGGCCGAATGCAACAGCGCGGTGCCGGCAAGCCAGGGCATGAAGGAGGCGTTTTCCACCGGATCCCAGAACCACCAGCCGCCCCAGCCGAGTTCGTAATAGGCCCAGTAGGAGCCCATGGCGATGCCGAGCGTCAGAAAGGTCCAGGCGGCGAGCGTCCAGGGCCGCACCCAGCGGGCCCAGGCGGCGTCGATGCGGCCTTCGAGGAGGGCCGCGACGGCAAAGGAGAAGCAGACGGAAAAGCCGACATAGCCGAGATAGAGCAGCGGCGGGTGGATCGCCAGGCCGACATCCTGCAGGACGGGATTGAGGTCGCGGCCCTCGGCCGGCGCCGGATCGAGCCGCAGGAAGGGATTGGAGGTCAGCAGGATGAACAGCGTGAAGGCGACCGAAATCCAGGCCTGCACGGCAAGCACATTGGCCTTCAGCGTCTCCGGCAGATTGCGTCCGAAGACGGCGACGAGCGCGCTGAACAGCGTCAGGATCAACAGCCAGAGCATCATCGATCCCTCGTGATTGCCCCAGACGCCGGAATATTTATAGATCAGCGGCACCAGCGAATGCGAATTCTCCCAGACGTTCTCGACCGAGAAGTCGGAGACGACATGGGCATAGGTCAAGACGCCGAAGGAAAAGACGACGAGCGCAAACATCGCCAGCGAGCCGATGGTGGCGACATCCATCATCGCCCGGTCGTGGCGGCGGGCGCCGATGACCGGCACGACGGAGAGGATGAGCGCCGTTGCCAGCGCCAGCACCAGCGCGTAATGGCCGATCTCGATGATCATTGCGTCGCTTTCGCCTCCTGGCCCGGATTTTCCTGGCCTTGACCCTCTTTCCCTGGGCTCTCCTGGCCTTGACCTTCCTTCCACAACCCCTGCTGCTTCAGCCGGTCGGCCACGTCCTTCGGCATATAGGTCTCGTCATGTTTGGCAAGCACGGTATCGGCGGTAAAGACGTTGGTCCCCGGCGCAAACATGCCTTCGGTGACGACGCCCTGCCCTTCGCGGAAGAGATCCGGCAGGATGCCGGTATATTTGACCTTCACGGCATTGGCGCTGCCGTCGGTGACGGAAAACTCCACGGTCGAGCCCGCGCCGCGCACGACGCTGCCCTCGCCGACCAGGCCGCCGAGCCGGATGCGGGTTTCCGGCGCCACCGGGGTCTTTGCCAGATCGGCCGGCATGTAGAAATAGGCGACCGATTGGCTGAAGGCGAACATGACCAGCAGCACGGCGGCGGCAATGAAGCCCATGCCGCCTGCGATCACCGCCAGGCGCTTCTGCTTGCGGGTCATTGCGTCGCTCCCTCAGTGGCTATGCCGAGTTCCCTGGCGAGCGCCAGCAATTGGCTGCCCTGTTCGCCGGGCGGCGGAAAGGCCGCAAGCCCGCGCTTCAGCGCATCGGCGGCACGATCCTTGTCGTTCAACACGGCATAGGAGCGGACGAGCCGCACCCATCCGTCGAAATTGTTCGGATCGGCGCTGAGCTTGGCGTCGAGGCTCTCGACCATGCCACGGATCATCTGCTGCCGGTCGCCGGCATTCATACTCTGCGCGGCTGCAACATCTTCCTGCGTGGGATTGCCCGGGGCAGCCGTATCGGCGCCCGGGGCAGCCTCATTGGCGCCTGCCGGCGCACTGCCATTCATGGCGATATGCTGGTTGACCAGCGGCAGCCAGGGTGCATCGGCCGGCGATTGTTTCGCCAGCGCTTCGAAGGCCTGGCGCGCCTCGTCGCGTCGTCCTGCCTGCTCCATGCTGAGGGCGACGTAGAAGCGCGCGCGCGGATTGTCGGGTTCCAGCGTCAGCGACTGTTCCAGCACCTGCCGCGTTTCCTCCGTCACCACACCCTCGGAGACCGCCATCAGCGTCTCGGCAAGGCCGTCGAGCCGGGCCGGGCTCGGGCCGAGCAGCCGGATGGCGTTGCGGTAGGCCAGTTGCGCGTCGTTCACGCGCATGGTGCGCAGATAGATCGGCGCCAGCACGTCCCAGCCCTTGCCGTCATCGGGGCTCTCGGCCAGGTGCCGTTCCGCCTTGACGATCAGCACCGCCATATCGTTGCCGGGATTTTCCAGCCGCGCTTCCAGCGGCTGCGAGGGCAGATTCGGCCTGCCCGTCGTCAAATAAAGACAGAGCCCGAGAAGCGGCAGCACCAGCAGCACGAAGGCCTCGGTGAAACGGTGATGCCGTGCAGGTTTCGGCGCCTCTTCCGGCTCGCCACCAGAGACGGCGATCAGCCGACGGCCGATTTCCGCCCTGGCATAATCGGCTTCCTCAGGCGTGATCAGCCCGCCATTGAGATCGCGGTCGAGTTCGCGCAGCTGGTCGCGATAGACCGCCGCCTCGCCCGCACGGATATTCTCAGCCGCCTTCGCACCGCGCAGAAGGGGGTAGAGCAGGACAGCAGCGACGACTGCCGTCAGAACGGCGACGAGAATCCAGAACAGCATATCGGCCCAAATACGTGAAGCGGGCCGCCATTCCAACTGCCAAAGCCGGAATGACGAAGATTTGAGGCTATAAGCCGCAATTTACCTGATTCAGCCGAGCGGCGACCAGCTGCCGTCCTCGTTGCGGCAGGCAGCGCCGCGCACCACGGTATCCTTGCCGTCGACGGTCAGCGTATGGGTATATTGTCGGCAGTTCTGTGACCCCACCTGATAGGGTGCGGCGGCGACCACCTTGCCGGTGACGTCCTTGCCGGTCCACAGCATCGGCTGGCCGACGGCCGCACCTTCCAGCGCCCGATATTCGGCCTCGAGCGCCCGCTGCTTATCGCTATCGCTGAGCGTCACGCCGCTACGGCCGACAAGGCCGCCCTGCAGCGCGGTGAGGAAGGCGGCCGAGGCCGAGGGCTTGCTCGAAAAAATGCCGCGTGAAGCAGCACCCTTCGTCGTCGTGCAGCCGGTGAGCGCGACGGCGACGAGAAGAGCGGAAGCGATCATGCCTTGCGAGCGTAAAATCATTGCGTCGAACCACGATCAGGGGTCAATTTCAGCCGATCGAAGTGCAGCGTCCCCGTGTCAGCATTAAGGCAAAGCATGCTATACATTTGCCAGTATCTTTGTGACATCAAGCAGTTGCTCATGCAACATCCTTTGTGATGCCGGGCAGGATAAGCTTCGCCTTGAGCCCGCCCCATTCGCCGCGGGAAAGCTCGAGCCGCCCTTGATA
The DNA here is from genome assembly GCF_002531755.2 of Rhizobium acidisoli. NCBI lineage: Bacteria > Pseudomonadati > Pseudomonadota > Alphaproteobacteria > Hyphomicrobiales > Rhizobiaceae > Rhizobium > Rhizobium acidisoli. Next base: position 970,971 of record NZ_CP034998.1, on the reverse strand, counting down.
CTCACTGGAAATCTCGGTGACGATCGAAAGGCCGAGCCCGGTACCGGGCTTGCTTTCGTCGAGCCGGCGGCCGCGCTTCAGCGCCTCGCGGATCTGGTCGGGCTCCAGGCCCGGCCCGTCATCCTCGACCGCGAGTTCCACCCAGTGGCGGCGCGCGCTCGCCTCCGCGCCCCTGACGTCCTCGCCGGCCTCGACGGCCGAAAGCCGGACCTTGCTCCTGGCAAAACGCGCCGCATTCTCCAGGAGATTGCCGACGGTCTCCTCGAGATCCTGCTGTTCCATGGCGACGGCCAGATGCGGCGGCGAGACGACAAGATCGAATTCGGTATCGACGTTCAGCCGGCGCATGACGCGCACCAGCCGCTCGAGCGCCGGCTCGGCATCGGTGCGGGCGAGCACAGATTCGCGCTGCGCAGCGATGCGGGCCCGGTTGAGGTAGGACTGCACCTGCCCCTGCATCGATTCCGCCTGGCTGCGCACCAGTTCGCCATGGGATTTTTCGAGCACGCGCGCTTCGTTCAGCAGAACGGCGATCGGCGTCTTCAGCGAATGGGCGAGATTGCCGACCTGCATGCGGGCCCGCTCGACGATGCGGCGGTTGCTGTCGATCAGCGCGTTCACCTCGTTGGCAAGCGGCAAAATCTCGCGCGGGAAATCGCCCTTCAGCTGCTCGCTCTCGCCGGCGCGGATGCGCTCCAAGGCGGCACGCGCCTTGTCGAGCGGCTTCAGGCCATAGAGAATCGCCAGCGCATTGACGATCAGGCTGCCGACGCCGAAGCCGGCGAGCGCGAGATAGAGGCTGTGGGAAAAGGTGCGCACGTCGTCCTCGACGACATCGACATTGCCGGTGACGCGGACGCGCGCCGCGCGCCCGTCGGTGTCGAGCACCACTTCGGTTTCGGCCACCTGCACGCGGTTCCCGGAGGCATCCGTCACCTGGTAATAACGTTCGTAATTCTTGTCGAAGGGCGCCTCGACGACGGAAGGGACCGGAATGAGCGCCGAGCCGAGCGAGGGCGAGACCAGCGGCGCCGTCGTATAGGTGCCGAGCGGCTCCACCACCCAGTACCAGCCGGTCTTCGGCTGGGCAAAGCGCAGATCGCCAAGCTGCGGGCTGCCGCTGAGCGCGCCCTGATCTCCGATGGTCACCGAGTTGATGACGTTATAGAGCTGCGCCCGCAAGAGATCCTGGAAACCACGCTCGGCGCTCTTGCGGTAAAGCGTCGAGATCAACAGGCCGATCACGACAAGCGCCACTGTCGACCACACCGTGGTCAACAGCAAGACACGTGCGGTGAGCGACTTAATTCGCATGTTTCGGCGCTTGGATGCGGTAACCGAGACCGCGCACCGTTTCGATCAGATCGACGCCCATTTTCTTGCGCAGGCGGCCGACAAACACCTCGATCGTGTTGGAATCGCGGTCGAAATCCTGGTCGTACATGTGCTCGACCAGTTCGGTGCGCGAGACGACCTCGCCCATGTGGTGCATGAGATAGGCAAGCAGGCGGTATTCGTGCGAGGTCAGCTTCAGCGTCGTGCCGTTGACCGTCGCCTTCGAGGATTTTGTATCGAGCCGCACCGGCCCGCAGATGATCTCGGATGAGGAATGCCCGGCCGCACGGCGGATAAGCGCCCGAATGCGCGCCAGCACTTCCTCGACATGGAAGGGTTTGGTGACGTAGTCGTCGGCGCCTGCGTCGATGCCGGCGACCTTGTCGCTCCAGCGGTCGCGCGCCGTCAGAATGAGGACCGGCACGCCGCGGCCGGCGCCGCGCCATTTTTCAAGAACGGTCACTCCGTCCAGCTCTGGCAGGCCGATATCGAGAATGATGGCGTCATAGGGTTCGGTATCGCCGAGGAAATGGCCTTCCTCGCCGTCGAACGCCTGGTCGACGACATAGCCCGCCTCCTTCAGCGTGTCGGCCAGCTGCCGGTTCAAATTGACGTCGTCTTCGACTACCAGAATACGCATCGGTCCGCCTTCGTCCGCTTCAAATCGATCTGTCCTGAATAGACCGATTCCGCCTACATCGGAACCTTTACCGTCACCTTGCGTGGACGCTGGCCGTTGCCCGACACCAGAACGGTGATGATGCAGGTATCGCCCACCGGCTGCACGGAGAGAAGCTGGCCGCCCGTCTGCTCGACGACCTGGGCTGCGGCGGCGCTGCAATCGCCTGCCACGCTATGAACGAGGGTGCCCGCGCCATCCGGTGAAGGCGCCGATACCACCAGTCCGGCGGCCAATGCTGCGACGCTCAGAGGAAAGGCCATGTGCTATGCTTTCAAGGTAATGCCAACGTGGCCCGAATATGTACTCACGCGACCTGAATGGCAAATGAATGCACTGTAATGCAGGGCATTTAGAACCATTCTCGACTGCTGGCGGCAGCGGCTGAAAACGGCTGCCGCGACCGGCTTCGGCGGCCTTGTCCGCATGGGAAAAGTCTGCGGCTCTGGGCGCACACAGAGTGCTGGGCGTGGATGTTCGGGTCAAGCTGGATGCTCGGGTCAAGCCCGAGCAGGACGGAAGGTGGGGATAACGACCGGCAAGAGGCGAGAGGTGTGGAGGAATTCCATTAAAATCGCGGAAGCGGATTTGCGCAAAACAAAGGACGGCAATTCCAACAAAACCGCTGCGCACTTACGGTATTTTCTCCATAGGCTTCCCCACCCTCCGTCCTGCTCGGGCTTGACCCGAGCATCCAGCTTGACTCGAGCATCCAGCTTGACCCGATGCAGTGGATCCTCGGCTCACCTGCCCTGACGACGGAGGCGGCTCCCACGCATCAGCCGAGCCCGAGCGTCCGTCAACGGTCCAGGTCAGCCCTTCTTAATATGTCTGGATTATCATCGGCATCAGGACGAGAGCGGCTCTCCGTCCAAGCATCGCGACCGTTGCGGCCGCCTGACCATGAACATGCAGCTGTTTTTGACGAATCTTTTGAATCGCTTGCCACGGCTTTTTCGAAAGTTGAGTCGGGCGGCTCGGAAGTTGATTGAGCTTCAGCGCATCCTGCACCGGAAAATCATTCATCCATTTGAAATATCAACGGAATGTGACAGCCGAATGCTTTTGAAACTCAAAGCGGCTGCTTCACCGCCGTGTGGCTGTCGTAATCGGCGGCGATGCGTTTTTCCCGGAGCGGCCGCACCCGCTCGATCGACAGCTGATAATCGGGATGGGCCTTGTAGGCGGCAAGGGCTGCCTCGTCGTCGAATTCGCCGTAGACCACGAGATCGATCTCGGTGCCCAGCTGATCGGTCTTCACATTGGTGCCGATTTCCAAGAGCCGCGCATGCGGAATGGCGGTCAGGATCGAAAGCCCGGCCCTCACCTCCTGCAAATGCTCCTCCTGCACGGTGAAGAAGACGATATGGCGGATCACGCGAAGCTCCTGTCAAGTTTCAGAGGGTCAGCCGCGCGATAACACGCAAGCCCCAGGCCTTCAACCGCGCGATCATGCTCTCCGCAGCATCGGGACGCATCGCCGCATGGAAGGCCATGGCATAGGCCGCGAGCTTCTCCGCCCGGTCGGTGCCATTGACGATGCGGCGCGCGTTCACCCAATCCTCGGTCGCCCCGTTCAGGTGATCGGCAAGCTTGTGGCCGGTAAAGCTGCCCTGCAGCATGCCCTCGATCAGGATCGTCACCGCCGCATCCATCTCCATCGCCCGGTCGGGATCGGCAACGAGGTCGATGCCCGTCAGCGTGCTCATCGCCTCATAGTTCCGCTTGTGGGTGAGCTGCACCAGGCCGCGCCCGAGCCAGCTGCGGCCATCTTCATCGGGCCGCCAGTAGGGCGTCTTCACCCAGGAAAGCCGGCCTGCGGCAAAGGCCGTTTCCAGGATCTCGACGGCGCGGGCATCGCTTTGCGCCAGCGTCTCCCGCACCGGCTGCATCGTATAGGCGGTCTCATGATAGGCGGTTGCGAGGATATAGGCGAGCCATCGCCGGTCGGCATGGGGAAACCGCTCTTCCCAGGCGTCGAGAATCGCCGTGATGCCCACCACCTGAGGATGCGTCAGCTTTCCCTTAAAGAGCTCGTCCTTCACCGCATCCAAAAATAAATTTCGGTCCATGTGGACAACCATTCCGCGCTTCCCAGAAAACATCATGGTTAAAACCGCCTTAATCGATTAAAATTCATTTAATCGTTTAAAGTCTTTAAGCCACTGATTTACACGCCTTTTGTCTTGTGCAATGCATCTTCTTGCCCTGAAGCCTTGCCGCGAAAAGAGGAGACTTCCGATGCAGACGCCTGCCACTCCGCAAACCACCATTCCCCAGCACCTCGTCGACCAGATGGAAAACGAATGGCGCCAGATTCGCCTTGAACGGGAAAATCCGCGCCCGGCCCAGCAGCCTCAACAGCAACGCTGAGAGATACAGGCAAAGCGGCGCGGATGTAAGGCCAGCCCTCATCGCGTCGCAGCCCCAAACCGCTTCGCCAGCGTTTCCAGGGAGCGGGTAAAGATCATTTCGTCTCCCAGCGCCCGCGCCAGCACCAGCGCGCCTTGAATGCCGGCGACACCTTCCTCGGCGAGCGCTTGCGCCTCTTCGTCAGAACAGCCTGCCCGGCTCAACGCCGAACGCAAGGCGCCGATCCAGCGGATGAAATAGTCGCCGATCGCCGCCGAAAACCGTTCCCTTGTATCGTCAAGGGCGAAGGCGCCGACGAGGCAGATGCGGCCGCCGGATCTGAAGTAATCATTCACATTGACCCACATCGCCGCGATCGCCTGACGGGCGTCGTCCTGTCTCAGCGGCCGATAGATCGCCTGCTCGAACCAGGCGTCGATTTCGGCAAGCACGGCGTTAGCCATCTCCTCCTTGCCGCCGGGAAAGAAGTGGTAAAGGCTGCCCTTGCCGAGGCCGGTGCGTTCGGTGATGCGGCTGAGCGCCGTGCCCTCATAGCCGAGTTCGCGGAAGATTTCCGCCAGCAGCGGCACGATGTCGGCGCGTTCGTAGACGGTCTTCACCGACAGAGTTTCCTTGGCCTGGTTTGCGTCAAAGGCCAAGCTCGGTCAGGCCCGGATGATCGTCCGGCCGCCGGCCGAGCGGCCAGTGGTATTTACGCTCCGATTCTCGGATCGGCAGGTCGTTGATGCAGGCGAAGCGGCGCTGCATCAGGCCGGCGGCATCGAATTCCCAGTTCTCATTGCCATAGGAGCGGAACCAGTTGCCGCTGTTATCGTGCCTTTCATAGGCGAAGCGCACGGCAATGCGATCGTCGGTGAAGGCCCAGATCTCCTTGATCAGCCGGTAATCCAACTCCTTTGCCCATTTGCGGGTGAGAAAGGCGACGATCTCGGCGCGGCCGTTGACGAATTCGGCGCGGTTCCGCCAGCGGCTGTCCGGCGTATAGACGAGCGAGACGCGCTCGGGATCGCGGCTATTCCAGCCGTCCTCGGCAAGGCGGACTTTCCGGGTGGCGGTCTCAAGGGTGAAGGGCGGGACGAGGCTGGACATGGGTGCTCCTGTACTGAACAGTAATCATTGTACCGATCGGTACAATTATTTGCAAGAGGGCCGGGGCGGAGTTTTGCCGCTCCCCTCACCCACGCGAGCGCCGCAGCAGATCGGGGCTCTCCTTCCTCCATCGCAGCGGCAAGGTATCCGGGCGCAGCACGATCTGTTCGGGCGTGAATCGCCACAGCCGCTCAGCCCGTTCAAAGGTGGCGATCTCCGGCGAATCCAGCAGCACCTCGACCTTTCCCGCCAGTTGCAGCATGTCGCCGGTTTCAAAATCGACGAAGACCAGCCCGGCCTTCGGGTTGACCAGAAAATTGCCGAGGGTGTTGAAGAACCGATTGCCGGAAAAATCGGGAATGGTCAGCACCCCATCGGCACTGGCACGCACGAAGCCGACGTCGCCGCCGCGATGGGAGACATCCACCTGCCGCTCGCCATTGTCGCGATCGACATAGGAGGCGACGAAGAAGGTATCGGCGCCCTCGATCATCCCGCGCATGCGATGGTCGAGGTGACCGGAATGCAGCGGCGCCACCTCCGTCGGCCTATCGGGATCGCGGACAAAGATGGAGGAGCGAGGCTGGATATATTGCGGGCAATTGCCGAAGCTCTGGCCGACGCGCAGGCGGAAGGCTTCGGCATCCGTTCGGCGGATGACGCCGTTCAGCCGGTTGCGCCGCCGGGTCTCGAGCTGGATGCCGAGCATGGCGATCGCGTCGCCATCCTCCATGCCGGCATCGGCAGGATCGGCGGGGTCGCGCGGCAGGTCGACATCGAGGCTCTCCGGATCCGGCGAGGACATGAAACCCGGGCGCGCAGCCCGCACCGTCGCCCAGACATCACCTTTGGTATCGACGGCGCCAAGCACTATGAAGGGCAGCATCGGAAAAAACGCGCGGTGCTGTTCGGGCATCGCCTTGCGGACGAAATTCCGGTCGGGTCCATCCATACGTTCGACGACCCCGACGCTGCGCTGCATGGCGAGTTCACCCTGATGCCAGGGTGACGTCACGTCCTCTCTTGTCTGCTCCAGCATGACGGCCTCCTTGCGGGCACCATTTGGGAAACCGGGACGGTGATCCGTCCCGGCGCAGTCTCATGCGGCAAGGCCGATCTTCGTCTTGCGAAAGCCGACGAAACCCGGCAGCGCCTCGATGCGGGCAAGCCAGGCGCGGACGCTCGGATAGGCCGAGATGTCGACATTGCCCTCCGGCGCATTGGCGATGTAGCTGTAGAGCGCGACGTCGGCGATGACAGGATCGCCGCCAAGCAGGAAATTGCGGCCGGCGAGCTCCGCTTCGATCAGCGCCAGAATACGGTGTGCCCGGGCGATCACCTCATCGGTGCGGAAATCGGCGCCGAAAACGGTAACCAGGCGGGCGGCGCAAGGTCCATAGGCGATCTCACCAGCCGCAACCGAAAGCCATTTCTGTATTCGCGCCGCGGCCAATGCCTGTTCCGGCAGCCAGTCGGTGCGGCCATATTTGCGCGCGAGATAGACGAGGATGGCAGAGGAGTCGGCAATGACCGTGCCGTCGTCGTCGAGGACCGGCACCTGGCCGAAGGGATTGAGCTTCAGAAATTCCGGCGCCTTGTGGGCGCGCGCCGCCAGGTCGACCTCGACCAGCTCATAGGGCACGCCAAGCAGCGACAGAAACAGGTGAACCCGGTGCGAATGGCCGGAAAGCGGGTGATGGTAGAGTTTCATGACGGTTTCCTTTGGTCTTCCCGATCGACGGGCCATGATTGACGATGGCCGCCTGCGAACCATCTGCGGGGGAATGTATTTCCTTCCATTTGATTGCAGTAGAATGCTAATCTGGAAGGCATATTCCCAATTTTCGGAAGGATAGAATGGACCGCCTCGACGCCATGACCGTGCTTCTTGCCGTTGTCGAACAGGGCAGCCTATCGGCCGCCTCCAGGCATTTGCGATCGCCGCTCGCCACTGTCAGCCGCAAGGTTTCCGAGCTGGAAGCCCATCTGAACGCCCAGTTGCTGCAGAGAAGCAACCGGAAGATCACGCTGACGGAGGCCGGCCGCTCCTATGTGGAGGCGGCGCGGGAAATTCTCGATCGGGTGGAAGAGGCCGAAAGGACAGCGGCCGGTGAATACAGCGTGCCGAAGGGCGCGCTGATAATGACCGCGCCGATCGTCTTCGGGCGGCTGCATGTCCTGCCTGTGGTGGTGGACTTCCTGAAGGCCTATCCCGATATCAATCTGAGGCTGATGCTTGGCGACCGGCTGTCGAACCTCGTCGAGGACCATATCGATGTAGCGCTGCGGATCGGCAACCTGCCGGACAGCAACCTGATCGCCACCAGGCTCGGCGCGATCCGCCGGACGGTCTATGCCAGCCCGGATTATCTCGCACGGCAGGTCAAGCCTCGGCATCCGGGCGACCTTGCTGCGCATGACTGCATCACCTTCGACAGCATGGCCTCGACGCTGAGCTGGACATTCACCGAGGGAAAACGCGATCTCACCGTGCCGATCCGCTCACGGCTAGCCGTCAACACCGCCGAGGCTGCGGTCGATGCGGCAGTCGCCGGCCTCGGGATCACCCGGGTGCTGTCCTACCAAGCCGCACGCGCCGAGACGGCGGGTCTGCTTACGCCACTGCTTGCCGATTTCGAACCGCCGCCGGCACCGGTGCATCTCGTCTATCCCGCGCCGGGATTGGTGCCCCTGAAATTGCGGGCGCTCATCGATTTCGCCACGCCACGGCTGCGCGCGACGCTCAACAGATCTCAGGCGAGTTTGCCCTCTTCCGCCTTATAGAAATACTGGCTGGCGACCAGCCAGCCCTTCAGCGGTCGCAACGGCGGAATACAGGTGGCGAGCATGAAAGGGCCGGTGACCAGAAGCTGCACCCAGATCGGCGCGGTAAACGCCACCTCCAGCCAGACGCCGAGCAGCACGCTCGGTATGCAGGCAAAGCAGATGACGAAAAAAGCCGGACCGTCAGCCGGATCGGCAAAGGAATAATCGAGGCCGCAAGCCTCGCATTCCGGCTGCAGTGTCAGGAAGCCCTTGAACATATGGCCCTGGCCACAGCGCGGGCAGCGCCCCCTGATGCCGGTCTGCAGCGGAGGAAGCGGGGGATATTCGGTTTCCATGATGATCACACCTTGTTCTGCACGGGCATCAAGTCAATCAATGCTCAGCAATGTATGCATTCAATATAAATACATTGCTGAGGCATTGCCAGTCAACTCGTCAGAATGCCGCAGAGTTCCGCGGCCGGGCCGACCGCGGATTGTGCAAACTTGAATTGAAGGGGTCGCAAGAACCAATCACTTGCCTGAAGGGTCAGCTGCGGCGTTGGCGGCTCAGAAAAACGAAGCCGCCATCTCCGGCGGACCCTCAAGCGCATGAGCCATGAAATCCAATGCACCCTGCAGCTTCTCCCGGGCGATCGGGCCGCCGAGGCAGACACGCACGGCCTCGGGCGCGGCGCCTTCGACCGTGAAGGCATCGCTTGCCACGACGCCGATGCCGGCGGAACGCATGTGGCTGCCGAAGGTAGAGCGGGTCCAGCCATTGGCGAGCGGCAGCCAGATGTTGAAACTGAGCGGATCGGCGCGGTAGCTGCCTTCAGGCAGGAGGGCGGCAACCATCTGCTGACGCGCGGCGGCTTCCGTGCGGATGAAGCGCAAGATCGCGTCGGCCGTGCCGTCCTCGATCCAGCGGGTGGCGAGCGCCAAGGTCAGCGGCGAGGCCATGACATTGTTAGCGCGCATGGCGCTGACGAAGGGCCACACGGCCTTGCTATCCGGCGCCACGACATAGGCAAGACGCAAGCCGGCGCCGATACTTTTCGCCAGCCCGCCGATATGCCAGGTGAGATCGGGCGCCGTTGCCGCAAGCGGCGGCGGGCCTTCCAGCGGAATGAAGCCATAGGCATCGTCTTCGACGATCGGCACGTGATATCTACGGGCAACCGTGACGATTTCCTCGCGGCGCCTGGCCGGGATAGTCAGCGTCGTCGGGTTCTGCAGCGTCGGATTGAGATAAAGCGCCTTCGGCTGCAACCGCTCGCAGGCTCTCGCAAAGGCGTCCGGCAGGATGCCGTCCTCATCCATCGGCAGACCCGCCAGATTGAGCCGCAGCTGGGCGGCTATCGAGCGCATGCCGGGATAGGTGATGATTTCCGAGAGCACGGTTTCGCCTGGTTTTGCCAGCAAGCCGAAGATCGCCAGCAGGGCCGGATGGGCGCCAGGCGTGACGAAGATCCGCTCCTGCGGGGGCGCCAAGCCGCGACGGCTGAGCCAGGTGGCGGCGGACTCCTTGTCCACGCCGGAGCCGCCGAAGCCCTGATAGCGCAGAAGCGGAATGAGGTTTGCCGCCACCGTCGCCATGCCGTCACGCATGCGGGCGATCAGTTCCGGATCATCCGGTTCCGGCGGCATGTTCATCGAGAAATCGACGACAGATGCCCGGCGCGGATCGGGCGCCGCGCCAGGCGCGAAGCCCCGGCTCTCCCTGGCCGCGCCACCGGTGACGAAGGTGCCGCGGCCGACATGCGAATCGACCAACCCGCGCTTCTGCGCCTCGACATAACCTCTCGCCACCGTGGTGAAATCGACATTCAGCCGCTTGGCGAGTTCGCGTTGCGGCGGCAGCCGGTCCCCGACCACGAGGTGGCCGCTGCGCAGATCCATTTCGATCACATCGGCGATCGCCATATAACGCGGGCTGCTGCTGCGCCCGAGATCGGGATGCCAGTCTTTCATGTCGTCATCCGTGCAGCCTGAGTCCTGATGGGATTGACTGTATATTGTTGCACGGTGACGCTGTCACGAAAAATGTCGTGTGCACGACTTTGGTGCCAGCAGTGAATGGCGTGGTGCAGCTCTTTCCAAGCGTTTCATTGCCCATTGAATGCATTGCGCATCGGGGTCCGGGTTTGGAAATTCCATCGGCCATAGCCTTGCCTCCGCCCACCCATCTTCTTACCTATTCAAGACAGAGCGCGTCAGATTTCGGCCTTTCGAGCCGGCGCTCTGTCAGGATGAAAGCATGAATATCGATCCAATTTTGCGGTCAATCGTGGCCGTTCGTTCTTCCATCCCGGAAGATGCCTTCACAGCGGAGACGCTGGGCACTGTCCGGGAGGGCAGCGGCGTGGTCATTCGCGACAATGGGCTGGTGCTGACCATCGGTTACCTCATCACCGAGGCCGAAGAGGTCTGGCTGACCACCCATGACGGGCGCGTCGTTCCCGCCCATGCGCTTGCCTATGATCAGGAATCCGGCTTCGGCCTGGTGCAGGCGCTCGGGGTTCTCAATGCACCGGCCGTGGATCTCGGCGATGCGGCAAGCGCCAAGGCCGGCGATGCCGTCGTGCTTGCCGATGGCATCGGAGAATTCGTCGAGGCCAATATCGTCGCCCGGCAGGAATTCGCCGGCTACTGGGAATATCTGCTGGATGAGGCGATTTTCACGGCGCCGGCCCATCCCTCATGGGGTGGTGCGGCGCTGATCGGTTCGGACGGCAAGCTTCTGGGCATCGGCTCGCTTCGCCTGCAAATGAGCCAGGGCGACGAGGTCGCCGATATCAACATGGTCGTGCCGATCGACCTTTTGACTCCGATCCTCGACGATCTGTTGAACCGCGGAAGCGTCAACAAACCGCCGCGGCCCTGGCTCGGCGCATTCTCCGCCGAGAGCAATGGCGGCGTGGTGGTGATGAGCGTCGCCGAAGGCGGCCCGGCCGCCCAGGCGGGTCTGCGGCAAGGTGATATCATCTCGGAGATCCGCGACGAAGAGGTCGATGGCCTGGCCGATTTCTACCGCAAGGTCTGGAGTAGCGGCCCGGCCGGCGCCGAAATTCCGATGCGGATTCTCAGGAACGGCCGGGAAGCCTGGCTGCGCATCAAGTCCGCCGACCGCAACAATTTTCTCAAGAAGCCGCAGCTGCAGTAAGGTCGCCGACCGCCACCGGATGCGCTTTCTGTTTGCGTGAATCCTACCGGCGGAGATCTCCGGCGATCCAGCCGATCGCGGCCTTCACCCGTCGCGGCACGAATTGCCGCGACGGGTGAACCGCATGGATCGGCAGGCTGTACTTTTCCCAATCGGCAAGCACCTCGGTCAGCCGCCCGGCGGCGATGTCTTCCTCTACCAGCACCAGCGGCGCATAGACGAGGCCGGCGTCTTCTATCGCGGCAACACGCATGGCTTCGCCATTGTCGATACCGATATTGCTGCTGATCTTTGCCGCCAGCACTCGTCCATTTTGATCTTCGAAATGCCATTGATCGCGCGGGACGAGGTTGAGGCTTAGGATGCAGCGGTGCTCTTGCAACTGCTCGGGATGGGTCGGGGTGCCGTTCTTGCCGAGATAGTGGGGAGAGGCGCAGCAGACGAAGCGATAGGTGCCGATCTTTCTTGCGATCAGGGAAGATGGCCGCAGATGCGCCACCCGAATGGCAAGGTCATAGCCTTCGGCGATCAGATCGACGTTCCGGTCGGTCAGATTAAGCTCCAGACTGACCGCGGGATGCTGATTGGCAAAGCGAGCAATGGACGATGCCAAGCGCTTCACGCCGAGCGTCGTCGGGCCGCTGATGCGGAGGTGGCCGGATATTTCGTGGTTGTCGGGGCCGGCAATATCGTTCAATTGCTCCAGCTCATCGATGACCCTGCTTGCTCTCTCCAGAAATCTGCGACCGATCTCGGTGAGCCTCTGGCTTCGCGTGGTGCGCTCGATCAGCTTGACCCCATAATCTGTTTCCAAAGCCTGGATGCGCCGGCCCACCATGGCGGGCGACAGGTTGAGCCTGGCGGCAGCTTTGGCGAAACTACCGGCCGTCGCCACGGCTACAAAGGTCTTCAAATTGGTGAGATCGGTCATTCGATACTTTTATGCAATTATATTCCGCCATTCAATGCCATTTATGATGGGATCGCGGTCGGCTATATCGACGTCATTCAACTCGATGAAGGAACCGACCACATGAAAACCGCGATTATCGGAATTGGAAACATGGGCGCCGGCTTGGCGCGTCGCCTGGCAGGCAAGCGCGAACTCATCCTGGCGTCGCGGAATGAGGCCGCGGCAAAGTCGCTTGCCGAGGAGATCGGCGCAACGAGCGCATCGATCTCCTCCGCCGTGGCCGAAGCCGATATTCTGGTCCTCGCGCTGCCTTATGCTGCGGCGCTCGAATTTGCCGAAACGGCAGCATTGCGGGGCAAGATCGTCGTCGACATCACCAATCCGCTCAAGCCCGATTTCTCCGGCCTGCTGTTCGGTCACGACACGTCGGCAGCCGAGGAAATCCAGCACAGGGCCAAAGGCGCCAAGGTCGTGAAGGCCTTCAATACCATCTTTGCCGAGCTGTTTGCGGCTTCCCCAAAGCACAGCTCCACCATACCGGTCTTCCTGGCCGGGGACGATGATGCTGTCGAAACCGCCGCAGCGCTGGTGGAGGACGCCGACTTTGCTGTCGAGAAAACCGGCTCGCTCGATGCCGCTCGCCTGCTCGAACCCCTGGGGATGCTGAATATCCGCCTTGGTTACGGCCTGGGTCGCGGCACCGGGATTGCCCCGAAATGGGTTGCCGTCGACGGCTGAGATCACGGCTGGTCTCGCCCATGCGGGACCAGCTATTCCTATCGCCTGAAATGAATGGGCTGCCGGGCCGCAGCAACCAGCGCCATTCGTTGACTTGAGACGGCGGTTGAAAGATGGTGGCGTCGTACCATCTTGAGGATGGAAATCCGTCTGGAACGAGCGGTGATAAGGAGTTTTGCGGCCCATGTTCGATCACGTCTCCATCGGCGTCAAAGACCTCGACAGAGCCCGCCGTTTCTATGATGCGGCGCTGGCGCCGCTCGGCTATGAGCGGCTCTCCAATTCCGACACCATGATCGGCTATGGCCCGGAACGGGTCGGGCTCTGGGTGATGCAGGTCGAGCAGCCGGTTCTTGCCGATCTGCGGTCCGGGCTGCATTTCTGTTTCGTCGCGCCTGATGAAGCCGCGGTCGATGCCTTTCACGCGGCAGCCGTCGCCTCCGGCGGCACGGATAATGGTGAACCCGGCATCCGGCCGGATTACGGGCAGTTCTATTACGCCGCCTTCATCATCGACCCGGACGGCTACCGTCTCGAAGCCTATTTTCACAAAGGCGAGCTGTAATAGGCTCTAGCTATAACGCAATTCCCGGCAAAAGCGCTTCGCGCTTTGCCTGTGAAAACCGCTTCACACTTTTCCTGGAATTGCTCTACGCCGCAGCTCTCGAGATCGAGACGCGGCAGCCGGAGGCGACGAGCGCCTCGCCGGCGACGTCGAGGAACAGCCGGCGGAACCAGCGCGCCCGGCCGTCGGCCTGGTCGACGCGGCGATAGAGCATGGTCACCGGATCGGCCGGCAGCGAAAGCGGCGGCGCACAAATCGTCAGCCCGTGCAATTGCGCCATGCAGCGGCCGATCGATTCCGGCACGACTGATATGGCCGGCATCGCCCGCAGCGCCGTCGGCAGGGCGGAAAAGCGCGGCACCGTCGCTACCACAGGCCTGACATGGCCGGTGCGGCTCAGCGCAGTGTCGATGCTTGTGGAAGCATTGCCCTCGAACGAGACGGTGACATGAGCGACATTGGCGAAATCCTCGAGGCTTAATGGCGCCTTCAGCTTGAGTTGAGCCTCGTCGTAAATGCAGATCGAGGCCTGGTTGAACAGCGGCGCGCGGATGTGCCAGGAGGCCGGTTCGTCATGCACGGAAACGCTGAAATCGAAGACCCCCTCGTCCAGCCGGCGCGCGGCATCGCGCTTTTCGGAAGCGATGCCGATCAGCCGGGCGCCGGGTGAAAGCTGCAATAGGCGGGCGGCAAGCGGACCGAAAAAGGCCGTTTCGAGATTGTCGCACATGCCGATGCGGAACTCGCCCTGCCAACTTGCCGGATCGAAGTCGGCCTGCGGGCGAATGGCGCGTTCGATGCCCGACAGCGCATCCTCGATTGCCGGGGCAATGGAAAGGGCGCGCGGCGTCGGCTGCAGGCCGCGACCGACCCGCACGAAAAGTTCGTCATCAAGCGTCTCGCGCAGCCGTCGCAACGCGGCCGACAGGCCCGGCTGGCCGAGCAGCAAGCGCTCGGCGGCGCGGCTGACATTGCGCTCCTGCATCAGCACCGAAAAGGCGAGCAGAAGGTTCAGGTCGATTTTTCGAAGCGTCGCATCATTCATCATCATGAGTAATACCTGGCATGGCTACTATCAATTTGCAATGAGGTAGGAAGATGTACATTTTTTCGTTCCCTGCCGTCCGCGCAACCTCCCTCGACGAGGCGGCAGCAAAAAGGAACGTTTCGATGACACTTTCCAAATCGAAAGGCGGAGCGGGGCTGGCATTGCTGCTGCTCTGCGCCGCCAATTTTCTCGACGCCATGGACGTCTCCACCATCGGTGTCGCGCTTCCCGCCATCCAGGCCGAACTCGGCATGGAGGCGACGTCGCTGCAATGGGCCGTCAGCGCTTATGTGCTCGGCTATGGCGGCTTTCTGCTGCTCGGCGGCCGGGTGGCCGACGTCTTCGGGCACCGCCGCGTTTTCCTCTGGTCGCTGGCGATTTTTGCCGCCGCCAGCATCGCCGGCGGCTTCGTCGACAGCGGCCCGACGCTGATCGCCGCCCGACTGATCAAGGGCATTGCCGCCGCCTTCACTGCGCCTGCCGCGCTGGCGCTGCTGCTCTCCGTCTTCGGCGAGGGATCGGCACGGGCCAAAGCGCTCGGCGTCTTCGCCTCCACCGGCGCCACCGGCTTCGTGCTCGGCATGGTGCTTGGCGGTGCGGCGACGATCTTCAGCTGGCGGGCAACGCTGGTCATGGGTGCCCCGGTCGCCATCCTGACGCTCTTTCTTGCGCCCCTGGCGCTGCCGGCCGACCCGAAAAGGACAGGACCGCGGCCTGCTTTCGACTGGGCCGGTCCGCTGACGATTACCCCCGGGCTGCTGCTCTTCGTCTTCGGCATCACCAATGCGGCGGCCGCCGGCTGGCAGGCTTTTGCGACCTGGGGCTCGCTACTGGCATCGCTGGCGTTGATCCTGCTCTTCCTCGCGGTCGAAGCGCGTCACGCCGATCCGATGGTGCCGCTCGGCATGTTCCGCCGGGCAAAACTTAGGCACGCCAATGCAATTGCCGCCCTCTTCCAGGGCGCCTATGTCGGCTTCCAGTTCTTGGCGACGCTCTATTACCAGAACGTCCTCGGCTGGTCGGCTTTCACCACCGGCTTCTGCTTTGCGCTTGGCGGCGTCTTCGTGATGTTCCTGGCGCCGCGTTTTGCAACGCTGGCACAAAACCGCGGCGCCACCGGGCTGATGGCGGCAGGTGTCGGCCTGCAGGCCTTCAGCTACATCTTCTGGGTGACCGCACTCGGGCATGTCGACCCGATCCTGCTCGTGCTGTTCTCGCAGATCCCGCTTGGCCTCGGTTATGCACTGACCTACCCTTCGGTGCAGGTCGCGGCCCTTTCCGACGTCGAGGATGACAAATCGGGGCTCGCTTCCGGACTGCTCTTCGCCTCCTTCCAGATCGGCGGCGGCATCGTGCTCGCAGCCGCCTCGGCAGTGTTCGGCGCGGCACCGCATTTCGGCTGGGACCCTTATGTCGCCGGCATCGCCTTCGTGGCGCTGCTTGCGGTCGCGATCACCCTGCTTGCCGCCGCCGGTCCGCGGACATCGACCACCCGGACGCCGGCCTATCAGGCCGCGGAATGACTGTTGCGCCCGCATCCTGACCGGTGCGGGCGCTTCATAAGATAAAACGAATATTAGCGACAGAATCCCATTGCCTTGCCCCGGCGAAAGGAGCATGGTCTCGCCTTCGGCAGCCATTGTACGGGCGCTGCCGACTGAGGGTTTTCATTCCCTCGCCCCGACGAAAGGAGGGCCCATGTCTTCCACTTCCGAAAAGCCGCATCTGACCTCGTCCGATCTCGACATGCTTCAAGGCGTGCTCGACGAGGCCGGCTACGATGCCAGAATTCCGACCGACGACCAACGGGTGTTCAACGTCGCGGCCGTGCTGCTGATCAAGCTGTTCCAGGAGGGCGTCACCTCGCCGGCCATGCTCTCACGGGCGCTCGAATACCATTTCGGCAAGCCGAAGGCCCCGCCGAAACCGGTCGTGCCCGTTTGTAACCGATATGCGATACAGGGATTGCCCCGCGAAAAACGCGCCGCCGGCTGACGCGCGGCGCGTCTTTAGATGCGCCAAAGGAGCCCAATCACCTTGAACCTGCGGTATCGGCGTTGCAGCGGCCGGTTATATCGTGCGGATCGGCGCTTACCAGCAACGGCAGCATGCCAAGGATCTTGTGGAGATTGGGGAGTGTCGGGTGGCGCTCCTCGAAGCGGACGGCTGCCTGGCGCGCGGCATCATGTCGGCATCCGGCCACGCGAAAATGCAAAGAACCACACTGATCGCCTGTTTCCCATCAACGCGTCCCGCTTGTGGAAATATGGCTTTCTTGCGGCAATGGCCTTAATGGCACCGCAATTTCATCGTAAGAGAGTGGTTCGCTGATTTGGCCGATGCGGCATCTGCGGTGACCGGAATCCGGCCCGCCATTTTCCCGATCGCGAAAGCATGGTGACGTCCCGCCTCAACGTCGGGTTTGGCTTTTGGTGACCTCTCAGGTCATCCGCCTCCAGACTTCGATGCGGTTTCAGCAGGCATCATTTCATTCAATTCCTGCGGCCCGGCGTTGTCGGGTCGCCCTCATGACGATCCTGCGATCTCCGGTCGCGATCGACAAACGGGCGAACACCGCGCAGGCTACGGCTTTTCAGTTTTCGATCAAAAGGGGAGATTTATCCATGGCAAAAGGACAGGTAAGAAGCAATCGCGAGGTCCGGAAGCCGAAGAAGGACAAGCAGGCGGCGAAGGTGGAAAGCACGTTCGCCAACCAGATGAAGACGGCGACCACGACCGCCCCGCATGGCAGTGCTCCAAAGAAATAAAACATCTTATCGAGCCTCCGCCCCTTCGCAGAGACAGCGCAAATCGGCATCGATTTGCGCATAAAATCATGCGTGAACTGAAGGCGACTGTGCGTCCCGTCGGCCGCGCTGCGCTCCGGCGTGACATTATCACCCATTGACATGTTTCCACAAAAACAGGAAGTGCTGCAGCCATGGTCTCTCTTCACACAATGTACCGTTTCGACTATCCGCTCTTTCTCATTCGCTCGGCTGTGGTGATCGCACTCGGCCTTTCGAGTATCGCGGCCCTTCATGGCGCTATTCTGTGATCGAATCCGCGCGCCGCAACGAGAGCAAGGAAATCCAAGTGGTCCCTTTGGGCGAACCCGCCGCAAACTCGGAGTCCTCCGAGGGGCACAATGCAATTTTGGCTGAGAAGCGCTGGTTGAAGATCCTTGCCGGATATCGTCAGCCGAGAGCCGGACGCAGCGCTTTCGAGCTTGCCGTCACGGTCGTCCCCTTCGCGCTGTTCTGGGCTGCCGCATGGGCCGCGGTTCACTACAGCTTCTGGCCCGGCCTCATCCTCGTCGTTCCCGCCGCCGCCTTCCTGTTGCGGCTGTTCATGATCCAGCACGATTGCGGCCATGGCTCGTTTTTCGCACGCCGCGGCGTCGACGACTGGGTTGGACGAACGATCGGCATCCTGACGCTGACGCCGTACGACTATTGGCGCCGGGCGCATGCCGAGCATCACGCCTCGGCGGGGAACCTGGACGAACGCGGCGTCGGCGACATCGAAACGCTGACGATTGCCGAATATAATGCGCTGTCGCGCTGGGGCCGGCTCGGCTACCGGCTCTACCGGCACCCGGCGGTGATGTTCGGGATCGGGCCGGCATGGCTGTTCATCTTCAAGCAGCGCCTGCCCTTCGGCATGATGCGCTCCGGCGCCCTGCCCTGGGTCTCCACAATGGCGACCAATCTTGCCATCGCAGCGGTCGCCGCACTGCTGATCTGGGCCGTCGGGATCGTCCCCTTCCTGCTGGTGCATCTGCCGACCGTGCTTCTGGCCGGCGCTGCCGGTGTCTGGCTGTTTTACGTCCAGCACCAGTTCGAGGAAACGCACTGGTCGAAGGAGCCGGACTGGCAGTTCCAGCATGCAGCCCTCCACGGCGCCTCGCATTACGACCTGCCGCCGGTGCTGCGCTGGATCACCGGCAATATCGGCATCCACCATGTCCATCATCTGTCGAGCCGGGTGCCCTATTACCGGCTGCCGGAGGTGCTGCGAGACCATCCTGAGCTTGCCGACCTCGGCCGCATCACGCTCATGGAAAGCCTGCGCTGCGTCAAGCTGGTGTTGTGGGACGAACAGACGAAACGGCTGGTGTCGTTTCGCGATGCGGCGCGGCTCGCAGCCGCGCAGTAAGCAGCGGCCTCAAAGCGCGTCGCCGCAAATCCGATTGATGCGGCGCGCTTAGTCCTTTGTTTTGGGCATGTGCCCCTGGGCGACAGGTATTAGCGGTATCCCGTTACATCTGCCGGCTTGCCCGGCTCCTGCACTTCCACCATGTAGCGCCAGCAATCCGGCCGCGAACCGTCGATGTCGTCGAAGCCGTAGACCTTGGCCAGTCCGCCGCTCGACAGCGACTGGCCGTTCCAGCGGGCGCGGTCGGGATCGGCGGCAATCGCCGCCACCGCGCGGCCGACGAAGCGCGGCGTTTCGGAAATGGCGAAATGCGGCTGCACCTTGGTCGCCTCGCGCCAATTCTCCTCGCTGACACCATAGGCATCTAGCATCATTTCGGAGCGCAGCCAGCCGGGCGTGATCGCAACCGCCATGGCGCCGTGTTTTGCCAGATCCTGCGCATGCGCCCAGGCCATGCGGGTGACGCCGGTTTTGACGAGGTCGTAGAAGGGCGAGAGCCGATAATGGGTGGCATTGTAGTCGGCCGTGCCGTCGGTCACCTCGACCAGCAGCCCGCCCGGCCGCTCGATCATCAGCGGCAGCGCGTAATGGGCGGTGATCAGATGCGTGTCGATGCCGAGCCGCAACAGGCGCAGACCCTTCTCAAGCGAATGTTCCCAGACGGCCTTATCCCATTCGAACAGTTTCTCGCCGCCCCAGATGTCGTTGACGAGAATATCGAGCCGGCCGGCCTCTGCCCGGATGCGGGCGACCAGCGCCTCGACCTCAGCCTCGACGAGATGGTCGACCCGCACGGCGATACCCCTGCCACCCGCAGCCGTAACACGTTCGGCCGTCTCCTCGATCGTCTCCGGCCTGGCATATTCGGATTGCTGCGCGCGCGTCGTGCGCCCCGTCACATAGACGGTGGCGCCGGCAGCGCCGAGTTCGACTGCAATGCCGCGGCCGGCGCCGCGCGTTGCACCGGCGACCAAAGCCACTTTCTCCCGCAAGTCCGTTGTCACTTCTTCATCCTCCAAGCTAGAAATGAAAAATCCCCATTGTATATAAACGAACGTTCGTTCATAAATAAGGCAGATGCAAGGGGAATTTCATGCCACGCCGCCGCACGCTTTCCGATGAACAGCTCCTCGCCATGGTGTTGGCGCTGATCCATGCCGAGGGGCCGGATGCGGCGACCTTTGCGGCGGTGGCCAAAGTCAGCGGCCTTTCCGGCTCGACGCTGGTGCAGCGTTTTACAACGAAGGCGGCGATGCTGCGCGCGGCACTGCTATACGCCTGGGACAGGCTGGATGCGGAAACGGCAAGGCTTACCGGCAGCGTGGCGAACACACCGGACGGCGCCGTCGCGCTGCTCGTCGGACTGTCGCAGGATCACGGCGACAATGCCGCCGCCTATGGCGAGGGACTGCTGGTGCTGCGCGAGGACTTCCGCGATCCAGTGCTGCGCGCCCGGGGGGCGGTCTGGGGAACGGCGCTGACGGCGGCGATCGCACGCTGTTTCGGATCGGCAAGCGCGCCGGAGACCATCGCCCGGCTGATGCTGTCGCAATGGCAGGGCTCGCTCACCTGGTGGGGCTTTGGCGCTGAAGGGCCGGTGGATAAATATGTGGAGATGGAACTGCGCCGCTTCCTCGCAGCGGTAAAGAGCTGAGCCGCTTACGCCTCTTCCTCTTCCTCTTCCTCGTCCTTTTCTTCACCCACGGTCAGCGGCCAGTCGACAACGTAGTCTTCGAGATCGTCGATATCGATCTCGTTTTCGTTGATCGTGCGGCCGCGCGCGGAAATGCCGGCGGCATGAACGGTTTCCGGATCGCCGGAGATCAGCGGATGCCACCAGTAGAGATCACGGCCTTCATTGACCAGCCGGTAGCCGCAGGTGGGCGGCAGCCAGGCGATATCGGGCACGTTCTCCTTGGTCAGCTGCACGCAATCGGGAACGAAATCCCAGCGGCTCTCATAGCTGGAGCAGCGACAGCTTTCGCCGTCGAGCAGCTTGCAGCTGACCGAGGTGAAATAGATATCGCCGCTATCCCATTCCTCGATCTTGTTGAGGCAACAGAGACCGCAGCCGTCGCAGAGGCTTTCCCACTCGGCGACAGTCATTTCGGCAAGCGTCTTGCGCTTCCAGAAGGGCAGATCGTTCATCGTCGTTTCTTGCAACAGCGGCCCGCAAATTGACGTGACCGCCATCTATCTCTCTTGTTATCAGCCGCAAAATCAATCAATTCTTCAGCATGCTCCTGGTATCGGAGAGCTTTGCGGCCATATGGCGGCCTCGCGCTTTCGCCGCTTTCCGAGGGCCGGAGATGAGCGAAACGCGATCAGGCGGGAATACAGGACGTGCAGGATCCGGACAACCCCGAAAGAGGTCCCGAAGCGGGCCTCAAAGAAACGGCGAGTAACGCGGCGGACAAGCGGCCGGCGAAAAGCCGCCACATCCTGCTGCGCATCGATTCATGGATCGATTCGACCGTCTGGAACGCCGGTTTCCGCGCCGC
Organism: Rhizobium acidisoli; assembly: GCF_002531755.2. NCBI lineage: Bacteria > Pseudomonadati > Pseudomonadota > Alphaproteobacteria > Hyphomicrobiales > Rhizobiaceae > Rhizobium > Rhizobium acidisoli. The sequence continues at coordinate 949,641 of NZ_CP034998.1, read as the reverse complement.
CGAGATCTGGGAAGACATCACCATCTTCTTCCGCCGCTTCCGCGTGCGCGGCTGGAAGCGCATGGTTTTCGAACTGGCCGGCGAAGGGCTGACGCTCGGGGCGGCCGGCTCGGTGCTGATGCTGCTGCTTGCCCAGCCGGCCTTCGAGGCGACCAAGGAGGACTGGCGCAACCGCGGCGATTTCGCCGTCACCTTCACCGATCGCTACGGCAACGTGATCGGCCATCGCGGCGTCATCCACCAGAACTCCGTGCCGATCGACGAGCTGCCGGATTCCCTGATCAAGTCGGTGCTGGCCACCGAAGACCGGCGCTTCTTCGACCATTTCGGCATCGACGTGATCGGCCTCTTCCGCGCCATGGTCACCAACGCCCAGGCCGGTGAAGTCGTGCAGGGCGGCTCGACGCTGACCCAGCAGCTCGCCAAGAACCTGTTCCTGTCCAACGAGCGCTCGATCGACCGCAAGATCACCGAAGCGTTCCTCGCCTTGTGGCTGGAGTCGAACCTTTCGAAGAAGGAAATCCTCTCCACCTATCTCGACCGCGCCTATATGGGCGGCGGCACGTTTGGCGCAGCCGCGGCGGCGCAGTTCTATTTCGGCAAGAACATCACCGATGTGAACCTGGCCGAATCCGCCATGCTGGCCGGCCTGTTCAAGGCGCCGGCGAAATATGCGCCGCATGTCAACCTGCCGGCGGCACGTGCTCGCGCCAACGAGGTACTGACCAATCTCGTGCAGAGCGGGCTGATGACCGAGGGACAGGTGATCGCCGCCCGGCGCAATCCGGCAACCGTCGTCGACCGCAACGAGGTGGAATCGCCCGACTTCTTCCTCGATTGGGCTTTCGACGAGGTGCAGCGGCTTTCGCCGCGCTTCCACCAGCATTCACTGATCGTGCGCACGACGATCGACATGGGTATCCAGCAGGCGGCCGAGGAATCGGTCGAAACGTCGCTGCGCGAATATGGCGAAGCCTATCACGCCAAGCAGGGCGCCATGGTGATGATCGAGAACGGCGGCGCGGTGCGCGCCATGGTCGGTGGGCGGGACTACGGCGAAAGCCAGTTCAACCGCGCCACCAGGGCGCTGCGCCAGCCGGGCTCCTCCTTCAAGGTCTATACCTATTCGGTGGCCATGGAGAGCGGGATGACGCCGCAGACAACGATCGTCGACGCACCGATCTCCTGGGGCAACTGGAGCCCGCACAATTATGCGAACCATTATGCCGGCCGCATAACCCTTGAGACGGCGATCGCCCAATCGATCAACACGGTGCCGGTGCGGCTCGCCAAAGAGAAGCTCGGCATCCAGCCGATCCGGGCCATGGCGAAGAACCTCGGCGTCGAAACGCCGATCCGCGACGACGTCACCATCCCGATCGGTACATCCGAGGTGACGGTGCTCGATCAGGCGACGGCCTATGCCACCTTCCCGGCCGGCGGCTACCAGTCACGCCGCCACGGCATCACCCAGGTTCTCGATTATGACGGCGACGTGCTCTATGATTTCGACCGCGACGAGCCGGCGGCCAAACGCGTGCTGTCCGAACAGGCCGACGCCTATATGAACCAGATGCTGTCGCGCGTTCCCTATGTCGGCACGGCGCGCAAGGCGGCACTCGACAACGGTATCGTCACGGCCGGCAAGACCGGCACGACGCAGGCCTATCGCGATGCCTGGTTCGTCGGCTTCACCGGCAACTACACTTGCGCCGTCTGGTTCGGCAATGACGACTATACCTCGACCAACAACATGACCGGCGGCTCGCTGCCGGCGATGACCTTCAAACGCGCTATGGACTATGCCCATCAGGGTGTGACGCTGCGCGCCATTCCCGGCATCGAGAATCCCCTGCCCTCGGAAAAGGACCTCGCCAAGACCGTCGCAGCCAAACCCCAGGACGGATTGCCGCAGCTCATCCGGCCGCGCATGCTCTCGGTGCAATCGACGAATATCCTCAAAGCCCTCGGCGCAAAGCTGAAAAATGCCGCCCCGCTGGCGCCCGCGAAGGTGGCGAGTGCGGAATAGATCCTGAGCGGATGCGTCGAACGATGCCGGGAGATCGGCGAGGGTAGCCCCTCATCCGGCTGCCGCCACCTGCTCCCCGCACGCGGGGCGAAGGGGCCAAGCCATGACCTCTCGGTCTCTCGCTAACGTCTGGTAGGGCACGTCCCCTCTCCCCATCAAAACGGGGAGAGGGTTAGGGTGAGGGGCAGGCATCGGCGTTAACCGGACAGATCGGCGTCCATGTCGTCGCATGGCATTCCACCCTGCCAGAATCAGTGGTAACCCTTCATCTGATATGGTTTCCAAGGTCTTGACGTGTTTCGATTCCCCCTCTTCATCCTGGTCACGCTGATCGTCGCCTTCGGCGGCGGGATCATGATTTCGCTGTATGCGCTGGATGCGACGCAGGGTTTCGGGGCGATCAAGCTCGGTGCCTGGGAGGCCTTTCCGGCGCTGCAGACGGTCGATGCCGATCCTTATGCCAAGTCGCACCGGGCGCGCGCCGGCAAGCTGCTCTATGGCAGCGCCGAGGGGCTCACCTTCACGGCGAGCGTCGACGACGACGGTGCGCGGCTGAATGCCGGTTGCCGTTACCGCATCAGCGGGCAAACGCCGCCTGCCCGGCTCTGGACCCTCTTTACCGCCGACAATGGCGGCAATCCGGCAGCGGTGAAGACCGGGCATCCCGCAGCGCTGAATTCCTGGACGGTGCTGCGCCAGCCGGACAGCAGCTTCTCGATCGACATCTCAGCCGCGGCTCAGCCCGGCAACTGGCTGGCCTTGCCTGAAGCCGGCACCTTCCGGCTGGTGCTGACGCTGTTCGACACGCCGACCGCAGGCAGCTCCGGGGTGATCGACCTTGCCATGCCGAAGCTCACCAAGACCGGATGCGGCAATGCTTAGGATCTTCTTCGCCATTCTGACCGGCCTTTTCGGCGCAGCGCTGTTGCACCTCGTCATCATCCTGTCGCTGCCGCATTTCACCGGCAAGGATGCGGCGACCCGCGTGGAGGCGGAGGGCGACATCAACAATTTCACGCTGCTCGGCGGCCAGTATGACGAGGCGGGCCTTGCCAATGGCGACCCCTTCGTGCGCACCGCCGTCTGCTCCTTCGACGTCGAGGATGCGCCGGTGCACTTCACCGCCAAGGGCAATGTGCCTTTCTGGTCGATCGCGATCTACGACAGCGCCTCCAACGAGGTCTTCAGCATGAACGACAGGACCTCGGTCGGCGGCGCGCTCGATGTCCTGGCCGGCGGCCCGATCCAGCTTACCGACCTGCGCAAGAACCTGCCGCAGGAATTGCAGCAGGCGATCCTAGTGGAAATGGCGCGGCCGGACGGCTATGCCGTGCTGCGGACGCTGGCGCCACAGGCAAGTTTTAATGAGGCGGCGCGGAACTTCCTGACGGAAGCCGGCTGCGAGCAATTTAGCGCCCGCTAAAGTTGAGCGGACGTTACTTCTTGTTGACGCGCGGCGCGGGCGCCGGGCCATGCCTAGGGCTCTCGGCCAGCCGCTCGTAGCGGACGCCGGTGAACCAGAGGATCTTAGCTTCGCGGGGCTCTTTGTCCGGGCGGCGCGGCGCCCGCGGCTGCCGATCCGCCAATGCGACTACTATTGCCATTCTCGTCTCCATGCACTGCCCGAGACGGATGAACTTACGATGGATTTCACCCTGCCCGCCAATGTGCGAGCCGGCGCGTCCTGCGGTGGCTGAGTGACCGAACCGAGGGCATTCGCGCCTTTCCCACGGCACCTGGTTGAAATACCGTGATCAGGAGTTTCAACGATCCAAACACTCAAATCGCGTCGTTCCCATCCGAATTGAGACAGATGACAGTTAACAGTTTACTAATATTCGGCGGAGCCAAACACAGTTCACGTTACTTCCTCTGTAACGCGCGAAGAGTTGATTTGGTTTCACGCCGCCCGCCCAAGGCCCCAACCGAAACTCGAAGTATAAAACAAGAAGTAAATCATACAGTTGAGAAGAGTTCGGCATACTTACCCGGTGGCAAAGGGGCAATGTTGCAAAAATGCTTCATGAAAATATTTAATTGCAGCCGACTCCGATACGCGTATGGTTGCTCCAGTCGATCACGCATTTCCGGCCCCGATCGATCGCGGATATTCACGCTCTTGCCGGAATGCGGAGGCTAGCGATGTCTTTGCTGGTGAATTCATATTTCTCGCCTGACGATCTCGACGTTCTGCGCGGTGCGCTCGATGCCTGGTGCGCGGAACGGCGCGTCGACATCAAAAGCGTCGAGGCGCAGTATGCGGCATCGGCAGCACTCGACCTTTATCAGGCCGGTCACGACAGCCGCGAAAAGCTGCTGGACGCGCTGCGCGATCGCAAGGCCGCCTGACCTTTTCCCTTGTGATGCCAGCGATGAGCAATCGTCGCGGTGCCTCTTCAAACCAGACTTATGATGTTGCCGGCTACTCATGCAGTAACACGCGCCGCGTGCATATTTCTGGCGCATTTTAATAAAATCTTCAGCATGCATTAACCCTACCGGTGTAGGATTTGTTCATAAACCATGTGGCCCGGCATGCGTTCCGCCAGCGCATATCGGCCCGTGGTTCCCCTTGGTTCGGCGTTTTCGGGGTGTTCTTGTGCGTGACCGGTTTCGAGACCTAGAGGGCCCATTGGCCGTCAGGAAAAAGGACGTGGTATTGATGGCGACCGTCAGCAGTTTCGAGAACCTGTCTCATCCGACACGGTCCGAACTGCGCCAATTTGCCGAACTTTTCATGCCGCTCTTCCAGGCCTCCTCCGACGAGGCCAAACGCCAGGCGGTCGCAGCACTCTCCCAATGCGAAAACATGCCGGCGGCCGTGGCGCTGTTCATTGGCAACCAGCCGATCGAGATCGCCGCCCCTTTTCTTGCCGCCTCCAAGGCCATCGCCGACGATACGCTGATCACCATCGCGCGCATGCAGGGTGCAGCGCATGTCAAGGCGATCGTCAGCCGCGATTCACTCTCGCCGAAGGTCATCGATGCGCTGGTGGCACTGCGCCAGAGCCAGCCGCGGTCGGCCGCCGCACCGGCGCCGATGGCAGAATCACAGACGGTGCCGCTTTCGCCGGCGCATGGAGAGAGCAACGAGGCGGATGCGCTGCAGGAACAGCGGGTTGCCAATGAAGAGGCGTTGCGCGAGCGTATTCTCGGCCTGGCCGGCCATCTCGGCCGGGCCGACGAGGACAGGCTCGGCCTGCGCACGCTCACCGACATTCAAGAGGCGCTGCTGGTGCGCTTTGCCCGCTCACGCGAGGCAATGCATTTCGCAACGGCGCTGGCCGATGCGCTGTCGGCCAGCCGCTGGCTTGCCGAGCGCATCATGCTCGATCTTTCCGGCCAGCAGCTGGCGACGACGCTGACGAGCCTCGGCATGGGCTTTCTCGACGCCGTCTTCGTGCTGGAAAAGCTTTATCCGCATCTTGCCGAACAGCAGCACAATGTCACGCGCGGCTGGATGGTGCTCGATGCGCTCGATCCGGAGGAATGCCACGAACGGGTGGAAGCCTGGCGCCGCGCCGATCGCTACACCTACAAGCCCGAGGTGGCCAATGCGCCCGCCCCTCAGGAAACGCCGAACCACCGCTTCCTCAATCAGGCGCCGGCGCAGCGCGACATGCGCGTCTTGGGGCGGCGGTCCCGCTGAGATCGGCAGACCCGCCGGCCCTCAGCCATCCCGCGCAAGCGGGATCATGTCTCCCAGTTCCTCCGCCTCGAGCTCGACGATCCAAAGATCGGGGTCGAACCGGCGTTCCCGCTCCAGCATGGCGCGCACCGCTTCCGGCTCGCTGCGCGACAGGCGGATCTCGAACAGACGGTCGCCCGCCTCACCTTCGCCGAAGGCGGTCTGCGGCGCCGGCGCATAGAGCGTTTCCAGGCCGTCGCGAAAATGCTGGCGGATGAAGATCGCCCCCGCCTCCTCGGCACCCTTCTTCTCGACGGCGGCAAAATCGCCGCTGGCGAAGACACGGCGCAGGAGGGCGGAAACGAAGATGTCGGCGCGTAATCTCATCGGCGCGGTATAGACCGGACGGCCAGCGGCGGCAATGCGGTTATCCACCAAAGCGCGCCGCATGAAACTTGGTTCATGCGACGCGCTTTAGCCCTTTGTTTTGATGCATGTCGTTCTCCCGGAACCGCTGCACACTTCCGGGCGACATGCATTAAATCGCGCCGATTTCCTTGAGTTTTTTCAGAACCGCCTGGGTCGGCTCGCCGTTTTCGGGCAGGTTGTAGTGCTTCTGGAAATGGCGGATGGCGGCGCGGGTCTGCTCGCCGGCGACACCGTCGACGCCGACATTGGCATAGGCCATGTTGGAAAGGCCCTTCTGGATCTTCAGCACCAGATCGACATTGGTAATTTCGCTTGAGGGAACCTGCTTTGCGGATGACGGAGCGGTTTTGACCGTCTTTTCGGCGCTGCGGATCGCCGCTGCGACCGGGTCTTCCGCCGCCGCCTTCGAGCTTACATCCTCGGGCGGCTTTTCCGCGGGAACGGTCGAAGGGCCTGATGCATCGGTCTTCAGCGCCGCCAGCACCTCCGGCGTCGGATCGCCGGTCTGGGCCATGCCGACGGTTTCCTCGAAGAAGAGGATGGCTGCACTGGTGCGTGGGCCGATGACGCCGTCGGGTATGCCGTTATAGAGGCCACGGCGCACCAGTTGCTGCTGGATGTCCATGACGAGCTGGCTCGGCTGCTGGCCGGGCGCGGCTGGCGCCGGCGTTGCGTTGGTTGTGGTCGCGCCATCCTCCGGCCGCTCGATGCGGAAGGTGGTGACGTCGCCCTGCTGCTCCTCGGCTGGGCGGCGGGCGCCGAGCACGTTGGAAGACTGCGGATCGCGGGTGCGGAAAATCGGGTGGGGATGCAGGCCCGGCTGATACCAGAGCGCATTGGCGGCGACGAAGGAGAAGATGACGACGAAGGTGATCGTGCCGCCGGCAACCGAGGGATTGCGGCCGATGACGCCGCCGAGCACCGAGGCGCCCTGCAGGCTGAGGCCGCCGAGGGCCGCTGCACCCGACATCAGGAGGCCCGGCTGCTGCCGGCCTCTTTTTCCCTTAGGCGATTTTCGCTTGCGCGCGGCCATCGAAACGCCCCTCCCCCAATTCTGCACCTGCATTGACCGCGCCCTTCAGCCGCGGCGGGAACTCGACAGTCGCGCCCTGGCCGGCGTCCTCGGCGCGCACGGCGCCCGAGCCGTCCACCGCGATCTCGATGGTGATGATCGTGCCTTCGCCGGGCTGGCTGGCGATGGCGAAATGCCCGCCATGCAGCGCCACCAATCCCTTGACCAGGGAAAGACCAAGGCCGGTGCCTTCGAAGCGGCGGGTATAGTCGTTCTGGATCTGGACGAAGGGCTGGCCGAGCAACGCCAGCTTGTCGGCCGCAATGCCGATGCCGGTATCGCTGACCGTCAGCTTGAGGATGCCGTCGCGCGCCGCCGCATCGACCGAGACGACGCCGCCGGCCTCGGTGAACTTTATGGCATTGCCGACGAGATTGATGAGGATCTGCTGGATGGCGCGCTGATCGGCGACGATTTCGCCGAGGCCGCGCTGGATCCGGCTCGTCAGCGTCAGGCCCTTGGTCTTGGCCTGCAAGGCCAGCATCGATTCGCAGGATTTGACCGAGCTCGCTATATCGAAAGGTTCAAGGATCAGCTCATAGCGGCCGGCTTCGATCTTGCTCATGTCGAGCATGGTGTTGACGACGGACAGGAGATGGGCGCCGGATTCGCGCACGAGGCCGACATATTCGCGCTGACGGTCGTTTTCGAACTTGCCGAAATATTCACCGATCAGGATATCGGAAAAACCGAGAATGGCGTTCAGCGGCGTGCGCAGCTCGTGGCTGACGGCGGCGAGGAAGCGCGACTTGGCATCGTTTGCCGATTCGGCATCGGCGACGCGGTTCTGGGCCTCGGCCCGCAGCTGCTGCTCGACGGAGACATCACGCAATTGGGCAATGACGGCGGCAAGTTCGCCGTCGGCGTCGCGCCGGGCCGTCATGTCCATTCTGAGATAGGCGAACTGGCGTTGATCGCGCGCGACCGGGGGCCGGTCGATGCGCAGATCGACGCACTCGGCATCCTCGCCCCGGCGCAGGCTATCGAGCGCCTGCAGGAAAAGGATGCGGTCGGAGACGTGCACCTGCTCCAGGAAGCCCCTGCCCTTGGGATCGCGCATCCAGGCGAGGAAATCGCGCCGGTCGCGGCCGCCGATCGTCGCCACACTGCCATGCGGATCGAGGAAGAAGACGAGGCCGGGGGTGGCGTCAAGGAAGAAATCCTCGGCCGATTGTGTCGCGATCCCGGCGGACGAGCCCTGACGCGCAAGTGCGATGCTGCCGACGGCGGAGAAGAGAAAGGCGGCGAAGACCATGGCGACCCCTGCCGGCAAGGCGACGGCCGGGCTGGTGACCGCCGAAAGGCCGATGGGAGCGGCAAAAAGAGCAGCCGACGAGAACAGCACGAGGCGGCGCAGGATCGCAAGCTCGCGCTGGCGCACGGCTTCACCGCCGCCCGTCCGGGAGAGCCAGCTTGTCGCCGCCCGGTCTACGAGCGCCGTCACCCAGCCGCCAATGTTACTCAATACTCGCACGCAATACCCGCCCAAAAAGGCTGTCTATCGATCCGGACAATAGGCCCCGGCGGCTTAAAGAAAGGCTAAGGCAAAAGCGCTGTTCACAGCCGGAAAGGCCCGAAAATCCCGTTTTGAAGCATCTGAAAGGCCCTTTGCCTTTTGTGGTTAATGGCAGGTAAGCGACGGATTTTCCTCATATTTCAGCATTGCGTTAACTCCTGTGGCAAGGCGAGCCGGCAAAAGCCCTGCAATTGCAAGCAGGTGCTGCCCTGATGCTTAACGGCGATCGCTCGCATTCGACTAAAATGTCCGTCAAATGCCGTTCGCTAAAATTTGAACTAAATTTGCCGCAAATGCGCGTGAGTTTCGAAAAGCGGCATTCGCAACTTGGCGGTAGGGTGAAATCACACCGGACAACCGGCCTGATTCGGCGACAAGAACCGAACGGGAAAACAGGATGGGCAACGACAATGTGGTTTCTGATCAAAGGATCCTTCTGGTTTGGCCTTGTGCTCGTGCTTCTTTCCGTCTTCAGCACCGAGAGTTCCGACAAGTTCGCCAGCGGCCCGCGACTGCAGCTTTCCGACGCCTTTACGGCGGCAAGCGGCGCCTATGACTACCTCACCGGCATGTGCTCGGAAAAACCCGAGGTCTGCGCCAAGGGCGCCGAAACCCTCACCGCACTCGGCTACCGGGCGCGTGAAGGCGCCCACGTCGCCTATGAACTGCTCGACAGCCAGTTCCAGGACGAGACGCCGGCGACGGCAAAACATACCGAACCGCAAATGCCGGTGGCTCTCACCATGCCCTCGCTTACCGCACCCGCCATCCAGGAAAAGGTACGCGAGGCAAAGGCCGCGCTGAACCAGCCAATGCCCTACCGCCCGCCGGTCGAAGATGACGCCTCCGCCGAGACGGTTGTCACCGGCGCGATCCCGCTGCCGACGCCGAAGCCGGCGATCTGAATTTTCCAAGCTTGCATCGGTGGCCCGCATGACGCGGAAATGCCCCATGCCTGACGTGCCTGCCCTGTTTAATTCAGCATGTTGCTGCGCCGTGAGGATGCCCATCCCTCACGGCGTTTCTTTTTCATGCATGTCATCAGCAAGCGGGCCGCGGTTTGGAGATCACGACGTGCATAAAAACAAAGAATTGAAGCGTGTCGCATCAATCCTGTTCGACGTGACGCGCTTTAACGGTTCAAATCCGCCGGTCTTTCACCTATATGCAGTTTAGAGCTTTTCCTGGCGCATTCCGGACGCAAAACCGCTGTGCACTTTTGCTGGAAGTGCTTTAATAGTGAAAGGCTTTCCCATGGCATCCCTCGACCAGATCATCGACGACTTCGCTTTCCTGGACGATTGGGAAGACCGCTACCGCTATGTCATCGAACTCGGCAAGGCGCTGCCGGACCTGGCCGAGGAGAAACGCACCTCCGAAAACAAGGTGATGGGCTGTGCCAGCCAGGTCTGGCTGGTGACGCATACGACAGGCGATCCTGACGACCCGGTCATGAGTTTTGAGGGTGATTCCGACGCCCACATCGTCCGCGGCCTCGTCGCCATCGTGCTTGCCACCTATTCCGGCAAGGCGGCGTCGGAGATCGCCGGCCTCGATGCCTTCGAAATCTTCTCGAAGATCGGCCTGGTCGAGAACCTGTCATCGCAGCGTTCGAACGGACTGCGATCGATGGTCAACAGGATCCGCGAGGAAGCAAAGCTTCGCGCCGCGGCCTGAACGCGCTGGCGATCAAGGGTTCTGAGCGATGCCGCGCGCACCGCGATTCGGAGAGCGCTACGATCAACGAATCAGTACATTAACACTTGCTGATAGTATAGGAATACATTCAACGGCTGCTGGTAAAGCATAGCGCGGCGGCGGCGCCGCAAGCACAGACAGAAAAGCCGGGCACAAGACCCGGCTTTTGTCGTTGATGGCTTTCGAAAAAGCTCAGCCGCGGCCGCGCTTGCGGCGCTGACCCAGGCCCATTTCCTTTGCCAGGCGCGAACGCGCTTCGGCATAGGCGGGCGCTACCATCGGGTAGTCGGTCGGCAGATCCCACTTCTCGCGGTATTCTTCCGGCGAGAGGCTGTGATGCGTCATCAGGTGACGCTTGAGGGACTTGAAGTTGCCGCCGCATTCCAGACACGTGATCTGCTCGTCCTGTACGGACTTGCGGACAGAGACTGCAGGCTTCTGTTTCTCGACGATGGCCGCAGCAGGCTGCGGTACGGACGTGTTGCTCAGTGCCGAATGCACGTCGGAAATCAGATTTGCCAGGTCGCTGACCGGGACAACATGGTTGCTGACATAAGCCGCGACGATGTCGGCTGTCAGTTCCACAAGCAGCTCCGGCGCATTGCCGGTCGCCATTTCCGTCATATTTTTTCTCCTGTTAGCATGCTCAAACGGCCTTTGACTGTTACGTCAAAGACCCGCCTCGTAGAAGCGAACAGCAAAAGCACGGGAAGCGACCTTCTGTTTCGAAAAACGCGAAATCCACCCCTAGATTCCGAAGAGCGAGACCTGTTCTAATACTGCCTGGCTGCAAATCACTACGTCATGCCCCAGGCGATGGCCCCAGTTTAGACATAAAAAATCAAAACTGAGAGACTTGGAAGCAGTACGATTGCGATTCACAATCAGAACTCTACTTGCATTTTCAAATACCATCGTTTGGTCGAAAGGCCAATTATTATTTGTCGTTTTTCTTGAGAAAAAATGACAGATGAAGAATTAAGGCGCGTTCTGGCAAGCTTTACTCACAGCTTCCTGTGCATAAGTTTTGCATAAATCTGGTAAAGCAGGCAAACAGCACAGGCTCAGCGCTTGCGCATATCGTCGCGGACCGAGACGGCGCCGAGCGCATATCCCGAAAGGTGGGCGGCTCTGGCCAGCAGATGGGCGGAGACCGGCGCCGTCAGCAGCAAGAAGACGAAGCCGGCAATGGCGCGGGCGAGAATCGCCAGTTCCTGCGAAGAGAGGCCGGCGGCAAGAAGCAGCAGACCGGAACCGACCGTCCCGACCTTCGAGGCCGCGTGCATGCGCGTATAGAGATCCGGCAGCCTGACCAGACCGATCGCTGCCGAAAGAGCAAAGAGCGCACCTGATATCAGCAGCAAAGCAGTGATGCCGGCCAGGATATAATCCATCATCGCTTCTTCCCTCCCGCACGCTTTTTGGCGTTAGCCTTTGCCGGAGATGCGGACGCCGGCGATTTGATGTTGCCGCGCGACAGCACGAATCGGGCGAAGGCGACCGTTGCCAGGAAACCGACGAGGCCGAGCGAAATGGCGATATCGATATAAAGCGAAAAGCCGGTTTTGACCGCGATGACGGCGATCAAACCGATAGCGATGCCGGTCAGCATATCGAGGGCGAGGATGCGATCCGGCAATGTCGGGCCGGCAACGACGCGCCAGACCGTCAGAATCAGCGCCAGGCCGAGGATGATGAGGGCGGCCGAGGATGCGGCCGCGACGATGGCGGCAGGTGTGATCACCGGAAAGCCTCCATGATCTTGCGTTCGAAACCATTGGCGATATCGCGCCTGGCTGTCTCGGGATCGGAACAATCGAGTGCGTGGACATAGAGCGTGCGGCGATCTGTGGAGACATCGACCGAAAGCGTGCCGGGTGTCAGGGTGATGAGGTTTGCCAGCAGCGTGATCTCGAAATCGCTCGTCACCGTCAGGGGGAAGGCGAAGATGCCGGGCTTCAGCTTCATGTCGGGCGAGAGAATGGTGAGCGTGACCCTCCAGGCGGACAGCGACAATTCCTTCAGGAACAAGAGGGCGAGCGAGAACACCAGGCTGGCGCGGCGCAGATATCCCTTGCCGCCGAAGGGCTCGCGGATGATGGCGAGCGAAAGGGCGGCAAGCAGGAAACCGAGAACGAGATTGTGCAGCGAGGCGCTGCCGGTGACGGCGACCCAGGCAATGGCGAGCAGCAGATTGAAGACAAAGGCGATCACCTGATGCCTCCGGGAAAGACCGAATGAACATAGGCTTCCCGATCGGCAAGACCCGCAGCGGCCGATTGCGACAGCGCCAGCAGCTGTTCCGGCAGGATGCCGAAGCCGACGACCAGCGCCGTCAGCGCGGCAAGCGGCAGGCCGGCGCGCCAGAGAGCTGCCGCCGGTTTCGCGGCCATCGGCGCCGGCCGCCAATAGGCGAGCAGAAAGAGGCGGCCGAAAGCGATCGTCGTCAGAAAACCGCCGGCGAGGATGACAGCCGCCAGCCACCAGGCGCCGCTATCGAGCGCGGCCTTGACGAGAATGACCTTCGGCCAGAAGCCGGAAAAGGGCGGCAGGCCGCAGGCGGCAAGGAAGAGCACCAGGGAGAGCGCGGTAAAGCCGCCGCTTTGGCGATAGAGGCCGCCGAGCCCCGACAATAAAAAGCCGCCGCCGCGCCGGGCGATTTCACCAGCGGCAAGATAAAGCGCCGTCATCAGCACCATGGAATGTAGCGCGTAAAAGACTGCGCCGCTGATGCCGCCGCCCGTGCCGCCAAGTGCGACGCCGGCAAGCATATTGCCGATGCCCGATATGACGATATAGCCGAACAGCCTGCGGATATCGTTTTCGGCAAGCGCGCCGAGCGCGCCGACGAGGATGGTCGCGGCGGCGATAAACGCAATCAGCAGGCTCAATTCCTGGCGCTCCACCGGCAGCAGCATGACCACCACCCGGATCAATGCGTAAATGCCGACCTTGGTGAGCAGGCCGGCAAACAGCGCCGAGACCACAATGCGCGGCGTATGATAGGCGGCGGGCAGCCAGAAATTGACCGGGAAGGCAGCCGCCTTCATGGCGAAGGCGAGCAGGAAGAGGCTTGCCAGCGTCATCAGCGGCGCCGTGGTGCGCAAATCCCTCGCCCTTGCCGCGATATCGGCCATGTTGAGGGTGCCGAAGACGGCATAGAGGATGCCGACGCCAACCAGGAACAGCGTCGTGGCGATGAGGTTCAGCACCGCATATTTCAGCGCGCCATCAATCTGCCGACGTTCGGAGCCGAGGATGATCAGCCCGAAGGAGGAGATCAGCAGCACCTCGAACCAGACATAGAGATTGAAGACATCGCCGGTGAGAAAGGCGCCGCTGACACCGGCCATCAGCAGCATCAGCAGCGGAAAAAACCCGTATCGCCGGCCGCTGTCACCGATATCGGTCAGCGCATAGATGCCGGCGGCGAGCGCCGCAAGGGCCGAGGTGAAGGCCATCAGCGCCCCGAAGAGGTCGATCGTGAAGGCGATGCCGAAGGGCGGCAGCCAGCGGCCCATGACCATGGTGAGCGGCCCTTCGGCCACGACCTTGGCCAGCAGCGCCGCATCGATCAGCGCCAGCAGCGCAAGCCCCGATATGGCCAGCCAGGCCTGCAGGCGGGGGTAGGCGCGCAGCATCAGCAGGACGGCGCCGAGCGTGATGCAATGGGCGACCGGCAGGATGGCGAGCCAATGGCCGAGCGGCACCGGGACGGTGATCAGGGCGGCGGAGAGATCGACGGCGGAGGTGGGAGCGGCCATCAGGCGTGGCCTCTGGGAACGCAGGGGGCGGGCCGTGAGGTACCCCCCTCTGCCCTGCCGGGCATCTCCCCCACGAGGGGGGAGATCGGCAAGACGCGCGCCCTTGCCGATATATCAATTGCACCGCAAGCCACTTCGCTTATCTCAGGGACCTGACGAGGGTGAGACGTCGCCCCCAGCCGATCTCCCCCCTCGTGGGGGAGATGCCCGGCAGGGCAGAGGGGGGTAACCACCAGCACCGACATGATCCTCAATACCCCAATGGCGGCAGCGGCCGGTCGTCGGGTTCGGCGGCGCGCATTTCGCTGGTATCGTCGGTGCCGAGATCCTGGTAGGCGCGGTAGGTCAGCACCAGCAGGAAGGTGAGGAAGGAGAAGGAGATGACGATCGCCGTCAGGATCAGCGCCTGCGGCAGCGGGTTGGCGGTGCCGGCGGGCAGGCTGTCGAGACCCGCCGGGATGATCGGCGGCACTTCGCGCGTCAACCGGCCTGATGTAAAGAGCAGCAGGTTGACGGCATTGCCGAGAATGGCGATGCCGAGCATGATGCGGATCGTGAATTTCGACAGCATCAGATAGATGGCGGCCGCGAAAAACAGGCCGACGAGGATCGCCAGAAGCGGCTCCATCATTCCACCTCCTTTTCTTCCAATGTCAGCGCAATCGAGGTGATGGCGCCGAAGACGACGAGATAGACGCCGACGTCGAAGAGCATGACGCTCGACAGAGGCACTTCGAGACCGAAGAGGTTCGGATAGGCCCAGAGGCCGGTCATGAAGGGAACGGCAAAAAGGATGGAGAGAAGACCTGATACCGTCGACAGCAGCAGGCCGAAGCCGGCGATCGACAGCGGGTGGAAGAAAAGCGCGCGGCGAACGGCGGCAACGCCAAGAGCAATGCCATAGATCGCCAGTCCCGAAGCGGCGATCAGCCCGCCGATGAAGCCGCCGCCCGGCTCGTTATGGCCGCGCAGCAGCACGAAGACGGAAAAAAGCAACATCAGCGCGGTGAGGAACGGGGCGACGGTGCGGAAGATCAGGGTGTGCATCAGCCCTCGGCCTCCACTGGATCATTGGCGGCAAGCTTGCGCTCCGTGCCGGCGCGGATGCGGATCAGCGCCAGGATTGCGAGGCCGGTGACCGCGACGACGGCGATTTCGCCGAGCGTGTCGGTGCCGCGGAAGTCGACGATGATGACGTTGACGACATTGGCGCCATGGGCAATCGTTTTCGAATAGGCGTTGAAGAATACCGTCAGCGCATCGTTGAACGGCACCTGCGTTGCCCGCATCAGCAGAAGCGTGAAGCCGAGGCCGCAGACAAGCGCAAGCGTACCGTCGAAGAGCCTGCGGCCGAGCGGGCGCCGATCGGCCGGCGAGAGGCGGAGCCTGGTCATCACAAGGGCGAGGATGACCACCGACAGGGTTTCGACCATGAACTGGGTGAAGGAAAGATCCGGCGCCCCGAACAGCAGGAAGATGATCGCGACGGCAAAACCCTGAATGCCGAGCGAGACGATCGCCGTCAGCCGGTCGCGGGCGACGAGCACGGCGGCAAGGCCGACGGCAGCGATCAGCAAAACCGCCCATTCATAGAGCCTGACATCGACCGGCCAGGCGGGAAGGTGTGGCAGTTCACCATAGACGATGGGGGGAATGATGAGGATGGCGGCGACCGAGAGGAAGGTGCAGGCGATATAGATCTGCAGCCGCCCCGGCTGCAGAATACGCATGGTGCGGGCGGCGAAGCGGACAAGGCCCGATATGGCAAGATCGAATCCGTGATCCGGCCCGCGCCCGGCGGCGCGCAGGAAGATCGCCATTGCCGCGCGGGCGCGGGCGAGCTGCCAATACACGCCGATGCCGAGCAGCACCGTCAAAGCGGAGAGCGCCAAGGGCACGCCTGGATGCAGCGCCAGCGAAATGTCGATCTCAGCAGGGGTCTGGCGGATGGCGGCTGATATCGGCGACGACAGGGCAGCGTGCGTGAAGCTCGAAAAGATCGCGGCAAGCAGGCCGAGGGCAGCGAGAACGGCCGGACCGAGCCAGAGCAGGACGGGCGCTTCGTGCGGATGTTTCTCCGTCTCCACCGGTCGGCCGAGAAAGGGCTTCAGCGCCACGGCGAAGGCGACGGCAAACATCAGCGCATTGCCGAAGACGGTGATGGCGGTGAAGGTTATCGCGCGGATATCGCCGCCGGTGAGCGCCGTATAGATCTCCTCCTTGGCGAGGAAGCCGAAGAACGGCGGCAGGCCGGCCATGGAGAGGGCCGCCGCCAGGGCGATGACCCATGTCAGCGGCATCGCGCGCCCGAGGCCGCCGAGCCTGGTGACATCGCGCGTGCCGGTCTCGTGATCGATGATGCCGGCGACCATGAACAGCGCACCCTTGAAAAGGCAGTGCGCCACCAGATAGAGCGCTGCCGCCTCCACCGCATGTTCGGAGCCGAAGCCGATCAGCATGACGAGCAGGCCGAGCGAGGAGACGGTGGTATAGGCGAGCTTGAGCTTCAGGTCGGCCTCGCGGATGGCGAGCGTGGCGCCGACCACCAGCGTCAACCCGCCGAAGAAGGGCAGAAGGATTTCCCAGGCAGGGGTCGCCCCCATGACGGGATTGAGCCGCATCAGCAGATAGACACCCGCCTTCACCATGGTGGCCGAATGCAGGTAGGCCGACACCGGCGTCGGCGCCTCCATGGCGTTCGGCAGCCAGAAATGAAAGGGGAACTGCGCCGACTTGGTGAAGGCGCCGGCAAGAACCAGGATGAGGGCAGCGAGGTAGAGCGGGCTTTCACGCACGGCATCGCCAAATGCCATAAGCTGCGACAGCTGCGTGACGCCTGAGATGTTCCAGAGCAGCAGCAGGCCGGCCAGCAGGCAGAGCCCTCCCCCGCCGGTGACGACAAGCGCCTGCAGCGCGGCGCGGCGTGCGGCCGCGCGCTCATGGTCGAAGCCGATCAGCAGGAAGGAGGTGATCGACGTCAGTTCCCAGAAGATGAAGAGCATCAGGAAACTGTCGGAAACGACGAGGCCGAGCATCGCCCCCATGAAGAGGAAGATGAAGGAGAAGAACCGGCCCTGGTCCTTGTGTCCCTTGAGATAGCCGCCGGCATACAGCACGATCAGGGTGCCGATGCCGGTGATCAGCAGTGCGAAAGCCAGCGACAGGCCGTCGAGGAACCAGGAGAAGGAGAGATTGTAGCTCGGGACCCAGGCATAACCGCCGGCGACGACCTCGCCGCGCGCGATCGCCGGCACGAAACGCAGGAAATGCAGAAAGGCGAGCAAGGGCGCGAGCGCCAGAAGCCAGGCACCGTTGGCGCCGAAGACGCGGATGATGAAGGGAGCTGCAAGAGCGCCGGCAAGCGGCAGACACAGGGCCAGAAATGTCAGAGCCGTGACATCGGCCATGTCTCCTCCTCTACCGGCAACAGACGAAAGCCGGAGAAAACCGGCTGCCTTCTGACTTAGGCGAAATGGTAGAGCGCCTCAAGCAATTTCGATCGGAGGGCGAAAGGGCGCGATGGCGGGCGGATCAGGCCGCCGATCGGGAACGACGCGTCAGCAGCCGGGCGACGCAGCCATGCAGAATGAAGAGCAGAATCGTCAGCGGCCAGAGCATGCAGGCAAAGAGCCCGGCCAGACGATGGAGCGTCAAGCCGTCATGATTGGTCCAGCCCTCCAGCAGCGTGACCGCCATGGCGGCCACGGCTACGAGGCCGTAGAGCAGGACGATTGCTGCTTCAAACACTGTTGATCCCTCAATACACGCAACGTTAACCCTAACAGGAAACCCTTAACGGATGTAAAAAGCAAGCGTCCTCACCCCATTGAGGTATGCAGCCAATTTCACGGTGCGCTGTTTCAGACTTGATGAACGGACGACGGCGCACCACATTTTCTGGCAAAATGGAACCGCCCCTCGGCAAAAGGAGCATGGCATGTCCGACACTGCAACCACCGCCAAGATCCACAAGACCGACGCTGAATGGAAAGAGCAGCTCACCCCCGAACAATACCGCATCACCCGCCAGCACGGCACCGAGCGCGCCTTCACCGGCCCCTATTGGGATTCCTTCGAGACAGGGCTTTACCGCTGTGTCGGATGCAATGCCCCGCTTTTCCGCTCCGACACGAAGTTCGACGCCGGCTGCGGCTGGCCGAGCTATTTCGAAGCCGTCTCGCCCGATGCGGTGACCGAGCATCGCGACACGGCCTTTGGCATGGTGCGCACCGAAATCCGCTGCGGCAGCTGCGAAGCCCATCTCGGCCACGTCTTCCCCGACGGCCCGCCGCCGACCGGCCTGCGCTACTGCATCAACGGCCATTCCATGGTGTTCGAGCCGGGGAAATAGCCTTTCGGCGCAGAAGCCAGCCTGCCCCTCATCCGCCTGCCGGCACCTTCTCCCCGCTTGCGGGGCAAAGGAGGTGTGCCGCGCCCTCTCCGTTCCCCACGAACCTATCGTATGGCAAGTCCCCTCGCCCCGTCTTTACGGGGAGAGGGTTAGGGTGAGGGGCAACCTTCGGCGTTAAACGAACCCCCGATCACTCATGCTCCGCAGGGCATGGCCAGGTTGTCGGCGCCGAGAGGCCGGCCGGGAGTTTGGTCGAGGTGTCGCCGCAGGCAAGGTCGATCTGGGTCTGTTCGAGGCCGGATGCGGCCGAGAGGTCAAGGCCTTCGATGCGGGTCAGGAACATGAAGGCGCGCTCGAAGACCGCCGGGCCTTCGAAACTTGCGCCGGAGAGATCGGCACGGGAGAGATTGGCGAAAGAGAATTTCGTGCCGGTCAGCACTGCCTTGTCGAAATCGGCGCGGCCGAGTTCGGCTTTTTCGAAGCTCGCGCCGGCAAGCCTGGCCCCGGCGAAATTGGCCCGCTGCAGCTCGGCGCCGGCGAAGGAAGCGCCTTCGGCAATGATATTGGCGAAGCTGGCGCGATAGGCTTCGATCTTGGCGAAGCTGGCGCCTTCGGCGTGTGCGCCCTCGAGCGAGGCGCGCACCAGTGTCGCCTTCTCGAGATTGGCGGATTTGACATTGGCGCCGGCGAGATCGGTCAGCGAGAAATCCGTGCCGACGAGATTGGCGCCTTCGAGGTCACTGCCCTGCAGCATCAGGTTCTTCTTGGTGCATTCCTGCCAGTCGAGCTTCGGCGAGGCCAGGCTGCCGCAATCGGCGGCCCGGGCGGCGACCGGCGGAAATGCCAGAAGGACGAGGGCAAGGAGACCGAGCGACGATCCGTGCTTTGCCATTGAACTGTTCACCTCCATACCATTCTGAAGCCACCCGCGAAGCAGGCCGCCTCGACTTTCTTACACAGCTCAGACTACAATAAAAAGATGGAGAGCGCCGTTCACAATGGCAATGCCCCAGGGGGTCAGGGCCCGCCGGATCAGGCCGAAGGCAGGCGAAGCTCCATGCAGGTGAGGTCCAGCCAGCGGCCGAATTTGGTGCCGACCTCGGAAAATCTGCCGGCGATGCGGAAACCGAGCTTTTCATGCAGCCGGATCGAAGCGGTGTTCTCCGCCTCGATGCCGGCGATCATCACATGGATATTGCCGGCTGTGGCGCGGACGATCAATTCGCGCATCAGCCGCTCGCCGATGCCGGCGCCGCGGCAATCCTTGTCGACATAGACGGAATGCTCGACGGTGTGGCGGTAGCCGTCGAAGGCGCGCCAATCGCCATAGGAGGCATAGCCGGCGACCCTGCCCGACAGCTCGGCGACGATGACGGGAAAGCCGCGGGCTTTACGCGCCTTCATCCATTCCCGCCGGTTTTCGAGATCGACCAGCGTCTCGTTCCAGATCGCCGTCGTGTGTTCGACGGCGTGATTGTAGATATCGCGGATGGCGGGAAGATCGGTTTCGCCGGCGTCGCGGAGGAGGACGGGGTCTGTCATGATTGCCTGTTCGTATTGTCTGCGTGAGGCGGCATACGCCCTGCCCCAAAAGATGTAAACGGCGGATCCACCCGCAGAGACGTCAGGCGCGATCTTATCAGACGCCCGGCGCCGACAGGCTGAAACAGGTGAAGACGGCCGAATAATGCACGGCCGCGGCGGTGACGACGAAACCGTGCCAGATGGCGTTCTGGAAGCGCAGCTTCTCCCAGACATGAAAGATGACGCCGAGCGAATAAATGACCCCGCCGATGACGATCAGCAGCATCGAGGCGGAGGGAATGCGCGAGGCGACCGGTTCGGCCACCAGCACGCCGCTCCAGCCCATGGCAAGATAGAGCAGAATGGCAAGACGGTCGTACCGGCCGGGAAAGACGCATTTCAAGATAATGCCGGCAGCGGCGAACAGCCAGATCGCCACCAGCATGAACAGGAGCAGCGGATCGTCGGCGCCGCGTTCGAGGAAGGGCGTGTAGGTGGCGGCGATCAACAGGAAGATCGCCGAATGATCGAAGCGGCGCAGATACCATTTGGTGCGCGAGACCGGCCAGGCATTGTAGGAAAAGGAAATGGCAAGCGTCAGCACCAGCCCGACGCCATAGATCCAGGCGGCGGCGAGCGCGCCATAAGAGCTCCAGAGCGTGGCGTAGAAGATCAGCACCGTGGCGCCGATCAGCGCCAGCACGAGACCGACGCCATGGACGATACCGTCGGCGATCAGTTCATATTTGTCGTAAGCCCAGCGAACGCCGTTGAACTCGGCCATGCACGCCAATCCGTTTCATACCCCGATTGCAATCGTCGCATCGAACGGTAGGGCACGCAACTGCGGCAAAGCGCACAGGCGGTAAATCTTCGTGACAGGCTGTCTGGCGGCGAGACGGCCGCGCAAATCAAACCTTTTGCCGGTCGACGAGCACCGAGCATTTGGCGTGGCGCACGACCCGGTCGGCGGTGGCGCCGATGAAGTAGTTGGAAAAATCCGGAACATGCGAGGCGACGATGATCAGGTCGGCGCCGTAGCTTTCGGCGGTCGAGATGATCGCCTTGGCGGGCGGGCCGTTGCGGATCTCGACGGTTGCCGCAATGCCGGTTTCTGTCAGCAGCGCCTTCAGCTTGTCACGGCTGTCCTGCATGGCGTCCTCGACCATATTGGCCGGCAGTTCGATCGCGACATAGGTCGGCACATCCTCGATGACGTTGAGCGCGACGATCTCGCCGCCGTCATCGAGCAGAGACGCGGCCTTGCGGAGGATTTTCTCTCCCTTTTCGATGCCCCCGAATGCGATCGCTACGATGATCTTCCTGTACATGGCTCCCTCCATGACTGAGATGTATAAGTATCCTCTAAAGAAGATATGGACGCATTGACGGCGATCAAGTGGGCGCACAGTCATCGTCAACAGCCGTTCAACAGTTCATCCTCAAAAACGGGTCTTCTGTGAACAATCGCGATCCGCCATATAGAGATCAAGTACAGCGGCTGAGAGGAGACAGAGGCGAATGAACCGGCGACACTTCCTCGGCCTTGCTGCAGGCGGCACTTTTGCCGCCACCGCCGGCACGCCTTCCCTTCTACAGGCCAGATCACAGGCAGGAGACCAATCCATGACGACCGAAACTTCCTACGCGCTGACGCGGCCCGCCTATATCGACCAGTCGCATCTCGTCGTGAAGGACCTAGCTCTTGTGTCCGGCTTTTACCAATCGATGCTCGGCCTGAAGGTCATCGAGGAGACGGCGAGCGGCCAGGTGCTGGGTGTCGGCGATCTGCCGCTGCTGACGCTGACGACGGCCAATGATGCCGCGATCGCGCCCCGCAATGCCGCCGGCCTTTTCCACACCGCCTTCCTGATGCCGGATCGCGCCGAACTGGCGCGCTGGCTGCGCCACGCGGCGCAGAACAATGTCGTGCTCGACGGCGCCTCGGACCATCTCGTCAGCGAGGCGATCTATCTGTCCGACCCGGAAGGCAACGGCATCGAAATCTATGCCGACCGGCCGCACGAACAATGGAAGTTCCAGCAGGACGGCATGGTGGAGATGGCGACGCTGCGCCTCGACCTGCAGGCGCTCTACGACAGTGCGCCCGATGAGCGCTGGGGCGGCATGGCTGATGGAACGGCGATCGGCCACCTGCATCTGCAGGTCGGCGATATTCCACAAGCTGACGCCTTTTACCGCGACGTGCTCGGCCTCAAGCTGATGGCGAGCCGTCCCGGCGCCAGTTTCTTTGCGACCGGCGGCTACCATCACCATCTCGCCGCCAATATCTGGAACAGCCGGGGTGCTGCCGCCCGCGCCGACAATATGACCGGCCTTTCGGACTACAAGGTCCGGTTTAACGACAAGGCGACCCTGGATGCGGCGATCTCCAAGCTCGATGCGCTGGAGATCAAGAGCGAGAAGCGCGATGGCGGCACCTTCCTCAAGGATCCGTGGGGTATCGGCCTGACGCTTTCGGCGTAATTTCCGAGGCGCGGATCAGGCCGAAACGACCGAAAACATTCGTGTTATGCGGGCAAAATCATGCGTGTGAAGACGTGCCGCGTGCGGTTTGCCGGTTGGCCCTTTGCCTCAGGGAACCGGAACCGCGTCGGCGCGTTTCCGTGACGAAGCAATGGGCTTCGGGGGACCTCACCGCATGGGCATCGCCAATGGCATCCGCAAACAAGCCAAGAAGATTGCGATCGGCGAACGCCGCACCAGCGCCTGGGCGCAGTCATTGAAGGAGACAGCCGAAGAGCTGCCGCCGACACCGCTGCACCGGCTCGAGAAGGACGGGCTGGATATCAGCATGGCCTGGGCGATCATCGGCATCTTCGGCATTCTGGGGCTTGCCGCCGTCTACCTGATGTCGCTGATCCTGATCCCGATCACCCTTGCCGTCGTCGTCGGCATGATCCTCGGCATGGCGGCGGAAAAACTCAGCAGGATGGGCGTGCCGCGGCTTGCCAACGCCTTCATGCTGTCGAGCAGCGTGGCACTGGTGATCTTCCTGGTGATCAACTCGCTGGCCGGCCCGCTGATGACCCTTGCCAATGAGGGACCGGCTTTTGCCGAGCGGACCATCAACCGGGTCATGCCCTATCTCGAGCGCATCGAATGGCTGCATATCACGCCCGCGACCTTCGAAAGCGGGCCGATGTCGATCGGTGCGCTGCTCGAAAACACCGGCAACGTGCTGCATGTGGTGACCACCAGCCTGACGCCGGCACTGGTGCAGGGGATGATCTTCTTTGCGGCGCTGCTGCTCTTCCTTGCCAGCCGCGTCAACCTGCGCAAGACGATCATCATGACCTTCCGCACCCGCACGCAGCGGCTGGCGGCCATCCGCGTCATCAATGCCGTCGAGCAGGTGCTCGGCTTCTATTTCGCCACAGCCTCGCTGATCTATGTCGGGCTCGGCGTCGTCATGACCGTGATCGCCTATGCCGGCGGGCTGGCGGCGCCGGTGCTCTGGGGCTTCTTCGCCTTCCTGTCGAGCTTCATTCCCTATCTCGGCATCACGCTGATGACGTTTGCCGTCGCCGTCGCCGGCATTCTCACCCATGATGACATCGTCATCGGCCTGATGCCGGCCGCGGCCTTCTTTACCGTGCATCTGGTCATGGAGAACCTGATTTTCCCGGCGGTGATGGGACGGCGGCTGGAAATCAATCCCTTTGTCGTCTTCCTCGCCATCCTGTTCTGGACATGGATGTGGGGTGCCGTCGGCGCCATGCTGGCCCTGCCGCTGTCGCTGATCGTC
The DNA here is from genome assembly GCF_002531755.2 of Rhizobium acidisoli. NCBI lineage: Bacteria > Pseudomonadati > Pseudomonadota > Alphaproteobacteria > Hyphomicrobiales > Rhizobiaceae > Rhizobium > Rhizobium acidisoli. Next base: position 925,861 of record NZ_CP034998.1, on the reverse strand, counting down.
ATCACAATCATCGAGGAATTGCTGATCGAGGAAAAGCCGCAGCCGCAATTGCCGAAATGATCAACCGGGGAGATAGTGGTGGCATCTGATCTCGCTCTCAACGAAGCCGATCACGACCAGATGGTCAGCGGTCGATCGCTCTGGGGGAAAAGCGGCATTCGGCCGGAATGGCGGCCGATCGAGCAGAGTTTTTCCACCGACATCATCGTGATCGGCGGCGGCATCACCGGCGCCCTGGTCGGCGAACATCTGACGGCGCGCGGTTTTTCCGTTGTTATCATCGACCGGGAGGAGCCCGGTTTCGGCAGCACCGCGGCAAGCACGGCGATGCTGCAATGGGAAATCGACAGCACGCTCACCGAACTTGAGGATTATTACGGCTTCGAACGCGCCGCCGGCATCTACCGCCGCAGCGGAGCAGCGGTCGCCGGCCTTTCCAAGCTGATCGCCGCCCACGGGATTGCCTGCGGTTTCCGGCCGCGCAACACGCTCTATCTCGCCGCCAACCAGGAAGGCGCGCGCGAACTGCTGGAGGAGCGCCAGCTTCGCCGCCGCGCCGGCCTGCCCGGCGTCTATCTCGAACATCCCGATCTCTACACCCAGTTCGAGCTCGACCGGGATGGGGCGATCTATTCGCCGGGTTCCGCCGAGGCCGATCCGCTGCTCCTGACCTGGGCATTGATCGAAATGTCCGTCCGGCGCGGCGCGCGGTTGGTCAATGCTTCCGCCACAGCGCTTCACAGCGAAGGCGATCACGTCACAGCGGAGACGGACGAAGGCCACGTCATCGAGGCGCGGCATGCCGTGCTTGCCACGGGCTATTCGATGCCGGGACTCGACATGCCGAAGCTGCACCGCACCAGTTCGAGCTGGGCGCTCGCCACCCAACCCCAGGACCCGGCAAATTTCTGGCGCGACAGGGCGCTGATCTGGGAGGACAGCCACCCCTATCTCTACATGCGCACGACCGAGGACAATCGCATCGTCGCCGGCGGCGAGGATGACGGCACGGCCGATCCCGAGGCCCGCGACCTCAAGCTGCCGGCAAAGATCATGGCAATTCGCGAGAAGATAAAGCGTCTATGGCCGAAAGCCGATACGCGGGTGGACCACGCCTGGTGCGGAACCTTCGGCGAAACGGCCGACGGCTTGCCGCTGATCGGCCCGGTGCCCAAGATGCCGCATGTGTTCGCAGCCTATGGCTACGGTGGCAACGGCATCACCTTTTCCTATCTCGCCGCCCAGATGATCGGCGCCATGCTGGCCGGCATGCATCGCGACTGGTTCGAGGATTTCGCGCTGGACCGGGATGGGCCGGGGCTGCGGCGGTTTGGGGAGGATAGGTTGGGGGCTGGGAGTGAGCTGCGGTAGAGGCTTCGTGGCTGTTGTGCCGTGGCAGCCCTTAAAGAATTTACTCAGTCGTCCGATCGTCACCCATATCCTCGACATCCTCCAGACGAACGAACTCCGTGCCCTTGGCTTTCAGATCGACCAGCGCCTTCGCCACCCCCTCGCCCGCCGCATGGGTCGGTTGGTTGATGTGGGAGATAACGACGTCGCCGTCCTTGGCCGAGGCGATGCGCTTTTCGGTGATGACGGCGCCGAGCAGCGAGCCGCCGTCGCCGTTCACCGAATAGCCGGCGATGCGATAGCCCATGGCGCGGATCTCGCCGATGGCGGAAAGATCATATTTGGCGGTCGAGCCGCGGAACCAATGCGGCGCGGGAATGCCCGCCGCAGTCATGGCCGCAGCACCGCCCTCGACTTCCTGCTTCACCGCCTGCGGCGAGCCGGCCGAGGCGATGCCGTAGATCAGCGTCGGCGTGTCGACGGCCGGGATATGGTTCTCTCCGTGATTTTCGAGTTCGAAGAGATCGGGGTTCTGCAGGAACACGGCAAGAGCCGCGGGATTGTGTTTTAGCCAGCGGGCGGTGACGAAGATGGTCGCCGGGATGCGTTCCCGCACCAGCGTCGACAGGATGCGCTCATCCGCCTGCCCCATGCAGGCATCGAAGGTCAGCGCGATGCGGGCATGGCCGGCGATATTGGAACGGGCAATATGCAGATGCGGCTCGACGAGCTTAACCGCCGGCGTCTTCGCGGCCGGACGTGCGGCCGGCGATGCTGACGGCAACTCGTCCGCCGATGCGGCGGAGAGGGTAGCGAAAAGGAACGCCGAAGCGAGGAGGATACGGTTCATATGGGACTTCTACGATTTCGTCGGCCGATTTTAGCGGCTGCTTCTGCATGGCGCCATGTGGCCGGATGTCACCGCGGCTGCCGCAACCCATCCAACGGCATCAATCGTAGAGATAATACTTGTCCCACTTCTCGCGCGGCACCTTGTCGCCGATCTGGTAGTTGAGCTCGCGCACGTTGATATGCTGCGGGCCGGTGATGCAATTGTAGGAGAGATGGTACCAGTCGCCCTTGCTGCGGAAGACGGCGCCCGGCGCCTGCAGCGAATTGTCGCCGGGGATCGGGTCCTTGAAGGTATAGGCGATCACCTTGTCGGGCTTGAAGCCGGCGCTGTCCTGGTTGATGCGGCTCATTGCCTCAGTGTCGCAGCTCTGTTCCAGGCGGGTGGAGGGATCGAGTTTTTCAAGCTGCTTCTTGATGGCGGGATCGACGGCAAAGGCAGGGGCAGCAAGGCTGACGAGGGATACAAACAGGAGCAGATGTTTCGGCATTGCGGAGAAATCCCTTGCTGTTGTCCATTCTTCACCCTGCCACAGGCAGCTTGCCGGGGGCTTGGCACGTGTAAATTTCGCTCTGCGATAGCGGACATTCTTAAATATTGTGGTGACATCAAGGCAAGCTCGGCAGGGCGGCCTCCAAGCCTGTGGAAGCTTATCTACCGCCTTGGCGCAGCCTTGCCGCTTGATCCGGCGGCGACGCGCCTCTATCTCTTGCCAACCCGATATCCCGATCCGGAGCCATTCCTTGTCCGTTTTCAACAGCCTGCCGACACCGCCCGCCGCACCGAAGAAGCCCGTCTCCGATACGCGTCACGGCATTACCCGCATGGACGATTATGCCTGGCTGCGCGCCGATAACTGGCAGGCCATGTTCAAGGATCCTTCGATCCTCGACCCGGAGATCCGCCGGCATCTCGAAGCCGAAAACACCTATATGAACGCGGCGATGGAAGACACCAAGCCGCTGCAGAAGCTGCTGTTTTCCGAAATGCGCGGCCGCATCAAGGAAGACGACAGCTCGGTGCCGGTGAAAGACGGCGCCTATGCCTACGGCACCTCCTACGTGACCGGCGGCGAACAGCCGCGCTATTTCCGCATCGCCCGCGACGGCGACGTCGCCGACGAGACGATCCGCACGGTGCTGCTCGACGGCGACAAGGAGGCATCGGGTAAGGCCTATTTCCGCCTCGCCGGTCTCGACCATACGACCGATCATAGCCACGGCATCTGGGGCTATGACGATAAGGGCTCGGAATTCTTCACGCTGAAAGTCCGCGACCTCGCGACCGGGCAAGACCTCGAAGACCGGATCGAGAATACCGGCGGCGGCGGCGTCTGGGCGCCCGACGGCAAGAGCTTCTTCTATTCCGCACTCGACGAGAACCACCGGCCCTCGAAGGTGTTCCACCATATTGTCGGCCGGCCGCAATCGGAAGACCGGCTGGTCTACGAGGAAGCCGATGCCGGCTTCTTCATGGGCGTCGGCGGCTCGCTGCTCGACGATGTCATCTATATCGACATTCATGATCACGAAACCAGCGAATACCGGCTGCTGTCGACCAAGGATCTGACAGCCGAGCCGAAGCTGGTGGCGGCGCGCGAAGAAGGCATCGAATATTCGCTGACCGAGGGCGGCGACATCTTCTATATCCTCACCAATGACGGCGGCGCCAAGGATTTCAAGATCATGGAAGCGCCCGTCGACAATCCGGGCAAGGAAAACTGGCGCGAAGTTGTCGCCCACAAGCCCGGTACGCTGATCATCAGCCACATGGCCTATGCCCGCCATCTCCTCTGGCTGGAGCGCAAGGACGGGCTGCCGCAGATCATGATCCGCGATCGGGCGACCGGCGAGGAACATGCGATCGCCTTTGCCGAGGAAGCCTATTCGCTGGGGCTTTCGGGTGCGGCGGAATACGACACCGATGTCATCCGCTTTTCCTATTCGTCGATGACGACGCCGTCGCAGCTCTACGATTACAATATGGTGACGCGCGAGCGCACGCTGCTCAAGACGCAGGAAGTGCCGTCGGGCCACAATCCCGACGACTACATCACCCGCCGCGTCTTCGCGCCGGCGTGGGACGGCGAGACGGTGCCGGTCACCCTGCTCTATCGCAAGGACACGCCGCTCGACGGCACCGCACCCTGCCTGCTCTATGGCTACGGCGCCTACGGCATCACCATTCCGGCCGGCTTCAACACCAATTGCCTGTCGCTTGCCGATCGCGGCTTCGTCTATGCCATCGCCCATATCCGCGGCGGCAAGGACAAGGGATTTTCCTGGTACGAAGACGGCAAGATGAACAAGAAGACGAATACCTTCAAGGACTTCGTCGCTGCTGCCGATTATCTGAATCAACAGAAGTTCACCTCTTACGCGAAGATCATCGCCGAAGGCGGCTCGGCCGGCGGCATGCTGATGGGCGCGGTTGCCAATATGGCGCCGGAAAAATTCGCCGGCCTCATCGCCGCCGTCCCCTTCGTCGACGTGCTCAACACCATGCTCGACGACACGCTGCCGCTGACCCCGCCGGAATGGCCGGAATGGGGCAACCCGATCGACAGCCGGGAAGAATACGAGCAGATCGCCGCCTACTCGCCCTATGACAATGTCGGCGCCAAGGCCTACCCGCCGATTCTGGCGCTCGGCGGCCTGACCGACCCGCGCGTCACCTATTGGGAGCCGGCCAAATGGGTGGCGAAGCTGCGCGACCAGACGACCGGCGCAGCGCCGATCCTGCTCAAGACCAATATGGACGCGGGCCATGGCGGCGCGTCCGGCCGCTTCCAGCGGCTGGAAGAGATTGCGTTCGAGTATGCGTTTGCGATCAAGGTAGCGGGGAAGATGTGAAATCTTTGAGGGGTGTGCCGTGGTCGCCCCCCTCTGCCCTGCCGGGCATCTCCCCCACGGGTGGGGAGATCGCAAGTGGCCAGACCTTCGCGTCCGTCTAGCGTTTCGCAGAGCTATGACGTCAATTGTTTGGGGAAGCCAGTGAGCCCAGCCAATCTCCGCACCTGTGGGGGGTCCGAAGGACGGGCGAGACCCGTGGCTCGCCCCGGGCCCGGCAGGGCAGAGGGGGGCTTACACGGCACAACAGCGAGGGAGAAACAAATGGCAGTCTACATCGCCCTCCTGCGTGCCGTGAACGTCGGCGGCACCGGCGCCCTGCCGATGGCCGAACTCAAGACCATCTGCGAAGGCCTCGGCTTCGCGGATGTGAAAACCTACATCCAGAGCGGCAACGTACTTTTCCGCTCGGATGCATCCGAAACGGCCGTGGAGGAAAAGCTCGACGCGGCGCTTGGACAGAAGATGGGCAAGCGGCCGGGCGTGATGGTGCGGACCCGCAAGGCGCTCGACGCGATTGCCGCCGACGCGCCCTTTCCCGATGCCAAGCCGAATTTCCTGCTCGTCTATTTCCTGCCCGAAAAGCCGCCCGGCGATGCGCTCGATAAAATGGTGGCGCCCGATGGCGAGGAGGCGAAGCTCGCCGCCCGCGAAATCTATGTGCTTATCCCAAGGGGTCCGGCCGCTCGAAGCTGAAGCTACCGGCGCTGAAGTCCGGCACCTCGCGCAATCTCAACACCGTGCGCAAGCTCGCGGACATGGCGGCCGCGATGGAAGGCTGAGAGTCCAACGCAGAATTTGATTCAAGCGAGGGATCTCAAGCCTTTGTTTTTATAGATCGTCAGTGCCTTGTCGTCTGTTTGGCCTTGTAGCCGCTGATCTCCTCGCCGGCGGTCTTGGAGAAGCGCAGGTTCCAGATGGTGGCGGTGATCGAGATGATGGTGACGACAATGAAGGCTATGGAGAAATCGCCAAGCGACGGCGTTTCGACATTGTTGAAAGCCATCGAGCCGTGCAGCGCCAAGGCGCCGATGCAGATGCCGAGCGACAGCATGAGCTGCTGGAAGGTGGTGTAGAAGCTGGTGGCCGAGCTCATCCGTTCTTTGTCGATCTCGTCATAGGCAATGGTGTTATAGGCGGTGAACTGGAAGGACAGGAAGAAGGCGCTGAGTATCAGGACGATGAAGATCAGCGGCATCGGCCAGTCCGGCCGGAAGGCGGCGCAGAGGCCATAACCGACGGTGCCGAAGATGCCGTTGAGGACCAGGCTTCGACGGAAACCCAGCCGGCAGAAGACGAACTTCGCCATCGGCTTCATGGCGAGCGCGCCAAGTGCCGTGGCAATGACGATCTGGCCGGCTGCAACCGCCGACAGGCCGAAGCCGATCTGGAAGAGCAGCGGCAGCAGGAAGGGCTGCGCGCCCTGGGTGATGCGGGTCAGCGAACCGGCGATCACCGAGGTGCCGAAACTCGGCACCTTCATCAGCGAAAAATCCATGATCGGCGACGGATGCCTGCGGGCATGCCTGAGATAGCCGATGCCGAAGATGAGGCCGACAGCGATCAGGAAGATCGAGAAGGCGCCCTCGCCTTCATGGCTCGACATTTCGAAGCCGAAAAGCAGCGAGCCGAGCGAGAGGCCGGAAAGAATGAAGCCGATCGTATCGAAGGGACCGCTCGCCTTGCCCTTGACCTCGTCGATATAGATCGAGACGAAGATCATGCCGATGATGCCGACCGGCACGTTGATGTAAAAGATCCAGCGCCAGTCGAGATAGGTGACGAAGAAGCCGCCGAGCGGCGGGCCGACGATCGGGCCGATCAGCGCCGGCACCAGCAGCCAGGACATGGCGCTGACCATATCCTTGCGGGCGACGCTGCGCATCAGCACCAGGCGCCCGACCGGCATCATCATCGCCCCGCCTATGCCCTGAAGCAGCCGCGCCAGCACCAGAAATGACAGGGTCGGCGCCAGCGCACAGAGGATCGAGCCGACGACGAAGACTGCAATCGCCGAGCGGAAGACGGTGCGGGAGCCGAAACTGTCGGCCATCCGGCCGCTCGCCGGAATGAAGATTGCCAGACTGAGGAGATAAGAGGTCAGCGCGATCGACATGGCCGGGGCGCTGACGTTAAAATCGCGCGCCATGGTGGGCAGCGCGGTCGCCAGCACGGTTGCGTCGATGTTTTCCATCAGCATCGCACTCGCGACGATCATCGCGATCACCCGGAAATTGGGCGCGGCGCGCCGAACCATCGGCGCCTGGTAAATCTGATCCGACATCGTCCGGGATCACTCACGGTGGCGCGGCGGAGCACACGAGGCTGCAGGGCCGCGGGGGATGACATGGCGTAACGCCAAGGGGAGACGATTTTCTATACGCCCGCGATCATGGCGGCGCTATGTCCTTTATGGCAAAGCTGCTTTGCCGAGAGGTAAAGGCAGATCACGATTCCTTGCATCGGCCTGTTCTTCGTGAAGGGTTTCTGGCTCTTCATCCGAACCGGCTTGCGCCGCAGCCACCCCGGCCCTACCTATGAAGCATGACCTCCACACTGCAGAAAAACCGGGCCGGCGCGGCCTTTCCGTTCGACAACAGCTATGCCGGCTTGCCCGCCCGCTTCTTTGCGGCTCAGGCGCCGACCGCGGTGGCGGAACCCTGGCTGATCAAGCTCAACGAGCCGCTGGCGGCCGAACTCGGGCTCGATGTCGAGGCACTGCGCCGCGATGGTGCGGCGATCTTTTCCGGCAACCTCGTTCCCGATGGCGCCGAACCGCTGGCGATGGCCTATGCCGGCCATCAGTTCGGCGGCTTCTCACCGCAGCTCGGCGACGGCCGGGCGATCCTGCTCGGCGAAGTGGTCGACCGCAGCGGCAGGCGCTACGACATCCAGCTGAAGGGCGCGGGCCCTACGCCTTTTTCGCGCCGCGGCGACGGGCGGGCCGCAATCGGGCCGGTATTGCGGGAATATATCATCAGCGAAGCGATGTTTGCGCTCGGCATTCCAGCCACACGGGCGCTTGCGGCAGTGACGACGGGCGAGCCTGTTTATCGCGAAGAGGTGCTGCCGGGCGCGGTCTTCACCCGCGTCGCGGCCAGCCATATCCGGGTCGGCACCTTCCAGTTCTTTGCGGCAAGGGGTGATACCGAGGGTGTGCGAGCGCTCGCCGATTATGTGATCGACCGGCACTATCCCGCGCTGAAAGACGCTGACAATCCATATCTTTCACTGTTTTCGGCCGTCTCCGAGCGGCAGGCGGCGCTGATTGCCCGCTGGCTGCATGTCGGCTTCATCCATGGGGTGATGAACACCGACAATATGACGGTCTCCGGCGAGACGATCGATTTCGGCCCCTGCGCCTTCATGGACAACTACGATCCGGCGACGGTGTTCTCGTCGATCGACCAGCACGGCCGTTATGCCTATGCCAACCAGCCCGGCATCGGCCAATGGAACCTGGCAAGGCTCGGCGAAACGCTGCTGCCGCTGATCGACGAAGAACCGGACGGCGCCGTCGACAAGGCGAATGCGGTGATCCGGGCCTATGGCGAACGCTTCCAGGCGCATTGGCTGGCCGGCATGCGGGGAAAAATCGGCCTTGCCGGCGAAGAGGACAGCAATCTCGAGCTGGTGCAGGCGCTGCTGTCGCTGATGCAGGCGCAGGGCGCCGATTTCACCCTGACCTTCCGGCGGCTGTCGGATCTTGCCGGCGATGCCGCCGCAGAGCCTGCTTTTGCCGCAAGTTTCCGGGAGCCGGAGGCCTCTGGGCCCTGGCTTGCGCAATGGCGCGAGAGATTGTCGCGTGATCCGCAAACCGCCATTGAGCGCGCCACGGCCATGCGCCGCGTCAATCCGGCCTTTATCCCGCGCAATCATCGGGTTGAGCAGGCGATCGAGGCGGCGGTCGAGAACGGCGATTTCTCGCTGTTCGAGGCGCTGCTGACGGTGCTGGCGAAACCCTATGACGACCAGCCCGGCTTTGCCGCTTATCTGGAGCCGCCGAAGCCGAGCGAGCGAGTGCTCGCGACCTTCTGCGGGACGTGAGCGGCTTCACTACAACCGTACCGTGACGTCTGCCTGCGGCAAATGCGGCCGTTGAAAGGCATCTCCTTCGCGCTATCTGGCTGATCGGCGGGGCTTTTCCGCCGCATCTTCATCCGGCTAAATCAAGCGGGAGACAGCCATATGGCGATCGTCGTCACCTCCATCCTCTTCATCATCATCGGGCTTACGCTCGGTGGCGGCGGGCTCTGGCTCGTCACACTCGGCGGCAGTATTTTCTACCTGTTCGCCGGGCTGATGTTCCTGATCACCGCCGGGCTGCTTCTGATGCGCAAGGCGGTGGCGCTCTGGGTCTATGCGGTGCTCGTCGTCGCAGCACTCGCCTGGGCGATTTGGGAGGTGGGTTTCGATTGGTGGCAGCTCGGCCCGCGCGGCGGCATGATCATCCTGCTCGGGCTCTGGCTGCTGACGCCGTGGATCCGCCGGCCGCTCGGCTTTCGCAGCCCGACGGGCATCACCTACGGCGCCAATCCCTGGCCGCTCGCAGTGCCCGTCATTCTCGCCGTCGTCGTCGCGCTCTATTCGATGACGACGGATCCGCACGATCTTGCCGGCGAACTGCCGAAGGATGCGGTCGCCGCCAACCCCGCCTTCGGCGGCAACGTGCCGGATGGCGAATGGCACCAATATGGCCGCACGCCGTTCGGCCAGCGTTATTCGCCGCTCGACCAGATCACGACCGCGAATGTATCCAGCCTCAAGGAGGCGTGGCGATACCAGACCGGCGACATCAAGCGGCCGGATGATGTCGGCGAGACGACCTATCAGGTGACGCCGCTCAAGGTGAAGGACACGCTCTACCTCTGCACGCCGCACAACTGGGCGATCGCGCTCGACGCCAAGACCGGCAAGGAGAAATGGAAATATGACGCCAACTCCGGCATGAACCCGGACCGGCAGCACCAGACCTGCCGCGGCGTCACCTATTATGCCGATCCCGATGTCGCCGCCGGCCAGCCCTGCGCCGAGCGCGTCTACCTGCCGACCTCCGACGCCCGGCTGATCGCGCTCGACGCGGCGGACGGCAAGGTCTGCACCGGTTTTGCCGATCAGGGCGTGCTGCATCTGGAAACCGGAATGCGCTACAATCCGGCCGGCTATTATTACTCCACCTCGCCGCCGGTCGCGGTGGCGGGCAAGATCATCGTCGGCGGGGCGGTGAACGACAATTATTCCACTGAGGAGCAATCCGGCGTCATCCGCGCCTTCGACATCAAGACCGGCGCGCTGATCTGGAACTGGGATTCCGGCAATCCCGACGTGACAACGCCGCTTCCCGCAGGCCAAACCTATACGACCAACTCGCCGAACAGCTGGTCGGTCTTCAGCGTCGATGAGGCGCTCGGCATGGTCTACATCCCGCTCGGCAACCAGGTGCCCGACCAGCTCGGCATCAACCGCAGCGACAATGTCGAGAAATTCTCCTCCTCCATCGTCGCGCTGGATATCGCCAGCGGCCAGTTGCGCTGGGTGCGCCAGACTGTGCATCACGATCTCTGGGACATGGATGTGCCGGCCCAGCCGGCGCTGATCGATCTGACCAAGCCTGATGGCACCGTCGTTCCCGCCCTCGTCGGCCCGACCAAGCAGGGCGATCTCTACGTGCTCGATCGGCGCAGCGGCGAGCCGATCATCCCGGTCAAGGAAATCGCAGCGCCCGGCGGCGCGGTTTCAGGCGATCACACCGCGCCGACGCAGCCGACCTCCGACCTCACCTTCTCGCCGGAGCCGCTGAAGGAAAAGGACATGTGGGGCGTATCGCTGTTCGACCAACTCGCCTGCCGCATCGATTTCCACCGGTACCGCTACGAAAGCCGCTACACGCCGCCATCGCTTGGAGGCACGATCGTCTATCCCGGCAATTTCGGCACCTTCAACTGGGGCTCGGTGGCAGTGGACCCGGAGCGGCAGATCATGTTCGGCATGCCGACCTACCTCGCCTTCACCTCGCGCCTGGTGCCGGCCGCCGACATTCCGCCGCGAGGCCAGGACGAAAAGGGCAGCGAACAAGGGCTCAACCGCAATGACGGCGCGCCCTACGGCGTCTTCATGGGGCCCTTCCTCGGGCTCTTGAAAATCCCCTGCCAGGCGCCGCCATGGGGCTATGTCGCCGGCGTCGATCTGCGCACCGGCAAGATCGCCTACATGCACAAGAACGGCACCGTGCACGACATGACCCCGCTGCCCCTACCCTTCAAGGTCGGCGTGCCCGGCATCGGCGGCCCGATGCTGACCAAGGGCGGCGTCGCCTTCCTCGGTGCTGCGGTCGACAACTACCTGCGCGCCTACGACGTGACGAACGGGCAAGAACTCTGGGAAGCCCGGCTTCCGGCCGGCGGCCAGGCGACGCCGATGACCTATACGACAAGCGACAACAAACAATATGTCGTCATGGTCGCCGGCGGCCACGGCTCGGTCGGGACCAAGCCTGGCGATTATGTGATTGCTTATACGCTGCCGTGATGGAGGGGCTGGCGTCTCAACGCAGTGCTTTTGGCTGTGGGCCTTCGGGTCAAGCCCGAGGACGACAGAAGGTGGGGGAGCCTATGTGGCAAGGACCGTAAGCGAGCGGTGATTTTGTTGGCGTTGCCGCCTATTTTTTACGCGATCCCAACGCGAAATCGTTGAGGCATTTTGCTGGATTCCTCCAGGCGATCTCGCCTCTTGCCCATACGCTCCCCCACCCTCCGTCGTCCTCGGGCTTGACCCGAGGACCCATGGCCGCAAGCGCTTCGTTTTGTTGGACTGATCAGGCGACCACCGTCGAACAAATTCAAGCAAAGTGCTTGCGGCGTGGATACTCGGGTCAAGCCCGAGTATGACGGAGAGTGGGGAAAGCTATGCGGCAGGAGCCGAGACGCCTAGAGCAATTCCCGATCCGTATGCAACCGGCCAGGGGTTTTCCCGTGGGAACCGATCCGGCCCTCGCGCCTCCTCGATTCACACCATCTCGACAATCATCCGCCCAACCTCGGCAAAGACTGGGTTAAGCTCCTTCACCGGCGCGGTCGCCTCGGCGATGTAGACGGCGGCGACGATTGGGCCGCGGTTGGGGGGCCAGATGACGGCGATGTCGCCGAGGGAGCCGTTCGGGCCGGTGCCGGTCTTGTCGCCGACTTTCCACCCCGCCGGCAGGCCGGCTCGCAGCCGCTCGCTGCCGGTGGTACTGGCCACCAGCCAGGCGACCAGCCTGTCTGCGGAGGCTTCGGTGAGGATCGAGCCGAGCGTCAGGTTGCCGAGCGTGTCGAGCATCGCATCCGGCGTGGTCGTGTCGCGCGGATCGTCCTTCCTGCCCTCGTTCAGTGTCGGTTCGGTGCGGTCGAGGCGGGTGGTGCCGTCGCCGATCGAGCGCAGCCAGTCGGTCAGCCCCGCCGGGCCGCCAAAACTTTCGAGCAGCAGGTTGCCGGCCGTGTTGTCGCTGACCGTCACCGCCGCCTCGCAAAGCTCGGCGATGGTCATGCCATCGGCATCCGCGTGTTTTTCGCTGAGCGGCGAATAGTCGACCAGCTTGTCCTTGCCGTAGGTCACCCGCCGGTCGAGGCTCTCCTCGCCCCTGTCGGCGCGGGCAAGCACGAAGCCGGCGGCCAGCGCCTTGAAGGTGCTGCACATCGGAAAGGCCTCGCTGCCGCGATAGTTGAAGGAAATGCTGGTGTCAGTGTCGAGCACCGAGACGCCGAAACGGCCGCCGGTGCGTTTTTCCAGCGCCGCAAGACGCTTCTGGATGTTGTCGTCGTCCTCCCCGGCCTTGTCCTCGGCATTGGCGGACAGGCCCAAAACAGGCAGGCAAAGCGCCGAGCCGATCAGCATGCGGCGGGTAAGACTGAGATCCATGATATCCTCCGGCGGTAAGGAGGACAGAGCTAAGGCGCGATTGCGGCGGCATCTCGTCCGCCGCGGCGACTTCGTCGACCGCCGTGCAACCTCGTTGTCCGCCGCGGCGATTACGCCGCGCGCGTAACCTCGACGGTCACATGCGACAATTCCGTCAGCGCCGAAAGCCTGCCCTTGTAGAAGGCCGGTTCGCGCGGCGTCGGGGTGACAACGGCGACGATGGCGGCGTGATGGCCGGGGCCGACCTGCCAGACATGCAGATCGGTGATCCGGTCTTCCTCCGTCTCGATCGCGTGGCGGATTTCCGCCGGCAGCGTCTCGCCGTGCGGCACGACGTCGAGAAGGACGCCGCCCGAGGATCGCATCAGGCTCCAGGACCAGTTGGCGATAACCAGGCCACCGACGATGCCCATGATCGGGTCGAGCCAGAGCCAGCCGTAGAGGCTGCCGAGGGTCAGCGCCGCGATGGCGAGCACGGAGGTCATGGCATCGGCGATGACATGCAGATAGGCGGCGCGGATATTGTTGTCGCCGGGCTTTCCGTGATGATCGTGGCCGTGGTGATCATGGGCGTGATGGGCATGATCACCGTGATGGTGCGCATGATGACCATGCGCGTGATGGCCATGCGCGTGGCCGCCGCCAAGCAGCCAGGCGCTGACGAGATTGACGGCAAGGCCGATGACCGCGACGGCGATTGCCTGGGCAAAACCGATCGGCACCGGATTTGAAAGGCGCAGCCAGCTTTCCCAGGCCATCAGCAGGGCGATCAGCGCAAGAATGATGGCGCTCGCGAAGCCGGCGAGATCGCCGAGCTTGCCGGTGCCGAAGGTGAAACGCGGATTGCGCGCCTGCTTGCGGGCAAAGAGATAGGCGAGCGCCGAAATCAAAAGCGCGCTGGCATGGGTCGACATATGCCAGCCATCGGCGACCAGCGCCATGGAACCATAGGCGGTGCCGGCGGCGATTTCCGCCACCATCATCACCGCCGTCAGCGCGATCACCAGCCAGATGCGCCGCTCGTTCACCGCGTGATCGGCGCCGAGGAAGATATGATCATGTTCCAGCGCGTCTGCTCCAGCATTCTCGATCCCGGTACTCATTACAGGCTCCTTCGTCACGGCACTCAGCGGATATAGGTTCGCAAGACTTCCGATATTTCCTCGACCGCCTCGGCCCTGGCGGCGTCGTCCTCGGCATTCAGCACATGTTCGCGCAGATGATCGTCCAGCACCTCGCCGGTCAGTCCGGTCAAGGCGCCGCGAACCGAGGCGAGCAGCTGCAGGATTTCGCCGCAGGGGCGCTCGGCCTCCAGGGCTCGCTCGACGGCCTCCATCTGCCCCTTCAGGCGACTGACGCGGGCGATGAGCTTCTTTTTCTGCAAGGTGGTGTGAGACATGGCCCCTTATGTAGCATAGGGGGGTATACTATCAAGAGAGAAAACGGGATCGATACCGATCTGCGCGATCGGCCATTGACAAACACGGCATTTGCGACGATTGATGCGCCATGATCAAAAACGCGCACCAGAGCCGCTCGTATTTTTGGCTGTACCTGTAAAGGGCGGCTGGACAGATCATATTGTCAACAAGCCGCCGTCAGGCGGCTTTGTTGTATCGGCAGCGTCCTGACGGCAGACTATCAAAGGACGCGAAGACCATGACCGAAATCGAAGACAGCGAAATTTCACTGATGCGCCCGTCTGTGGTGACGATCCGCGCCGCGAAGCCGCGCGACCTGCCCGAACTCAATGCGATGATCGCCCTCTTGGCCGCCCATCACGGTGATGCGGCGGCAACGACGCCGGAGCAGTTGGAGCGCGACCTGTTCGGCCCGCTGCCGTGGATCCATGCACTGGTCGCCGAAACCGGCGACGGGCTGATCGGCTACGCCATTCTCGTGCCGCTCTACAGGGCGCAGGAGGGAAAGCGCGGCATGGACCTGCACCATCTTTTCGTGCGCGACGGCCATCGCGGCCACGGCACCGGCCAGCTGCTGGTCGACCGGGCCCGCGAGACGGCGCGCAAGGCCGGCTGCGGCTACCTCTCCGTCAGCGCCGCCACCGGAAACGTGCTGGCGCATCGCTTCTACGAACAGCTGGATTTCACACCGCGGCCGGTCACCGGCATGCGCTACATGCAGTCGATCGCTTGAGGCAGGTCTGTCCTACCGTCCCGGCACCGCCTTCAGATAGGCGGCGATCGCTTCGCGGTCGGCGGCCGGCAGATGAGCGATGTTCTGCTGCACATCGACCATCGAGCCGCCGACGCTATCGAAATCGGGGGTGAAGCCGGTTTCGAGATAGCTGGCGATATCGGCCTCGCTCCAGCCGCCGATGCTTTTGGAGGCCGGCGTGATATCGGGTATGCGGCCCTTGCCTTCCGGATTGGGGGCGCCGGCGAGCCACTGATCTGCCTGGAAGCCGCCGAGCACATCGCGCGGTGTGTGGCATTCGCCGCAATGGCCGGGGCCTTCGACCAGATATTGCCCGCGCTTGATCTTGTCATCGCTCTTGGCGAGCGCAACACGCGGCTGATCGTTGAAATAGAGGAATTTCCAGCCGCCGAGCGCCAGCCGGATATTGTATGGGAACGGCAGTTCGTGCGGGGGCGCGACATTTGCGCTCTTCGGCAGCGTCTTCAGGAAGGCGAAGAGATCGTAGACGTCCTTGTCGCTCATGCGGGAATAAGAGGCATAGGGAAAGGACGGATAGAGGTGCTGGCCGCCCGGACCGACGCCGCGCTTCATCGCATTGCCGAACTCAGCCAGCGACCAGCCGCCGATACCGGCCTTTTCATCGGGCGAGATGTTCGGCACGTGGAAGGTGCCGAAAGGGCTTTTCAGCGCCAGGCCGCCTGACAGCGTCAGCTTGGCATCGCCTTCGGAACCGGGGGCGGAATGACAGCTGACACAGCCGCCCGCCCAGAACACCATCTGGCCGTTTGCCGGATCCGGCGCGCCGAGACCGGCCCAATGGCTTTCCGGCAGCGGATCGGGTGCGGTGACGAGATAGAAGGCACCACCGCCCAGCACGGCGACGCCGATCAGACAGAGCAGTAACCGAATGAACCTGCGGATCATGCCCCGCCTCCCCTTTTGCCGAGATTTTCCTATAGGGACCGATTCTGCGACCAGCCCCGAACAGCCGGAGAATAAGGTGATCCGCGCCGGCGGCAAGGCTGGCGCGGATCGGTGTCGGAGGGGAATGACCTATCGCTCACTCCTTGATGCGATAGGCCTTGTGACAGCCGCCGCAGCTGGCGCCGAGCGTGTTGACCGTGGCGCCGACAGCCGCGGCATCGGCCGGAAGCTGGGCGAGCGCGGTTTCGGCATCGGTGGAGAGCTTCGCGGCGCGCGCCTTGAAGTCATCCATGTTTTCCCAGATTTTCGGGCTCGCTTCTTGGTCGCCCGTTTCCGTGCCCGGCTTGAACTGATCGGGGAACACCTTGGCCGTCGCGGCGATCGTCGTCAGCGCCGCTTTCACCGCTTCGGCATCATAGGGCTTGGTGCCCTTGGCGATGGCTCCCAAAGCGCCGGCCGCACCGCCGATCTGCTTCATCAGGGCAATGCGCGAATCATGCGTGCCGTCGGCGGCGGTTACCGAACCGAAGGCTATTCCTGCCATCGCTGCGGCGGCAGCTACTGCTTTCCAATTCATATTCCTCTCCATTTCTTTCTGCATTTTCCCGAGCCAAGGCGGCCGACGGCCAATCTGCACCGGGAGCATGACAAAATCCATGCCCTCCGGGCAGTCACGTTTTGCCGGATCATCATAAAAACAATGTGATAAGCAGCTGAACTGAGTGCAGAGAAGCTTCAAATATTCGTGGCCGTGTAAAATTCAAATGGGACAATGTGCTGCGAAACTATTGGCGATCGGCCGGTATCGAGAGCTTCCGCCATGGCGCGCACTAGAGTCTCTCCCAGCAGCTTTGCCGGATGAGACAGGACAACCCTGATCAGCCCCTCAGCAAGACCGACTCTCGTTTCGTTCGTGAGCTCGTGTGCTATGACCACCAGGCGTTTGGCTGCCGGCCCACCATCCTCTCGCAAGGCTCGCATCACACCCGTAATGCCGCCGCCGGCAACGTAGAGTCCGACCCAATTCGGCTCCGTCTGCAGAAGGCGGCGCGTCGCCTCATAGGCAATTTCGGGCTCTTCAAGAGTCGCAACCGTCTCCAGCATCTGGAAACCCGGCGCACTCTCCCGGAAATACGACCGAAACCCCATTTCGTTCAGCTCTTGGGCTAGATATCGGTGACTTCCGACGAAGACGGAAACCTTGCCGCCATTGCCATTCAGCCCGGCTATGAACCACGCGGCCGTGCGGCCCTTTTTGACGCAGTCGTTGCCGACATAGGCCGCACGGGAGGCGGTGGAAATATCGGAAATCATTGTCACGACCGGAATGTTTTCCGACGCCAGACCATCGACGGCGTGGTTCACCTGCGGGTGGTCGGAGGTAATCATGCCGATGACGTCGGCTTCGCGACTAAGAGCGTAGATCGCCTCGGCAGCCTTGTCGGGCGCAAGGTCGTCCATAAATCTCACGATCGCTCTTCCATGGGCGTCGGGGAACGCCTCGGTCGCCGCAACGAGAATGTCGTTCCACATTTGATAAAGCTTGCGGTGAGACTGCTTGAGAAGAAAACCGAATTTGATCACCGGCTTGTCGTGCTCAAGTCGGCGAGCGATGGCTGTCGCCCCATGAAAGCCGATCTGGCGGGCGGCGTTGAGAACCCGCTCGGCCGTCTGTGGACGCACTGGATCGCGACCGTTCAGCACGCGATCGACCGTTGAAATGCTCACATTTGCGGCCTTTGCCAGGTCGGGGATCGTGGGGCGAGACATCAGCAACCTCTCATTATCTGATGCCATTTATGAGAGGTTTTGGGAGAAAAATCTACCAGTTCGTTGACAGATTGGGTAATTTTCGCGATTTCATCGTCCAGAAAATGCCAGCTTGGCAGGAGAGCTTGGGAGAGCTCTCTCATCTGGAGGAAAATACTCTCATGACTGCGACCTTTCAAAAGGTGGCGCCGCTTTCGGGCGGCGAAGGCGATCGCACGCCTATGAATAGCCGAGCTGGCCTCGTTCTTGAGATGCGGTCGATCACCAAGGCATTCCCTGGTGTTCTTGCGCTCGATGGCATGAGCCTGAAGGTGCGTGCCGGCACGGTGCATGTCCTCGTCGGGGAGAACGGCGCGGGCAAGTCGACGCTTATGAAGATCCTGAGCGGCATCTACGCAATTGACGGTGGAGAGATCTTTTTCAGGGGCGAGAAGCTCGATCACCAGAGCGCTGCCGGCGCGCTGGAACGAGGGATTTCGATGATCCACCAGGAACTCAGCCCGGTGCTCGACATGACCATCGCCGAAAACATCTTTCTCGGCCGCGAGCCCACTTATGGCCAGACGGGCGTTTTGTCCCGGTTCGTCGATTTTGATCGGATGAATTCTGAAACCCAGACGCTCCTCGATCGCCTGGGCCTCAAATACAGCCCCAAAACGAAGATGCGCGACCTGTCGATCGCGACGATGCAACTCATCGAGATCGTCAAGGCGATTTCCCGCAAGGCCTCTCTCGTCATCATGGACGAACCGACGTCGGCGATCAGCGACACGGAAGTTACGATGCTCTTCAGGCAGATCGCAGACCTGAAAGCAGCAGGCGTCGCGATCATCTACATCACCCACAAGATGGACGAGATCTTTCAGATCGCCGACGACATCACGGTGATGCGTGATGGCCAGTTCGTCGCAGCGGCGCCGGCGAGCGAATACGAGCCGGCAAAGCTGATTTCTCAGATGGTGGGCCGCACCATCTCCAGCATATTCCCGAAAGAGGAGGTGCCGATCGGCGAGGTCGTCCTTTCTGTCGAGAACCTCTCTCGTGACGGCGTTTTCGAAAACGTCAGCTTCGAAGTCCGTGCCGGCGAGATCGTCGGCCTTTCCGGCCTGATCGGCGCCGGGCGGACAGAGGTCGCCCGCGTGATCTTCGGCTTGGACGCGGCAGACGCGGGCGTCAT
Source organism: Rhizobium acidisoli (assembly GCF_002531755.2). Classification (NCBI taxonomy): domain Bacteria; kingdom Pseudomonadati; phylum Pseudomonadota; class Alphaproteobacteria; order Hyphomicrobiales; family Rhizobiaceae; genus Rhizobium; species Rhizobium acidisoli. The sequence continues at coordinate 906,888 of NZ_CP034998.1, read as the reverse complement.
CCGCCTGAATGGAAAACCGCTAAAGCTCGCGTCCCCGAAGGATGCCATCGCCAACGGCATCGCCATGGTCTCGGAGGATCGCAAGGCGGAAGGTCTGGTGCTTTGCCGGTCCGTCGGCGAAAACATTTCGCTTGCGAACCTCAAGAAATTCGCGTCCGGCCTTTTCATCAGCGAGCGGCAGGAAGAGACCGCCGCCCAGCGCATGATCAAGATGCTCCAGATCAAGACGCCCGATACGGCAACGATCGTGGAGAACCTCAGCGGCGGCAATCAACAGAAGATCGTTCTGGCCAAATGGCTGCTGGGTGATCTGAAGCTGCTCATTCTCGACGAACCCACACGCGGCATCGACGTCGGGTCGAAATCCGAAATTCACAGGCTGATGACCGAGTTCGCTCGCCAGGGGCTCGCAATCGTCATGATCTCATCCGAGCTGCCCGAGATCCTCGGCATGAGTGATCGCGTGGTGGTGATGAGCGAAGGCCGGGTCACCGGCGAACTGACAAGAGACGAGGCCAATCAGGAAAACATCATGCGCCTCGCCACGGGAGGACACTGATGAGTATTGAACGCGCAGACGCGGTCGCGAAACGAGAAGGCCATGTCATCTCAGGCTCTCGGAGCATGAGCTTTTCTCAGATCTATCGCAAGTACGGCACAATCCTGATCTTCGCCGGCATCTGCGTCCTTGCCTCGATCTTGAGTCCGACATTTCTGACTGAGGCCAACCTGACCAACGTCCTGCGCCAGGTCGTCGTGGTGAGCCTTCTCGCGTGCGGCGTTACCTTCATCATCATTCTGGGGCATATCGATGTGTCGCTGGGATCGGTCCTGGCGCTCTGCGGCGTCTTGGCGGCCAGCGTGATGGCGATGACCGGAAGCGTCGTTCTGGCGGTCGCCGCCGGTGTTGCGGTCGGGATCGTCACCGGTGTCATCAACGGCTTCATCATCACCTTTTTCCGCATCCCGTCATTCATCATGACCTTGGCGATGACGACGGTGGCGCGCGGCGCTGTACTGCTTTACACGGGCGGTTCGCCGGTGACGGGACTGGGCGACTTCAAAGTGATCGGCCAAGGCTCGCTCGGCCCGGTGCCGATTTCCGTGACCATTCTTGCGGCCATCGTCATTGTCTCCTGGATTCTTCTCAACAAGACCAAGTTCGGCCGATACGTCTATGCGGTAGGCGGTAACGAGCGTGCCGCCCGCGCTTCCGGCATCAATCCGGACAGCATCGTCGTGAAGGCCTTCATCTTCAACGGCATCCTGTGCGCGGTCGCAGGCATCGTGCTCATGTCTCGCATCAACTCCGGCCAGCCGGCCGGCGGCGTCGGCTACGAATTCGATGCGATCACCGCTGTCGTCGTCGGCGGCACCAGTCTGATGGGCGGGACTGGAACCATCACCGGCACGATCATCGGATCGATGATCATCGGCGTCATCAACAACATGCTCAATCTCATGAATGTCAGCTCGTACTGGCAGCAGATCATCAAGGGTCTGATCATCGCGATCGCCGTGATCCTCGACGTCTGGACCAAGTCTGCCCGCAGCAAAAAGAAGGCATGACCACCGTTCTTCAGCAGGCCCGCGCCTGCATGGGAACCAACTCCTTGTCGGCGGGGGCTTCCCGCATCCGGAATGAACCTGAAACTCTATGGGAGGATCCTATGAAAGCCATTTCCAAACTCGCTCTCGCCTGCGCCATATCCCTTGCCGCCATCTCCACCGGCGCCGCATTCGCCGCCGACAAGTTCGTCGTCGGTTACGCCAACATGGCGGATACTGATGTCTTCGTCATGGCACGCAAGAACGCTTTCATCGCAGCGTCGAAATCCGATCCAGCAGTCGAAGTGAACTTCTCCGACGCGAACAACGACGTCAGCAAGCAGCTCGACCAGATCGACAACTTCATTGCGCAGAAGGTCAACGCGATCGTCGTCGTGCCGGTCGACTATCAAGGCATCGTACCGGGCGTCGAGAAGGCGAATCAGGCGGGCATCCCCGTCATCGCTCTCGGCATCCAATCGGCGGGCGGCAAGTACACGTTCGTCGGCTCGAAGAACATCGATGCCGGCCGCCTTCAGGGCGAGTACATGAAAGAACGCCTGCCGAAAGACGCCAAGATCCTCTACCTCGAAGGCACGCCGGGGCTCTCGCACACGCAGGAGCGCAAAAAGGGCTTCGCGGATGCGCTCGGCCGTTCCGACGTGACCACTCTCGCCAGCCTCTCAGCCAACTACGACCGCGCAGAAGGCATGAAGGTCACAGAAGACTGGATCCAGAGCTTTCCGAAGTTCGACGCAATCGTCGCAGCCAACGACCAGATGGCGCTGGGCGCGCTGGAAGCACTTCAGGGCGCTGACCGACTCAAGGGCGTGATGATCTCGGGTGTCGATGGCACGGCCGATGCTCTGAATGCGATCAAGGCCGGCACCATGTCCCAGACCATCTTCCAGGACGCTGCAGGCCAGGCGAAGGCCGCCTTCGAGGTCGTGGAAGGCCTGAAAGAGGGAGGGGATGCTCCGGCCGAAAAGCTGGTGCCGTTCGCTTCGATTACCAAGGACAACGTTGACCAATACGCAAAGAAGTAAGCCCTCCTAAGGGTGCGTGCCGGGATGGGGCTCCCGGCACGCGTTTCCCGCCAGGGGCAGTGCTTGCAAGCCGCAAATCGCTGGTTCTCCAAACGACAGGAATTATCGAAATGACAGTAAGGATCGCCGTCATCGGGGCGGGACTGATGGGAGCCGACCACGCGCGTATCGTGGCGGAAGATCTGCCTGGGGCGCACCTCCAGGTCGTCTGCGACATGGATGCAGACCGCGCCCGCAGAGTGGCAGACGCCTACAACGCCCATGATGTCGACTCTGATCCCGACCGGGTCGCCGCTCGTCCGGACGTGGATGCGGTTATTATCGCAAGCCCCGATTTCACCCACGCGCCCTTGTCGCTCTCCTGCATAAAATCCGGCAAACGGGCTCTCTGCGAAAAGCCGCTGTCGCAGTCCTCGCAAGAATGCGTGGAGATCATGCAGGCGGAAGAAGCCTCGGGATCGAAGTTCATCATGCTCGGCTTCATGCGCCGCTTCGACCAGTCCTATGTCGAAATGAAGCGGGCTCTGGAGCACGGTGCGATTGGCCGAGCCTTGATGATGCACAATTTTCATCGAAATGTCGCAACGCCCGCCTCAGACTTCACCGGAGCGATGGCGATCACCAATTCCGCCCCGCACGAGTTCGATGTCGTCCGCCACGTCCTCGACACCGAATACGTATCGATCTCCGCCTTCCAGCCGAAGCGTTCCGACTCGCTGGTCGCACCGGTCTATATGGTGCTCGAAACGGCGGACGAACAGCTGGTCAATATCGAGATCAACAACAACGCAGCCTACGGATACGACGTCCGCGCCGAACTGGTTGGGGAGAAGGCGACTATTGCCATGAACGCCGTCAACTACACTCGCGTCGACCGGGAACTCGGCCAGAGCACAAGCTACGACGCTGATTGGCGCGGGCGCTATGCCGAAGCCTATCGCCGTCAGAACCGCGCCTTCCTTCGTTTCGTTGAAACCGGAGTATTCCCGAACATCGCCTCGAGCAGTTGGGATGGATACTGCGCCGCAAAGGTCGCCGAGGCCGGCGTCAAAGCCTTGAACGACGGCCGCAAGACACCCGTGGAAATGATCGCAAAACCGGAGTTTTACGCATGAAACTGGGATTCGTATCAGACAGCCTCGGTGGGCTGCCCTTCGAGGCGATGCTCGATCACGCTCGAAGGCTGGGGGTCTCCGGCGTCGAGGTCAATACCTGCGGCTGGTCGACGGCGCCGCATTTCAATCTGTCGACGATCCTGCGGGACAAGAATGCGCAGAAATCATTCCTCAGAGCTTTCGCCGACCGCAAACTGGAAGTGATCAGTTTGAACGCCAACGGAAATCCGCTGCATCCGACCGATCCTGCCCAGAGGCAGGGTCTTGAGGATACAATCCGCGCAGCGGGCGAGCTGGGCATTAAGACCGTTTGCGCGATGTCAGGACTTCCAGCCGGGAATGCTACCGACACCATGCCGAATTGGGTGGTTTCCTCGTGGCCGCCGGAAACGCAGGCGATCCTTCGCTACCAGTGGGAGGAGAAGCTCCTCCCGTACTGGACCAAGATCGTGGCGCTCGCCAGGGATCACGGTGTGGAACGCATCGCGTTGGAACTGCACGGCAACCAGTGCGTCTATAATGTGCCTTCGCTGTTGAAGCTTCGCGAAGCCGTCGGCCCGGTCGTCGGTGCGAATCTGGATCCGTCACATCTCTTCTGGATGGGTGCCGATCCTCTTGTGGCCGCAGAAGCGCTCGGCGACGCCGTCTACCACGTGCATGCCAAGGACACCTTCCTCAACGGGCCGAAGCAGGCCGTCACCAGCCTTCTGGAGAACGGCAGCCTGATGGACATCCCGGCGCGCAGTTGGTCCTACATCACGCTGGGATTTGGCCATGGCGAAGAATGGTGGCGGCAGTTTTGCTACAGGCTGAAGATGGCCGGTTACGATGGCTGGCTCTCCATCGAGCATGAGGACGTGCTTCTGAACAGCCTAGAAGGGCTGGAAAAGTCCGTAGCGCTTTTGCAGGGCGTCATGCCGGTTGCAGCGAGCGATTTCAAGCCGCAGGCGATCTAGCCGAGCGCAGCGCGCTTGCTCGAAAGGTGTTCTTTCGAAAGTGATTGCAATGCTACAGGATCAGCCCTCTCCTCCGTCGACACTGCACGAATTGAAGTGCCTGATCGCCCGCCGACAGCTCATGTTCCCAATTGGTCTCGAAGACGTCGCAAGGGAGATCCTGGAAAAGCCGGAGATGACGGCCTTTGAAAGTGCTGCCGCGGTTGCGCGCAGGTGTCGCGTTTCTCCAACGACGGTCCACCGATTCGTACGGCACATCGGGTTCCAGACATTCAGCGAATTTCGCGCGATGATAAGAGAACATCTCCGCAGGACTGCCGCCAGTCACTGCTGAAGATGTCGCGATTTCTGCCGCCGCATCAGGGGGCTTGAAGGCTCAGGCGCTTTTCCAACCCTGCCAGAGGCTGAAGGCGGAGACCGCAACCAGGAGCAGCCCGGCGAAGCGACCGACAAGGGCCGTGACGTCGGGATTGGCGACAAGCAGGTCACGGCTGCGGCCGGCCGTCATCGCCAGCGTGCCGTAGATGGCGAACTGGGTGGCAACCGTCATGGCGCCCATGATCAGGCCCTGCATCCAGACCGGGCCGTATTCCGGTCGCAGGAACTGCGGATAGACGGCGAACATGAAGATATAGGCCTTCGGATTGACGAGACAGGTGACGGCGCCCTGGCGGAAGGCGCGCCAGCCGGAGCGCGCCGTGCCCGGCCCGACCGCCTCGACGGTGATCGAACTGCGGATCAGCGAAATGCCGATCCAGATCATGTAGGCGACGCCGGCAACGAGCAGAACGTTGAAAAGCTGCGGCAGCATGGTGACGAGCAGACCGACGCCGGCCGCGCCATAGGCCGAATGCACGGCGCCGCCGGCCATGATGCCGCCTGTCGCCGCCAGCCCCCGCCTGACGCCGCCGGTCAGCGAATTGGCGAGCACGAAGAGCATATCCATGCCCGGCACGATGATGATGCCGAAGAGAAGGGTGAAGAAGAGCCAGAGGTTTTCATGGTAGTTCATGTCAGTTACCGCCTTGCCGGTGCATGGGCCGTTTTGAAAGACCCTGATTGATTTCAATCCGATAGGCGGCTCTATACGCAAACCCAACTGACAGTGTATTGTCAGGAGCCTAAGGGATGGGAGAGGCAAAATGCGCAAGGCCTCGCGGCTTTTCGAGATCATTCAGATCCTGAGGCTCGCCAGAAAGCCGATGACGGCGGCTGTGATGGCCGAAACGCTCGAGGTGACCGTGCGGTCGATCTATCGCGACATCGCCGCCCTTCAGGCGATGCGGGTGCCGATTGAGGGCGGGCGCGGCATCGGCTACATCATGCGGCCGGGCTTCGACCTGCCGCCGCTGATGTTCTCGATCGAGGAGATGGAAGCGATCGTGCTGTCGCTGGCGCTGCTCGAACGCACGGCCGACGAGGAGCTGAAACAGGCCGCCCGCCGGGTCAACCGGAAGATATCAGGCGCCGTGCCGGCGCCGCTCCGCCAGGCGATGGATAGCAAGGCACTCTATGCCTGGGGCTCGATCGCGCAGCCGGCGGGCTTCGATCTCGCGATCGTGCGCCGGGCGATCCGCGACGAATGCAAACTCATGCTCGGCTACCGCGACGAAGTCGGCCGCGCCAGCGAGCGGACGATCCAACCGATCGCTCTGATCTATTATTCGCAGACCGCCAACATCGTCGCCTGGTGCGAGCTGCGCCAAGCCATCCGCAATTTCCGCAGCGACCGGGTGGAGCACTGCGCGGCACGCGACGCGTTCTTCAAGGGTGATGGCGACAGGTTGCGGGAATTGTGGACGAGCGGCTGGACGGAGAAGGCTGTGCCGGTGTAGCGGACGGGCGTTTATGCGAACAGGTTGGCAGAGTTTAGGCACGAGCGGGAGATCAGCGCCATGCGGCCCCGGGGAAGCGCTTTCGTGCCTGGCACATCTTCGACGTCGCCAAAGGACCGCCGACATCTGCCCCCTCGGCTCAAAGGCCGAGGATGACGGAGGGTGGGGTTGCGTTCCGCCAAACTCACCGTCGGCGAGTTGGGCGCTTCTTCGGAGAGGTACCCCGCAATCTCGGTCAATTTCTGTCATAGGGTCGGTAAAGGCCGAGCATGACATAAGCAGCAGTTGGCCAACTTTTATCGACAATCTCTCCCAGCCTAATAATCCAGCGTCCGGCTCTCCTCACGACCGAAGCCGCGGATTTCAATATAGTCGGGGTGGAGTTCGACGATGGCGAAGGCGTTTTCGCTCTCGGTGTCGACCACGCCCTTAAAATTGACGAAGTGGCAGGCGCCGACCTTGCCGTAATTGCCGGCGTGGTTATGGCCGTTCAAATAGGCGACGACGTTGTCGTGCGCGGCGAGCAGCGCGACAATGTGGTCGCAGTCCCACATATCGTGCTCGCCCGCGGGGTAGACCGGATAGTGATTCATGACAATCACCTTCTCGCCGGCCGCGGCAGCGCTTGCGATCTCATCGCCGAGCCAGGCGAACTGCTCGTCGCTCAGCGCGCCGTTCCACGGATGGGCGTTTCTTTCGCCCCTCGCCTGCAGGTCCGCCAGCATCTTTGCCGCAAGGGCGCGATGCGGATGGCCTTCGGGCGGCGCGAAGGTGCTGACCTCGTTGCCGTCGAGCACGACGAAGCGCCAGCCGTGGCGGCGGAAGCTGTAATAGGGCGACGGCATGCCGAGACGCGTAGAGATTTCGGAAAGATGGCCCGCGGAGACCGAGAAGTCGTGATTGCCGAGCAGGAAGAGCGCCTCGTGCCGCAGTCTCTTATAGACCGACAGGATGTCGTCGAAGCTTTTGAAGCTGCGGTCGATGACATCGCCAAGCGTCATGACGAAGCTCAATTCCTCGCCGTTGAAGACCTCGATCGCCTCGGCGAGTTTGGCGAGGCTGTTGGCGTAATAGCGGTCCATGGCCGCATGCGGAGCGATTGCCGCATATTGCGGGTCGGCGATGATGCCGAAGCGGAACAGGGGAAGAGCGGAAGAGGACATGGAGCGTGATTAGGAGCGGCCGGTGACAGGGATGTGACGATGTCCTAAACCATGATCGAACTGCGTCAACTGTCGAGATCTCCGAGTGTGCGGAGCCTATCGATCAAAACCGCCAGAACGTCGTGTAGATCTGGTGCGACATAGGCACATAGATTTTCAATGTCCGGCGTCGGCTGAACGAGGTCGGGCACCATTATGGTCATCAGACCGGCACGAGATGCCGAAAGCACACCGTCGTGGGAATCCTCGAGTGCAACACAACGGAGCGGGTTCACCCCTAACCGGCTTGTGGCTTTCAGATACGGCTCCGGATGAGGTTTCGCCGCGGCATAATCTCCGCGGGCAATGATATGCACAAAGCGATCCTTCAGATTCACCGCCAGCAGATGGCTAAGCACTGTGTCATGATCGGAGGAGGTGACGATGGCCCACGGAAGTTGGATTTCCTCCAGCCAGTCCAATATTTCAATGACCCCCGGCTTGAGGTGCAGCTCTGTTGCGACCATCGTCTGGAACCGATCCGAAGCTTGTTTCCACAAGTCCTCGATGGGAAATTCACCGCCAAGGTGCATGCCCAAAAGCGCTCTGGCCGACGTGCTGGGTAATCCAACCGTTTCCAGATAGACGGAGACCGGGATTTCAAACCCATTTTCCTTAGCGGCCATGATAACGGCGTCCCGATACAAAGCCTCGGTATCGAAAATTAGGCCGTCCATGTCGAACAGGACGGCTTCGGGCTTGAAGGGAAGCTGCTTCATCATTGATCTTTGGGCGCTCAGAACTTCAAGGTTTCGCGACGGGCGCATAAAACGAAACACCCGGCGTTTGGGCGCCGGGTGCTGAATTGAAGAGCAGAGACATCGCCGCCCATGGCGGTGAGTCTGGTGCTGCTTACTTCGTGGCTTCTTCGTAGCGCTCGAGGACGTAGTCCCAGTTGATCAGGCTATCGACGAAGGCCTCGAGATATTTCGGGCGGGCGTTGCGATAGTCGATGTAATAGGAGTGTTCCCAGACGTCGACGCCGAGGATCGGGGTGGCGCCGTGGACGAGCGGGTTTTCGCCGTTCGGGGTCTTGGAGATTTCGAGCTTGCCGTTCTTGACGGAAACCCAGGCCCAGCCGGAGCCGAACTGGGTGGCGCCGGCATTGGCGAAATCGGCCTTAAACTTGTCGTAGCCGCCGAGATCGGAGGCGAAAGCTGCTTCGAGCTTGCCCGGCAGCTTGTTGCCGCCGCCGCCCTTCTTCATCCACTTCCAGAAATGGATGTGGTTGTAGTGCTGGGCAGCGTTGTTGAAGAGGCCGGCATTGGTGCCGAAGGACTTCTTGACGACGTCTTCGAGCGACAGATCCGAAAGACCGGCTTCGGCGGCGAGCTTGTTGCCGTTGTCGACATAGGCCTTATGGTGCTTGTCGTGGTGAAACTCCAGCGTTTCCTTCGACATGAAGGGAGCAAGCGCTTCGTAATCATAGGGAAGTTCAGGCAATTCGAAAGCCATGTCAGATCTCCTCTTGGCAATAGATTGCGTCATCGGCAGGTGTGGCGGAACATAGGAGGGGAAAGGGGAGAGGCAACCAGCGAAATGTCAAAAAACGATCCGTCGAAGGAAAATTTGCCTCAGTTGCAGCGTTGGAATCGGTCGCGCAAATCGCCTGGGATGCCCGCCTCGAAAACCGCTTCCCCGGCGATTCACTGCAACGGAGACCCGATATGAACAGGAATATAATCCCGCTTCTGACCATTGCCGCGCTTATTAGTCTCGCGGGCGCAGCTCATGCCTCTTCGGACGATGCCTGGAAACAGCTGGCAGCCGATGTCGAGGCCAAGTGCAAGAAGGCGGCGGTCACGCTCGAAAGGCCTGCCGCCCGCGTCGATCCCTTCGGCACCAGCCATTACGGGCTGGCCTTGGTGACGGGCAAGCCGAAGGGCGCCAAGGGGCTGGTCGCCCAGATCTGCGTTTATGACAAGCAGAAGAAAACCGTGGAGATCGGCAGCGAACTGGATGCCAAACAGCTTGGCCTCGCGCCGCCAAGATAGGCTGCGTCGGCCCGTGCTGTCTCCGCCAATCTGTGCCTTCGGTCACATTTTGAGGGGAACCGGACGCTACCCTTAGGAGTTGAAGTCTGGGCGTTAGGGAGGTGCGGGATGTCAGAGCTTGGCAGCAGGCCGGAAGATCAGCAGAAAATCTATCAGCGCTGGGCGCCGGTTTATGACCGCGTCTATCGCGGCCTCCTCAGCGACGGCCACCGCAAGCTGGCAGCACTCGCCGCCGCGGCCGGCACCGATATTCTGGAAGTCGGCGTCGGCACCGGCCTGACGCTCAGGCACTATCCCAGCCGCTGCCGGGTGACCGGCATCGACATTTCCGAACATATGATCGCCCGGGCGCGCGAAAAGGTGCGCCGCGAGACGCTGCAGCATATCAGCGCGCTCGAGGTGATGGATGCGCATGCGCTGCGCTTTGCCGACCGGTCTTTCGATGCGGTTTGCCTGCCCTTCGTCATCACGCTGATTCCCGAGCCCGAGCGGGCGCTCGACGAATGCGCCCGGGTGCTGCGGCCGGGCGGCGAGATCATTCTGGCCAGCAAGCTCGGCGACGGCGCCGGCCTGCAGGGCGCGATCGAGGCGGCGGTGGCGCCGCTGGTGCGTCACATCGGCTGGTCGTCGGCCTTCCGCATCCACCGCATTCTCGCCTGGGCCGAGCGGCGCGGCGATTTTTCCGCTGCCGAGATCCTGCCGGTCTTTCCGAACGGCTTCTTCAAGATCGTCCGGCTGAAACAGCGCGGACTTTCCGCCTGAATTAAAAATTTTCCCGCATCGCGGATTCTGATGCTACCGTTCGTCTGAGGGGACCGCATGACATCGGATATCTTCTTCTTCATCGTGGTGGGCTTCTGTGCGCAGATCGTCGATGGCGCACTCGGCATGGCCTTCGGCGTGCTGTCGACGACCAGCCTTCTCGCCTTCGGGGTGCCGGCGGCCAATGCCAGCGCCATGACGCATGTGGCTGAGATGTTCACCACGGCAGCATCCGGCATTTCGCATGCCTATCACCGCAATGTCGATTGGCGTCTGGTGGCGCGGCTGGCACCAGCCGGCATGATCGGCGGCGCGATCGGCGCCTATCTGCTGGCCAATATCGACGGCAAGGTGATCGCGCCCTTCGTGTCGGCCTATCTGATCGCCATCGGCCTGTTGATTTTCTACAAGGCCTTTCGGCCGCCGGCCAAGCGCGAGGTTCGCGACTGGGCGGTGCCGCCCGTCGGCTTTTGCGGTGGCGTTCTCGATGCGATCGGCGGCGGCGGTTGGGGCCCCGTCGTCACCAGCACGCTGGTCGGCCGCGGCCACGACCTGAAGCGGGTGATCGGCTCGACCAATTTTACCGAATTTGCAGTGACGCTGACGATTTCGCTGACCTTCATCCTGACGCTCGGCTGGTCGGAGCTCAATTCGGCGATCGGCCTGATCATCGGCGGCGTCATCGCCGCTCCTTTCGGCGCCATCCTCGTCAAGCGGCTGCCGGTGCGGGCGCTGATGGTGGCGGTGTCGATGATCATCATCGTGACATCGGCAATACGGCTGCTCTAAAGGCCCGGACTACAGATTTCGGCCGAAATAGACCTCTACGGAGGCAATCTTCTCACCGCGGAAGCGCAGGCTCTCCATGTTGGCGAAGCTTCCGCCTTCCAGTTTTTCGGCGCGGTACCGCACGGCTGCCTCGTCGCCGTCGACCGCCAGGAATTCGATGTGGATGGCGCGGAAGAACGGCTGCTTCGGCCAGCAGCGCTCGAAATAGGCCGCCCGGTCGATATGGTCGTCACGCGGGCTGGAGAAGGTGAAATCCTCCGTCAGCATAGCGATGACTTTATCCTTGCGGTCTTCCAGATAGGCGGCGTAGAGATCGCGGACGGTCTGCTGCCTCGTGCGCATATCGTTCATGGCAATATCCTCCGATTAACCGATTGCATCATGCAATCAGTATATCTAGCACTTTTACCCGAGATGATCCAGTTTCGGCGCAATCGCGCCTTCATGATCGACGCCGAGGCAAGGAATGACCGATACGCAATTGGACGCGGCGAGCGTGAGCGCAGGCTCGATCTACTGGAAGCGCAATCTGGCGATCTCGCTGATCGGCTCCTTCACCACCATCGTGGCGATGACGCTGCTGCTGCCTTTCCTGCCGCTTTATGTCGAGGAGCTCGGCGTCAGCGATCATGCGGCAATCGTGCAATGGTCTGGTATCGCCTATGGCGCCACCTTTCTGGCTGCGGCTCTGGTCGCGCCGCTCTGGGGGCGGCTCGGCGATATTTACGGGCGCAAGCTGATGCTGGTGCGCGCGAGCCTCGGCATGACGCTGGCGATCTCGCTGATGGGCATGGCCGGCAATATCTGGCAGCTGGTGGCGCTGCGCCTCTTTGTCGGGCTTGCCGGCGGTTATTCCTCCGGCTCGATGGTGCTGGTGGCGACGCAGACGCCGAAAGACCGCTCGGCCTGGGCGCTCGGCCTTCTCTCCTCCGGCATCATGGCCGGCAATCTCGTCGGGCCGCTGATCGGGGGCGTGCTGCCGCCCATCATCGGCATCCGCGGCACCTTTCTTTCCGCCGGGGCGATGATCTTCTTCGCCTTTCTCGCCACGACCTTTTTGATCAAAGAGGAAAAATCGCCGGCCCGCAAACAGGCGGCCAAGGCAAGCGGCGGCTGGAAATCCATCGCCGACAAACGGCCTGTCATCGCCATGCTGGCGACCGGCATGCTGTTGATGTTCGCCAATATGTCGATCGAGCCGATCATCACCGTCTATGTCGCGCAGATCGTGCCGGCCGCCGATGCGGTGACGATGATCTCCGGCATCGTCATGTCGGCGGCCGCCCTCGGCAGCATTCTTTCGGCCTCATGGCTCGGCAAGCTTGCCGACAGGATCGGCCATTGGCCGGTGATTTCAGGCGCGCTCGCCGTCGCCGGGCTGCTGCTGATCCCGCAGGCCTTCGTCACCAGCGCCTGGCAGCTGATCATCCTGCGTTTCCTGATGGGCGCGGCCCTCGGCGGGCTGCTGCCTTGCATCGCCGCCGTCATCCGTCACAGCGTGCCGGACAGTGCGGCCGGCAGCATTCTCGGGTTTTCCATCTCCTCGCAATATGTCGGCCAGGTGGCCGGCCCGATCCTCGGCGGCTTCGTCGGCGGGCATATCGGCATGCGGGCGGTTTTCCTCGGCACCTCGGTGCTGCTTGTCGCCGGTGCTGCCTATGCCTGGCTGGTGAGGCCAACAGATAAGCAGACATCCCACCTGGATTAGCGCCGTCCGCAGATCAGCTCGACGCCCGAGCGGGCGATCGCTTCCAGCGTCTCGCGGCTGTCACCGGCGCGGGCGCGCACGGCAAGCGAATGCATGACGGCTGAGGCGAGCCTCGCCATCATCTGCGGATCGGCGCCCTCGGGAAGCTCGCCGCTTTCGACGGCAAGGCGCATGCGCTTTTCGATCTCGCCGTCGAAATCGTTGAGGCTGCGGCCGAGCACCTCGCGGACGCGCTCATGCTGGATCGCCTCGGCCGTTGCCGTGCCGATCAGGAAACAGCCGCGGGCGGCGGTTTCACCATGCAGATAGATCGAAAGCGCGCTCTCATAGACGCGGGCGAGATTGTCGCGCAGCTGAAGTGACGGATCGAGCGCCTCTGCCAGCGCATCCATGCCGTCCTGCCGATAGCCCTCCAGCGTATCGAGATAGAGATCCTCCTTGTCGCCGAAAGCCCCGTAAAGGCTCGGGCGGTTGAGGTTGGTCGCAGCACTCAGATTGTCGAGCGAGGCAGCCGCAAAGCCCCTGTCCCAGAAAACGTCGCGCGCCTTGCCGAGTGCCGCCTTGGCGTCGAAAGCCCGTGGGCGACCGCGTTTCTTCTCGTCCTTCATATTCTGTACCGGTTCGCATTAAATTCTTGACGAGGGTTATTTTATGCGAAACAGTACAGATGTTCAACGCCATTAACGGCGGCATCGCCCGCCTCATCAGAAGGAAGCCTGTCATGAAACTCTATATGCACGCCGCCGCATGCTCGCTTTCGCCGCATATCGTCTGCCGGGAGCTGGGGCTCGACATCGAACTCGTCCAGGTCGACAGGCAGACCCACAGAACAAGCGACGGCAAGGATTATCTCGCCATCAACGGCAACGGCTACGTGCCGGCATTGATGCTCGACGATGGCAAGGTGCTGACCGAGGGACCGGCGATCGTGCAGTTCCTTGCCGACAGTGTGCCGCAAGGATCGGCCATGCTGCCCGAGGTCGGCAACCTCAAGCGCAACGAGGTGCAATCCTATCTGAATTTCATCACCGCCGAGCTGCACAAGCCGATGGTGCTGTTGTTCAACCCGCTTTACTCAAGCGTGCACGAGCAAATCCGGGCGCTGATATCGAAGCGGCTCGCCTGGCTGGACGGTCGCCTCGCCGGTCCCTATCTCACCGGCGAGGCCTTCACGGTGGCGGATGCCTATCTCTTCGTCTGCCTGAACTGGTCGCCCTGGACCGGCATCGATCTTCAGCAATGGCCGGGCTTGCACGGCTTCATGGCCCGCGTGGCGGCACGCCCGAAGGTGCACGAAGCGCTGCAGGCCGAAGAGCTCGAGGCCTTCGACGCGGACGGCGTCTATTTCGCGCCGCAGGCCTATCTCGCCTCGGCAGGCCGGACCGGCTCGCCGGTGCGGCCGTAACGTCGACTGCCCTCAGAGGGCGTTGACGGCCACCGGCAAAGCGCGCTTGTGGGCGGTGGCGCGATAGGCGGCAAGGATGCGGCGGCGGGCGATCTCGCCGACAGGCTTGCCTTCGAGGAAATCGTCGATCTCGTCATAGCTGACGCCATAGGCCTCCTCGTCGGGGCGCAGCGGCCGCTGGTCCTCGAGATCGGCTGTGGGAACTTTGAAGACCAGCTCATCAGGGGCGCCGAGCCGCTTTGCCAACAGGCAGACGCGGCGCTTGTTGAGGCCGGCGAGTGGCAGAATATCGGCGGCGCCATCGCCGAATTTGGTGAAGAAGCCCATCACCGCCTCGGCGGCATGGTCAGTGCCGATGACAAGGCTGCCGAGCGCGCCGGCAAGGGCGAACTGGGCAATCATGCGCTGGCGGGCCTTGATGTTGCCGAGGATGAAATCCTGCCGGCCGGCATCGGCAAAGGCAAGACCGCCGTTCTGAGCGGCCGCCAGCATCGCATCCGCCGCCGCCTTGATGTTGACCACCATCGAGCGGTCGGCGCCGATTGTCGCGAGCGCCCGCTCGGCATCGGCCTCATCCGCCTGGACGCCATAGGGAAGGCGCACGGCAATGAACTCCGCCGCATGGCCGCTGTCGCGCAGCTCACGCACCGCCTTCTGGGCAATCAGCGCCGCCGTCAGCGAATCGACGCCGCCGCTGATGCCGAGGACATAGCCGCGCATGCCCGAGGCCACGAGATAATCCTTGAGGAATTCGGTTCGTCGCTCGATCTCACGCTCGGGATCGATCTCGGCGGCGACGCCCAGCTCACGGATGATCTCGCCTTGTTCATCGGACAGCACGGTCATGGGGTTCTTCCTCTGTTGTGGGATTCGCGGGCACTATGGCGGAAAGATATGGGAAGGGTAAGGTGTGTGGCACCCCCCTCTGCCCTGCCGGGCATCTCCCCCACAAGTGGGGAGATCGGATGGGCGCGACGGCTTCCCCAACCAACACCCCTGACATCAATCGTAGATTTTGGGCGAGGCATAACCTCCTGCCAATCTCCCCCCTTGTGGGGGAGATGCCCGGCAGGGCAGAGGGGGGTGCTACCGCGCGCACCTACCTTGCGATCGTAAACAGCTCCACCGGCTCGGCGAAACCTTTCAGCCGATGCGCCCCGACGGAGACGGCATCCCCTGCCCCGGCCTCTTCGCAGAACGGCGCCGACATCAGCACGGGCTCGCCCAATTCGCTGCAGGCGGTCTGGATGCGGCTGACCAGATTGACGTCGCCGCCGATCAGCGTGAAGTCGAGGCGGCGGCCGGAGCCGACATTGCCGTAGCTGACTTCGCCGTAATGCAGCGCGATTCCGGCCTTCACGCCGATGCCTTCATATTGGAAATGGTCGATCTCATCGAGGATGTCGCGGGCCGATGCCAGCGCGGCGCCGCAGGAATGGGCGGCATCGTAACCCGGGAAGAAGGCAAGCACGGCGTCACCCATGAATTTCAGCAGTTCGCCGCCTTCGCGGGTGATCGCCGGCACGATCCTGTCGAAATAGGCATTGAGCAGGCCAAGCACCGTGCTGCCGGGCAGCCGGTTCGACAGCTCGGTAAAGCCGCGCAGATCGCAGAGCAGCAGCGCCGCTTGCATCGATTCGATCTCGCCGCGGCGGATGCGGCCGGCCAGAATCCGGCTCGCCGTCAGCGGACCGATATAGGTGTCGAGCAGGCTGAGCTCGACCTGGCGAAGAATGCGCAGTTCGCTGGTGTTGCGCAGCGCCGGCAGGATGCGTTCGATCAGCTGCTGCTCGGAGGCGCTGAAGCCGCCTGGCCGCCTGGTGCCGAAGACGGCGGCGCTGACCGGGCCGTCGCCATTGCAGAGCGGCGCGATGACGAGCTGCATCAGGCCGCGATCGGCAAAGACATCGATGTGCTGCCAGCGGCCATGCACACTTTCGCCGGCGCCGACGACCAGCGGTTCGCGGGTGTCCATGACCTTGCGCAGCGGCGTATTGGCAATCGCAACCCGGGCACCGTGTTCGCGGTCGTGGATCTCGACCGGCTCGCCCGGCGCCCAGGCGATGGTGCGGCCGATGAACTCGGGATGCAGCGTCATCAGGTGCAGGGTCAGCCGGTCGACGGGCAGACCAAGCGCCTGAAGCCTGCGGCCGAGGCCGGAGACGAGGCCCGCTTCGTCGAGCGCGTGGCATTCGTCGCCCGAGAGCCATTCGATGATCGAGAGCAGCGCGCCGGCGCTGACGGCATTGCCGGCCGCCTTCGGCTGAAACCGGGCGGGATCGGGGGCATGGATCGCTGATGTCATGGCGTTCTCCTCCTTCAAACTCTAGTGAGCGCCGCCGCCGGAGAGCTGGCCGGGTTTGCTGAGCAGCAGGCTTGCCAGCAGGGCGACGACCAGGGCGACGCCGAGCAGGAAGAAGGTGTCGCTGAAGGCCATGATATTGGCCTGCTTGCGTATTTTGAGCGCAATGGCGACGACGGCCTTGTGGCCGGCGAGCGCCTGATCGCTGACGCCGTGGCTCATGAAATAGGCCGTGAGTCTCGCGACCCGATCACGCGTGGCTTCCTCGAAGACGGAGACCGAGTTGGTCAGGATGTTCGAGTGGAACTGTTCGCGCTTCGACAGGAAGGTCTGCAGCGAGGCAATGCCGACCGCGCCGCCGAGATTGCGCATCATGTTGAACAGCGACGACGCCGAACCGGCATTCTCCGGCTCGATGCCTGAGGTGGCGATCGCCGAAAGCGGCGTGAAGACCAGCGCCTGGCCGATGGCGCGCACGATGTTCGGCCAGAACAGCTGGTCGCTGGCATAATCGCCGGTCATATGCACGTTCATGAAGTTCGAGGCAGCAAAAAGGGCAAAGCCGACGACGATCAGCAGGCGGAGGTCGAAACGCTTCATGAGCCGCGGCACCAGCGGGATCAGCAGCAGCTGCGGGATGCCGGTCCACGCGAGCACCATGCCGATCTGCTCGGAATTATAACCCTGGATACGGGTGAGATAGATTGGCAGCACGAAGACCGAGCCGTAAAGCGCGATGCCGAGCAGGAAGTTGGCGACGATGCCGAAGCCGAAATTGCGGCGCACCAGCAGACGCAGGTTCAGGAGCGGATGGGCCGTCTTCAGCTCGATCACGATGAACAGGGTCAGCGAGACGGCGGCGATAACAGTGAGGCGCAAGATGAAATCGGAGCCGAACCAGTCTTCCTTGTTGCCCTCTTCCAGCACCGTCTGCAGGACTGCCAAGCCAATCGCCATGGTGACGATGCCGGGCCAGTCGCCCTTGGCGAGCAGCTTCAGGTTCATCGGCGCCCGGTCGAGCGAGGCAAAGAGCAAGCCGATCATCAGCGCGCCGGGCACCAGATTGACGTAGAAGATATATTCCCAGCCCCAGTTCTCGGTGAGGTAACCGCCGATGGTCGGGCCGATGGCTGGTGCGAAGGTGGCCGAAAGGGCAAAGAGCGCCAGCCCGATCGGCTGCCTCGCCTTGGGCAGCAGGGTGATGATGATGGTGAAGGCCATCGGGATCAGCACGCCGCCGGAAAAGCCCTGAATGGCGCGCAGGACGATCATCTGCTGCAGATTGGCCGCAAAGGCACAGGCGACGGAGAAGATCAAAAAGAGGATGGCGTTGACGAGCAGATAGTTACGCAGCGAGAAGACCCGCGTCAGCCAGCCGCTCAAGGGAATGACGACGATCTCGGCGATCAGATAGGAGGTCGAGATCCAACCGCCGTCATCGCTGCCGGCGCCGATGGCGCCCTGGATATCGGCCAGCGAGGCATTGACGATCTGGATGTTCAAGACCGCCATGAAGGCGCCGAGGGTGGAGCCGACGACGGCCATCCACATGCGGACCGGGCTGATGGCGGCGGGCGCCGTAGCGGCGGGGCGCGTGAGCGAATTGCTGTTTGCGGCGATCTGAAGAGTGGCCATGGCTGATCTCTTTCCGGTTCTCGCGGAAAACCTTTCATGACGAGGTTCGGACGAATTTGGAAACGGCGGAAGGGCTATCCGGCGTGCCGGGATAATCCTTCCTCGGCCAGAGAGGTCTCTGCAGCCTTGGTATCGATTTCGGGTTCGACCGACATGCCGGAGCGCAACAGTCCGCTCAACGCCTCGTCGTCGATGACGATCTTGACCGGGATGCGCTGGACGATCTTGGTGAAGTTGCCGGTGGCGTTGTCCGGCGGCAGCAGCGAGAATTCGAGGCCGCTCGCCGGCGAAACACTGTCGACATGGCCTTTGATCGCCATGTCGGGAAAGCTGTCGACCTTGATCTCGACCGGCTGGCCGGGGCGGACACGGGTCAGCTGCGTTTCCTTGAAATTGGCGACGACATAGACGGCATGCAGCGGCACGACGGCCATCAGCTGCGTGCCCGAGGTGACATACTGGCCGACGCGGATCGAACGGGCGCCGACCGTGCCGTCGACGGCGGCGACGATATCAGTATAGGACAGGTTGAGTTCGGCCTGCTGGGCGGCGGCTGCCGCCCGGTCGCGCTCGGCAATCGCCTGCTGGCGCTGCGTTTGAAAGACCGGCACCTTGTTCTCGGCCGCGACGAGGGCTGCCCGGTCGCGCTCGACCGCGGCGGCGGCCTGGTCGCGGGCCGACTGGCTCTGTTCGGCGCGCGATTGCGTGCCGGCGCCGCTGGTGATCAGCCGGGCCGAGCGGGCGGCGTCGGAAACGGCAAAATCGAGCGAGGCCTGCGAGGCATCGATCGTCGCCTTGGCCTGGCCGATCACCGACTGCTGCAAAGCGATCTGGGCGTCGATATTGGCGATCGCGGCATCGGCCGCCTTCACGGCGGCCCTCGCCTGCGACAATGCGGCCTGGAAGTCGCGGTCGTCGATGCGGGCAAGAACCTGGCCTGATTTGACCGGGTCGTTGTCATTGACCAGCACCTGTCTGATATAGCCGGCGACCTTCGGGGCGACGGTGGTGTAATCGGCCTTCACATAGGCATCGTCGGTGGATTCGATGAAGCGGCCGACCGTCCAGTAGCGGTAGCCGAAATCGCCTGATAAACCGACGCCGGCAAGCAGTGCTGCGGCGATGACCGCGCGCTTGACGATCTTGCGGCCGGTTTTCTTCGGCGCGGCCGCGGCTGGGGCTTCGACGACAGCCGCTTCGGCTACCGGGGCGCTTGGCGCTTCGGCCGCAGGCGCGCCATCGGCCTGCCGGGCCGTGTCGAATACATCCTTGCGGGGCAACTCAACCATTGTGTTTCTCCTTCAATGCCGGCCCCCGTTTCAGAGGCCCTGTTCGATTGAAGGGACAATGCGCCCTGCCGTTCATTGTGATAATCTGCTTAAATCGGGAAGGATCATCAACTCTCAGCGGATAATCCGAGGGCAATATGGATCGGCTGACAAGCCTCACAGTCTTTGGCCGCGTGGTGGAATGCGGCGGTTTTTCCGCCGCCGCGCGCCGGCTCAACATGTCGGTCACCATGGTCGGCAATCATGTGCAATCGCTGGAAGACCGGCTTGGTGTCAGGCTCCTCAACCGCACGACGCGCAAGGTCAGCCTGACGGAAACCGGCAAATATTATTATGAACGCTCCTCGCAGATCCTTGCCGAACTCGACGAGGCCGACCGGACCGCGGGCGCGCTCAGCACCACGCCCCGCGGCACGCTGAAAGTCTATACCAGCAGCGCCATCGTGCGGTTCCTGCTGCCTGTCGTCAGCGAATATATGGAGCTTTATCCGTCGATCGCGCTCGATTTCAGCATCGGCGAGCGGATGGTCGACATGATCGAGGACGGCTACGATCTGGTGATCCGCACCGTGCCGCCGCCGGATTCCTCGCTCGTCGCCCGCAAGCTGACGCCCTGGCGCCATGTGCTCGTCTGCTCGCCGGCCTATTTCGAAAGCCATTCGATGCCGCAAAGGCCGGCCGAGGTCGCCGATCACAATTGCCTGCAATATGCCTATTACCCCTATGGCGAGGAATGGCGCTTCGAGGATGGCGAAGGCCGGCCGGAAAGCGTCAAGATCGGCGGCAATGCCGTCTCCAACAGCGCCGAGATGCTGCGCTTCCTGACGCTGAATGGCCAGGGCATCTTCCTGGCGCCGAGCTTCGTGGTCTTCGACGATATCGCCGAAGGACGGCTGGTGAAGATCATGCCGGACTACCGGCCGATCGAATTCAACATCAACGCAGTCTATCCCAACCGCAGCCATCTGGCGACGAAGGTGCGGCTGTTCATCGACCTCCTGGCGGAGAGATTTGCGGAGCATCGGAAGTGGATGACGTGAGGCGTGAGGCGGCAGACCTCAGCGCGAGAGGCTGCCCCTCACCCTAGCCCTCTCCCCGTTCTGACGGGGAGAGGGGACGTGCCCTGCGAGACGTTGACGAGGGACGGGGAGGTTCACGGCTTGTCGCCTTCGCCCCGCAGGCGGGGAGAAGGTGCCGGCAGGCGGATGAGGGGCGGACCGGGCTCTGCTTCGCCGAACCGCCCGGCCCTACGCTTGCGCTTCGGGCGTTCGTCATTGCAATCGATTCACTGGATCGATTGCTCCCGCTCCGCGGGACCATTCCTCACTCCTCGCTCTCGCTTCTGCCGTGGGCCCAGTCCATGTAGAGGTCCAGCGCCTTGCGGGTGACCGGGCCTTCCTGGAGGTTGCGGTCGTCGAGGCGGATGACGCCGACGACTTTGGAGTAGTTGCCGGTCGTGAAGATTTCGTCGGCGGCGAGGAAATCCTCGACGGACAGCGTGGCTTCGACGACGTCGAAGCCGGCCTTGCGCAGGAGGTGCATGACGCGGGCGCGGGTGATGCCGGCGAGGAAGGTGCGGTTGGCGGCGGGCGTCATCACCACGCCGTCGCGCACCAGGAAGACGTTGGACGAGGCGGTCTCGACGACGTTGCCGTTGAGATCGCGCACCAGCGCATTGTCGAAGCCGCGGCTGCGCGCCTCAGTGATCATGCGGCCGCTGTTCGGATAGAGCGAGCCGGTCTTCGCCTCGGTCATCGCCGTCTCAGGCGACGGGCGGCGATAGGGCGAGACGGTGAGGCTGGTGCCGCCATGGCCGCCCATCGGCGCCTCGAACAGGCAGAGCGCGAAGCGGGTCGATTCCGCATCGACGGAGACGACGCTGCCGGGCGAACCATGTTCGCCCCAATACATCGGCTTGATGTAGATCGGCGTGGCGCCGTCGAATTTTTCAACGCCCTCCCAGGCGAGCGCGGCGATTTCCTCGGCCGATTTCACCGGCTTCAGCCCCATGGCAAGCGCCGAGCGGTTGATGCGCTGGCAATGCAGGTCGAGATCGGGGGCGATGCCGTCGAACCAGCGGGCGCCGTCGAAGACCGTGGAGCCCAGCCACATAGCATGCGAGGTCGGCCCGATCAGCGGCGGATTGCCCGGAAGCCATTCCCCGTCGACGTGAGTCCAGGTGGTTGAACGCGGTGATGTATCGACGGCCATATTGCCCTCCCCTCTCAAGTCGGGACAGCAAAAGCCGCCGCGGCAGGCGGGGTCAAGGACAAATCCGGGCGGCAAATGCGGAAGCAAGAAAATGTTGAGGGATGGCGCCGGGCCGCAATATTCGTGCGCGGCGGCCGTGGCGTAAGCGATGGGTGCATCAGCAAAAATGATCGAATGGACCGTTGGAACGGAGGCATGCCGCATGCGATCATAGGTGCAAATCGCCGGACAGCAGCAAGGGAAGACGCCGATGAAAGCCATGTATTATGAAGCCTTCGAACAGGCGCCCGAGATCCGCACCCTGCCCGATCCGACGCCTTCCGAGGACGGCGTCGTCATATCGGTCGGCGCCAGCGGGCTCTGCCGCAGCGATTGGCACGGCTGGATGGGACACGACCCCGATATCCGCCTGCCGCATGTGCCGGGACACGAGCTTGCCGGAAAGATCGTCGCCACCGGCCGCGGCGTGATGCGTTTCAAGGTGGGCGACCGGGTGACAGTGCCGTTCGTTTCCGGCTGTGGCCATTGCGGAGAGTGCCATTCCGGCAACCAACAGGTCTGCCCCAACCAGTTCCAGCCGGGTTTCACCCATTGGGGATCCTTCGCCGAATATGTGGCGATCGATTATGCCGACACCAATCTGGTGCACCTGCCTGATACGATCGACGATGCGACGGCGGCAAGCCTCGGCTGCCGCTTCGCCACCTCGTTTCGCGCCGTTGCCGACCAAGCCCGCACCGGGCCGGGCGAATGGATCGCCGTGCATGGCTGCGGCGGTGTCGGCCTGTCGGCGATCATGATCGCCACCGCGCTCGGCGCCAATGCGATCGGCATCGATATTTCCGAGGAGAAACTTGCCTTCGCCAGAGAGTGCGGAGCAGTGGCAACGGTCAATGCCTCCGGCGTCGCGGATGTGGCGGAGGCGGTGCGCGAGATCACTAAGGGCGGCGCGCATGTCTCGATCGACGCGCTCGGCCACCCCGCCACCTGCTTCAACTCGATCAAGAACCTGCGCCGGCGCGGCCGGCATGTGCAGGTGGGGCTGATGCTCGGCGAATATGCCACGCCGCAAATCCCGATGGCGCAGGTGATCGGCCACGAATTGGAGATCTACGGCAGCCACGGCATGCAGGCCTGGCGCTACGACGCCATGCTGTCGATGCTCGCCGCCGGCAAGATCGCCCCGCAGAAGCTGATCGGACGGCGAGTCAGCCTGGAGGAGGCCGTGCCGACGCTGATGGCGCTCGACAAGGCGGAGGCCACGGGGATCAGCGTGATTACGCGGTTTTCGTGAGGGAGTTTTGCTGTCTCGCCTGTGACAAGCGTGAGAGGGAACCAAGGCGCTGCCACGATTCCGCTTCTCCCCCGCGGGGAGAAGATGCCGGCAGGCAGATGAGGGGGTGAGCGGCACTGCCGCGAATGCGCTGAGCGCAAGCGAAGGGCAATAATGAATGATGTGCCGTGCGGCCCCCTCATCCGACCCTTCGGGCCACCGACCGGGGTCGAGCCACAGGTCTCGACCCGTCCTTCGGACCCCCTCTGGGGAGAAGAGAGAACGGCAGGCGCCAGCCTTATTCAGCCACGCCGATCGAGGCCAGGTACTGCGCCGAAGCCCGGATCTTCGACTTGTCCTTGATCTCGATGATCAGGCGGGGATTGCTTTCGAGCTTGGCAAGGGCGGCGAAGACGGCGTGCCAGTGGATCGAGCCCTCGCCGAGGCTCCAGTGGCGATCGGCATAGCCGTCGGCATCCTGCAGATGCACATGTTGCAGGCGGTTGCCGGCGGCCTTGACGTAATAATCCACCGGCGGCGCGCCGGTATAGCCATGGGCATAATGGGCGTGGCCGGTATCGATCGAGACCGCGACGGCGGGCGAATTGAAGCTGTCGGCAAGCGCCACGCGGATATGAGGGTCCTTGTCCTCGATGTTTTCGAACACCATGGTACAGCCGATATCCTCGGCGCGCCTGACGGCATCACTGAGCGTCAGATGCACACGCTCGACCAGATCCTCGCGGGCGCCGTCATTGTTGTCGAGGTTGTTGTAGGACCACGAAGTGTAAGGGCTGTGGACGACCATCTGCGTCGCGCCGACGGCGGCGCAGACATCGAGGCCCTGCAGCAGGCGCCTGGAGACGACGGCGCGGATATCGGGATCTTCCGAGGCGATGGTAAAACCCCAGAACGGGCCGTGAATGCCGAGACGGCCGGTGTGACCGTCGAGAAGCCTGCGGGCGCGTTCGGCGAGCGGCGCCCAGTCGCCGTTCAAGACCTCGGCATCGACGAAACTCTGCAGTTCGAGATCGCGGGACTTTTCGAACAGCCAGTCGCGATGAAGCTCGACGTCATCGAGCGTCATGGCGGCGCCGACGACGGGAAGAGAAGACATGGGTGTGCTCCATCGATGAACGCCGTGACGGCGTGGGGGATGGCCGGAACAGCCGCCGCGTTCTATGCGCCCCTTCTGTGTCGGCGGTATTACAGGCGCGGAACCTTTCGAAACGCCGCAGCCCTGTCATTTCCGCACGGCTGGCACAGCGCTGGCGGACCTTGCGAAATAGATCCGCCGCACCGATATCAGCCTCTCAGCTTCGTGAGGCATGTCCCATGCCCGAGCTATGTGGCGACGGTGCCCTCGGTAACAAGGCTGTTGTCAAAGGCGGTGCAAAGGTCTAACGGCTGCGCCCGCAAGAAAAAGCCCCGGGAGAAAAGCCCGAATAAAGAAAGGGACATGATGTCCAACTCATTTGTGACAATGCCTGCCGGCGAAGAGGCGAAGCGCTTTTTCGTCCTCGGCGACCGGATCGAGCGACAGGTCCGTATCCGCGGAACCTGGCTCAACATCTTCGACGTCACCGTACCATCAGGCAGCCGCACCCCGAAACACGCGCATGCGAGCCCGGAAGTGTTTCGCATCCTCAAGGGACGTTTGACGATCTGGCGGCTCACCGACAACGGCCCTGAGGAGATCGAGGCCGGCGCAGGCGACATAGTCACCATCCCGCCCTTCATGGTGCACGGCTATTCCAACCGCGGGATGGCCCCGGCTGTCTTTTCCGCGATCGTCGATCGCGACATGGCGGAATTCATCGAAGCGGAAGGCACGACCGAGCCGCTGAAAGCCCCCTCGCCTGAGACTATTGCCCGCATGACGGCGGCGGCCAATGCTTACGGGATCACCATTCTGGCGGCTTGATGGCGCGAGCGCGTGATGCCGGGTCCCTTCGGGCGGCTTTCGGCATCATGCGGAAACACCAACAAGATTTTTAAAACCTTCAATCAGAACGCCGCACTGCCGCCGTTTCAAAACTGTCACATCAATAGGCTATGAGGATTTTTGCTTAGCGCCTCTTGCGCCGGCACCGTTTCACCGCCAAAATTGCGACATGCCCGACAGCGACCCATCCAGTACAAGCTCCGCCCGTTCCAGCCGGGATCTTCCGGCCGAGGAAGCTGGCGACCACTGTAGACGGCGCGATGACCTCCGCCTCGCCTCGGGTAGATCCCGCAGAGAGCGGCCTTCTTCCAGATCATTGCGAATGACGCGCCGCCACATGGGCGGCTCCTGCCGAATCACTAATGTTTTTCGACCGCATTCCCGACCCTTCCGCCCGGGTCGGTCTTGCCGCCTCACGGAATTCTGAAGACCGATGAAAGCGACACTGATGTGATACGATGACGGAATGACGATGGGTGACGCTGATATAGCGTCGCTTCGAACCCCTCGCCGCGCCGCCTTGTCGATGCGGCATTGAAACCTCAACGAATAGGGTCCCTGTGTTTCTGGAAATCGGAATTGTGGCGTTTCTCACCATCGTCAATGGTGTGCTCGCCATGTCGGAGTTGGCTGTTGTGTCTTCTCGAACAGCCCGCCTAAAAGTTCTCTCCGACCATGGGAGCAAGGGGGCAGCTCAAGCCATTAAACTTGCCGAAAACCCCGGTCGTTTTCTCTCTACGGTTCAGATCGGCATTACGCTGGTCGGTGTTCTCTCGGGCGCTTTCTCAGGGGCCACCCTCGGCAGCCGCTTGACCGGATGGCTGGAGACACAGGGGATGTCATCGACGTTAGCCGACGCGATTGGCGTCGGTTCGGTCGTTGTGGCGATCACCTATCTTTCTTTGATTGTCGGCGAACTTGTTCCGAAGCAGATCGCATTGCGAGAACCCGAAGCCGTTGCGGCGAAGGTCGCACCGGCCATGGCGGTCCTTTCAAAAATCGCGCTGCCGCTCGTGTGGCTTCTGAACGCTTCCGGAAATCTTGTGCTGAAGCTCCTGGGCCAAGCCGGAAAAGGCGGCGACAACGTTTCTGACGAAGAGATCAAAACCGTTCTGGCCGAGGCGCAGTCGGCCGGCGTTATCGAAAGCGAAGAGTCCGCGATGATATCAGGCGTCATGCGCCTGGCGGACCGCACCGCCCGAGCGCTTATGACGCCCCGACGCGATGTCGAAATTATCGATATCGACGACAGCCTTGATGAAATTCGCACTCAATTGCACCGGACGAAACGGTCTCGGCTGCCCGTTCGCAAAGGCAGTTCGGACGAGGTGATCGGCATCCTTCCGGTCAAGGATTTTTACGACTCGATGTCGGAACACGGCAGTGCCGATATTAAGGCCCTGACGCAGGACGTCCCGGTGGTTTCAGACCTTTCGACCGCGATCAATGTGATTGAAGCCATCAGGAAATCGCCAGTCCACATGGTGCTGGTTTTTGACGAGTACGGCCATTTCGAGGGGATTGTTTCGTCAGGCGACATTTTGGAAGCGATCATGGGGGCTCTGCAGGAGGGACCTGTGGACGAGCAGGCCATCGCGCGCCGCGACGACGGTTCCTATCTGGTGTCCGGCTGGACGCCGATCGACGAATTCGCCGAGTTCCTGAATCTCAAGCTCGATGACGATCTCGAATATCAGACTGTGGCCGGCCTGGTGCTGGAAGAGCTGAAACATCTGCCCGAGTTGGGTGAGAGTTTCACGCGAGGCGGATGGCGCTTCGAAGTCATCGATCTCGACGGCAGGCGCGTCGACAAGATACTTGTGTCTGCGGAGTGAAGCTCGGCGGGGCATACTTGGCTTGAGATCATCGAGCCGGACGGCCGCAACCTGGACAAGATCCGCATCCGCCACATGGAAAATGTGGCCTGATATCAGGAGTAAACGCCATGGCATGGTCCGCAAGCCAATATGTGAAATTCGAGGATGAACGCACACGGCCGGCGCGTGACCTTCTGGCGCAAGTGCCGCTGCAAAAGATCCGCCGCGCCGTCGATCTCGGCTGCGGGCCGGGCAATTCGACCGAGCTCATCATCGCTCGTTATGGGGCGGAAGGCGTTTCGGGCATCGACAGCGATCTCAACATGCTGGAGGCGGCCCGCAAGCGGCTTCCCGGCACCGCCTTCGTCGAGGCCGATCTCGGCAGCTGGCAGCCGACTGAGACCGCCGACCTGCTGTTTGCCAATGCCGTCTTCCAATGGCTGCCCGATCATCTCGATATTTTCGACCGGCTGATGGACGGGCTTTCCCCGGGCGGGGCGCTGGCGGTGCAGATGCCCGACAATCTCGGCGAACCCACCCATCTCTTGATGGAGGAGACGGCGCATGCGGGGCCGTGGAAGGCCGCCTTCGAGGAAAAGAGCGTGCGTCGGCAGGCCTTGGCGCCGCCTTCGGCCTATTATTCCAGGCTGATCGCCAAGGCCGCGCGCGTCGATATCTGGCACACCATCTACAATCACCCGATAGCGGATGGCGCGGCGATCGTCGAATGGGTGAAGGGCACCGGGCTGATGCCCTATCTCGCCCATGCCGGCGAAAAGCATCGCCAGGCCTTTCTGGCGGATTATCTCGCGCGGGTGGAAAATGCCTACCCGAAGATGTCGGATGGGCGGGTGCTGCTGCGGTTTCCGCGGATTTTCATGGTGGCGGTGAAGGGGTAGTCGGTTGCTGCCGGCGGGCTCGGTTCGGGCCGAGGCGCTGCCCCTCACCCTCCCCGTAAACGGGGCGAGGGGACGTGCCATACGAGAGTTCGATGGGGAATCGGGAGGTTGCGGCTATCCCCCTTCGCGCCGTTTGCGGGGAGAAGGTGCCGGCAGGCGGATTAGGGGCACGCCCCACATGCTGTCAAATGCCTGTTATCCCCCGCCCGCATATGTTGCGGCGAAATCGATGCGCATTATAGTCGGCCGGAAAATCTCAGGAGATGACACATGGACGCTGCCCCTACCCCGCCGGTCACCCTCGTCATTTTCGGCGCGACGGGAGACCTGACGCGCCGGCTGCTGGTGCCGGCGATCATCAACCTGACGCGCGGCCGCCTCGTCGGCGAGGATCTCCACATTCTCGGTATCGGCATCGAACCGGGCGACGACGAATTCCTGCGCAAGCGGCTCGACGAATTCCTCAACCATCTGGGCGGTGATGAACAGGCGCTAAAGGACGAGGCCTGGGAAAGCCTGCGCCGGCGCATTTCCTATATGGCGGGAGATTTCACCAAGGACGATATTTTCCTCGAAATCGGCAAGCGGCTGGGACCGGATGCCAATGCCGCTTTCTATCTGGCGGTGCCGCCGTCCTTCTTCGGCTCTATCGTCGAGAAACTCGCCGCCCATGGACTGACCGACGAGAAGGACGGCACCTTCCGCCGCGTCGCCATCGAAAAGCCGTTCGGCACCGACCTCGCCTCGGCGCGAGCGCTGAATGCGCAGATCCTCGCGCAGATCGCAGAAAGCCAAGTCTATCGGCTCGACCATTTCCTCGGCAAGGAGACGGTGCAGAACCTGATGACGGCGCGTTTTGCCAATATGATCATCGAGTCTTTGTGGAACAGCCGCTATATCGACCATGTGCAGATCACCGCCGCCGAGATCGTCGATGTCGGCAGCCGCGGCAAGTTCTACGATGCGACAGGCGCGCTGCGCGACATGGTGCCGAACCATCTCTTCCAGCTCTTGGCGATGATCGCCATGGAGCCGCCGAACAGCTTCGATGCCGAGGCGATCCGCAACGAGAAGAGCAAGGTGCTGAAAGCGCTGCGCATCTATACGCCCGAGGAGGCGAAGACGCATGGCGTGCGCGGCGCCTATACGGCCGGGCCGCTCAACGGTGCCGATCTTCCGGCCTACCGCGACAGCAAGGACGTTTCGCCCGACAGCCGGACCGAGACCTATGTGGCGCTGAAGCTCTATGCCGATACCTGGCGCTGGGCGGGCGTGCCCTTCTACCTCAGAACCGGCAAGGCGCTGACGGCACGCGACACTGAGATCGTCATCACCTTCCAGCCGGTTCCCTTCGCGCAGTTCCGCGAGACCGAGGTCAATCGCCGCCTGCCGCCGAACCGGCTGGTGATCCAGGTGCAGCCGGACGAGGGCATGAGCATGGAAATCTCGATCAAGTCGCCAGGGCTTTCGGTCGATACCACGCCGGTCTCCCTCGACTTCCGCTATGCCGATAAGTTCGATATCGGCAAGACCACCGGTTATGAATCGCTGCTCTACGATCTCTTTATCGGCGACCAGACGCTGTTCCAGCGCGCCGACGGCATCGAGGCCGGCTGGGCGGCGGTGCAGCCCTTCCTGGATATCTGGGGCAAGGACGAGAGCGTGCCCGACGCTTACGCGCCAGGGAGCATGGGACCGGCCTCAGCCGACCAACTCATCGAGCGCGACGGGCGGCGCTGGCATGAACTCGGCGTGATCCTGCAGCAGGACAAGAAGGACGGCAAATAGCGCCCTTCCCTCGTCCTGTCAGTTTCCGCGATCACGGCATGCCGGGCTGACGGAAGCGCCGCTATTGCCGCCTTCGGTGGCAAGCGCGCCGCGGGCCTTGCGCGGCGGGCAGCGCGCCCAATCGACGCGGCCGCTCGGGACGCCGTTGTCGACGCTGCCGGTTTCGATCGAGTCGAGTGGGATGACCAGCCCGCTTTCAGGCTCGTTGCCCGGCGACGTGCCGAGCGGCGGCGTGCCGTCGAACCGGCTGCTGGCATCCATGCCCATATTCGATTGGGCGAGAACCGGGGTGGAGAGGCTGAGGAGAGCGATCGAGGCTGCTGCAATAAACCTGCGCATGATGCTATTCCTTCTGGTTTCAGCGATGCTGATAGAAACAGCAATCCGGCCTGCTTGTTCCCTATGGAACGGGCGCAGATGATCAAAGTTTGGCGAGGGGCATGGAGCATCGCAGTGACACCATTTCCGATGGTGGCGGCGGCCAAGTTCGAATGCAATTCGTCGATTGAATTTCTGCAGTAGCTGCCCATACTGATGATAACGAAAGGAACGCCGCATGCCCAACGTCGCGCTCGGAAAGCACCCCGAGGAGTTCGCCCGGAGGCAGCAGAAGGCAGCCCGCGAGCGCTGGCTCAATCAGGAAATCTCGGCGCGCTATGATTAACTGATGAACACGCCCGGGCTTGGAATTCCGGCCGAAACCGTGCGCGTCCGCTTTGAAACCAAGCGCCGGAAGGACGCGATGAAAGCCAGATAGGCGTATGCTCGCCGTGCGGCAGATCGGCGACTTCATCAAATCGAGGTGAATCTTTGCCTCGATGCTTCCAGGATTAAATGAAAGCCCCGCAGCGACGCCGCAGGGCTCCTTCTGTTCGGCTGTCGTTTTAGACGAACTGGCTGAGGCCGGGGACGGAAGCCACGACTTCGTCGACAACCTCTTCGCCGGCATATTGCTTGGCGATGGCGATGGTTTCCTTGGCGAGCGAGGTAATCTCACCCATGCCGAGGCCCTCGCCCATCAGCTGCTGGCCGAGGCCCATGATGCCGCCGCCGCCGAGCGAGTTCATCAGCCCGCCGAGCAGACCGCCGCCGCCGGCGCTTGCGCCGTTGAACTGGGCGACGAGATCGGCACCGCCGGGGATCGCCTCGATCATCCGGGCGACCGGACCGTCGGCCGCCTCGCGCTGCAGGAAGCCGAGCATCATGCCGAGCGCCTTTTCGGCGACATCAGGCGCGATACCCACACGATCGGCGATCTGGGTCACAATTTCATTCATCGTCAGCCTCCTGTTTTTTTGACGTTAACGTCAGCGTTAATCGAGATTCGAGCGCAACTCAATGTCCGGTTTTGCTTTCGATGCAAACAGTTGTCCGCATCCGCCTGCCTGCTTATAACAGAGAAACGATGGTTCGATGAAGGCGGCGCAAGCCCGTCTTCCGACAAAGAGCGGCAGCGCCGAAGGGAGAATTGCGGATGATCGAGGATGGCAAGATTTTCATCGGCGCGAGCCGCAATCCCGACGACAGCATCAACAAGCCTGAATATCTCGATCTGAAATTCGGCAACCGCCACGGCCTCGTCACCGGCGCCACCGGCACCGGCAAGACGGTGACGCTGCAGGTGCTGGCCGAGGGCTTCTCCCGCGCCGGCGTCCCGGTTTTTGCCGCCGACATCAAGGGCGATCTTTCCGGCATCGCCGCCAAGGGCGAGGCCAAGGATTTCCTCACCAAGCGGGCCGAACAGATCGGCTTCACCGACTATGAATTCGATCAGTTTCCGGTGATTTTCTGGGATCTGTTCGGCGAGAAGGGCCACCGGGTGCGCACCACCGTCGCCGAGATGGGGCCGCTGCTGCTCGCCCGGCTGATGGATGCCTCCGAACCGCAGGAGGGCGTCATCAACATCGCCTTCAAGATCGCCGACCAGGCCGGGCTGCCGCTGCTCGACCTCAAGGATTTCACCTCGCTGCTGAATTATATGGGCGAGAACGCCAGCGAGCTTTCCAATCAGTACGGGCTGATCTCCAAAGCCTCGGTCGGCTCGATCCAGAGGGCGCTGCTGGTTCTCGAACAGCAGGGCGCCGAGCACTTCTTCGGCGAACCGGCGCTGAAGATTTCCGACATCATGCGCACCAGCAACAACGGCTACGGCCAGATCTCGGTGCTGGCCGCCGACAAGCTGATGATGAACCCGCGGCTCTACGCCACCTTCCTGCTCTGGCTGCTCTCGGAGCTGTTCGAGGAACTGC
This sequence comes from Rhizobium acidisoli, assembly GCF_002531755.2. NCBI lineage: Bacteria > Pseudomonadati > Pseudomonadota > Alphaproteobacteria > Hyphomicrobiales > Rhizobiaceae > Rhizobium > Rhizobium acidisoli. Next base: position 875,120 of record NZ_CP034998.1, on the reverse strand, counting down.
CCGAAGTCGGCGACCCCGACAAGCCGAAGCTGGTCTTCTTCTTCGACGAGGCGCATCTGCTCTTCAACGACGCGCCGAAGGTGCTGACCGAACGCGTCGAGCAGGTGGTGCGGCTGATCCGCTCCAAGGGAGTCGGCGTCTATTTCGTGACGCAGAACCCGCTCGACGTGCCGGAAACGGTGCTCGCCCAACTCGGCAACCGCGCCCAGCATGCGCTGCGCGCCTATTCGCCGCGCGAGCAGAAGGCGGTGCGGACGGCGGCCGATACCTTCCGCCCCAACCCGGCCTTCGATTGCGCCACCGTCATCACCAATCTCGGCACCGGCGAGGCGCTGGTCTCGACGCTCGAAGCCAAGGGCGCGCCGTCGATCGTCGAGCGCACGCTGATCCGCCCGCCCTCCGGCCGCGTCGGCCCGCTGACCGATAGCGAGCGCCAGCAGATCATGGACAGAAGCCCGGTTCTCGGCGTCTATGACGAGGACATCGACCGCGAATCCGCCTTCGAGATATTGGCGGCCCGCGCCAAGAAGGCAGCCGACGCCGATGCCGCCAAACGGGCGCAGGACGAAGCCGCAGAACAGCAGCCGGGCAGCACCACCTCCGGCTGGAGCCTGCCGGGCTTCGGCGGCAGCAATGACGACAACCAGCAGGGCCGCGGCCAATCACGCGGCCGGTCTTCCGGCTACCAGCGCGAAACGGTGGTGGAAGCGGCGATGAAGAGCGTCGCCCGCACGGTGGCAACCCAGGTCGGCCGGGCGCTTGTGCGCGGGATCTTGGGGAGCTTGAAGCGGTAGGCGTTTCTAGGGGCACGCCCCTCATCCGCCTGCCGGCACATTCTCCCCGCATGCGGGGAGAAGGGGATGTGCCGCGACCTCTCCGTCCCCCTTGCCTCCAGCAGGGCACGTCCCCTCGCCCCGTTTTATACGGGGAGAGGATTAGGGTGAGCGGCAGCTTGCTCTTCCTCTAGAAGGAGGCAAGATCGTTCCCCGCCTTGAACCGCAAGCCTTCATCCCCTAAATTACCTGCCATCGACCATTTCAACAGGATGTGTGCCGCAATGGATTTCAACCCGATCGCAATGCCAGTTCGCCTTGCCAACGGGGAAATCCATATCCATGCCTGCATCCATCACTCTCTCCAAAATTTCATGGGCCACGCCTGACGGGCGGCCGCTTTTTTCCGGTCTCGATTTAAGTTTCGGGGCGGAGCGTATCGGTCTGGTCGGGCGCAACGGCGTCGGCAAGACGACGCTGCTGAAGCTCGTCTTAGGTGACGCCAGGCCGCGGTCGGGAACGGTATCGGTCGGCGGCAGCCTCGGCATCCTGCGTCAGAACGTGCAGGTGGCATCTCACGAAACCATTGCCGATCTCTTCGGCGTCGCCGGGGCGCTTGCGGTTCTCCACCGCGCCGAAACCGGCGAAGCAACGGCCGACGAGCTCGCCTCGGCCGACTGGACGCTGGAAGCGCGCATCGCAGCTGCGCTCAATCGAACAGGGCTCGACGCACAGCCGGAAACGCCGCTCGCCGAACTTTCCGGCGGGCAGCGCACCCGGGCCGGGCTTGCCGCCCTTGTTTTCAACGAACCGGATTTTCTGCTGCTCGACGAACCCACCAACAATCTCGACCGCGACGGCCGCGAGGCTGTGATCGCGCTGCTATCGGGCTGGCGGGCCGGGGCGATCATCGTCAGCCATGACCGGGAATTGCTCGAAAGCATGGATGCGATCGTCGAACTGACATCGCTCGGCGCGACGCGCTACGGCGGCAATTGGAGCCATTATCGCCAGCGCAAGGCGCTGGAGCTTGCGGCGGCAGAGCACGATCTTGCCGATGCCGAAAAGCGCATGGCCGAGGTCGCGCGGAAGGCGCAGGCGACGGTGGAACGTCAGGCGCACAGGGACAGCACGGGGCGGAAGATGGCCGCCAAGGGCGGCATCCCGCGCATCATGCTCGGCGGCATGAAGGAGCGCAGCGAAACGACCGGCGGCGACAATGCCCGCCTTGCCGAACGCCGGCGCACCCAGGCGCTGGACGAGGCGAAGGCCGCGCGCGAAAAAATCGAGATCCTGCAGCCCTTGTCGGTGACCTTGCCGCCGACCGGATTAGCGGCCGGCAAGATCGTGCTGAGGGTGGATCGTATGACATCGGGCTATCTGCCGGGTGACCCCGTCATCGGCGATCTCTCCTTCGACGTGACGGGGCCGGAACGCATTGCCGTCACCGGCCGCAACGGCTCGGGCAAGACGACACTGCTTTCGCTCATCACCGGCGAACTCAAACCCTGGGCCGGCACGATCGCCGTGATGACCGACTTTGCGATGCTCGATCAGAAGGTCAGCCTTCTCGATCCGTCGGCCTCGATCCGCGACAATTTTCGCCGGATCAATCCGCTTTCCGATGAGAACACCTGCCGGGCCGCCCTTGCCCGCTTCATGTTCCGGGCGGATGCGGCGCTGCAGGCGGTCTCGACGCTCAGCGGCGGGCAATTGCTGCGCGCCGGCCTCGCCTGCGTTCTCGGCGCCACACCACCGCCGCTGCTGATCCTCGACGAGCCGACCAACCACCTCGACATCGACTCGATATCCGCGGTCGAGGCGGGCCTCAGCGCCTATGACGGGGCGCTCATCGTCGTCAGCCATGACGAGACGTTTCTGGAAAGCATCGGGATCACGCGGCGGCTGGAATTGGCTGGCGGTGATCCGGCGGGTTAGGCGGCACTCATTGAGGCACGCAGCCCATAGGGCGGAGCCTCGAGGGACGCGTCCAGCACCGCGTCTTGCGCCCATCAACGCCGGTGGCCGACCTCGTCCTTCGAGGCCCCTTCGGGGCACCTCAGGATGAGGTCGGAGAAAGGCCGCGGCACCCTCCAACCTCCCTCATCCTGAGGCGCGTAGGCCAAAGGCCGGAGCCTCGAAGGACACGCTCCAGCGCTGCTCCTTGCGTCCAACCACCAGTGCACCCGCCTCGTCCTTCGAGGCCCCTGCGGGGCACCTCAGGATGAGGCTCTCTTGGGCGCCGGGGAACGGCGCCTCCCTTGCCTCCTAGTCCAGGCAATGGTATTTCAGTCCTGCAACCCTTTCGAGAAAGGAGGATCACGTAATGCAATATTATTTCCGGCATCATCGCCAGCGTGGTCCCGTCAACGCCCTGCAAATGCGTTTGCAGGGCTGACCAGAGACCGTTTCCCGACATCTCCTCGTGGTCTGCCCTTCGTGGCCAATGCGGCGCCGTATCCTAAGGTTCGAGCGCGCATTCCTGTAATTTCCCGGGCCAATTACCCGCAATTCCGTGATGGCTGAACGCCCCGGATCGCGCCCCCCGGTCAAGACCAGAGAATAATCATGACCCTCATCAATATCCGCAATCTCGGCGTGACGCTGGGCAATCCGCTGTTTACGAAACTCAATCTCGTCGTCAATTCAGGCGACCGCATCGGCCTCGTCGCCGCCAACGGGCGGGGAAAGTCGACGCTGCTTGCCTGCATCACCGGCGCGCTGGAGCCGAGCGCGGGCGAGATCACCAAGGCGCGCGGGCTGACCGTCGGCCATGTCGCGCAGAACGTGCCGGCGGCACTGTTCGACACGCCGTTCTACGATGCGGTGCTGCAGGCGCTGCCGGCCGATCAGGCCGACAGCGAGAGCTGGCGCGTCGACGTGGTGCTGGAATCGCTCGAGGTGCCGGAGGTCATGCGCTCCCGGCCGCTGAAGCAATTGAGCGGCGGATGGCAGCGGCTCGCCATGCTTGCCCGCACCTGGGTCAGCGAACCCGACGTGCTGCTGCTCGACGAGCCGACCAACCATCTCGACCTCGAAAAGATCGCCCAGTTGGAGGGTTGGCTGAACGCGCTGCCGCGCGACGTACCGGTCATCCTCTCCAGCCATGACCGCGCCTTTCTCGATGCGACGACCAACCGGACACTGTTCCTGCGGCCGGAGCAATCGCCGGTCTTCGCCCTGCCCTATACCCGGGCGCGCGCCGCGCTCGATGAGGCCGACGCCTCGGAAGCCCGGCGCTACGAGCGCGACATCAAGGTGGCGGAGCAGTTGCGCAAGCAGGCGGCCAAGCTCAACAATATCGGCATCAATTCCGGCAGCGATCTGCTCGTCGTCAAGACGAAGCAGTTGAAGCAGCGGGCGGAGAAGCTCGAGGATGCGGCAAAACCGGCGCATCTCGAACGCTCGGCCGGCTTCATCCGGCTCTCCAACCGCGGCACCCATGCCAAGGTGCTGGTGACGCTGGAGGATGCGGCGGTGACGACGCCGGATGGCACGCTGCTATTCAAGACCGGCCGCCAGTTCATCTGCCAGGGTGACCGGATCGTGCTTCTCGGCCTCAACGGCGCCGGCAAATCGCGACTGGTCTTGAAGCTGAAGCAGGCAATCGAAAGATCGGAGGCGGGACAGGATGGCCTCAAGGCGACGCCGTCGGTCGTTCTCGGCTATGGCGACTGTCGATGTCGACGACGTCGATCAGTCGGCCAAGGATTTCGTTGCCAATGGCGGATCGGTCCGCCGTCCGCCGGACGATATTCCCGGTATCGGCCGCTTCGCCGTCGTCGCCGATCCGCATGGCGCAGTGCTCTGCATCATGACGCCGGCGCCGATGGACAAAACCTGGCCGGAACTGGCACCCGATGCCCCTGGCAATATCGGCTGGCACGTGTCGGGCGTGAAAGTGGAGGGCATGCCGACCTATACGATCTTCGAGGCGAACGGCATCGGCGTCGCCGGCCTGATGGAATTTCCGGCCGAACTCGAGGGGAAGGGCATTCCGCCGAACTGGACGGGTTATGTCGTCATCAACTCGCACCAGATGAACTTTCCATGCGTCTCAGACATCGTACTCTCCCTTTAGAGGCGCCCCTTTTCAAGGTTCGAGCGCCGTGATTGTCAGATCTGCCGGGCGTAATGCGCTTCCATGAACTGTTTCCAGGCGCCGTCGGGCTGCCTGGCGCTGGAGATGAAGGTGCGGTGATCGGCGTCGACGAAGGTGATCTGCTCGCGGTAATCGGCAAGCCCCTCGCCGTTGAAATCGGGCCCCGTCGTATAGAGGTCCAGCACATTGCCCGAAGCGTCGAGCTCGCCCTCGTAGACCCACATGAAGTCCATCATGCTGCCGATCCAGCTGCCGACATACTTGGCCTTTGCGGCGTTATAGCCGAGCGTCAGGATGCTGGTGGCCTGTTTGCCATCGGGCATGCGGCCGGTGCCCTCGGCGACGAACCAGATGCCGTGCAGCGAGCGGACGGTCTCCGTCCAGGGCTCGCCGCCGGACATTTCCGGTGCGGTGACGGTCCAGTCGCCCACCAGTCTTTCCAGGAAGGAATGTTCCTTCAGCACTTCTGCGGTCTTCATCATCCTTCTCCCTTGTGATGTCGGCCAATGGCTTTGTCAGCGCAATTCCCAGGAAGTCGCCTGGTGACGTCTGCTCGAATTTGCGCTGGCCAGCCAGGGCATGATGCCGAATACCGCTGACAGTTTCCGGCATCATGCTTTGGCTCAGTGACAGCAGGATGGCGCCTTGGGGACCTCCTCATATTCGTCATGACGGCGCACGAAATTCATCGTGCTGTCCTCGTTGCGGCCTTTCGGGGCGCGGTCGAGGATCATCAGGGTGCCGATCAGTTCCTCCGGCCCGCGGGCGTAGCTCGAATAGGTATGGAAAACCTCGCCCTTGTCGTTGCGGTAGAAAGCGCTCAGACCCGGCAGTTCGTCATTGGCGTCAGCCGGCTGCATGGGAGTGAAATTGTAAAAGACCTTGTCTTTGGCAAGATCCTCGGGGCTGAAAGAGACATGATAATCGAAATTGAAGTCGCTGCCGAAGGAGGAGACCCAGGGAAATTTCCAGCCCATGCGGCTTTTGTAGGCGGCGATCTTGTCGAGCGGCGCGCGTGAGACGGCGACCCAGGTGACGTCGTGATGGTTGAGATGCGGCAGGGCGCCGTCGACGTGATCGGACAGGAAGGAGCAGCCGGGGCAGCCGGCATCCCAATCCGGGCCGAGCATGAAATGATAGATCAAAAGCTGGCTGCGGCCGTCAAAGAGATCGGCGAGCGATTTCTTTCCCTCGGGCGTGTCGAAGACGTAATCCTTGTCGACCTTCACCCAGGGCAGCGCCAGCCGTTCGGCGTTGATGCTGTCTCGCAGCTTCGTCGCCTCCTTTTCCTTCAGCAGCAGGGCACGGCGGGCTTCGATCCATTGCTCACGGGACACAACCTCATTCTGCATGGGATGCGCCCTCCTCCGGCGCTGCCGGCGAGCCGGCTCTCTCCTTCTCCTTGACTAAATACATTGATATCAATAGAAATAGAGCATGTCAAATTCGGTCGAGATTCCCTTTTCCACGACGCTCTTGGTGCGCGACACCTGCCTCTGCCTGCATGTGCAGCGGGCGGCACGGGCGCTCGCCCGGCTGTTCGACGATGCGCTGCGGCCGGCCGGGCTGACCAACGGGCAGTTTTCGCTGATGATGTCGCTGAACCGGCCGGAACCGCCGCCGATGGGACCGGTCGCCGCGCTGCTTGCCATGGACCAGACGACGCTGACGGCGGCACTGAAGCCGCTGCAGCGCAAGGGCTGGGTGACGGTGATGGAAAATCCGAAAGACCGGCGTGGCCGGCTGCTTGGTCTCACGCCCGATGGCAAGGCTGCGCTGGCAGAGGCGCTGCCGATCTGGAAAACCACGCATGCCGCCCTCGACGACGCGCTGCCGGAAGGCGGCCCCGCACGGCTGAGGCAGGATCTGCAGGCTGTATCAGGGATGATGGGTGAGACGGTGAAAGCCTCCCCTCGCCGGCCGCGTCGCAACGGGCGGGCGATGGCCGGTTAGAGCGGGCGGAGCTCGCCTTGGGTTCTCAAGAAATCGCGTCGTTCCGCCATGCAACCACAGTGGCCGGGCGTGGGTGCTCGGGTCAAGCCCGAGCACGACGGAGATTGAGGGTACGCTTGGCTAGAGGCGAAAGGTCGCCCCTTGCTCCGTCGTCCTCGGGCTTGACCCGAGGACCCATGTGACGAGCACGCCGTTCGTGTCAGCAGCAAGAAAAGCGACGGCCTCCAACCGAAGTCGGAAGCCGTCGCCCGCATTTTCACCGATAGCGTCTGGATCAGGAGACCGTGACCGGAACTTCGGTCGAAGTGCGCATGGCGTGGCTGTAGGGGCAGACGATGTGGGCTGCGGCGGCGAGCTTTTCGGCGGTTTCGCGGTCGAGACCGGGAATGTTGACCGTCAGGGCCACTTCGATGCCGAAGCCGGTGCCATCTTCGCGCGGGCCGATGCCGACCTTGGCGGAGACCGTCGTTTCCTCGGGAATCTTGACCTTCTGCTGGCCCGCGACAAATTTCAAGGCACCGAGGAAGCAGGCGGAGTAGCCGGCGGCGAAGAGCTGCTCGGGATTGGTGCCGGTCGCGCCGTCGCCGCCGAGTTCCTTCGGAACGGTCAGCGTCACGTCCAGAACGCCGTTTTCGGAAACGGCGCGGCCGGCGCGGCCGCCGGTGGCAGAGGCTTTGGTCGTATAGAGAATTGGCATGACGATCTCCTTTGGTTGGCCCTTCGATCGGGTTGGATTTTTACTATCGCACAATTAAATTGTACGCAAGTGAATTTTGCAAATTGCATTTCGACATGGAAAAGAAGACAATCACGGCCTTAAGGATGATGGATATGAGAGCGCAGACGATAAAAACGATGGAGATACCGCAGGAGGAGAAACGGCTGGAAAAGCAGCTGTGCTTCGCGGTCTACGCAACGGCGCATGCTTTCACCCGCGCCTACAAGCCGATCCTCGACAGGGTGGGCCTGACCTATCCGCAATATCTGGTGATGCTGGTGCTGTGGGAACGCGGCGAGCTGCCGGTGAAGACGATCGGCGAACAGCTCGACCTCGATTCCGGCACGCTGTCGCCGCTGTTGAAACGGCTGGAGCAAAGCGGGCTGATCAAGCGGCTGCGCGACCTGCGCGACGAGCGCCAGGTGATCGTGTCGCTGACCGCTAGAGGTGAGGCAATGAAAGGGGAAATCGATACGATCATGACGGCGATCGGCCAAGCGGCAGGCTGCACGCTCAAGGAAATGGCTGACATGCGCGACATGCTGCATCGGCTGCGGGGCAATCTCGGCCGGGCCGGCGCGAACGGCGGCTGACCACATGCGCCTGGTTAGCCTAAGACGGTGTCGGCCTGAGGATCAGGGCCGCTTCACCGCCGCCTTGGCCGGCGACCGGCGTTTCTTTGCGGGCGCTGCTTCAGGTGCTGCCTCGGCCTCCTGCTGCAGACGCAGGGCCTTCAGCTTTTCCGTCTTCTTGTCACGGGCCGATGCCTCGGCCGCGATGATGGCGCGCGCCGTGTGATCGGTCGCTTCCGCCTTGTCGCGAGACGAAAGCTTGGCGGGATTGAAGAATTCTCCCTTGGTGGCGGTCATGTGCCCCTTTCTCAGGTGATGCCGGAGGCCTTAGCCATGGCTAAGGGCCGTGATTCCGCGGCCGAGCCGTGAGGCCACGGCTGACCGCGATGCCGCGAGTCCGCAGTTGGCCGCGATGCCGCGGCCGGGGATTAGCGGGCGCGAAGTACCTTCTTCGGCGCCGGCAGCAGACCTTCGCGCTGCAGCTTCTTGCGGGCAAGCTTGCGCTGGCGGCGAATGGCTTCGGCCTTTTCGCGGGCGCGCTTCTCGGACGGCTTTTCGAAAGCGCTGCGCGCCTTCATTTCCCGGAACAGGCCTTCCCGCTGCATCTTCTTCTTGAGCACGCGGAGCGCCTGATCGACGTTGTTATCCCTGACGAGAACCTGCAAAACGATATCCTTCCTGTCGGCGGCCGGGCCGCGCTGTGATGGTAAAAACGGCGGGACTACTTGCCCGTCCGGATGCTCGAAAACTTCAGCCAAGGCTCGGCGCCATCAGACTTGGCCGCTGCCTCGGGGGAAATCCTGGAGGGCGATTCCCCGGTGTCGATGTCGGCCTCGGTGATGCGCCGCTCGAAATTCTCAGCGTCGAACCGGACGCGATATTGCACATGCCCGTGGTCGTTGGGCAGAATGCTGGCGATCCGGCACCGCTTATCGGCTTTTGCCGTACGGGTGAGGCCCGATTTCAGCACGATCATATCGCCGATTTGATAGTTTGGTCTGCCCATTTCAGCGTCCCTTCAACTCTTCGGCTGCTCACCGGTCAATCAGAATAGTCGCGGTCAATTCTTATATACCGGCGATCAAAGCAAAAAGGCCGGGTTGGCACCCGACCTCTTCCAGTCACTCAGCCATTTCTCCGCCAGTCGGTCAGCTCGCTGCCAGTACATCCGTGGTCAGCGCGCTGCCAGCATCTGGACAGCATAGGCGAATGACAAATCATGCGGCCTGAAGGTTGTCAGCCGAATTCTTGCCCGACTTCTTGTCGCGGACGAGATCGTAGCGGATCTTCTGGCCTTCAACGAGTTCGCGCATGCCGGCGCGTTCGACCGCTGAAATGTGGACAAAAACATCCGTAGAACCATCATCGGGCTGAATGAAGCCAAAACCCTTGGTGCCATTGAACCACTTGACGACGCCTGAATTCATAACGATCTCCTTTTCAACCGTTGTGTTCGCCTGCGGAAGAATGTCCGACAAGCCGTATCGATGTTGAGAGGATATCTGACGGAGCGCTTCAGCGCGTGGACAAAGGTCGCAAGCAATTCGATACGCACCATGTAGGTTATTTACCGAATTAAGCAATGGTTTTCTGAAAATAAAACTTTTCCGGGCGTGGAAAACGAGGGCATTTACCCATGGAATGCCGGCTCGGCCGGGCAAGATTGAGCCGGGGCGGCCGGATCGCGACCGCCCCGCTGACGTCACTGCAAGACGACGATCGGCGCCTTTGTCGGCACGCGGTCGTAGAGATCGATGATATCCTGGTTCATCAATCTGACGCAGCCCGAGGAGACGGCCTTGCCGATCGAACGCCAGTCGGGATTGCCGTGCAGGCGATAGAGCGTGTCTTCGCCGTTCGAGAAGATATAGAGCGCGCGGGCGCCGAGCGGGTTCTTCAGGCCCGGCTCCATGCCGCCGTTCTCGATCGAATATTTAACCAATTCGGGCTGGCGGGCGACCATCTCGTTCGGCGGCTTCCAGCGCGGCCACTTCTGACGCCACTGGATGACGCCCGAGCCCTGCCAGGCGAAACCCTCGCGGCCGATGCCGACGCCATAGCGCATCGCCATGCCGTCACCCTGGACGAGATAGAGAAAGCGCGACGGCGTATCGACGACGATAGTGCCGGGCGGCTGGCCGGTGGGATCGAGAACGCGTTGGCGATAATAGCGCGGGTCGATCTGCTCATAGGGAATGGCGGGAATGAGAAAGCCGCCATCCTCGACAGGGCCATACATGACGGCAAGCTCGGCGCCACTCGGCACGCTCGACGCCCCGGGCGATTGAAACAGGCGCATCGGCGAACGGTAGATGATCGTCGTATCGCCCGATGTGACCGTATTGGCCGAAGAGGCGCAGCCGGTGAGCGCGGAGGCTGCGGTCAATGCCGAAAAGGAAAGAAAGCTGCGGCGGGAAAGATGTCTATCGAAGCTCATGACGCGGGACTGATTTCCTCTGATGCGGGAGCCGGACGAGATCTGGCGTAAGCGGCGATTCGTCCGATGCCGAGAACAACATCAGAAGATCTATCGGCTTGCGCCAAATAAACCATAGCTTCACGCAGACGTGTCCGGCCTTGGGCCGACGATATCAGCGGCGCTGTTGCAGCGCTACATCACAACGATCTCCGCCTTGGCAGGGAGGCGGTCATAGAGATCGACGACATCCTGGTTCAGCATGCGCACGCAGCCCGACGAGGTGGCCTTGCCGATCGACTGCCAGTCGGGCGTGCCGTGGATGCGATAGAGCGTATCCTGCCCGTCCTTGAAGATATACATGGCGCGGGCGCCGAGCGGGTTCTGGAGCCCCGGATTCATGCCGCCGTTTTCGGCCGAAAAGGCGCGAACCTCGGGCTGGCGCGAGACCATCTCGACCGGCGGCGTCCAGCGCGGCCATTTCTGCTTCCACTGAATGACGCCGCGGCCCGACCAGGCGTAACCATCGCGGCCGAGGCCGACGCCGTAGCGCAACGCCTTGCCGTTTTCCTCGACGAAATAGAGGAAATGCGCCTTGGTATCGACGATCACCGTGCCGGGGCGCTCGGTCGTCTGGTAATCGACTTCCTGGCGCAGGAACTGCGGCTGTACCCGGCTGACCGGGATCGCCGGCAGGGTGAAATCCTCGTCGCGCACCGCGCCATACATGGCCATATGCACCGGATTGCTGACCGGCAGGCCGTAGGTCTGATGGAACTGGGTCTTGTAGAGTTCGCGGGTCTGCGGCACCGGCTGATCGGGTATCGGCCGCACCCGGCGCGGATCGACACCCGGCGGCTGATAGAAGACCGGCGAGGTCTCCTGAACGAAGCGGGCGGGCGAATCGGCGGCGACATCGGGAATGAGGATGTTGCAGCCGCTCAGCGACCCGGCTGCAATGACGAGCCCGGCAATCGGGAAGACCCGGCGCAGAAATTTCATGGAACCACCCTTATCAACGATCGGCGAGACAGCGATATCGATCGTGACGATGGCATCCGCGGCTGGCGCGAGGCTGGTGTTGAGGGTGGGAAAGGCCGGAAGCCAACGCATGCGACCCGAAGGGCGCAGCAAAAAGCACTATGCCTCAGGGCCATCCCCACTGCCCAGCTAAACTTCCTGCAGTGGCGAAGGCGGCAAACAGGAGCATCAGAGGAAAAACCCGCTTGGCATACCAGCCATGCTCGGCTGGAGTCATTTTCGTCAAGTCGCGACGGCTCGCGATGCGCGGAAGCATGAGCCAGATTACAACTGCTAAAGTGAAGGCAGCGGCGGCGAAGAATATATTGCCAGTCATGACTTGAGACGACCACCTGTGGAGACCGGTAAGCCACTAATAACCGGAAATCACGAAGCGAGCAAAACGCCTTTGAAGCGGCGGCGAAAAATCAGGCCGCCACCCCGTGGAAGAAGCGGATGCTCTGTTCGATCTCGGCCGGCAGCGCCGAAGTGTGGTTGCCGGCGACGGTTTCTGTTTCGATATGGATGCCGGCGGCGCGGGCGCGGCGGGAGAGAAGATCGGCCCGATCGTTGAAATGGGCCTCTTCCGTGCCGTGGACGACACGGACGGGACATTTGAAGCTCTGGGCGTAACACAGCGCCGACCGCACTTCGAACTCATGCGCATTGCTGTCGTCGAAGCGGATATCCTGGGGATAGCGCTTGAAGAAGCGGAAGGCGTCGGGATTGCCCGATATCGGCGCGGCGGCGCGGAATTTCTGAGTGCTCATCGCCGTCAGCATGGTCAGCGTGCCGCCGATGCTGTGGCCAGCAATGAACAGCCGCCCTGGATCGACGCCCGGCAGATGCGCCAGCCGCTCGGTGGCGGCAAGAACGTCGTCGACCTCGTCGTAGAAGCCGGAGAAATTGCCCATCTGGCCGTTTTCGCCGCGCAGCGACGGCATCATCACGACGTAGCCGGCATCCATATAGGGTTTCATCAACTGCCAATGGCCGATGCCCATGGCATTGCCGCCGTGCAGGAAGAGCACCGCGGGCTTGGCGGCCCGCTCACGCTTATACTTCGAGACCCAGGCGGCGAGCTCAAGTTCGCCGTAGCCGGAGCGGTAAAAGATCTTGTCGGCGTCGGCCGGCGCGTTCAGCGGTTCGTATTTGTCCGGTGCCGGGCCCTTCTGCAAAAGCTTGGTGCGGAACTGGTGGCGGACCTTGGCATAGTCATGCTTGGCAAGCCGCGGTTCATCCGGAACATCGAACGCCGCTGCCACTTGCGGCAGGACGAGTGCGCCGGCAAGACCCGCCAGCACGGCACGGCGTTGGCGGAAAAAGGCATTTCGTTCATGCGAGCTCATAACGCAGCACCCAAATCACTTCCCCGGCACAGAAGATTTGCACCGGAAGATCGTTGCCGCCAATACACATCCTGTTGAAATTTTGGGACTGCGGCATTGTTGCACAGGAGATTGGCCCTCACCCCGGCTTGGCGTCGATCATGGCGATCAGCGTGCGCAGCCGATCGGCCTCATAAGTGGGCTTGTCGGGGCGAAGACGGGCGATACGGGGAAAGCGCATGGCGACGCCCGATTTGTGCCGGGTCGAGCGGTTGATGCCTTCAAAGGCCACTTCGACGACGAAGCCGAAATCCTTGTCGGCGCGCACGGCGCGCACCGGTCCGAAACGCTCGGTGGTATTGTTGCGCACGAACTTGTCGAGCACTTCGAGCTCGGCATCGGTGAAACCGAAATAGGCCTTGCCGACGGGCACCAGCTGTTCGCCGTCCTCATCGTCGGCCCAGACGCCGAAGGTGAAATCGGAATAGTAGCTCGAGCGCTTGCCGTGGCCGCGCTGGGCATACATCAGCACCGCATCGACATTATAGGGATTGCGCTTCCACTTGAACCAGGGGCCCTTCATCCGGCCGGCCTGGTAGATGCTGTCGCGCCGCTTGATCATCACGCCCTCGATGACCGGATCTGGCGGGGCGGCACGGAGACGGTCGAGCTCCTCCCAGGACGAGAAAGGCACGAGCGGCGAGAGGTCGAAGCGGTCGTGGGGAGCGCGGTCGATGATCTCGGCCAGCCGATCGCGCCGATCGATATAGCCACGGCCTCGTACATCCTCGTCATCGTCGAAGAGCAGGTCGTAGGTGCGGATGAAGGCGGGGTAGTCGGAAAGCATCTTTGCCGTCACCGTCTTGCGATTGAGGCGCTGCTGCAGGTCGGAGAAGGTGCGGGTCGGACTGTTGGAACGGGCGGTGCCGCCGACCAGCAGCTCGCCGTCGACGACGCCGGAAAAACTGATGGCGTCGAGAATATCGGGAAAGGCGCCCGAAATATCGTCGCCGGAGCGGGAATAGATCTTGCGCCGATCGCCGGAGCGGGAGAGCTGGACACGGATGCCGTCCCATTTCCATTCGGCGGCGTAATTGGCCGGATCGAGACCGTTAAGGTCCCCCTCCTCCACCGCATTGGCAAGCATGACCGAATGGAAGATCGCCGGTGTCGCCAGCACCGGTTTTTCGCCGCCCGCCAGCCATTCGAACAATGTCTCGTAAGGCGGCTGCAGGCCGTGCCAGAGCGTTTCGATTTCGGTGACGTCCTTATCGCCGAGATCGGCCAGCGCCTGTTTGGCAAGACGGGCAGAAACGCCGATGCGCATGGCGCCGGTCGCCAGCTTGATGAAAGCGAACCGGCCGGAGGAATCCAGCCGATCGAGCAGGTCGCGGACGAAGCCGCGCACTTCGGTGCGGCCGAGCGCATTCATATCGGTGACAACAGTCCCGAGACGCGGCTGGGAAAGGGCCGAGCGGTCGATATCCCGCTCATTGTCCCAGACCAGCGAGATGGTTTCGGCGAGATCGCCGACATAATCGTAGGAATAACGGAACAACACCTCGTCCATGCGCTCCAGCACCAGTTCGCGCAGCATGGCGGGCTTGACGTTGCGCACTTCAAGCGTGCCGGCGATGGCGGCAAGGCCGTAGCCGCGATCAGGGTCCGGCGTGTCGCGGAAATAATCGGTGAGCAGCTTCAGCTTGCCGTTGCGGCTGGGGGTGAGAACGAGGCGGTCGAGGAGATCGGCGAAGGCTTTCATATCGGCCTCCGCATTCCGGGGAAAGGCTCAATGGGTACGCCCTCATTCCTGTGCTCGTCACAGGAATCCAGTGCGCCCAAGTCCTTGGGCGCGAGAAACTCTTCGGTGTCACATAAGTCATTCACCGCGCCGACGCGCGGTGGCTGGATTCCTGTCACAAGCACAGAAATGAGGGAGCGAGGGGCGTGCATAGCCACCAGCGCGCCGGCGATGGCGGCAAGGTCGGCTGGAGCGGGGTTTCGGCGCGGCACGCAGCTCATCTCAATCCGCCTCATCCTCATATCCCACAAGATGCAGCGGCTTCGCCTTGATGCCCTGGAGCTGGCACCAGCGCACCAGGGCCTCCTCGCGGCCGTGGGTCACCCAGACTTCGGCCGGGTGCAGTTCGCGGATGGTTTCCGTCAGTTCCGGCCAGTCGCAATGATCGGAGATGACGAGCGGCAGTTCGACCCCGTGCTGTTTGGCGCGCTGGCGCACCATCATCCAGCCGGAGGCGAAGGCCGGCAGCGGCTCGTTGAAGCGGCGCGCCCAGCGGTCGGCGAAGGCCGAGGACGGGCCGATGACGACCGCGCCCTTGAAGGCGGATTTGTCGCGGCTTTCGATCGTCGCCGGCAGCAGCTCGCCAAGATCGATGCCCTCGCCGACATAGTAGTCGCAGAGCTTTTCCATGGCGCCGTGGATATAGATCGGTTCGCTGTAGCCGGCATCGCGCAGCAGCCTGATGACGCGCTGGGCCTTCCCCAGCGCATAGGCGCCGACGAGATGGGTGCGCTCGGGAAATTGCCGGAGCGAGGCGAGCAGTTTGCCGATCTCGTCCATCGGATCGGGATGATGGAAGACCGGCAGGCCGAAGGTCGCCTCGGTAATGAAGACATCGCAGGCGACCGGCACATAGGCGGCGCAGGTCGGATCCGGGCGGCGTTTGTAATCGCCGGAGACGACGATGCGGGTGCCGTTTTTCTCGATGGCGATCTGCGCCGAGCCGAGCACGTGGCCGGCAGGATGAAAGCTCACCTTGACGCCATTGACGAGCAGGTCCTCGCCGAAGCCGGCAGCCTGCTCGCTGACGCAGAAGCCCTCGCCGTAACGCAGGCGCATGATGTCGAGCGTCTGGCGAGTGGCAAGCACGTTCACATGGCCCGGCCGGGCGTGATCGGAATGGCCGTGGGTGACGAGCGCCCGCTCTACCGGCCGCACAGGATCGACATAGAAGCCGCCTTCGGGGCAATAGAGCCCTTCCGGGGCGGGATAGAGCAGCGCATCAGGTCTCATGAAACAAGAGATAGCCGGAAATCGGCGCGGGGCCAGAGGTCGTCATCAGGCTATCCCATCGAGAAAGGACAGCATTGCGGCATTGAACTCGGCCGGCCGTTGCAGCGGCGCAAAATGGCTGACGCCCTTCAGATAGATCATCTGAGCGTCCGGAATGCTGCGGGCGAGATATTCGGCATGCTCCGGCTTGATGAATTCGTCGCGTTCACCAAGCACGATCGCGACCGGCACGCGGATGCGGTTGAGGTCGCCGGCCTGATAATTCGGCTCCGTGCGCATCATCAGGCTGACCGCCTCGACGAAGGAATTGAAATCATCCGGCGTGGCGGACAGTGCCGCATAATCCCTCGCGTGGCGGCTGAAACAGCGGTCGATGACCGGCGTCGGAACGAATTCCAGCGTCCCGCTCGGATCCATGTTGCAGGCGAAGAAGAAGACGCCGTCGACACGCGACGGGGCCGTCGCGGCGAGGATCAGCGCGATGCAGGCGCCGTCGCTCCAGCCGATGAACGCTGCCTTTTCCAGACGCAGTTCGTCCATGACATCAAGCACGTCTGATGCCATCAGTTCATAGCTATAGGGACGGGCATCGCGGCTGCTGCGGCCATGGCCGCGGCTGTCGATCAGCACGACGCGGCGGCCGCTGTCCAGCAGCGCCGGGAGCTGATAGCCCCAGTTGCCGCTATGGCCGAGACCGCCATGCAGCAGGATGACGGCAGGGCCGGTCCCGTAGCTCGCATACCAGATGCGGGCGCCATCGCGCCCGACATGGCCTTCGACGGACGCCGGCGGCAAGGCGGCCGCGCCGTGTTCTGCAAAACGGATGAGCTCGTCGTCCTGTTGTTCCATGGCGATGCCGATCCTCTCCGGGGAATAAACTGCCGGCATAGAAAAGCCGGAAAACAGCCCAAGAACAACCAGAATCGCTTTCTAGCTGTTGCCTTCTTTGATGCAATCAGGGGGAGCATGATGGGCAGGAAGCTTTTCTATTGCGTGGGCGCGGTCGCACTTGTCGCGGCCGGCATCTATCTCAACAACACCAGCCTGCTCGCCGAGCATCGGCCGGGAAAGCCGGTGCTGCTCGCCCATCGCGGCATCGCTCAGCGGTTCGACGAGACCGATCTGAAGAACGACACCTGCACGGCGAGCCGCATGCTGGCGCCGAAACATGACTATCTCGAGAATACCATCCGCTCGATGCAGGCAGGCTTTGCGGCCGGCGCCGATATCGTCGAGATCGACGTGCATCCGACGACGGATGGCGAATTCGCCGTCTTTCACGACTGGACGCTCGACTGCCGCACCGACGGCCACGGCGTCACCCGCGAGCATTCGATGGCGGAGCTGCGCAAGCTCGACATCGGCTACGGCTATACCGCCGATGGCGGCAAGAGTTTTCCCTTTCGCGGCCGCGGCATCGGCATGATGCCGACGCTGGCGGAGGTGCTTTCCACCTTTCCGGATCGGCGCTTCCTCATCAACGTCAAGAGCCGCGATCCTTCAGAGGGCGAAAAGCTCGCCGCCGTGCTCAACGGGCTTCCGTCCGCACGGCGGGCAGACATCATCGTCTATGGCGGCGACGAGCCGATCGATGTCCTGCGCCGGCTGGTGCCCGAGATCAAGACCGCCTCGCGCAAGAGCCTGAAAGGCTGCCTTTTCGGCTACATCGGCTATGGCTGGACCGGCGTGCTGCCGGATGCCTGCAAACACGCCATGATGCTGGTGCCGATCAATATTGCGCCATGGCTCTGGGGCTGGCCGGACCGTTTTCTCAACCGGATGCAGGATGCCGGAACCGAGGTCTTCGTGCTCGGCCCCTATCGCGGCAGTGATTTTTCCACCGGCATCGACGATCCCGCGCTACTGGCACGACTGCCGCCAGACTATGCGGCGGGCATATGGACGAACGAGATAGAGGCGATCGGCAAGCTTGCGAAATGAAGTCCGTCCTCAACGAGAGTTGCCGACGCGTCCCACGGCATGCGGCTTACGCCGCTCTTGCCTGATGCGCGGCGGCCTCGACACGGTCGCGTCCGTGCTTCTTTGCCGCGTAGAGCGCCTGGTCAGCGGCCGAGACCAGTTCTGCCGGCGTCGCAAATCTGTCGCAGATGTTGGCCACACCGATACTCACCGTCACGATCGCCTTGCTGCTTTCGCTATGTGGTATTGCGCGCCGATGCAACGCCGAGCGCAGCATCCTGGCCAGCCGCAGCGCGCCATCCCGGTCCGTGCCGGGAAGCAGTATGGCGAACTCCTCTCCGCCAAATCGCGCTGCGAGGTCTGAGGGCCGCTTGGCAATGGACCTGAGAATCTCGCCGATCATCCTCAGGCAGTTGTCTCCTTCGAGGTGACCGTAGGTATCGTTGTAAGCCTTGAAGTGATCGACATCGATCAGCAACAGGCTGAGAGAGGATTCGGCTCGACGGGCGCGTGCAAACTCCTCCGAGATCGCCTCGTTGAACACTCTTCGATTGGCAATACCGGTCAATGCGTCGGTGTCGGCCAGCCCCTTCATCTTCAGGGCGAGTTGCGTCAGCCTTTCCTCGGAATGCTTCATCGAGGTGATATCCGAAACCACCACCAGGGCGGAGCCATCGGCGGCCAAACGCGTGCGCTGTCTGAGCCACCGCCCATCGAACATCGGTATTTCGCTATCCTGAGTCAGGAAAAGCTGCGCCGCGGAGGTCTCGATCCAGTCATCGCCGGCATCCGGGCTCACATCGACCCGCTCACCACTGCGCACGACCGCTTGCAGGATAGCGGTTATGTCGGTGCCGGGTTGTCTGGCATGGGCGGAACTGGGAAAGGCGGCACGATATTGATCGTTGCAAAACACCAGCCGGCCCTCGGGATTGAACATGGCAAGCCCATCGGACATTTCGGTCATCGCTTGGGAAAGCACAGTCTTGCTGTCGAGGGCTTCCTGAATCAGACGTTTTTTCTCGGTGATATCGCGGGTCACGCCGGCAAGTCCAACCAGATCGCCGTGGCGGTTTCGCAGCGGGATTTTCGACGTCAGGAACCAACGCTCCCGGCCGTTTTCTTCAACAAGAGGCTCCTCGAAATCCACCAGGGCTTCCCCGCTCGCCATGATTTCCTGCTCGCGATCGAAGAATGCTTGCGCCATCTCGCGAGGATAGAGATCGAAATCCGTCAGGCCGACCATCTCCGAAGATTTGGTGCGGTCATGGTTTCGCGCGACGTTGAGGTTGGTGACGACGAACCGGCTATTGCGGTCTTTGACATAGTGGAAATCAGGCGCCTGGGTCAAAGCGGCCTTCAAGATATCACGCTCGAGGGTAAAGGCATGGAAATAGGTGATGACGCATGCCGCGGCCAAGGTCGCGGCGAACTTCACGCCTATTCCGGCAAGGCTAACGGTGGTGATATGCGACCAGCCACCTCGATGGAAAATGCTCATCGCCAGTGTGACCGTGGCCACCATGACCGCACAGGCAAGTGCCTTTCTGACATCCGCCGAGCCCCTGCCGAACAGGACGTGGAGCGCCAGTCCAAACACGGACACCAGCATGATCGAGATCAATGCCGGTTCGACACCGGCGCCACCCATGGAGATCCTCTGGACGCAGGTGAGGACTGCGGTCATCAGAACCGCCAGCGGACCACCGTAGACGGCCGAAACCGCCAGCAAGGTCGAACGCAGGTCGAGATAATAGCCGCTATCGACCTCGACGGACAGCAGCATCGACAAGACTGCCCCAAGGCCCATCATCAAGCCGAAGCCAAGTTCTGCCTGGACCTTGGAAAGGCGGTAGAACTTGTAATGCAGGTGCATCCACACCGAAATGACGAGCGCTACCGCAGCCACATTTCCGATCAAGACTTGCCAAGGCACAACAGATTCCTCTAATATTTACAGTTACTTAATGAAAACGCGTTGATGAAATCCGATTGGCTGGAGACGTTGCCGGTTGGCGCCCTCATGGGCTTGGCATCGGATACCAACCAGCATGCGTTTCCTTTTATGCGATCCCCTAAGCGAGTAACTACCGCGATCCCACGCGGAGGTTCCCTGGCCGAGCAATCTGAAGATAAAATCCTGTAAATTCTTTAAGTATCCATTAACCCGGTCATGCACCAATGCAGCCTCTGCAAAACAGTCTCATAGAAAAGAAATGTGTCAATAAAATCAGATCGATATAAGTATCCATTTCGAACGTCTCGGTTTGCTACAAGATTTTCCAACGCGACGAGATTGGCGATTTTTCGCCGTTTTTGCGCCCAGAAGCCGAAAGGCGCCTTTACGATTTGTTAAGGTCCAGTTGTCTCATAAGCTTACCTTCCCGGTGACGGGCAAGCCTTGTATTTTGTCTGCCGCTGCCAAGCGCCCGGACGCGAACTGCCGATCGGAGAAGAACATGAAGCTCGAGGCCGAATTCAATCGAATTGAGGAAGTCGCTGCGGGCTTCAACACGCATTACGAAGTTTTCAAATATATGAAGGGACTCACGCAGGATCTTGGAATGACGGCTTTCCTGATCATGACGCTGCCCACGGTCGACTTCGTCGAAATCGGCGCGACAAAGATCATCACCAACTGGCCGGCGGAGATGGTGGATTATTACGACGCCCATAACCTGATGGTCGACAGTCCGGTCATCCGCCGGATGCTGCGATCGACCAGCCCGTTCAATTATGATGTCGAAGCGATCAATACCGATCGCGGCGAAGGCAAGAAGTCCACGGTCATCGAGTTGTTCAAGCGCTACGGCATGGAAAAAGGCGCCTATTTTCCTGTTCACGATGCGGCGGGCGGACGCGGCGCCATGTCGATTTCGGGGTCCCGGAACTTCAGCATGATCGAAATGGCGAAGCTCCTGTTTATCGCCACACTCATCTATGACCGGCTCTCACAACTCACATTGAACGAGAAACACAAGCCCATCGAGTTTACACGCAACGAACTGGATTGCTTGAGGCTGACCGCCGGAGGAAGGAAGGGCGCCGAAATCGCAAAACTTCTCGATCTCACGGAAAATGCAGTCAACAATCACATCGGCAGCGCAATCAAGAAGCTGGGATGTACGACAAGAACGCAAGCCGTCGTCAGCGCTCTCAGACTCAACATCCTTCGTGTTTAGAGGCTGCGCGCCCGCAGCAATCCGGGGATTTCCTCCGGGGAGACGGGCTTGGAGAAGCGGTAGCCCTGCGCCTCTTCGCAATGCGCGTGACGCAGGAAATCCATCTGGGCGTCGGTTTCGACACCTTCGGCGAGGACCGAAAGCTTCAGCGTCTGCGCCAGCGAAATGACCGCCGAGGCGATGGCGACGGCGGTCTTGTCGCCCGGCAGGGCCTCGACCAGCGAACGGTCCATCTTCAGGCGGTCGAAGGGGAAGGTCTTCAGCGCCGCCAGGCTGGAATAGCCGGAGCCGAAATCGTCGATCGACAGGCGAACACCGAGCGCCCGCAGCGATTCCATCATGGCGAGCGCGCGTTCGGCATCCTGCATCACCACGCTTTCGGTAACCTCGAGCTCCAGCCAGCGCGCTTGCAGGCGGTGGCGCTCCAGCGCTTCGGCGACGTGGCTTGCAAAATCCGGATCGGCGAACTGCTTGGCCGAGACGTTGACGGCGATGGTCAGCGGCGTCAGGCCCATATCCTGCCATTGGCGCGCCTGGCGGCAGGCCTCGTTCAGCACCCAGAGGCCGAGGGGAACGATGAGGCCGGTCTCTTCGGCGAGCGGAATGAAATTGACCGGCGGCACCCTGCCCTTGGCCGGATGGTTCCAGCGCACCAACGCCTCGATGCCGGTGATGCGGCCAGTGGCGACATCGACCTGCGGCTGATATTGCAGGAACAGCTGGTCGCCGGTGATCGCCTGGTGCAGCTCCTCCTGCTCGCCGAGCGGCATTCCCACAGGCGTGCCGCCGCCATCGTGATGCTGCAGGGTGTTGCGGCCGAGCTCCTTGGCGCGATACATGGCGCGGTCGGCATTGGCGAGAAGCTCTTCCGAGGTCGCGCCATCGAAGGGAAAGGCGGCAACGCCGATGCTCGAGGTGACGGTGATCTCACCGCCATCGCTGGGGATCGGTCGGTTGATCGCCTTCTGCAACTCGCGGAGGCGGCGCGTGATGCCGGCATCGTGGCTCGACTGGTGAACGAGCACGACGAGGAATTCATCGCCGCCAAGACGCACCACCATATCCGAGGCCCGGATGCTGTTGGCCATGCGGGCGGCGGTTTCCTTCAGCACCTCGTCGCCGGCGGCGTGGCCGCGGCCGTCGTTGATGTCCTTGAAATTATCGAGATCGATATAGGCGACGGTCACCTTGCGGGTGTGGCGCCGGGCCTGGTCGAGGATATTGGCGAGCCGCTCCTTCAGGAAAGCCCGGTTCGGCAGACCGGTGAGATCGTCGTGATGGGCCATGAAATGGATGCGATCGTCCACACGCTTGCGCTCGATGGCGATACCGGCGATGTGCGTGGCGAGCGCCACCAGCTTTATTTCGTGCTCCGTGGGCCGGCGGACTTCCCTGGAGTAGAGGGCGAAGGTGCCGAGCACATTGTTCTGCGAGGTGACGATCGGCGTCGACCAGCAGGAGCGAAAGCCGAAGGGCGCGACCAGCGCGCGGAAATCCTCCCACAGCGGATCGCTCATCACGTCCTCGACGATCACCGTCTGGCCGCGCCAGGCGGCGGTGCCGCAGGAGCCCACCTTGGGACCGATGGTGACGCCGTCGATCAGCCGGCTGTAGCCGCCGGGCAGATTGGGGGCGGCGCCGTGATAGAGCCTGGTGCCCTCGCCGTTCAGCAGCAGCACCGACCCGTCGATGCCGGTCAGCTGCGCTTCGATCATCAGCACCAGCGCCTCGAGGATCATCGGCAGCGGCTCGTTGCGGGCGATCATTTCGAGCAGGTTCGCCTGCTCGCGATGGAGATCCTCCTGGCGCTTGCGTTCGGTGATATCGCGGGAAACGCCGATCAGGCCGATGACCTCGCCGCGATCGTTGCGCAGCGGTATCTTCGAGGTCAGCCGGCATATCGGCCTTTTGCCGCCGGGCAGGACGTAGCTTTCCTCCATGTCGATGCAGGCTTGCCCCGTCGCCATGATCTGCTGCTCGATATCGAAATGGTGGAGAGCCGTCTCGAAATCGAACAGGTCGAAATCGCGCTTGCCGGTAAGCAGATCAGCGCTCTCCAGGCCGAGGCTGCTGGCGGTGACGGTGTTGGCGAAGACGAAGCGGCTGTCACGATCCTTGACGTAGAGGAAATCCGGAAGTTCGTGGACGATCGTCTTCAGGCGCAGGTTCTCGATGCCGTCGGAGAGATGATGGGCGGTCGAGGCCATCATCGCCTCCGTCGCGGCGACGATGCGCCGCGTTTCGGCCGACAGGGCATCGGTCGATTCCCATCGCCTGGCACTCGGTTTGGGCATGCCGTCACTCTCCCCGGAGGCCGAAGGCCTCATCCCGCATAATCACCCCGTAATATTCCCTTCAAAGTAGTCCTCATTTCCTTCGGCTTGCTTAAATGAAAGGGTGAACAAGACGACAAAATCGGCGGCGATATCCTGCCCTTCGCCAAGGCTACAACGGCAATTCCGGCCGCCTGTGCCAGAAAGAGACAGGCGCGTCTGGCATGTTTCGTGCTACGGGCGAGTTGTAACGAGAGAACCTGGAATGCCTTCACGCCGCGACATGTTTTTCTTCCTCGCCGCCGCCGCGGTTGCGGGAGGTTCAGCGCCGCGCGCGCTTGGCGCACCGCTGGCGGCTGCCGGACAACCCGATCTGCGCGGCGCGATCGACGCAGTGGAATATCGCGCCATTCCGGAAGGCGGCGACCGCAAGACCCGCAATCTGCAGCAGATGATCGAACAGGCGGCGCGCGAGAACGTGCCGGTCTTCCTGCCGCCCGGCACCTATCGAGTCGCCAATCTCAACCTGCCCGACAATACCCGCATAACAGGCGTGGCCGGCGCCTCGCGGATCGTCTATACCGGCGAAGGCCACCTGTTTGCGGCGGCAAATGTGCGCCGCATCGAGCTTTCCAACCTCGTTATCGACGGCGGCAACCGCCAGCTCGCCGACTCTGCCGGCGGGCTCATCCAATTTACCGGTGTCGACGAGGTGCTGATCGAAAATTGCGAGATCGGCGGCAGCCGCAAACACGGGTTGCAGCTGGAGCGCTGCGGCGGACGGATCGAGCGCAGCCGCATTTCGGGCGCGGCCCAGGCCGGGCTTTATGCGGTCGATTCCGCCAATCTTTCGGTCACCGGAAACACGATCACCGATTGCGGCAATGGCGGCATTCTGGTGCATCGCTGGAACAAGGCGGAGGATGGCACGGTGGTTTCCGGCAACCGCATCTCCAACATCCGCGCCAATGACGGCGGCACCGGCCAGAACGGCAACGGCATCAACATCTTCCGCGCCGACGGCGTGATGGTGGTGAACAACCATATTTCCGACTGCGCCTTCACGGCGATCCGCGCCAATTCGGCCTCGGACATCCAGATCAGCAACAATCAGTGCCGGCGCTCCGGCGAAACGGCGATCTATGTCGAATTTGCCTTCGAGGGCGCCGTCGTTTCCGCCAACATGATCGACGGGGCGGCGAACGGCATCTCGATCGCCAATTTCGACGAGGGCGGCAGGCTCGCGACCGTCACCGGCAACGTCGTGCGCAACCTCACTCTGAAAGGCCCCTACAAGCACGAAGTCGGCTTCGGCATCGGCATCGCGGCAGAGGCCGACACGCTGATCTCGGCCAATATGATCGAGGGGGCGCCGCGCTGGGGCATGCAGATCGGCTGGGGTCCCTATCTCCGCAATGTCGTCGTCAGCGGCAATGTGGTGCGCCAGGCGCCGGTGGGATGCGCTGTCTCGGTCGCCGATGGCGCCGGCACCGCCGTCATCACCGACAACGTCTTCCAGGAGACCGCTAAAGGTGCGGTTCTCGGCTTCCAATGGGAGAAGAAAGTCTCGGCCGAGATGGCGGGCGGCGGCGCGCCCTACAAGCAGCTGACCGTCGAGCGAAACCGGGTTTCGTGACGAGCATCAAAAGCTTTCATCATCCCATCAGCGGCAAGGACTTTTCCGCAGCTGCTGCGGCCTCTACCCTCCCGGACAGTTACATCGAGGGGAACAAGATCATGCTGACAATCTACGGAGTCTATCGATCGCGGACGTCGCGCGTCTACTGGATGGCTGAGGAGCTCGGACTCGAATTTCGGTCGGTGCCGGTGCTGCAAGCCAGGCGGTTGCCGGAGCCCCTATCCGAGAGCGCGCCGTTCAACACCCACTCGCCCGATTTCGCTGCCGTCAATCCGCTGGCGCAGATCCCCAGCATCAAGGATGGCGATTTCGTCATGCACGAGTCGCTGGCGATCAATCTCTACCTCGCCCGCAAACATGGCGGGCCGCTTGCAGGACAAACCGTCGAAGAAGACGGATTGCTGACGATGTGGACCGTCTGGGCCGCCTCGCAGGTCGAGCCGCATTCGGCAAGGAGACGATCGCCGCCGCCTGTCATGCCTTGCGCAGGCCGCTTGCCGTGCTCGAAGGCCAGCTTGCCGGCCGGCAGTGGATCGTCGGCGACCGCTTCACCGTCGCCGATCTCAACATTGCCGAGGTGCTGCGCTACGCTCAGAGTGAAGAAGCGCTGTTCGATGCGCATCCGAATATCAAGGCCTGGATCGAGCGCTGCCAGTCGCGCCCGGCCTACAAAAGGATGCAGGGAGACGCGTGGCAGGGAGCCGATCGAGGTCTGAGTTATCGGAACAGCGCAAGCGTGCCGGCCATTTCCTCGCGGATCCAAGCCTTGAAATCCCTGACCTTCTTCGGCTCGCGCGTGCCTTCGGCGGTGACGAAGTAGTGGCCGAAGCCGGTGCGCGCGCGAATGCCGAAGGGGGCGACCAGCCGGCCTTCGGCAAGCGCAAAGGCGGCAAGGGTCTGCCAGGCGAGCATGACGCCCTGCCCGGCGATCGCCGCATCGAGGCACAGCGAGGCATCGTTGAAGACGTGGCGGGTCGCAGGTGTCGCGCCTGACAGTCCCGCCTCGCGCATCCAGACATCCCAGGAGAACATGGCGCGGCCGTCGACGACGGCAGGCAGCGCCAGGATATCGGCGGGCGCCTTCAGTTTCGCCGCCATCTCCGGCGAGCAGATCGGAAAAACCTCCTGCTCCAAGAGCAGTTCGGCCTTCACGTCAGGCCATTTGCCGGCGCCGACGCGAATGCCGATATCGACATCGCAGAGAGCGGGACTGACGAGATTGGTGGTCGCATCCAATCGCAGCTTGATGTCGGGATGACGCTCGGCAAAACGATCGAGCCGGCAGACGAGCCAGCGGGCGGCAAAAACCGGCGCCACCGAGATTGTCAGGATCGTATCGTCCTTGCGTTGGGCGATCGACACGGCCGCCGATAGACGGGCAAAACCTTCGTCGAGCGCCAGCAGCACCGGCCGGGCGGCTTCGGTCGTCATCATTCCCCGGGCGGTGCGCTCGAAGATCACCAGGCCAAGCTGCGCCTCCGCCTTGATGACCTGCTGGCTGACGGCGCCGACCGAGACGCCGAGCTCGTCGGCGGCCGCCTGCAACGAGCCGAGCCGACCGACGGCTTCCAGCGCCCTGAGGCCGTTGAGATGCACAGTGTTCAGGTTCTTCATATAGTTTTTCTATAGCAGAGCCGCATTAATCTCAATTGAAAACCAGCCTGAGGGAGCAGAGATTACAGCCTGCGGCGATCGTCCCCGCCGTTTGGAGAAAGTGAGGCATGCCATGTCGTTGCTGAAGTTTTTCTTGAGGCCCGCCCTAGCCCTCGGCGGCGCAGACGCTCCCCCAGCCTGGAACAACGATCCGCTGCGGCATCCCGAGGTCGAGCGCATGTCGATGCGGGAAATTGCCGATCTGCCGCTCGGAACAGAGACCGGTCTTGCCGCCGAGGCCAAACCGACGTTGGCAAAATGCGCGTGACGCTGCGCCCCCGTTTCAGCCGGCCCTGAAACGCGCCGCATCACTCGCGTGACGCGACGCGCTTTGTTCCGAGCGACCTGCCTCAGTCCGCCGCCGCCTGCCAGCAAATCACGCGACCGTCTTCCGGATCGATACGCTCGCCGATGCGGATGAAGCCGTTGCGCTCGAGGACACGCTGCGAGGCGATGTTTTCCACGCCCGTATCGGCTGAAACGAGCGTCACGCGCGGGTCCTTCCGCGCCCATTCGAGCAGTTCGCCGATCGCGCGCGTGACGTAGCCACGCCGCTCGCGGCTCGGCGCAATCCCATAGCCGATGTGGATTTCGCCGTTCTCAGGTGCGCGAATGAGGGAGCACAGCCCGACGATCTCGCCATCCTCGACAATCATCCAGGCCGACGGCGTAAAATCGGCGCCGATCTCGGCGGCGATTCGCGCCAGCATCTGCAGCACCTCAGGCGGCGCGATGGCGCTATCGGAAACCAGGCACGTATCTGCGGGCGCGGCGCCGTTCAGCAACGCGGCGAAATCATTAACAGTCAATTCGATGATCATGTTCTTCTCGACATTGGACATGCGCCAGCTTTGGCGCGTCATGGCCGAGCAGCAAGACTAGCCCTCGATTGAATTCGAGCCGCGTCTCGTCCTTCCGCCTCGGCCGGTGCGTTCTGAATATTTTGCGACGGCAAACAAAGGCGTTCTCCTCTTCGGGCCCGATCCCGGAATGAGCGGATGCGGATTGATATTGAAGCCCACCGGCTTCTTTGTCCAGCCGTTACGGAGGACCGGCCCCAGCAGGCTGAAGGGCTATTTCGACAGAGCGGGCAACACTTCCACCGTAGAAAAACCTTACTTGGCGGTTGCATTCGCGCGACGCTACGCCAACCGGCGTCGCGAAGCCCTATCTGTTTCAGCAAAGAGATTTTCAGTGCCAGCAATTCGAAAAATCCTGTTCGGACTCCTCGCAATTTTCACGGTCGCCATTGTCGTCAGCGCCGGCTGGCTCTGGCAGGTCGCGGGTGCTTACGGTTTCAACACCGTCCTGCGGCGCGGTGGGACCTATTGGATCGACATGAAACCTGACGACGAGCGCCTTTCCGCCTCCATGCGGTTGGCGTTGAGCCCGGTCATCCCGGCCGTTTTGCCCGGGCCGCTGGTCTGGCAGGAGCCGGAGACGGGCTTCGAGGTGGCGGAACTGCCGGTTCTTGCCGATGGCCGCGAGGTCGACCGGATCTTTCTCAGCAGAATTGACCCGACCCGCTTTCGATTCGTCACCCGTAACGCGGCTGCTGGCGATGCCGGCATCGACGAATGGGAGAAGGCTTTGCCCAACGCCGTGCTTATCGTCAACGGCAGCTATTTCGACAAACATGGCAGACCCGATACGCCGTTCATCAGCGAGGGTATTGCGATGGGTCCTCAGCAATATGACGCGAGGGCCGGCGCCTTCATTGCCGGCAAAGACGCTGCCGATATCCGCGACCTGACGCATCAAGATTGGCAGACAGCCTTTGCCGGCGCGTCGAACGCCATGGTCTCCTATCCACTCCTGATCGGCGATGACGGGCAGACGCATGTGAATGTGAAAAGCCGTTGGCTCGCCAACCGTACGTTTGTCGCCAAAGACGATTTGGGGCGTGTCGTCATCGGGACGACAAAGGACGCGTTCTTTTCCCTCGACCGGCTTGCGGAGTTTCTCAAGACCTCGCCGCTCAATCTCAAGGTCGCGCTCAATCTTGACGGCGGTCCCGTCGCCTGCCGGAGCGTTCGGCTGAATGGCTATCGGCAAAAATTCTACGCAAGGTGGGAGTCTCAGGCGGACGGCAACAAAGTAAGCCTGCTCCGCTGGCCGATTTCCGAGGTCAATTGGGCGATGCCGATGGTGCTGACGGTCGAGCGGAAATAGGTCGGGATCTGGCGATCGTCGCAAGGCCGGCGAGGATTATCGCGAGCATTAATGTCGGAAACGCGTTTCGCCAGCCGTCTTCAAGCCAGTGCATAACGCCTTACATCGCATCGATCTAAGGATAATCATATGGAGGAAGCGATGACGATTACCATTACCGCCTTTGAACGCTCGCCCGATCGCGGCCAGGGCCTGGCGCGCGACATGCGCGTTCGCTGGGCGCTCGAAGAAGCGGGCCAGCCTTACGAGGTTCGTCTCGTTTCGTTCAAGACGATGAAGGAGCCCGCGCATCTGGCGCTTCATCCTTTCGGGCAGATTCCGACCTATGAAGAAGGCGATCTTACTCTGTTCGAGTCCGGCGCGATCGTGTTCCATATCGCCGAGCGCCATGCGGGCCTGCTGCCCAAGGATGCGAACGCCCGGGCGCGCGCTGTCACGTGGATGTTTGCGGCGCTCAACACGGTGGAGCCGCCGATCTTCGAGCGCAGCCTCGCCACCATCCTCGAGCGCGACGAACCCTGGTACGAGCAGCGCCTGCGCGCCCTTGGGGACAGCATCCGCAAACGGCTGGACAGCCTTTCCGCTCGCCTTGGCGATGCCGACTGGCTCGATGGCGCGTTCAGCGCCGGCGACCTGCTGATGGTGACGGTGTTGCTCAGGGCGCAAGCATCGGGTCTCTTGGAGGAATATCCAAACCTTGCCGCCTATGTCGCCCGCGGCGAAGCCCGGCCGGCCTATCAGCGTGCTTTCGCGGCCCAGCTGGCGGTGTTCACCGCCGCAGCGGCCGGCTGAGGATGGGCCGACTTCTGTCCGAAGCGGTGGGGCGCGGTTTCAGCTTTCGGATCAATACAAGGGGAAGGCGAGATAATGACCGGCGACGTCGATGCAATTTTTGAGCGCCTCAAGAGGCTGGCTGCGGAAGCCGGTTTGCTCGATGTTGAGGAAAGCACCTCTTATGGCAACCCGGCGCTGAAGGTCGCGGGAAAGAGCTTTGTCGCGGTAAAGGACGCCGAGACGATCGTCATCTCGATAAGTCTGGACGACAAGGATCATCTGCTCGAAATGGCGCCCGACATCTATTTTCAGACCGCGCATTATATCGGCTGGCCGCATCTGCCGGTGCGCGCCGCCGTGATCGGCGACGAGGAATTGCGATTGCGGCTCATCGGCGCCTGGCTGTTCCGGGCGCCGAGGAAGCTTGCTGCCCGTTTCGGATGTCAGCCGCGATCGTAGGCCAGCGCCCGCTGGACGGCGGGGCGCTGCAGCATGCGGGCGTGGTGATCGCTCACCTCTACGAAACGGGCGGGATCGACGCCGTCGGACGGCAGCCAGCCGGTCATGACGAAAAGATAGGGATCGGCGATCGAATAGGTCTCGCCCATCACCCACGGGCCTTTGAACATCGTCTCTTCGATCAGGGTGAAACAACCGGCCATATTCTCAGGCACCTTGGCCTTCATTGCCTCGAGTGCGGCCTGATCGTCGGCCCAGCGGGAGCCGCGCGGGCGATGGGCATGGTTCACATGCACGGTCGAGCAGAGATAGCTGTTGAAGGACTGCAGCCGCGCCATGTCGAAGGCATCGCCGAGCGGCGCCAGTTTGGCGGCCGGCGCGCTTTCGGCGATGAAGCCGAGGATCGCCGGCGTTTCCGTCAACACGCCGCGATCGGTGACCAGCGCCGGCACCCGGCCCTTCGGATTGATCTTCAGATAGTCCGGCGAGCGCTGTTCGCCATTGGCGAAGCTGAGCTTCCTCGTTTCGAAGGCGAGGCCGGATTCCTCCAGGGCAATCAGGCTTGCGAGTGCGCAGGTTCCCGGCGCGTAATACAATGTCAGCATGGTTCTCGTCTCCCTTTCGGCAGGTGGTATAGCGCAGGGATGCGTGCGCCGGAACCGGGGGATGATGCGACATGTCGCCAATGACCGGCGTGCCATGGCGCGCCCCTCATCCGGCTGCCGCCACCTTCTCCCCGCTCGCGGGGAGAAGGGAACACGCCGCGACCTCTCGGTCCCCCGCAGACCTTTCGCAGGGCACGTCCCCTCTCCCCGTTTTTACGGGGAGAGGGCTAGGGTGAGGGGCAAATGCATGGCACAAACTCGCCGCCCCCTCACCCGCAGCCCGGCACATCCTCCAGCCGGTGCCAGACCGGGATGCCGCGCTCCCTGGCGATGCGCACATCGTTATCGGCCCCCTTAGAGTCGCCCGGGAGCCGCAGCACGCCGTCGCAGAGCTGCAGCAGCCGGCCGGCGACCGGGTGGAAGATTTCTTCGTAGAGCGCGTCGCCGACCGACTTGCCGCCGGCGGCGTGCCAGATCGGCAGGGCCACCCATTCGCCGATCATCGGCACATGGCCGGCGGCAAACAGTGCGTGTGAGGGTTCCTCCAGCCGCTTCAGGTTGGCGGCCATCTTTTCCGGGTCGTCGCCCGTTCCCGACCGATAAGGCCCGGCAATCAAAATCAGCATTTTCCACTCCATCGCTGAACACTCCCGGCCTCATGCACGGGACATCGTGAAAATGCACGATATTTCTTGAATGTCGAGTCATTTAGTGCAATATCATGCTATATCGTTCACTTTCGTGCGGAGAGCCCATGCTGACGACGCAACGCAAGGCCCTGATCCTCGACATTCTGCGCCGTGACGGCCAGGTGATCGCCAAGCGTGTCGCCGAGGATTTTTCCCTTTCTGAGGACACGATCCGGCGCGACCTCCGCGAAATGGCGGCGGAGGGGCTGTTGAAACGGGTGCATGGAGGCGCGATGCCGCTGGCGCCCGATCTGCCCGATTTCACCGCGCGGCGCAGCGTTTCGTCGGAGATCAAGGCGCGGCTCGGGGCTGCTGCGGCGGCGATGGTCAAGCCCGGCCAATTGATCTTTCTCGACGGCGGGACGACGACGGCGGAGATCACCAGGCACTTGCCGCGCGACATGCCGCTGACGGTTGCGACCCACAGCCCGACGATCGCTGCCGAACTCGAGCACCACCCAACGGCGGAGGTGATCCTTGCCGGCGGGCGGCTCTACAAACATTCGATGGTGGCGACGGGCGCGGCGGCGGCGGCGGCGATCTCACAGTTACGCCCCGACCTGTTCTTCCTCGGCGTGACGGCCGCCCATCCCGTGCACGGGCTTTCCACCGGCGACTTCGAGGAAGCGGCGATCAAACGCCATATTGCCCGCTGCTCGGCCGAAACGCATGTGCTGCTGACGGAGGAGAAGTTCGACCTCGTCTCGCCCTGCCCGGTGCTTGCAATTTCCGAAGTGGCGGGGCTGATCGTGCCGACGGAAATGCCGGCCGAGCGGCTGAAACCCTATCGCGATCTCAACAGCACGATCGCCGTGGCATAGTCATTCGGTCAAGGCGGACGTGACCCTGATATCGCCGACATGGATGCCGTTCCAATTGCGCATCGAGGTTGCGGCAAAGGCCGTCAGGGCGGCATGCACCTCGCTCTCCGTCTCGAAGAAACGGGCAAGTGTCGCCGCCACCATGGCTTCGGCGGCGCGGGTGGCGCCATCCTCGCATTTCAGGGCGACGGCGATGCCCTTTTCCGGGATCGCGGCGCAGAAGACGCCCTCGGCGCCGGTCTTGACGAAGATACGGCCAGGGGCGATCTGCATCAGCTCCGTGCAGGCGCGGCCGGTGCCGGCGACATAGAAGGGCTCGGCCATGCAGGCCTCGATCAGCCGGCGGGACGCTCTGGCGCGCAAGGGTTCCAAGCCGGTTCCGGTCGCCATTTTGGCAAAGCCGTGGGCAAGGCTTTTGAGCGGCACGGCATAGGTCGGGATCGAGCAGCCGTCGGTGCCGCAGCTCTCGGCGCCGAGCACCGCACCGGTCAGGCTTTCCATCGCCGCGCGGATCTCGACCTGCAGTGGGTGCTCATAGCCGACATAGCCCTTCGGATCGATATGCTGATGGCAGCAGGTGCAGATGAAGCCGGCATGTTTTCCCGAGCAATTGTTGTGCAACGCGGTCGGTGCGGCGAGCGCGCGGGCCTGCTGGATCAGGACCTTCTGGCTCATCGACCAATGGGCGCCGCATTCCAGCGCCTCGGCATTGCGGCCGGCCCGCGCGAGCATGGAGGCGGCAAGCGCCACATGCTCGTCCTCGCCATTATGCGAGGCGCAGGCGAGCGCCAGCTCCTTATCGCCGAAGCCATAGGCATCGGCCGCACCGCTCTCGATCAGCGGCAGCGCCTGCATCGCCTTGCAGGCCGAACGCGGGAAAACGGCGGCTTCGATATCGCCGAGCGAGAAAACGAGCTTGCCGTCACCATCGACGACAGCCACCGAACCGCGATGGCGGCTTTCAACGAGCAGGCCACGGGTAACTTCGACGGCGACGGGATTGGTCATGAGCTCTCATCCGGATGCTGGCGGGATACGGGAGGCATAACGCGTCGCGGCGCGAAAGCCAACGGGGTTTGGCTATGCTAACGTTCGCATGGCGATGCGACATCCCCACACATTCCGTCATGCGGCGGCGGCTGATGGATGCGGCGTGAATGCTCGGGTCAAGCCCACGGCTGTCCGGTTTAAAAATGGTGGACAGGGCGCACAGTGTTGATTCTACTCATGTTCGAGCGTTTGGCGACGTTCCCGGACACGAAAAGAGGAGCAACACCGTGCGGCATGACAATAGCGTCTTTCATGATCTGTTGAAGCGGATTCCGTGGGCGGCTTTCGAAAGACTTGTGGAGGAGCATCAGGCCGATAAGCATGTTCGGCGGCTGTCGACCAAGAGCCAGTTGATTGCCCTGCTTTATGGCCAGCTTGCCGGTGCCACCAGCCTGCGTGAGATCGTTGGCTCCCTGCAGAGCCACGGCACCCGCCTTTACCATCTCGGCGCTCGTCCGGTGTCACGCTCGACATTCGCCGATGCCAATGGCCTGCGTCCGAGCGCCGTTTTTGCCGAGTTGTTCGCGCAGATGGTGGCCCGCGCCGGGCGCGGGCTCAAGCGGGCCGTCGGCGAGGCGGTCTATCTAATCGACGGCAGCAGTCTGAGCCTTGCCGGGGCGGGATCGCAGTGGGCCCGCTTTTCCGATCAGGCCTGCGGCGCCAAGATGCACGTCGTCTACGATGCCAACGCCGAACGTCCGATCTATGCGGCCGTCACCCCGGCCAATGTCAATGACATCACCGCGGCCAAGGAGATGCCGATCGAGGCAGGCGCCACCTATGTCTTCGATCTCGGCTACTACGACTTCGGCTGGTGGGCGAAGCTCAATGCCGCCGGCTGCCGCATCGTCACCCGCCTCAAATCCCACACGAGACTGACGGTGAGCGCCGAGCAGGCGGTCAACGAGGATGCCGGCATCCTGTTCGACCGTATCGGCCTGCTGCCGCAGCGCCAGGCCAAGAGTCGCCGCAACCCAATGAACCGGCCGGTGCGCGAGATCGGCGTGCGGATCGAAACCGGCAAGGTGTTGCGCATCTTCTCCAACGATCTTACCGCCCCGGCCGAGGAGATCGCCGCGCTTTACAAGCGTCGCTGGGCGATCGAACTGTTCTTCCGCTGGGTCAAGCAGACGCTGAAGATCCGCCATTTCCTCGGCAACAACGAAAATGCCGTGCGCATCCAGGTCGCCGTCGCCCTGATTGCCTATCTGCTGCTGCAGATGGCAAAGGCCGACCAGACCATCGTCACAAGCCCGCTGGCATTCGCCCGCCTGGTGCGCGCAAACCTCATGCACCGCAAAAGGATCGACCGACTGCTAAAACCAAGACACAGCCCTCCCTCCAGTCCCGGCCAGATGAGCCTCCAATGGTGACAAAATTTAAACCGGACACTCGTGGGTCAAGCCCGAGCATGACGGAGTGTGGGGTGGGCTTCTGCAACAAGAGCCGCAATGCTGAGCGGAATAAGAGGATAATTGTGCCTCCGGCCGATCGAGCCTCAACTTCCGTCATCCCCGGCATTGTGTCTCGGATTCATGCCTGCCGCGGCGGAGGCGATCTGGATCCTCGGGTCAAGCCCGAGGAGGACGGAGCGTGGGGTGGGCTTGGAGCAAGCGCGGCAGGGTGGCAGGGTGGTTGGTGCCTCCTTGCCGGTCAAGCTCTCCCCGCCCTCCGTCAGGGTCGTTGCGCTTCCTCCTGGTCGAGCCCCCCACTCTCCGTCATCCCAGGCCTTGAGCCTGGGATCCAGCCTCGGCCAATCCAGCAAAGTGCCAATCCTCCGAAAGCCATTACGTCGCCAGGCAATCATCACAAAAATTGACCGCGACGATCGAAAACTATCATTTTCCTGATGGGTCTGTTCCCGCTAAAGGTGGAGCATCAGGAACTGCCCCATGTCATCCACCCTCTCCTTGATCCTGCGCGACAACAGGATCCGTATCCCGGCCGTGACGCTTGTGGCGCTCGCCTTCACCTATGCTTCGACCGCGCCCTATCAGTCGATCATCGGGATCAACGAACTGAACTTGAGCAACGGCACCTATTCGGCGCTGATCTTCTTCTCGGCGATCGTCAACGTCACCACCAGCCTGACGCTCGGCATCTGGTCGGACAGGCTGAAAGAGCGGCGGCCGCTGGTGTTGGGGCTTTCGGTCGCCGGCATGCTCGGCTTCGGGTCGATCGCGATCTTTCACAGCCCTGCCGTCTTCGTCGTCTCGACGCTGTTGCTGGTGCCGATGAGCAATTCCACCTATTCGCTGCTGTTTGCCAGCCTGCGCGCCAGGACCAACCAGATGGATCGCGGCCAGGCGGCAGGGATCACCGCGACGGTGCGGGCGCTGTTTTCCGGCTCGTGGGCGCTGGCGCCGGGGATGATCGGCCTTTATCTCGTCAATTCGTCGTCGATGACGCCGGCTTACGGGATCGCCGCCCTGGCAAGCTGCACCTGTTTCTGCCTGTATTTCTTCTTCGCGCCCGGAAACGGCACGGCCGGTCCCGCCCCCGATCAGCCCGGATTCATGGCATCGCTGAAGCGGATTTTCATGCCCTATGTGCTGGTCCGCGTCATCGTCATGGCGCTGCTCTTCGGGCTGCAGCGGCTAAACAGCATGCTCCTGCCGCTGATCATCACCCATTCGGGGGGTGGAAGCGTGGTCGATGTCGGCTTCATCGCCGGGCTGACGGCCTTTCTCGAAATGCCGTTCATGATGATATGGGGCATGGCGCAGCGGCGGTTCCGCACCGTGCATGTGCTCGCCTTCGGCGCGCTGATCTACTGCGCCTATCTGCTGCTGCTCGGATTTGCCGCCGCACCCTGGCACATCTATGCGCTGCTCCTCCTCAACGCCTGCGGGGCGGCGGCGATCCTCAGCGTGCCGATCACCTATCTGCAGGACCTGATCGCAGACCGGCCGGGGCTCGGAACCTCGCTGATCTCGCTCAACACCTTCATCGGCACCGGCATCGCCGCCGGGCTCTTCGCCTTCGGCACATCGATCAGCGACTATTCCGGCACCGCCTTTGTCGGCGCGGCCGCAGGCTTCGCGTCGATCGGTGCCTTGCTTTATCTCGAAAGCGCCAGGCGGCACGCGCGGCAGCCGGCCTGAAGCGCGCGCTGCCTGCGTGTGCTCCGCCTCAACGCGGCGTGATCCGATAAGCGCAGCGCCTTGCGCCCAAGAGGATGTGTTCGCTGCGCTCGACCTCGGCGCCGAGGGCGGCGCGAAAGGTTTCGAGTTCGGAGCGGCAGAAGCCGGCGCAGGCGGTGGCCGCCGCGCAGATCGGGCAGTGGTTTTCGACCAGCATGAAGGAGCCGTCCGCCTCCTGCCAGTGATCGGCCATATAACCCTCGCGGGTGCGGATGGCGGCAAGGCTATCGACACGCGCCGCAAGGTCGCCGGCATTTTGCAGTTCCTGTCGATAACGCTGCAGCGTCTCCGCCTCGCGGGCTGAAATGACGGTGTCGAGCGCGGCCGGCCCCAGCTGTTCGACCAGCGTGCCGAGCAGGTTTGCCGTCAGTTCGGCATGGCCGTCCGGGAATTGGCGGTTGCCCGCGGCAGTCAGGTGCCAGAGCTGACGTGGCCGCCCCCTGCCCGTGGCGCCGACGGTGACCGGCTCCACCAGCCCCTGGTCCGCCAACTTGGCGAGCTGCTGGCGGGCGGCCTCGCCCGATATGCCGAGCGCATCGCCGATCGCGCCGCCAAGCTGCGGGCCGTCGGTCTTTATCAGGATCAGGATGCGGTTGGCGGGGGACTGGCGCATATTTTTCCAAGCAACATCTTGTTTTAATCGGGACGGCGTGTAATTTTCCAAATTATAACTTGGAAAATTATTCTTCGCCAGAAAAAATCTCGGGGTCATTCCATGTCCGATATCGACCAGACTGCAGCCATCCCCGCCACCAGCTCCCTCCTCCGCCTCTTCCTGCCCGAGCACCTGCCGGCTACGTTGATGCTTGCCGGCGGCGTCATGCTTTACGCTGTGGAGACTTACATCATGGCGACGATCGCGCCTTCGATCGTGCGCGATATCGGCGGGCTCGCGCTGTTTTCCTGGGTCACCAGCCTGTTCGTCGTCGCCGCCGTGCTCGGTTCGATCTTCGTCGCCATGCGGCCGCGGGGGATCGGGCTTCGCGCCATCTATGTGATCGCCGCGCTGGTCTTCGGCGTCGGCAGCCTGATTGCCGCAGCCGCGCCGTCGATGCCGGTGGTGCTGATCGGACGCGCGGTGCAGGGTCTCGGCACCGGGGCGCTGGCAGCACTTGGCTATGCCTTCATCCGCTACGTCTATCCAGAGCCGCTATGGACGAAGGCGACGACGCTCTACGCGGCGATCTGGGGTGTGGCGACCGTCATCGGGCCGACGCTTGGCGGCTTCTTTTCCGCCGGCGGCAACTGGCGCTACGCCTTCATCGTGCTGGTGCCGCTCGGCCTGGTGATGGCGGCTCTGGCGCCGCGGCTGTTGCCCGAGGTCGAAGACGACCGCGAGCAGGCGAAAACGCCGGTTGCCCAGATCGGGCTGCTGCTCGGGGCCGTGTTGATGGTCTGCACCGCCGGGACGATCGAGGTGACGGCCGCGAAAATCGCTTTGATCGCGGCCTCGATCGCTGCGGTGATCGGCATGCTCCTTATCGAAGCCCGAAGCCCGAACCGGCTGCTGCCCTCCGGCGCGGTCAGCCTTTCCAGGCCGATTGCGCGTGTCTACCTGACGATGCTGGCTATGACCGTCGTGCTCGTCAGCGACGTCTTCATTCCCTATTTCCTGCAGGTGCTGCACGGGGTGACGCCGCTTGTTTCCGGTTATCTCGTGGCGCTCGTCGCCCTCGGCTGGACGTTTTCGGCCTTCCTCAGCGGCTCGCTGACCGGCGGCCGCGCGCAGGCGGCGATCGTTGCCGGTGCGCTCATCGAGGCGGCAGCCACCATTTCGCTGGCGGTCTTTCTCGCGCGCGACAATCCGCAAGCGCATATGCTCTTCATCGTGCCGGCGGCTACGGCCATGTTCATGATGGGCTTCGGCGTCGGGCTCGGCTGGGCGCATCTCGTCGCCATGGTCCTGACGCTCGTCGCCAGCAGTGAACAGGACAAGGCTTCGGCGGCGATCCCGACGATGAGTTCGCTCGGCGGCGCGTTCGGTGCGGCCTTTGCCGGCCTCATTGCCAATGGCGCCGGCCTCGTCGATCCGGGCGGCATATCCGGGGCGCTGTCGGCAGCCTATTGGCTCTATCTGCTGATGGCGCTACCCGGCGTTTTCGCCATCGGCGTATCACTGTCACTTAGCCGACGCTGAGCATGATCTTGCCGACATGGCTGCCATCTTCCATCAGCCGATGGGCGGCGACGACCTCTTCAAAGGCGAAGACCTTGTGGATGACGGGGGCGACGGTGCCGGCCTCCAGAAGCGGCCAGACCTCGGAGAGCAGGTCGTCGCGGATGGCGCGTTTTTCCTCCGCCGTGCGCGGGCGCATGGTGGAGCCGGTGACAGTCAGGCGCTTGACCATGATCGGCGACAGATTGACCTTTTCGGCAATGGCGCCACCGAGGAAGGCGATGATCGACAGGCAGCCGTCTTTTCCAAGCGAGGCGAGGTTGCGCTCGAAATAGGCGGCGCCGATGATGTCGAGAATGATATCGACGCCCTGGCCGGTCTCGGCCTTGATCACCTCGGCGAAATCCTCGCTTTTGTAGTTGATCGCGCGTTTGACGCCGAGCCTTTCGCAGGCCGCGCATTTCTCGCTTGAACCGGCCGTGGCGTAGACCTCGGCGCCGAAGGCACGGGCGAGTTGGATCGCCGTCGTGCCGATGCCGCTGGAGCCGCCATGGATCAGCACGGTCTCGCCTTCGGTCAGCCCGGCCATCTGGAAGAGATTGGCCCAGACGGTGAAGAAGGTTTCGGGAAGGGCCGCGGCCTTCACCGCGTCATAGCCCTTGGGAAAGGGTAGGATCTGGCCGGCCGGCAGCAGGCAATATTCGGCATAGGCGCCGCCATTGGCGAGGCCGCAGACCTTGTCGCCGACGCGATAGCCGCTGACGGCAGGGCCAATCGCAACGATTTCGCCCGACAGTTCCAAGCCGAGGATCGGGCTCGCATCCCTGGGCGCGGGATAGCTGCCCTGGCGCTGGGCGACATCGGGGCGGTTGACGCCGATCGCCTCGGCGCGGACGAGGACCTGTCCCTCACCCGGCACCGGAAGCGGGCGTCTGCCGATGGTCATCACTTCCGGCCCGCCGAAAGACGGCAGATCGACGAAACGCATTTCCTGAGGCAGTGACATGGCGCGGCCCTCCCTGACGCATTTTTCGGGCATTCCGGACGCAAAACCGCGACACACTTTTGCTGGAAATGCTCTGCGCCAAGGAAATAAGTCAGCCCCGCGGGCTTGGGAAGGCATGATGTGGCAAGGGCGTCAATTCGCCTCGCCCAGCGACAAATGCTGCAGCAGATGGAAGACGAGGCCGTCGTCGCTCTCCTTGGCGGCCGACTTGATGACGGCGATCTCGGCGCTGACGCGATTGATATCGTCGATGACGAGGCTTTCCGGCAGTTCGATGACGCCGATCGAGCAGCGCATCAGCGGAAACAGCGCTTCGGCGCCGGCGCGATCGTGACCGAGGATGCGGCCGGCGGCGCGGTGCTCGTCGGAATAGAGATCGAGCACATCGTCGTGGAAGTCGCTGATCAGCCGGTCGAGGATCTCCGTCAGTTCCTCCTGCGTCCAGCCGACGACGCCGATGAAGAAATCGTCGCCGCCGACATGGCCGAGAAAGTGGCGCTCGGCGAAGAAGTAGCGGCGCATCAGCGCGGCAAACAGCGAGATCGCGTGGTCGCCGAGATGGAAGCCGTAGGCATCGTTGAACGGCTTGAAATTGTCGAAGTCGCAGTAGCAGAAATGGCGGACCTCATCGCCGTCGCGGCCGGACTGGCGCATGAAATCGCGGATGGCGCGATTGCCCGGCAGGCCGGTCAGCGGGTTCTGGTCCTGGGCTGTCTTCAGCTGCTTCTCGTTGATGACCTTGATCAGCGAGGCGGCGGAGACGACGCCGGCATAGCGCATATTGTCGGTGAGGATCAGGCAGTTGCTGCCTTCCATATTGGCGAAGATCGCCATCAGCTGCTCGGCATCGCTGTCGAGGCCGACGATCGGGGCCATTTCGACGAAATGCGAGATGCTGCGCTCATACATCTTGTTCTTCAGCAGATCGCGGCCGAAGGGCTGGTAGATATATTCCTTGAGGTGCGGCTCGTGAATGATGCCACGCGGCTCGCTGTTGGCGTTGAGCACGGGAAAGAAAGCCTGGCGCGGATTGCGGCGGAAGAGTTCGAAGACGCTGTCGATACTGTCGTTCTCATAAACCGTCGGCAGGAGTTCGATCTGCTTGCGGATGAGGATTTCATCGAGCGACTGGCTGCCGCGCTTGGTTTTTCCGAGCTCCTGCAGATGCGGGAAGGACGGCGCCAGCTCCGACATATGGGTCGTCGGGCGGGAGATGAACCAGCCCTGGACGAGATCGACGCCATATTCGCGGCAGGCGATGAATTCGGCCTCGGTCTCGATGCCTTCGGCGATGACGCGGGTGCCGAGCACATGGGCGATGTTGACGATGCTCTTCAAGAGGTGGCGCTTGCGGGGGCTGCGGTCGATCTCGGCGACGAAATGGCGGTCGATCTTCAGGTAATCGACGGCATAATCGCACAGCAGCTTCATCTCGCCGTGACCGACGCCGAAATCGTCGATCGCCAGTTTGAAGCCGGCCTTGCGCAGCTTGGAAACCAGGGCTGAGAATTCCGGCACGCTGGTATTGTCGAAACGTTCGGAGAATTCGAAGCAGACGGAGGACGGCGGAATATTGGCCTTCCGCAGGTGCTGCAGCAGGCTCTCGACCAGGCGTTCGCCATGCGGGATCAGCCGGACATCGAGATTGAGGAACAGCGTCGAGGTGGAGAAATTCGACAGAGTAGCGAATTTGGCGAGCGCGCGGCTCGCCAGCATCTGTTCGAGCTGCAGCAGCTGGCCGGCCTGATGGGCCTCGTCGAGAATGTCGACGGGCG
The DNA here is from genome assembly GCF_002531755.2 of Rhizobium acidisoli. NCBI lineage: Bacteria > Pseudomonadati > Pseudomonadota > Alphaproteobacteria > Hyphomicrobiales > Rhizobiaceae > Rhizobium > Rhizobium acidisoli. The sequence goes on along the minus strand of NZ_CP034998.1, from coordinate 833,927 downwards.
TGTCGAAGCCGATGCGCTCCTGGCCGCGCATCAGGGATTCGTAACCGAACACCGTGCCGGTGCCGGCCTCGACGATCGGCTGAAAGGCGTTCTCGACCACGAGCTTGGCAAGCGTGACGATCTGGTCGCTGGCATAGCGGCGCAGGACGCCGGGCTCGACGGTGGCAGCCAGGGAAGTCCCGCTCTTCATTTGGCTGATCTCCACCGTGACTTGTTCTTCTTGGTCAGGAAGATGCCCCGGAAGGATCAATGAACCCTTTCGCCAATATGAAAGTTTTGTGAAAGACGCAGGCGCGACCACGCGTTCCGCGTTTACTTTTAATTTCAACATACAATCAGGCGCTTAGTCAGGCGGAGCGGCGGCGCTCGGCCTCGTGGTCGGCGAACATGTCGGCGACACATCTGCCGCCTGATGGAGCGCCCTCGTCGTCGAGGACATCGTCGCGGAATTCGTTGAGCTTGCGGGCCGTATCCCAGAGGCGGAGCGCCTCGCGGACGACCTCGCTGCTCGAGGCATAACCGCCCGTGTCGACGGCGGCGCGGATGCCCGCTGCCTGTTGCGGAGAGATGGAAACGGTGACCATCGGCATGAACTTCCTCCCTTTTTTATTGAGGCAGAACCCTGCCTTTGGGGGACGCATGACCATTTGCGGCGATCGCATACAGGACCACCCGCTTTTGGCGAGCGGTCCCTACCCCTTTAGTCTAATCCCCTGTCATGCCCTTGTCAAAATCGGCGTGTCAAAAAGGGCTTCAGCCGCGGATGCCGAGGCCGAAGGCGATCATCGTCGAGCCCTGGATGATGAGATCGGCGGCCAGGAACAGGCCGAGAACCCAGAGGCTGTTGACCGGCCAGCCGAGCGCGATGACGAAGCCGGCAAGGGCGGTGACGACACCGCTGGCGACGATCCAGCCCCAGCCTTTGGCCGGCTTCATCTTCCTTCCGACCCAGGTGCGGAAGACGCCGGCAATGACGAGCGACAGCGACAGAAACAGCGTCAGCGCCGCCGAAGTCAGGATGGGATTGACGAAGGCGGAGATGCCGGCCAGCACGTAAAGCAGGCCGCTCAGCGCCCAGACCAGCACATGATCCCAGCCGCGCACCTGGAAGGCGTGGACGAGATAGATGACGCCGCCAAACAGCATGAGCATGCCGATATAATAAACCGAGACGACGGTGGCGAGCATCAGATTGCCGAGCGCGATCAGACCGCAGACGAAAAGCAGCACGCCGAGGCCGACGAACCAGACCCATTTCGACTGCAACTGGGATGTCGGCATTCCGTCAAAGACATCTGTCATAACGCACCTCCCGTTAGGTTTTGAATATGTTGCAGCAGAAGCTCGGGAAAAGATGCGATCGGCGCGAGATCGCGAAAGATTTTTGTTGATTGATCAGTCAATCAAAAATACTCTGGTCGAAATTTCAAGGGAGTTGGCGCTTTGCCGAAAGTCGGAATGGAGCCGGTGCGCCGCAAGGCGCTCGTCGATGCGGCGCTGCGGGTGATCGGTGATCACGGCTCGCTGGCCGTCACCATGTCCGACATCGCCCGCCAGGCCGGCGTCTCTCCAGCCCTTGCCCATCATTATTTCGGCAGCAAGGAACAGTTGCTGATCGAGACGATCCGCTCGCTTCTGAGGCAATTGCGCAGCGATACGGTGGCGGCGCTGAAGGCGGCGCAGACGCCGCGTGCCCGGCTTTCGGCCGTCATCCGTGTCAACTTCCACGCCGACCAGTTTGCGCCCGAGACGATCGCCGCCTGGCTTGCCTTTTACGCCGAAGCGCAACGCTCGGAGGAGACGCGGCGCTTCCTGGTGATCTATGCCCGCCGGCTGCGCTCCAACCTGCTTGCCGCTCTCAAGGCGCTGCTGCCCGCCGACGCCGCAGAACGCATCGCCGAGGGCGCTGCGGCGATGATCGACGGGCTTTACATCAGGCAAAGTCTGAAATCGGCGCCGATCGGCATCGAAGCCTCGATCGCGCTGACGGAGGATTATCTGAATGCGCTTCTGGTCAGCGCCTCCCCTTCCAGGGGAGGTGGGACAACCACATCGAACACCCAAGGACAAATGACATGAAAGCCCAGCCGAAAGCCTCGCACTTCATCGACGGCGAATATGTCGAGGATACCGACGGCACCGTCATCGAGAGCCTCTATCCGGCCACCGGCGAAGTGATCGCCCGGCTGCACGCGGCAACGCCTGCAATCGTCGAGAAGGCGATTGCGGCGGCCAAACGCGCCCAGCCGGAATGGGCGGCGATGAGCCCGATGGCGCGCGGGCGCATCCTCAAGCGTGCCGCCGACATCATGCGCGAGAGAAACCGGGCGCTGTCGGAGCTCGAAACGCTCGATACCGGCAAGCCGATCCAGGAGACGATCGTCGCCGACCCGACCTCGGGTGCCGATGCCTTCGAATTCTTCGGCGGCGTTGCACCCGCTGGGCTCAACGGTTCGCATATCCCGCTCGGCCAGGATTTTGCCTATACCAAGCGCGTGGCGCTCGGCGTCTGCGTCGGCATCGGCGCCTGGAACTATCCGCAGCAGATCGCCTGCTGGAAAGCGGCGCCGGCGCTCATCTCAGGCAATGCCATGGTGTTCAAGCCCTCGGAAAACACCCCGCTCGGCGCCCTGAAGATCGCCGAGATCCTGCATGAGGCGGGGCTGCCGAGGGGACTCTTCAACGTCATCCAGGGCGACCGCGATACCGGGCCGCTGCTCGTCAATCATTCCGATGTCGCCAAGGTGTCGCTGACCGGATCGGTGCCGACCGGGCGCAGGGTGGCGGCAGCAGCAGCCGGCAACCTCAAGCATGTGACGATGGAACTCGGCGGCAAGTCGCCGCTCATCGTCTTCGACGATGCCGATCTCGATTCGGCGGTGGGCGGAGCGATGCTCGGCAATTTTTATTCCACAGGCCAGGTCTGCTCGAACGGCACCCGCGTCTTCGTGCAGAAGGCTGTTAAAGCCGAATTCCTCAAGCGACTGAAGGCGCGCACCGAGGCGATGCTGATTGGCGATCCGATGGATGAGGCGACACAGGTCGGGCCGATGGTTTCCTGGGCGCAGCGCGAGAAGGTGATTTCCTACATCGAGAAGGGCAAGGCCGAGGGGGCGACACTGATTGCCGGCGGCGGCATTCCGAACAACGTCTCCGGCGAAGGCTATTACGTGCAGCCGACGGTGTTTGCCGACGTCACCGACGAGATGACCATCGCCCGCGAGGAGATCTTCGGGCCTGTTATGTCGGTGCTCGATTTCGACGACGAGGACGAGGTGATCGCCCGCGCCAATGCCAGCGAATTCGGCCTCTCCGGCGGCGTCTTCACCGCCGACCTCACCCGCGCCCACCGCGTCGTCGACCGGCTGGAGGCCGGCACGCTGTGGATCAACACCTACAATCTCTGCCCGGTGGAAATCCCCTTCGGCGGCTCGAAACAATCCGGCTTCGGCCGCGAGAATTCGCTGGCGGCGCTGGAGCATTATTCCGAGCTGAAGACGGTTTATGTCGGCATGGGGCCGGTGCAAGCACCGTATTAAAGGGCGCAAGATCCCGCCCCTCACCCTAACCCTCTCCCCGTAAACGGGGAGAGGGGACGTGACAAACGGGGCGGTCAAGAATGCCGAAACGGTGCGGCATATCCCTTCTCCCCGCGAGCGGGGAGAAGGTGGCGGCAGCCGGATGAGGGGCAGGCCCGGCGAACAAGCAGCCGGACGAAGGGCAAATTGAGAAAGAAAAACCATGCAAGCAGATTTCGTCATCATCGGCTCCGGTTCCGCCGGCTCGGCGCTTGCCTATCGCCTCTCCGAAGACGGCAAGAACAGCGTCCTCGTCATCGAGGCGGGCGGCAGCGATTTCGGGCCGTTTATCCAGATGCCGGCGGCCCTTGCCTGGCCGATGAGCATGAAGCGCTACAATTGGGGCTATTTGTCCGAGCCGGAGCCAAACCTCAACAACCGGCGCATCACTGCGCCGCGCGGCAAGGTGATCGGCGGCTCCTCCTCGATCAACGGCATGGTCTATGTGCGCGGCCATGCTGAGGATTTCAACCGCTGGGAGGAGCTCGGCGCCAGCGGCTGGGCCTATGCCGACGTTCTCCCCTATTTCAAGCGGATGGAACATTCGCATGGCGGCGAGGAAGGCTGGCGCGGCAGCGACGGGCCGCTGCACGTCCAGCGCGGCGGCTTCACCAATCCGCTGTTCCGCGCCTTTGTCGAGGCCGGCAAACAGGCGGGCTTCGAAACGACGAAGGATTATAACGGCAGCAAGCAAGAGGGCTTCGGGCTGATGGAGCAAACCATCTTTTCCGGCCGTCGCTGGTCTGCCGCCAACGCCTATCTGAAACCGGCGCTGAAGCGAAAAAATGTCGAGATCGTCTACGGCTTCGCGCGCAAGGTGATGATCGAGAACGGCCGGGCGACCGGCGTCGAGATCGAGCGCAACGGCAAAATAGAGGTGGTCAAGGCCAACCGCGAGGTGATCGTCTCGGCCTCCTCCTTCAATTCGCCGAAGCTCTTGATGCTCTCGGGCATCGGTCCGGCTGAGCATTTGAAGGAGATGGGCATCGAGGTGAAGGCCGACCGGCCGGGCGTCGGCGCCAACCTGCAGGACCATATGGAATTCTACTTCCAGCAGGTGAGCACCAAGCCGGTGTCGCTCTATTCCTGGCTGCCGTGGTTCTGGCAAGGGGTGGCGGGTGCGCAATGGCTGCTGTCGAAAGGCGGGCTCGGCGCCTCCAACCAGTTCGAGGCGTGCGCCTTCCTGCGCTCGGCGCCTGGGCTGAAACAGCCCGACATCCAGTACCATTTCCTGCCGGTGGCGATCAGCTACGACGGCAAGGCGGCGGCCAAAAGCCACGGCTTCCAGGTGCATGTTGGCTACAACCTGTCGAAATCACGCGGCAGCGTGACGCTGCGCTCGGCCGACCCGAAGGCCGACCCGGTGCTGCGCTTCAACTATATGAGCCATGCCGAGGACTGGGAGAAATTCCGCCACTGCGTGCGCCTGACCCGCGAGCTCTTCGGGCAAGCGGCCTTCGACGACTACCGCGGGGCAGAGATCCAGCCCGGAGAAAGTGTGCAAAGCGACGAAGAGATCGACGCCTTCCTGCGCGAGCATCTGGAAAGCGCCTATCACCCCTGCGGCACCTGCAAGATGGGCGCCAAGGACGATCCAATGGCGGTGGTCGATCCCCAGACCCGGGTGATCGGGGTCGAGGCCTTGCGCGTCGCCGACAGCTCGATCTTCCCGCACGTCACCTACGGCAACCTCAACGGCCCGTCGATCATGACCGGCGAAAAGGCCGCCGACCACATCCTCGGCAAACAGCCGCTGGCGCGCTCGAACCAGGAACCCTGGGTCAATCCGCGGGCCGCCGTCAGCGATCGGTGATGTTAATGCATGTCGCCCGGAAGTGTGCAGCGGTTCCGGGATAACGACATGCATCAAAACAAAGAGCTAAAGCGCGTCGCATGAATCAAGTTTGATGCGACGCGCTTTAGAGAGCTGTCGTCGCTTGTCGCGGGGATGTCCTGGAATTCAACACTGTATGTCCATCGTCAAAGCGATAGAAATACCGATGCCGGGATGAGAAACCGCTCGCTCAAGGCGCGCGCCTGTCGAACGTTGATTTGTCGTTTCCCGCTCAAGATCTCGGATACGACGGATTGAGCGCCAACCTCCGGCAGTTCGGACTGGCCAAGGCCCCGCTCCTCCATGATATAACGCAGCGCATCGGCTCCGGTCCCGGGAGGCATTGGGCGGTTTTGCTGGTCATAGGCCTCGACAAGGTCTCCCATGCGCGATGCAAGCAACGCCAGGGGATGATCCTCATCGTCGCCGACTTCCGCGAGAATCTCGTCAAGCTGCTCCACAAGATGATCATATTCAGCTTCATCGGCCGGCATGGCAAGAAGCGGGGCCACATGCGTCCAGTGCTCGCTTACCAGTTTTACAAGTGCGCTCATCAGGCTTGACCCTTCCATGCTCCTTTGTCGTATTCCGCGTGATCCATAATCCGCTGAATACAGACCTTCCTGAATTTGTAGTGCACCATCGCGATCAGGCGGAGCTTATTTACCAAATATCGAAGAAACAACGCCCCCCGGGCTGCCGCTCAGGCGAGCAGCCGGGTGACTTCGGCGCCGTGCCTTGGGCCGACGGCATCGGCGATGGTGGTGGAGAACAGTACCTTGCGGGTGGCGTCGGCGACCTTGGCGAAGACGTGGCGAATCTGGCAGTTCTGTTCGCCGTCACAATCGTCGCACCGGCGGTAGGCGGTGATCGAGAGACACGGCAGCGGGGCGATCGGGCCGTCGATGATGCGCAGGATTTCGCCGAAGGTGATGGTGTGGGCGGGCTTCAGCAGCAGATAGCCGCCCTGCTTGCCGCGGCGGCTGACGACGATGCCATGATGCTTCAGGTCGAGCAGGATCTGTTCGAGGAACTTTTTCGGGATCTTCTGCTGCGCGGCGATGTCGGAAATCATCACCGGTTCGTCGGCATCGGCATCCGCCAGAACCGTCAGCGCCCGCAGCGCATATTTCGCCTTTTGCGTAATCATCTCAGACCATCGACACACAGGCGGCGCGAATTTCCGCGCCGCTACGGAAGTACTTTCGCCTCTATGGCACAACCAGCATGAACGGAATTTGAACGCGCCGGAGAAAGCCTTGAGGACTAAGCGTTTTCGGCCTTGTTTTTCCCTCTCGGCCGAGCTGTCACAATCTACGCTCAACCCGCCCTTTCTGCACCTTTTTCGGCATCACTTCAGATTTCGGATTGACAGGCCGCGTGTAACTCTACTATTTTTATAGACATACCAGCTGTTCGCGGGGATTTTTGTCCTCGGGCGGCTGTTTTTTTGCATTGCGGCAGCTTCGGAGAGATATTTGCTCCTCCGGCCGCAGCTTTCGAAATCCCTTTTTCTGTCCGAGCCAGGATTGAACTGCGATACTCCCGTCAACAAAGGACAGGATTCTCATGACTGTTATCAATACAATTGCGGAAGAAGGGCCGATTGCGGAAGCCGAGGCGCTGAACCAGAAGCTGGCGGGTCTCGACCTGGCCGGGCGTCTGTCGCTGGTCTCCGGCCTCGGCGGCCGCGTGGTGTTCACCACCTCGCTCGGCATCGAGGACCAGGTGATATCAGCCGAGATCGGCACGCATCGCCTGCCGATCGACGTGGCGACGCTGCAGACCGGCCGGCTGTTTGCCGAGACGCTGTCGCTGATTACCGAGACGGAAAGCCAGTACGACATCAAGATCCAGCGCTACGAGCCCGAGAAGGCCGATATCGACGCCTATGCGGCGCAATACGGCCTCAACGGTTTCTACGAGAGCGTCGAAGCCAGGCATGCCTGTTGCGGCGTGCGCAAGCTGAAGCCGCTTGCGCGTGCACTCGAAGGGGCGACGATCTGGATCACCGGCCTGCGTCGCGGCCAATCGGCCAACCGCGCCGAAACGCCCTTTGCCGAATACGACGCCGAACGGCACCTTTTGAAGGTCAATCCGCTCGCCGATTGGGACCTGGAGGCGATCAAGGCCTTCGTGTCCGACAACGGCGTGCCGGTCAATCCGCTGCATGCCCGCGGCTATCCCTCGATCGGCTGCGAGCCCTGCACCCGGGCGATCAAGCCCGGTGAGCCGGAACGCGCCGGCCGCTGGTGGTGGGAGCAGGACGAGACGCGCGAATGCGGCCTGCATGTCGCCGAAGAGGCCGCCGTCATCGCCGCACAATAATCAACTTCACGGCTTACCGAACCCGGGCGCGGCCACCGCCGCAGCCCTGGGAAAGCCAGCATCAGGAACTGCTTTGCGGCGAACCGCAAAGGATCGACAGTCTGGAGTAAAACATGCCCGATAGCCGTCCGGATACGGAACTCAGCAATCCCCAGAGCGCCAAGGCGCCACTCGACCCGCATCTGAAGGCGCTGGAAAACGAATCCATCCACATCTTCCGTGAGGTTGCCGCCGAATTCGAGCGTCCCGTCATGCTCTATTCGATCGGCAAGGATTCCTCGGTGCTGCTGCACCTGGCGCGCAAGGCCTTTTATCCCGGCCGTGTGCCCTTCCCGCTCCTGCATGTGAACACCGGCTGGAAATTCCGGGAGATGATCGCCTTCCGCGACGCGACCGCGAAGAAGTACGATCTCGACCTGATCGAGCACATCAATCCGCGCGGTGCGGCCGAAAACATCACGCCCTTCACCCATGGCTCGGCGGCTTTCACCGACATCATGAAGACGGAGGGCCTGCGCCAGGCGCTCGATGCCGGCCAGTTCGACGCCGCTTTCGGCGGTGCGCGGCGCGACGAGGAAGCCAGCCGCGCCAAGGAGCGGATCTATTCCTTCCGCACGCCCGACCATCGCTGGGACCCGCGCAACCAGCGGCCGGAACTCTGGAACGTCTATAACGGCATGATCCGCAAGGGCGAGAGCGTCCGCGCCTTCCCGCTGTCGAACTGGACCGAAGTCGACATCTGGCGCTACATCCAGGCCGAGGACATTCCGCTGGTGCCGCTCTATTACGCCAAGAAGCGGCCCTTCGTGGAGCGCGACGGCATGATGATCCTGGCCGAGGATCCGCGTCTCGAACTGCTGCCCGGCGAAGTGCGCCAGGAAGGCATGATCCGCTTCCGCACGCTCGGCGACTTCCCGCTGACCGGCGCCATCCGCTCACAGGCGACCACCCTCGAAGAGGTGATTGCCGAACTCGAAATCGCAACGGTGTCCGAACGCCAGGGCCGCGCTATCGACCGCGACCAGTCCGGCTCCATGGAAAAGAAGAAGCGTGAAGGATATTTCTGAGATGACCGCAGCCCAAACCGCCGTCTCGGCCGCCACCGTCGTCAGCCTGCCCGCGGCCGAGCCGCAGAAGGCCCAGCGCGACTCTCGCCCGCTGCGGCTGATTACCTGCGGCAGCGTCGATGACGGCAAGTCGACTCTGATCGGCCGCCTGCTCTGGGACACCAAGGCGGTCAAGGAAGACCAGGCCGCCACCCTGCAGCGCGATTCCACCGGCAAACAGAACGATCTCGGCCTGCCCGACTTCGCGCTGCTTCTCGACGGCCTGCAGGCCGAGCGCGAACAGGGCATCACCATCGATGTCGCCTATCGCTATTTCTCGACCGACAAGCGCTCCTTCATCGTTGCCGACACGCCCGGCCACGAGCAATATACCCGCAACATGGCGACCGGCGCCTCGACCGCCGATCTCGCCATCCTGCTCGTCGATGCGCGTTTCGGCATTCTCGAACAGACGCGCCGTCACGCGACGATCGCTTCGCTGCTCGGCATCAAGCAGTTCGTGCTTGCCGTCAACAAGATCGACCTGACGGGCTATGACCGCGCCGGCTTCGACAAGATTACCCATGAATTCCGGGAATTTGCGCTGTCGCTCGGCGTCAAGCAGATCACCGCCATTCCGATGTCGGCGCTGAAGGGCGAAAACGTCGTCTATTCCGGCCAGGCCGCCATGCCCTGGTACACCGGCCCGACGCTGGTCGAGACGCTGGAGCTTGCGACCGTGCGCTCGTCGCAGACGGTCGGCTTCCGTCTCTCGGTCCAGCGCGTCTCGCGCCCGGGCGAAAGCTTCCGCGGCTATCAGGGCACGGTTGCCGGCGGCTCGGTGAAGCCGGGCGACAGCGTCATGATCCTGCCGTCGGGCATGGTCGCCAATGTCTCCAAGATCGTCACCTTCGATCTGGTGCGCAATGCCGCCGTTGCCGGCGACGCGATCACGCTGGTGCTCGACCGCCAGGTCGATGTGGCGCGCGGCGACATGATCGTCTCGATCGACGCCCAGCCGCAGGTCGGCCTTGCCTTCGACGCGCAGATCGTCGCACTGCAGCCCGAGGGCATCGAGCCCGGAAAACGCTACTGGCTGAAGAGCGGTTCGCGCCGCCAGCGCGTTCAGGTGCAGCCGCTCAGCCAGCTCGAGCTGAAGACCGGCACCTGGACTGCCGCCCAGCGGCTCTACATGAACGCCATCGGCAAAGTCCGGCTTGTCTTCGACGAGGCGGCGATCTTCGACCCCTATGAGCAGAACCGGCTGTCCGGCTCCTTCATCCTGATCGACCCGGAGACCAACAACACGGTCGCCGGCGGCATGGTGACGGGCAAGCGCACTGAACTCGGCGGCCTGCACAATGGCGAAGGCCGCGTCATCCTCTCGCTCCCGGCCGACCTTGCCGAGCAGATCATGGCCAGCGAACTCTTCGCCAGCCGCAGCCACGAGGCCGAGGTGCGTCGCATGACGGCAGCTGAAGCGGCCGACCTCTGGTCGAGCGCTGCAAGCGATATCTGATAGGGATTGAGGGGCTGCCCGGGAGGTCGCCCGGCCCCTCATCCGCCTGCCGGCACTGTCCTTCGGCCCAGCCTGTGAAGAAAAGGGATGCCGCGCCCTCCCTCCGCCCTCATCCTGAGGTGCCCCGCAGGGGCCTCGAAGGACGAGGGCTGATCGGGGGGGCCGTGCGGCAGGTCCCTCAGCTCAATTTTCTGTGTCGGCCTCTGCGGCCCTTTAAAATATCAGAGTTTACAGAAAACAGCCGTTTACCGCTTGCTCGCAGGCTCATGTGGGCTCATTCTTAGCTCGGATCCTGGCGGTGCGGTAAGACGAGAGGTCGTCTGCAACGCTCAATCTCGACCTCGCAGCACTTGACGTGGCGCCTTTGCTCGACCGATCCCCGAGCGAGGAGGTTGTCCATGTCCACACCCTATGTCGATCATCCGCTGCAACCGGGCGACCGGGTCCCGAATGTTGAGTTCGATGCGATCTCGCGCGAGGGGAAGATCGCGCTTGACGATTTTCGCGGCCGCAGCCCATTGCTGATCGGTTTGTTTCGAGGCCTGCATTGCCCGTTCTGCCGGCGCCATGTTGCGGCCATGGCATATCTTAACCCGATGCTGCGTGAGAAAGGCGTCCAATCCCTGGCTGTTGTAAACACCCCGGTCGAACGCGCGCGGCTCTATTTCCGTTACCATCCGATACCCGATCTTCTTGCTGCGTCCGATCCGGCACGGGCTTCGCACCAGGCCTTCGGCTTACGCGAGATCGGGATCGACGCGGTCATGGCGATACGGATCCATCTTCCGGGCGAGTTGCCCGAGCCGATGAGCGTGATGGCAATGGACGATTTTCTTAACGAGAAGGAAGGATATCAAATCACGGCAGCCGATGAGCAGATGATGACCGCCGACCACGGGCAGCTTGTCGGGCAGTTCCTGATAGACCGGGAGGGCATCGTGCGCTGGAGCTTCACTGAAGTTCTGGAGGCTGGGCTGCAGACATTCAAGGCACCGAATTCCCAGGAATTGATGTCGGTCGCGTCGCAAGTCGCGCTTTAACAGCGAAAAACGCGCTCGACACCCACTGCGCGGTTGCTCAGTGGGTTCCTGACCCTCTACGACTGGGCGGTAGATCATCAAAGCGACCTGTCCGAGGCGGTATCCAATGCCCAATTCTCCCGAATCCTCCGGTGAAAGCGTCAGCAGCTCGAGCTCGGATCGCGAGAAGACACTGGCCTCGGCAGCGCAGGCGGGCGCCTTGGATTCGCCCGGAACCCAAGGCGAAGACCCGCAGCCGCCCCATGGATCCTTCGACCAAACCAGGCGGGCCGCCAGGACGCTATTCGGTGCGATACGCCAGGATTTGCAGGCAAGTTCTGCTTTGGCAAAGCTCAAGGCCGCCGCGCTGTTATTGAAGACGAAGCTAACAAGGTCGGGGCGGCCTGGAGTCACTTCTCCCCACAAATGGATGACGACGGCTTGGGTCAAATCCTGGCGCGGTATTCGTGATCGGCGTTCAAAGCCGCGTGAAAATCGTCGGAGCGCATCGTTCATTGCGGGCTGGCGGAAATTCGCTCTCGGGTTCACCCTTCTTGTCTGCCTCCTCGTCGGAAGCGTGCTGGTCTGGGCGCTGAAAGACGTGCCCTGGAGCGAAATCCGGGATGGTACGTTAAAGCCGGTCGTGGTGCTGGAAACCGCCGACGGCGCGCCGTTGGTCAGACAGGGACCTTATCAAGGGCCATATGCTCGATACGACCAGTTTCCGCCCCATCTGATCGATGCCGTCCTCTCCATCGAGGATCGCCGGTTCATGGATCATTTCGGCATCGATCCCAGGGGCATCGCCAGGGCGTTTTGGCGGAACCTGGAGGCTGGCTCGGTGGTGGAGGGTGGCAGCACCATCACCCAGCAACTGATCAAGCTGCAATATCTCGACAGCGACCGAACGATAAAACGAAAGATCCAGGAGGTGGTGATCGCCTTCTGGCTGGAGTGGAAGCTTGGCAAGGCGGAAATCCTGACGCGTTATCTCAACAGCGTCTATCTTGGCGCGGGCGCCACCGGCATGCCTGCCGCGGCGCGCATCTATTTCAACAAGGATATCGGCGCCCTCAACCTGCCGGAGTCGGCGATGCTGGCGGGATTGCTGCGGGCGCCGAGCCAATGGAATCCCATCGACAATTTCGAAGGCGCCCGGCAACGCACCATGGTCGTTCTCGATGCGATGGCGGCCAATGGCAAGATCACCGCACCACAGGCGGCCGAGGCCAAGACGAGCTTTGCGAGCCTCCACCCAACAACACCAACGCCGCGTTCCGGAAGCTGGTTTGCCGACTGGATTTCGCCGCAAGCGAGCGAAATCGCCGGCGGTTCGCCGGGTTCGACCACGGTGCGCACCACGCTGGTGCCGACATTGCAGCAGATCGCCGAAAGGGTGGTGAAAAAAGGGCTCGACGGTGAAGGAAAGACGGTCGGAGCATCGCAGGCCGCCTTGGTTGCGATGACTCCAGATGGCGCGGTCGTCGCGATGGTTGGCGGGCGCGACTACAAGGCAAGCCAGTTCAACCGCGCCGCCACCGCGATGCGCCAGCCGGGTTCCACCTTCAAGCTGTTCGTCTATTACGCAGCATTGAAGGCTGGGCTCACTCTGTCCGACCAGGTTCTGGACGCGCCCATAGACATTGACGGCTGGTCGCCCGAAAATTCCGGCGGCGACTATCGCGGTTGGGTCACGCTTGCCGAGGCGTTCGCTCGATCGTTGAATGCGGCCTCGGTGACGCTTGCGCAAGAGGTCGGCCTCGACAATGTGATTGCCGCCGCGCGCGAACTCGGCATCGACGCGCCACTGGCCAACACACCGTCATTGGCGCTTGGCACATCCGAAGTCAATCTGCTCAACCTCACCAGCGCCTATGCCTCGGTCCAACTCGGCAGGGCCCCCGTCAAACCCTGGGGCATCATCGACTTTCAAGCGGCGGGGCAGCCCCAGACATTTCGTGTCGGCTTACAATCCAAGCCGACTGTCGATCTTTCGCCCTACCAGTCCGATCTGCTCGGCCTGCTGCAGCTGGTGGTCGAGCGCGGCACGGGACGCGGCGCAGATCCGGGCACCTTTGCGGCCGGCAAGACCGGCACGAGCCAGAACAATCGCGATGCCTGGTTCGTCGGCTTCACGGAGGCCCTCGTCGTCGGTGTCTGGGTTGGCAATGATGACGACGCGCCGATGAAGGGAGTGACCGGCGGCGCACTGCCGGCCCATATCTGGCGGGACTTCATGCGCGAGGCGATGAGCAAACCGACATTGGACGGGGTGCGATCGACAGAAGCAGCCGTCGATGGCCAAGGCGCGCCGCAATCCTGCAACATCACCGCCTGCTCTCGCAGCTACCGCTCCTTCCGGCCGTCCGATTGTACCTATCAGCCATATTCCGGCGGCCGACGGCTTTGCGAAAAGTGATGTGGATGAGCCGAGATTGCGCCGGCCGCCCTGCCTGACGCGATATTGCCGATCCGTGAGGCGCTGCCCACGCGTATCGGCGCCACTTATCCACAAAACGGCATTATCATATGCATTTCGGCCATCTACAGCCATAGTACCTGTTTCGATAGAGTCCCACCGTCGAGGCGGCTGTCGGCAGGGACCGACTGCGCTGCCTTGGAAAGACGCCTGCCGATCTGATCGGCGGCGAATGACAGGGAAAGGATGGATCTATGTCTACAGACAACAAGCCACTGATCGCAGTGACGGGTGCAACGAGCAAACAGGGCCGCAGCGTCGTTGCGACACTTCTTCAAAGCCAGCGGTTCCGCGTTCGTGCTTTCACACGGAGAAAGGATTCGCCCGAAGCTTTGCGTCTCGAGAAACTCGGCGCTGAAATCGCCGTCGTGCCTCTCGAACTCGGCCGTCAGAAGGAGCTCGTTGCAGCATTCAAGGGCGCGGATGGCGCCTTTCTGATGACGCCGCCGATCGTCCCGCCGGAGACCAGCGAGGCTCCTCTCGGCCGGCAACTGGCGGATGCGGCCGTGGAGGCCGGCGTCGGGCACATTGTTTTCAGCACGCTCGAGAATGTCGACACGATCACCGGCGGGACGAAATATGCGCCGCATTTTACCGACAAGGCGCGCGTTGCAGATTACATTCGCGGCCTGCCGATCTCGCATTCCTTCATCATGCTGGCATTCTTCTACACCAACCTTCTCGAATATTATGCGCCGCGGATGGAAGGCGACACATTGCTCCTGCCGATCTATCTGCCTGAAGATTTCGCAGCACCTTTTGTCGATCCGCTGACGGCGACCGGGCCTGTTGTCCTCGAGATCTTCTCCAACCCCGAGCGCTACAATGGCAAAACGCTTCCGATCGTCGGCGATATCATTTCCCCGCGCGAGATGGTCGAAACCTTTCAACGCGTGACCGGCCTCAAGGCCGAGTATCGAAACGCTTTCACCAGGGACGGCCTGCTTGCCTATTTTCCCGAGTTCGCCGCCAACGAATCCTTCGTTCGAGAGCTTCTCGGGATGGTCGAATATGCTGTCGAGTATGGCTATTTCGGCAAGGAGCACGATCTCGAATGGAGCCGTCGCCTGAATCCCGGGACGCTCGACTGGGAGCAGTTTCTGCGGACGACAGGGTGGCGCGGCGACAAGCGGTCTTTCGCAGCTTGAAGCATGGCTCGCAAAAGTGCGGCAGCGGTTTTGCGATAACGGGATGCCTGAAAACAAGAGGCTTACGACGGCCGGATTCCCGGCAGCTTGGCAACCTCGGCGGCCAGAAAGTCGACGAGGAGCCGAACGCGGGCGATGGCCGCACGCTCCGGAACAATCAGCAAGCTCACCGGAACCGGCGAAGGCCGATAGTCGCCAAGCACGACCTCGAGCCGGCCGTCGTCCAGCAGGTCGTGAACCAGCCAGAGATGTGTGGGACCAATGCCGCGTCCGGCGGCAAGGGCTTCGCGCGCCGCAAGCCCGTGATCGACGCGCAACCGGCCGCTGACCGGGACCATCAGGCTGGTGCCATCGGGAGAGGAAAGAAGCAGTTGATTGCTGCCTGCCACGTTGGACATCACGACGGTTTCGTAGCGCGACAGATCGGCCGGGCGCTGAGGCCGTCCGCGGGCAGACAGATAGGCCGGGGCGCCGACCAGCAGCCGCTGGCTCTCTCCGATCGCATGAAGCTTCATCGAGCTGTCGGCGAGAGGCCCAAGACGGAGCGCCACGTCAACGCCCTCGCGGACCAGGTCGATACGCTCGTCCGTCAGGTTGAGGTCGACGCGGATATCCGGATGCCTGTCCTGGAAGTCGAAGATCATTCGCGTGACATGCATGACGCCAAGCGCTGCCGTACAGGAAAGGCGAACGGCGCCGGCGGGGGCCTGACGTGCGTCTCTCGCTTCTTCAGCAGCCTGTTCAACCAGGCGCAATATCTGCAGGCAGTTGGTATAATAACGGCTGCCTTCTTCGGTCAGGGTGACGCGACGGGTGGTGCGGCTGAGAAGCGGCACGCCGACAGCCTCCTCAAGTTCATTGAGGTGCCGCGTCACTGTGGATTGGCCGACATCCAGCTCCCTTGCGACCATCGACAGGTTGCCGCGCTCGGCGACGCGAACAAAGGTGCGCATTCTGTCAAAAGACAGGCCGACCTTATCCATTTTTCAGCACAGTGATTGTCATTCCGTCCGTATACGGAATAATCCCGCCGATGCCTAGCGCAGGCTTCAGCAAGGCTGGCTCCCCCTCTGTTTATCGCGATGTCCTACCCAGATTACCGCGTCGAACCCCGGGGAATAATGGTAAAGCCGAGGTCGGCCTTGTCTTCATCGGCCGGCTCGTCGCGGACGGCGCGCAGCAGCATGTCGGCGACGCGGTAGCCGATATCGTAGCGCGGTATGTGCACCGTCGTCAGCGACGGCTCGATGAAGGCCGAGAATTCCAGATCGTTGAAGCCGCAGATGCCGAGATCCTCCGGCACGCGGATACCGCGCGCCTTGCATTCGATGAGGACGCCGAGCGCCAGTTCGTCGCTCTGGGCAAAGACGGCATCGACATCGGGCACGCGCTGCAACAGACGGGAAAACAGCTCCCTGCCGAGGCCGGTGCGGCTTGCCGCCTCCCCGCCGATGATGAGATCAGGGTCGAAACGCCCGGCGTCCCGCATCACAGCCTCATAACCTTCGATGCGGCGGCGTGAGCGGACATCGGCGCCGCGGCCGAAGAAAGCGATCCTGTTATACCCCCTCGACAGAAGGAAACGGGTGGGTTCGGCGCCTGCGGTATAGTGATCGAGGCCGACAACCAGCCTTTGCGGCTCCTGGCTGAGATCGGTGATATGGGCGATGGGACAGGCGGCGCGTTCGATCAGCGGCAGAAGATCGCGATAGGATTCGGCGCCGGCGATGATGACGCCGGCCGGCTTCTGGGTCAGGAAGGATTTCAGCAGGCCGGCCTCCCCCTCGGCATGGCGGAGAGTATTGGAATATTGCACGGTGAGCTCGGTGTCGCGGAAGCGATCCTCGATGCCGACCATCAGGCCGGTAAAGCCGTATTGGTGCAAGGCCGGCGTGAGAACGCCGACGATGCCGTTGTGGCGGCCGGCCAAGGCGCGAGCGGCGAGATTGGGGATATAACCCATCTGCTCGACCGTACGCAGGATCACCTCGCGCAGATCCTCCGAAACGATCTGAGGGTTGCGAAGCGCACGCGAGATGGTGATCGGGCTGACGCCCACCTTCTTCGCCACATCGCTCAATGTCACATGCGCGCCGCGCTTGCCGTTGCGCCCCCGCTCCACTGCCTTTTTCATCGCCCCTCATATGCCACCGCGAGACTCAGCTGCCCCGATTCGCAGTCTTCACTTTCTGAAGAATAAATAATTTAGAGTCTACTAACATTTTATATTCGCAACAGATTCCGGGAATAGAACCTTCGGAAACGGCGGCGCGATCGTCTATCGGCAAAATTACGGGCGCAGGTGGCAATCGGATCACCACGCCCTGGAATAAGTCCATTTATTTGCGAAGGAAATCGCTGCGAAGACGGCGCGGCGAAACAACGTCCCCAGCCGGAATTTCCGGCGCGCGGCACCCAGCCTTAAAGTCTATGACACAAAGATTAAATTCCGGTCATTTCTTACAAATCGGCAATATAAAGATGATCAATATTTAATTTGTAAATCTTCCGGTCGCGATCATATGAATCCCGAGCGCGAATTCTTGCATTCGCCCGGTCGCCACCCCAACGACTGCGCTGCGATGAGATGAATTGGCGCTACCGCCATCCGACGCCAGGTCCCAAGACATCGACCCATACGCCATGGAACCACGACGCCATCAAAACCCAACGCTCTCGCAAGGGACCATCACCATGTCACACATCCTCCGCAAACATCGCACTGCTGCCCTCATCGGGGCTGCCATCATCGCCGGCGCGGCATGCCTGCCCTTCACCATCACCGCGGCGAACGCCGTTGCCTCGCCTGCGGATTCCGGCGGCGTTCTCGCCGCCAGCGGCTCCTTCGCCTCCATCGTCGACGCCGACAAGCCTGCCGTCGTCACCATCACCACGACCATGAAGGCGACCGATGTCAGCGCCGACCAGCAGCAGTCGCCGATGGACGAGCAGTTCCGCCAGTTCTTCGAGGATCAAGGCATCCCGCTGCCGCGCCAGGCGCCGAAAAACCGGCCCTCGCAGCAGGCGATGGCGATCGGCTCCGGCTTCATCATCAGCCCGGACGGCGTGATCGTTACCAACAATCACGTCATCGACAATGCTGTCGACATCAAGGTAACGCTGGATGACGGCACGGAACTGCCGGCCAAGCTGATCGGTACCGACCCGAAATCCGATGTCGCCGTGGTGAAGATAGAGGCGGGAAAGCCGCTGCAGACCATTGCCTGGGGCGATTCCGACAGACTCAAGCTCGGCGACCAGATCCTGGCGATCGGCAACCCCTTCGGCATCGGCACCACGGTGACGGCGGGCATCGTCTCGGCGCGCGGCCGCGACCTGCACAGCGGGCCCTATGATGATTTCATCCAGATCGACGCGCCGATCAACCATGGCAACTCAGGCGGGCCGCTCGTCGACCGCAGCGGCAATGTCGTCGGCATCAACACCGCGATCTATTCGCCGAACGGCGGCAGTGTCGGCGTCGGCTTCGCCATTCCGTCCGACGAGGCCAAGGCGATCGTCGCCAAGCTGCAGAAGGACGGCTCGATCGATCACGGTTATCTCGGCGTGCAGATCCAGCCGGTGACGAAAGACGTCGCCGATGCCGTCGGCCTCGACAAAACAGGCGGCGCACTGGTTGCCGCCGTCACCGCCGATACGCCGGCGGCCCATGCCGGCGTGAAGCCGGGCGATATCATCACCTCGGTCGGCGGCGAGACCGTCAAGACGCCGAAGGACCTGTCGCGGCTGGTCGCCGATCTTTCGCCGGGCGCCAAAAAATCTCTCGGCATCTGGCGTGACGGCAAGACGATCGATCTCAACGTCACCGTCGGCGGCAATGAGGACGGTCAGAAACAGGCCGCTGCCGAAAGCTCGGACAGCAAGGGCGAGAGCAGCGGCCAGCCGAGCCTCGGCATCGGCCTTGCCGACCTGACGCCAGACGTGCGCCAACAGCTCAACCTGCCGCGCGCCGTCAGCGGCGCGGTGGTCGCCAGCGTCGATCCCGACAAGTCGGCCGCGGCCGCCGGCATCCAGTCGGGCGATGTCATCGTCTCGGTCAACGACAGGCCGGTCCACAGCACCCGGGACGTCAAGACGGCGATTGCCGAGGCCGGCAAGGCCGGCCGCAAATCGGTGCTCCTGCTCGTCGAACGCGATGGCGGCAAGACCTTCGTCGCCGTACCGTTCGGTGCGGCCTGACGGCTCGAAGTCAAAGGAAAGCCCGTGAGAGCGGGCTTTCGACCGACCGACCCCCTCGCGTTCAGCTCTCGCCAATCTATGCGGGAGATCACCCTCATGGGTGCGTGCTGAATGCCGCCGCAGTGAGCGGCGGTACGTACCGATCATCGTTCAGGCAGCCTGGTTTTTGGGAAGCGATAGCCGAGCGGTCGCCGCGATGGGTTGGCACCCGTGGGTGCCGTATACCGGCCAATCCGATAGGCCTTCGGCGGAGCGCCGCCGTCATCCTGCCATCTTACAAAGGACGCGTCTTCGATTGCTTGAGTGAGCGGCCCTGAACTCAACTGGGTTGCAAGATACATTCTCAACGCCGATCTCAGCGCCGCCTCATCGACGATTCCAATCTGGAAACAATGAACGAGGAAACTCGTCGCGCTGATCTCGCTGATATCAATCGCATAGGTTTCGCCGCCACGGAAACCGGCCTTTCGAAGAATGCGCTCCAGCATTCGCAAATTGGTGACATCGAAAAACGGATCAGATGTGGAAGACATGAAGTCCTCCTTTATTGGGGCTAGGGTTCACGCGCGCCCCAAGCGGCGGTGCCCTTATCGTGCCCGCCGATCGCTCAGCTTGCGCTCTTTGCCATATGGCCGCAACCTCATTCGCCGGCAGCCATTGATAATGTCGTCGTAAAGCCCATTTCGGAGAAAGGAGGATACGCATCATGCAGTTCAACGGTGAAGCGACCCTCACAAGGCCTTCGGCATTGGCGGTTTCCGAAAGGCGTGCGCTGATAGATCACCTCAGTGAGGTTATCGGCCGCCTGACTTACGGGCTGGCGGCTGATGGATTGCTCGACCTTGTGCCGTCTCTGCTTGAGATAAACAGCGTTCTCCGCGATATGACGGATGAAATTTCCCGTGCGGACCCTGTGTATTCCGACCAGGTTATCGCCAGCACTGTGCGCTTGATCAGGACATCGGAGGCCTTGCTGGAGAACAGGGTCATCGTGCAGACCATCCATTAAGATCGGTCGCCCATTAGAATCGGTCGGCGGTCGGACATGCCGAGAGGCTTTGGCAAGCTCCTCCTTCTCCGAGTGCATCCAGGATCATCGCCGGCTCCAAGGCCCGCACAACGCCCGCGCCCACCTCCAAGGATCGACCGCCATGGCACTTATCTTTCCAAACCGAAGCCGGAGCTTCGACCAAGTGCGAAAAGGCGTGCGCTTCAGCGGCTATGACGGCATGTTCGAGGTCCGGTTCCTGGTCGAAGAAGGCGCACTCGGCAGTGCCATTACGCAGAGTTCTTCGGAGGCCGCCTATCTTAGTGCCTTCGATGCCGCGCGTTCTTCCATCCAGGAAGCCGCATCGAGAGCCTATCGGCATCGACGCGGAAACAATTTCACGCTCAAGGCCGAAGATTTTCACTAGAACAGCATGTCGCGGGGAGCCCGCGCTCCGCGAGCTGTGCCATCAGCCCGGCAAGACCGAAACGCATCTTCCGCGCTGCTCTCTCTCCTGCAGTAAACTGCGAGAACGCGGATCGCTTGCCCCGACCCGGAAAGCATAAACCGAGCCGGCGCGCGCCCTGTTTTCGATCCCTCCTTTGGCATGGCATCGGCGAGACGATTGGTTTAAGGTGCAGCCCTCAGACCTGCCATGCCCCCTCGACTCGCAGGGTGGCGTTGCTACACGATATATGGAACTCCAGACAGACACGGCCAAGCGCTGTCCGATACCAGCCTTCCCATAGGGGCGCGGATTGCTTGATGCTTTTTACCAACGCGGCTTGCTGAGCCGGCATCGCGTTTAATGGCACGCGACCACCCAAAGGGAAACCATGGACCACGCACCCGAGAACGAAACGCTTTTCAACATCACCGGCCACTTCGTACAGGAACTGAAGGCCGTTCTTCAAAGCGAAAGCATCGTCGAAGGCTCCGACTACGAAAACAGCGCCTTCGACGAAAAACGAAGGGCGGAAGGGCTTCACCTGCTGCGATTTCACGAGACCGGCACCGCAGCTCAGGCAACCCAGATCTGGAAAAAACACACGACGTCCCGGTCTCATCGCTAACCGGAACAAAGCCTATCCGGCTGACGTTGACGTGACGCCGACTCTCAAATTCTGACGAGACCATGATGCTGGCGTGTCCTGACATGACGCGCCAGTCAGCTCGACATTTCCATGAAAGGAAAAATCATGACCAATGACAAAACGAAGAACGCGGCTGCGACCGACGGACCCTACGACGTCATCTACTTCGCAAAGAAACACCGGATTTCCAACGAGGATGCCAAAGACATCATCGAAAAATATGGCGCCAATCGCAAAGAGGCTGATAAGGCCGGCCGCCGCATCAGCGCCTGAGGCTGGGCGGCGTTGCCGGACGGGACTCCAACAGCGCCCGGCACCTGCTTGCTATGCCCACGATTCAGTGGACGAATTAACCCTACTGGCTTACCTTAATATCAGCATACGCTTGAATACATCAGGCGCTATGCCATCGTATCTTCAGGATAACATCTTCCTGAAGCAATTCGCCGGAACCGTGGCCCGCCTCTTAGTTGAGAGGCTGGCCTCAATGCATAGGGGCCGAGCGCGATCATAAGAAGGGTAAGTCATGAGCGTCGTCTTGGAATTTCGTCCCAAATGCCCGCATGTCGAAACTCTCGCCGACTGCCGGGAAGCGCTTGAACCTCTCGTCATGAAGATCCTCGGCGAAGCCGTCAGCAGGGGCTATCCGCCGGCGGAAGCCGCAATGGTGATCGCCGATATCGCCGACGATTACATCCTCATGCTGTCGCGCCAACTCCGGTATTGATCGGATTTGTCGGCTCGCGCCTCGGGCTGCGAGGGCCGGCCGCAAAAGCACTTCCGCCATGAGAGATGTGGGAGTGGACCGCGCAGCGACTGCAGGGGTAGCAGTTGGTACAGGAGACGAGACCTGCTACGCGGTCCGTCGGCCACAACGTCAGTATTTGCCGGAAGTTCCGCCCATGTCGGCGCCGCAAATGAGCCTTTGCTCCCGCAAGCCGGCCGGAGGAACAAGCGAAAATTGCTTCGCTCCGCTTCAATCGTTAGACTGGTATCCTTGCGCGCCGACGAAAAACGAACGCGCCTCACCGCCCCAACAAAAAACCCCGGCGGAGCGGGGCTTTCAGCGGGTTTCGCGGGGTAATCACCATAAACGGCCTTGCCTGAGCAACAGGATCGGCCTGAGAGACCGGAAAACAGGATCATCTCCCCTCGCCTTTGCGCGGTTCGCTCAATCTTTGAATCATCACCGTAACGCAGCGTGAAACAAGTCAGATCCTCCGCCTGAACCGCGACCGTTGCTAACGCCACCGCGGCTGTCTCGGCGGCGCATTGGCCTGGATTTCATGCAGCGGCGCCCGAGCCCCGAGAAGTTTCTTCAGCTTCTTCTCCTCGGCCGGACCGATCCCGAACTTGCGGCAATGTTCTGCGACATCATGCTCCCGCGGACCGGGGATGCGAACTTGGCGATTGCTCATGCTTTTCATGACCGTTTCCTCCTGAGGGGAAAACCAGCACGATGCGAATTGGTTCGTTAGTAAAGTCTAAATTTTAGGGGCTTGTTTATGTGACGTCGGTCGATGGCGACACGGTTCGCAGCGACGAGCAAACTCATGTGATTACCAGAAGTTCCAATGGGTAAGGCATCGGAGAAGGATCGCATACCGAAGGTCACATGGCGGCCGATCCGGCCGCCATTGCGAAGCAGAGAACCTAAGTCACATACGACTCATAGCGCGGTCGATCTCACGGTCGCTGCTCTGGTTAATCGAATCCAGAAACCTCCGGTATTGATCGCGGCTCTCTTGAATTACTTTCTCGCGGTTCTTGTCTTCCCGCGATTTCGATACCTTGTCGCGCGTCGTCGGCGGAGGCGCTTCCTTCACCATATTTAAGTTAGCCATCCTGCATTCTCCCTCGGGCTACGAATGTTGCGTTGCCTGGCGCAACCTGAACCTGGAATTCAGGTCGGGGTGGAAGAAATGTTTGCGCTTCACCCAGACCAAGCCCTCGTGCTTCGTAATTATCGCCACATCGACAGGTCCGCCAACCGTCTCAGATGGTTTAGTCACTTTCTCCTTTAACGATTGAAGAGTTATTAAGGTTTCCGCCAGTTCGGCCATCTCGTTTGCTGGCAGAACACCTAGAACTCTCCTCAGCGGCAGAGAGTGCTCTTTGCGCGCATTGTCAATCATTCCCGATCCGATTTTCTCTCTTGCACCTTGTATGAGGCTGTCTACATCGTCAATTGCGGCAAAATTGCCACCGCTCTTTTGGGCTATCTCTTCGGCAAAGCCGCGAAGATTATCCCCCACGGCAACCATTATCGAGCTGTACGCGTCAAAGCTGAAGCCAGCGTTGAAGGTATCGACCATCTCCGTTTGCGCGAACGCTTCCAGCCAAGCCGGCTGGTGGTGATCGAGAACTACGCCGCGCTTTCGCTCGTAGATATGCTTCCCACCAACCATCCCTTGAGATTCGAACTCAACCATCGCTGGGAAGATTTCGTGATCTCCGAAGCCGGCAAAAACAAGTCCGGTGGTATCTAGATAATGCGATGAATTCTTAATCACCTCGTGAAGCGCGCCAATGCAAAAGGATGGGAGGTCTTGAACACCTTTTATATCGAGGTATTTCAAGAGGCTGGATAGGATCTTCTCGACCTCTGTGCAAAGGTCAGCGGTAACCTTACCGATGTGTACGTCGTCCAGGCAGTCAGGAACAGCTTTCGCAAGCGCCGCATCGCGGTTTGCGATTAATGCTGTCTCGACTGCCTTGCGCTGTTCATCCTTCTCCACCCCATCGATTGCTGTGCTTATCCAGTCCAAGACAACGCCTCTGGTGGCCTCGATTAGCTTCTCGTTTTGGATTTGCTCCGGGAAAAACCGCGGATTGTCGCTCAGGTACGAGAACATCTCGCGCGCGTATTCCTCCACCGAGTTGAACGACTTTAAGTTAATGTGCTCGCGGAACGACTTGACGATCAATTCCCAAGGAACGTTCAAAATGTCGGCCGAGTCATAGATCATCAATCCAACCGGCTGCATGTTGGATAGTTGAAAAACCTTGTTGGCACCCTTGAAGTAGCGCTCCTCACGTTTTCCGTCGACCCATCGAGACACCGTAGTGGCCGAGTCAGCGGCCAAGACTACTGCCAATCGGTTCATCATGCAGATTTCGGCTGTCATATCCCCTCCCGATTGTGCCTGCTGACAGAAAAACACGATTCGAGCGAAATCGCACGTGGCTCGTTGGCTTCAATCGGTCGGTGGACCTTATTCAACTGATCTTCAACCAATGCCTCAACGCCGCCACCGCACCGTCGCTCGCATAGGCAATCATCCCGCCGACCGTGAGCCCGGCAAAGGCAATCAGCCCCGATATGCCGTAGCCGATCGATTTCATCCGCTTCCATTCTTCGATCGCCGGCGCCACCGTCTCCTGGTTTTTCTCGACGGTCTCCTTGAGGCCCTTGATCTCCTCGCGGATCTGGGCGTCGACGCCGCCGCTGATCGCCGCCCTGGTGTCGAGATGTGCGATCTGCCTTGCCTGCTCGTCGAGC
The DNA here is from genome assembly GCF_002531755.2 of Rhizobium acidisoli. NCBI lineage: Bacteria > Pseudomonadati > Pseudomonadota > Alphaproteobacteria > Hyphomicrobiales > Rhizobiaceae > Rhizobium > Rhizobium acidisoli. The sequence continues at coordinate 809,192 of NZ_CP034998.1, read as the reverse complement.
CGGGTGTGGATCACGGCGCGGCTGTCGTGGGCATTCGCCTTTTCGTCGCTGACCTCGTTGCGCAGCAGTGCGACGTTTTCCTCGATGCCTGTCAGCCTTCCCTCGACGCGCCCGAGAGCGCGGAGAATATCGTCATTGGATGTCATGGATAGAACTTCGCCTTGTGCGATTGAGGCAGGCGGCTGACGAAACGCAGGACGCCGTAGAGCGCCGGGTGAACGAAATCGGCGGCCGTATAGGCGTGACCGAGCAGGGCGGCGTTATCCTGCACGTTGGTCGCCAGCACTTCGGCGACGCGGTAGTTCGCCGTGCCGTCTCCCAAATCCGTTCGGTCTACCAGCGTCCGGCTGGTCCAGAGCCCCGGCTGATACTCGAACATGACGCGCGCGCCGAGCTTCGTCGTGTTTGGCAGGCGCATCGTGTCCCATGTCGTCACGCCATCTTGGTTGCCGGGATGGCCGATGACGTTGCCGAGCGGCGTCAATTCGGCCGCCGATCCCTTCGTCGGATCACTGTCCGACATGAAGGCCGGCACGATATCAATCGTCTTGGCGAACCGCGACGACGCGATGAGTGACGCGTTCATGCTGGCGAGCGTCCCCGTGATCGGGTTCCACAGCGCCGACGTCGCGCTGTAGCCGGCGACCGTGCGGCCGCTATCCGACGATCCCGCCATGGTCGGCAGAATGGTCATGCCCACCATATGCGCGCCGGGATACCGGGCGATGATCCGATCATCGAGCCCGAACTTGCGCGACTGCCAGAGCGAAAGCGTCGTGTTGTTGTCATTGCGGCCGCCCTGGTCGAGGCAGAAAGTCCAAATGTCTTTGCCGCCGTTGAACGTCGTCTTGATGGCGTCGATCATCACCCATCGCTTGGTAGCGTTGGTGGCAAGCTCGAATTCGTTATGCTCACCAGGCACGCCCATGACGAGCGGGACAGTGCTCCCCCATACCAGGTCGCGCTGGTCGAGCCATCGCCGGATCATGCCCATGTTGCCGCGCTCGTCGGCCGACGCGGCGATCTCCTGCCGCTCGATCAGGCTGTCACCGACGACGAGTGGAACCGGCCGGCCGTCCCATCCTTTCGCCAGGACAAGGGCGGGCCCGTAAGCCTGGATCTGCGAATTCGTCGCGTTGCCGATCGTGTTGTAAAGGCTGTCAGGATCGAGCGCCGCCGTCGACGCCCCGTTGGCGGCAGCCAGCGCCTGTACGGACGCCAAGTCGGCCGCGCCCCAATACTTTTCGCCGCGATGGCGCTGGATGCGATAGGAGCCGCAGCGCTGCGCACCCTCTGCGCCGTGATAGACCGTCCGGACGCCAAAGATCGACCATGCCGGCAGTGCAACTGGCAGTATGACCTGCCCGTAAACAATGCCGGTTGCGGCGGTGACCGTCGCCGGCACCAGACCGCCGAACAAGATCGGGTATTCCGTGCCGTTTGGCATCACGAAGAACGCCTCGTCGATCACGGTGTCGGCGTTCGGCGACTGCGTTTCTTGCGGCGCATTGCCGCCTTCGGTCAGCGCGAAGCCGACGAACGGGATAAGGAAGTCGTTCGTCGGATAGTCGGGCGAGCCGAAGAACAGCTTGGTGCATTGGTAATTCAGCCCGGCCGGGAACGTCCATGGCGTGGCGGTCGCGCCGGTCGGCCAGCGCGTGCGCGTCGCCGCCGGCATGTAGCGATCAGGATCCGGCACCCAAGGCGGTGGCGCCAGAACAGCTCCACCCCTCGGATATGTCAGGGCAAGCGAGATGGCATTCATCATCGGCGGGTTCCATATCTGCTGGTGAGGTCGTCGTAAAAGCGAATGGTGCGCCCCTGGCGGGCATTGGCGCGGTCTAGCGCCTGGCGCTCGCGGGCGAGGATCGCGATGATGGGCTCGCCTTCCACGACAGGCGCATGCGCTTCCTGCCTGAGAAGATCGTCGGGCAAAGGCGGCAGCGCGATGCCGGCTGCCGCCTGCCCCTTCGTCACCGCCGCCTTGTTCAGCCGCTCAGTGGCGGAGCAGCCACTGACGATCAGCAGCAGTGACAGCGCAAGCGCGGTTCTTTTCCGAAAGCTGAAGCTCATAGGATTGGATCTCGGTTTCGAGTGTGTCTCTGGCCGCCTGCTCGGATGCCTCAGCCGCTTTCAGGCGCTTGCGGTGTTCTTCAGTGGCCTCGGCCGCCGCGTCGCGCTGCCGTTCCATCTCGACGGCTTTCGCTTCAGCCGTCGTCTTTTCGGCCAGCATGATATAGCCGGCCCGCGCCTCGCGGGCGGCCGAGGGATAGCCGATCGCAACCGCATAGAGGTGATAGAGCATCAGGCCGGCGGCGATGCCTGAGCCCATCTTGAGCGTATCGAGGAGGGAGAACATCAGATGCCCTCGAGGCAGAAGGCGCGCTCTTTCTGTCGGCGCCGGGTCAGGCCGGGAAAGGTGATGCCGGCGGCGCGGTTCCACTTCAAAAGCGCCTCGCAGCCCTCGGCCGTCCTGCCCTGGTTGATGAGCCTGACCGCGCTCGAGCCGCAGGCCGCCTTGACGCCGACATTATAGGCAAACGAGGTCAGCGCCACGAAGCGCGCATCCGGCAGCGGCACGCGCACGCAGCTTTCGACGCCGGCTGCATAGGTCTTGAGCTCCAGCGCCAGCAGCGCCTTGCATTGCTCCACCGTCTTGTGGTCGCCGGGTTTGACGCCATTCGTGCTGCCATAGCAGATCGTCCACGGCTGCCCCTTCGTGGCCGGATCGGGATAGGCATTCTGGCGCAATCCCTCGAACGAGCCGACGAGCGCCACAGCCATGGCGGCTGCGGCACTACCCTTCTGCAGGCGGTTTGCCATTCAATTCTCCTGAGATTTTCTGCTGAACGAAGATGCGGGCGACGATCGCCGCAACGGCGAAAAGCCCCGTTGCCGCCGACATGGCGAGCTGGATGTAGAGGTTGCGCGACACCCAGGTTGCAGCGACGAAATTGATGACGGGCTCAAGCACGATGAAGAGCAGCGCCAGCGCCATCAGGCGGACGGACCAGGCGTGCCGCAGCACAGCGCGCCAGTTGTGGACGAGCATGGGGTGGGCTCCGGGGTGTATGGGTGTCGGGGGTGCCTGGCTCCCGGGCAGCGACCCGGTGCCAGTCGGCTTTCAGTGGTGCTTAATGGCACCCTGTCCAACGAAAAAGGGAGACTTATAGCCGTTCACTACCACTCGTTAACGAACGGCAAGTGCCATCCACGCGGTCGGCTCAAGAAGGAAGCAAAACCTGAAACCGGGTGGCAGGACGGTATCGATGAAGCCGAGGTGCTCGTAATGGGCTCGAGACAGCGCGGGAGCCACACGCGTCCCAAATTCGACCCTACACTTCGGATCAGATTTAAGTGCGGTATTTAATGACTTTCGCTGGCGAGCCAACGGCGATTGCGTAGTCGGGGATATCGGCCGTGACGACGGAGTTTGCTCCGATCACGGCTCCGGTCCCTATCGTGACATTCATCAATATTTTGGCACCTGCACCGATCCAGACATCATCACCAATTTCGACAAAACCGATTTCGGCCTTCTGAAGTCTGATCGGTACGTCTCGTCTCATACCGTGGCCGTGATCGATGATCTGGACATCCGAGCCGATCAGGACATCATTGCCTATGGATATGCGGTTCTTAGCAGTGATGATATTCCGCCGTCCGATGACGGTGTTGTTTCCAATAAACACCTTCGGCTCAGGCATCGTGAGTTGGAAGAAGGAATAGTCTTGAATCGTGACGTTGCTGCCGACGTCAAGAACCGCGTGCTTTACCATTCGGAACTCGGCGCTGCGCTTGACAACGAGGTTCGCGCCGGCGCGGCTGAAGTAGCGAAATCGCTTGTAGGCGGTAACGAGACGCTGAAAAACTCCTCCGCGGTTTCGGTACGATGCTTTATCGGCTGCCATGGTTTCCTCCGAGTTCGAAGGTCATTAGCTGACGACATCGATTATTGCCAGTGTTCGTGCATGCATATCCCCCTCAAGAAGCTCGGGCGCGCTCGATCGTGACACAAACGGCATTATGCATTCCTCCCGCACGGGAAATAGAAACCATCGTTCCACAGCCACATAGTGCCGGACGCGCCGGCTACGTGGCGGATCTGCCTGCTTGTATTTGTCCAGATATCGCTACAGCCGATTGCAAGTCCATTGGAGACCTGGATCGTGCCCATGTTGCCGCCATCATTACCGATACCCCCTGCAAGCGTTCCTTGAGCTGGGTCCGATAACAGGGCTGCGTTGGTCGCCGCCGACGAGGTGAATTCAAATCGCAGCTTGGCCTTGACCTTCACCCCATTCGGCACCGTCAGCGCCAGGAGTGCCGAAGTCGTAGAGATAGCAACGTTGACAGCGTCCTTGACGGGCGTAACGAAAGTATATTCGTCACGCGGGTACATCACGAATTGCCGGATGAGCGAGCTGGCATCGGTCAGTACCACACCAATGCATCTGACGATCGTATAGCCGGTGAGCAGTGTTGTGATGATGCCGCCCATCGTTGCCGAGGTCGAGAGAACAACGTCGAAAGACAGGTCTGCGTCCTTGCGCAAGGCATAGGCAAAGTAGGTCGCGTTCGCCGCAACGGCGCCCGCGTCAAGGCCGCCAGCGCCGGTGCCAGCCGCAAATGTTCCCGTCACCCGCTTCGTCAATGACGTTGTGCTGGAAACGAAGCTCGATCCCGTCCTGGCAGATCCTGCAGCAAAATCGATATGCGTATTCGGGCTGCCGCCGTTGTTGGAAAGGGTGAGCCCGACAACGAAATCGCCGACAGCCGAACTGTCGGCTTTGCTCTGTATCCTGGCGAAGAGCTTGTTGGTGAAGAAAGCGGCACCGGAACAGATGATTTCGACGCTGTAACCGTCCTTGAGAATAAGCGTTGCCGCCCCGTCGATCGTCTCTGCGCCATTCGGATCAATCGTCACATCCCCGCCATCGGCGATGACGCAATAGTGCCAGTTGGCGCCGAGCGTTGCCGCTGCGGTCAGGGTGAGCGTGGCTGCCGCGGTAAAGCGATGGACGGCGTTATCGTCGGATGCGAGCGCGGTGTAATCGCCTGACTTCACCGCATAGACCAGATCCTGATCGAATGCGACCTCAACGCCGTTCTGGGCAAAGCCGAGCAGGCCGCCGCCTTTCAGATAGAGACCGGTCTGCGGGGTCGAGGCGAAGCCGACCCCCGGCGCGGACACGGTTCCGCCTGCGGCTTTGAGCGGTGCGATCATCGGCGCCGAGCCATCGCGCGGCAGAGAATTGGTGATTTCGTTGCCGAGGTCGGTGGTCAGCGCGTTCCACGGCGCCGGGTCGATGACCTGGCCGACGGAGGGTGTCGTGCCGGCGGGTTTGGAATAGACGCCGGTTGATGGGTTTCTGGGCATTCATCATCTCCAAAGAAAAAGGCCCCGCGGATGCGAGGCCATATGATGGGTTAGCAATGGCGGGTGCACGCGCGCCCAGATTTTGCGGGTGGATCAACCCAGCGACCGACAGCCTCGATCTGCCGTCTCAAGATCGCGGATTAACTCAGCGGTCTGCCCGAAGACGGGCACTTGAGTTCGCCCGTGGCAGTCGCGACGGCGCCCGTGGACTGCTGCCTTTGGTTCAGGGCCAATTGGGCCAGCCACGGCTTTGTTGATGCCATAAGCCTCAAAGCGCCCGCAGCGTTACATTCACCAGTTCAGCCAGATAATTTTTCAAGCCACTAGGCTCGATGAAGCGATAATAGAGGTATCCAGATGCGACAGAAACGTCGTTCCATGATCTTTGCGTGGCTGTAATTTCCAGTTCCGCTTGTGGGCCGCTCAAATCAATATCTTTCGCGCTGGCCCAAGAATTGCAGAAAAAAGCGATTCGAGCGGGAAGATTGGAGTGGACGGGCCTAACGCCCGGCTTTGTATCAACGCCAAAAAACAAGATGTGGGCGGGCGTAAATGCCATCCTGGTTTGTCCGCCCCAAAGAATGCGGAATTTAGAGGTATAGTCAGCAAACCCATATTCCGAGACTTCGCCAGACAGCGGAAGCTTGTCGACTATCCAGTAAACCGAATAAGCAGACCACTCAGGATGATCAGCGAGATATTGGGAGACAGCCAGATCCTTCGCTGCCCGTGCTTGCCACGCCGCGTAACTCTCCCACCACCGGCCGATGAACACGGTGAGAAGTGATACAAACATTAAGATTGCCACCCTATGGCTTTGAAGGTTGGTCGATCTGAATTTGATAACTCGCCATATCCCGATGCCCACCACGCTTATCGGCAGCGGCATAAGCATCGCGTTTCTCATCAACACGCCGGGTGCGGGGCTCTTACCAACAAGTATATAGGGGACCGTTCCACACAGCAGTAAAAAGATCCCAAAGCCGATAATCTTGAAACCATCGCTAGAGCGTTCATTTAGCTGTTGGTTTCGAGCATCTCCCCTGTTCGCGAACACAAAGCACGCGACAAAAAGGATCGAACAGACCGCAGCTCCCAAGTAGGTATAAACATTCCAATCATAAACGCTCCTCGCCAAAGGAAAGATCGTGCCATTAACTATAAATCGATAGGAATTCTCCGCAATGCTCTCAACATTTAGGGTAAAGCCATTGTAGTTATCGTATAATCCGTACCTAGGGTAGAAAATTGCCTTACAAACCCAGTACACGAAGGGCAGAATGGTGAAATCCGCTCGTGCAAGGCAGAATGATGAAAATGTCGAGACCAATTCCCGCGCATTGCGAACTCGGCGCCCTGTCCTTCTCAGCCACACCGCATAAACGAGGACGAAACCAGCGGCATAGAGCACCAGCAAGGAATTCAGCGTGAATGCAATGAAGTAAATGCAAATTGCCAGTCCGCGGAGGAGATAGTGGCTCCTTCCGCGCATCCAATCGATTGACAGGAATAAATATGTAGCCAATAGAAAAAGGGCATAGGCATTAAAGTATATCGAATATGTAAAAATAACCGTGATCGTGGGTAGCGGCAACAACTGCGTGAATATTGCGAGGACCAAAGACTCGCGCTCCGAAAAATATCCAGACTTTGAAGCTAGGAGGTAGGAGAAGATCGCAATGAAGTAGACCCCGATTACGACAAAGGATTTTAAAAGCAAAACGTCCCCAACGAAGGCCATCGGCCAAACATAGTACGTAAAGACCGGCACCCCTGCTGAAGAAAACATGTCCGCGATGGCGATCCAATCATTGTAGATCAATGTTGGAAATAAACCGGCATCCTCAGCAAATATTCCTTCATTGAAGAGGGCCATCCAGTGGGTCAAGAGAACAGCAATCGTCAGTAAAAGCAAACTATTCAGTTTCGGCTTGACTTGAAGCTGATCACTCATCTCATTTCCCGCGCTCTAGAAATTTTCCGGATATCGAGCCCTTGCGGACCGCCGTTCTAAATCAACCGCGGTCGTAAGCAAGCGCTAAATCACGCTGATTCCACGCCGTGCGCGACCAGGAAAAAGAAGACTTGTGGGTACTGTAAATTGAGATGGTGCCGCGACAAAACTATTGGTAGCGGGCCGCCCGTTAGTGATGTATGCGGTCAACTTCACCCTCGACATCTACTTGCGATCGATTCAAACGCAGGCCTTTTATGCTCAAACGTCCTATCAAAAACGCTTTACCCAGTTCGGCTGTTGAAGCCGTAAGTCACTGGCGGATGCGTGAGAGGTTGTATAACTCATGGAGCAAAGCTGCGGCGGCGGCTCCTGCATATCAACGCCTGCAGATGCTTATAGCCTCGGCAATAAGCATTTTCCTCCTGATATTCTTGCTAAAGGCGGTGGATTGGGAGGAAGCCATCCGGATTTTTCGTAGCGGAATATCCGTCACATCGCTCCTTTGGTTTATGCTTGTTACCTTTGGTATCGCGGTAGGCTATGCGGTGCGGTGGCGCCTGTTGTTGGATGGCAAGATCGGTTACGGAACGTCCCTCATGGCCTCCCTACTCGGCTTGGGCGCCAACATGTTCCTTCCTGCGAGAGGTGGAGACCTCTTGCGTGTACATTACAGCCGAGTTGTCGCGACTGTCCCCTACGGAGACGCTCTTGGCCGGCTTCTGGTCGAAAAGATGGTTGACTTGGTGACGATCATTTCCGTCGGCATATTTTCTTTGGTTTTACTGAGCCACACACTGAATTCCGAATACCGAAATGTTCTTTTGGTCATCATGGTTGGTGCAATAGTTGGGATATTTCTATCGGCAGTTCTGGTAAGGAATTTCGGCAATCGGCTTGTGCCGATATTGCGGCCCGTCTTCGGTCTCCTGCGACTGCAAGAATTCTTTGATCGTCACGTTATTCATTTTATCGGAAATTCCGCACGAAGCTTATCTCTGTCCGTGACCATCGTTCCGGCCTTTCTCACGCTGGTTTTGTGGCTTTCGGCATACGCCCTTGCGTATATCTTCGTCGCCCGGTTTGTCGGCGTCGAGCTGAGTTATCAAGAATCGTTATTCGTGTTGTTTGCCGGGGGGTTGGGTCTGATGATCCCAGCTGCACCATCCGGAGTCGGCACATTCCATGCATCCGTCGTTTCGGCATTCGTATTGCTAGGGCGTTCACCCTCAGAGGGGTTACTCCTGGCGACGGCCGTTCATTTTCTCTTTTTTGTGGTGTACGTCGTGCCTGCAGCCCTCATCCTGGGACATTGGCGCTTGAACCGCTTGGCGCCGAGGTAATTTATGCGGGACTATTTCTATTCTCAATTGAGAAAGTACATTGGCCTCTTTGTCTTGGGCCAGAATTCCGTGGTCGAGATCGATCCGACGACGCCTCTGCTGATTGGTAAATTTCCTCAGGGCAAGATAACGTTTCGCTCGATAACGCAACCGACTGAACCTGTGAAAGAGTTTGACGAGCACAAGGTCGTCAAGATCGAAGAAGTCGCTGACACCAAACCTGATTACCTGGTCATCAGCGGCCTCATCCATTACGAACGAGACATACAGAGCATGTTCGCTCAGGCACGCGCATTGTGTTCGCCTGAGACACGGCTTGTTCTTACCTATTACAGCAGCATGTGGCGCCCGCTCGCAACTCTGGCATCCAAGCTCGGTCTGCGCCGGCGGGTTCCTGAATCGAATTGGCTTGCCCATGAAGACGTTGAGAATCTTCTGACGCTCGAAGACTTCGAATTAATCCGACTGGACCAGAAGATACTAATCCCGGTTTACATCCCACTTATCAGTGGCTTTGTTAACCGTTGCCTTGCTCCTCTTCCGCTTTTTCGAACTCTCTGCCTTCTCAACATCGCGATTGCGAGGCCGGTCGGCGAGGCCGTATCGAAAACCGAGCCGTCGGTGTCAATTGTCGTTCCAGCGAGAAACGAGGCAGGAAATATCGAGGATATTGTCAAACGGTTGCCTGTTATGGGGCCGGATGATGAACTCATTTTTGTCGAAGGCAATTCAACCGATGCGACGTGGAAGGCGATCCAAGAAGCGCAACAGCGCTATGGCGGCGAACGCACCATCTTGATTGCCCAACAGAATGGTAAGGGTAAAGGCGACGCCGTCAGGAAGGGTTTTTCGCTAGCCACAAAGGAAGTCTTGATGATTCTTGACGCGGACATGACGGTCCCGCCCGAGGATTTGCCGAAATTCTACAACGCCATCAAGGATGGGAAAGGCGAGTTCATCAACGGAACTCGCCTAGTCTACCCCATGGAAAAGGAGGCGATGCGTTTCTTCAATCTCCTGGGCAACAAGTTTTTCGCATTGGCTTTCTCCTTCGTTCTTGGCCAGAGATACAAAGATACCCTATGCGGAACCAAGGTGATCAGCCGCTCCAATTATCTCAAACTTCAGGCAAACAGATCCTACTTCGGTGATTTCGATCCCTTTGGTGATTTCGACCTGATCTTCGGCGCCGCGCGGATGGGCCTTAAGATCGTCGAGGTTCCGATCGGCTATCGAGAAAGACTCTACGGTGAAACGAACATCTCGCGTTGGCGTCATGGTTCCATTCTGTTGGCTATGCTGGTTTTTGCGGCAAGACGAATAAAGTTTCTCTGACGATGGAAATCGAAAGCACTCTCTATGATGCCGATCTTGCTCAGACGCTGGCAAATCGCGAGCGGCTAAGCGCAAATCCGAACCTGATGCACTGGTATGGTGAGCTCTACAAGGAGATGTTCCGACAGGAACCGGATATTGCCACGAATACCGTTCTGGAAATCGGAAGCGGAACATCGCCTCTCAAGCGCTTCCTACCGAATGTCATCACTTCCGATGTGCTGAAGTTAGACTATTTGGACTTTGTCTTCGATTGCCACGAGATCGCTGGGTTGCCTGACATCGCAGACCATAGCGTCGATGTGATTACGATGACCAATGTTCTGCATCACCTGAAGGATCCCCTTGCGTTTCTCCGCGGGGCGACGCGCAAGCTCACAAAGGGCGGCAGGGTGTATGTGACGGAACCTTATTTATCTTGGCTATCCTACCCGATGTATAAACTTCTCCATCATGAGCCGGTGGATTTGAGTATCCGCCGTCCGGTTCTGGATACCGTTCAGGGTCCTCTTTCGACCTCAAATCAGGCGATGCCGCATATGATCTTCTTTCAGCGGCCGGACTGGCTCGCTGAGCTCACAGATTGCTATAGCCTTGAGAAGACGAGGATCAGCTATTTCACCTCGCTCTCCTATATGGTGACAGGCGGGATATCGAAGAAGTTTCCTGTGCCTGGCTGGGCTTATAAGCCTTACTTCACGCTCGACAGAGCAATAGGCGCCGCGCTGCCCAAGGTGTTCGCCTCATTCTTCACGGCCCGCCTCACGTCAAAAGAAGAGGTGTAGGGATGGTTTTGCTACGTCTCGCCGATTGGCTCTATCGGCATTGTTATCCCCTTTATTATCCTCTCTATTCCGTATGGAAGGCAGTTTCAGAACGACGTGAGCGCGCTTTGATGCGTGAGCTGATTTCGCCGGGCATGATCGTCGCAGATATCGGTGCAAATATCGGAATATATACCCGCATGTTCTCCGCGCTGACGGGAACGACCGGCCATGTCCATGCCTTCGAACCGGCGCCGGCGAACTTCGAAAAGCTTGAAGCAACGGTAGCCGGCGTGTCGAATGTATCCCTGCAGCACGCCGCGGTAGGAGCGGCCAGCGGTACCACAAGGCTGTATGTTTCGGCCGAGCTGAATGTCGATCACCGAACATTTGATAGTGGCGATGGGCGAGTGAGCATCGACGTCCCATTGGTGAAGCTAGACGATTACTTTTCGCCAGGGCAGCGGGTCGATTTTATCAAAATCGATGTTCAGGGATATGAGCTGAGCGTTCTGCAGGGTGCCGAGCGGGTCCTGCGGGACAATCGCGACATTCGGGTATTCATGGAGTTCTGGCCTTATGGTTTGTCGAAAGCGTCCGTGAACCCGGCCGAACTCACCAATTTCCTACAGATGCTGAATTTCGAGTTCCACAACATAGCGGATCCACCTGGCACTGCTTTCAATTACGAGAGCCTTGATCCAAAAAACGCTGGCCAATATTGCAATCTGATCGTTGCAAGAAGAGCGCCCGCCAACCCCAATATCACTTAAAGGCGACGTGCGGACAATGTTATCCACCAGCAACAAAATCCTGATCGCTCGCTCTCTATCCAAAGCTGTCTTGTTCGTCCGGGGTTGCGTTGGCTTACCCGCAACCGTCATAACGAAGCGCCGCGGAATAAATTGGTCGCTGGACCTTAGAGACGGCGTTGATTTCGCGATCTACCTATTGGGCGGGTTCGAGGTCAGAACGCTCGACAGGTATAGAGAGCTGATAGGGGAAGGAGACATAGTCCTCGATATCGGCGCCAATGTGGGTTCTCATACGTTGCCCCTGGCGCAATTGGTGGGCGGAGCCGGCAGGGTAATCTCTTTCGAGCCGACGGCTCATGCGTTCGCGAAACAGAAAGCCAATATTTCGCTCAACCCGACGCTCGCCCAGCGCATCGACGCTTACCAGGTGATGCTTATGGCAAGTGCGGCCGAAGCGATGCCCGAAGCGGTCTATTCAAGCTGGCCGCTCGAAGTTGCTGAAGATCTGCATAGCGAACACCACGGTCGCCTCATGTCGACACAGGGCGCCCGGCTCGGCACCCTGGACGAAACATTGCGGGATCTTGGGGTCGGCAAGGTCGATTTCATAAAACTTGACGTCGACGGAAACGAGCTTGCGGTTCTACTTGGGGCGACCGTGACTCTCAAAAAGTTCCAGCCGCGTATAATGCTTGAATTGGCCCCCTATGTTTATGCTGAAAATCCCGGAGACTTCGACAGATTGTTGGAGCTTCTCTGGGAGGGCGGTTACGAAATTGGTGAAATGGCATCTGGCAGGAAGCTGCCCGAAGACGCCGACAAAGTACGCGCGATGATCGCGGAAGGTGGCGGTATGAATGTGCTGGTTAGAAGCAAGAGTTCAAAGGAAGTTGGATAACTTACTTCGAGGGTCCTAGAATGTATAGGAAAGGAGGTCCGTCGCTACCGCGACGGATTCGTTTGTAAGATTTGAGCGTCGCCTTTCAGCCCGGCGCTTGCAGATGCTTTCAAATTTCGAAACCTGAGGATTGGTCACTGCATGGATGCGCAGTTCAATGAATGCATGAAGGTAGCGAGAAGGCTTGTCGACCAGAGCTTCCTTGAATCGTTGAAACAGCCTCAACCGCGCGCAATTATCGTGGCGACGACGATGGTCTGGGTTCAGATCGTCATCTCCTGGGCGATCGCGCTCTTCGGCCCTTGGTGGGTGCTATGGCTGCCATTCCTGATTAACTCCGCGGTAACGCAGGGCATGTTGCTTTGGGTTCACGAGGCGTCGCATTTCCACCTCTTCTCCAGCCGCAACAAAAACGATATCTGGTGCGATATATTCTTTGCCGCGCCTGTCGGGATGTCAGTCGGCGCATATCGACTACGCCACATGAGCCACCATGCACATCTGGGTACAGAGAAGGATGAGGATGGTTACCCCTATCGCGAGCCGATCAAGGGCTTCCGGGCGCTCGCGTGGGTCATGGTAAAGGCGCTGAGCGGTGGCATGGGCGTGTGGCTGGCGGCTGACAAATACGGTGGTCTGGCTCGAAAGAAAGCATCGGGTAACTCGCTGTCGCCTTCCTGGTTAGCGCCGATGGTGACCATCCTCTTCAACGGCTTGCTGTTTGCACTCTGCATCGCCACGGGCCGATGGTATCTCTACATTCTGTTATGGGGTTATCCCATCGCTGCCGTCGCAATCGCCCTGAATATCATACGCACCATCGCGGAGCATCAGCCCGAGGACTATCCACTTTACGAGGACGGACGGGAGCGGGCCATGATGCCTCTTGCCAGGACGACAGTCCCTAATTGGTTTGAGAAATGGCTTATGTACCAGGCTAATTTCAACTATCACATCGAACACCATCTTTTTCCCGCCATTCCGCAGCACAATCTCGCAAAACTTCATAGGCACCTGCTCAAAGGTGGTTTCTACGAGCATTTTCCGAGGTGCCTGCAGCGCAGTGGTTTTGCAAAATTCATCCGACTCTCGAGAAATCGTAAGAACAATGATTTCTCAGATTCGGTTCAAGATGCGTTGGCTCTCTAGGGTCTAAGGTATTGAACGCGGCAAACATGAACTCTCAAGCGACAACTCATATAAGATCAACCCCTACAACGTGCAGCGGTTGCGGCAGTAACAGCTCCACCGTTGTCGCTACCGGGCGCGACTATATATATCACGGCAGTGAAGACTCCTTCAGATACGTCCGATGCGATGGATGTGGTCATTTCTATCTCAATCCGAGGCCCGACATCAGCCAACTGTCTTTGATGTATCCGGCGAACTACGGCACCTTCTCGAACAGATTTCAGGGCCGCGCAAATCTCCTTGGGCGAGTAAAGACCATCGTCAATCGAAAGCGCCTTAAGGGTGTTGTCGCGCATCTCCCTTTGCGGGGAAGAGTGCTCGATGTAGGATGCGGCAACGGCGAACTTTTGATTGCACTTCGTCAAGCGCGTCCTGATCTCGAGCTCTTCGGTCTCGATTGGCATTTCCCGGCTGAAACGCGTACCGCCCTGGAAAAACAAGGAATTAATCTAGTCGAAGCGCCGCTCGAAGCTGCGGAACTGCCGGCCCAGCCATTTGATCTCATCGTCATGCTCCAGCTTATAGAACACCTTTGGGAGCCGGAAGAGAGTTTGCGGCGCCTTGTCCTCGCCTTGGCGAAGGATGGCCGGCTGTTGATCGAAACGCCTAATACTGACGGCTGGGACAGACAGCTGTTTGCGGGCTGTGCATGGGGCGGATATTATTTCCCGCGGCATTTGAACCTTTACAATTTTGAGCGATTGGCCGAACTCCTGCGCAGGGTGGGGCTAACTGTCGAATCTCAACGCAATCTTCCGGCTCCTTTGATCTGGATTTACTCCCTGCAAGGCGCTGTGCAGGCGCGTTTCGGCTGGAAGAGCTCCTTGACGAAGATTTTCGGCGTCAAAAATATACCCTTGATTGCTGCCTTTGCTTTTCTTGATATCGCCGCCATCGCGATGAGGTTTACAACGTCAAACCAACAGGCAGTATCGAGGAAGGTATAGCCGCCATGGTGGCTGCGCCGGTGCCGAATGAGCTTTCGCGCGTTGCTGCCCCGGAAGCCCAAATTTAGGCTACCAAAGGCCACTTTGCCCCCGGGCCAGGAGTGCACGCACGAGCGCGGCCCCAGGCCCTTCGCGGGTCTGGTTCATCGTCTGCCGCGGAATGCGAGAGTCCGGTTTCGGTGTCGAAATGGGCGGGTTGTCAGGCAGGGCCAAGGGATCGGCGGCGCCGTCAGTCTGGTACTGCGGCAGAAAGCTCTTTGCTCTTGCGAACCGGTTTGCGGCTTCCTGGTTCCCCGGAACATTGTAATCTCGAAAAGCCCAAGCTCTGTTCATCAGGCGTTGCGCCTCCTCGAGCGATTGAGCGGCGTTCAGCCTGGTGATCAGGCGAGGGTCCTCCTGCAGGAAGAACTCGGCCTGTGTCTGCGGGCTGATCGCACCCGGCTTTTCGCCCTTGGCGGCGGCGAAGTCGTAAAGTGCCTGCAGTCGGGTGTTACGCCACGACATGATGGCGCCTGATCTGCCGGGCTTTCCGCTCTTGCTTGGGTCGGACCAGGAACTATTGGCTCTCTTGGCCGAGAACTGGCTTTCGGACTGGCCCGTCGAGGCGATAGCCGCAAGACCATAAGGGTTGGTCACCTTGATGATCGACCCATCCCGCTGCTTATAGCCGTTCTTGATCGTACCCATGAAGCCGTCGAAGACATCGGCGTCGACGGGTTGCTGGCGGGGAGTGCCCCTTACCGCCTGCCGATCGTGGCGGCTGGGTTTTGGCGTAGGAACGGGCACTTTGCCCGTTGGAACGAAGGGATCGTCGCCAGGCAGCTGGGGCGCGGTCGCGGGCTGCTGGCGGCGCTCGTCCGTCGTCATCTGCGGATCGGGATATTCCGGCCGCGGCGTCGGAATGGGCACCTTGGTCCGCGTAGGGACGGCATGCGCGGTCCCAGCGGTCTGTGCCGCGATCGCCGCTTCAATCATACTGTCCGGATAAAGAGCGCCCGATGTTCCCTGCTCCTGAGTGACGAGGGCGCGAACGAACTTCTTTGCCATAGCCGGGTCGTTCAGTTGGAGATCGTCGTCAGGGCCGATGCCCATCATTTGCGCAACGTGGGCAGCCGCCGTAAAAGATTTAGGCGTCCAGCCGCTGTCGCCAGCGATCATCTGGTTCGGCGTCAGCATGCCCTTTCGATACTTCCTCATGATCTGCCAGATATTGTGCCGCATGCCCGCTTCCGGCGTGGCATAGACGACTTGCGGATCGCCCTGGTCGGTGTTCTCGGAAGGGCCGATGATCCCTGGCCCATGCTGCCCGACGTATTTGAGATTGGCGGGATTGTTGTTGCGCATGCCGGCCGGCAGGTTGGCGCTACGAACGGGATCGGACAGAATCGTTTGAAGCTCTGCCCCGTCGTTTGCGGATCCGGCGGCGCCGCCGCCAGCAATTGGCGCCGCGGGCTGTTGGCGGCGTTCGTCGGTCGTGACCTGCGGGTCGCGATAGCCAGGTTTCGGCGAGGGAATGGGTCCGTTGTCAGGCAGCGGAGCGAAGACGTCGTCGCCTGGTTCATCGGCCGCCATCGGCTGCTCGCGGCGATAGTCGGTCGTAACCATCGGGTCGCGATAAGGCCGCGGCGTCGGAATGGGAAGGTTGGCGGGCGGTGCGAAGGGATCGTCGCCAGGCTGCTCGGCCGCCCGGCGATAGTCCGTCGTGACCATCGGGTCGCGATAGGGCTTCGGCGTCGGAATAGGCCCGTTGTCGGGCAGCGGCGCGAAGAGACCGGCGCCGGGCTGGGCGGCCGGGGCCATCGGCTGTTCGCCGCGATCGTCCGTCGTCATCAGCGGGTCGAGACTGGGTCTTTCCGGCGGAACGGGCCCGTTGTCGGGCAGCGGCGCGAAGGGATAGTCGCCCGGATCGCCGGCCGGCGCCGCGCTGCCCTCGCCGCTTGCCTGCTGCTCCTGCTGGCGGATCGCCAGCCCGCCCAGAAGCGCCTGGACAAGACGCGCGGCCCCTTGCCAGGGGGATTGTACGGGGCCTGAATTCATGCCCTGCTGCAGCATGGCATCAGCCAGCTGCTTGCGCCGGTCGCTGATGTCGCCCTGTGTCTTGCCGGTATCGCCGCCGAAAATGAATGACGCTAGTGACATTGGTCCACTGCCCTTTCGTAGAAGACGCGGTCGAAACCGTCTGTCTGGATGGATTTTTCACACATTGTTGAACATGAGGCCGATCTGGATCGGACCGTCGTCCCTGTATCGGAACCGATCAGCACGCCGTTACCCCGCTGATGTCCTAGTTCAGCCGTCAATCCGGCGCGTCGGCCCACCACCGAAGAACAGCGACAGGAAGCCGGGAGAGGCCGGCGCTGGTTTGGAAGGCTGGCCTGTCGAAACGCCGGCACCTTGACCGGCGCCTGCCTGCTGCTCCTGCCGCTGTTGACGAACCGCCAAGCCGCCGAGCCCGCCTTCGGCAAGCCGCGCGATCCCTTCCCACGGCGATTGCACCGGGCTCGCATCCATGCCCTGCTCCAGCATGGCGTAGGCCAGTTGCTTGCGCTTGTCGTCGATGTCGGCCTGGGTCCTGCCGGTATTGCCGCCTGAGATGGTTGGGATCATGCCACTGCCCTCTCGTAATCGACGCGATCGAAACCGTCGGCAGCTTCGAACACGGCATCCGGGTGGACCCCGCGCACGTCATCCGACATCAGGCCGAGCTGCATCGGGCCGCCGTCCTTGTAGCGGAAGGCGTAGACCGGCAGGCCGTTATCCAGGGTGCCGACCCGTCTGATGTCTTCCTTCAGCCGCCGGTCGGATTTCATCGCCCAGCCTCCGAGCAGTGAGCCGCCGAGGCCGAAGAGACCGCCCATCGCGGCGTTCGACTGGGCGACCTGCTGATTGTACTGGCCCATCTTCTGATTGTAGTTCTCATTGATCAGGCCGGCCTGGTCGACGTTCGGCAGCTGCGTCGTCGGGGTGTTGACGTAGCTCGGCTGGTGGACCTGCGATCCCGACATCAGCGCCGAAATCTCGTTCAGCGGCTGGTTGCGCTCGGTCAGGATCGAATTCTGGGCATTCGAATACATGTCGCCGAGATACTGGTCGGAGGCCGCCTGCTTGCGGGTGGAAAAATCGCGCAGCGCATTGTCGTAGGCCGCCGAGCCCATCGAGATGCCTTTGTCGGCCAGGCTCTGGTCGAGGCTCGCCTGATCGCGATCCCACTGGTTGTTGAAGCCGGACTGCCAGTGATCGTTGACGTATTTGTCGACATTGCCGGCGCTCAAATCGACATTGGTGCCGAGGATGCCTGAGATCTTGCCGGTCTGGTCGTTGGCGAGCTTGGCGAGGCCGAGCTGGGTCTGCTGCGTCTGGTCGTAGATCGCCTGGTTCTGAGGCGAATAGGTCTGATAGGCGGAATAGACCGGCAGCTCATATGTCTTGCCGTTCTGATCCTTCATGATGCTCTTGCTGGTCTGCTTGTATTCCAGCGAACCGTCGGGTGTGTACTGGTTGGTGTGGCTCAAGCCGGCATTGGCGATGGCGGTGTCGACGTTCGTCGCTGTCTGCGCGGCCGCGGTCTGTGTCGGATCAGGCGCCTTCGGGGCCTTTGGCGTGGAGACCATAGGGGAAATCCTCCTTCATGATTGCGTAAAGCAGCGCGTCGCAGTCGCCGAAATAGGCCTGCTGGCGGCCTTCCAGGCGTGCGCCGAGCCTTGCGAGCATCGTCTGGGCGTCAAGGTTGTCGGCCTGTGTCCTGGCGGTTGCGCGCCGGCAGCCGAGCTGATGCACGACGTAGTGAAACACCGATCGCATCAGCGTCCGCGTCAGCCGGTCGGCGGCAAGCGAGACCTCGACATCATGCGCGGTCCAGACGTTGAAGACGAAGCCGGCAATGATCCGGCCGCGGTCGACATGAGCAAGCGCGGTGTAAGGCGGGTGGAAGCTGACGCCGATCCGGCCGGCGACCCAGGCAGCGATGTCCTCGCGCGGTTCGGAGACGATCAAATCGGCGCGCCCTTTTCGTAAAGCACCGAGCCGCCGACGACGGCCGCCTCGGAGACGGAGCCGGAGGAGCCGGAAATCAGCGCGCGGATCGTCGGCGCCAAGGCCGAGCCGGCGCCGCCGGCGGAGGCGAATTTGCGCACCAGCGAAACGCCGGGGAATTTCGAGACTCCCCAGACCGCCGTTCCCCATTTCGCCGCCGCGTTGTTTTCGACCGACGACAGCAGCGCTGTGGGAATCTTGGTCTGGTAATCCACCGAGATCCCGCCATACATCAGCGAGGAAACGCCGATCTGCGCCGTCACCCCGATCAGCTTCGAGAGCTTGGTCGAAAGCCCGTCGCCATAGCGGCTCCAGGCGCCGACCATCAGTGCGTCGATCGCCACGCCATTGTCGTTGGCGCCGACCTCGGCCTCATAGACCGTGCCGTCGCCGGCGCCGAAGAACAGCCGATCCTGCCAGCTCGCCCAGCAGGAGGCGGGCATGCCGACGAAGCGGCACCAGGCGCCGGTTTCGGTGTTCATGACATATTGATAGGGGCCGAAGGAGGACGGCAGGTTGACGATCGCCATCTGCCGCGCCGGGAAGCTCGAAAGCTGCCATTCCTGCGAGGTCGTGCCGGTTGCCGCCACCGTCTCGCGCCATGTCGGGCCGATTCTCGCAGTAATCGCCCCGAGGCTGGTGGCGCCGCGGTCGAGCTGCACCGCCTTGGTGATCGGCACGATGCCATCGGTCGTCATGATCGCCAGATCCGCGCCGACCGACAGCAGGCATCGGTCGCTGCCGAGCGGCCGGCCGAGCTTGAAGGTGCCGATCAGCCCCCAGTTCGCAATACTCGATGGATCGGAACCCTGGAAGACGATCACCTCGCCTTCCGAGGAGATCAGCACCAGGCACTGCTGCAGGCCCGTGGAAACCGGAATCGTCCAGACGTTGATCGCAACCAGCGTGCCGCCGTATTTCATGTTGCCGCCGACCGGCAGAACCGTCGCCGCGCCGCTGACGGCGTCGGTGGCGAGATACCAGACATTGGTCGAATTCTTCTCGATGAACCACAGGCGCGAGCGATAGGCCGTCACCGCGATCAGCAGCGACGAGTCCGATATGCCTGATATCATCGTCGAGGCGACGTAAGGCGTGGCGACCGCGCCCTTTTCGAGCTGCGCATTGGTGACCGTTCCCGTCACGGTGACGACAAGCGTGCCGGCCGCGGGCGTGAAGGGAAGCGACACGCGGTTGTTGACGCCGGTGCCGTTCAGCGTACCGGAGAAGGCGCCGGAGAGCGTGACGGAGCCGGTACCGAAGAAGCTCAGCGTATAGGGCGTGTTGCGGACGGCGACGTTCTGGGTGGCGAGCGCTGCCGTGCCCACCAGAAAATTATTCGTCCAGGAGGTGCCGTTGAAAAGCAGCGGCGTGTCGAGGCCGTTGACGAGACGCAGGAATTCCTGGCCGGCCGGGTTGGTATATTGCTGCACCGACCAATGGGCGCTCGCCATGCCCGAGACGACAGGCGCACCGGCAGCGCCGCCCACCGTGACGTCGAAGATCTTGTCGCCGGCAGCGGCAAACAGCCTGTTGCTGACGCCCGAATAGGGGATGACCGTCTGCACGTCGCCGCCAAGGCCGGTTGAGAAGGCAAGGAAGCCGTAGCGGGCGCGCACACGGTTGGCCTCGGGGAAGAAATTGTCGAGCTGAAACGCCGCATCCGCGGGCATATCCGCCATCTCGACATCGGTTCGCCAGCCGCCGATCGGCGCGATCCAGTCCTTGCTCGGCGAAACGCGGCCGGTGCGCCCATTCGGAGGGACAGGTCTGCGGGTCATGGATTTGCCACCGTGATCGTGCCGGGCCAATAATTCTCAGGCGCTTCACCCCTCGCCGGCAGCGAGAGGCCGACAGGGCTTGCCGCCCGGTCGGCGCCGATCGCCGATTCCTTGGATCGCTCGAAACTGGCGATCTCCTCGCCGTAATCGAGGCCCTTGGCCCGCTTCCAGCGCCAGATCAGCGAGAGTTCGAGAAGGTCTTCGGGAAAACGGGCGGTATCGGTGTCGTTTGCCCAATTCGCCGCAGTGGTCGCGCCGCCATTCACCGCCACCCAGAAGCCGGAGATATAGGCATATTCCATCGTCTCGCCCGAGACGTTCGGGTAGATGTCGAGCTTGCCGCCGGCCATGCGCCAGATCTGCGGCACCGGGTTGGAATTGAGGATCGTCTGGCGCTGCCAGGTCTGCGGCTCGACAGGGCCGTTGAGCTGCCAGAGGCGCGAGGCGTTCCAGATCTTGGCATTGGCGGCGAAGCGGTTCCAGTCATCCGGCGGCTCGGCCGGTTCCGGATTTGCACCGGTCGCCACGAACTGCCGCCGCACCATCAGCGCCGACCAGTCATGCTCGCGCACCAGGTCGCGGCCGGCGCGGGTGGAGAGGATGCGCAGCTGCATGATCTGCGGATCCGCCGAAGACATGACGGCCGTCGGCGGATCGAGGTCGATTTCCGCGCAGACGTTCTGAATGATGGTCAAGAGCGACATGCGCGGATCTCCTGTTCAGGGCGGTGGGCGTGGCGGGACAGGTGTGCCGTGTGGCCCCCTCATCCGCCTGCCGGCACCTTCTCCCTGCTGGGGAGAAGAGACAGGTGGCGGCGTCTCGATTCTCCCTTCTCCCCAGCGGGGAGAAGGTGGCCCGAAGGGTCGGATGAGGGGGCTGCTTGCGTCAGCGCATCTTCAGGCTGCTTGCCGACCTCGGGACTTGCTGCCGCTTTCGCTTTCGAGCGCCTCGAAGCGCGAGGCCATCTCCTTCATCTGCGCCTGCAGGCGGGTGACCTCGTCCTTCAGCCGCTCGTTTTCGGCGGCAAAGGCGGACGCCGCGCTGGAGTTTTCGGCAGTGGCGAGATAGGCCCGGGCGGCGGCGGTAAGCTCGTTGGCGCCCATGCCGATCTTCTGCTTGGCGGTGTCGGAAAGGGCTGCGAGCTGCTCGACGGTATAGATGTTGACCGCCTCCATCTCCTTGATCTGGCTGGGCTTGAGATAGGGCCATTGCGAAAGCGGCGTGCCGGTCAGCTGCTCACGGGCCTCGGCGCCTTCCTTGAACCGTTTGTAGGCGTCGGAAAAGCGCTGTTTGTCGTTGTCGGTCACCTCACGGTAGACCTCGGTATGTTTGTCGCCGGCGATGAAGATGCGGACGAATTCCTTGTCGGCAAAAATCGGCCGGCCTTCCTTCTCGGTCAGAAAGGTCTGTTCGACCGGTTCGAGGCTGAAGGAGGCATAGATTCCGGTGTTGTCGGGCATTTGCTGGTCTCGCTGTTGATGGCGGGGAAGTGAATGAGCGGGGAGAAGCATCCCCTCCTCGTCATCCTCGGCCTTGTGCCGAGGATCTGCTGCGCATCGACCGGCGGCAGATGCTCGGGACAAGCCCGAGCATGACGGAAGAGAAGTTTGCAGGCCTTGTTGGTAGCCATGACGGGCGCCGAAACGCCCGTTGATTGCTTGATTTAGTTCACCTTCGACAAATATGGCCGCATCAGCGTCGCTTCGAGTACGCCCGTCGCGGTGATGGTGATACCAGTGCCGTTGGCCGTCGCGTTGGCCGAGAGGGTGATGCTCTGGACGACGCCGTTCGGGCTGTAGGTGATGCCCGCAATCGTCGTGCCGCCGGCAATACCGGTGCCGGCGACCGCGGCACCGATGAACGGGCCGGAGCCGGCACTCAGGCCGGCAATGCCCCCCAGCAGGTTGGAGCCGTTGACGGTGGTTGCGGTGAACGTCTGGTTGGCGGCGGCAAAGTTGACGTTGGCGATCGCCTTGGTGGTTGCGGTGGCCGAGGCCGGGGCGCTCGCCTGACCTGCGGTGGCGGTGGTTTCGGCAACGACGAGGGCCGCCGTTGCGGTGGCCACCTGCGACGGCGCCTGGCCGTTGCGCTGCAGCCAGACGTAATAGGTGCCGGCTGCGAGCGTAATGGCCCCGACTGGGCCGCCGGTCAGTGTCGGCGGCTGGGCGGCCCCCGAAAAGACGCCGCAGCGCTGGCCGACGACGGCGGCGGCCGTCGTCAGCAGCGAAGCGACATAATCCCTGGTCCACTGGAACCACTGGCCGGGCTGAAGGGTGGTCTGCGAGGCCAGCACCAGCTGGCAATAGACCCATTCGGATTCACGATCGCCGCCGGCAATCGCGCCAAGGGCAAAGTTCGGCCCGGGAATACCGGAGCCGGAAACGATCGGGCCTTCGACGACGAACGGGTTCGCGCCAAGACGATCGGACTGGATTGTTGCGACCGACATTTGCTTTGTTCCTTTCGTGGACGATCAGGCGAACAACACGCCCTGCAGGAAGGCGTTGTTCATGGTGAGGTTGCCGGCAAAGCCCATCAGCTGGACGAAGGCATCCTGGTTGGTGTTCATGCGCTCATCGCCGATCGGCGCCATGTCGCGGTCGCGGTGCGGGCGGTAGAACAGGTATTTGGTGTTCAGGAAGAACATCTGGTTGAGTGGAGCGCCGCCACCGAAGCCGCCGTCGAAGATCACGTCGGCGCCCATGTATTGCAGCGACTGGAAGCCGGCCATGCCCTTGTCGGCCGAGGTGATGCGCTGGATTGCCTGCAGCGATTCCCAGTAGAGGCGGAAGAAGTTGTTGTCGGCGACGACGAGATCGGGCGCGTCGGAGCCGCGGACGCAAGACATATAGAGCCGGTTCATATAGCTCTGGATGTTGGCGTTGGTGGCGGCCGCGCCACCATCGGCCGAGGCCGAGAATTTCTGGTTGCGCCAGAAACCCCAGGTGGCGCGCGAGATGCCGCCGACGGTGCCGGAGGTCGGCGAGGTCGAGATCAACAGCTGCAGGCCGCCGATCTGCCGCCCGCCATCGGCCGTGCCGTCGGAATAGCAGTCGAGCGCGATGTTGTTTTTCAACGTGGTTTCGGCGTTCTCGATGCGCTGCTCGAGAAGATCGAGGATCGCATCCTCGCCCGAATTCTGCAGCTGTTCGAGGCCCGACATGGAGACGGCGACCGCAGCCTGCTTGAGGTCGTATTCGGCAGCGGTGATGACGTCGGAGGGCTGGACGTTCAGGATATCGTAACCAGAGTCAGTTCTGTTATCGCAGAGGCTCTTTATCCCCTGCTTCTTCACCTTGCGCCAACTCAGTGAAGCTCAGACTATATCTTCCCATTTGCTATGGGCCGGGATTTCGTGGGCAGATTATTCTTTCGTCACTGCCTAGTCGTTCGACCTTCCGCATCCCTCACAATCCATCGGATTGCTACATATGCGGCTTGGTTCGGGATTGCCATCATTTTGATTCAGATGCTATTATTAGAACACAACATCTGATTGGCGATAGTTTTCCCCGAATTAACCCGGTTTTTCACCTGAGGTAATACGTGCCAAAGATCACTTTGACATGTGAATATTGCGCAGCTTCTTTCGAGAAATGGCCTTCGGCGATCCGCTATGCGGAAGCCAACGGAACATCCTCCAAATTCTGCTCTAGAGCCTGTGTCGGCAAAGCCCGATCAGATGGTTCGATCGAAGCTAAAAGGAAGCGAGGCTCAACCCTTGTCTGCGAGGCATGTGGGAATGGTTTCTATCGAACCGTCAGCGACATCAAGGCGGGTCGGTCTCGGTTTTGTTCCGAGCCCTGCCGCCAGCAGGGATTTAGGCTGAAGCTGATCGATAAAAGCGCTCCACGTCCTCAAAATCTAAGGGGCAAAACAATCACATGTGTTGTTTGCGGGGATCAGGCATACCGCAAGAAATCGATGATCGAAAGGAACATCGATAAGACCTGCGGCGATCCTAAATGCGTATCAGCCTATGGCAGGTCCATGTGGGGACTTGAGCCATATTCCGAAGAGGAGTTCTTGAAGCCGCGCCCGAGACGCCGATACCGAACCACTAATTTCACGCCATTGCAGCGAAAGAAGTGGCTTGGAACAGAGTGCGCTCATTGCGGTTCGAATTCCAACCTAACGCTGGATCATATAATCCCTTGCTGTGCAGGTGGTACAAACGTTCAAGAGAATGCTCAAACGTTATGCGGCCGCTGCAACAATATCAAAGCTGCAACAACGGACAGGCTTTTGGCACGCAAGCAAACCTCAGGCGGCGGCTGCAAAAGTTAACCGCTTGAAGGTGGAATTTTCCTGATATTGCAGTTCCTGGACGATGGTCCGGCCGCCGGAGATCGGCTTCTTGCGGCCGCGGCTGTTGAGGCGGGTGAGAAGACCGTTGTTCTTCGTCACGTCGTCGGCGACCGTGCCGCTGCGGTTGCGCAGCGTCGTGGTGACGATTTCAGAGAGGTTGGGCGAAATGGGCATCGATCATTCCTTTGATCAGAATTGGCCTTTGATCAGACTTGGCCGCGCGAAAAACGCATGGCGTCGCGCAGCGAGTCGCGGATGGAGGTGGGCTGGCCTCTTGCCGCATCGCGGGTCGGGCCCGGCGCGGAAGAACCAGAGATGGATCGCGAGGCGCGGCGGGCTTGATCTGCCGCTGCGGCCCTCTGGGCGTGGAGTTGTGGGACGGATGCCTGAGCAGTCTGGCTGATCAACTGCCGGCGAATGTCCGGGCGCATCCAGCATGCGGCGTCGTAGGCGTCCTGGAGCGACGTTGCCCGCCCTGCGTTGACAAGGGCGATCATGTCCTCGAGCACATCTTCGGCGTGCGCGTTTGCCGGGTCGGAAAGGAAGGCATCGACTTGAGTTTCGGTGTCCCTTTTCCGCAAAACATGTTCGACCGTCGCCTCGACATTGAAGGCGCCGGTCTGGCGTTGGGGCTGTGCCTGCTGCGAATTCCGCTGCAGGATCTCTCCCGTCTGACCATTGACCAGGGCGTGAAGATTGACCCCAGCCATTCTGGCGACGTGAACGACGGTGTTGACGGGATCGTGGATGAGCGCCTTCTCCCAGTCGATCGCCCGGCGCATGACATCGGCATGGGTCATGCCGGCCTGGCGGACGATCGGGGTGAATTCCTCCAGCCCCTTGTAATCCTGCAGGACGCGGAAGCCGTTATCGACCTCCTGTTCGCGCTTGGCGATCGCCGCCTGCACTTCGTGGGGAAGGCTCGTGAACTGCGCCTTGGCTTCCGCCGACCAGCCGGGCGGCACCCGGCTGCTGCCGGCGGCCGGCTGGTCGCCGCCCTGCCCGCGGTTCTGCAGCGCCTGCTGCTGGGCGGCATTTGCCGCCGGCGCCTGCCCTGCCCGCGTTGCAGCGCCGGCCTGCTCCTGCCCCTTGGCCAGGAAGCGGCCGTTTTCGCCGTCGCGCGGCTGGCCTGATATATCGCCCGGTCCATTGGACTCGACGGTGTCGATCGCCGCTTTCAGGCTGTCGCGGATGCTGACGGGCCCATCGCTCAATGACTTATCGTCGAACGCACCAAAATCTTCGCTGCCGTTGCCGGCCTCGTTCAGGTCTTCCATATCCATTGGGAAATTTCCTATGTCGGGGATTGATGCCCGTTAGAGCTTTTATGCATGTCGTTATCCCGGAACCGCTACACACTTCCGGGCGACATGCATTAGGCGTTGTATTCGGCGTGCACCCGCCGCAATTCGTTGCGGATCGCCGTTCGATCCGTCTTCGGCTGCTCGATCGGCTGCGGCTTTTCATTACCGATCTCGATCACCCCGGCTGCCCGGTAGGCCGAGCGCAGCCTGGCTTTCGAGGTGTAATGCCTCCCGTCATGCATCGACTGGATATCGATGTTGTCGCTGACGAAATGCGGCGTCGGCAGATCCGACAGCGCCGGGTTTTGCGCCGGCAGGCAATTCTGCGGCCATTGGTCGAGTTGGTGCCAACCGCCGCAGACGCGGCAATAGCGTTCTCTCATGCTGTTGCTCCGAAGCCTATTGATAGGGGGTCTGCGCGGCGCGCATCTGGTCGATCGCCTGCGCCGCCATCTGGCCGCGCGCCTGTTCCACCGTGGCGCGATGTTCGATCTCGGCCTCGGCGACACTGAGTTCGGCTCTGCGCTGTTCGGCGCCGGCCTTCACCTCGGCGGTTTTCAGTTTGAGCATCTCGCCGGGTGAAGGCTGCGGTTCCGGTTTCGGCGCGGCTGCCGCCTGGGAGAGCTGGGCGCCGACCTGCTCCAGCGTGCTTTCGAGCTGGCGGCCGGCCCGGAAGCCGCGAGCGGCAAAGAGCAGCGTCTCGACCATCACCGGCACCAGCATCGGGCTCTGCTGCGCCATGGCGCCGGCCTGCTGCATGAAGCCGCCGACCATCTGCACGAATTCCATGCGGCGCTGCTTTTCGGCATCCTCGTCAGGCTCGATGGTCGAATCCGTCTCGATCTCGATCTGGAAGCCGCGAATGCTGTCGTTGCGCAAGAGCTGCACCACCTCGTCGATCGTCGGCTGCCCCATCATCTGCTGCAGCTGCGGCGGCATTTCGGGGGGCGGCGGTGCCGGCTGGCCCATCTGCTGTGCCCGCATGGCCGCCTGCTGTGCCGCCATCTGCATCTGCATTTGTACCTGCTGTTTCTCGGCCATGCTGGGCAGCCGGATGCCGCTCACCAGCATCAGCGTTTCCGGCTGGAACTGGTCGCAGATGATTTCGCCGGCAAGGCGGATGATGTCGCGGGCAAAGCGGGCAAGCTCGGCCTGGCGGTCGCGAATGCGGATCGAGCCCCACTGGCTCTTGATGCGCTGCGCCGTGGCCGTCTCCGACGCCTGCGTGTCGCCACGCACGATGTCGGAGATGCCGGTGATCTGATAGACGTCCTCGATCAGCTGCTTGCGCGCCTGCATGCAAGCGACGATCACCTTCTGCACCTCGTCGATCGGCAGCGTCACGATCGCCTTCGAGCCGCCCTTGTCGGTGAATGCCGCCCATTCCGGGATCGGCACCATCACCATGTCGTTCTCCGGCCGCATCGCCTTTTCGATCGCCGGCGAGACCGCGCCGTCGCCGGAGGGATAGAACACTTTCAGCCGCAGCTGATCGGTCAGCTTGTTGATGCGCTTGGTCAGCAGATCGATCTCGTCGCATTGCTGCTGGTAATAGACATAGTCCGGAACCGGGATCAGCGAGCTGGTCGACATCGTGCCGTAGGCCGGGCGCGGGCAAGGCCAGAAATGCGTCAGGTCGAGCGGCGGCTCGGAAACCTCAAGCGCCACCGGCGAACCGTCGGCGATCCAGACCGTATAATTCTCGCTCTTGCACCAGATCTCCCAGACATGGGTCTTGCCCTCATTCTCCAGGCGCTCGGCCTGGCTGGCGGCCTTATTGCCGGCCGTGCCTTCCGCCGCCCGCGATGCCATGGCCTCAGCGCCGAAGCGCTTTTCCATTTCCTCGTCGGTCATCGGCACGCGCCGCGCCACCCAGGTCACATCCTTCCAGCGGCGGGCCGGCGAATGCAGGAAATCCGACCAGTGGACATAATCGATGCACACACGCTCGTCGCTGATCGCCTCGGGCGGTGCTCCGCCGATCTCGCCGGGCAAACTTTCGGATAGATTGTGGGCTGCCGCCGGGTCCGAGGGCTGGACGCCCATATCGAGCGGCTCGAAATCGGCCTCATAGCGCAGCCACACCGTGCCGCGGGCGCAGAGCAGGAAATCGTCGCGCACCGCCCGCATGATCGAATCGATATCGGCCTCATCGCCGGTATAGGCGAGATTGCGCTCGACCAGTTCCGAAGCGATGCGCGCCACCGGCTGGGCATCCTTGAAGCGGCGCTCGACGACCGGCTGCGGCACACGGGCATAGACGGCCGGCTGCAGCACCGAAGTATTGGCCCAGAGCATCGGAAAGCGGCGCTTGGCCGCGCTCGTCTGGTCGGACTGCTGGTCGAGATAGATCTTCTCGATCTTGACGCAGCGGTCGTGCCAGGACTTGAAATAGCGCCGCGCGCGCTCGAGCTCCTGCTGCCAATGGGCGCCGACCTTGGCCGTATCCCAGCGCTGCCCATTCTCCGAAGCCGTTATCTCGTCTTCCATCAAACACGCTCGCTCTGTCTTGGGGTGGCATCGGCAAATTCGTTGAATGTCATCGTCTGGAATGTCGGCAGCGGCTTACGCTCCGGTTTCAGCGGCTCGGGCGCCAGGCCGGTAAAGATGATCGCGAGCCCGCCGAAAGCGTCGGCGCCGTGCGAGGCCCAGTTGTGCAGCGGCTCGTCGCGGAAGACGCCGAGATCCTCGTCCCAATCCTTGCGGTAGTTCCTCAGGCACTTGATGCCCTCGATGCAGCCGGCCTGGTCGAACTCGACCTTTGCCAGAATGCGCCGGGTGCCGTTGATGCGGTCGTGCACATAGGCGCGCTCGACCTTGCGCACCGTGCCGAGACCACGCGCCCTGACCTCTTTCAGCATGATCTCGATGCGGGTCATGCCGCCGCGCGTCCATTCGCGGACCTTGATGTCGTGCGGCATGTTATGGACGCCGTAGACATAGCCGTGCTCGGTACTGCGCCGTGCCAGCTCGTCGAGCATGCCGTCCATGCCGGTGCCGGTATGCTCGAAATAACCGATCATCCTGATACGGCCGGGCAGCACCTGGAACAGCCAGACGCTGTTGGTGTCGTCCATGCCGATATCGGAAATGGTGTGAACCGGATAACCGTCGACATGCGGAAAGACCCCGATGCGCTCTTCGGCGTCGGCCACCGCCATCTGCTCAGCGTAATAGGCGCCCTCGACGCTCGCCTCGAAAGCCTCCGCCGGTGTCGAGGGATATTCGCGCTTCATATCGCCGAGCTGGGTTTCGGCCTTTTTGACGTACCAGGCCTTCTGCCCGTCGGTCAGGGTGATGCCTTGTTCGGCAAGCTGGCGAAAATATTTGGCGAAAGCATCGCTGACGATGACGCCTTGAGGCGCGATCGCATATTGCGGCTCCTTCCACCACGGGAAGAAATGGAACTTGAAGTCCAGTTCGGTGAGCTTGGCGACTTGCCGCTGCTTGACCTTGGCATCCTCGCAGAGCGTATAGAAATGCCCTTCCTGGCCTTCCGCCGTGCTTTCGATGAACACCAGCTGGCCGGCCTGCACCGTATTCAAAGCGCCGGTGCGCACCTCCCGCGCCTTGTCGGGATATTTGGCGCACAGCTTTCCATATTCGGAGATGTGCAGATATTGCAGTGTTCCCGAGCGCAGCGACGTGCCGACGCGGATGCTCGAATTGTTGGCGAGCAGCAGTTCGGCCTGGTTGCCCCTGACGACGGGCACGGCGTTGCGGATACCATCCGGCAGATTGTCATAGGGGTATTTGACCTTGTCCCTGAAGATCGTCTGCACGTCGCCGAGCGTATGGGCGATGGTGCCGGCCCGGATATCCCGGTTGAAGACGCAGGCATCGAGCATGAAGATCTGGATGAAGGTGGTCAGACCGAGCTGGCGGGCCTTCAGCAGCACGTTGAGATAATGCATCTCTTCGAAAAACGTCATCTGCGTCCAGTTCATTTCGAACCTGACGCGCCGGCCCGATTTGTCGGTGATCCAGTAGAGATTGTTCAGCCGCCAGCGCCAGTCGGAGAACTGATCAACCGCCGTTTGGAAGTCCGCGGGTTTTGCCATTGATATCTTCCAGCAATTGCGAGACTTCGCCGGTCACGCCCTGTTCGGGCTCGGCCTTCGAGCCGTATTTCTTCGGCTTCAGCTTCTCGGCAACCCATTGGCGGGTGGCGATACGCAGCTGCGAACGCCGGATCGCCTCGCCATTCTCCTGCCAGCCGGTGGTATCGCCGGCGGCATTCTTCTTCTCGATCCAGTCGTTGCTGCGGTCGTCGGCAATCTCGACCAGCTCGTCGACGAAGCCGTCGGCGAGGATCTCGCGCGCCAGCGCATAGCGTGCCCGAAACGCCGCCTTGCCGTCGTCGGCAAGCCAAGAGAGCACCGTCGATTTCGCCGGCATATCCTCATCCCGGCAGATCGCCCGCAGGCTTTCCCGGTCGGCAATGCGGTCGCAGATCTTCTCGGCCAGTGCCTGGGTGAACTTGGTCGGTCTGCCCATGGGTCTGTTTCTGAAAGCTCAGAACAGCGCGATGATGTTGGAAGCGGTGGTCCCGGTCAGCGCCACGATGGCCGCATGAACCGGAAGGATCGTCCCGGCCGGCACGTTCCTGAAGACCACCGGATCCACATCCCGCCGCGGCGCAATCGCCACATCGCCCGCCGTGCCGATATAAAGCGCCCGCGCGCCGACGATCGCACTATCATTCGGGGTCACCGCTGCTGCCCGCGAGGCCGGCGCAATCGAAGCGTCCATGGCAGTTCTCCTTGTGAGAAATCGGTGTCCACGCCGACGCTGCCGCAGGGGCACGCTTAGCTCCGATAGGTTTGGCGAAAACCTCCCCCCACCCTCCGTCATCCCAGGCCTCGAGCCTGGGATCCATGCCCACGTCTGGCGGAGGCCAACGTGGATCCTCGGGTCAAGCCCGAGGAGGACGGAGCAAGGGGTGAGGGCTGTGCCAAACCCGCGGTGGCGTTCGATGACGCTGGCCGGGGAGCCTCGGCGAATGCATGCGATCGAAGAGCAACACCGATTTGATCGTCGATCATTGCCTTCGGAATCAATATTCGCAGCTTGGATTTACGGTAGTGATAAATGATCCGCCGGGGGGTGATCAAGGGCTGATGTGGGTTTTGTCAATTTGGAGTGCACGCCAGAATGTCACCCACTGCTGCGGTGGTGGATTTGGCGAAAACGCCACCCCAACCTCCGTCCTCCTCGGCCTTGAGCCGAGGATCCATCCCCGCTGCCGATGGAGGTCAACGTGGATCCTCGGGTCAAGCCCGAAGAGGACGGAGCAAGGGGTGAGCACTGCTGAAAATCCGCGATGATGGCTCGGTGACGTTAGGCGCTGTCATCGGCTCGATCGAGATGCCTGGCCGATATCGACTTGGCCAACCACACCTCCGAATTCAAATTTCGCAGTTTGGATTTACAGTAGTCTTAACTGACCTGCCGGGGGGTGATCAAGCGCCTTCAAGCGTGACCGACTGTCAACTTAGAACTCTATTCTGCCGGACGCCCAATTGGCGGCAGACTTGCGGCGCTCCGGCGGCGGAGTTGGCGAAAAGGCTACCCCAACCTCCGCCCTCCTCGGCCTTGAGCCGAGGATCCATGCCCGCTGCTGATGGAGACCAATGTGGATCCTCGGGTCAAGTGTAAAGCCCGAGGATGACGGAACAAAGGGTGAGCGCTGTGGCAAATCCGCGATGGTGGCTCGGTGACGTTAGCCGCTGTCATCGGCTCGATCGAGATGCCTGGCCGATATCGACTTGGCCGAATTCACCTCTGCATTCAAATCTCGCAGCTTGGATTTACGGCAGTCATAATCGACTTGCCGGGCGGTGATCAACGGTTTCCGATCGTGCGCCGCCGCCACCCGCTTTGCCAAGCTTTGAGGTCCGGCGTACTATTATAGGGCTCTCGGTCAAACGGTTGGAGGCGTCAGTGAAAACCGCGAGACTCTTTCTCTGCCTTTTCGCTCTTCTCGGCGTCGGGCTCCCAGGAAACCCGGCCGAGGCCGACGAATTGGTGCGGTTCGAAAGCGCGCCCGTCAAGCTCAGCCCCTTTCGAATCCGCAAGGCCGCTGAACAGGGAGAATTTCTCTCCCAGCCGCCAGGCACACCGTTGCTCGGATATTTATCCCGCCCTCAGGGCGACGGTCCCTTCCCGGCGGTCGTCGTCATGCCTGGATGCGACGGCATGCGGCCGAGCGTCAAAGACCTTTGGCCGAAACGGCTGGTCTCATGGGGTTACGTCGTGCTGGTCGTCGACAGCTTCACCACCCGCAGTATCCAGGAGACATGCCGAAGCGCTCTCCCCGATCCCGTCTTCGACGCCTATGGCGCTTTGAATTCTCTATCGAAGTCGAGCTTCGTCGATACCAGGCGCGTCGCACTGATGGGCTTTGCGGCGGGCGGCACCGCGACGCTGGAGGCAACCAAGATCGAAGGCAACGAACAGCTGATGGAGCACAAGTTCAGGGCAGCGGTCGCCTACTATCCGGTCTGTGCGGCAAGTCAGGGCGATGCGACGGTGCCGACCCTGATTTTAAGCGGCGACCGGGACAATTGGAGCCCGGCTGAACGATGCCGGAAGAGGCTTGCCGGTGTTGGCGACGATGCGCCGCCGATCGAGCTCAATCTCTACAAGGGTGTTTATCACAATTTTGATGCCCCGGAGTTCGCGGCGGGAAGGCGAGTGTTGGGTCACATCGAAAAATACAACCCGGACGCCGCGGCAAAATCCATCCGCAGCGTTTACGCGTTCCTTCGCAAGTCGCTCCTGAACTGAGAACGCGCCGCGCGTCGTTTGCCCGCTTGCGCGCCACTGTTGAAACACGCCATCCGTGGTATGGTGCATGCTCGCAAAAGGAGCGAGCGGATGATCTGGATATACTCTATCATCGGCGTCTTGATCGGCGTGTTATTGATCGGCCTAGCAATCTGGCTCGGCATGTCGCCATCATTATCCGAGCGAAAATCCTGGCTCCCGGAACCGAGCGGAAACTCCGTAGAGCCGAATGATTCGAGCATTGCTGGGCAGGGCAGCGACGTGGCCTAGAGAAGGCTGGAGGCTAGAAGCGGAACCGCCACAACAACGCGAACACCGCCAGCATGTCGCTGATTGGCAGTGCCATCGGCTGGTTTGGCACCAACACCCCCAATCTCCGTCATTCCAGGCCTTGAGCCTAGAGTCCATGCCCGCTGCCGATTGGGGGCGCGGCGTGGATCCTCGGGTCAAGCCCGAGGAGGACGGAGGGTGGGGTAAGCTATGCGGCAAATCAGCAAGTATGGCGGAGTATAAGCGCAAGTACGCTTCCCAATCGCACTCTTCACGCCTGACGCGCCGGCAGCAAGTGTGGCACCACATACCCCCAATCTCCGTCATTCCAGGCCTTGAGCCTGGAATCCATGCCGCTGCCGATTGGGGCGTGGATCCTCGGGTCAAGCCCGAGGAGGACGGAGGGTGGGGTAGGCTCTGCGGCAAATCAGCGAGGTATGCCGGACTATCAGCGCAATTGCGCTTCCCCGTCGCTCCCGCACAGCAAACGCGCGCCGGCTGCCTGCCCGGCCCCGCGCCCTGATCCCAAACCTAGATGCCGCTCGGCCGCGACGACGTGGTCGCACTGCTCGCCGACGACAAGAAGTCCTCTTCGGCGGTGGGCAGTTTCCCCCCTGGGGTCAGGTCGTCGACGGCCTTGGGGAGATCGCGGCTCAGGCGGCCAAGGATCTCCTCATGCGACAGGCCGGTATTTTGGGCGATTTCGTTCAGGACATCCGGTCCCAAAGCTTCGGCGAGCTGGCCGTCATTGATCTCTGCGTTCTGGCCGGGTTTTACCCATGAGTCGATCTTGTCGCCATGGCCGTTCTGCTGAAAGGTCTTGAGGAGATCGCCGAGACCGCCGCTGACGATGCCGCCGGAGGTCAGCCCGCCGAGAAGACCGCCCAAACCACCCGAACCACCCAGTCCGCCGAGGATGCCGCCGAGCCCGCCCGGCGGCTGGCCTCCGGGGCCTGCCTGCTGCGGGTTTTGAATGCCGCGCAGAAGTTCCCCGATCTTGTCTCTGTTCTGATAGCCGGCAACGGCAAGAACGGCGAGAAGCGCCTTCAATTGACCGCTCATCATGATGAATCCTCCCATGGTTCAAAGACTGCAGCCGACCCGTGCAGAGCGCTGCATGGGCAGCAATGTCCGGCGCGCCCAAAGGTTCCGCGCCGGGCTCTCAAACCCGACGGTCCAACCTGCCGCTGACGCCGGATCAGATTTCCGGGCAACCGCGCCGGTTTGCAAAGATCATCCGCTCGGGTCCGCGGCGCGTCATCCCCTGGACGACGATGCTGCGCGGCGACATGCGGACGATCTGCGCCCGGCGAAGTCCTTCGCCGCGGGCAATGTCGAGCGCGTCGTCCGGGTCGCAGCCGCGCGGACCGCGGCGTTCATATCCGTCATAGCGGTCACGGTCGCGATCGCGATCGTAAACCCCGACGCCGCCGGGGCCGACCCGCAATTCCAGATCCTGCGCAGCCGCGATCGTCGGCGAGATCGTCAAGCCGGTCATGCTGGCCAGGCCGACCAGGATGAATTGAAGAGATTTACGCATGCGTTCCTCCCATGGTCCTTTTCTTTATCGCAATACCAACCTCGCCGTGCGGACTTTGTTCCTTGGAGGAAAGGGGAGTCGGCGTCACCGGCCATAAGATCCGCCAATACCTCCAGAAGACTTGAATGACTGTTTCCATCCCCTTCCCGCCTGCTAATCTCATTTCGCAACCGCGCACGGGAGACGAGCGATGCCGGATCAAGGGCATAAATTTGAGCAGCTAAAAGCGCTTCATCAGCGAGACAGCGCTTTCGTCATCCCTAATCCCTGGGACGCTGAGCACACCCCGCCGCAACGGGCCGCGGCTACCGCAAAGCGTTCTGGGCATTGCCAAACCGGCGGGTACAGTCTCTCATGAGCGCTACAAAGTACTTGCTGATCTTGCCGCTGATGGCGGCCATCGCCTACGTGGCGCTCGTCGGTCTGATCTATCTTTCTCAGCGAGCCCTGCTCTTTCCCGGAGCCGGCGCCACACCTGTTCCGGAGCAGGCGAGTTGGGGCGAGACGGTCCGCATCAAGACGCCCGACGGGGAGATGCTTCATGGACTGTACAGCCAGGGCGACAGCGACAAGCCCTGCGTGCTCCTCTTTTTCGGCAACGGTGACCGCGTCGACAATTACCCGTTTCTCGCACAGGCGCTGGCCACGCGGAGGATTGGATTGCTGGCGATTTCCTATCGCGGCTATCCCGGATCGACCGGCGCCCCCAGTGAGCAGGGGCTGCTGACAGACGGCATCGCCGCGTTCGACTGGCTTTCGGCACATGCCGGAAGCGGGATCGTTGTCCTGGGCCGGTCACTTGGCACCGGCGTTGCCGTGAATACCGCCGCAAAGAGGCCGGCCGTGGGCGTCATTCTTGTGTCTCCGTACCTGTCGGTTCTGTCGGTTGCGCAGACGCATTATCCGTTCCTCCCGGTCGAGCTTCTTCTCAAGGATCCCTTTCGCTCGGACCTCAACATCGGCAAAGTAGGACAACCGAAGTTGTTCCTCCACGGCCGGCTTGATGACAGCATCCCGCTTTCGTCAGGGCAGGCGTTGTACAGCATTGCACCCGAGCCCAAGCAGATGTTGATCTATGACGGTGCGGGTCACAACGATATCTTGAACGATCGCATGGTCGGTGACGTGATCCGTTTTGTGGAAGCGCTGAAAGGAAACGGGTCCTAGGGCGCCCTCTTCGTCCTGAGCGCGCCTTCCTCAGCATGGGTCCTCGGGTCAAGCCCGAGGACGACGGAGGCTGGGGTGGGCTCGTGGCAAACCCTACGATTGGTGGGGTGAGTTCAGTGGCAAATCCAGCAATGGTGGGGAGAGTTGCGTGGTAAATCCAGAATAGTGGCGGAGTAACAGCGCCGTTGCGCCCCCTGCCAGTCGCGTCCTCCAATCTCCGTCATTCCAGGCCTTGAGCCTGGAATCCATGGCCACGGCCGAAGAGGCCCGGCGTGGGTCCCCGGGTCAAGCCCGAGGACGACGGAGGGTGTGGTGAACCTTGTGCCGATATACCGGTATGCGCAGGCTCAAGAAAGCGCGCGCTCCTCGCTCAATTCTCAGCGAAAACCGCCGCTGGCAGCCAACCGTTCGCCGGTCAGCCAGCGGGCATCGTCGGAAGCGAGGAAGACCGCGACCCCGGCGATATCGTCCGGCTGGCCGACGCGGCCGAGTGGCGTCTGGCCGACGATGACCTGCTGGAAATCCGAGCCGATGACGCCGGCCGTGTGCGTTCCCTCGGTCTCGACCATTCCCGGCAGGATGGCGTTGACACGGATCTTCCGCGGGCCAAGTTCCTTGGCAAGCACGCTGTTGATGCCTTCGACGGCGCCCTTGGTGCCGGTGTAGACGGCGGAGGCGGGCGGCGCCATGCTGGTGACCACCGAAGAGATGTTGATGACGCTGCTGCCCTCGCCGAGGTGCTTGACCGCCGCCTGGGTGGTCAGGAGAAGGCCGAGAACGTTGACGTCGAAGATGCGGCGATACTGTTCCTCGGTCACCTCCTCGATCGGCGCGAATTCGTAGACGCCGGAGTTATTGACCAGGACGTCGAGCTTGCCGAATTCCTTGACGGCGGCATCGACCAGGCCCTGCGCCTGCTCGGCCTTGGAAACATCACCCTGAACCGCGATGGCCTTGCCGCCGGCCGCGCCGATCGCCTCGACCACGGCGTCGGCTCCCGCCTTGCTCGAGGCATAGTTCACCACCACTTTTGCCCCTTCGGCCGCGAGCGCCTTGGCAATCGCCGCGCCGATACCTTTGGAGGCCCCCGTTACCACTGCAACTTTTCCGGTGAGCTTGGCCATCTGTTATTCCTTCTGATCGGGACAGCCGCCGGGATTGGCGGCTTGTTCCATAGTTCAGAAATTCGGAACTGTTGATCTTGATGTCAAGGGGCGCTATATAAAATTCATGCGACCGCTCTTTCACCCAGCCCTGGAGGATATTCGGCCGGAGGCGATCCTTTATGCGCTGTCCGATCCGGAGCGCGTTGCCATATTTTCGAGGCTTGCCACCGCCGGCTGTGGCGGGACCTGCTCTGCCCTCGCCGATCTCGGCGACCGCATCATTCCGAAATCATCGCTGTCCAACCATTTCAAAGTGCTGCGCGAATCCGGCCTGATCCGCAGCGAGCGCCAGGGCGTGGAAATGCGCAACCAAACCCGCTGCCCAGAGCTGGACGAACGCTTCCCGGGGCTGATCAAGTCCATTCTGACGGCTTATGGACAGCTTCCCGAGCAACTGAAGGCGGATTGACCATCCCTGGTCAACCGCCGCGCAGGCGAAGGCTGTCGAGCTTCAGTATGCCTAGTCCAAGACGACGACGGCTTCGACCTCGAAGAGCATGGGGTCGATGGCCAGCTTGGGAACCGGGATCAAAGTCTGCGCCGGCAGGGCTGCGCCGAACATCGCCTTGACGTTTTCCGTCAACACTTGAAGCTTCGCCATGTCGTGATCGACCACGAAGACGGTCAGCTTGGCGACCTGATCGGGCCTGGCGCCGAGCGCGTCGAGGGCGGTGTGCAAATCGGCATAGGCCTGCTTCACCTGGACGGCGAAATCGGGTGACAGGGCGCCGGTGCTGTCCTGGCCGCCCTGCCCGGAAATATAGGCCAGCCGGCCTTGCCTGGGCACGATCACCGCCGTGCTGTAGCCGTTCGGCGAGGGGTCGTAGAGGTTTTTCGGATTGACGATGGTGAGCTTCAGATCGGTCTCGTTGGCCGTCGCCGCAGCCGGAATTCCAATAGTCATGATGATGAGCCCTCCAATGAGCAGATGCTTGATTGCGCGTGACATGATTTTCTCTTGAGCGTTGAGAACTGCGGGCCACCTCGCCGCGGCCGGCAGTTGATTTACCGCCGGTACGATTGACTCGTACAGCGTACGATAAATTTGCATCGTACGTCGTACGAGTCAATCCGCCAGGATCGACATTCATTGGATTGTCGGCTTAAATCGGCATTCTGATCGGTAGGGAAAACGGATGGCAGCCAAACGCAGCGGCGGGCAGAGCAAGCAATCTGAACGCAAAGTGCCTCCGCCATCCGGGCCGGAACCGCGCAGTGACCAGCCTCTCTCGCTGCAACGGATCGTCGCGACCGCGGTCGAGCTTTTGGATAGCGAAGGAATTGACGGATTGAAGATGCGCCGGCTGGCCGATCGCCTCGGCGCCGGTGCGATGAGCCTTTACTGGCACGTCGGCAGCAAGGAGGAGGTCTTCGATCTGGCGCTGGATTCGGTGCTCGCATATAACGGCCCGGCGCCAATCGATGCGTCTGAGGACTGGCGCGGCGAAGTCGTTCACATGCTGAAAGACTGGCGCGCCGGCATGCTCCGCCATCCCTGGTCGGCAGCGCTGCTGCCGCGCCGGGCGCTCGGCCCGAACATCCTTTTTCGCCTGGAGCTGCTGAGCAGCACCCTGTCCAGAGCCGGCGTGGCCGACGCCGATCTGAACGTCGCGATCTGGTCGCTCTGGAACTATGTGATCGGCGCCACCACCACCCGGGCAAGCTTCGACCTATCGGACGACGACAGAGCCGCCGCGCAGCAGCGCCTCACAAGTCTCAGTGAGCACTACCCGACAATCGAACGCTCCCGGCTGCTACTGGACAATGACTGGGACGGCGCCTTCAGCAAAGGCCTCGACTTCCTGCTCGACGGCCTCGTTCCCAAACAATGAAATTCGTCGCGCTTGAAAAATATGGGAGGGAAGTGATTTGCTTCGTTATGTCTGCGGCGTAATATTCGCCTGCGTGCCGCTCGCTGCCGCCAATGCCGCATCTCCAAATTTTTGCCGAAACAGTTTCAAACCGAACGAACCGATCGAGTTGCGATTCATCGGAATCGAATACGCGCTGATGATGCATGTCCTGGCGGAGAAATATTGCGGGGCGGAGCCGAAGCCGATGCGTCCACGATTTTTGGGATATATCCAAAAGCAGGGCTGTCTTCCGGGAACCGAGATCTATTCGGACGTTGAGGAGGCGATCGCAAAGCTGGAGGGAGCGAGCCTGAGGTCTCTCGCTGAAACTGAAGTCCCTGACCTGCCCATGTCCGAACGGCAGGTGCAGGAGTGGGCATCGAGCGCGACGAAAGAGCTTGGGGGTGCGACGCATTGAAAAGCGCTCATGATGCCGAGTTTCAGCGGTAAAGCGCAGAGGCATCTCTTCCCATCAATTGCGCCAGATAACCCTTGAGCGAAAACACGCCCCCAACCTCTGTCATTCCAGGCCTTGAGCCTGGAATCCATGGTCCCTGCTGGTGGAGACGGCGTGGATCCTCGGGTCAAGCCCGAGGAGGACGGAGGGTGGGGTGAGCCCAGTGGCAAACTCAGAAACAGACGGCGGAAGGGCAAAGTACCATCGCGTCTTCGGCCCCTCTCTGCTCCGCCTCCTTAGCCGCCGGACTGTCAAGCGCGCCGACGGTGGATTTGGCGAAATCCCGCCCCAACCTCCGTCATTCCAGGCCTTGAGCCTGGAATCCATGGTCGCGCGGGTGGAGACGGCGTGGATCCTCGGGTCAAGCCCGAGGAAGACGGAGCGTGGGGTGAGCTCAGCGGCAAACTCAGCGACGGCTAGCTTGTGCAAGCCTGCAAAAAGCAGTTAGCTGGCATCGTTGGCTAGCGCATGCCGGACGGGCATTGCGCTACACGTGCTGAGACGGGTCCGCATTTCGGGGGAGATCGCGTGCGCTGGTCCAAACCGCTCAGACTGCATCTCGGCGTCCTGGTCGTCGCGTCACTGCTGTGCACATCGGCGCCGATCATCTGGATGGCATTCAGCCACGGAAGCGAAGCTGCGGTCAGCGCTGGCGCCCAGCAGATGCGCGCGATGAGCTTGCGGCTGATCGAGGGGTACCGGAATACGCTGCAGAGCGGCACCGAGGCCGTGGCGCTGGCCTCCACCCTGCCGCAGCTCGTTTCCCCGCCGCCTCAGGATATCAAGGCAAAACAGCAATTCTTTCAGGAGGTTCTGCGAACCGTCCCGAATGCCACCAGCGTTTACGCCGGCTATCCCGATGGCTCCTACCTGCAGGTGATCAATACGGCCCGGCGCGACATCCGCCAGACGCTTGCCGCACCCGATGGTACGGCTTTCGCGATCCGAATGATCGCGCGGCGACCAGCGGCCGACATCATCTCGACGCTCGGTTTTCTCGACAGCGACGCAAAGCTGATCGCGGAGCGGACCATCGAGGATACATCCTTCGATCCGCGGCAACGCCCCTGGTATCGATCCGTCATTCAAGACGGCGCGCCGGTTTCCGTTGGACCCTATATCACCGGAACGCTGAACGTTCCGACGCTGACGATCGCCGCCCCGATGCGGGACGATGGCAAGGTGGTGCTCGGCATCAACATTCACCTGCAGACCGTCAGCCGGCTGCTCGACGCAGCTGAGATCTCGCCGCGGGCGCGGGCCTATATCCTAGATGCCGACGGCAATCTCGTCGCCCATTCCGACCCTGATATCATGAGCAGGATCATCGCCTTGTGGTCGAGAACATCAGGCGCCTTTGCCACGACGGCAAACGGTTTCGACCCGAGCCTTAAAACCGTGGCGCGGCTCAGGCAGGATCCGGCCTTTGCCGGCGGCGGCCTGGCACGGGTCGATTTCGATGGTGAAACCCATCTGGTGCAGATCGCCCCCGTCAGCGTCTCTGGCCTGTTCACGGGCAGCGAGGCCGCCATCGTCGTGCCGTTGCAGGACCTGGTGGCTGAGGCCAATCGGCTGCTGGTGCGCAACCTCTTCATCGCCGCCGCCTTCGTGCTCGCCGGTGTCGGCGCCTCGGTGATGCTGTCGCGCATGGTCAGCCGCTCGCTCTATCGGCTGGCCGACGAGGCGCGCAGGATCGGCGATCTGGATGTGGGGGAGAAACCGATGTCCCACTCCTGGATCAGCGAGATCAACACGCTGGCAAACGCGCTGGCGGCCAGCCGTCATGCCATCGCTCAGTTTGCGCTTTATGTGCCGCGTGAAGTGGTCCGGCGGATCGTCAATCCCGAGACGAGAACGATCGTCAAGGCGAAGCGACAGGATGTGACCGTGCTGTTCACCGACATCAAAGACTTCACCACCATCTCGGAACAACATTCGCCCGAAGAGGTGGTCGACACGCTTTCTGCCTATTTCGAACTGCTGAACACCATCGCCGAGCGCAATGGCGGGGCCGTCGTGCAATATCTCGGCGATTCCATTTTCGTCATGTGGAACGCCCCGGTCGACGATACCAGCCATGCCGAACATGGCTGTCGATGCGCGCTGGCCATGAAAGCGGCGGTCGACGGCTTGAACGAAACCAATCTCAGAAATGGCCGCCCGGAGTTGCTGACGCGCTTCGGATTGCACACCGGCCCGGCCGTCGTCGGCAGCTTCGGGGCGATTTCGCGCCAGCAATATACGGCGATGGGCGATACGATCAATGTGGCGTCACGGCTGGAAGGCATGAACAAGGAGCTGAACACATCGATCCTGGTCAGCGCCGCCACCCGCGACGCCGTCGCCCACCGCTTCACCTTCCGCCCCCTCGGCCTTGCCCCGGTCAAGGGACGCGCCGAGAAGGTCGACATTTGGGAGCTTGTCGGGGAAAACGGCGCCGAGCCGCCGCCAAGATGAGGCGTGCGAAGGAAACGATGCAATGCCGTGTAATGGCAGCGCAGCAAGATAGACCAAGGCTGACGGCTGAGTTTGGCGAGAACGCACCCCCAATCTCCGTCATCCTAGGCCCTGAGCCTGGGATCCATGACCCCGCTGGTGGTCAAGCCCGAGGAGGACAGAGGGTGGGGTGAGTTCAGCGGCAAATTCAGCGACGGATGGCGGCAATGGGTAGACAGCAGCCAACTGCCTTCGTCGGAGTGCGTCAGAAACGGACATGACGACTTGCGCCATGAGTTGGCGTCCCTCGAAAACGAAGAATGTCATCAGGCATTTGCGACGATGCTGTTTCGGGATAGACTGATCATCGTTGACGCTGTGCCGTGCGGCCCCCTCATCCGGCCCTTCGGGCCACCTGTGAATATCGCAAGCGACGGGGAACAAACGGCTCCATGGGTCTTCCCCTCATTCGCCACCCTCCCCCAACATCACCAACCATTGGAGCCCGAGACAATGATCTCCGCCGACTATTGCCGACTCATGGCCCGCTACAACAGCTGGCAGAACACCTCTCTGGTCACCGCCGCCGACGGGCTGACGCATGCGGAGCGCTGGAAGGATCGAGGGGCGTTCTTCCAATCGATCGCCGCGACGCTGAACCATCTTTACTGGGCCGACGCCCTGATCCTCGCGCGATTGACGGGCAATGAGCGGCCCGAGGAAACCATCACGCACTCGCTGACAAGCCCATCGGATTGGGATGCGTTCAAGAGCCTGCGCCTGCAACGCAACATCGAAATCGAAGCCTGGGCGGCAGGATTGCGCGACGCCGAGCTCGACGGCATGCTTGTCTGGTATCCCGGCGACGGCGCAACGCGGGTCGAGAGGCCGAAGGCGAACTGTGCGATCGAACTCTTCAACCACCAGACCCATCACCGCGGCCAGGTCCACGCGATGCTGACGGCAGCCGGCGCAAAACCGGAGCCGACCGACCTTTCGCGTCTGCCATAACATGCCCGGCATCGGCTCGGCGAACCCGGCTGCAAACGGCGGCGCGTAAACCTGCACGTTACAGATTGTGTCGTTTTCGCATCACTTTCTGTCAGGTTGCAATTTCCCGGTTGGCAACGGCGTTCGCCTTCGCTACAAGAGGCTCACCGCGTCAGATCGAACAAAAGGGAGGCGTTGCATGACATCATCAGCAATCACCAAAATCCTCCCGTGCGGAATGAACCGACACTAGGTCATTTCCATTCGCGGCCCGCCTCGAGCGCGCCCGACATGCGGTTTTCACTCCCTTCATAGCCCGATGATCTGACGGGATCATTTTGTCTCCCGCTTGGGCTGTGCCATTTAACTCTCGATTTTGAGGACCGGTTGCCGATATGCGGCCGGGTTGGTTCAAATGACTCGCAAGAAGCTCGATTTCCGCGCCGATGCCTATCGCAACGTGCTCGGCTTTATCTTTCATCATTGGAGCCACCGGCCTGCTTTGGTGGGTCTGATCATCGTGCTGGTGATCTCAAGCACGCTCGCCGAAGTCATGGTGCCGGTCTACTCCGGCCAGATCGTCGATGCCATCGCCGGCGGCAATCCGGCCGACAGCGCGCTTCGCGCCTTCGTCATTGTCGTCGCTTTGGGCTTCACCAGCGTGGCGCTGCGCTATTTCATCTTCAACGGCATCATCCGGCTGACGCTGCGCACCATGGCGGATGTGACCAATGGCGGCTTCC
This sequence comes from Rhizobium acidisoli, assembly GCF_002531755.2. NCBI lineage: Bacteria > Pseudomonadati > Pseudomonadota > Alphaproteobacteria > Hyphomicrobiales > Rhizobiaceae > Rhizobium > Rhizobium acidisoli. The sequence continues at coordinate 765,789 of NZ_CP034998.1, read as the reverse complement.
ACAAGGTGCAGCGCTTCTCCACCGACTGGCACGCCAACAGCTTTGCCGGCTCGACGGTGCGCAAGATCACCCGCGGCATGTGGGCGCTGGATTCGCTCAACGACCTGCTGCTGGTCGCCCTCTTGCCGTCGATCGTCATGCTGGTCGGCGCCAGCATCGTGCTCGGCAGCTATTGGCCGGTCATGGGGCTGATCGTCAGCTTGGGATCGCTGATCTATATCGGCGTCACCGTGGCGCTTTCCATGGGCTTCGTGTCGCCGGCGGCAAGGCTTGCCAATGCCTGAAATACCAAGCTCGGCGGGGCGCTCGCCGATGCGATCAGCTGCAACTCGGTGGTCAAGGCATTCGGTGCCGAAAACCGCGAGGAGACCCGGCTCGGCCGCGTGCTCGGCACGTGGGACAGCCGCACGCGGCGGACGTGGAAGCGCGGCACATTGAGCGGCACGATCCAGGGCTTCATGATGGTTTCCATGCAGGCCGGCATTCTGGGCACGGGCCTCATCATGTGGCAGCAGGGTCTGGCGACGCCTGGCGACGTCACCTTCGTGCTGGCGATGTTCTTCGTCCTGCAGGGTTATCTGCGCAATGTCGGCCAGGACATCCGCAATCTGCAGCGTGCCGTCAACGACATGGAAGAACTGGTGCTGCTCGACAAGATGCCGCTCGGCATCGAGGACCGGCCGGGCGCGACCCCCATCGCAATCGACCGGGGCGAGATCGTCTTCGATCGCATCACCTTCCAATATGGCGCGCATCCGAGCCCGCTTTATGATGACTTTTCGGTCACCATCAAACCGGGCGAGCGTGTGGGGCTTGTGGGCCATTCGGGTTCGGGCAAGACGACCTTCGTCAAGCTGATCCAGCGCCTTTACGACGTGAATTCGGGCTCGATCCGCATCGACGGGCAGAATATCGCCGAGGTGAGGCAATCCAGCCTGCGCAGCCAGATCGCCATCGTGCAGCAGGAGCCGATCCTGTTTCACCGCACGCTGGCCGAGAATATTGCCTATTCCCGGCCGAATGCCTCGCGGCGTGAAATCGAGCAGGCGGCGAGACAGGCGAGCGCCCACGACTTCATCCTGAGCCTTCCCAAGGGCTATGAGACGATGGTGGGGGAACGCGGCGTCAAACTCTCGGGCGGCGAGCGGCAGCGCGTCGCTATCGCCCGCGCTTTCCTCGCCGATGCGCCGATCCTGATCCTCGACGAGGCAACGTCCAGCCTCGACAGCGAGAGCGAAGTGCAGATCCAGCAGGCGATGGAACGCCTGATGGACGGCCGCACCACACTGGTCGTCGCCCATCGCCTGTCCACAGTACGGGCGCTCGACCGGCTGCTGGTCTTCGACAAGGGCGAAATCGTCGAAGAAGGCGACCACCAGGCGCTCATCCGCCGCCCCGACGGCATCTACCGCCGGCTGTTCGAGCGGCAGGCGCTGGAGCTGACCAAGGGCCTGGTCGCCTGAACCGAAACGCCAGGGCGACACCCTGGCGTTTCTTCTTTGCGGCTCAACGGACAATGGCTGCGCTGTTCGGCGATGCTCATGTTTCCGCTTGATGCTCGAGATCGCGGCGGTCCCGGCGCAAGCCCGCCTCGTGCAGATTGCGCCATTTGCGGATGACGGCTCGCACTCGCGCCGAAACCCATCCGAAACACGTCTCAATCAATTGCATGCGGAGTTTCTGGCCGTTATTCCGACGGTTTGGAGAAGCCGCGGTAGAAGCTTGTCGGCTGCAGCAGCGAACTGGCGATGTTGGCGATGATCGGCCTATCCGCCTCGCTCTTCGCCCTCGCTTCCTGCCACTCGCGATCGGCGATGAACTCGGCCCATTTCTGCTCGCGCTCCGCCAGTGACCGCCATTCCAGGAGGTAGGTCAGATCGTTGCTGGAAGAACCGATCATCGTCGTCCAGAAGCCGAGTGAGCGGATACCGAGGCGTTCCCAGATTGCCAGCGTCGCGGTCTCGAAACGCTGCTGCAGTGCCGGCAGCCTCCCCGGCAGACATGTATAGATGCGCAATTCGTGGATCATCGGATGCTCTTCAGGTTGGATCAGGCAAGATCGTGCGTATTGTTCAGCGCCGGAAAAAGCGAGGGGCCGCTTGCCGGCGCAATCAAGGCTTATCATCCGCATTTGGAAGGCCAGTTGTCCTAAACAGCATCCAAATTCCTAAAATTAGTCCGGCCAGCGCAGGAACTCCCAGGACAACTGCAAAATAGATCTCCACTGGAAGGTCATGAATTCCAATAAATAATTCCTGGCCAGCACACTTACTAGCCATATACCCGCTGAAATGTTTACACTTTCCGGCGTCAGAGAATAAAAAGAAAAGCCCGTCAATGACAATCAGGAAGCTTAGGCAGATGCCCATGCCGCGAAACACTTTCACGTCGGGACGCCTGAGAGAGGGTTGCGGTTTCGGTTTCGGTTTTTGAATGGACGACAATATCTTGACGAGCAGGAAGCACGCACTCGTTCCAAGACGTTGAGCTATTATCAGGGAAAGCGTTTGGTGGATAACGGGCTTTACGACTTGGGCAGTTAGTGCTGCCATGAACGCCACCAGCCCCAGAACTGAAACCACTGACGCCCACGTAACCCCGTCGCGTGTTACAACCGCACGGTAAAGACCATAAGACGCCCAGACCGTCACGGCTATGGGAATGGGGCCGATGGGCCAAGGAAACGAGAGATCGAGCATTCCGTGACTATGCCTGATCTCTTGCTCTACTCAACCTCAAAGTGGGTTGAATGGGCTTATATGTTATCGCGCAGCGCGCATTGATGTCACGCATGGTATCGCGGACCGCAGCCATTCCTCATCTGGCCGCGTCGGGGCGACTGCAGGTACGACGCAGAAGCATTTGGTCAATCTTCGTGACTGCCGCCTCACCGCGCCCTCGCACATTTACCGCTCAACCAGGAACATAGGTCAATCGCACCGCATCCCCGCCGATCAGATCGCTGGCGACAAGGCGGAGTGGCGGCCTCGGGCCGGTGAAGAACGGTTTGCCGCGGCCGAGCACGACGGGGTGGAAGTAGAGCCGATATTCGTCGATCAGGCCGAGGTCGGTCAGTCCACCCGCAAGCTCCGGCCCGCCGACTTGTATCTCCCCGGCAAGCCCGGCCTTCAGCCCGCGGATCGCCGTCTCGATGTCCTCCTTGATAAGCGTGGCATTGGGCCCGACCGAGGTCAACGAGCGCGACACGACCCATTTCGGCTGGCGCCGCCAGGCAAGCGCGAAGTCGTGCAGCTCCGGGGTCCACTCGGCACGGTCTTCGTCCCAGTAGCGCATCACCTCGTAGAGGCGGCGGCCATAGAGGCTCCCGGTCAGACCGCGCGCCTGCTCGATCCAATGGCGAAAGAGGATGGGATCGGGCGCAAATTTCTGGTGGTCGACATAGCCATCCAGGGAGATGTTCATTCCGAAGACGAGCTTCGCCATGCGCTAATCCTCCATCCGGAACGTCAGGATAGCTTAAACCGCCAGGGATAGCGAACGGTCCCCCCAAAGTTTGAGTTGACCGCCTTCGTTGGCGAGGCGACAGTTGCACCTGCAGCAAGGCAGGAGGCAAAACGATGGACGAGGCAGACCGCTGGCGCAGCATGGCCAGCGCACCGAAAGACGGCAGTCGGATCCTGGTCACCATCCGCCCGTCCGAACAGGGGCCGGCAGAAGTTGACCTCGCCTATTGGTCGCATGGCGATCAATTTGGCGCAGAAGGCTGGCGCGCCTCGGATTCCTCGCCCGGGCAGATCATCGAATATGCCGAGCCGGAATTGAAGTGTTGGATGCCGATGCCCTCGGCCAATCTCGCTCGCCTCTCGATGCCCTCCCCCTGGGAAGGCGACGACGCCCAGCAGCTCGATGGGTCGGGGATTTAACCATCGCGCCGAATAACATGCGTCGATAAGGCGTCAGGCGAAGTCGGGGTCCGCGGCAAGTGTCGGATTGCCGCCGGCTGCCTTCGGTGTTGTCTGTAAAGTGAGTTGTGAGGCCGACTTATTCTTCACCTTCCATCAATTCCTCTTGCTAAAATACAACCGGCCTTTACGCTGGCTCTAGAGGCATGGGGAGATTCATGAGACTACCGATATTGCTCGCGCTGGCAGCCGGCGCCTTGTCATCCTGCGCGGCGTCAAGCTCGATGCGTACCGCTAAAAACGAAATCATCATCAAGACGCGCGCCGCTCCGATCTGTGGAGACACGGGCGCGATGAAGGTTGCCGGAAAACAAGCTGCGATCGAGACGATCAAGGCGGGCTATGACAGTTATGTCATCGTCGGCCAAGCTGGCGCCGATACGACGCGCGTTGTCCAGATGCCCGGATCTTATACCACGACGGGCAGCGCGACTGTTTACGGAAACACCGGCTATTACACTGGCAATACAGTCTACAATCCCGGCCCGACATTCGTGGCTGGCGGGCACAATCAGGACCTTGCTGTCCACATGTTCAAAGATGGTGAGCCGGGCAGCGAAAACGCGCTTTCTGCTCGCGAGACACTCGGCCCCAAGTGGGCGCTCATAGTCAGGGACGGCATCAACACCTGTGCGGAGTGATTGGAGCGCGCATCCGCATTGTCGACTTACGATTTTTCAAATGCAGCAGTTGTAGCCGGAGGGTGTGGGGATATGCTTATGGCGACGGCAGCATGAGGTGGATACTAACTCTATTGTTCTTCATGGTCCTCGACGTCGGCATCGCAATTCTTGCTACTTTGGTGGCGAACGGGATTGAGGCGCCCTTCGTTTTCATGGCAACACTCGGTTTCCTCTGGCTCATGCCCGTGGGCCTAAATCTATGGGGCGCAATTAAATTCTGGATTGCTTTCCTCCTTTTCGAAAAGCGACGCATGGTTCGCTATTACAAAGCCGAGATGTACAAGAGCAAATTTCCGGCGTCGAACGGATATGTGGATTGGGAGGAATATCTCGGCTTCATCGTGACCGACAACGATGTTAGGCCGGAAGCCAAGACCAAGGCCGCCGCCTTCGCCAGCGAGATAGCAACTTGCAAAACGCTGCGGCCGGCGACTCTCTTCATCGGAACACAAATCGCTTTGCAAAGAGCAATGGACGAGTACCAAGCACCGCCCTCGACAAGTGGCATGTTTTCCACCGCGAACGCAGGGTGAGCCCCCAAGCGAGTTTGGCAAGAGCAAGGTCGTTTTCGCTTCAACGGCAACCATATGTTCCTGCCGATCCCGGAAAGTTCAAAGGCTACGCCTGACGCGCCGAAGGCCCCTACCCTCCAACGATTTCGCTGATCTGTACGATGGGCGCGATGTCCGTATAGTTGGCGACATCCGCGACGATCTCCGCGCGGTGGGGAGCGAACGCCTCCTGGAATGTCCCCAGGGTCGGCGAGTAGATGTGGCACGCCGCGACGAACTGCGGCGCGCTTCCAGGTTCGCGACCCGCAAGGCCCTTTTCGATCTCGTAACGCAGGCAGGCATCGCCGAGCCGTTCCTGGATCAGTGGCATGTGGCTGGTGCGATAGTAGTCGTGATCGAACTTCGAGCCGCCAGCGGCCGGATAGTAGACGCTCATTTTGATCATGGTCGGGCTCCTGCCTGAACGCCTCTGCGAGCATCGAGGCGGCTTTATAGCTCACCGACTCGTAAAGCACATCCAGATTTTGGCGGAAGCGAGCACCGCGCGCGGCCATCTCGAGGCGCCAGGCATCCCTGTCGTAGACGCGGTCGGCGAGCAGCACGTCGCCACCGCTGAGCGTATCGAGCACCGTCCCCACGACGGCCAGCGATCCGCCATACTCCCCCTGGGTGATTTGAAACGCTCGACAACGGTAGTAACTTTACCGGCGATCGAGGTTTTGCCGGCCTGGCTGCCATGAGATGCCTGAGGCCGGCAACCGCCAGAATTGCCGTGGGGCGCTTGAGCGTCTCCTCATCTGCACCGTCGCGCGGGGCTTCGGTTCGCGCTCGCCTTGGTATAATTCCTGCGGTTAAAGCGGTCTCTGATATGACGGATTTGTTCACATTCGCTGACGTCACGCTTGACCCCGAAAGGGGGCGGCTCATGCGGCGCGGCAGGGATGTCGAGATCGGCGCCAAGCCACTCGCCATGCTGACCTATCTCGTCCGCAACGAGGGCCGCGTGGTTTCCAAGGACGAGCTTATGCAAGCGGTCTGGCCGGGTGTCATCGTCACCGAGGATTCGCTGACCCAGGCGATCAGCCAGATCCGCAAGGCGATCGGCGCCGACGGGTTGATCCGCACCCTGTTCCGGCGCGGCTATCTGTTCGAGAACAAGCAATCGGCCGCCGACGCCATGCCGGAGAAGGCCTTCGTGCGGGCGCTTCCCCTGGCGGTTGCCCCGTTCCGTCTGATCGGCCCCGGCAGCGATGCGGCCTGGTTTGCCGAGGCCTTCTCCACCGAGGTCGCCTCCAGGCTGGCGCGCTACCACGACCTCGAGGTCACCTGGTTGCCGGAGAAGGCAGTCCCCTCGCCTCTGCGCGCAACGCTCGGCTTCGACCTCAACGGCATGGTGCAGTCGGTCGACGGCATGATGAAGGTCACCGCCGTGTTGACCGAAATGTCGAGCGGCCGGATCGTCTGGTCGGCAAGCTGGGACGGGGCGATCGCCAATGCGCTCGAAATCCAGTCGGAAATCGCCGAGGGCATCGTCAACGCGCTTGCCGGCCACGGCGTGCTGCTGAATGTCGCCGCCGAGCACCTGCATCGACGGGCGGCGGCCGATCGCGATGCCTTCGAACTCTATCTGCGCGGGCGATATCACACCAATCGCTTCAACCGGGAAGACGCTGAAAAGGCGCTGCACTGTTTCCAGCGGGCAATCGAGATCGATCCCTTGTTTTCCCGCGCCTGGCTCGGTCTTGCCTGGTCGCATGATGAGCTCGCCTCGTTCGGCGTCGACATGAGCGAGAACGATGCTGCGGCGCTCAATTCCGCCAGGCGCGCCGTTGAACTCGATCCGTTCGACGCGGAGGCGCTGGTGGCGCTCGGCGAGATGCTCGGCAATATGGGGCAGATGGAAGCGGCGGAGGCGGCGCTGGATCGGGCGCTCGGTCTCGGCCCGTCGAACGCCGATGTGCTGGCGATGTTCTCCGGCTGGGCGCCGGTCTTCGGGCGCATCGAGGAGGGTATCGCTGCGGCTGAAAAGGCCCGGCGGCTCAATCCGAGCTGGCCGATCTGGTACGACAGTTCCTTCCGTCGCGCCTCCTTCCATGCCGGCCGATACGAGGAGGCCTTGTCCTTCATCCTGCGCCGGCAACCGAACACACGCTCGATGGACGACCTGGTAACGGCTGCCTGTTGTGCCGTTGCCATCGGCCGGCCGGAAGAAGCCGCGGGCTGGCGCGACCAGGCGATGCTGATCGGCTACAAGTCGGCCAGCCAATATCTCGATCATGCCGGGGTGAAGCGGCCGGAGCAGCGCGCCCACATACTCGATCTGTTGAAGTCGGCGCAGTTCCCGGTCCTTCCCGGAGAGGCGTAGCGCGCGCCGCGCCGTCGCACCCGCAAACGTCGCTTTCAGCGAAAATTCAGCGCTTCGTCAGCTGCCCGTCGGTACATGGCCGGCCCGTGATGCCAGCATGCACCATCAACCGAGGGGACCATGCAAATGACCAGCTTCGCCAGATCGAACACCCAGTCCACCATCTTCGCCGCGATCGCCCATCCGCTTGCGCTTGCGCTTCACAGCTTTTCCAACTGGCGTGAAAACAGGGCATCCCGCCATGATGCGACGCCGGATCTCGATCGGCTGGATGACGAGCATCTCGACGATGTCGGCCTTGTCAGACGGAGCCAGCCCGTCGGCTGGACACCCGTCGCACGCGGCCTCGACCCCACCTCGATCGTTCGGACGACATATGAGGCGAAACCACGCCCGCGAGGCTGAGAGCGCTGCGCATGCAGAGAAGTCCGGTTGCTCAAAGCCTCGCCCACCTTACAAATCCGTAAGTTGTCGCCCAGCCGCCGGCTCCGCTAGATTGCCCCCTCACCTGCCGGGAATGATCGGGCTGATGCGGATCCTGCTTATCGAGGACGATCGGAAGACGTCCGATTATATCGCCAAGGGCCTTTCCGAGGCAGGCCATGTCTGCGATGTGGTCGGCGACGGCCGCGATGGGTTGTTTCAGGCGCAGCGCGAAGCCTATGACGTCATTGTTGTCGATCGCATGCTGCCGGGGCTGGACGGGCTGGCGATTATCCGGTCGCTCAGGGCCGCCAAGGTCGGCACATCGGCGCTGTTCCTGACCTCGATCGGCGGCGTCGACGACCGGGTCGAGGGGCTGGAGGCCGGCGGCGACGATTATCTCACCAAACCCTTTGCCTTCTCCGAGCTGCTGGCCCGCGTCAACGCGCTCGGCCGCCGGCCACCGGTGCAGGAGCAGAAGACGGTGCTGAAGGTTGCCGATCTCGAGCTCGATCTGATCCGCCGCGAAGCCCGCCGCGCCGGCCAGGCGATCGAGCTGCAGCCGCGCGAATTCACCCTGCTCGAAGTGCTGATGCGTGGCGAAGGCCGGGTCATCACCAAGACGATGCTGTTGGAACGCGTCTGGGATTTCCACTTCGATCCGAAGACCAGCGTCGTCGAGACCCATATCAGCCGTTTGCGGGCCAAGGTCGACAGACCGTTCCAGGCCCAGCTTCTGCATACGGTCCGCAATACCGGGTACAGCCTGCATGCGCCCAGGACAGGATGATGCCGTCCGAAAACCACACACATTTTTCGGCATCATTCTCCAGCCTGCGCCGGAGCACGCCGTTCCGGCTTGCCGTCACCTTCGTCGTGCTTTTCGTCGTCACCTTCTTTCTGAGCGGCGCGATCATCTATCACATGCTGGACCTTGGCCTCTCCCGCGATCTCGAACAGTCGCTCACCGAGATGAATGCGTTGATCGTTTCGACCTACGAGCCCGGCGACACCCAGGATCTCGTCAACACGCTCAACAATTATGCGAGCTTCCAGTCTACCTCCGACGGGCTTTATTCGCTGACCGATCATGCCGGCAAGAAACTCGCCGGCAATTTCGCCGCACCGCCCATCCCGAACGGCGTCTATACCGTCACCTCCCGCGATGTCGGGCTGAAGGGCCATGAACGCTACCGGATGCAGGTGTCGACGATCGGCCCCTACAGCCTGGTGGTCGGCGAAAACTTCAACGATGTCGAGGAGATGCTGCGGATCGTGCTGGTGAGTTTCGAATGGGCCGCGGCAATCGTCGTGGCGACGGCAATCGGCGGCGGCGTGTTTCTCGCCGTTCGCGCCCAGGCGCGGCTGGACAGGGTCGCGCTCACCATGAACGATGTCTCCCACGGCGCGCTCGACGCCCGCATTCCGATCAGCGGCAATGGCGATGATCTCGATACGGTGGCGATCCAGATCAACGCGGCGCTGGTGCGGCTGCAGACCTTGGTCGAGAGCATGCGGCAGGTGAGCAGCGATATCGCCCATGATCTGAAGACACCGCTCAACCGGCTGCGCCTGACGCTCGATGCCGCGGTGGCGGGCAATGACCGGCAGGCGGATGTCTCAGCCCTTCTCGACGAAGCGAGACACGAGAGCGACCGGATCAACGCCACCTTCGAGGCGCTGCTGCGCATCTCCCAGATCGAGGCCGGCGCCCGCAAGGAGCGTTTCCAGGCGACCGATCTCGATGCCGTGCTTGCGGTGATTTCCGAAGTCTATGTCGATGTCGCCGAAGATGCGCAGAAGTCGCTGCGGATCACGGCGCGCTGTCCGGCGATGATCCGCGGCGATCGCGATCTGCTGACCCAGATGCTCGCCAACCTGGTGGAAAATGCGATCAACCACTGCCCGGCCGGAACGGCGATCACCGTTTCGCTCAGCCGCCAGCACGATCGCGCCATCCTCTCGGTCGCCGATACCGGCCCCGGCATTCCCGCCGGCGAAAGGGAAAAAGTCTTCCGGCGGCTCTACCGGCTGGACAAAAGCCGCACGACATCAGGAAGCGGGCTCGGGCTCAGCCTCGTCAAGGCGATCGCCGAGCTGCATGCGGCTGAGATCACCATGGGAGACAATCAGCCCGGCCTCATCGTCTCGATCGGCTTTCCGCTGCTCCCGGGTGAGCGGTCCTGACCTTTCATCCCGGGTGAGCGGTCTTGACCGCTCACCCTCCACGCCACGAGGCGGCCGAAGCGGGCGGCAAAGCGGCGTATTTCGGCCGCCGCGCGATAGGGCAGAACGCTCCACGGCCGGCGGCGGCCAAGCCGGTAGGCCGAAAGCCCTGCCTGGATCTGGGAGCAGGCATCCGCCCTCTGGCTGACCGGCAGCGGATCGACGAAGCAGGCGCTCAAGCCCTCATCGAATTCCAGGTCGAAGGCGAGATCATAGGGCAGCCGCATCGGCAGCATTGAACCAGCAATCCAGCCCGCCGCCTTGCGGTTGATCAGATAGGCGCCGGAGCCCTTCTCGCGGGTGAGCGCAATGGCGAGCGAGCGCGATGCGGTGAGCGCCTCCACCCTATGCTTGCGCCCGGTATTGACGGTGGAAAGACGCAGAATGTCCCAGCGCGTCTGGTGCTGCAGGGCGGCCTCGATCACGTCAGCGAGGTCCTCGTCGAAATCGAGGTCGTCTTCGAGAATGAGCGCAAATTCGGCATTGCCGGAGAGGAAGCGCCTGGCGCATTCGACATGGCTGAAAAAGCAGCCGATCTCGAAAGGGTTCGGCCGGCGGCCATGCCGGCTCAGATAGGCGGCTTCGTCGAAATCCGGATGCGGCAGGCTGAGCCCTGCCCCATCCACCGCCGCCACCCGCTCGAAGGCAAGGCCGATGCCCACCAGCAGGCGCTCCATCCGAAACCGGCGCAACGGCGCCCGATCGAGATTGATCAGATAGGTGTCGACCCGCAGGCTGACCGGATGGATCGCCGGCATCAGGGCGGCAGGCGTGGCGCGCATGTTCATGAAACTGGCCTTCGACTTGGCAATGACTGCACCAAGCCTGCGCCCGAAATCTCACCGGCACCTCGCCGGGGCTATACATTTTCGTAAGGTGCGGGTGTCTGCACGCCGGACGAGACATCCGGCGGCGGTCCCGAGCCGGCAGACCTTACTTACGGCGGCCATTATCCGCCGAGCAAGCTAAATGGGCGCTCCGACGGCGCCGGGCACTTCGCCAAACCTATTGGGATTCTTCGAGCCAGGCGTGAGGATGATTGCAAGATGGACGGCCAGCAGAAAGATGCCCATGAGAATTACCGCGGTCAGGGAGCCAACTGCTTGGTAATAGCTGTAGAGCAAGTGAAGCACAAAGACTGAAAGGGTCCACCAGCCGCTCTGATCGAAGTCATGCAGTCGCCTCGCCATCAGGCAAAGACTGGCGATGATAGCCAGCAGATAGGTTAGGGCGACCAGCCCCTGAACCAATGAAAACGCCTGCCGAGTGCCGGGCAGCGTCAGCAGGCGAGTGAGCACGAATATCGCGGCGGCGGCGATAGCGATGACTGCCACGGTAAACAGGAAATAGCGAAGACGACCAAGCCTACCCCGTAACGAGAATATTTTGAGCACTGTACCCCCTTGCAACTGATCGAGAAAAACACTCTCGCGCTCATAGTCAGACGGTTGCATTGAAGCAGCGTCAAACGGCAATTGAAAGACGAGCACAGGCTCTGTTTTTGGCGAGGAACGGCTTTTCGCATCACGAAGGGGTTCCAAGGACATCACGGCGGACGTCGCGACCTCTGAGGAGGCCGGTAAACACGGCGAGCCGGTGAGGATCGGTCCCTCTCCGCACGAGACATCCGGCGGCGGTCCCCAGCGGCAGACATTGCTGGTCGAGCAGAAGACGGTTGCCGCGATCCGGATCGCCGATCCTCAATCGGATTTGCAGCCCTTGGAAATCCCTCCGATTCAAGACAAACTCTTGCTCTAGCTTTTGGGGGGACTGTGATGGAAAACCACGAGCCGTTTTTACGCGAGGCGATTGCGCTCTCGAAATCCGCGATGGACCAAGGCGACGAACCATTCGGCTCGGTGCTGGTGAAGGATGGCGAGGTCATCCTGCGCGCCGAAAACAGCGTCTTCACCGGCCACGATATGACGAACCACGCCGAAATGAACCTGATTAAATCTGCAGCGAAGCACTACGACACCGGTTTTCTCGCCGACTGCACGCTCTATACCAGCACGGAGCCGTGCGCGATGTGCTCCGGGGCGATTTACTGGTCAGGCATCGGGCGCATGGTGTTTGCGTGCTCCGAAGCCCGGCTTGGCGAGATCGCCGGGATCGGGCTGAACGTGCCGAGCCGGGCGGTCTTGCAAACCGGCGCGCGCACCGTCACTGTGGTTGGCCCGACGAACCTCGAAGACGAAGCCGCGGAAGTGCATCAGGCATTCTGGCCGAAGCATCTCGGCAAGGCTTAGCCTCAGGCGGGAGCTTGGCGAAAGCGCGCCTCCGTCATTCCAGGCCTCGAGCCTGGGATCCATGCCCACTGCGGTCGTGCGCGTCAGCCCCCCTCTGCCCTGCCGGGCATCTCCCCCACAGGTGGGGAGATTGGCTGGGCTCACTGGCTTCCCCAAACAATTGACGTCACAGGACGGCGAAACGCTAGACGGACGCCAAGGTCTGGCCACTTGCGATCTCCCCACCTGTGGGGGAGATGCCCGGCAGGGCAGAGGGGGGCGACCACGGCACGACCTCTCGGCCGTGGCGCCGCCATGCGCTCTGCGGCGGCTTGCATCCGCCAGCGATTCTCGCAAAAAAGGTACGGCTGCCCTTAATCAAACACGCCTGACCAAACGCAATCGCCCGACACCCTCCGCAAAGGCAAACCATGGCCGAAAATGATTACGATGCCTTCGCGGCGGCATATGACGCGGATAATGAGGCCAATGCCTGGAATGCCTATTACGAGCGGCCGGCCATTCTTGCCTTGGTCGGCGAGGTCGCCGGTCTCTCCGTGCTCGATGCGGGATGCGGCGGCGGGGCGCATGCGGCAGCGCTCGTCGCGCGTGGGGCCGTGGTGACCGGGATCGATGCCAGTGCCGGCATGCTGCAGATCGCGCAACGCCGCCTGGAAGGGCGCGCGCGCCTGCTGCAGGCGGATCTCAGCGAAGCTTTGCCCTTCGAGGATCACGCCTTCGATCTGATCCTGGCCTCGCTGGTGCTGCATTATCTGCCGGACTGGTCGGCGCCGCTCCTGGAATTCAACCGGCTGCTGCCTCCAGGCGGCCGCCTGGTTTTCTCCACCCACCATCCCTTCATGGATCACCCGTCGAGCGGCCGCGACAATTATTTCGAGACCTACAGCTTCGACGAGACCTGGCAGCACGGCGGACAGGAGATCGCCATGCGCTTCTGGCACCGGCCGCTGCACGCCATGTTCGATGCACTGAAGGCGGCCGGATTTCAGATCGATACCGTCAGCGAACCCCAGCCCGATCCCCGCGCTGCCGAGCTGTTTCCGCAGGCGTATCGGAGCCTCACGACGACGCCGCGGTTCCTGTTCTTTTCGGTGGTGAAAGCATGACTGGCATGCCGATCTGCTCGCACTCCTTATCTCGGCATCAGAACGAAGTTCTTTGAACGGAGGAGCTGAGCAGTCACGCTCCGAAGCCCAAAGCAGCGAATTATTGGGCGGCCACTCAGAATTTTCACTCGGTTGGGGAACAACAGGCGCCGCCGATCGTAAATATTATGGGCCGTGTGGAGGTGCGTAACTAACACACCCATGCACTTCGATACTCTGCGCGGCCCACTCCCCGTTGACCGTCGCCCGAGCCTGAATCCATGCCGTAGCCTATGGCGGACAGCGTGGGTCCTCGGGTCAAGCCCGAGGAGGACGGAGGCTGGGGTGAGCGCTGTGCCAACACAGCGATGGCGGGCGGAGAAGGGCGGTTTTCGCTTCGGCCACTGCAAAGGATCAATCGAAGTCGAAGATCTCACCGTAAGGTTTGCCATCAAGTGACTTGGCGACATGCCATTCCAACCATGCAGGCTCGCCGATCGCGCCCCGCTTTCTCAAAGCTTCAAACAAAATCCCGGCAAGCCACTCCGGTTTGGAAACGAGCCTTTTGTCGCTCACAAACAAATCGAGTCTCTTGTGTGGGAAAAAGCCTTCCGCAGGAATCCTGGCATCAGTGATGAAAAAAAGCGCAACAGGAGTGGTGATCCAGCCGCCGAGCTTGTGCCGTTTGACATGATGGATGCTGCCGGAATCTGAGCGTCCTCCTCTAGCGAATTCGACATGAAATTCCGGCGACAGCTGGAGATCGTTCATTCGCAAGTCCTAAAGCAGAAGCGAAGCGCAGGCCGAAGGGTTAGCGCAAAAAGCCCCGGCGTTCCATATATCGGCTGGGCAAGCCACGCCGCGCCGGCTTGGATCGCAAACTTTTCACAAACCGTACCGCCACCCCATCATCCACCCCTCGCCGCGCGCAGCGCAATCAACCCCCGGCGCAGCCACAGCAATTGCTGCGGCGGCATCTGGCGCAGGTGTTCGTAGTCCATCACCGTGACGTTGTAGACAGTGCTGCGCACCTGCGGGCCGTCCGGGCAGCGCAGCAGGATGGCCTGCAGGGCCATCATGCGGTTGCTGGCTTTGCGGGCGCGGTCGGCGAGGCTTTCGGTGACCTCGCCTTCATGGCCTTTAACAGTGAAGAGCGATTGGGCGCGCGGGCTTGGGGCCGGGATGCCGGTGGTTTTGTGGTAGCGAGCCATGGCCTCGGCATAGTCGTCGCCGGCCTGGCGCTGCTCTGAAGTGATCAGGCCGTCGAGGAACATGCGGCCGAGGGTATAACCGGCAAACGGGCTCTTGACCGTCTCGTCGTCGACCGTCCGGCCGAAGCCATGGATGCGGCGGCGGGCCGCGATGGCGACGCTGATATTGTCCTTCTCGGTCTCGAAGGGCTTGATCTTGCCGCAGGGAAAACGCTCGACATTTTCCTTGCGCGGCCGGCCGGCGCCCTTGTTCGCCCGTGATGTCCTGGCCTTGGCTGCTTTGCCACCCATGCTGATTGTCCTTCTATCGAATGATGCCGTTGCGCAGTGCGGCGGCGACAAGTGCGGTATCCTTGAAGACGCCGAGTCTCGCCTTGGCGTTGGCGATGTGCGTATTCACGGTGATGTGGGAGATGCCGAGAATGGTGCCGATCTCGGCGGCGGTCTTTCCCGCCGCCATCCAGCCGATGATTTCGGTTTCGCGCGGGGTGACGTTGCTCTTGATGGCCGGGCTCATGGCGCCGGCCCATCGATGAACGGCACGCGCGGCATCGTTACCTCGGCGCCCGAAAAGGTCACACGTCTGACCCGATCCGGGTGGCGGGGCGGCTCCGGCGCGGCCTCGGCCTGCGGCAGCTTCTGCCGGGCGTCCTGGCGGGCCGGGAACCTCTCGCGGTTGCGGCGCGCCATCATGATGACGGTGTTCTTCTTCGAGCCGAACATCTCGGCGATCGCTCTTGCCGACATGCCGTCGCTCCAGAGCTTCTCGGCCTTGACAATCTTGTCTTCCGTCCAGAATTCGGCTCTCATCCGGCTGCCTCCTGTGTCTCTCGTGCGGCCCTTGCGATGACCGGGTTGTCGGGGAACATCTTCGCCAGTTCCCGCCTGGCGCTGCGGCTGCCATTGGCCGCAGCGCGCAGCAGCTGCATCTTGTAGGCCGCGACTTTCGGCTGCGGCGTCTCGGGCTCCGGCTCGATGCGCGGCCGCTTTTGCGCGTCCATTACCGCCTGCTGACGGCGGCATTCCTCGGCAAAACTGGCGCTGCTCGGGGCAAAAGCGCGGTTATGATCCCGCACCCTTCCGGAGATGAAGCCTCTGGCGGCCCGCCAGACCGCCTCATCTGCAATGCCGTCGATCGCGACGAGATAGGCGCGGATCTGCATGTCGGGATCAGTGCCTGATGATGCCGGGAAACCCGAAAGCATCCCCGCTATGATCTTCACCGGAGAGGAAATCTCTTGCGGCATCCACTGCTGTCCTTCTCGTGCTGCTGTTGATCGACCCGGCTTCCCTCGCCTTCTCCTTGAGGTACCAGTCACATTTGATCGCCTGCCAGCCGCGGAAGATCTGCATTTCGGCAGCACCGGCCGGATCGCCGGTCAGCAGATATTCCCTGGCCTGGATGCGGGCGGCGTAAGCCGTCAGCGGCTTGCGCAGCGTGCGCCGGCGGTGCTCGATGACGGCTGCCGCCAGCTCCTCCCCCAGCACCGGGCTGAGGATGTCCATGACGTCCTTGCTCATTGTGTCCTTCGCCATGCCGTTTTCCTTTCTCCCGCCGCTCAAACCCGACGCCGCTGCCCGCCGAAAAAATTAACCGGCGTGCCCGGCTGGATCCGGTGAGGAAAGCGGCGGATCTCGGCGCCGGCATGATCCTGCTGGGCGGTATCGCCCTTCTCGGCGCTTCGAAGCCGGTGGATCTCGATTTCCACCGAAGGCACCGACATGCCGAGCACGGCTGCGATTTCGATATAGTCCCTGCCGGTGCGGAAGAGCTGGAGCGCGTTCATGCCGGTGTGATCCTTCTTGTCCATTTCGAGCGCGGCGCGCCGTTCCCGCCGAAGCGGGTGCTTAGATATGGTTCATTTGAATTCATCGACGGCGACCGGAGCGCCGGCTCTGTTGCGGGAGCAAAGGCTCCGATCGCCTGCCGGGCCGCGGCCCGGGGATTGGATGCCGGCGTCGCCGAGGGAGGGCGACGACGCCGGCCACCGATAGCCGTCAGGGAGGCGTGAGGCTGTCGGGATCGGTGTGCGGTGCGCCGGGGACATCGACGGTCTGCCGCATCTCTTTCGGGTTGGTCTGCCGGCCGCAGGTCTCGCAATGGCGCTCGATCACCTCGGCGATCGACAGCGCCTTGCCGCAGTTCGGGCAACCGGTGTAGCGGGCTCGGCGGGTGGCGCCGCGGTCTCCGAGGCTGGGAGAGTTGATGATGTCGCTGTTTTCCATGCGCACTAGGGTACATTTAATACCCTTTATGTCAAGCGCAATAAGGCATGACATATACCCTAAACTAGGGTATTTTTTATATCATGTTGAAAGATCAGGAACAATTTGAGCGCGAAGAACGCGCAAAGCGGCTGGTCATGGCCAGGAAAAACGCCGGCTTTGCCGGGCCGAAGGCGATCGTCGATCGGTTCGGTTGGAATGCGAATGTCTACAAGGCGCATGAGTCCGGCCGCAACGGCTTCGGCATTGCCGATGCGAAGAAATATGCCCGCGCCTTCAAGGTCAATCTGAACTGGCTGCAGTTCGGAACCGGCAACGCGCTCGATCCGGACGAGCTGCCGGTCTCCGTCGCCGACGTGCCGAAGATCTCCTGGGTCAGCGCCGGCCAGCTGAGCGAGCAGGCGCCGATCACCGACTTCTCCGAATTCCCGACCGTGGCCGCCCTCGATCTGCCCGATGGCGAATGGATCGCGCTCGAGGTCGAAGGCAATTCGATGAACAAGATCTCGCCGCCCGGCTCGATCATCTTCGTCAACCTGCGCGACAAGCGCCTGGCGCCGAACGCGCTCTATGTCGTCGCCGACGAGACGGGGGCCGCCACCTACAAGCGCTATCGCCCGAACGACAACCCGCCCTTCCAGCCCGCCTCCTACGAGGATGTGCCGCCGCCGGAATTCCACGGCGCCGTCACCATCGTCGGCCGCGTCCGCCGATCGATCATCGAGATGTAGGGATGAGATGCTGGGCACGCTCGAAAATCTCAATAAATTTCCGGGCAGACCGGCAGTGGCGTGGGCACGTTCGGCAACCCGGTCGCCAAGCTGCCGGGCGGATCAACAGAGGAAAACATTGGAGGGGAAATGCTTGCTTTTATGGAAACATGGCCGGCGCCGGCTGTTTACGGCCTGGTTGGGGGGATATTCGGGGCGATCGGCGCGGTTGTCGGCCATCTGGCGGCCAAGCGATTTCCGAACGCGAGAACGATCATTGTTGTTCTGTTTCTTGCCAGTTCAAGCCAGATCACCAAACTGATCGTCATTCCCAGAATACAGAATGACGTCGCGAACGCTAACCTGCCACAGAAGATAGATGCCTTTACCACTCTTGAGCGCATCTCTCTCGAGGGGAAGACGGTCCGATATTTTTACCGCCTGGCCGATTCCCTCCCTTTGACGGATGGGGCCATCATGAAGTCCGGCATTGCCTCGACCGTGTGCGCTTTCTGGAAACCAAAGCTTGATTCGGGTGAGACCAACCTCGCCGTGTACAATTACGCTTTTAAAGATGGGCAATCGAGTTTCAATCTGACGGCAAGCGATTGCCAATAACATCGCGACGTCATCGTACGTTAAAGAATATCTCAATGATTCAAACGCCTTACAAAGGGTAAAAGATGCTGAAACCGACATCGCGCGCCGGTAGAATCTGGTTCTATATCGTCACCCTAGCGGTGTTTCTGCTGGCCTTCAGCGCCGCGCGCGAGATGTACGGCCTTTAGGATTTGTCCCAAGCTCCCCGATCCGGCAGCCAGGATCATCAGGGATCTCGGGACGCTCCCTCCTCTTAAGCCAAAATTGCAGAAGCTCCGGACGCCGTCCGCGCACCACCCGCCTTACCGCCGGGATGGAACGAATGGCTGCAGGGACCATGTCCTCGACAGCCTCTCCCACGATCAGAAAATTCTGTGATTCCAGAATCCGCCTCGATCACCGCGAATCCGATCTCGTTGCGCTTGCCGTTTTTCTCGCAGCATCAGACTCCAAGATAGGCTTGTTTTCTATCTCTCTGTCTTCGCTCCTGAAGGCTGGTGAGGGAGGGTTCCGGCCAAAGCTTCCCCCTACCCCATGAGCAAAGCCCATGAAGCCGGGAGAGCATTGGCCAGGTCCTGAAGGCCGGAGCCGGGATGGGACACGTGCCAGAGGGGCCATTCGCTTCGCCCTCGTCCTGATTTTCTGACAGCGCACTTAAGGACTTTCGCTTCCCGCGCCGCTGGGCTTCGTCAGCTCGGGAGTTGCACCCGGTCGCCCAATCACTGGCGACAGACATACGCCTATGATTCGTACCTCGTCAATCATTAGGGTATTTTTTATACCTGATGCGGTTGACGATGTAGGGTATTATATATACCTTTGCCTCATGAGCCGATCAGAGGCGCGTGAGAGGACCGGGCAATGCAGCATATCCGCAATATCGAGACCGAGGAGAGCAAGCGCGACGCCCGCTGGAATGGCGCGCTGAGGATCAGCGACTGCAGCGCGTACATGGCGATCGAGGCGCAGCGCATGGGCGCCCTCGGCTTCGCCTTCCTGCGCCGCCCCGAACATTCGATCCGCGGCCCCTCCTGGCTGCGCGGCGCTGCGGCCTCGGTCGAGGAGCATTACCGCTATGCCCGCGAGATCATGGGCATGACCGATCGCGATCAGCTTTACGCCTGAGGGGGAAGGGAAATGTCTGCCGATTGCATCGTCAAGGCCTTTTCCGGCTGCGCCTGCCCGCTCGGTGAATGCGCGGAAAAGCCCCTCACCCCGGCGCCGGTCACCTTCATCTCCTGGCGCAAGCAGGCCATTACCTGCCTCACCTTCGGCTTCCTCGCCGCGATCGTCACGGCCGCCTGGATGGAGACGCAGTTCAAGGGCCAGGACCGCGCCAATCAGGAGCTGATGTCATGGAAGTGAGCCCGGGCTTTACCCAGCATCACCGATCAGGAGCTATATTTGATGTCGCTCGCCTTGGCCGCGGTAATAAACGCCCGCCGCACCTGCTCGGGCCCGGCGGCATCGTTGAACACGTCAAGCACAAGCCGCTCGGCAACCTTGGCCGCCGGCGTCTGGTCGGGCCAGTCGTTCAGCAAAGCGTTGCCGGCCTGGACGACATTATAGACCGTCCTGACCTTGCCATTGATGGTGATCTTCACCGGTTTGAAGCTTCGTCGCTTGCTCATGGCCCAGTATCTCACACGGAACGCGACTCAACGAATCACTTTGGGACTCGTTCCGGTTGATTCGAAAACCGCGCATAAGCTGATTCGGGCAACGCCGATGCACTGCGTTGCCGTTCAACCGCGTCGTTATAATTTTCCTGCAGAAAAGTTATAACCAAGAAAGGCGCCGGGCTTTCGGACAATGGAATTTGGAAGTCGGCGAAGACCCCGTACGTTACGGCGTTTAGGCGGACCGTGAGGGATCCCGATGATCATCATGTGAACACGAGCGTCCTCGGAACGCCATAATCCGCTTTCAAGTAACCCTCGAATCAAGAATACCCGGTATCGGACGCGTGCAAGAGCAAGTAAGAAACAGCGACCAATTTACCTGGATATATGCCCTGTGGCTGTTGCCGTATCTGGGGCAGGATTGGCTTTATTGGCTTGCTCCCCAATGGGACTGGTGGACGATCGATCTTTTCGTCTTCCTCGCAACGCTGATCGCCATTGCAGGCTCCCTCTGCTTAAACTTGGTGCTGCGGCGCTGGCGACGCATCCTGTCTCTCCTGACAGCACCCCTGTTGCTGCTCGTCTGCCTTCAGCTTCTCGCCATCGCCGGCATAACGCCCGACAGCGTTCGATTCGCGCTCACCCGGCAAACATATCTGGCAGAGATCAAACGAGCCGATCTCCCGGACGGAGGGCAGCGCTTCCGGACGTTCGTATGGGACGATACATTCAGACATAAAACCTACTCGACCCTCATCTATGATGAGAGCGATGAAATTGCCTTGCCCAAAGGCGCGCAAACCGCAGCCTGGCAACAGCGCCTTCAGAAATTCTGCTCTGAAAAAAGGGAGGAATGCGTCACTCTCGATCCTGGTCCGGACGCATTCATCAGCGTCAGTAAGATCGGCGAACACTTCTATATTCTGGACGACAGCCTGCCGGCCGCGTTTCCTTAAGCCAAGGTCGCGTCGGAAAACGAAAAACCCCGCCGGAGCGGGGTTTCTAGCTGGTCGGAGTGGAGTGATTCGAACACTCGACCCCCACGTCCCGAACGTGGTGCGCTACCAGACTGCGCTACACTCCGTGACCAGCGGCGCTTCTATAGAACAGCCTATCTGGTTGCACAAGCACCAAATTCCAAAAATCCGGTGGAATTTTTGACGGGTTGATGACAGGGCGTGGCGGTGGCCTGCTGCAGCAAAAAGACACACCCGGAGCAAATCGTCGGGAAGTGCCTCAGGGGCAATTTTCTTTTGCCGGGTTCCGCGCTAAAGGGCTCGACGGGACAGGCGAAACCGCGCGTAGAGAGCGGATTCGCAGCCACTGCGCTAGAGACCAGGGACAACACGATGAAACTCCGCACCATCACCGCGGCCGGGCTTGCAATTGGGCTTGCCGGATGCACCACCATTCCTTCCGCCGGCAATCCGATCGAGGCCCGCTGGGTCGGCAAATCGGCCGGCATCTTCTTTGCCGCCTACGGGCCGCCGATCAGCGACAGCGAGCAAGGCGCCACCACCGTCTACACCTGGCGCGGCGGCTATAAGACCGTGCGCATTCCGGCAAAATATGCCGAAGGCGCCGACGGCAAGCGCGGCAAGCAGATCGCGTCCGCCCGCACCGCTTATCTGCGCTGCCAGGCCGAAATCACCACCAGCTCGGATTACACGATCCGCGACATCCGCACCGTCGCCGACATTCCCGGCGTCAATGGTCCGTCCTATTGCGCGGAATTCCTGGCGCCGGAACAGAAGTAACGGACGGTTCGTCCGGCATGAGCAGCAGGCGGCCGATGTGCCGCCTGTTTTGCGTTGGGCTCCACAAATTCAGCCTGACGAAGGGCAGTTGCGGATCGATGCGGGTGATGAGATCGGGCACGGAGTCACAGAACGAATGATGATGTGAGGTTGTGCCGTGCGGCCCCCTCATCCGGCCCTTCGGGCCACCTTCTCCCCGCTGGGGAGAAGAGGGAGCAAGGCGCGCCGAAACTGCCCAAATGAACCGGCTGCTCAAAGGCACTCCGTCCAATAGGATCGATGGAGAAGCTGCAATCTCCCCCTCTTCTCCCCAGCGGGGAGAAGGTGGCCCGCAGGGTCGGATGAGGGGGCTGCACGGCACGGCGTCAGCGACTAGAAGCCATCGCCACTCGCCGAGCCGTCGATGGTCTTACCCCTCCGCCGGCCCGTAGAGACCGAGCTGCTCAAGGAGCGCGCGCTGCCGGTCGGCGCTTTCGACCAGAAGGCTGGTGTAGCGCTCGACGATGCGGCTGCGGTGATCCTGGTCGGAAACGGCCGAAAGCGCGCCGGTGATGGCGGCGATCTTTTCCGAAGTCTGGCGCAGTTCTTCCAAGAGCTTCGCCTTGCCACTGGCTTCAGCCACGACCTGCTTCGTCACCCGGCCGATGCCGGCTGGCGTGCGGCTACCGCCGGAGACGTAACCTTCGGGCAGGTCGCCCTTGAGATTGACGACGGATTTGAAGCGGATGACGTCGAAGATCTGGTCGACCGCCTGCTTGGCGCCGGTCACCCGCGAGGGGTGGTCGGTGTCGGCGGCGGCATGCGGCAGGAGCTCCAGCTTGCCCTTGTGGCGCGCTTCGAGCGGCAGATAGGGCAGCATCGGGCCGCTGAGCGTGCCGGTCGCCGCATCCCTGAAGAGATCGGCGTCGATTGCCGCATGGGCGATCTTGCCGGAGGCAAGGGCTGCGTCGAGCGCATAGGGGTCAACGACTTCGCCGCGGTCGTAATTGACCAGCACCGCGCCGTCCTTCATGGCGCCGAGCACCTTGGCATCAATGGTGCCGGCATTGGAATAGGTGCCGGTCGATGCGTCCAGGCGGCCGAGGCCGATATGGACGGAGAGCACGTCGGCGCTGCTTGCCGCTTCCACGGGGCTTGCGGCATAGTCGAAACCTTCAGCCTCGATCCAGCGCTTGTGATGCTCGCGGGCATAGATCGCCACGTTCATGCCGAAGGCCTTGGCGAGCTTGGCGACTTCGCGGCCGATATTGCCGTAACCGAGAACGGCAAGCTTGCGGCCCTCGAGCTTTGCCGTCGGAAAATCCTTGAGCTGGCGGCCGGTATCGAAATCGCCGCCGGCGACCATCCGGTGCAATCTGTCGACCGGCAGGTCGGGAACGACCTTCAGGACCGCCTTCACCGCCATCTGAGCGGTCGCCCGGCTATTGATGCCGGGCGTGTTCATCAGGGCCGCAGTGCCGCCCTCGCCATTGCCGCCGCCCCAGGAGGCCGAGCCCATATTGCCGGTGCCGGCGCCGATGCGCACGCCGCCGAGCGGGAAGACGGAAGACTTCGGGATGAAGGTCGCAGCCGCGATCAGCGCGTCATACTGGCCCTTGTCGGTCTGCGGCAGGATCTCCGCCTCGGTGCTGAGGTTCGGCTGGTAGAAGAAATGGATGCGGCCCTTTTCAAGGCTTTCGCGATCACTGAGCGGTCCGAGATGGAAGCTGCCGCCCTTCTCCTCGATATAGGCCTTGATCTCGCTGTAATCAGGCTCGCCATCGGCGCCGAAGCGCAAGCCGACAAGATCGGCGATCAGCACCGTATAGGCGCGGTTCGGATCGTCCTTGCGCACGGCGCCATCGGCCTTGACAGGCGCCTCGAAGGTCACGCCGTGCTTTGCCAGTTCCTCTTCGAGAACGACAATCTTGGCTCTGAGATAGGCATATTGCAGGTTTTCCAGCAGCGCCACGACATCTTCCGGCTCGCGGATGCCGCCGACCCAGGCGCGGTAATCGCCGGGTGTGCCCGGGAAGGCATTGACGTAGCGGGCCGCATCGCGGCCGGGCTCGTATTCGCCGTTCGGATGGGTGATGCCTTCATAGCCGAGCAGCTGCTTAGAACGGGCGATGATGCGGGCATGGATGCCGGCATCGGTGATGCCGTCGTCCTCGACCTTCAGAAGCGTCACGGCCGCGCCGCGCCGCTCGGCATCGGTGACGGTCAGCGACAGCAGCGGATGCGACTTGACCCACTCGTCGATCACGGCGCGGTTGCCGGCGGAGCGGCGGTTGAGTTCGACGACCGAGCCGACCCGGGCTTCCGACTGCAGCAGGCCGAAGGTGGTCTCGGCAAAGGCAAGCGCGCTGTAGGTGTTGATGACGCCGCCCAGCATGCGGTCTTCGGCCGGATCGAAGAACGGCCCGGCATCGACGGAGCGCTTGGCCGAAAACGGCTGGCGCGGATCGATCGGCGGGGCGATCTTCAGCTGGCGCGGGATCGCCCAGGCGGGATTCTGCTGGTTCTTTTCGATCAGCGCCAGCGCATGCGGGGTGAAGGAGGCGACAAAATAGCCGGAAACGCCGCCGATCGCCTTCTGGAACGGCATGAACAGGCAGCATTTCGCCATCACGGCGCTGACCAGTTCAGGCTCCCACGGCATGGCGCCGAGCATCGAGGTGGCGTCGAACACCGCATGGCGGTTGGCCGGATCGCCGTCGAGCCAGTTCAACAGTTCGTGGATTTCGCCGCTGGTATAGGCGTTCGCCCCCGTCGTTTCGTGACCGACGCCGACGAAGATCGAAACGCCGAGGGAGGACAGTTCGGCCGCCGTCGGGATCACGCCCTCGGAGGCGGCGAAATGGATGCGGCTTTCGCAGCCCTTTTCGGCGAAGCGCTGCATCTCGATCAGCTGTGTCGCCCAGGACTGGCGGAAGAAGCCGGCGGCCTTGGACGGATCGCTCTCCGGCCGCGGCGTATCGACATAAACCCGCTGGTCGGCATCGTTGGCATTCATCAGGTGCTGGATGCAGACGGTGAAACCGCTATGGCCGCCGCCGAGCCCCACCGCCATGCGGTTGGTCTTGGGAAAGCCGAAATAACGATGGATCGCCCGCATCATGTCGGTCAGGATCTTATCGGCCGGATAGCCGCGATGCATGCTGCGGGAAATCTCGGCCGTGGTGAAGCCGCCGATATCGTTGCCCCGGTCGTCGAACTTGCGATAGGTCTTCTCGATCCAGGCGTCGAAGGCGATGCGCCGCAGGCGGCTATCCACTTCGTCGGTCGTCGCATCGGTAATCGGCCCGACGCCGAAGAACGGGTTGGACGGCAGCTTCGGCGCACCCGACGCAGTCTGTCGAAGGGCGCTCAATCGCTGTTCCTGCATCTGCGCGATATCTGTCATGGCCTGCCTGTCTGTTCCCGGAGCTGAAGTTCCCTTCATGGTGAGGCCACGGCCCCGGCGAGACAACCTCATATGCGCCGAACGACAGGCGAAACGCGTCATTGGGGGTGCTGAGGTCTTTTTGGCGCGGCTGGCAGGCAACACGCACAACGATTAGCCCTCATCCTGAGGTGCCCCGCAAGGGGCCTCGATGGGCGAGGGCGGGTGGGTGCGGTGGCCAGCCCCGTCCTTCGAGGCTTCGCCCTGCGGGCTACACACCTCAGGATGAGGCTGGAGCGAGGGTGTGCCGGGCCGCCCGCCCCTCATCCGGCTGCCGCCACCTTCTCCCCGTAAACGGGGCGAAGGGGAATAGCCGCAGCCTCTCCGTCCCTCTCTGACCTCTCGCAGGGCACGTCCCCTTTCCCCGTAAAACGGGGAGAGGGTTAGGGTGAGGGGCAGACTTCGGATGGATCCATTGCCATCCCCCCGCACAAAAACGGGCTTGCCGTATCGGCCCTTCCAGCGTATCTCTTCTCCGTCGCGAAAAGCGACTGCTTCCCTTGATCCGCTCAGTGGCGGAGTAAACAGGTGGACGAATGGTCGTCCAGGCGGTCGAGTACACGCCAGCCATGTGCATCAGCCATGGTTCGGCCAGCACCTCCCAGAAACCACACGCCTGACACAGATCAGGCCTCATCGTGAGCCATCGGCGTCCCGATGCAAATCCGTGATTTGGAAAAATCGGGGAGGCGCTGACGGTCCTGCCGGCTTGCGTCGACCCGGAACGCACCCATGACCAGATCCCTTATCGTCATCTTCACCGCCATTGTCCTCGATGCCGTCGGCATCGGGCTGATTTTCCCGATCCTGCCGTCGCTGCTGCGCGATATCACCCATGCCGAAAACGTCGCGCCCTATATCGGCACGATGACCGCGCTCTATGCGGTGATGCAGTTCATCTTCGCCCCGGTGCTCGGGGCGCTGAGCGATCGGCTCGGCCGCCGCCCCGTGCTGCTGATTTCGCTTGCCGGTGCCGCCGTCAACTACTTGTTCCTCGCCTTTGCGCCCAATCTCGCACCGCTGTTCGTCGGCCGGGCGATTGCCGGGCTGACCAGCGCCAATATTTCGGTGGCGACAGCCTATATCACCGACATTTCGCCGGAGGAGAAACGCGCCCGCCGCTTCGGCCTGTTCAACGCGATGTTCGGCCTCGGCTTCATTATCGGCCCGGTGCTCGGCGGCGTGCTCGGCGACCACTGGCTGCGGCTGCCGTTCATCGCGGCGGCCGCGCTCAATGGCGCCAACCTGCTGCTCGCCTTCTTCATCCTGCCGGAATCGCGCCCGGGCAGCCGCGAGAAGATCGATCTCGCAGCGCTCAATCCGCTCAAACCACTGCGGTCGGTGCTGCAGGTCAAGAGCCTGCTGCCGGTCGTCATCCTGTTCTTCATCTTCAGCGCCACCGGCGAGGCCTACGGCACCTGCTGGGCGCTGTGGGGCAGCGACGCCTTTCACTGGAACGGGCTGTCGATCGGCCTTTCCCTCGGCGCCTTCGGCATCTGCCAGACACTCGCCCAGGCCTTGCTGCCCGGACCGGCCGTCAAGCTGCTCGGCGAACGCGCGGCGATCCTCACCGGTGTCGCCGGGGTCTCACTCGCACTCACCGTCATGGCCTTCGCCGGAAGCGGCTGGATGATCTTCGCGATCATGCCGGTCTTCGCGCTTGGCGGCATCGGCGTGCCGGCGCTGCAGTCGCTGGCGACCCGGCAGGTCGATGAAGATAGCCAGGGCCAGTTCCAGGGCGTGCTCGCCTCCGCCGTCAGCCTCGCCTCGATCGTCGCGCCGCTTGGCTTTTCCAGCATCTATTTCCTCGTGAGGGAGACGTGGCCGGGCGCCATCTGGCTGTCGGTCGTGGTCGTCTATGCGCTCGCCGTGCCGCTGGTTCTCGACCTCAGGCTGAAGACGGCGGAGCGGGCGGCTGTGAGTTAGCCATGCCACGCTAAAAGAGCGCGGCGGTGCCACTGTCGAACAGGGAATGATCATCGAGGACGTTGGCGGCCAGCATCGCGCCTTCCAGGGTGGCGATGACATGGACGGCGGCGTCTCTTTCCAATCCGCCCTGCATCAGTTTTTCGATCCCGAGCAGGAAGAACCGCCGCACCTCGACCCGAACTTCCTCGGCAAGATCCTGGGAGGTCGCGGCCATGGCGCCGCAGAGGCACATTCTGGCGTCGCGATGCAGCGCCTCGCGGAAGACCTGCCGCCAGGCGGCAACGATGTCGGCGCCCGCCGCCTGCCGCTGATCGACCGCGTCCAGAAAACGATCGGTGTAGCGGCGGGCGACGGCGGCGGCCAGCTTCTCCTTGGCCGGGAAATGATAGTGCACGGAGGAGGCCTTGACGCCGACATCGGCGGCGACGTCGCGGTAGCTGAAGCCGCTATAGCCCGCCCCTCGGATCCTCTCCTCGGCGGCATCCAGTATTGCCTCGGCTGTTTCGTTCATGCGCTTACCCTCTCTATCTAATGTTAGATAGGGGTTGCGTTTGCCCGAAGCAAGGACTATGTCTCCGTTATCTATCTAACGTTAGATAGACAAAACAAGCAAAACGGAGAAGAACGATGAGATTTGAAGGCAAGGTGGTCGCCATTACCGGCGGTGGATCCGGCATCGGCCGGGAAGCGGCAGCCCGTTTCGTGGCGGAAGGCGCAAAGGTCGCCATCAACGGACGCAATCGCGAAAAGCTCGAGGCGGCGGCCCGGGAGATTGATCCGAGCGGCGACAATGTCGTCATTTCGGCGGGCGATATCGCCAGGCCGGAAACCGGCGCGGCCCTCGTCGACGCCGCCCTCTCCCATTTCGGCAGGCTCGATGTGCTCGTCAACAATGCCGGCGTCTTCAATCCGAAGCCGTTTCTGGAGCTGACCGAGGACGATTACGATTGGTATCTCGACACCATCCTCAAGGGCAAATTCTTCACCGCCCAGGCCGCGGCCAAAGCGATGAAGGAGACGGGCGGCGCGATCGTCCAGACCGGCTCGATGTGGGCGATCCAGGCGATCGGCGCTACGCCGTCTGCGGCCTACTCGGCAGCCAATGCCGGCGTCCATGCCATGGTCCGCAACCTCGCAATCGAGCTTGCGCCCTACAATATCCGCATCAACGCCGTGGCGCCGGCCGTCGTCGAGACGCCCGTCTACAACACCTTCCTCTCCGACGATCAGGTCAAGCAAGTGCTGCCGGGCTTCAACGCCTTCCACCCGCTCGGCCGCAACGGCCAGCCGCGTGATGTCGCCGAGGCAATCCTGTTCCTCGCCTCCGAACAAGCCTCGTGGATCACCGGCACGGTCCTGCCCGTCGACGGCGGCGTCACCGCCGGCCGACAATAAGGAGGGCAAGATCGATCACTTGGAGCCGAAGATGGACGTTGCGGTCACTACCCGCTGATGCGGCGTTGAACTCGTGGCCATGGGTCCTCGGGTCAAGCCCGAGGACGACGGAGAGTGGGGAGCTTATGGGGCAAGGACCGCAAGTTTGGTGGTATTTGTTGGAATGGCCGTCTTGGCGCAACCTCAGGCAAAACCGCTCGCGCACTTGCTGAAGCCCCCGACGTCTCGCCTCCTGCCGATTGCGCCCCCCACTCTCCGTCATACTCGGGCTTGACCCGAGTATCCATGCCGCAAGCGCCTCGCTTGCATGTGTTCGGTTACGATCGTTTTGTCAGGGTGAGCACAAACGCAGCGCTCGTGGCCATGGGTCCTCGGGTCAAGCCCGAGGACGACGGAGGGTGGGGGAGTCCTTGTGGCAAGTAGCGAAGTGCGCAGCTGGCGTATCGTCGCCAGGGCAGAGAAAGACCGAGCGTGCGCCTCCTGCCGATCTCCCTCCTTGTGGGGGAGATGCCCGGCAGGGCAGAGGGGGGTGCCACAGGACGCGGCGCCCCCGAGCGTTTGCCTAAGCCGCCTCCCCCTTCTCAACCGCACTCTCCGCCAACTTGCGCGCCGCGACGAAATCGACCTTGCCCGATCCCAGCACCGGCACCTTGCCGATGTTGACCTCGGCCGGGACCATCATGTCCATCGCGCCCTTGGATTTGGCGAAGGCGAGGAATTCCGTGCGGGTGGCATTTGGGGCATCGGTGAGCAGCACCAGACGTTCGCCCTTTTTGGCGTCGGGGAGCGACGAGACGACCGACAGCGCCCCGGGCCAGAGTTCGGCGGCCAGCGTTTCGACGGCGGCGAGCGAGATCATTTCGCCACCGATCTTGGCGAAGCGTTTGGCGCGGCCGCGGATCTTGACGAAGCCGTCCTCGTCGATGGTGACGATGTCGCCGGTGTCGTGCCAGCCATCGGCGAGCGGCTCGAGCACGCCGGGCTTTTCGGCGCGGAGATAACCGGCCATGACATTGGCGCCGCGCACATGCAGCCGGCCGCCCTCATCGATGCCGGGCACCGGTTCGAGCTTCCATTGCATGCCCGGCAGGATTTTGCCGACCGTGCCGGAGCGGTTGTACATCGGCGTGTTGATCGAAATCACCGGCGCGGTCTCGGTGACGCCGTAGCCTTCCAAGATGCGCAGGCCGAATTTTTCCATATAGGTCTGGCGGGTCGAAGCCTTCACCGGCTCGGCGCCGGAGAAGATATAGCGGATCGAGCGGAAATCATAAGGATGCGCGGTCCTGGCATAACCGTTGAGGAAGGTGTCGGTGCCGAAAATGATCGTGGCGTTGGAGACATAGATCAGCTCCGGCACGATGCGGTAATGCAGCGGCGACGGATAGAAATAGACCGGCACGCCGGAGATCAGCGGCAGCACGGTGCCGGCCGTCAGCCCGAAGGAATGGAAGACGGGCAGGATGTTGAACACCTTGTCGCCGCTGTGGAAATCGATGCGGGCGGCGGCCTGGGCGGCGTTCGACAGGATGTTGCGGTGGGTCAGCACCACGCCCTTCGGCGTGCCCTCCGAGCCCGAGGTGAAGAGGATGACGGCCGGATCATCCGGCCGGCGCTTGACCAGCGGCCGACCCTTGCGCAGCAGCCCGCGGATCTTGTCGACAAGGCCGACTTCGGCTCTCAGATCATCGAGCCAGACGATAGTCACCTGCTTTTCCATCTCCTCGATGACAGCGCCGAGCTTGGCCTGGGTGACGAAGGCGCGCGAGGTCAACACGTGCTTGATCTCGGCGGCCTTGCAGGCGGAGAGAATATTGGCCGCACCGGCGGTAAAATTCAGCATCGCCGGCACTTTGCCGGCGCTCATGACGCCAAGAATGGTGGCGGCGGCGCCATTGGCATTCGGCAGCATGACGCCGAGGTTTGCTTCCGGGAAGCGCGCGCGGAATTTGGCGCCGAGCACGGCGGCACCGGTCAAAAGCTTGCCATAGGTGAGGCTGCCGGTGACCGGATCCTCGACGGCGAGCTTTTTCATGCCGAATTCGTGGGCCGCCTCGACGACGCGGCCGAGAACGGTCGACGAGGTATCGGCAGTTTCGAACAGCAGGTTCGACATGACCTGATAGAGAGCGGCGCCCGCCGCCGTGCGGCGCTTGCGGCCTTTGAGCTCGGCCGGCACTTCGAGCTTCACCGGCTCGAGAATGGTGACCTTGACCTTGGGAAACAGCCGGCGGCGGATCTTGCCGTCGCTGAGATAGGAGAGATAGCTCTTCTCCAGCCCGTCGATCTTGACCGGCACGACCATCGAGCCGGTCTTGTCGGCGACCATGGCGGCACCGTCATAGACCTTCATCAGCGTGCCCGTCACCGTCAGCCGTCCCTCGGGGAAGATGCCGATCGGGTTGCCGTCCTGCACCACCTTGATCAGCGAGCGCGTCGCCATCGGCTTTGTCGGGTCAAGAGGCAGGAATTTGCACATTTTCAGGAAGGGCCGCACCCACCAGGCCTGGGCGATCTTGTAATCGACGGCGAAGGTCGGCTCCTCCTCGGTGATGGCGAGCGCCAAAGCGCCGTCGAGCAGGCTGACGTGATTGAGGGCGATGATCGGCGCGCGGCCGGCCTTCTTGATATTCTCCAGCCCCTCAACCTCCAGCCGCATGAAGGCACGGAACAGGATCGAGATGAAATCGCGGAAGGGATTGGTCGGCAGCGTCTTCAGCATCAGCCAGGCGACGCCAAAATTGATAATGCCGAGGCCGATCAGGATCTGCGGAATGGAGGCGCCGAGCGCCTGGATGACGGCGACGAGGCCGAGGCCGACGGTGATAAACAGCGCCGACAGCACATTGGCGGCGCCGATGACGCGGGCGCGGCGATCCTCATGCGCCCAGGTCTGCAGCGCAGCGAAGGTGGGCACGGCGATGAAGGCGCCGGATATGGCCATGCCGGCGAGATCGATGGCAACGCGGATGGTATTCTGGCCGGCGAAGAAACCGGTGATCGTCGTCGCGTGGCTTACCGATGCCAGGCCCCAGAGGTTCCAGGCGAGATCGAGACTGAAGAGGCCGAGCAGCGCCGTTCCGACAGGGGCCGGCAAGAGCACGATGCGGCCGGACGACATCCAGGCGGCAATGGCCGAACCGACGGCGACGGCAATGGCGAAGACGGTGAGATAGGCGGGCACCACCAGCTCGGAGCCGCCGAGCAGTTCGGTCACCATGGTCGGCAGGATGGAGAGAACGAAGGCGCCGACCAGCCAGAACCAGCAGTTCATCAGCGCCGAACGCCACAGGCGCTTATCCTCGCGGATTTCCATGACGAGCGTGTAGCTGGAGCGGATGACGTTGCGGTCGATCTCCAGATCCGGCGCCTTGGAGCCGGTGGCCGGGATCATCCGGCTGGCCAGCCAGCAAAGCACCGAAAGCCCCATCATCATCGAGCCGAACAGCAGCACATTGTCGCCGCTGGAGAAGGCGAGTGCGGCGATGATCGTGCCGGCGAGGATGGCGATGAAGGTGCCGCCCTCGATCCAGGCATTGGCCTTCGGCAGGTCGCGGCGGTCGAGATGATCGGGCAGGATGCCGTATTTGATCGGCCCGAACAGCGCCGAGATGACGCCGAAGCCGAAGAGCGCTGCCATCAGCACAAAAATGGAGGAGAAGCCGAGGCCGACGACGGCAAGCGCCGCAATGCCGATCTCGCAGCGTTTCAAGAGCTCGGCAATCCTAGCCTTGTCATGCTTGTCGGCGAGTTCACCGCCGAGCGCCGACAACAGCAGGAAGGGCACGATCAGGATGACGCCGGCAAGCGTCACCAGGGCGGCCCCTTCGCTCGCCGACATCTTGAAGAGAATGAGGAACACCAAAGTGTTCTTCAGAAAATTATCGTTGAAGGCCGTGAGGAACTGGGTCCAGAACAGCGGCGCGAATTTCCTAGACGTCATCAGATTGTGTTGCACGGGCGTTGTCCCTCTTTCGGCTCGCTGAGAAGGCCACAGAGTTGTTACCCATTGGTTGAATGCGGCAACAACTCTGCGCTGTGGTTAAGGAAGATCAATCTTCATCGCTACGATTGAACTTGACCAGCAGCTTTTCCGTGCGGGCATCCTCGACCTTGCGGATCAGCTTCTCGGATTCGGCATTGTCACGCAGCGTCTTGGTGATATTCACGGTGGTCTGCACCAGCATCAAGATGCCCATGGCGAGATAACCTTTGCCCCAGAGATCGAGCGGCATCATGTAAAGGCCGAGCGCCAGCATGAAGGCGGCCGAGCCGAAGGAGATGTAGGAGAAGCTGACCCAGCTGGCGGAATGTTTCTGGAAACTGTCGTTCATGATCGTAATCCTCAAGGTTCTATGGATTGGATGGCTGAATGAATGCGATTTCAGGCGGCCGGCGTAATGCGGCTCTTGAGCCGGGCGAGCACGTCATCGGCGGAGGAGTGAAGCGCCGGGCCGCAGCCGGCAGTGGCAAGCTTTTCGATGATGCCGGCCGGGCGGATTGCGCCTTCCATCTCCTTGAGTGCTGCCGCCGTCAGATCATTCTGGCTCTGGCGGATGCGCAGGCGGGCCAAGGTCTCCTCGGCCTCATCGAGCGTCGCGAGGCCGGGACCGGCGACCACCACATCGAGCTTCTGCGCCTCCTCAGTGGCGCGCGCCAGCCGCTCGCCGCGCTGCAGCGCCTGCAGCCGCGCTTCGGAGGCCCGGACGATGGCCTTCAATTTGTCGATGCCGGCGGTGAACTGGGCTTGCGCCTTCTCCGACGCATCACGCTCGGCTTCGAGAAAGGCGATCGCCTCGGCCGCTTCCCGCGCCAGCCCCTCATTGCCCTTGGTGAGCGCCGCGGTGGCGCGGTTTTCGAGATCGGCGATGCGGGCAACGATCGTTGCATGCTGCCCCTTCTCCTGCTCGTTCTGGGCGATGGCGACGGCGACGCTGCGGCGCGCCGACTGGATCTGTTGGGCGGCATCACGGATCTGCTGGGACAGCAGCGGCACGGCGTGGCGATCGGCAAAAGCCTGTTCGGCATCATGCGCCCTGCCCCGCAACAGAATGGAAATCAGTTTGAACATTTCTTGCCTCCGGTTTATGAACGTTGTTCACGAGATGAGTTATGGCAGAATCATGAACGTCGTTCAAGATAAATTTTGAACATCGTTCAAAAAATCGAAATGGAGTGGTTAATGGCCGGTAGACGAGAAGAAAAACGCGAGGACCTGAAGGCCCGGCTGATCGAGGCGGCGCGCGAGCGCATCGCCCGCGACGGGCTGACCAATCTGCGCGCCCGCGACATCACCCAGGACGCCGGCTGCGCCCTCGGCGGCCTCTACACCGTCTTTTCAGACCTCGCCGAGCTCGTCATCCACGTCAACTCCGCAACGCTGAAGGCCTTGGAGGCCAGGCTGACCCTTGGTGAAGCCAGGGATAAAAGCCCGACCGACCGCCTGCGCAACCTCGCCCAGGGCTACCTCGCCTTCGCCGTCGAACACCGCAACCTCTGGAAGGCCCTCTTCGACCACTTTCCCCCCGACACCAGCCCGACCCCGCAATGGCACCTCGACGAACACCTCTTCCTGATGGACGTGATCGCCGAACCGCTGGCCGAACTGCAGCCCGACATGCCCCCCGAAGACCGCGCCATCCGCGCCCGCACCCTCTTCGGCGCCGTCCACGGCGTCGTCAGCATCAGCCTGGAGGGCCGCTTCGTGGGATTGCCGCTGGCGCGGCTGGCAAGGGAGGTGGACGAGCTGGTGCAGACGATCGCGGCCGGGGCGGAGCGTAGACGGTGATGGAGGATGGGGGGCGGTTTGTGTCGGATGGGCGTGAAGTCTACTACTAGCATGTGTAACGGCCGAGCAAACGGCGGGTTGAGGTTCCGGCTGATCTCATCGACAAGATGGAAGGATCAGACATAGTCTGACGCGCACAGCACTTCGGTCACGTCAACCGCCTTATCGAAAGGTTCGTTTCGATATATCTCTATGGGGTGCTGAGCGACCGGTTGCTACCTTCCAGGAGACGCTCAACCGCACGGTTGTTCACAACGGATATAAAATCGCTTTCGCTCGTCTGTCCCGAGAAGTCAGCGGCACCAAGATACGAGTAAAACTTCGTCGGGGTCTGCGCTGTTTGACCTAGGAGCCATATGGCACCGACGTTTATGCTTGGTATTTCGATAATCCGAAGTTCCCAATTTTTATCGGGAGAGTTTTCCTCGAAGTCTATCTCGATCAGTTTCTTCTCAAGTGCTTCTGCCACAGGCCCCTCGGTCAAACCCGAGAAAAGATCAGAATCCGAACTGTTGTGGCCATCTTCGGAGTCGATATCGGCAAATAGCCTTTCGCTGCCGGAGTGCAATATATATCGCCAGGCTATTTGCTTAGCTTGCTTAAGGGCCTCCGCACCCGCTGCCTGTTGCAAATCGAGCGTATAGAGCGGGATTGGCTCATAGATGGCGAAAGAGGTGACAGCACCTCCCCGGGCGTCAGAAGGAGTTTGGAAAATGTCCTCCATAACATTCGTTAAAGCCCGCAGCGTTGCGTCCGGCGCGGTTCGCTTCTCAACACTCATTTTATCCTCCTAGAGAGTCCGGAAAATCGCTTTGCTGTCCAACATGAGGGGCTGCTCCTCCGCCAGCGCCACCATTTTTAACATAGTACGTATGCGTCCAAATACCTGATCCTCTATAGTCAGTCTCGAATTTCATCCGAGGCACCTGCTGTCGACCGAAAATCGGATCGTCGATTAAGTATAGTTCTCGCCCGGATATAGAAGTTTTCACACCACGGATTGCAAGGAAATGACCGCCACCCTGCGGTCCCCATTGAGTACGCACGCAAACCGGCTCACCGGAAGCAAGTTCATTCGTAACCTCAATGAACGAGGCAACGCTGTTCGTCATCCGATCAAAACACCTAACCGCTCTGAGGGCGAGATCTAGATAGGAGTCATTGTTGCAAGCGCTTGTAGCCGCTCCACCGCAGCAGTCTTGCCGCGACCAAATTTGGTTGGCGACTTTGCACTGCGTCCAACCCGTGCCGGCACTAAAGAACCTCGCCACGCTAGCGCTTACAGCAGCCCAGCACCAATGTGTTTGCGACTGATGCTCAACTACTAAAGCCACCATTGTAGAGGTCGGTGTGCCGCTCCCCGCCGCACTGCTGCTTCCGGCACTGCGGGCTGGTTTGATACGGCAAATAATCTTAAGTATTTTCGACAAAGACATAGCGCTCCCCTCCTGACGCCAAAGTAGCAAGTGGTCCAATGCATAATTTGCTGAACGTGCCTTGGACCATGGTCTCGCCTGCGCTTATGGGCATGTTTCCTGCGCGATCTGGTCGCCGACCTTGATCAGTCCCCTCAGGACCGCACCTGCAGTCGCGCCCAGTCCCGGTATCAGCAAGGCTAATCCCGCCAGGAAATCGAGAATAGGCTTTGCCCTGGGCCATATTGTGCAGAAATTGTCTATGCCTCCCCCCGCATTTGCGCCGGAACTAATGTTTGCCTTCACCTCTTGCATGATAATGTTTGATGCTTCACTCGTATTCATCATAGTCCTCCCTTGGGTTAAGCAATTTCGAACGCTGCATCCCAGATACGGCCTTCTATCTGCCTGCGGCACACACCAAGCGCTGCGCCCGCGGCTTCAATTGTTCCACCGTTTCCGTCAGAGAAAGCTACGTGGCCGATTTTGTTCGGCCTCGCCTTTCGCACCAGTATTGAACCGGGTGTGTCGGCGGCATCCGCAATAGAAAGTTGAGTGTTGCTCGCTTTGGCGTCTCTGTACCAGGCGCCGGAGAAAGGCTCTAGCTGCGGAATCGGTCGTTCATTGTCGACACATCCGCACACACGGCCACATGTTTGATACACCACCCAGCTGACAAACTCGGCGCAATCCCATGGCCCATGCCAGCGCCTGTTATCTAATGGAACGTTTGCTCCAAGATCGTATTCTTCACCGATCCGGGTCGAAGCCAGCCGAAGAAATTCCACTCCCGGATCAGCAGAGCCACCGTCATCCTCCCCCGTTGGCATCGCCGACTGAGAAGGGGGCTCTTCTATGGCCCCAATTTGAACTAAACGCTTCAAGATGACGGCTGCGCCACACTGTCGGCTGACAGCGTCAGGCGACCAAACGCCGTCAGCTACATACTTGCCCTTGGTGTAGTGATTACTGAAGCTCCATAAGTATGGTGTTCTCACTTCAGGATGGAATTTCAGATAGCCAAAGCCATTGAATCTTTCCAGGGCATACAGAATTCGCTCGATCGGCCAGGAATTGACATGATCGAGTCCGTCGTACTGTAGAGCATCGATCGCGCTTTCTTCCCATCGAAACGGGGGCGTTCCTCTTCTAGGTCTGCCTGCAGGAACGTGAATTGTAAAGTCGGTCAGAGGGTCTCCATTGTGGAGGTGCCTGTCGAAGTTCAGCGAAGCCTCAAGGGAATGAATTGCCCCAATAACATACCATGGGACGCTGGTTGCAATTTCGACGGTTTGGTAGCGTTCGCGAGACTCCTGAATCTTTTGTACTATTCGGTCGACCGCGAGGATGTGCGAATTCCTTATAAGAAGCTCCCGCCACAGGACGAAATATTGACCCGCCAGCGTTGGATACGTCGGATTACCCGCTCCCCCCAGTTCAGAGGGCGAGCTCTCCTCCGAACCGCCAGTCATGTTTTGAAAGTCCAAGAGGAATTCTTCTTTCGCTTCCTTCAGAAGCTTCTCATCAATTTCAGCTAGGCGATGCTCTCCATATGCCATTTTGCCCTCCCTCAATTGAAATAATGACAAAGTATTATCAATTTCGGGGCTGCACGCCTCGAAACCTTTCCAACCAAAGCTCAAAAAATTCACACGATCAGTCAATCGTCATGTAACATTTTTAGTTACTGACGGATTATACATTGTTCGTATTTGGTGACTTGTTTTATATTACGACAATCTCCCTGTAGTTGTAAAGGAAAATCTACAGTGGATTGAGGTGAGCAACCGGTGATCGCATCGCGTACTTACGTGAAAAGGTAACCTTGAGACCGGGGACAAGAACGTAGGCCGTGATACGGCCGATGGAGGTGAGGATCTCAGCCCTGCGACGGAGCTGCGGATCCTTGCCGACATATCGCTCGATTTCCTTGTCGAGACGGTCGATATGTTGTTCCAGCCTGCGCACAAGGCGGTTGAGTTCGCCCTTCGTCGTCCTCGGGCTTGACCCGAGCACCCCTGCCCAAGCACTCTGCGCCCACCACGCCGCACGCGAAAGGAACCCCATGAGCCGCATCTTCATCACCGGTTCCACCGATGGCCTCGGCCTTGCCGCCGCCCGCACCCTCCTCAGGCAAGGCCATGATGTCGTCCTCCACGCCCGCTCCCGCGAGCGCGCCGCCGCCATATCAGACACGTCAGCCGCCGCCCTCGGCCTCGTCATCGGTGATCTCGCCAGCGCCGCCGAGACCCGCTCTATCGCCGAACAGGTCAACGCCATCGGCCGCATGGACGCCGTCATCCACAATGCCGGCATCTACCTCGAACGCAGTCGCGGCGAAACGCCTGAAGGCCACGCCAAGACGCTGGCGGTCAACCTGCTCGCCCCCTATCTCCTCACCGCCTGGATCACCCGCCCCGACCGCCTGATCTATCTCACGAGCGGCATGCACCGCAGCGGCGCCAGCAGCCTCGACGATATCGACTGGAAGCGGCGGCCATGGAATGCC
Organism: Rhizobium acidisoli; assembly: GCF_002531755.2. NCBI lineage: Bacteria > Pseudomonadati > Pseudomonadota > Alphaproteobacteria > Hyphomicrobiales > Rhizobiaceae > Rhizobium > Rhizobium acidisoli. The sequence goes on along the minus strand of NZ_CP034998.1, from coordinate 727,737 downwards.
AGCCAGGCCTATTCGGAAAGCAAGCTCCACATCGCCACCCTCGCCGCCGCCCTCGCCCGCCACTGGCCGGATGTCCTCAGCAATTCCGTCGACCCCGGCTGGGTGCCAACCAAAATGGGCGGCGCCGGCGCGCCGGATGATCTGGAGATGGGGCATCTCACGCAGACATGGCTTGCGACGAGCGATGATGGCGCGGCCAGGGTCAGCGGCGGGTATTGGTATCATCGGCAGCAGCGGGCGGCGGCGGCGGAGGTTGGGGATGTCGGATTTCAGGATGCGCTGGTGGAGAAGCTTGCCGAACTCATAGGTGTTCGACTGTTTGCGGAGCGCCCTTAAGACGCAAGGCCGGCCGGTTATCAGGAACTGCCGCGTTCGAAACCTCTGGAAGGTGATGTTCGACCACTCCCCTCCCCGGAAACCAGTCCGACGCCGCAATGGCATCTCGACAACACCTCTTCCTTATGGATGTGATCGCCGAGCCGCTGGCCGAACTGCAGTCCGACATGCCCCCGAAGACCGCGCCCTCTTCAGCCCCGTCTGGGGCGCACGCGGATACCAGCTAGGGACTCTCTGCCCATGTAGCATGCCTGTACAGCTCACCAGGGACCGGCAACGCTCAAGGACTTACTCGTCATACGCGAAATTCGCGCGCGCGACTACTCGACAAAAGCGCCTAACCAAAGTAAACATCCCATCCAGTTCGGGGACGTGGGTTAAATGACGCAATACCATAATGATCTACCTGCGAGTTGTCCGCCAGGTGAAGCTGAGACCGTTACAGCAGAACTCTTTAAAGCTATTGATGGAAGGCAGCCCCGCAACGAAGACTTCAAGTCTTTCGCAGAACGAGAACGCGAAGGCACGGACAAAACGTTGTGTCAAAGTTGGGGGTTGTCGGTCTGGCCCCATATGGACGCCGTAGACCACGCTCTAAAGGCTTATAAGGTTTTCGCTAAGAAGCATATCATCAAGTTCTCTGTCACCCCCGCCGATGGTACACTGCTGGCGACGCCTAGTTCAAAACAGCCGGAACACCACACCTTCTGGAAGTACAAAAATTGTAACCTATTAAACTCCTGCCAGATCGTTATCGCGCCGGGCCAACGCTCATGAATGCCGTTTCAGAGACTCTCTACAAGATTCGGATTGAGCGAACACTCTATCAGTTCGACGAGCCGATCCTATTCACCGCGCGTGTCGGCATGCTGAATGCGTTGTTTGTACGCACCGATCTTACGGAGGATGGACACGAATTCTTATCTTGCTACATCGATGACAATCATCTGGATGGGCTATTAGAAGGGCGACTGTCTATTAGAGGTGCATTTGAGGCTCAGTCCGACAACTTCCTGGTCTACGCGAATGACGCTTATGAGGTCTCTAAAGAGCTTAAGGTTACCGGGGATGAGTTACAGTGCCGTCTACCGGACCCCAACGTAGGGGTCTTCGAGCATCTCGGGGAGTGTCCAGACGTTTTGCAAGAGAAAAATGCATTCCTCGCCATATACTTCAGAGGCGAGAACTTAGGCCGCGGCTCCATCCAGTATTCCACGCTCATGAAGCTTTTGGGCACCGTCCAAGTCTTTGCCAGGAACGTCCTCGTCCCGCCCTCACTAAGGGGCTATAAAGCCTCTACCCTAGACTTTCTTGTCGGTGATCCCGCCTTGGGCAGCCTCATGATCGCCATAAAGGAGCCGACATTCAACGTATCCCGGCTAAGGCAAACTCAAAATGACCAGGGCCTGACCAGTCAACGGCTCAAGGACGGCGCGTCCACTCACAAGAACGAGTTCTTCGCGGAGGTACAAGAGCTTGTTGAGTCGCCACATAAATTTCGGGCTGCACATACCGATGACGACGAAGATATCTTTGAGAGTATCAAGCATCTTCTCCCATCCGATGACACACCCTACTCTAATTTGACGTTTTCAACGCAAGACGGCAAATCCTTAAAGCGCATCTCCATTGACAGGGACCGTGCCGACCGGGTTCGGGCTAGTTATAGCACTGCTAACGGTGTTCGAACGCGGCGGTCTGGGGTCATAGTTGAGATCAACGCGTCGAGCGCCACTCTCCTGCTGCGTTCTGCGAGTGGAGCAGTTACGACCTCAGACTTCACTCGCGAAGCGTTTGCCGAACTTAGGCGGAATCCCGACTTCAAAATCGGCGCGCGTCTTATACTGGACGGGGAACTATTCGAGCGGCCACGACGAGATTACCTTGTCGTAAAAGGTGTTGTATCCCTCAACGATGTCGCACTGGTCTAAAGCGTGTCGCAGTCTTGCTAATTACTATCGACGTAATCAGCGTTTTCGGCATGGGCGTGCTCATAACGGGCAAATGACAGGCTGGCAGGTCAGTCTGCCTATAATTTTTTCCTTAGCGGACTACTCGTCACCGATAAGATTATCTTGAATCGCCTCGCCGAGTGATGAGCGTCTTGATCGCAAGTCATAACCCTTGTAAGACTCAGAATGCTTAATCGTTGTAAGACTCAAAGGAGGCTGATTTGTTCGGAGCATCGAACAAGGAATTCGAGATCTTGGATCTGCTTAAATCTGGCAATCGCCTGTATGGTTTGGAGATGGTCAACGCCTCTGACACGTTGAAGCGCGGATCGATTTACGTTTTCCTCGGCAGGATGGTTGAAAAGGGCTGGCTGGAGTCCGCCCAGGAGAAGGAGGAAACGGTGCCTGGTCTTCCGCGGCGCCTCTATTGGATTACGGGTAAGGGTAAGGCTGTTTACGATCGCGCGGTAGCAACCCGGCAGCAGTTCAATGCTTGGGACATTGAAGGAGCTGGGGTATGAAGTTTTTATGGATGAGCTTTATTTGCTCTCTTGTGGTTGGAGCGCTCTTCGGTTTCGGTGCATATTTCCTGACGAGAGGTTTCGAGTCGGCTGGGACAGGAGCAGACTCGTCAATGTTCAGCTTATTGAGCGGGATCGGGGTCGCCGCAACTGGTGCAACAGCAGTGCTTGCGGTGGCAAAGATGACACTGTTGGGCCGTGTAGAAGTCAGAATTACATCACCGGCCGGCCATATGTTCACCCGGATCCTGACCTTGTTCATTTCCAAGCGGCTGTTTTATAAGCACTTCGGGCAAACGATCGCCGACAACCGCGAAGAGGTGAATAAAGCGCTTGCGCGTGGTGATATCAATGAGGCTGACAAAATAGCCCGAGAGCTGAATATCGACTTGTGCCGACAGATCCTGGAACTGATCGTCGCACTTCCGGCGAGTGTCGTCGGAAAAGTTTGGCAGTTCGCAAAAGGCGAGAAAAAGGGCGACGAGTAAGTCGCCATTTTTTTATTGCCCTAGAAATCGAGATACTCACGGAGCTGTTCATAGCCTCCAATGAGCACGCCGTCGTGGAAGATCATCGGGAAGGATTTGCAGCCGGCGTCTTTGAACCCAGATCAATTTCGCACAAATTTAAGCTGTCACAACGTCACAAATAAGATACTCTACCTTATGCCTGCCTCAAGAAAGATTGCATCATACTTATCGATGACGCCTTGCACCCAGGGCGCTATACGTGAGGCGTTGGCGCGCCACTCTTGATAGTCGTGAAGTGTCTTATCCCAATCGACAAAGCCTTTTGTGCTTGCGATCTTCACTTTGTTCTCTTCTGTCATTTTCATTAGTTGAAGCGCAGCGTCACGCTGTTCATCCAAAAACTTGGCAATGGTAGGATGAATGTCCGGCAAGTCTGTCGCTACCTGTGAAGCTAGCCGCGTCAGACGTGGCCTAGCCATCGCAAGGATGTCGAGAGTTCGTCCGACTTCTCCGGCGACTTCGGCATTCAAACGAGCGATTTCAGCGCGTCTGTCGCTGCGATGCATGGCACGGTCGCTGCCAATGCCGATCAGTGCCAATAGCCACGATATTAAATCCATGCACACCCCTCCAAGCGTCTCACGAATGAGTTGAGAGAATAATACGATATGGGCGAGAAGTTGCGGAGTCGGGAAGTTACGGAATTATGCAACGGAAAACCGTTACGGTTAGCATCCGCCAATATTGTATAACTTATTGATTTTACTTATTAAATATGCATTGGCTGGGGCGCCTGGATTCGAACCAGGGATGACGGTACCAAAAACCGTTGCCTTACCGCTTGGCGACGCCCCAACAGAGCTTTCGGCGCGAAGCGCCGGCTCAAATCGACGCCTGATTAGCAAAGCTCTCCGTCTGTCACAATGACTAAGTTGCACTTGCCGCAGATTTATGCGCTGCAGAGGGCAAAGCGGCGTGCTAGGAATGGGCGGTGTCATCGGCCTCGAGAGCATCGCCCCGCATGGAAAGCCCCGCATTCGACCTTGCTTTCGAGCCGGCCTATGGGCGGGCCGTGCCGGTGGCGCCAGGGGTCGAGCGGATCACGGCTGAGAATCCCGGGCCTTTCACCTTTTACGGGACCAACAGCTATATCGTCGGCGCCGCCTCGGTCGCGGTCATCGATCCCGGGCCGGAGGATGAGGCGCATTTTCAGGCGCTGATGGCGGCGCTTCGCGGCCGCGAGGTGACGCATATCTTCGTCAGCCATACGCATCGCGACCACTCGCCGCTTTCCCGCCGGCTGCAGGCGGCGACGGGGGCGGTGACAGTGGGGCAAGGGCCGCATCGGCCGGCGCGGCCGCTGCGGGCCGGCGAGATCAATCCGTTTTCCGAGAGCTCGGATCTGGACTTCGTGCCGGATCTAACAATCGGCGACGGCGAGACCATTGCGGGCGATGGCTGGGCGCTGACATCGGTGCTGACGCCGGGGCATACGGCCAATCATGCCGCCTTCGCGCTCGAAGGCCGCGATATCCTCTTCTCCGGCGATCATGTCATGGCCTGGTCGACCTCGATCGTCGCGCCGCCGGATGGATCGATGGCGGATTACATGGCCTCCCTCGAGCGGCTGATCGCACGTGAGGACGGCCTGCTGCTGCCCGGCCATGGCGGGCCGGTGACGGCGCCGGCGAGTTTCCTGCCGGCGCTGAAGGCGCATCGGCTGAAGCGCGAGCAGGCAATTCTCACGCGCATCCGCGCGGGCGACCGGGAGATTGCCGAGATGGTGAAGGCGATCTACAGCGATACCGATCCGAAGCTTTATGGGGCGGCGGCGCTTTCCGTGCTCGCCCATATCGAGGATCTGCTGGAGCGCGGCGAGATTGCGACGGATGGGCCGCCCTCGCTTGCCGCCACCTACCGGCTGTTGTAAGCGGAGATGGGGAGATTACCATGACGCGCGCCGCTTACAGCTATCGCAACGATCCCGCCGTGCCCGCTTTCGCCGATGACCAGCCGCTGATCGTTTTCGATGGCGAATGCGTCTTCTGCTCCGGCTGGGTGAAATTCGCGCTGAAGCACGACAGAGAGCGGCGCTACCGCTTCCTCGCCGCCCAGACGCCGCTCGGCGCAGCGCTCTACCGGCATTACGGGCTCAACGAGCGCGATTACGAAACCAACATCCTCATCGAAAACGGCCGCGCCTTCTTCAAATCCGACGGCTCGATCCGCATGGTGGCCGGCCTCGGTTTTCCCTATTCGCTGGTCAGGCTCTTCCGGCTGCTGCCGCGGCGCGCAGCCGATGCGCTCTATGAATTCATCGCCCGCAACCGGCTGAAGATCGCCGGCCGGCAGAGCTGCATGGTGCCGACGGCGGAGCAGCGCAGCCGCTTCATCACATGAGCGGCGACCGGCTCTCGCTGCTGATCATCGGCGGTTACGGCACGTTTGGCGGCCGGCTGGCGCGGCTGCTTGGCGATGAACCGCGGCTCCGGCTGCTGATCGCCGGGCGGTCGTTGGAGAAAGCCGACGATTTCGTCGCCGATCTCAGAGCCCCGAAGGATGGATCCGAGGGCTTGGGAAGCAGCAATCTGGGCGCGAGCCTGCAGGCCGTGCGCTTCGATCGCGATGGTGATCTGGCGGAACAGCTGACGCGGCTGCAGCCGGATCTCGTCGTCGATGCCTCCGGGCCGTTCCAGAGCTTCGGGGACGATCCCTATAAGGTGGTGCGCGCCTGCATCGGCCTTGACATCGATTATGCCGATCTCGCCGACAGCACCGGCTTCGTCGCCGCGATCGGCGGGCTTAATGCCGAGGCGAGAGCGAGGGGCGTCTTCGCGCTCTCCGGCCTCAGCAGCCTGCCTGCCCTTTCCTTCGCCGCGCTCGAGGTCATGGCGCCGCAGTTCGCCCGGGTCGAGGCGGTGGCGGCGGGCATTGCCCCCTCCTCGCATGTGAAGATCGGGCTGAATGTCGTCAGCGCGATCGCAAGTTATGCCGGCAAACCCGTGCCGCGGCTCAGCGATGGTAAGGTTTCGAGCGGGCGCGGGCTGATCGATGCGATGCGGGTGACGGTAGCGCCGCCCGGCGCGGTGCCGCTGAAGAGCCGCGAATTCCTGCTGGTGGATGCGCCGGATCTGGCGCTGCTGCCGGCGCGCTTTGCCGGCCTGCAGTCCAGCTTCACCGGGGTCGGCACGGAGCCGCAGCCGCTGCAGCGGCTGCTTGGCCTTGCAGCCCAGCTGGTGCGGCTGAAGCTGTTGCCGTCGCTCACGCCGTTTTCGCGGTTGATCCGGCGCGCCAGCCACGGCTTTGCGATCGGCGCGCATCGCGGCGGCATGTTCGTGCGTGTGACCGGCGTCGATGCCGCGGGCAAAAGCCTGACAGGCGGCTGGCATCTGATTGCCGAGGGGGATGACGGGCCGTTCATTCCGGTGACCGGGGTGGCCGCGCTGGTGCGGCGGCTGCTCAAGGGTATCCGGCCGGAGGCTGGCGCGCGGCCGGCGACGGGCGAATTGCGATTGGACGATTTCGAAGCGGAATTCCGGCGGTTTTCGATCACGACCGGGATCCGGATGGAAAGCGTGGGCGCCTGCCTGCCGCTCTACCACCGGGTTCTCGGCAGCGCCTTCGAGCAGTTGCCGCCGGCGATTGCCGCCATCCACTCGGTCGGTCCTGCCGGCGGCGCGCGCGTCGCCTCCGGTCGGGCGCGGATCGAGCGCGGCCGCGGCATTCTTGCCGGCATCGTCGCCCGGCTGATCGGCTTTCCCCCGGCGGGCGAGGATGTGCCGGTGACGGTGCGCTTTACCGCCGATGGCGAGAAGGAGATCTGGACGCGGGATTTCGGCGGCAAAATCTTCCACAGCCTGCAGCTCGAGGGAAAGGACCACGACCGGCATCTGCTGGCGGAAGTGTTCGGGCCGTTCCGGGTGCTGGTGGCGCTGGTGCCGGAGGGGAGCAAGTTGCGACTGGTGGTGCGGGGGTGGCGGTTTTGCGGGCTTCCGCTGCCGCTGTTTCTGGCGCCGGGTGGGGAGACTTTCGAGGAGGAGCGGGATGGGCGGTTTCATTTTCATGTGGAGATTGGCGGGCGGCTGACGGGGCTGGTGGTGCGGTATTCGGGGTGGTTGGTGGTGGAGTGAGGGGCACGCGCGCGATCTGCGGCCTTATGCCGCCTCTCTCCAGCCTCATGACGCGACCTCTCTCCAGCCTCATCCTGAGGTGTGTAGCCCGCAGGGCGAAGCCTCGAAGGACGGGGCTGGCCACCGCATCCACCGCCCTCGTCCTTCGAGGCCCCTTCGGGGCACCTCAGGATGAGGGCTGATCGTTGTTCGGGCCGGCTTGGTTGGGCGATACCGCAGTGATGTGGAGTTTGCGGCACCGTCAGCATGTCGAGCCTGCCGCACCCTCTCCCGGCCCTTCGCTTTAAGCTCAGGGCGTTCGCCGCTGCAATCGATTCACTGGATCGATTGCTGCCGCCTTTGGCGGCACCGCGGCTCACCCACCCGCAATCCCCAGCAGTTCGGCGTCCAGCGCCTTCAGATAATCGCCGGCGATTTCGGCGCTGAAGCCGAGGTCGTGTTGGCCGTAGCGGGAGGCGACGCGGATGTCGACGAAGGTGGTTTCGGCCTCTTCGCGCAGGCGGATCAGGATATCGAAGCGCAGGCCGAGGATCAGTGTGCGGTTGGTCGCCTGCAGCGTCACGCCGTTGGCGCCGCGGATCAGCTTGGCGACATCGTCGTCATAGGGGCGCGGCGTCGGCACGGGGATGATGCCGGGCGCATCGGCAACGGCCTCGTCGCCGGGCTCGAGTTTGGCCGGTCCGTCCTCCGGGTCGCGGTCCAGCTCGCTGGTGCCGGTGCTCCTGACGATGACAAAGCCGCTCTGTTTGGCGACCTTGCGCACCGCTTCCAGCACGCGGTCGAGCGCGCCCTCATAACGCCGGCCGGTCAGCTCGGGATAGGCGGCGAGCTGCTTTTCGCGATCCTCCGGCGTCACGAGATTGCGCTTCAGCCAGATCTGATCGGATTTCGGGGTCGACAGCCAGTCCGGGGCGGAGACCGGGTCGGTGGAGACGTCGTAGATATCAGGCAGCGTCATATAACGCTCGACGGCGAAGGCGCCGATGCCGAGCGGAAAGGCGGCATAGATCAAGGCGGCGAGTGCCGCCAGCCCGCCTTCGGCGCCTGTCATCCAGAGGCTGCGCAGCCCGACTGCGGCCAGCATGGCGGCCAGCAGCCCGCAGCCGGCAGCGGCGATCAGCAGCAGCACGAGATAGGGGGTGGCGAGGCCGCCGAAGCGATGGGCGATCAGCACCGCCAGCGCCAGAACCAGCGAAAACGCCCCGAGCAGCCGCGAAAAGCGGGCGGCGCCTGAAACGGGACGGTCGAAACGGATGGCCATCAAACTTACCGGTTGCTCGTCAGCGCCGCGCCATCAAACAACGCAAATCGCCATATCCTTGTTTAGAGCATGATGCCGAAAAGTGTGAAGCGGTTTTCGGACGACATCATGCTCTATTTCTTTGATTTAGATCCGGATTCAGATTTTAGGCCAGCCCGGCCTAGAATCATCCGGATCTGGGCAAGATTCGGCTGAATTGAAACTGTTGTCTTGGAATATCAGCTGGAATTCGCCTGGCATGGCCGAAGCGAAAGGCCACCCACTTCATGAGCCCTTGCTGATATGGTAAAAAAGGGCCATTCTGCCGCGGATTCATCTCCGAATTCAAAGGCAAGGAGAGACGGGATGATTTCACCCGAGATAGCAGCCAGGCCGCAGGCGTCTGCGCTTGGCGGGATCGATCACACCGAGCCGATGCTGCCGATGGAGCTGCTCGAGCTCGAACTTTCGCTCGAAGGTTATGCCGGCGGCGATGCCGGCTTCTGCGAGGCGGTGCGCCAGGCAGCACAGCGGTCGGGCGGCGAATTGCTGTTCGACCTACCGGCCGGCGGTCTTATCGCGGATTGCCGGCGCATCGCCGTGCTGCGCATTCCCGATGACGGCAGTCAGATGCGGGTCGTGCTGGCGCTGCTCGATTATGCCGGCACCGAAATCCGCATGCAGGCGCCCGATGAGGAGACCGCGCATCTGGTGCGTTTCGCCGATGCCTTCGTCGAACTGCTGGAGCGGATTTAGGGTTGACCCTGCGTTCTAGCGCCGCTCGGCCGCAGCCTCCGCCAGGCTGCGGAAGGGAAACTTGCGGCCGCATTCACATTTCAGCATGAAGCTTTCCTGGTGGTTGGACGGCCGCTGCACGCCAAAACCGCGCGGCAGCTGATCGACCTTGAAATCCGGGTGCTTGCGCTTGGGATCGTCGATCTCCGAGGCTTCGGCAAAGCCCTCATTGCCGCATTGCGGGCAGTTCAGTTTTTTCGAAAATCGATCGCGGATGGCCATGCTCGTTCCCATGCTTGCCGGCCTCTCATACAGAGAAATCCCCCTTATGCATAGGAAGGTGGCCGGCGAAAGTGGAACCAAGTGCGGCCCGATGCCGTTCCTTTTTTCGAAAAGGAGGCGATCATGCCGAACAGAGATCCGATGCCAATCCCGAACGCCGATACACCACGCGGGCCGACGCCGACCCCCGGCATTCCCGACCCCATCCAGCAGAAGCCGCCGCTGACCCCGGCGCAGGATCCGGCCGATACGAAGAACCCACAGGACCCGCCGCTCAATCCGGCGCTACTGCCGATCGGGGATCCGGCCGGAGCGGCGTGATTTTGGCGAGAGCGTTTCCCCACTCTCCCTCATTCCTGTGCTCGTCACAGGAATCCCGCCACCGCGCGTCGGCGCGGTGAATAACGCCTTGAAGGGAGTTTCCCGCGCCCAAGGACTTGGGCGGACTGGATTCCTGTGACAAGCACAGGAATGAGGGAGTTGAGAGGTCGAGGACTTGCCTCAAACACGACAGACCGCCCTCGCCCATCTCTTCGCACGACAGGCCACCCTCGCCGATCTCCTCGCTTGACGCCACGGCCTGAATGGCATTTCCTCAGGGAAAAGCAAGGAATACCCCGATGCGCGTTCCCCTTCTCATCGCCATAGCCACCCTCGCCGCCGGGCTTTCCGCCTGTCAGACGATGACGCCGGAGGAGCGGCGGGCGGCGGATGAGCAGCGGTGTTTGAGCTATGGTTTCCGCCGCGGCACCGATGGTTTTGCCACCTGCCTGCAGCGCATCGATCTCGACCGGCGGGCCGAATCGCGGGAGCAAAGTGCCGAGATGATGCAGAGCATGGCCTGGGATCTGAACGGGCCCTATATCTACCGCGATCGCTGGCGCCATCATCATTGAGGCCGAGCTGACTATTTCCCCCCGAGGTCTTTCAGACCTCCTGCAATGACTGCCTGCGCCGCCGCCAATCTGGCGATCGGCACGCGAAACGGCGAGCAGGAGACATAATCGAGCCCGATCGTTTCGCAGAAGCGGATCGAGGCCGGGTCGCCGCCATGTTCGCCGCAAATGCCGAGCTTCATGTCGTTGCGGGTCTGCCGGCCGCGTTCGGCGGCAATGCTGATCAATTCTCCGACACCGTCGAAATCGAGCGAGATGAACGGATCGTGCTCGATGATGCCCTTGCGCTGATAGGTGGGGATGAAGGCCGAGGCGTCGTCGCGCGAGATGCCGAAGGTGGTCTGCGTCAGGTCGTTGGTGCCGAAGGAGAAGAATTCGGCGGCTTCGGCAATCACATGGGCGCGGAGCGCCGCGCGCGGCAGCTCGATCATCGTGCCGACGAGATAATCGATCTTCATGCCGGCCTCGCGCATCACGTCGCCGGCGACCTCGTCGATGCGCGCCTTGACGTAATCGAGCTCGGAGCGCAGGCCGACCAGCGGCACCATGATCTCCGGCACGACGGCCGCCCCGGTCTCCTTCGCTGCGGCAACCGCCGCCTCGAAGATGGCGCGGGCCTGCATCTCGACGATTTCAGGATAGGAGATCGCCAGCCGGCAGCCGCGATGGCCGAGCATCGGATTGAACTCGTGCAGCGCATCGACGCGCTGGCGCAAGGCTATCGCCTCCATGCCCATGGCGAAGGCGACTTCGGCGACCTCGTCATCGGTCTTCGGCAGGAATTCGTGCAACGGCGGATCGAGCAAGCGGATCGTCACCGGCAGGCCGTGCATGACGGTGAAGAGGCCGGTGAAATCCAGCCGCTGCATCGGCAGCAGCTTGTCGAGCGCCAGCCGCCTGCCCTTCTCATCGACGGCGAGGATCATCTCGCGCATGACATGGATGCGCTCGCCCTCGAAGAACATGTGCTCGGTGCGGCAAAGGCCGATGCCCTCGGCGCCGAAGGAGCGGGCGGCGCGCGCATCGGCCGGCGTATCGGCATTGGTGCGCACCGTCATGCGCCTGAGACGGTCGGCCCAGCCCATGATGCGGCCGAAATCGCCCGAAAGCTCCGGCTGGATCATCGGCACCTCGCCTTTCAGCACCTGGCCGGCCGAGCCGTCGATGGTGATGATGTCGCCCTTTTTCAGGGTGACGCCGATGCCGAGCAGCCGCTCGTTGCGGCTATCGATGCGCATGGTGCCGGCGCCGACGACGCAGGGGATGCCCATGCCGCGGGCAACGACCGCCGCATGGCTGGTCATGCCGCCGCGCGTCGTCAGGATGCCTTCGGCCGCATGCATGCCGTGAATATCCTCCGGGCTGGTCTCGACCCGGAGCAGGATGACCTTGCGGCCTTCGGACTCGGCCTCCACAGCCTCTTCGGCGGTAAAGACGATGGCGCCGGTGGCAGCCCCCGGCGAGGCGGGAAGCCCGGTGCCGATCACCTGGCGGGTGACGCGCGGATCGATCGTCGGATGCAAGAGCTGGTCGAGGCTGGAGGGTTCGATGCGCAGCACCGCCTGCTCCTCGGTAATCACCTTTTCATCGACCATGTCGACGGCAATTTTCATCGCCGCCCGGGTGGAGCGCTTGCCCGAACGCGTCTGCAGCATCCACAGCTTGCCGCGCTCGATGGTGAATTCGATATCCTGCATGTCGCGGTAGTGGATTTCGAGTTCGCTGCAGATGCGGCAAAGCTCGCGAAAAGCCTCCGGCATCAGCTTTTCCATCGAAGGCTTTTCCGAGCCCGAGGAAAGCCGCCCCTCCTCGGTGATGCTTTGCGGCGTGCGGATGCCGGCCACGACATCCTCACCTTGCGCATTGACCAGGAATTCGCCGTAAAGCGCCTTCTCGCCGGTCGAGGGGTTGCGGGTGAAGGCGACACCGGTGGCGGACGCATTGCCGAGATTGCCGAAGACCATCGCCTGGATGTTGACGGCCGTACCCCAGCCTTCCGGAATATTATGAAGCTGGCGGTAGGTGACGGCGCGCGCGCTCATCCAGCTGGAAAACACCGCACCGACGGCGCCCCAGAGCTGCACTTCCGGATCCTGCGGGAATTCCTGCGCCAGCTCCTCCTCGATCAGCTTCTTGTAGAGGAAGACGATATGCTGCCATTCGGAGGCGCTAAGCTCGGTATCGGTTTCATGGCCGAGCTTGGCCTTCTCGTCTTCCAGGATTTCCTCGAAGGCATCGTTGCCGAGGCCCATGACGACATCGGCATACATCTGGATGAAGCGGCGGTAGCTGTCCCAGGCAAAACGCGCGTCGCCGGCATCGTGGCCGAGCGCCTGCACCGTCTCGTCGTTGAGACCGAGATTGAGCACGGTGTCCATCATGCCCGGCATCGACACACGGGCGCCGGAGCGCACCGAGAGCAGCAGCGGCTGGCTGCCGGCGCCGAAGCGGCGGCCGGTGATCGCCTCTATGCCTGATATGCCGGCGCGCACCTCGGCCTTTACGCCGTCCTCGATATGGCGGCCGTTCCGGTAATAGGTGTTGCAGGCATCGCCCATGATCGTCAGCCCCGGCGGAACGGGCAATCCCAGCGCGCACATCTCCGCCAGATTGGCGCCCTTGCCGCCCAGAATTTCGTGATCGCGCGCCCGGCCCTCAGCCTGCCCGTCGCCGAACGTATAGACCCACTTGGTCATCTTCCCCCAACACCAAACCGGGATTAGCTTAATCCGTTGGTGTTGAAATGAAAATCGACAAATGCGGCGGAATGTTGCGTTGCACAATAATTCTTCGGCGGGGCGGCGTTCGAAACGATTGAAACATCGCCCGGCACGAAAAAGGCAAAAAAAAAGCTTTGCGGGACTGCAACATGTCCCGCAAAGCCTTGTTTCCGTCCGGCCAGGAAAACCGGACGGGGGGTCCCTCAACCCAGGGCACTTTCCTCAAGTAATGGAATGCCCTATCGCTTGGTCTTCACGCAATTCCTGCGAAAGCCGCTTTGCGCGCTTCTTGGAATTGCCCCCGATTTTCCGGTTCTTGCCCTCTGCCCGGAAAACCGCCTGCAAATTCGACAATACGCACATTTGACCGCCCACGTTTCCGCAGAGGCATCAGGTTGCGTTGAAACAACTTCTAATGCAAGTCATCGCAAAGAGCATCACCCAAATGGGGTACAGGCCGCAAAGAAGCCGACCTTTTTTGGTGCTTACGAAATTTCCGGCAAAAGTGCGGGCCTTTTCAGCAACTTTCGGCCGTCGGCCTGACTGTCTCAGCCCCTGCGAGGCCACTCTTCCATGCCTCAGAAATCACGCCGTATGGCGCGCTGTTACGCAATATGACCAAACGCCTCCCGACAAGCCCCGTCTCCTGCCGGTTTCGCCCCCTCTCCTCGGTCAACCCAGACCCTGAGTCTCGGATCCACGGCCCGACGTTGGTGGATGCCGCATGGATCCTCGGGTCAAGCCCGAGGAGGACGGAGGGTGGGGTGGCCGCCGCAGCAAAACAGCGATGGCTGAGGGCGAATGCGGTGGCGTTTCCTGTCCGTCCGCTGCTTCGCGCCGGGTCCACGCCTCCTGCCCGCCCGTCCCCTCAACCTTGGTCATTCCAGGCCTTGAGCCTGGAATCCACGGCCCGGCGTTGGCGGATGCCGCATGGATCCTCGGGTCAAGCCCGAGGAGGACGGAGGGTGGGTGGCCGCCGCAGCAAAACAGCCACGGCCGAGGGCGAATGCGGTGGCGCTTCCTGTCCTTCCGCCGCTTCGCGCCGTGTCCGCGCCTCCTGCCCGCCCGTCCCCTCAACCTCCGTCATTCCAGGCCTGGAGCCTGGAATCCACGCCGCTGCTGCTGATGGTGCCGAGGGTCCTCGGCGCCCCCCCGGGAAGACGGAGCGCCAGGCGCTGGGTCGAGTTCGCCGAGGCCTGCTTGCCACAAGCAGGCGTTGCATCTGTCGCAGACACTCCCTATCCTGTAGACCTGCCAGCGCTTCTACGGGACCATCCATGCTCGATTTCAACCCGCTCTATTCGACCGCGCAGATAGGGGCGATCGGACAGTTCATCGATAAACACTATGCGCTCGCCGGTCCCATTCATTGCCGCATGCTTCATCGCGGCCTGAACGATGTCTATCTTGTCGTTGGCAGCGACGGCGAGCGTTATGTCTTCCGGCTTTCCCACCACCGCGCACGTGGTCGAGCCGACGTCAAAACCGAGACGGCCTTTCTCACGCATCTTTCGCAAGCGGGCGTTCCAGTGGCTGCCCCCATCCCGACACGCAACGGTGCCCTCTTCCTGCAGGGGCATGCGCCGGAAGGCCTCCGCGAGGGCGTGCTCTTCCGGGCGATCGATGGCCGCGGAATAAACGCGACGGATGCCGGCGATGCCAGCGCCAACGGCAGGACGCTTGCCCTGATGCACAATGCCGCCCAGACATTTTCCCCTGACGGCGCGCTATATCGGCTTGACCTCGAACACCTGCTGCATCGCCCGCTTACGCGCATATGCGACAGCGGCATCGTCGAAGACGCCGATGTTCTTCGCGATCTTGCAGATATCGCCACGCGGACGGGAAAAGCGATCGAGGCGTTCGACACGCTGACCTGGACCTATTGTCACGGAGACTGCCACGGCTTCAACGCGCGCATCAATGATGCCGGTGAAGCGGTGTTTTTCGATTTTGACGACAGCGGCCCGGGATACCTCGCCTACGACCTGTCGGTTTTCCTCTGGGCGAAAGTTTCCTTCGGCCGCAAGTTGACCGGCATGTGGGAGGCCTTCATCGACGGATATCGCGCCGTCCGGCCGATCACGCCCCAAGACTTCGAAGCCGCCCACCGCTTCGTCATTGTCCGCCACTTCTGGCTGATGGGCGAATATGCCAGCCGGGCGCAAGAATGGGGAAGCGAAGCCGTCGGCTGGATTGCGCGGGAAGCGAATTTTCTGAAGACCTGGGAGACCGATCAATTTGTCGACCGCCTGTTTTGACCTCCCCTCGCCGCGCTGATCGGCGACGGGCGGGATGGATGATTTCGAGGCCGAGAGCGGCGGAATGGGCAGATAGCAGCCGGCCGACATTTTCCATGCCAGTAAAAGGCGCACAACCAGATTCATTTTATTTTCAATATTCGCGTCGAGATTGTCTTTTGAAGATTTGTATTCTTTTGAGCTCAATATTGCGATGGCCCTCGGCACCAATCATTCTTACTCCACCCCGGACAATGTGGAACCGCAGCCTCGTCCCACTGCGGTGATCGATGACGACGCGATTGCCGTTCTGGACAAGGCAGCTCGCTCACCAAGGTTGGACAACGACATTCTGAGTTCGGCCCCGGCTCGCGACATCCGCAGTTCAGCAAATGAGCTGATTGAAATGCTGGAGCACGTCGACCTTCAGAAGATGCTGCGGAAGCAGGGTCTGCTTGGTCGGTTCACCGGTTCAGCCGTCGAGGCCCGCCTGGAATTCGAACTTGCAAGTCACAGGGTCACCGATTTATTCCGCCAATTGAGCCGGGCGGCACAGATTGGTCAGCGCATCCGGGGAATTCTCGACAAGACCCGACTGGAACTCATCGACGAACAGGCGCGTCTTGGCGGCGTCATATCGGACGCCAGGCTGCTTGTTTCGCAGGAGAGCGGCTCAGACCCGGCTCTGGTCGCGAGGTTTGAGCGACGTCTTGCCAACATCATGGCGATTGAGACAGCCAACACGCTGACAATTCAGCAGATCAAGCTGTCCGCCAGCGTGCTTGCTTCCTTGCTCGACCGATTTACCGACATTGAAACCCTGCTGTTGCCTCTCTGGCAGCGAAATGCGCTGGCGATCATTCATGGCGAAGCGAAACCTCGCAGTTCCGCCGTGACTGCATTTCTTGATGCTCACAGCAATCTCATAGGCTTCCTGAAGAAGGTTGGACAACAATGATCAAAGCAGCATTGCCACTGCACGACGCGTCACATGCGGTCGCCGGAGAACAGCAGATTGATCCGGAAGTCGCACGTCTGGCGGCCACCATTGACCTGTCGTCGGCCCTCTCCATCCAGCAGTTTGGCCAGGAGGTCGCCGAGCGGTCATCCCAATATGCCGATGAGATCCTTGGAACGGCACGAGCAACCGACCTCGACGACACCGGTGTTCAGTTGAACGAGATCGTGCTCGCGGCGCAACAGTTCAATCTGTCGTCACTCGATAACCCGACTGGACGAATTCCCGTCATCGGCGGCCTTTTGAAGCGGATCGCGCGATCGAAGGAACGTGCCATTGCCCGTTTCGACACCGTCAAAGGTCAGGTCGACAAGCTCGTAGCGCAAATCGAGACGACGGCCCAGACGCTGTCGCGGCGAAACCATGACTATCAGCTCATGTATGAGGGCGTCCGCGCCGAGTACGCAGCACTCGGCAAACATGTCGAAGCCATCGAGTTGCGGCTTCATGACATGGAGGACGAGATTGCCCGCCAGAATAACCCATCAGGTGACCTTGTCGCGACCGAGTATCTCGCTGTCCTCGAAGCAAACCGTCAGCAGCTTTCGAAGCGGGCGGACGATATGCGTGTTCTTCAGCATGCGGCTATGCAGACCCTTCCGATGGTTCGCATCATTCAGTCAAACAATCTCGCGCTTGTCGACAAGTTCCAGACGATCCGCCAGTTGACCTTGCCGGCGTGGAAACGCGCATTCATGCTGGCCCTGACCCTCGACGAACAGAAAAGCGCCGTCGCTTTGGCGGATACCATCGACAACGCGACCAACGCCATCATGCGCAGGAACGCGGAATTGCTGCACCAGAATTCGGTGGCGACGGCGAAATCCAACCAGCGCCTTGTCGTCGATGTCGAAACCCTTCAGCACGTCCATGACAAGATCCTGCTGACGCTGACCGACGTTCGCGATGCCCATGAGAAAGGTGCGACGGACCGCCGTCAGGCGATCGGCGAGCTGGAACGACTTCGCGGCGAAATGCTGTCCGGCGTCAAGGCGGCCGGAGTTGCCGGTGGCTGACGCCTCCGCTTTCGGCAGGCGGGTTCTCGGCGAAGCCTCATCTGCGCCGGTCTCTGGCTCAGCACCAGGTAAGCCTGATGAATCGAACGACGAAGGGCATGCTGGATTGCATCGTCGATCCCATCTGCTGTCGCTGATTGCCCAGGGATTTGCTTTCGTCGCGTTCATGCTGCTCTTTGCAGCAGCGTACACCCGCCCATCCGATCCGACCGACCTGCGAATGTTGGATGGCTCGATTTATGTGCTCGACGGGTTCACCAATGCGTTGGGGCTGGCCGGCGTCAAATCAGCGGACTCGTCAGTTCAGACCGGGCTCTGGACGCTCCCCTATCATGCCCAATATGTCTCCTTCATCCTCGCCCTTGCGACCGCTGGGATGATCATCAAGGGGCGTTGGTTTTTCGCGGGCCTGGCAGTCGCGTTCTTTCTGATACGATGGGGATTGTTCGGGCGGGCAGAATTGCTCGCCCCCTTTGCGTTCGCCTTGTTTGCATTCATTGCCCTGATATTTCACGCTCCGCTTTCCCGCCGCGCGATCATTGCCATTGTTGCCGTCGGCATTCCGGGTATCCCTGTTGTCGGCAGTCTGATGTATGACCTTTCCCGGGATTTCACTGCTCGGCCGACCTATGAAAAATACAGGGTGATCCGCCCGTCCGATTTGCCGGCAAACGTTCACGAGGCTACCGCCGATGCGAATGGAGATCACCGGGTGCAACCGGATGGAAATGCGAAAATCATGCCGTACTTTCTGGCGCAGGCGGCGGCTTTTCGTGGCGACAGCGCTGCTGCCGCGGCCGCACTCGACAAGCTGGAAACGAGCGGCTTCCTTCTGAACAATTTCGATCAGACCCGTTTTCAGGCGATACGAAACTTCGCGCTGGCCTCCGGCGGTTTTGGACCGCAGGCGCGCGAAAAGTTCCTGGCCGACAATGCCGCTCAATCGCAAAAGGCATATCTGCTGCTTTCGGCCGCACTGATCTTTGCCATCGCCGCGCCGCTGACAAATGGGCTCGGCTGGTGGGTTGCACGCCGGAGCCGAAGGGTTTGGTCGATCGAGCGGGAGCTGGACCAGCGCCGTGCCAACCTGACGGGCGCGGTCAAACGCGCGGCTGGCGTGTTCGGCAGCCGCATCGCCAATAAGCTACCCAAACCGTCTTCGATTGCCAATGGCGAACGTGCGATCGAAGCAATCGCCGCCCGCGCACGTGGTTACCTTCTGTTTGTCCTTGGTCTTCTGGCCTTTGCGGCGCTGTCAGCTTTCGGGGCCTATTGGATCTGGCTGCCTGAGGCGGCCGATAACACCGCCTTCCATTTTGTGGCGCTTGCCGGAAGCGCGGCCGATTATGCGCAGCAGAACGGTGTTGCAGTTATCGCCGGGGCTGACGACTGGACGGCCGGACCCATATCGCTGAATTGGCTCAAATATCCGATATGCCTTGCCGCGATCGTTCTTGCCACGCGCCGATCGCGATATCTCGGCGCGTTGGCCGCGATGGCTTTTGTCGCATTCTTCGCGATCGATGATTATCGATTTACCCAGCACTCGCGTCGTGAAGCCCTGCCCCAGCAATTCTCGCAGCGCCTGCGTTCGGAGCTGGATCTTGCTGCCGGCCGGACGAACGGCGGGCTCATAGCGCCCTCACAGCCTGTCACCGACAGTTTCCGCGGCCTGGACGTCAATCTTCGTGGGTCGATCGCGGCGGAAAACAGGTCCGCTTCCCCCGCTGCGCCGACGGAGATCGATGCTTCGCTCGCGGCCTATACGCTTGCGCAGATCGCCTATCTCGAGGGGAATGTCGTCGATGCCGCGAAATTCCTCAACCAGGTCAGCGAGATGAAGGTTTTGTATGCCGGCGTTCATTGCGAGCGCTTGGCGCTGATGCGGGATTGGGTCTCGGCCAACGGCTACACTGCGAATGCGATGGATTGGCTCAATGCCGATTTTCCATCGCTGGTGCGGCGGTTAGGAAGATGGCTGCTGACGCTTTCCATCGGAAGCTTGGGGCTCGCGGCTGTTGTCACATCCTTTGTCGCAATCGCCGTTGCGCGACGCCGCCGGATCGAAGCCCTCCTGGAAGAGCGCGGCCGATATCAGCTTTAGACCGGAGCTCGGCTTCGATCGTCAACCGACGCCAGCAACCAGCCCGGCCGCGGGGAGAAATTCAGGCGATCTCGCGCAGGCGTTCGGCGGTCTGCAGGTCGACGGAGACGAGGGTGGAGACGCCTTGTTCGGCCATGGTGACGCCGAAGAGGCGGTTCATGCGGGCCATGGTGATCGGATTGTGGGTGATGATGACGAAGCGGGTTTCGGTGGAGGCCGCCATTTCGTCCATCAGGTTGCAGTAGCGCTCGACATTGTGGTCGTCGAGCGGTGCGTCGACTTCGTCGAGCACGCAGATCGGCGCCGGATTGGTGAGGAAGACGGCGAAGATCAGCGCCATCGCCGTCAGCGCCTGTTCGCCGCCTGAGAGTAGCGTCATCGTCTGCGGCTTCTTTCCGGGCGGCCGGGCCAGGATTTCGAGGCCGGCCTCCAGCGGATCGTCGGATTCGATCAGCTGCAGCTCGGCGGTGCCACCGCCGAAAAGATGGGTGAACAGCCGCTGGAACTGGGCGTTGACGATGTCGAAGGCGGCGATCAGCCGTTCGCGGCCCTCGCGGTTGAGGCTCTGGATGGCGCCGCGCAGCTTGCGGATCGCGTCGATGACGTCGTCGCGTTCCCTGATCAGCGCTTCGAGCTTGTCGCTCAGTTCCTTCTGTTCCTCGTCGGCGCGCAGGTTGACGGCGCCGAGCCGCTCGCGCTCGATCCGCAGACGCTCGAGCTCGCGCTCGACCTCGCGCGGATCGGGAAGCGCCTGCATGGCCGGGCGCCCGGTCAGCTGCAGCGCCTCGTGCGGCGCGACGTTCAGCACTTCGCGGATGCGGCTTTCGCTTTCCTGGCGCTTTTCGCGGGCCGAAACCAGGCGCTCCTCGGCGCGGCCACGGCGTTCGCGGCATTCGGCAAGCTCGGAAAGTGCGGTCGCCGCCTGATGATCGGCCTCGCGCTGGATGCGTTCGGCCTCGGCCAGGAGATCGCCGGCGTTGCGGCGCGCCTCCTCGGCCTTCTGCAATTCGCTGAGCAGAGCGCGGCGCTTGTCGTCGAATTCATCCGGCGCCATTTCGAGTTCGGCCGCCTCTTCGCGCGCCTCTTCCTCGCGCTCGCGGAGCGTCGCCACATGATCTTCGCCGCTTGCCGCCCGCTGGCGCCAGGTCTCGCGCTCCTGGCCGATCGCCAGGATGCGGCGTTGGCGGGCCTCGTTTTCTCGCGCCAGGCTTTCGTGGCGGGCTCGGCTTTCGGCAAGCGCGCCGCGATCGGTCGCGACCTCCGCCTGCTGGAAGCGCAGCCGCTCGTCGATCGCGGTCAGATCGGGCGCATCCTCCAGCTCGATGCGGGCATTTTCTTCCTGGACGCCGATCTCCTCCAGCTGCGCGCCGAGCTGGCTGACCGCCTCGCTGACGACATCGCGGCGGCGGATCAGGTCGCCGGAGGCACGCTCTGCCGCAACAAGCGCTTCACGCGCCTCGGCGAGATGACGGGCCGAAAGCCGGCTCATGTCGCGGGCCTCGGCAAGCCGGCGCTCCTCGCCGCGGATCGCCTCCGCGGCCGCCGCCTGCCGCTCCTCGGCCTCGACGAGCACATCGCGGGCAAGCGCCGCCTCGCCTTCGAGCTCGGCCAGGCGGTTCTTCTGGGCAAGGCGAAGGGCCGCAGCACTCGGCGCGTCGGCGCCGGTGACATGGCCGTCCCAGCGATAGACGGCGCCCTCTTTCGTCACCAGCCGCTGGCCGGGCTGCAGCGCCGCCATCAGGCGCTCCGCATCCCCATCGGCGACCAGGCCGATCTGGCGCAGGCGGCGGGTGAGTGCGGCGGGCGCGCTGATATGGCCGAGCAGCGGCGTGACGCCTTCGGGAAGGGCGGGATCGCCGGAACCATCGCCATTCTCCGACCAATGGGCCGGCGCCTCGGCAGCAAGCGGTGACTCCAGATCGTCGCCGAGGGCGGCACCGAGCGCGGTTTCGAAGCCGCGATCGACCTTCAACTCTTCGGCAACGGGGGAAAATTTCCCGGCCGCGGCACCGGCGGCGAGCATGCGGGAAATGGTGCGCGCCTCGGTTTCCAGCGCATTGAGGCTGGCGCGGGCCTGATCGACCGGGGCGCGTGACAGCGCCTCGGTCTGGCGGGCAGCGGCCAGCGCCTGCTCCACCACCTGGACGGCGGCCTCGGCGTCGGCAAGGGCGATTTCTCCGGCCTCGACGATGGCGCGTTTTTCATCCGGGTCCGGCAGGCCGGCGATCTTGTCGCCGATGGCTGCAAGTTCGTGGTTGGCCTCGTCCATCTGGCGCTCGAGGCGCATGCGCCGATCGGCGAGATCGCGGATGGCGCGTTCCAGCTGGTTGCGGCCGGCAGCGGCTTCAGCGCGTTCGGCGGTCAGCGCGGTAAAGATGCGCTCGCTGTCGGCAAGTTTTGCGGCCGCTTCCTCAAAGGCCTCGCGGGTCTCCTCGGCATAACGGCCGGAATCGGCCAGCACTTCCGCAATCTCGGCTTCTTCGGCGTCCAGCCTTGCCAGGATGACGGCATTGTCGGCGACCAGCCGTTCCTCGCGGCGAATATCCTCGCCAAGCTGGGCGAGACGGCGGGTGAGCTCGTCGCGGCGGCGCAGGATGCGGCCGGCATCTTCCTCCAACTGGCTTCGGGCGATCTGCAGGCGCTGCAACGCGGCGGCGGCGCGGGCCTCACCCTCGCGCAGTTCCGGCAGCTTCAGGCTGGCGATGCCTTGCTGCTTGGCTGCCTCCATCTGGGCTTGGGCCTTTTCGGCAACGACTGATGTCGCCTGGTTCAGCGCGCTGTCGGCCTCGGCCTCGGACTCCTTGGCCTGCACCCAGCGGATATGCAGCAGCATCGCCTCGCGGGCGCGGATATCGGCAGACAGCGTCTTGAAGCGGTTGGCCTGGCGGGCCTGGCGCTTCAGGCTCTCGATCTGGCTTTCGAGCTGCGAGGTGACGTCGTCGAGACGCTCGAGATTGCCTTCGGCGGCGCGCAGGCGCAGCTCGGCTTCGTGGCGGCGGGAATGCAGGCCCGAAATGCCGGCCGCCTCCTCCAGGAGCTGGCGGCGGGCCTGCGGCTTTGCCTGGATCAGCTCGCCGATCCGCCCCTGCCCGACCATCGACGGCGAACGGGCGCCGGTGGAGGCATCGGCAAACAACAGCTGCACGTCCTTGGCGCGGCTTTCCTTGCCGTTGATGCGATAGAGCGAACCCTGCTCACGCTCGATGCGGCGGGTGACCTGGATCTCGTCGCTGTCGTTGAAGGCGGCGGGTGCGGTGCGCGTCGCATTGTCGAGATAAAGCGCCACCTCGGCGGTATTGCGGGCCGGGCGGTTTCCGGAGCCCGAAAAGATCACGTCGTCCATGCCGGAGGCGCGCATGTTCTTATAGGAATTTTCGCCCATCACCCAGCGCAGCGCCTCGACGAGGTTGGACTTGCCGCAGCCGTTCGGGCCGACGACGCCGGTCAGCCCCCGCTCGATGATGAATTCCGTCGGCTCGACGAAGGATTTGAAGCCGACCAGGCGCAGCTTGTTGAACTTCATGCAGAAGCTCCGAAGCGGCGGGTGGGGGTGGCACCCCCCTCTGCCCTGCCGGGCATCTCCCCCACAAGGGGGGAGATCGGCAAGTGGCTAGGGCTTCCCCAAACAAGGGAGCGCTTCCGCAGGGGATTGATGAAGGACGAGACGGTCCCCCCAGCCAATCTCCCCCCTTGTGGGGGAGATGTCCGGCAGGACAGAGGGGGGTATCTCCTGCCCCCACGCAGCCACAAAAAAACGGGCGCACGGCTTTCGCCGTCGCCCGTCGTTTCGAAACGATCCGGTTCAGATGAGGCTGTCGATGAGCGCCGACAAGGTTTCAACCGGCATGTCTCCAGAGTAGCGCTTGCCATTGATGAGGAACGTCGGCGTGGCGTTGACGCCGAAATCCTTGGAACCTCTTTCCCGCGTGGCGTTCACTTCATCCAGAAGCTTCTGGTTCGTCAAGCATTTCGTGAAGCTATCCTCAGTAAATCCGGCGAGCTTCGACATCTGCAGCAGTGCGGCGCGGCCGTCATCGGCGGCGGCCCAGACCTGCTGCTGCTTGAACAGCATGGAGACCATCGGGAAATACTGTTCCGGCGTGCTCAGCTGTTCCGGATTGGCAGCGCTGCAGCGGGCGAGCATGAAGGCGGCGGCGGCGCGCGGATCGAAGGGGAATTCGCGGATGATGAACTGCACCTTGCCGGCGTCGACATATTTCTGCTTGATGGCATCGAAGGTGGTGTTGTGGAAATGGGCGCAATGCGGGCAGGTCATCGACATATATTCGACGATCTTGACCGGGGCATCGGCCTTACCCAGGGCCATCTCCGGCAGAGCGCCGGGCTTCAGCACTTCGGCCATGTCGACATCGCCGTCGGACTGCGGCATTTCGGTCGGCGATGTCGCAGCCGTCTGCATGGTATCGACATTGGTGCCGTCGACCATGGTCTTGCCGGAAGACGTTGCATCGGCAGCGTCCTTGCTGTCGTTGCAGGCGGCAAGCGCTGCGGCAGCTGCGGCGATGGCGATCCCACCCAGGAGGCGGCGTTTCGTCAGTTGCATTTCGGACATCTGCATGGGTTCCCCATAAGCAATGAGATTGACGGCATGACTGTGCGATATAACGGCTGGCGGCCGCTCACAAGCCACGGTTCACCAACTTCCTTCAAAGAATTGTGACCGTGATGGGACCGCCCGACAAAATTGCGATCGGTGCGTATGCGGATTCATCGATAGACATCGCGGCGGTTGCCAATCCGCACGATGAGGATCAGCACCGCCCCATCGTCAATGTTTGCGATCACTCGATAGTCCCCGACGCGATATTTCCAGAAATCCCCGAGTTCAGACCCCTTAAGCGCGTCTCCGATGGATCGCGGATCGTCCAACCTTGCAACGCGATCATTCAGAAATCGGAGTATTCGGCGAGCCGTCTCATGCCCAAGCTTCTCAAGCTCACGCTCGGCTGCTCGGTGAAACTCAATTCTCCAAACCATGACGCGCCATCAGCTCGGCCAACGGCACGGTATCGCTCTCACCCCGACGAAGTTCTTCCAGGCGTTTCTCGGCGAGATAGATATCCTCGAGATCATCGAGATGTTCGAGGATGGCTTGACGCGCATAGAAGCTCTTGCTGCGGCCCGTGCGCCTGGAAAGCTCATCGAGCCGTGCTTCGATATCAGATGGCAATCGCAAGGCCAGCATGATCTTTCTCCTGTGTGCTATACACATATAGCATCCGAAGCGCCCGGTCACCAGTACTCCTGGATATATGCGCATTTGGGAGAAGCTTCTGCAATCAGAGTGCTCGTGCATGGATGCTCGGGCCCGAGCACGACGGAGGGTTGGGGTAGGCTTCTGCAAATACAGCGACGGTGCAGAAGTAGGCGCTATTGGCGCGCCTCCAGCCTCTCGCGATCCTCAACCTCCGTCATCCCGGGCCCTGCGCCTGGGATCCATGGCCCCGCTGAGGACGCCACATGGATCGCGAAAACCCGCGCTATCGCCCCCTCCCCCGCTTACCCATCACCGCGGTCCCCAGGCGCTGGATCGCCTGGCGCAGCTTGTCGCCCTCTATGCCTTCCATCATGCCTTCGAGCTTGCGGGCGGCTTCGCCTTTCAGCGGCGGCGGGGTGCGGGAGCGGCGGGCGGCTTGGGAGACCGGCTTTTGGACGATGCGGATCTGGTGGACGGCGGCGAAGCCGAAGAAGCTGTTGATGCGCTGGATGAGTTCGCCCTGGGCATGGGTGAGGAAAAGTGCGCGTGCGCCTTCGCAGGCGATCGTCAGCACGCCGGGGCGGAAGCCGCCGTCCTCATTGCCGCCGCGGGCCCAGGCGATCTTTTCCGGCCGGGTGCAATCGGCGAAATCCTCGCCGGCGATTTCGCTCCACGAGCCGAGCAGCGCCGTGTTGATGCCGGCGCGGCGCGCCAGGACGGGATCGATCAGCCCGTTCGCCAGCTCGGAAATCTGCTTTGCACCTTTGCGTGGATAACTCATCGAAACCCTTGGACGCCCCTGCCAATCGCACAGGCAATTCGCATCACCGGCTTGATCGCGCGGCATTGCTTCGCCAAGTATAGGCACTTCCCCCGATCCCGGCAAATCATGACGATCACGACACTCGACACACCCACCGCAAAGCCCCTGCTGGACTGGTACGACCGCCATCATCGCGATCTGCCCTGGCGCATCTCGCCCGGCGTGGCGGCCGGCGGCGTCAGACCCGATCCCTATCGCGTCTGGCTTTCGGAGGTGATGCTGCAGCAAACGACGGTGCAGGCGGTCAAACCCTATTTCGCCAAGTTTCTGCAGCGCTGGCCTGAGGTGACCGATCTTGCCGAAGCCGAAACCGATGCGGTGATGGCGGCCTGGGCCGGGCTCGGCTATTACGCGCGGGCCCGCAACCTGAAGAAATGCGCCGAAGCGGTGGCGAAAGAGCATGGCGGCGTCTTTCCGGACACCGAGGAAGGGCTGAAGTCGCTGCCTGGCATCGGCGATTATACGGCGGCGGCCGTCGCCGCCATCGCCTTCAACCGGCAGGCGGCTGTGATGGACGGCAATGTCGAGCGGGTGATCTCCAGGCTTTATGCGATCGAAACACCGCTTCCCGCGGGAAAGCCGCTGATGAAGGAAAAGGTGGCGCGGCTGACACCGGCGACGCGGCCCGGCGATTTCGCCCAGGCGATGATGGATCTCGGGGCGACGATCTGCACGCCGAAGCGGCCGGCCTGTTCGCTCTGTCCGTTTCGCGGCGCCTGCGCGGCGCTGAAGCTTTCCGATCCCGAGCTATTTCCCGTCAAGGCGGCGAAGAAAGAGAAGCCGGTGCGGCAGGGCGCGGCTTTCGTCGCGGTCACCGCAGACGGCGAGATCCTGCTCAGGCGGCGTGCCGAAAGCGGCCTGCTCGGCGGCATGACCGAGGTGCCGACAACGGCATGGACGGCGCGCCTCGACGGCGAGACCTCGGCTGCGGCCGCGCCGTTCGAGGCGGCCTGGCAGGCCTGCGGCACCGTCATCCATGTCTTCACCCATTTTGAACTCCGGCTGTCGATCTGGCGCGCGGCGATCGCCGGCAAGGTGGATGACCGTCCGAATGACGGATGGTGGGAGCCGGTTACAAATCTTGAAGCGCAGGCCTTACCCACAATCATGAAAAAAGCGATCGCAGCGGCTATTCCTCTCGCGTTCAAAACATCCAAGGGATGACCATGACTACGACTGAGATAAAACATATCGTTTTCGATATCGGCAAAGTCCTTATTCATTACGATCCGCATCTTGCCTTCGCCCGCCTCATTCCCGACGAGACGGAGCGCAACTGGTTCTTCGCCAATATCTGCACCCATGACTGGAACATCGAGCAGGACCGGGGCCGCACCTGGGCAGAGGCCGAAGCGCTGCTGATTGCCGAGCACCCGGCCCGCGAAGAGCACATCCGCGCCTTCCGCAAATATTGGCACGAGATGGTGCCGCACGCCTATGAGGACAGCGTCGCGATCATGGAAGGGCTGATTGCCGAAGGGCGCGATGTGACGATGCTGACCAACTTCGCCTCCGACACCTTCCGCGAGGCGCAGGCGCGCTTTCCCTTCCTCACCAAACCGCGCGGCGTCACCGTCTCCGGCGATGTCGGCCTGATCAAGCCGGATCTGGCGATCTACGAGACCCACACGAAAAGCTTCGGCCTCGACCCCAAGGCGACGATCTTCATCGACGATGCACCTGCCAATGTCGAAGGCGCCAAGGAATTCGGCTGGAATGCGGTGCTGTTCTCGGGCGCGGACAGGCTGCGCAGCGATCTTGCCGCTTACGGCGTCAAGGTCTGAAGCCATGGCTTTCGATCCCGCCGAGGAAATCGACCGCTTTCACGCCGCCATCAACGCCCTCGATTTCTCCGCCATCGAGGCCTATTTCGCCGAGGATGCCGCCTATGTCTCGAACGGCGTCGGCAGCCTTGCCGGGAGGGCCGAGATCATGGCCGCCTTCCGGAAATACTTCGACGACTATCCCGATCAAACGGCGGAAAATTCGCTGGTGGAGACACTGACGCCGCTGTCCGGCCGGGCGGTCTGGTCGCTTCGCGCCACCCACAGCAAGACGGGCAAGGCGCTGATCCGCGAGGGCGAGGAGACGATCACCTTCAACGATGAAGGCCGCATCACCCGGGTCGACGTCACCGATTACAAGGATTTCTGAAGCAGCGCCTCAAATCGAAGACGCCCGGGGCTTAAACCCCGGGCGCCTTGGCCTTCTTCCGCAACTGGAGGAAACCGGAAGAAGGTATTTCGATCCGCCGGAGCAT
Source organism: Rhizobium acidisoli (assembly GCF_002531755.2). Lineage (NCBI taxonomy): Bacteria > Pseudomonadati > Pseudomonadota > Alphaproteobacteria > Hyphomicrobiales > Rhizobiaceae > Rhizobium > Rhizobium acidisoli. The sequence goes on along the minus strand of NZ_CP034998.1, from coordinate 699,776 downwards.
GATGCCGAAAAGTGTAAGCGGTTTTCGGACGACATCATGCTGCAGTTCTCTGATTTGGGTGGTGCTCACTCCACCTTTGCCAGATCACTGCGGATGACGGACCTGAGATCGTCGATCGGGCGCAGGGACTGCCCGTCTTCGAAATGCCAGAAGGTCCATCCGTTGCAAGCATCGAGACCCTGCACCTTGGCGCCGAGACGATGAATGGAGCCGGCATCGCCGCCTGAAGCCACCGTGCCGTCGGCGCGCACGATGGCGCTGTAACGGCGTTTGGCATCGGTCAGCACCTGGCCGGGCTTGATCAGGCCGCTTTCCACAAGCACGTTGAAGGCGACGCGAACCTCGGCCTTCTTGCCGGTCATGACGGTCAGTTCCGCCTTCCCCAGCGGCTCGACGGCGGCGATGCGGGCCGAAGCCGCATCGATATAGTCCTGTTCGCGCTCGATGCCGACGAAGTGGCGGCCGAGACGCTTGGCGACGGCACCCGTTGTTCCCGAACCGAAGAAGGGATCAAGCACGATATCACCTGGTTTGGTCGAGGCCATGATGACGCGGGCAAGCAGCGCTTCCGGCTTCTGCGTCGGATGCACCTTCTTGCCGTCCTCGCCCTTCAATCGCTCATTGCCGTTGCAGATCGGGAAGAGCCAGTCGGAGCGCATCTGCACGTCGTCATTGGCGGCCTTCATCGCATCGTAATTGAAGGTATAACCCTTGGCCTTGGCGTTGGGGCTTGCCCAGATCATCGTCTCGTGGGCGTTCTGGAAACGGCGGCCCTTGAAATTCGGCATCGGATTGGTCTTGCGCCAAATGATGTCGTTGAGGATCCAGAAGTTCAGATCCTGCAGCGTGGCGCCGACGCGGAAGATATTGTGATAGGAGCCGATCACCCAGATCGAGCCGGTCGGCTTCAAGACACGCCGGCAGGCCAGCAGCCAGGCGCGGGTGAAGGCGTCATAGGCCTCGAACGAAGCGAACTGATCCCATTCGTCATCGACGGCATCGACCAGCGACTGGTCGGGACGATGCAGCGTTCCGCCGAGCTGCAGATTGTACGGCGGGTCGGCAAAGATGACATCGACGGAGTGGGTGGGCAAAGCCTCAAGGGCACTGACGCAATCACCCTTAATGATCGTGTCGACCCAAGACCCCGGCCGGGAATCCGACTTTACGGAAGCCTTGAGGTCGGCAAGCGGAAAAACTGATGCCATTCTGATACTCGCTCATACGCTTTACGCTTAACTCTCCATTATGGTTACCCAACTTAGTTACCAAAGCCTGAAGCGGTGGCCGATTTCGGGAATTTATTGTGGCGGCGGCCAATCGACGGCGGCGATAGCCGCAACTGTCGAGGGCTAATGGTCGCACCGTTCTTCAAGGACGGTAAGTTTGACATAGAACTGCAAATAATTGAAAGTTCAGGTGGCAAGCTACAATCAGCGGCATTCGTCTGGCGCTCACCCATAGCCGCCGTAAGATGCGTCCGTATATCCAAGAGCAGGCGGTTTGGGCGTGACAGTAACTTTGGCCAATACGATGGCGCGCGGCATCGCGTCGGGAGCGGTTTTGATGCTGGCAGGATGCGGCTTGCCACTCCATGAGACCGTCCAACCAGAGGCATCACTAACTGTGAGATCGGAGACGGGCACTCCGATCCAAGGGGCGCAGGTGAGGCTCAATATGCGCGCGATCCCCAGTACCAAGCACGCGATAGCCGTCGTGTTGACGGACACCGATGGGAGGGCCTCATTTCCTGAGGTGAAGGAGTGGCATACCAGATATCCGCTTATGATGCACGGAACGGTGGAATACCAATGGGCCTGGTGCGTTTCGAAGGCAGGTTATCAGGACCACGATGAAAGATGGTCTGCAGAGTTTAAACCCTATGCGGTTGTGACCATGAAAGAAGGAAACTCAAGAGGCTGCCCAGACACGCGCAATCCCGGTGAACCGCGCGTGTTGGTCGCCCCGCGTCACGCCGCATCGTGAACCTCGCGGCTATCGCTCGGCGCCTCGTCGCGTTCGAACATGCCGTAATTGCGCACGACGCTGGCGATGCGCAGGCGGTAATTGGCGAAGATGCCGCCGCGGCCGGCTTGCTGGGCGGCCCGGTGGGCTTCGAGGTTGCGCCATTTTCTGACCGCTTCCTCGTCGCGGAAGAAGGAAAGCGACAGCAGCTTGCCGCGGTTCGTCAGGCTTTCGAAACGCTCTATCGAGATGAAGCCGTCGATCTTTTCGAGCTCTGATCGCAGCTCTCCGGCGAGATCGAGATATTTATGGCGTTCGCCCATATAGGGCACGACTTCGAAGATGACGGCAATCATGGCAGCACCAGCTTGGCGTGAGGGGCGGAGACGTTCTTCAGGAAGATGCGATCCTCCTTCAGGATGAAGCGTTCGCGCCTGGAAAATTCGTAATTCTCACGGCCGAGCGGGTCGGCGGCCAATCGGGCGCGGTAGGCTTCGTAGGCGGCGAGGCTTTCGATGTTGTAGACGCCGTAGGCCGTCGTCGCCGATCCCTCGTGGGGAGCGAAATAGCCGATCAGGTCGGCGCCATTCCTGGGGATCGCCTGGCCCCAGTTGCGGGCGTATTCGGCAAAGGCCTCCTTCTTGAAGGGGTCGATCTGATAGCGGATGAAGCAGGTAATCATCGGTTTCTCCTTTTGCTCTCCACTCTTTTCGCACATTGCCTGACGGCGATGCTTCGGTTACGATCGAAGTATGAAGGAAGGTCCTGACATTGCGCAGATCGGCGCGCTCATCGGCGATCCCGCCCGCGCCAACATGCTGGCCGCACTCACCGGCGGCCGGGCGCTGACGGCGACGGAGCTTGCCGGCGTCGGCGGCATCACCGTGCAGACGGCGAGCACGCATCTTGCCAAGCTCGAAGCCGGCGGGCTGCTTGCCCAGCGCAAGCAGGGGCGTCACCGCTATTTCACATTGGCCGACGAGGCCGTTGCCCGGCTGATCGAAAGCATGATGGGATTTGCTGCCGGGCGCGGGCATCTGCGCCACCAGCCGGGGCCGAAAGAGCCGGCGCTGCGCAAGGCGCGCATCTGTTACGATCATCTCGCCGGCGATTACGGCGTACGCATGCTCGACAGCCTGATCGCCTCAGGCTCGATCGACGCGGTCGGAGACGGGCTGTCGCTGACCGATAAGGGCGAACACGATCTCAAATGCATCGGCATCGATGTCGGCCACCTCCGATCCTCGCGCCGCCCGCTCTGCCGCTCCTGCCTCGACTGGAGCGAAAGGCGCGCCCATCTTGCCGGCAGCCTCGGCAAGGCCTTGCTGTCAAGCTTTCTCGACAAAGGCTGGGCGCGGCGCACGCCCGAAAGCCGCTCGGTCCTCTTCACCCCGGAAGGCGACCGGCAGTTTCTGAAGCTCTTTCCGATCGATGCGTAGCTTCGCTGCCTTCCAGCGCCTTTCCCTCTGATGCTATAGACCGGCCTTCCACGCATCCTGCTGGCGCACATGCGCCCGAAGCGCTGCGAGCGTGAGCGCCAGTGCGGCGTGATTGCTTTCGGCTTCACCCAGCACGTTTTCGCCTTCCTCGATCTCGCGCAGTTGCGCGCCGTAAAGGCAATCGTCGGACGCCTGGCCGCGGGCAAGATGCCAGACCGCATCCGGCCGGATCTCCCGGCAGAGATCGATGGCGTGATTGACGTCGTGGGTGAACGGCCGCGCCATCAGGAAGCCGTGCTGCGACTTGATGCTGCTCGGCATGTAGTCATGGGGACCGTCGAAATCGTTCGGCTCGGCCGGCCGGAGCTGTTTCAGCAAAAAGGCACAGGTGATGAAGGCGTCGATCCGGCCGTCGGGCATATCCGTTTTTTCCAGGGTTTCGATAATGTCCTCGATCGTCATGCAGGCTTCCTTTTGGTCGGTTCTTCGGCGTGCCGCCTCTCCTCTTCCCCATGGCGGCGGTGGCGTCCTCTTCCCCGAGCGCCATCTAGTGCATGAGAATGCCAAAGGTAGTCCCGGGGCTGTGACGAGCCGGCGATCACGCGGATTTCATTGATTTTGCACCCGCCTCGCTTGAGGTAGCGGCATGACGCGCACGTCCCGGTCGAGCGGTCTTCGATCTCGGCATGGAGGTCGCTGCCAGACTGCGTCCGTCGCCGGCTTTTGCGCCTAGCAGCCCCTCTTCCTCATTTTCTTTTCGACCTTGGCCCGCCTCTCGGGGCCATCACTGGCATGTTTTCCGCCGGTCAGTGCATTATCCATCATCGCCTGCAGCTGCGCACAGCTTTTGCGGTGCTTGCCGCCCTTGGCGGTGACCTCGGTGGATGTGAAGGCAAAAAGCAGCGCTACGGCTACTGTCGATCGAACAAGAGCTGAAAGCCTCATGGTCCCTCTCCTCTTGCCCACATGGTAAGCCCAAGCCCGTGAGCCCGCAACGAGGATGGTGTCGCGCCAGCCCGGGATACTGGTTTCCGGAGCAGCCGATGATAACCCGTACCAGCGCGGTCAGACCAAGGTCCGGCGCCCCTCCGACTGAGGACCTAAGGGAGGAACAGTGGGGCGTAACCGAAGTTTGTCAGACAGCTGTCCATCCGCTCGGGTGCGATAGCCGCTCAAAAACAAACGGAGGAATACACTATGATGAAGGTAACACATCTCGCCCTGGCAGCGGCATTTCTGGCCGGCACGGCCGTTTCCGGCTTCGCGCAATCGTCAAGCACGGTCGGCACCGGCGGTTCGTCGGCTGGCGGCGGAACTGCGAGCAGCACGGTTGGTACTGGTGGCAGCTCTGCCGGGGGCACCTGCCCCGCCGGCGCAACCAACTGCAATTCCGGCTCGTCCTCGACGATCGGCACCGGCGGCTCGTCGGCCGGTGGCGGCACCTCGAGCAGCACTGTCGGCACCGGCGGCTCTGCCGCAGGTTCAGGCTCCGGCTCGGGTTCTGCTTCGACGCTCGGCACCGGCGGTTCCTCGGCTGGCGGCGGCGCCTCGAGCAGCTCGGTCGGCACCGGCGGCTCCGCCGCAGGTTCCGGCGATGCGAACTCGGCCTCGAGTGTCGGAACCGGCGCCTCGTCTGCGGACGGCGACAAGACGGGCAGCACCGTCGGCACCGGCGGCAGTGCGGCCGGAACCTCGCATGACAGCAAGGGCAAGAAGGGCTGCGCGCCCGGCCAGGTCAAGAAGGATGCCGCCGGCACCAAGGGCTGCTGACGCTATCGGCCGGCGCCTTTGCGGCGTCGGCCAAACCCTTGGAGATAGAACAATGACCCAACTTACCACAATCGCACTCAGCGCTTGCCTGGTCTTGATCGCCGGGCAGACGATGTCGGAGGAGATCAAGCTCGACGACGGAACGACATGCACGATCGTCCAGTCACAGGCCGGGGATATGTCGACCACCGTGACGGCCGGCAACGGGCACGTGTCTTCGTCGACCACAACAGGCAGCGGCTCTGCCGGTTCGTCCTCTTCATCCGCCTCCGCCGGCTCGTCGGCCGGATCCGGGAGCGTCGACAGCTTTTCGACGGCAAGCATCACAAGGCCCGACGGCACCGTCATCACCAAACGTTCCGACGGCACCTGCTCAATGACGAAACCGACGAAATAGGAGAGGACAATGAAACATCTCAACCTCATCGCAGCCGCCACGATCGCGCTGCTTGCGTCGAGTTCGGCGGTTCTTGCGGAGGATTGCAATGCGGCCGGAACTGTGGGAACGGGCGGAAGCGCTTCGGCCGGCGGCACCTCGGCGAGCTCGGTCGGCACCGCAGGCACTTGCCGGACCGACGGCGGCACGACCTCGTCGATCGGATCGGGGGGAAGTGCAGCCACCATCGATGGCAAGGCGCAAAGCAAGACCCATGTCAACGACAATGGCGACAAGCTCAAGGCACAAACAAAGGCCCAGGCCGTCGACAAGGGGACGTTCAGCAAGTCCCGCACGAAGACCAGCACCGACGGCAGCTCGCTGGAAAGCACGACCCGCACCATGTCGCATGTTCCCGGCGAGAAGCCGGTCAAGAATACCACCAATCAAAAGATCATCCTTCCGGAACAATAGGTTAGATGGGCTCGCCTCACGCAAACAAGGGCGAGCCCTTGGCCTTGGCGCCATGGCCTCCCGGTGCCTAAGGCCCGTCTTCCTCGATCGCATTCAACTGTTCATCGCACGAGGCAAACACTACAACCTGTTGTTTTTACGCGGATTGGCGAAGTCTCGCTGAGAAATCATTAAGCATGTTCCGATAATCTCAGGTTCTACGTTAACGTGAGAGCCCCGACATGGCGTCGATCCAGCATAAGATCATCATTGCAAGCATCGCGATTTTCGCCTTGGCGGGCGGCGCCACGGGGGTCGGCATCTGGTCTGCCTCCACGCTTTCGGCCAACAGCGCCGATGTCGCTCAGTCGGCGCAAATTCTGCGCAACCACATGCAGGCCGATATGATGCATGACGCGCTGCGCGCCGACGTTCTCGCCTCCCTGCTGGCATCCAACCCGGCGGCAGGCATAGACGCCGCCGCGGTGAAGGCGGATCTGGCGGAGCACGAGGCATCGTTCCGCGAGATGATCGACGCCAATAAGGCGCTTGTCTCCGACGCAAAAACGAAAGCGGTTCTTGCCGACATCGAACGGCCCCTTCTCGTCTATGTCGACAGCGCCACCAAGATGGTCGATCTTGCCGGCAAGGATTCGGCGGCGGCATTGAAGGCGCTGCCGGAATTCATGCAGCAATTCTCGACATTGGAAACGGCCATGGAACAGGCCGGCGATCAGATCACCGCCGTATCGGATGATATTTCCAAGCGTAGCGCCGACATCAAAGCCTCGGTCGATATCACCCTCAAAGCCCTTCTGGCCTCGGCCGCCTTGTTCGCCTTCGGCCTTTATTTCCTGACCCGCAAAACCGTCACCAAGCCGATCCTTTCGCTTTCCAACGATATGCAAAGGCTCGCCGGCGGCGACACGGCCATTGCCTGCAGCGGGATCGGTCGCACTGACGAAATCGGCACGATGGCATCGGCTGTCGAAATCTTCCGGCAGGCGGCGATTGCCAACAAGCAGCTCGAGCAGGACGCCGAGACGGCTCGCTTGCAGGGCGAAACCGAGCGGGTCACGGCCCGCAAGCAGGCGGACGAGGATGCGGCCGAACGGCTGCGGGCAGCGACATCCGGTCTTGCCGCCGGCCTGAAGCGGCTTGCCTCCGGCGATCTCGCCTTCCAGATCGAAGAGCCCTTTGCCCCCGACTTCGAGAGCCTCCGGCATGACTTCAACATGTCGATCCGCCAGCTCGATCAGACGCTCGGCGCCATTGCGACAGCCATTGCCGCGATCGACGAAGGCACAAGGGAAATCGCCTCCGGGGCCGGCGATCTGTCGAAACGCACCGAACAGCAGGCGGCCTCGCTCGAACAAACCGCCGCAGCGCTCGATCAGATCACCGCCAATGTCTCGAACTCCAGCAAGCGCACCGACGAGGCGCGCACCGAGGCGACGGACGCCAATCGCAATGCCGCCAAATCGGCGGAGGTCGTGTCGCATGCCGAAGAGGCCATGCGCCGCATCGAGGCCTCGTCGCAGCAGATCTCCAGCATCATTGGCGTAATCGACGAAATCGCCTTCCAGACCAACCTGCTGGCCCTAAACGCCGGCGTCGAAGCTGCCCGCGCTGGCGAAGCCGGCAAGGGCTTTGCCGTCGTTGCCCAGGAAGTCCGCGAGCTCGCCCAGCGCTCGGCGCAGGCGGCAAAGGAAATCAAGGGCCACATCCAGAAATCGTCGGTGGAAGTGGAAAGCGGCGTCAAGCTGGTTCTCGACACCAGCCAGGTTCTGAGCGCGATCAGCGAGCAGATCGCCCGCATCAACCAGCACATGGATGCCATCGCCGTATCGGCAAGAGAGCAGTCGACCGGCCTTGCCGAAGTCAATACCGCCGTCAATTCGATGGATCACGTGACCCAGCAGAATGCGGCAATGGTCGAGCAATCGACCGCCGCATCCGGTCATCTGGCTCAGGAAGCCGCCAAGCTGCGCGAACTCGTGTCCCGCTTCAAGCTGCGTGCGACGGCTTCGACGCAATTCACACGACGGGCGGCGTGACGGCTTGACGGGAGCGATCCGGCAGCGACCACGGAGCCGGTCGCTTGCCGCATCGCAGCCATGCTTGAGATCAGGTTGAGCTTTGGGCGGGCATCGTGTAAAGCCGCTGCATCCCCGGACAAGACCCAGATTTCCAGCAAGGCGTGAACATATGAACGGCTTCGATCTCATTATCTTCGATTGCGACGGCGTGCTCGTCGATTCCGAAATCATCGCCGCAGAAGTCGAATCCGCGCTTCTGACGGAGGCCGGATATCCGATCGGCGTCGAGGAAATGGGCGAACGTTTCGCCGGCATGACATGGCGCAACATCCTGCTGCAGATCGAGCGCGAAGCGAGCATTCCGTTTTCGGCCTCGCTGCTTGAGAAGTCCGAGCAACTGCTCGACACCAGGCTGGCAAATGACGTCAAGGCCATTCCGGGCGTCGAATTCGCCGTCTCAAGGCTCTCGATGAAGCGCTGCATCTGCTCGAATTCGAGCAGCAAGCGGCTCGACATGATGCTCGGCAAGGTGGGGCTGAAGCCGCTGTTTGCCCCCAATATCTTTTCCGCCAAGGATCTCGGCCCCGACCGGGCCAAGCCGAAGCCCGACATCTTCCTGCACGGCGCAAGCCAGATGGGTGTCTCGCCCGACAAGGTGGTCGTCGTCGAGGATTCCGTGCACGGCGTGCATGCGGCGCGCGCCGCCGGCATGCGCGTCATCGGCTTCACCGGCGCCTCGCACAGCTATCCTGCCCATGCCGACAAGCTGACCGATGCCGGCGCCGAAACGGCGATCTCCCGCATGAACGACCTGCCTGGTGTCGTCGCCGCGCTTGCGGCCTGGGAAGGCGTTCTCTAGGCCTTAGGCGCTGGGCCATCGCACCCGCCCTTTTGCCAGGAACCGGGCAAATAACAGGCGGCAACTCCAATAATCCGCAGCACACTTGCGGCCCTTGCCGCACACGCTCCCCCACCCTCCGTCGTTCTCGGGCTTGACCCGAGGACCCATGGCCGCAAGCACGTCGTTCCTATTGAACTGGCAAGGCGACGCGAACAGAAATCAAGCGGGGGGCTCGTGGCGTGGATACTCGGGTCAAGCCCGAGTATGACGGAGAGTGGGGAGAGCGACCGGCAAGAGGCGAGATGTCTGGAGGAATTCCAGCAGAATGCGCGGGCGGTTTTGCGGGGGAATCGCGGATATAACTGGCGGCAACTCCAAGAATTCGCTGCACACCTGGCTATTTGGCGCACACGCTCCCCCACCCTCCGTCGTCCTCGGGCTTGACCCGAGGACCCATGGCCGCAACCACTTCGTTCCTGTGGAAGTGACAAGGCGACGGCCGGACAGAATTCAAGCGGAGTGCTTGTGGCGTGGATACTCGGGTCAAGCCCGAGGACGACGGAGAGTGGGGAGAGCGACCGGCAAGAGGCGAGATGTCTGGAGGAATTCCGGCAAATGCACGAGCGGCTTTGCGCGGTAATCGGGCGAACAGCGGTCGTCAACTACCACAAACCGCGGCGTCTGCGGCACCTGCCGCCCTCGCTCCCCCACACTCCGTCGTCCTCGGGCTTGACCCGAGGACCCATGCGGGCGGGCGGCTTAGCTGTTCTTCTTGGTCTTTGCCGCCTGGGTGTCGAAGCCGATGTTGACGCGCACCAGGGCGCCGGCGCCGACCGGCATTTTGATGCCGTCCTTGCGGAAGATCACCTGGGTGCCCGGCGCGCCTGCCGGGATCTCGGTCGGGAATTTGGTGACCTCGGAATAGAGCACGTTCTCGCCGTCGAGGATGGTGACGCGGATCGGCAGGGTTACCGGGCCGGGGGCGCCGGCCGGGCCGGTGATGAGGCGCAGTTGGGCAACCACCGTCATCGTCAGGTTCGTATCGTTCAGCGTGCACTGGCGGGTGTAGTCGCCGAAGGAAGCCTGGAAGACGATCTGCTGCGCATCGTCCTTCTTGCCCTTGGCATAGGTGCGGAAGATCGCATCCTGATCGCGCATGAAGATCTGCGGGCAAGCGCCCTGGACGACGGGGGCGACGGCGCCCTGCGCGGTCTTGGCGGTGCCGATCGAAGGATTGTTCGAGGTTGGATTGGCCGGTGCCAGCGGCATGATCTGGGCGGTGCCGTTCGGCTGTGCCGGCGCCGCCGACTTGCTGTCGCCGCCGATGCCGAGCGTATCGCAGCCGGCGAGCAGGGCAAGAATGGAAGCGGAGACGATGAGACGCGAGACCTTGCCGAGCACTATGTTCCACCCTTTGCACAAGCGTTTCTTGGAGGCCCCATGTCTTTTGCGCGGGGCCTTTCATGACGGTTTGCGATGGTCTATATCAGCGGCGCAAACAAAAATCGATTGGGTACGCGCCGTTTTGATGCACTTTTCGCCCCCGGATGCGGGCAACTTCAACAAGATAACGGCGATGGTATGGCCACACGGCAGCCCCTTGCCGGTTTCCGGCTGCGCGAGCCACGGCCAAGCCCGGCCGGATTTCCTCCAGCGATAGATCAAGGATGACCAAGGTGGACTATATCTCGACCCGCGGCAAGGCCCCTGCCCTCGGCTTTTGCGACGCCCTGCTGACGGGCCTGGCGCGCGATGGCGGGCTCTATGTTCCCCGTGAATGGCCGCAATTTTCGAAGAAAGAAATCCGCGCGCTGAGGGGCAAGACCTATCAGGAAATCGCCTTCACCATTCTTTCGCCCTTCACCAATGGCGAAATCCCCGAGGCGACCTTCCGGGCGATGATCGACGAGGCCTACGGCACCTTCCGCCATCCGGCGATCGCGCCGCTCGTCCAGACCGGACCGAACAGTTTTGTCATGGAGCTGTTCCACGGCACGACGCTCGCCTTCAAGGATGTGGCGATGCAGCTGCTCGCACGGCTGATGGATTATGCGCTTGAGAAGCGCGGCGAACGGGCGACGATCGTCGGCGCCACGTCGGGCGATACCGGCGGGGCGGCGATCGACGCCTTTGCCGGGCGCGAGCGCACCGACATCTTCATCCTCTTCCCGCATGGCAAGGTCTCGCCGGTGCAGCAGCGGCAGATGACGACCTCAAAAGCTGGCAATGTGCACGCGCTTGCCGTCGAGGGCAATTTCGACGATTGCCAGAACCTGGTGAAGGCGATGTTCAACGACGCGGCGTTCCGCGACAAGGTCGGCCTCTCCGGCGTCAACTCGATCAACTGGGCCCGCATCATGGCCCAGATCGTCTATTATTTCACGACGGCCGTGGCGCTTGGCGGGCCGGACCGGAAGATCTCGTTCACGGTGCCGACGGGCAATTTCGGCGACATCTTCGCCGGCTACTGCGCCAAGCGCATGGGCCTGCCGATCGACCGGCTGGTGATTGCCACCAACGAAAACGACATTCTGGCGCGGACGCTGAAGACCGGCCGCTACGACATGAAGGCGGTCAAGGCGACGACGTCGCCATCGATGGATATCCAGATCTCGTCGAATTTCGAACGGCTGCTGTTCGAAGCCTATGGGCGCGACGCCTCGAAGGTGCGCGCTGCCATGGAAAGCCTCAAACAATCCAACGGCTTCGAGATCGGCCCGCAAGCGCTGAAGGCGATCCGCCGCGACTTCCGGGCCGGCCGCGCCAGCGAGAAACAAGTGGCCGAGACGATCCGCACGACCCATGCCGAGACCGGCTATCTGCTTGATCCGCATTCGGCGATCGGCGTCTTCGTCGCCAGCAAGAAGGAAAAGCCGAATACGCCGATGGTGACGCTTTCGACCGCGCATCCGGCGAAATTCCCCGCCGCCGTAAAATCGGCCTGCGGTATTGACCCGGCGCTTCCGACGTGGCTTGCTGATCTGATGCACAGGGAGGAGCGCTTCCAGATCATCGAACCGGAGCTGAAAGCCGTAGAGACCTTTATCGGCAAACACGCCCGCGGCAAGACGACGGCAGGCGCAGAAAGATAGCCAATGACAGTTGAGTGCACCCGGCTGAAATCCGGGCTGACAGTAGTGACAGAAACCATGCCGCACCTTGAAAGCGTTGCGCTCGGAGTCTGGATCAAATCGGGATCGCGTAACGAGACGGCAGACGAGCACGGCATCGCCCACCTGCTCGAACACATGGCCTTCAAGGGAACGGGACGCCGCAGCGCCCGCCAGATCGCCGAGGAGATCGAGGATGTGGGCGGCGAGGTCAATGCCGCCACATCGACCGAAACGACTTCCTACTACGCCCGCGTGCTGAAAGACCACGTGCCGCTCGCCGTCGATATCCTCGCCGACATCCTGACGGAATCGGCCTTCGAGGAGGAGGAGCTGGAGCGTGAGAAGCAGGTGATCCTGCAGGAGATCAACGCCGCCAACGACACGCCCGACGACGTGGTGTTCGACCGGTTCTCCGAAGTCGCCTATCGCGACCAGACGCTCGGCCGGGCCATCCTCGGCACGCCGGAGACCGTCGTCTCCTTCACCCCGCAGCAGATCCGCGGCTATCTCGGCCGCAACTACACGACCGACCGCATGTTCGTCGTCGCCACCGGCGCTGTCGAGCATGACGAATTCCTGCGCATGGTCGAGGATCGCTTCGCCAGCCTGCCGAGCGAGCCTTCGGCGCCGCCGGTCATGGAAGCGGCGCGTTATATCGGCGGCAGCGTGCGCGAACCGCGCGACCTGATGGACGCGCAGATCCTGCTCGGTTTCGAGGGCAAACCCTATCACGCCCGCGATTTTTACTGTTCGCAGATCCTCGCCAATATCCTCGGCGGCGGCATGTCCTCCAGGCTGTTCCAGGAGGTGCGCGAGTTCCGCGGTCTCTGTTATTCCGTCTATGCCTTCCACTGGGGCTTTTCCGACACCGGCATCTTCGGCATTCATGCCGCGACCGGCGGCGAGAACCTGCCGGAGCTGGTGCCCGTCATCATCGACGAGCTGCACAAATCAGCCGATCAGATCCACCAGAAGGAAATCGAGCGCGCCCGCGCCCAGATCCGCGCCCAGCTGCTGATGGGCCAGGAAAGCCCGGCGTCGCGCGCCGGCCAGATCGCCAGGCAGATGATGCTTTACGGCCGGCCGATCTCCAATCCGGAGATGATGGAGCGGCTGGAGGGCATCACCATCGAGCGGCTGACGGATCTCGCCGGCCGGCTGTTCTACGACACGGTGCCGACGCTTTCGGCAATCGGTCCGCTGGAACAGCTCGCGCCGATGGAAGACATCACCGCTTCGCTTTCGGTCCCGGCACCGAAGACGATGCAGGCCGGCCGCTGAGCCGGCGTTCGTCCTGCCGGGAGTGATCGATGCCAAAATCGGTGTTTCGGTTTCTGTCGCGGCAGCCGGATGCGGTCGAGCTGGAAAACGACAGATATCTCTTGCGCCTGCCGCGCTACCAGGATTTCAACCAGTGGCACCGGCTGCGCGCCGAAAGCCGCAAGTTCCTGGAGCCCTGGGAGCCGACCTGGCGGCGCGACGAGCTGACCGAGGGCGCCTACCGCGCCCGCGTCATCCGCGGCAAGCAGGAATATGCCTCGGGCCAGGCCATTCCGCTGTTCATTTTCCTCAAGGAAAACCACACTCTCGTCGGCGGCATCACCATCGGCTATATCAGGCGGGGTGCGGCGCAAAGCTGCATGATCGGCTACTGGATGGGCGAGCGCCATGCCGGCCAGGGGCATATGTTCGCCGCACTGCAAATGGTTATTCCTTATATCTTCACCGGGCTTGAGTTGCACCGTATCGAAGCAGCCTGTATTCCAGATAACGCGCGCAGCATCCGCCTGCTTGAAAAGGCCGGGTTTCAGCAGGAAGGTTATCTGCGCGGATACTTGAAGATCAACGGTCAGTGGCATGACCATGTGATGTTTTCACGTCTCGCCACCGATACGGATAAAGGCAGGAAAACCGACAGCCGATGACCAGAGACCGCATGCTGCCCAAGTCACCGTCCGGACGAGTGATCGCGGTGATCGCAGCCCTTTTCCTGGCGGCCTTCGCCCTTGCGGCGGGCGCTGCCCAGGCGGCCGAACCGGTGAAGATTTCCCGTGACGATACCGCGCTCGATCTGACCGCGACGACCGAAATCTACGTCAATCAAGGCGAGGCCTTCCAGGTGTCGACGGCTGCCGGCGCCGACGGTATCCGCCGCCGCATCGAGGTCAGGGCAAGCTCGGAAAATCACCAGGGCGACTGGGCGGTGTTTGCGCTTGCCAATGTGTCGGAAGAGCAGCTGGAGCGCGTCATCGTCGCGCCGCATTTCCGCCTGGTCAATTCCAAGCTGTTCTGGCCGGATCTCGGCTCGCAGCGCATCAGCGCCATCACGCCCAGCGAGGGTTTTGCGCTCGATCGGCAGCCGAGCGACGAGGCCGATGTCTTCCGCATCACGCTGAACCCAGGCGCTGTCATCACCTTCGTCGCCGAGCTGTCGACGCCGGAGCTGCCGCAGATCTATCTCTGGGAACCGAACGCTTACAAGGACACGATCAACGCCTTCACGCTCTATCGCGGCATCGTGCTCGGCATTGCCGGCCTGCTCGCGGTATTCCTGACCATCCTCTTCGTCGTCAAGGGCACCTCGATGCTGCCGGCAACGGCGGCACTCGCCTGGGCGGTGCTCGGCTATATCTGCGTCGATTTCGGTTTTCTCGGCAAACTGATCAGCGTCGCCTCGGCCGACCAGCGAATATGGCGCGCCTGCGCTGAGGTGGCGCTCGCCTCGAGTTTCGTCATCTTCCTCTTTACCTATCTCAACCTCAACCGCTGGCATGCGCATCTCGGTTACGCCACGCTTGCCTGGGTGCTCGGCCTTGCCCTGCTCTTCGGCGTGGCGATCTACGATCCGTCGATTGCCGCCGGCATCGCCAGGCTTTCCTTCGCGCTGACGGCGGCGACCGGGCTTTTGCTGATCGTCTATCTCGGCTTCAACCGCTACGACCGCGCCATCCTTTTGGTGCCGGCCTGGGCGCTGACGCTCGTCTGGCTGTTCGGCGCGTGGATGACCGTCACCGGCCGGCTCGACAACGACATCATCCAGCCGGCGCTCGGCGGCGGGTTGGTGCTGATCGTGCTTCTGATCGGCTTCACCGTCATGCAGCACGCCTTTGCCGGCGGCGCCTTCCAGCAGGGGCTGTTTTCCGATCTCGAGCGGCAATCACTGGCGCTGACCGGCTCCGGCGACATGGTGTGGGATTGGGACGTGGCGCGCGACCGCGTCGTCACCATTCCCGACGTCTCGGCCAAGCTCGGTCTATCGCCGGGCACCATGCATGGGGCGGCGCGCAACTGGCTGCCGCGGCTGCACCCGGATGATCGCGACCGCTTCCGCGCCACGCTCGACGTGCTGCTCGAACACCGGCGCGGCCGGCTGAACCACGAGTTCCGCATTCGCGCCGAGGACGGGCATTTCCACTGGCTGCTGATCCGCGCCCGGCCGGTGCTCGGCTCGAACGGCGAAATCATCCGCTGCGTCGGCACGATCGTCGACGTGACCGAGCAGAAGAATTCCATCGAGCGGCTGCTGCACGATGCGCTGCACGACAATCTCACCGGACTGCCGAACCGGCAGGTGTTCCTCGACCGGCTGCAGGCGGTGCTGGCGCTGGCGCCGGGCGGCGACACGCTCAAGCCGACCGTGATGGTGATCGACATCGACCGCTACAAGCTGGTCAATGATGCGCTCGGGGTTGCGGCCGGCGACAATATCCTCATCGCGCTGACCCGGCGCCTGCGCCGGCTGTTGAAACCGCAGGACACGCTGGCGCGGCTGGCCGGCGACCAGTTCGGCCTCATCCTGGTGTCCGAGCACAATCCGGCCAAGGTCGCCGATTTCGCCGATGCGATCAGCAAGGCGATCATGGTGCCGATCAACTTCGCCAACCGCGAGATCATCCTGACGGCTTCGATCGGGCTGACCTCGTGGGTGGACCGGCAGGAGAGCGCCACCGGCCTGCTCAGCGACGCCGAGCTTGCGATGTACCGGGCAAAACGGGCCGGCGGCAACCGCGTCGAGCCGTTCCAGCCGGCCTTCCGCGATTTCGGCACCGACCGGCTGCAGCTCGAAACCGATCTGCGCCGCGCCATCGAGCGGAGGGAATTGTCGATGGTCTACCAGCCGATCGCCCGGCTTGAAGATGTCGAGGTCGCCGGCTTCGAGGCGCTGATGCGCTGGGAACATCCCAAGCGCGGCAATATCCCGCCATCCGAATTCATCCCGATCGCCGAATCCTCCGATCTCATCGGCCCGCTCGGCATGTTCGCGCTGGAACAGGCAACCAACGATCTGATGAGCTGGCAGAACCAGACCGGCGAACTGCCGATCTTCGTGTCGATCAATCTGTCGAGCGTGCAGCTGCTCAACAACGAGCTTTATGACGATGTGCGCTCGGTTCTTGCCAAGACGCATTGCCAGCCCTCGCGCCTCAAGCTCGAACTGACCGAGTCCATGGTGATGGAGAATCCGGAACAGGCCCGTCTCGTACTGCAGAAGCTGAAGGAAGCCGGCATCGGCCTGGCGCTCGACGACTTCGGCACCGGCTATTCGTCGCTTGCCTATCTCACCCGCTTCCCCTTCGACATGATCAAGCTCGACAAGGCCCTGGTGCGCGACGGCAGCGACAAGAAGGCGACCGTACTCAGATCGGTGATCGCAATGGCGCGCGAACTGGAGATGAAGGTGGTGGCCGAGGGGATCGAATCCAACGAGGATGCGATCGAACTCGCCAAAATGGGCTGCAGCTACGGACAGAGCTATCTGTTCGGCCCGCCGATCGCTTCGGAATCAGTGCTGCGGCTGCTGCGGGAGCGGTTTCCGCTGACCAAGCGGGCGTGAGCGGCGCCGCCGGCTTCAGCGGTTGCTGGCCTCGGCGGCAAATGCCACCTTGGCTAATTGACAAAGTGTCGGCCCGAAGGGAGCGCCCACCATCGCTCAAAAGCCTTAGCTGCGCCAATAGTCGAAGACGAACGGTCAACGGCTTTGGATGAAGCGGAGATGCACGCCAAGCATTATGGAGGCAATTCACAGATACCGGCTTGCCGTACGCGCGGTATCCTGCGGATGAGATAGAGCCTCCAATTCCGCACCCTGGATGTCACTGCCTCTAGTTGCAGAGGTTTACGCCATCCTTGACGATCACTGCCCATTTCGGACCGAGTACTCCGCGAGCGGACACTGCTTGATTGCTGCCCGGCTCGCCGTCCTTGAACATCACCACGCCAATAGACTGGTCGTGTGAGCCGCCATAGATGATCGGGCCAGGCGTATAGGTCGTCGTCGCATTGACCGTGCCATAGCCACCGTAGGAGTTTATGGTGCCGTAGGTGTTGTAATGTCCTGGCATCTGAGTTGCCGTCACGTTGCTTGCTGCCGCCGCAGACGTGATGATGTAACTATCATAGCCCGCCTTGATGGTCTCGACTGCAGCCTGCTTCTGCGCAGCCTTCGCTGCCCCACGCTGCCGCACATCGGCTCTGCGCTGGTCTGAATTATCATTTGGTTCTTGGACACGCGCATAGTGCTCGACTGAACGCAGGAACTCAACAGCACGGCGAAAGCCGCGACCGCAACAGTTGTTCTAAACATAAACATTCCCCAACCTCAACGCGTGCACAATGCCCGGATACATCAACAAGTCAACGGGGCAGCCCGGCTAGCTGTCCACACTTCCGGGCGTTGACATCTGAAAATATTCGAAAAATTGTGGACGATGAGAGAGCGTCCACCATCCGCTTAAAACGTTGAATTACTTCAACCCGGCTGGCGGCGAGGGAGACGCGATGTCTCCCTTTTTTACGTCCTATGATTTGCACGGTCTGGCGAGGCATGCAACAGGCATGAGTGGTCGCGAGACACGGATGGCAGTATCTCAATACAAAGGAGCGTCTACGATCATTTCGAAGCTTTGGATTTCAGCCTTTAGGGATGGAGAGAGGATACGCGCTGTGTCCTCTTGCATGTATCCACATTGCGTAGGCCAGGAGATCATGCAACATAAACGGGTGTGAGGCTCACGGACTCCGGCGTGTGAAGCATATGCCTGGTGACAATCAATAGTGCCTGATTTCGAATATTGGCAGAGAGCCAAATAAAGGCTTATGGATGACGTTCAATTTAGGGATCTTAGTCGTTTGGTACCAGCGAATTGAGCAACGGCTAAGCCTTAATCTACAATGGTGGGTATGGGTGCCCCTGTCCTTCTCTTTGGGACTGATTTTCTCAACCGGCCCCTTAGTGCAGCGTTATCTCCTCGCATTGGCGACCAGTGATAAAACCTCGATCTATGGATCCTCTTTCCAACGTGAGGTGGTGACACTACCCAATCTCGATGACTGGTTTGAGACTGCTATCGCGTGGCCGCATCCTTTTATCGGGCTAGTTGTGGTCGTACTAGCAGTGAGATCATCTTCAATTAAGCAGTTGTTCTTGCGGCTATCACTGTTCGGCTTTGTAACGCTGATGCTGTTCGATCTTGGGTACGGCCTCTGGAACGGTGCGCTCTCTGTTGCCAGCGCATTTGAAAATCTCGTTGCCAATTTCACAGGTGCTATCGGAGTCGCGGCTATTGCCATTCTGCTGGTTGAGCTTGCAGACTACGGATTTAGATCATTCGAGTGGGCTACGTGGCCACGACGAGCTGTTGCGGGCTTTCTGGTAATGCTTGGCGGGACGATTGCTCTGTGCGTCATTTTCTACGTTACAGATTTCTTTTACCGACCCCGTCCAGCTACCATTGATCTATTGGCCGAGTCACCCTCCAGTGGCTTCATAATCGCCAAAGCCGTACCCAAAAGCGGACGCAAGCTAGATACTCAGAACCGGGCCGCAACGCCTGCTTTCTCTATGTTGTCTCAGGTGGAAGAGAGTTCAAGCTTAAATTGGCGAGCGCCAAAAAATGGAAAAATCGAGTGGTCAACGAATGAGGACTTTACGGCGTACAGTATTGAGGTGTCGTTGTTCGCCGGTTGCGGGCCGACCGATGGAGTTCGGAAGCTTCCCCCTAGCGAATCTCCATTAAAGATATCAGATATTCGTGCATTCTCTCTTTCGCACGCTTGGGGGGCGTGGGACACAACGGTAACCGTTAGTGAGGGCCATGGCTCGGCCGGACTGAAGGGTACGGATGCCTCTTTCTACAGCCTCGATCCCAGTACAGATGGAAAGAGTATAGAGCTTCAGCAGATAGTGGCGGACCACTCCCAGGCAACTTATTCGGGAGGATCTGATTCGATAGAATTGTTCATGATTACCCTGCCTAGCAAGCCTGAAGAAGCGATGGAATCAGCGCCAAGTCTGAACTTCAGCGTTGACGGTAAAGAGTATGTAATTGGCCTTTCCGGTTCTGAGGGAGTCTTAGGTATTTCCTCCGAAAAGATTGCCTGTCGGGCTGTCCCAACCCGTCAAGCATTTCAATCCAAGGTTCTCGACCTGGGGAATTCAATGTTGCTTGGGGTGAAGGTTGTGGTTTCGCCGAAACGCAAGTCTGATGGTGTGCCGAATAATGTGGTCACTCTCAATGGCGATAGTGGCTGGCTGCGGGTAAAAGGTATCGATCCCAAAACCTTGAATACTGGTGGTGCACGCATCGATATGATCTCGGTTTCAGGGAATTTGAAATCCGCAGCCATCAATGGCAGCGATCAGACACTCAAGACGGGTGACACTGTCACTGCAATCGGAGATTCCCTTAATGGCTCATTTGTATCGGGCCTATTGAAGGTTTCCGGAGAAGCGGATTTGCTTTGGGTGAATAACGACCGTGCAAATCAGACAAAGTGGGAAAGCCTGCCGATAGAAAACAAGTTGCTTGCGCTTGCGTTTCTGGGGTCGGTCTTTGTTTGGATTGCTCGCCGGGTGTCTGCGTTGGTTTCGAAGGGCGAGAGCCTTGCATGGTTGGAAGATGGTGCCGGACTGAGCCCGTAGAGTGCATTGAACCCGACATCAGATAAGGCCGAGCATCTACTGGAAGGTGCCAAGCATCTGTATTGATGCATACGCCGATTCCCAATCACGGAACAGAAGATTTGGATCGAACCCCAACCGCATCTGGGTAGGGACCGATCAAAGTGGTACAGCCTTTGGTTACTATCGCTTCTACCGCGCTATAGGTTGGAAGTTAAGCTTTCCTCCCTCCATCTTTGCCTGCCTCGTATCAAACCCATTCGACAATGCGACTTGGCAAGCGGCGCCGCCGGTCTCAGCGCTCGATCGGAATGCCGAGACCGACCTTCACCCGATCCATAGCGACGAATGTGCGGAAGCGCTTAACGTTGTTATTGCCGAAAAACAGCCGGCGCGTCAGCGCCTCGTAATCGGCCATTGAGGGGACGACGATGACCAGGATGAAATCCGCCTCGCCGGTGACGTAGTAGCACTGCTGGATTTCGGGCGCGGCCGCGAACTGGCTTTTGGCCTGTTCGATCTGTTTTGCCGTTTCGCTGATAACCTCCACCTCCACGAAGATGGTGATCGATTGCCCGAGGGCTGCGGGGTCGAGAACGGCGACGTTTGCCCGGATGACCCCATCCTCGGTCATCCGTTTGATCCGGCGTTGGACGGCCGGCGCAGACAAGCCGACGGCTTCGCCGATCGTTCGTTGCGGCGTCATATTGTCCCTTTGCAGGATCGCCAGGATTTTGTGATCGAAAGCATCCAAGGGAGATTTTAGCGGCCGGCTCAAAACGGGGCTCCAACGAAAGAAAATTGCAAAACCAAGCCCGAAATACAGCGCCTTTTTCGCCTCGCCTGCAATATATTTTAGCCGAACAATTGAAATGAGGCGCTCATGTTTCTGCAGAACACCCATGCCGACTACCGCCAGCCCCTCGACCCGCGGGACGCCGAAATCCTCGGCATGGAGGCCGCAGACGCGGTCGAGCGGCACCTGGCTTTCCGGGAAAACCATGCGGAAACGCCTCTCGTTAACCTGCCGGCACTGGCGGCCGAACTCGGTGTCGCCTCGATCCACATCAAGGACGAAGGCCACCGGCTCGGCCTCGGAAGCTTCAAGGCGCTTGGCGGTGCCTATGCCGTGATCCGGCTGGTCCTCGAGGAAGCGGCAAGGAGGCTCGGCCGTGCCGTCGATGTCTCGGAATTGCATTCTTCTGATGTCCGGGAGGTGGCCGAGACGATGACCGTCGCCTGCGCCACCGACGGCAATCACGGCCGGTCGGTTGCGCAAGGCGCGCAGCTTGTGGGAGCCCGCGCGGCGATCTTCGTGCATGCCGGCGTCAGCGACGAACGCGTCGCCACCATCGCCCGCTTCGGCGCCGAGATGATCCGTGTGGACGGGACCTATGACGATTCCGTTCGGGAGGCGGCGCGCATTGCCGCGGAGAAAGGCTGGACCATCGTCTCGGACACTTCGTGGCCCGGCTATGAGCGCATTCCCGGGCTGGTGATGCAGGGCTACACCACCCTTGTCCGGGAGGCGCTGAGGGCAATGCAGCAGCCGCCCACCCATGTCTTCATTCAGGCCGGCGTCGGGGGGATCGCCGCAACCGTCGCAGGCCACATGGCGATCGCCTTCGGCGACGAACGCCCGACCTTCACGGTCGTCGACCCCGCCCGCGCCGCCTGCCTGTTCGAAACGGCGCGGGCGGGACATCCGGTGACCGTTGCCCATGGCGAGCCGACCGTGATGGCAATGCTCGAATGCTACGAACCGTCGCTCGTCGCCTGGCGTATCCTCTCGCGTGTCGCAGACGCATTCATGACCGTCGATGAAGATGAGGCGATCGCGGTGATGAGGCGGCTTGCCGATCCGGCCGGGAACGATCCGGCGATTGTCGCCGGCGAAAGTGGCGGGGTCGGGCTTGCCGGGCTGATTCGCGCTGTCGGCAATCCCGAGATCAAGCAAGCATTGTCTCTCGACCGGCAGTCCCGCATCTTCCTGGTCAACACCGAAGGCGCGACCGACCCTGGCAAGTATGAGGAGATCGTCGGGCTGTCACCGGCCGCAGTCGCCCGGAAAAACAAGACTGGAGCTTCAGCGTGAGCCATCGTTCGATCGATTCTACGCGTCTGCTCGGACGCATCGCCGAGCTCGGCGCGATCGGCCGCGATGCCGAGGGAAGGCTTGTCCGCCTGGCCGCGTCCGATAGCGAAAAGCTCGGGCGCGATCGGTTCGTCTCCTGGCTCGAGGACGCCGGGCTGGAGGTGGCGGTCGACCGGATCGGCAATATCTTCGGTATCTGGAATGGCACCGGTGGGGGTGAAAAGCCGGTCATGATCGGTTCCCACATCGACACGGTGATCAACGCCGGCATCTATGATGGATGTTATGGCGTGCTGGCTGGCCTCGAAGTGATCCAGACGCTGAAAAGCGAAGGGCTCGAACCGCGGCGCCCCATTGTCGTTGCCGCCTTCACCGATGAGGAAGGTGTGCGCTATGCGCCTGATATGATGGGTTCGCTGGTCTATTCCGGCGGCCTCGATGTCACCGCAGCACTCAAGACGGTGGGCACGGACGGTACGGTGCTCGGCGATGAACTGGCGCGGATCGGCTATGCCGGCAGCCGTGCGCCCGGCTTCATGACGCCGCACGCCTATGTCGAACTGCATATAGAGCAGGGTCCTGTTCTCGAGAGGGAGGGTGTGCCGCTTGGCGCGGTCGAGAACCTGCAGGGTATTTCCTGGCAGAAGGTGACGATCGACGGCGATGCCAACCATGCCGGCACGACACCGATCTCGATGCGCCGCGACGCCGGCTACGCGGCTGCCCGCGTCATCACCTTTCTGCGCGACCGCGCCAAGGCCTCGAATACCCCGACGGTCGCGACCGTCGGCTGCATCGCTTTTGAGCCGAACGCCATCAATGTCATTCCTTCACGCGCGACCTTCACGGTCGATCTGCGCGATCCCGACGAAGACCGGCTGAAGCAAGAGGAAACCGCGCTCGCCGCATTCCTCGAGCTGCTTTCGGCCGAGGAAGGGGTTGGCGTATCCGTCGAACGGCTGGCGCGCTTCGAGCCGGTCAAGTTCGATCAGGCGATCGTTCGCCAGATCGAGGCGGCCGCCAGGGATCGCGGCCTGCCGTGCAAGCGGATGACATCGGGTGCCGGCCATGACGCCCAGATGATTGCCCGCATCGCGCCTGGTGCGATGATCTTCGTGCCGAGCCGCGGCGGCATCAGTCACAATCCGAAGGAATTCACGGCAGATACGGAGCTTGTCGCCGGGGCGAATATCCTCCTCGACGTCATTTGCGGACTTGCAACAGGGGAACTGCCGAGATGAGCATCGACAGCCGGAAGCTGGAACAGGACATGACCGCCTGGAGGCGCGACCTTCACAGCCATCCCGAATTCGGCTTCGAGGAGAAGCGGACGGCGGCTTTCGTCGCCCGGAAACTGCGGGAATTCGGTCTCGACGAGGTTGTCGAAGGTGTCGGCGGCACCGGGGTGGTCGGAACGCTCCGGCGCGGCGGCGGCAACCGCTCCATTGCGCTGCGCGCCGATATGGATGCTCTGCGGATCACCGAACAGGGCAATCGGCCCTATCGATCGCAGACCGCCGGCGTGATGCATGCCTGCGGCCATGACGGCCATACGGCAATGCTGCTTGGCGCCGCCAGGATGCTGTCGGAGGACGGCGATTTCGACGGCACGGTCCGCTTCATCTTTCAGCCGGCCGAGGAATGGGGCAAAGGCGCCTTGGCGATGCTCGACGATGGGCTGATGACGCGCTTTCCTTTCGATGAAATCTACGGCCTGCACAATATGCCGGGCCTTCCGGTCGGTGTTTTCCAGACCCGTGCCGGCGCGATCATGTCGGCTGAGGATAATTTCGAGATCGTGCTCAAGGGCGTCGGCGGACACGCCGCGCGTCCGCACTCCGGCAACGAAGTGCTGGTCGCCGCCTGCGCATTGGTGACGAACCTCCAGACCATCGTCTCCCGCCGGCTCGATCCGACCGATATCGGCGTCGTCTCCGTCACCGAGCTTCTGACCGACGGCACGCGCAACGCCCTGCCAGGGCTGGCCCGCATTCTCGGCGATGCCCGCAGCTTCCGCCCCGAGGTCAGCGCCGCGATCGAGAGGCAGATGCGCCTGATCGCCGAGGGCACCGCGCTCGCCCACAACGTCTCGGCCGAGGTGAATTATACGAGAGAATTCATCCCCCTCCTCAATGATGCCGCGCTGGCCAAGGAAGCCTTTGCGGCAGCCCGCAGCGTCTTCCCGTCCGAGAACGTCAAGGTCCGGCGCGAGCCGATGACCGGATCGGAAGACTTCGCGCGTTTCCTCGACCATGTCCCCGGCTGCTTCGTCTTCCTCGGCAATGGCGAAGGTTCCGCGCCGCTGCACAATCCGAACTACGATTTCAACGACGACGGACTGATCCACGGCGCGAACTTCCACGCGAGCATCGTCCGCAGGCGGTTGAACGCCAGCTGACGAGCGGGCGCGGCCGGCCGTCCTTGACCCGGTTTTCGGATGGCAGCGGGTTACGCGAATGGACGAGGCATTTGCAACCGCCTCCGCCAAACCATTGACCAACGGCCTGCGATGTGCGCCTCTCATGGCTTGCACAAGGAAAATTCGATGCTCAAGTTTCTGCTCACCCTCTCCTTGGGTGTTTTTTGCGTCTCGCCGCTTCAGGCCGGCGAACTCACTCCCGCCACCAAGAGCTGCCTGTCGGGAGAAAAACAGGGACACTGCGAACGCTGGGTCAAGGATTACAAGACGGCCATGGAGCAGGCGCAGAAGGGCGATCACGGCGCCCAGGTGACCGTCGCCTTCTGCCTGTCCACAGGCTGCCATGGCGCCGTCACCATCGACCGGGTCGCTTCCTGCAGCTGGCATCTGGTGATTGCCAATTCCGGCGCTGCGACGGTGCTGGACAGTTCCAACCTCAGGAATACCTGCCGGCCGATGACACCGGCGGAGAAAGACCAGGCCCGCGCCTTGTCCGCCGACCTCGTCCGGAAGATCTACAAGCGCCCCATGAACACGACCGACCAGATGTAGTTCTATTTGCCAAGCTTGCTAGGCGGCTTGGTTGATGGATTTGAGTAATCGGTGGGCGAGTTTCATTTCGTTTCGCCTTCCGAATGCAGGGCACTGCGCGGTTTTGCTGGAATAGCCTTATGCCCTTAAGCTTATATTCACCGACTGCTGGTCTTGTGTTGCCTGCAATGAAAATCGTCATCGCGATGCGGGGAAATTGCCGCCTTCGATGACGATCTGCAGGGCGCGCGGTGATATTTCCGTCTGCCCCTTCGGGATGAGCCCGCCAAAATTCCAAATCGCTTGGTTTCGAAGACAGAGACGCGTGCCTGACCGCACGCATGCATGGCGCGCCTATCCATATTCAGCGCCGCCAGCCTTCCTCGATGACCTCGCACGTCCGAAGAGAATTCATCAGCCGAAGCGAAGGGCTTGAAGATGATCAGAACCGTTTCAGCGAAACTCATCCTTGCGACCGGCACTGCGATCGCAGGCGTCCTGATCGCTTACACCGCCTTCAATGCGGTGAGTGCCAAGAACAATACCGAGCGGGAGGTCATGGCGCTTGCGACCGAACAGGCGGCCGTGGTCAGCCAGCAGGTGGCGACCGATATCACCGAGGCCACCTCGGCCGGCGCGGCTCTGGCCGCAAGCCTCTCGGGTTTCGTCGAGGGCGGATCGAAAAGCCGGGCCGACATCGTCGCGATGATCAAGACCGTGGCGCCGCAATATCCGAGCGTGTTCGGCGCCTGGATGTGTGAGTTGATCGATGGTCCCCACCCGACGACCGGCACGGACGCCTTGAACAAGGAAGGCATTTTCACGCCCTATTGGACGAAGGGCGACGACGGCAAGATGGAATTCTCGACATGGAGCATCAAGCCTGAGGACGAATATTACAGCGCGCCGCTGAAGAGCGGAAAGGCGATCATCACCTCTCCCTATCTCACCAATATGAAAAAGCTGGTCACCTCGGTTTCAGTGCCGATGCGGGTGAACGGGACTGTCGTCGGCCTCGCCGGCGTCGATATCAAACTCGACGATCTCACCGCCGCGCTGACCGAGATGCATCCCTTCGATGGCGGGCGCGTCATGCTGCTTGCCAATGACGGCAAATGGCTCGCCCATCCCGACAAAGACAATCTGATGAAAGACTATGCCGACGCCGGTGCTGCCGACGTCAAGCAGGCGCTCACCGACGGCAAGATGCGGGTAATTTCAGGATTGCCTGATGGTGCCGTGCGCCTCATCTATCCCTTCACCGCCCGCGGCATGAACACCACCTGGGCAGCCGTTCTCGACGTGCCGGCCGCCACCTTCTCGGCGCCGGTCTGGCAGCAGATCTACAACACCGTTATCGGCGGCGTTCTCATTCTGGCGGTGATGCTCGGCGTCATCCTGACGGCGAGCCGCATCCTGATCGGCAAGCCGCTGAAGGGCATTCTGAGCGCCGTCCAGAAAATGGCAGGCGGGAATTATCGCGAGCCGATCGACCATAATGGCAGCGGCGACGAACTCGGCAGCCTGAAGGGCGCGCTCGAAAAATTTCGCCATCAGCTCGCTCGCGGCGAGACACTCAAGGACGAGCAGGAAGCGCTGCAGGCACAGGTCGAGACCGACCGCAAACGCCAGGGCGACCTCGAGCAGGCCAAGGCGGAGGATCTGCGCCATTTCGTCGAAGTCGTGCAGAGCCGGTTCGACCTTCTGGCTTCGGGCGATCTCACCGTGCGCATGAACGAGACGGTGGCGCCTGAGTTCGAGACGATCCGGGCAAACTTCAACACGTCGGTTTCCGCCTTGGAAGACACCATCCGCAACGTCGTCAACGCCGTATATACCATCCGCTCCGGCCTCGGCGAGATTTCGACGGCGTCGAACGATCTGGCGCGGCGCACGGAACAGCAGGCCGCCTCGCTGGAGGAAACCGTCGCAGCTTTGGGTGATGTCACCCGCGGCGTCAACGACACCTCGGACGGGGCAAACAGCGCGCAGCAGACGATGAAGCTCGCCCGCGCCGACGCCGAAAAGGGCGGAGAGGTCGTAGCCCGCGCGATCGAGGCGATGACCGAAATCCAGGGTTCCTCCGGCAAGATCGGCAATATCATCCGGGTGATCGACGAAATCGCCTTCCAGACGAACCTGCTTGCGCTCAATGCCGGTGTCGAGGCCGCGCGCGCCGGTGAAGCCGGCAAGGGCTTTGCCGTCGTCGCCCAGGAAGTGCGCGAGCTCGCGCAACGCTCCGCCCAGGCGGCGAAGGAAATCAGCGGGCTGATCTCGATGTCGTCGTCGCAGGTTCAGACCGGCGTCAACCTGGTCGAGGAAACCGGTGTGGCGCTCTCCAAGATCGTCGATCGCGTCGTCGGCATGAGCGACACGGTCAATGAAATCGCCACAAGTGCAAAGGCGCAGGCAACCAGCCTGCGGGAAGTGTCCGCCGCCGCCGATCTGATGGACAAGGTCACCCAGCAGAACGCCGCGATGGTCGAGGAGACGACAGCCGCAGCACAGGGGCTTGCCCAGGAAACGGAGAACCTCGCAGCGGTCGTCGGCCGTTTCGGCCTCGGCGGCGCCATGTCCCGCGGCAGCCAGGCGCCGGCAGCCATGAAGCTGGCGAGCTGATCCCGACCTTCACGCCGCAACGTCTGCGTGAAAATAAATACCATTGCCCTCCCGGCTTTCGCGGCTATTCTGCCGGCACAGAAAATCGGGAGGACCACTGATGATCCTGCACTGCGTATTCCTGCGGCTAAAGACCGCGATGACTGGAGACGAGAAGCAGTCGCTGTTTGCGGCGATCGCCGCCCTGAAACAGGTCATTCCCGGCATATTGGATATCAAATACGGGCCGAATGTTTCGCCCGAAGGCCTGCATGGCGGCTTCGTCGACGGTTTTGCCGTGACCTTCGAAAGCCCCGAGGCCCGCGACGCCTACCTCATCCATCCCGAGCACGTGACCGTCGGCGAGCGCATCGTCTCGTCGACCGATGGAGGCCTCGCCGGCATCCTGGTCTTCGACCTCAATATTTAAAGCGCTCCGGCTGCCTCGCCAAGCACCAGGTAGTGTCTCGCCCGAAACCCGATCTTGATGAAAGCGGCAGATTGGCCGCTTGCGCAGTCGTGCGGAGCAAAGCCCTTGGGCAACATCTCTTCGACCGAGGATGATACTTCATGCCTGGCGAGGACATCGAGCTTTTGAGAACGATCGAACGCTGCAATCTCGATCGCCTCCTTCCCGATTAGCACAAACGCAAAATGCCCCTCGTCCGCCACGTAGTTGTTCGCGGCAAGATAGTTGTTCACCCTGGCGGCCAATGCATCGCGGGAAGGCAACCGATCCTGGTAGGGCTGGAGCAGACAAACCGCCTGAGCATCAAAGGACGATATGCTGGAAAATTTCGTGGCCTTGCCAAGCGGGATGTTTCTGAAAGCGTCTTCGTCCAAGGAACCGGCCTTGGCCAACGGCCCGTAAGCAATCGATGCCAACGTCGCCAATGATGCAATAAATCTGGTGAAGCGCATTCTCGTCTCTACCTTCCGCTCAGACGTCGAATACAGCCCTGCGTTGCTTCCGGTGTCAACAAAGCATATCCAAGCGATGGCGGCTGTCTGCAATCCCATTCAAGCGACGTCGCATTTTTCCTGGGATTGCATTGAGGGCCGCGACCGAACCCTCGCTCCTCAGCTCGATTTCGCCATGGCGGCGGCGAGCTGGTCGACATTGTAGCGGAACATCTTCTCGTAGGTCGGCGCCGGTCCCTTGGCGTCGGAGAGCGATTCGACATAGAGCTCGCCGCCGGGCTCGGCGCCGGTTGCCTTGGCGACCTGTTTGACCAGGCGGGGGTCGTTGGAATTCTCGAAGAAATAGGCCTTCACGTGCTCGCTCTTGATCTGCTCAATCAGCTTGGCGACGTCGGCGGCCGAGGCCTCGCTTTCGGTGGAAAGACCGAGCGGCGCCAGGAAGGTGACGTTATATTCGCGGCCGAAATAACCGAAGGCATCGTGGCTGGTCAGCACCTTGCGGCGGTCGTCGGCGATCTTGTCGAATTTCGCATGGGCGTAGGCGTTCAATTCGTCCAGCGTCCTGGTGTACTTCTCGGCATTGGCCTTGAAGGCAGCGGCATCGGCGGGATCGGCTGAAGACAGCGCCTTTTCGATATTGGTGACCCAGATCTTGACGTTCTCAGGGCTGTTCCAGACATGCGGATCGGTGATTTTTTCGCCATCCTCTTCCATGGTGCGGGTGTTAATGCCTTCGGAGACCGTCACCGGCTTGCCCTTGTAACCCGAGGCGGTGATCAGCCGGTCCATCCAGCCTTCCAGCCCTTCGCCGCTGACGAAGGTCACTTGCGCTGCGTTCAAATTCTTGGCGTCGGCCGGCGACGGCTCGAATTCATGGGGGTCGCCGTTCGGCCCGACGAGGCTCTTCACATCGACGTGGTTGCCGCCGACCTCTCTGACGACGTCGGCAAGCACGGTGAAGGACGCCACAACCTTCAATGTTTCGGCGGAGGCCGGCATGGCCGACAGCGCCATCAAAGCCGGGATTGCTGCGGAGAGAAGCAGTCTGTGCGGTGTCATCGAAGTCTCCTTGGGATCAGCCCTTTAAATGCGGGCGGGGAAAGAAGCGTCGGGCGATGCCCGAGGGCGCGAAAAAGATCGAAAAGGCATAAAGGATCGCCGCCGTCATGATGATCGTCGGGCCGGAGGCAAGTTCCAGATGGTAGGAGGCGATCAGGCCGAGATAGCCGGAGGCGGCGGCACTTGAAGCAGCGATCGCCATCATCACAGCTAGACTGCGCGACCAGAGCTGGGCGATGGCCGCTGGCAGCATCATCAGGCCGACCGCCATCAGCGTGCCGAGCGCCTGGAAGCTGGCAACGAGGTTTAGGACCACCAGCAGCAGGAACAGCACATGATGGACCGGGCCGCGTCCGCCGACGGCGCGCAGGAAGCCGGGATCGAAACATTCGGCCACCAGCGGCCGGTAGATGACGGCAAGGGTGACGAGGGTCAGCGAGGTGATGGCGCCGATCAGATAAAGCGCCGAAGCATCGATCGCCAGGATGGTGCCGAAGAGCACGTGCAGCAGATCGATATTCGAGCCGCGCAGCGAGACGATCAGCACGCCGAGCGCCAACGATGCGAGATAGAAGCTGGCAAAGCTCGCATCCTCCTGCAGCACGGTCATCCGGCTGACGGCGCCGGAAAGAAGCGCCACCGACAGGCCGGCGACAAGCCCGCCAAGCCCCATCGCCGTCAGCGACAAGGAGCCGGCGACGAGATATCCAATCGCCGCCCCCGGCAGCACGGCATGGCTCATGGCATCGCCCATCAGGCTCATGCGCCTGAGCATCAAGAAGACGCCGATCGGCCCGGAGCCGAGCCCAAGGCAAAGGCAGGCGACGAGGGCGCGACGCATGAAACCGAAATCGGCAAAGGGCGCGAGGAAGAGATCGTAGACCGTCATGCCGCCGGCGCCTGTACGGGGCCGCAAGCCTCGGCATCCTCGTCCCAGCGCTCAGCCATGGCGCGGGCCTTCAGCAGATTGGCTGACGACATGACGTCAGCGGTCGGCCCCCATCCGACAAGTTCGCGGGCCAGCAGCAGGGTCTCGGGGAAATGCGCCCGGACCAACTCGAAATCATGCAGCACCGCGATGACAGTGCGGCCCTCGCCATGCCAGCGGCTGACGATATCGATGAGGTCCCGGGTGGTGCGGGCATCGATTGCCGCAAACGGCTCGTCGAGCAGGATGATGCCGGCATCCTGCAGCAACAGGCGGGCAAAAAGCACACGCTGGAACTGCCCGGCCGACAGCGATCCGACATGCCGTTTTCCAAAACCGTCGAGGCCGACTGCGGATAGCGCCTCGCCTGCCCTTTTCATCTCGCCGGGCGCAATGCGGCCGAAGGCACCGGCCGTCTTCCAGGCGCCCAGCATGACCGTATCGATGACCGAGATCGGAAAACGCCGGTCGATCTCGGCCGCCTGCGGGAGATAACCGAACTCCGCCCGTCCCAACCGATGCTCGACCCTGCCCTCGACTGGTCGAAGCTCCCCCATGATCGCCTTCAACAGCGTCGACTTGCCCGCCCCGTTCGGCCCGGCAATCGCCGTCAGGCTGCCCTTCGCAAAGGCGCCGGAGACATGATGGATGGCGGGATGCCGGTTATAGGCGACGGTCAGATTGTCGATACGGATCACCGGCGTCATGGCAGCAGAACCGCCCAATGGATTGCCAGCCAGAGGACGGCAACCGCCAACGAGATGCCGATCACCCTTGAAAGAGCCGACTGTCCCAGCAGGCTGACGGAGGGGCGGTCGGGGCTGGGGGGCATTGGCTGATCCTAAAATGTAATAACATTACGGTTATGTTATAACGATTGCGGCGAGATTGAGGCGAGGGCTGATTGTCCAGGAAATTGAGATACGGGTAGGCGTAGGTGGCATTTCCAACGTGCCCGCGATGGAGGGCGATGGCGGCTCGGGGAGCCCCTCCACAACTTCGCGAGAAAAACCCCTCCCCAACCCCTCCCCACAGGTGGGAGGGGCTAATATGCGGCACCGATTTCGCCTCCCGCGATCTCGGTATTCTCGGCCTGGATTTTCTCACGAGACGGTGCAGCAGGTTAAGCCCCTCCCCCTTGTGGGGAGGGGTTGGGGAGGGGTCTTTGAAGCATCAAGCGGTGATCGCGAACGTCCCTCGACCCAAGCTCTCTCCTTCAGCACCGGGCGTGGATCCCAGGCTCGGCGGCCTGGGATGACGGAGAGTGGGGGAGCGTTTCTGCCAAACTCGCCGTCGGCAAGCATCCGCACGACAGAACAGCCGTGGCCTGAAAGGAAGGAGGGCGCTTCCCAACATAACGAGCGGCGCAACAACAATTGAAAAGGGCGACCGAATGGCCGCCCCTTCATCTCTCGGAATGAAAACTCAGAGCAGTTCCAGCATCGCCGCAGCACCAGAAACCGTGGCCTGGCCAGGGCTTTCCTCGACGTTGAGGGCTTTGACCACGCCGTCTTCCACCAGCATCGAATAGCGCTTGGAGCGCAGACCGAGGCCGCCGCCGGAGAGGTCGGCGTCGAGGCCGACGGCCTTGGTGAAAGCGGCGTCCCAATCGGCGAGGAAGTGGATCTTGCCCAGGCCGCCGGAGGATTGCGCCCAGGCGCCCATCACGTGCCAGTCATTCACGGCGATGACAGCGATGTCGTCGACGCCCTTGCCGAGGATGGTGTCGCGGTTTTCGAGATAACCCGGCAGGTGGTTCAGCGAGCAGGTGGGCGTGAAGGCGCCGGGCACGGCAAACAGCACGACGCGCTTGCCAGAGAACAGCTGCTCGGTGGTGATTTCGACCGGGCCGTCGGCGGTCTTTTCCTTGAAAGTGGCGGCAGGAAGCTTGTCGCCGATCGCGATGGTCATGATCTTCTCCTTGAGTTCCGGTTTTTTGGGTTTTGGGATTCCGGCTGGGCGGGGGGCGCCGCAGGGGCTCTGCCGCGACTATAAGAGCCGGTCAGTCAAAGGCAAGTGTGGTCTCCATCGCCCGCGCGCCGTCGATGACCAGCACGCCCCAGCGCTTGCCCGATATGTCGTAATTGTCAGGCAACTTGCCGATGGCGACATCGACCTTGAAGCTGGCGCCGTCGCGTTTGCCGCCGATCTGCTTGGTGAAGGCATAACCGCTCGGCCCGGTGACGATGATATCGGGGGGGCCCTTGCTCTCGCCTGAACCCTTGGCCGGCAAGACCAGCGTTAGCGACAGCGTCTTCCTGTCAGGCGACATCGCATGCGCGGTCACGTCGAAATCGGTCGACGGCGGCTGCGGCAGCCTTGCATCGGCCGCCCGGAGGATCGTCTCCTCCTCCGGATGCGACTGGATGGCGGGGCCGAGCTTCAGCTGAAAATTCGCCTGGAAGGGTATGCAGATATCCCTGCAGATGCCGATAAAGGCCAAGGCGTCGATCTCGACCGGCCCCTTGCCTGCCGCCTTCAGCGACAGCGGCAGCGTCACCGGCGCGTCATAGGCGATATCCTCGATCGCGCCGTTGAAAAAATGCTTCGGGACGGGATAGGCGATCGCATCGAGCGTGACAGCGCTGCCCGCCGCGATGGTCACCTGGGGCGGAATGCCGTTGCCGCCGGGCTCTTTCCAATAGGTGATCCAGCCGGGCTTCGGCTCGATCTGCAGGGCGGCGCGGATTTTGCCGGCGGCATCGGGCGCCAGTGCCACCAGGCGCATGCGGCCGCCCTCATTGTCCGCCCAGGCGCTCATTTCCGCATGAGCGGAACAAAGGGGGGCAAGGACTGCGGCCGCCGAAAAGACCGCTAGGAAAAGCCGACGCGAGACCGAGGAAATAATCATCATGGAACAACGGTTTACCGAAACTGAGGTTTCGCCGCCAGAAGTCGCGGCAATTTAAATCTTCATTTTTGGTTGATTGATGTGTGACATTGGCCCATGCTTCTCGTGTCAAGCCTCGGTGCGGTTGGCAGCAGGAGGAACGATGTCCTTATCGACGCTGAAGAACAGACGGGAACGTGGCTTCTTCGATGGCCAGTTCCTCATCGCCATGCCGGGCATCGAAGACCGCAATTTTGCGCGCACGGTGATCTATATCTGCGCTCATTCGGATGCCGGCGCCATGGGCTTCGTCATCAATCGCCCGCAGAGCCTCACCTTCACCGATGTGCTGCTGCATCTCGACATGATCAAGCAGGAAGATCAGATCGTGCTGCCGCAGCGCGCCCGCGACTTCCCGATCCAGACCGGCGGTCCGGTGGAAAGCGGCCGCGGCTTCGTGCTGCATTCGGACGATTATTCCAGCGACTCCTCGATCCCGGTCAGCGACGACATCTGCCTGACGGCGACACTCGACATCGTGCGCGCCATCTCCAAGGGCGATGGGCCGACGCGCGCGACGATGCTGCTCGGTTATTCCTCTTGGGGCGCCGGCCAGCTCGAAAACGAGGTCGTCAACAATGGCTGGCTCACCTGCCCGGCCAATGAGGAACTGATCTTCGATCGCAGCCTCGACGACAAATACGAGCGGGCGCTGGCCGGCATGGGCGTGACCGCCGCCATGCTTTCGGCCGAAGCGGGGCATGCCTGATAAAGCTGGCCTGATAAAGCTGGCCTGATAAAGCTGGCTGGAACGAATTGCGCCGGCTGACGTTTCATTTCGGCAAACACGGGCACGAGGCCCATGCTTGACGAAGGAGACATCACATATGGGTAGCACCAGCGACAAGATCTCGGGCAAGGCAAACGAAATTGCCGGCAAGACCAAACAGGCCGTCGGCAAAGCCACCGATGATCGCGAAATGCAAGCCAAGGGCGCCGTTCAGGAAGCCAAAGGCAAGGGCCAGGTCGCAACCGGCAAGGTCAAGGACAAGCTCAAGGGCGCTGTCGACCGGCTCTGAGCCCTAAGCTCATCCGTTAAGAACCATGCCTGCTGCGCCCCTCGCGCGGCAGGCATTTTTTAATCGCCCACCCTCATGGCAGGGACATAAGATGAAGCTTTTCGCCTGCGACAACTGCGATCAGGTCGTCCACTTCGACAACCGCCATTGCGTGCGCTGCAACCATCGGCTCGGCTTCCGGCCGGGTGATCTCGCCATGCATGCGCTGGAGCCGCGCGACGAGACGCTCTGGCAACTTGTTTCCAATCCCGAGCGCGACGTCCGCTTCTGCGCCAATGCCGGTCTCGATATCTGCAACTGGCTGGTGGACGGCGACAGCGACAGCGAATTCTGCGTTGCCTGCCGCCATAACCGGCTGGTTCCGAACACCGATACCCAGAACGGCATCGATCGCTGGCGGCGCATCAGCCAGGCGCAGCGTCATCTGTTTTATTCGCTGTTGCGCTGGAGGCTACCGCATCCCGATCGGGTGCAGGATCCTGAAGGTGGCCTGGTCTTCGATTTCCTCGAGGATTCGATCGAGAGCAACGGCTATGTCGTGCCGGCCATGACCGGCCATGAGGAAGGCCTGATCACCATCCGCGCCGCCGAGGCCGACGATGCCACGCGCGAGCAGGCGCGCAGCTCGATGAACGAACCCTACCGCACCCTGCTCGGCCATTTCCGCCACGAGACCGGCCATTTCATCTGGAACAAGCTGGTGCGCGACCGCGACGGCCTGGCGGAATTCCGCGCCGTCTTCGGCGACGAACGGCAGGATTATATGCCCTGCAAAACCACTATGCCGGCGGCGCCCCCTGGGATGGCAGGACAATTTCATCAGCGCCTATGCGGCCTCCCACCCTTGGGAAGATTTCGCCGAATGTTTCGCCCATTACCTCCATATCGTCGACACACTCGAAACCGCCCGCGCCTTCGGCATCGCCATCGATCCGCGCGGCCATGAGGAAATCGCCGGCGAGGTGGATTCCTCCCCTACCGGGCAAGCAGCGCCGAACAACTGGTCAGCGCCTGGGTACCGCTCAGCCTGGCGATCAACGCCATCCAGCGCAGCATGGGCCAGCCGGACTCCTACCCCTTCGTGCTGTCCTCACCCGTCGTCGCAAAGCTCGAATATCTGCACCGGCTCATTCAGGGGGCTGCGACGGCGGCGTAGTAAGTGGGGTGAGTTTGCTGGAAAAGGGTGTCGCGGCGAACTTCACTGATGCAGCGCGAGAAGTGCCAAACGGCCGCTTCGCTGCCATGAGGCACCACTATATCTCCACCCTCATTCCTGTGCTCGTCACAGGAATCCAGTGCGCCCAAGTCCTTGGGCGCGAGAAACTCTTTCGCGTTACATGAGTCATTCACCGCGCCGACGCGCGGTGGCTGGATTCCTGTGACGAGCACAGGAATGAGGAGCGAGGGGGACAATCTGGCCTATTGTCGGCCTCCAAAACCAGAGATAAGCCCTTTTGCCGCATATTGGAGGACACAAAACCATGGACGATGCCGCTCGAACCATGATCGTGCTGGATGCCAGCAATTCCCGCTTCCAACTACGGGCGGGTGCATTGATCCGCGCCAATGGGCATATCCTGATCCACCGCGTCGTCGGCGATGCTTTCTGGGTCCTGCCCGGCGGACGCGTGGAGTTTCACGAAGCGGGTGCCGAAACGCTCGCACGCGAAATCGAAGAAGAGATCGGCTGCCGGGCCACGGTCGGACCGTTGCGCTTCATCATCGAGAATTTTTTCGAATTCGCGGGACGAAGGATTCATGAAGTCGGTTTCTACTATGAGGCGGAGCTCCTGAGCGCCTTGCCCTTTCATGAAACCGATATCGTCCACCGTGTCCGCGACGGCGCGCCGATCTGGAATTTTGCTGGGCTTTGCCAAGCAGAGACGTGCTCGATCGGTTCAATCTGCAACCGATGCCGCTGCGTGACCTCATCGAGACGATGCCAGACGGCGTCCAGCATCTGGTGCGGCGTGATATGGCGCCCCGATGAAGTCACCTTAGACCGCTGCCTGCCCGGTTAAATCCTCAACCCAGGGAGATTGCCGCCTGCCCCTCATCCGCCTGCCGGCACCTTCTCCCGCTTGCGGGCGAAGGAGGCATGCCGCGACCTCTCGGTCCCTCGCCAACGTCTCGCGTGGCACGTCCCTCGCCCCGTTTTTACGGGGAGAGGGTTAGGGTGAGGGCAGCCTTCAGGGCGCAGGCGTAATCCCCACAATCGCCCGCGCTTCTAAAACGAAACCGCCTTGCCCTTCTTGAAAGGCTCCATGCCCCGGCGCGCGAGTTCATCGGCGCGTTCGTTTTCCGGGTGGCCGGCGTGGCCTTTGACCCAGTGCAGCGTCACGGTGTGGCGGTTGCGGGCTTCTTCGAGCGCCTGCCAGAGTTCGGCATTTTTTACCGGCTTCTTGTCGGCGGTCTTCCAGCCGTTTTTCTTCCAGCCGAAAATCCATTTGGAGATGCCGTCTTTGACGTAGGCGCTGTCGGTGTAGAGGTCGACCTCGCAGGGGCTCTTCAAGGCCTGCAGCGCGGAGATCGCCGCCAGCAGTTCCATGCGGTTGTTGGTCGTATCCGCTTCGCCGCCGCAAAGCTCCTTTTCGACGTCGCCATAGCGCAGCACGGCGCCCCAGCCGCCGGGGCCGGGATTGCCGGAGCAGGCGCCGTCGGTGAAGATATCGACGTGTTTCATAGGCTCAATCCGTATTCGGCCGGCGATTTGATCTGGCGGTGGAAACGCAGCTTGCGGAGATATTCGAGCGGGTCCTTCTTGGTGACCATGGCGCCTTCAGGCGTCGTCAACCAATCATAGAGCCGCGTCAGGAAGAAGCGCAGCGCCGAACCGCGCGACAGCACCGGCAAAGCGGCAATCTCTTCGCCGCTCAACGGGCGCACGCTCTGGTAACCCTCGAGCATCGCTGTGCCCTTGGTGATGTTGTAAGCGCCGTCCTTTTCGAAGCACCAGGCGTTCAGGCAGATCGAGACGTCATAGGCGAGCAGGTCGTTGCAGGCGAAATAGAAATCGATCAGGCCGGAGAGCGCGTCACCGAGGAAGAAGACGTTGTCGGGGAAAAGGTCGGCGTGGATGATGCCGGCCGGCAGGTTTTTCGGCCAGGCGGCGGCGAGGAAATCGAGTTCGCCGCGGATCTCGTCCTGCAGGCCGGCCTCGACCTCGCCGGCGCGCGCCTCGGATTTCTCCCAGAGCGTTTGCCAGCCGTCGATCGACAGCGCGTTCGGGCGCTTGAGTTCAAAACCATCGCCGGCGACATGCATTTCGGCCAGCGCCCGGCCGACCTCGCGGCAATGTTTGGCCTCCGGTTTCCGCAGCCACATGCCTTCGAGGAAGGAGATCAGCGCCGCCGGGCGGCCGGAGAGCGAGCCGAGCAGCGCGCCGTCACGGCGCGGCAGCGGCAGCGGGCAGGAAAGACCGCGGGCGGAAAGATGCTGCATCAGGCCGAGAAAGAACGGCAGATCGGTCTTTTCCACGCGCTTCTCATAAAGCGTCAGAATCAGCGGATCCTTCGAGGTATGCAGCAGGAAATTGGAATTTTCGACGCCTTCGGCGATGCCTTTGTAGGAGAGCAGCGTGCCGGCGTCATACTCCGTCAGGAACCACTTCAGATCGTCTTCGGCGATATCGGTATAGACTGCCAAGTGAGGTCTCGCCTTCATGCATTGCGGTTATTGGGCCACCGGATCGACCATCCGGCGTCGATAGGATTTCCGTCTGGGGATCAGCCGTTGACGAAGGCCATGTCGGCCGCCGTCAGCTCGATGCTGCGCAATTCGCGGTTGACCAGGAAATTCTCGGTTTCCTGCACCGTTTCGGCCAGCTCGACGCGGGCGTCGAAGCGGGCGCGGAAGGCCTCGATGATCTCGTTGACGATGACCTCGGGGCGGAGGCGCCGGCGGAAAGGCCGAGCGTCGAAATCGCGCCGATCTCATCCCAATCAAGCTCGGCGGCGCGCTGCACCAGGATCGATTTCTTCCCCTGCCCGCAGCGCCACTTCGACGAGGCGCTTGGAATTGGAGGAATTCGGCGCGCCGACGATGATGAAGAGATCGCAGCCGGGGGCCGCCTGCTTCACCACTTCCTGACGGTTGGTCGTCGCATAACAGATCGAGTCGGCGGCCGGCGCCGTCAGGTTGGGAAAACGCTCCTGCAGGCGGGCGATGACACCGGCGGTATCATCGACCGACAGCGTCGTCTGGGTGACGTAACCGAGATTGTCGGCGTCGACAGGAATATAGGCGTCGGCATCCTCGATCGTCTCGATCAGCGACACCGAACCCTCGGGCAGCTGGCCCATCGTGCCGATCACTTCGGGGTGGCCGGCATGGCCGATCAGGACGACATGGCGGCCAAGGCGATTGTGGCGCATCGCCTGCTTGTGGACCTTGGAGACCAGCGGGCAGGTGGCGTCGAGGTAAAAGAGATTGCGGCTTACCGCATCTTCCGGCACGGATTTCGGCACGCCATGGGCTGAAAAGACCACCGGCTGGGCGCGATGCTCGGCCGGGATTTCGTCCAGCTCCTCGACGAAGACGGCGCCCTTGGCCTCCAGCCCCTCGACGACATAGCGATTGTGGACGATCTCGTGGCGCACATAGACAGGCGCGCCATAGGATTTCAGCGCCAGCACGACGATCTGGATGGCGCGGTCGACGCCGGCGCAGAAGCGCGCGGCCCGCAGAGCCTGATCGTCAAAGGAGGTTTCGCCGCAATATTCATGTCTGTTCCGGATTGAGAGATTTAGGGACCTCTAGCCCAATATAGGTGGAAATTGAAGCGATACTATTGCGCCGGCTGCTTGCCCGGCTTGCGAAACCAGGAGATCCCCACCACGGCAATCAGCACGGCGGCCAGCCCATACCAGGTGAAGGCATATTGCAGATGGTCGTTCGGCAGATCCACCTGGGTGACGCCGCCGATCGGCAAGCCGGCCGGATTGGGAGTTGAATCGGCATCGACGAAAAACGGAATGACGCGGGCCTTCTCCAGCCCGACGCTTTCGGCCATGACGTCGAGATCCTTCCAGTAGAAGATGTTCTTGGCGACGTCGTTGTCGGGCACCACCCAGGAGGGTTTGCCGGGAAGTTTTTCGCGGGCGAGACCGGTGACGGCCTGCTGATCCGTCAGCTGGCCCTGCATGCGCATTTCCGGCTCCTTGTTGTCATAGGGAACGAAGCCGCGGTTGACTAAGAGCACGCGCCCGTCGGCAAGCTCCAGGGGCGTATAGACGTAGAAGCCGGTCTGGCCGCGCCAGGTGGCGAAGAAGTGGCGCTCCTTGTTGTTGATATAGCGGCCGGTGGCGGTGACTCTGCGGTATTCGATATCGCCGCCGTTGCCGCCATCGCCTCGATATCGGCAAGCGGCACGGGGGCCGCTGCCTGCCGCGCGGCGATATCGGCGATCAGGCCCTCTTTCCAGTGGAGGCGCTCCACCTGCCAGGTGCCGAGCGAAATCAGGATGGCAAGGGCGATCAACACCAGGATGCCGGTGAGGACGGGCAGCCGGCGGCGCGGCATGGCATGCTCTATTCAGTCACTCAGGCGTCCTTCGCGGGCATTGTGGCGGTATTGCATGGCGATCAGGATGCCTTTGAACCAGCGCAGCGTCGCAAGCGACAGGATGATGGTCAACGGGCCGAAGAGCAGGATATGCACCCAGATCGGCGGCCCATAATTCACCTGCAGCCACAGCACCATGCCGATGACGATGAAGCCGACGATGAGGATGACGAAGACGGCCGGCCCGTCGCCGCATCGGCGAAGGAATAATCGAGGCCGCAGGAAGCGCAGCGCGGCTTGACCCCGAGCAGGCCGTCGAACAACTTGCCCTGACCGCAGCGCGGGCAGCAGCCCTTGATGCCTGTCTTGACCGGATCGACGGGGGATAATGGGCGCTGTCTTCGCTCATGTCATTCCTTCTGGCCATTCCTTCTCGGCAGTCCATCCTGCCTTAACTCTCCCATAAAGTATTCGCATCCGAATGGAAATGCCTGCGCGGTTTCGTCTCAGTGATTTCGCGCCAAACAGAAGAAGAAGACGGATGACCAACGACAACCATGCCGGCCAGATCATTATTTGAAACGGTGCGCCCAGAAGCGGCAAATCCAGCATTGCCCGCGCAATCCAGGACGAATTCGCGGGGCCGTGGATCAACCTCGGCGTCGACAGCTACAATGATATGACGCCGAAGCGCTACCTGCCCGGCATCGGGCCAGGCCGGGCGGCGAGCGGCCGGAGCTCGAAGACCTGGTGCCGTTCCTCTATGCGGCCCTTTATGAATCGATCGCCATCCATGCCGGATTTGGCCTCAATGTGGTGGCCGATCTCGGCCATCACGACAGCTACTCACAGCCGCTCGGCATTCTCGCCGACTGCGCCCGGCGCCTAGATGGCTTTTCCGTGCTGTTCGTCGGCGTGCGCTGTCCGATCGAGACGATCATGCAGCGGCGTGAATTCAAGCAGGAAGGCCGCGAGACACTGTATGTAAGAGCCACCGAGGAGACGCCTGTGCCGGAGCCGGTGCAGCGCTGGCAGGACGAGGTGCACCGGCCGGGCATTTATGACATGGAGGTCGATACGTCGGTGCTGACGGCACTCGAATGCGCCGAGGCGATCCGCCATCAATTGGATCTCGGCATTCCGACCCCTCGGCTTTCGAACGGATCGCCGGCGGCGGTGAGAACGGGCGAGGCCCAAACGGGCAAAGGCATGCCGCGGTCTCTCGACTCCCCCTTCTCCCCAGCGGGAGAAGGTGCCCGTAGGGCGGATGAGGGGGCCGCAGAAACAGGTCTTTCCAAACGTTGCGGGGGGCGACCGCGCCAGCATTGTCTCGCCCATGTCGCTTACTGGGATAGGCGTTACGGGCGTGGTGCGTGTAGCCCCTCATCCGCCTGCCGGCACCTTCTCCCCGCTGGGAGAAGAGATTTGCGGCAACCGCTCCGTTCCCGACTGACGAGAACCGAGCATGGGGGACCACACACAAAAAAGGCGGGCACCCGCCCGCCTTTTCCTTGAATATCGCTGCAATCAGCCGGCCGCGACGGGCGCGCCCCAGCCGCCCCAGACGTAGATGCAGAAGAACAGAACAGCCAGACGACGTCGACGAAGTGCCAGTACCAGGCGGCCGCCTCGAAGCCGAAATGCTGTTTCGGGGTGAAATCGCCGCGCAGCGACCGGATCAGGCAGACCAGCAGAAAGATGGTGCCGATGAGGACGTGGAAACCGTGGAACCGGTTCGCCATGAAGAAGGTCGCGCCGTAGATCGAATTCTTGAAGGCGAAAGGCGCGTGGGCATATTCATAGGCCTGGACGCTGGAGAAGAAAATGCCGAGCAGCACCGTCAGCGTCAGGCCCTGGATCAGGCCCTTGCGGTCGTTGTGCAGCAGCGCATGGTGCGCCCAGGTGACCGTCGTGCCCGACAGCAGCAGGATGACGGTGTTGTAGATCGGCAGG
Source organism: Rhizobium acidisoli (assembly GCF_002531755.2). Taxonomy (NCBI): domain Bacteria; kingdom Pseudomonadati; phylum Pseudomonadota; class Alphaproteobacteria; order Hyphomicrobiales; family Rhizobiaceae; genus Rhizobium; species Rhizobium acidisoli. The sequence continues at coordinate 657,965 of NZ_CP034998.1, read as the reverse complement.
TGCCAGGGATCGAGAACCTCGATGCCCTTCGGCGGCCAGGTGCCGCCGGTATAGAGCAGGCGCGAGCCTGGATTGCCTCGTTCGGATAGAGGCTGGCGTCAAAATAGGCCCAGAACCAGGCGACGAAGAACATCACTTCCGAAGCGATGAACATGATCATGCCGTAGCGCAGGTGCAGCGAGACGACGCGGGTGTGGGCGCCCTCATGGGCTTCCTTCACCGTATCGGCCCACCAGCCGTACATGACGTAGAGAACCAGTGCGAAGCCGATGTAGAAGAGCCAGGGGTTCGCGAGTTCGGCGCCGGCGACCTTGAACGATCCGCCGTTCAGGTAGCGCATGTAGCAGACGCCGCCGATCGCCATGATGAAGGCGCCGAGCGAGGCGAGAATCGGCCACGGGCTCGGATCGATGATGTGATAGTCGTGATTCTTCTGATGAGCATCGGCCATGTAGCTATCCCCGGATGTCTTCCTTCACTCCGTTCCCGGCATAGCCGGAAACGAGCCTTGATCAAAGTTTCTTTTCACTCTTTACCGCTCACCCTCATTCAAAGCCAACGCTTCGGACCTCTTTCGGGTAGAACGTATATGACAGCGTGACCGTGTGGATATCCTTGGACTCCACGGCCTTGACGATTTCCGGGTCGATGTAGAACACCACCGGCATGTCGAGCTTTTCGCCCGGCTTCAGGTCCGTTTCCGTAAAGCAGAAACATTGCACCTTATTGAAAATAGACGCCCGCCTCACCCGGCGTGACGTTGAAAACCGCCTGGCCGCGCTGCGTCTCATTCGAGCGATTCTCGGCGGTGAAATGAACCTGGATCGTCTCGCCGATCTTCGGATTGACCTCGCGCTCGACCGGCTTGAAGTCCCATTGCAGGCCGGGCGCGACATTGGCGTCGAAGGTGACGCGCATCGTGCGGTCGAGCACGACGCTCGACACCTGGTCGACGCGCTGCGTCGTGCCGTTATAGCCGGTGACCTGGCAGAAGATCCGGTAGAGCGGCACGGCGGCATAGCTCATCGCGCCCATGCCGAAAACGAAGCTCAGGCACATCATCACGACGGCGCCGTTGTTGCGGGCCGGCTTTTTCGGTGCAGGGGCGTTGTCGCTCATCCGGCCATTCCCCCACGATCTTCACGATGGTGATCGCGTAAAAGAGAACGACAAGGCCGGCGAGCACCAGCCCAAGGGCGATGTTGCGGTTGCGGCGCGACTTCATCTGCTTTTCGGTGAGCTTAACGAGATCCATCAGAACCAGCCTCCGGTGTGCGAGACGAAGATCGAGCCAGCCGGTCGATCATCAGGGCGGAGAACACGGCGAAAAGATAGAAGATCGAGAAGGCGAACAGCTTCTTCGCCGGGATCATCTTCAGATCGCCGTCGGGCATACGCCAGACGGCGATGGAACAGTAGATGAAGATCGCGCCGAGCGCGGCGGCCACCAGGCCGTAGCCGAAGCTTGCGAAACCGAGGAAGGAGGGCAATATCCCGCAAACCGCGGTCAGCACCGCATAGGCGACGATCTGATGCTTGGTTACCCGCTCGCCGGCGACGTTCGGCAGCATCGGCACGCCGACGGCCTCGTAATCGCGCATCTTGAACAGAGCCAGCGCCCAAAAGTGCGCCGGCGTCCACAGGAAGATGATCAGGAAGAGAACGGTGCTCTCGATCGTCACGCTGTTGGTGACGCAGGCCCAGCCGATCATCGGCGGGAAGGCGCCGGCAGCGCCGCCGATGACGATGTTCTGCGGCGTCGAGCGCTTCAGCCACATGGTGTAGACGACGGCATAGAAGAAGATGGTGAAGGCAAGGATGCCGGCCGACAGCCAGTTGACGGCAAGGCCGAGGATGACGACCGAGAAGCCTGATAGCACCAGGCCGAAGGCCAGCGCTCCGAGGGCGCGATGCGGCCGGCCGGGATCGGACGCTTGGCGGTGCGGCTCATGATGGCGTCGATATCGCGTCATACCACATGTTGAGCGCGCCGGAGGCGCCGGCGCCGACGGCGATACAGAGAATGGCGATCAGGCCGAGGACGGGATGGATGTGGCCCGGCGCCAGCACCAGGCCGGCAAAGGCGGTGAAGACACGAGCGACATCACCCGCGGCTTCAGCAATTCGAAATAATCGCGCGCACTCGCTTCCGACAATTCGCCGTCCTTTGCAAGCGCCCCGTGATTGTCGATAACCGTCATCATTCCGTCCTGAATGTCAGAATACCAGGACGCCGTAACGAATGCGGCGTCCTGATACCCGCGCAATTACTTGATGCGCGGAAGCTGTTCCCACTGGTGATAGGGCGGCGGCGAAGGCAGCTGCCATTCGAGCGTCGTCGCACCCTCGCCCCATGGATTGTCGCCGGCGACGCGCTTCTTGGCGAAGGCTTCGAAGACGCCGAAGAGGAAGATCAGCACACCGAAGGCCGAGATGTAGGAGCCGATCGAGGACACATAGTTCCAGCCGGCAAAGGCATCCGGATAATCGATGTAGCGGCGCGGCATGCCGGCGAGGCCGAGGAAGTGCTGCGGGAAAAACACCAGGTTGACGCCGATGAACATGATCCAGAAATGCAGCTTGCGACCAACTCGTTGTACATGTAGCCGGTCATCTTCGGGAACCAGTAATACCAGCCGGCGAAGATCGCGAAGACGGCGCCGAGCGACAGAACGTAGTGGAAGTGGGCCACGACGTAATAGGTGTCATGCAGCGAGCGGTCGAGACCGGCATTGGCGAGCTGGACGCCGGTGACGCCGCCGACCGTGAACAGGAAGATGAAGCCGATCGCCCAGAGCATCGGCGTGCGGAACGAGATCGAGCCGCCCCACATCGTCGCGATCCAGGAGAAGATCTTCACACCCGTCGGAACGGCGATGACCATCGTCGCGAAGACGAAGTAGCGCTGTGCGTCGAGCGACAGGCCGACCGTGTACATGTGGTGGGCCCAGACGACGAAGCCGACGGCGCCGATCGCGACCATGGCGTAGGCCATGCCGAGATAACCGAAGATCGGCTTCTTCGAGAAGGTCGAGATGATGTGGCTGACCATGCCGAAGCCCGGCAGGATGAGGATGTAGACTTCCGGGTGACCGAAGAACCAGAACAGGTGCTGGTAAAGGATCGGGTCGCCGCCGCCTTCCGGAGAGAAGAAGGAGGTGCCGAAGTTACGGTCGGTGAGCAGCATGGTGATGCCGCCTGCCAGAACCGGCAGCGACAGCAAGAGCAGGAAGGCGGTGATCAGCACCGACCAGGCAAACAGCGGCATCTTGTGCAGCGTCATGCCGGGGGCGCGCATGTTGAGGATCGTGGTGATGAAGTTGATCGCACCGAGGATCGACGAGGCACCGGCGATATGGAGCGCAAAGATCGCCAGGTCGACCGCCGGTCCCGGCGTGCCGCTTGTGGCCAGCGGCGGATACATGGTCCAGCCGCCGCCCGTACCGTAGGCGCCTGCCGGCCTTCGACGAACATCGACAGCAAGAGTAGCGCGAAGGCCGGAACGATCAGCCAGAAGGAGATGTTGTTCAGGCGCGGGAAAGCCATGTCGGGGCGCCGATCATGATCGGCACCATCCAGTTGGCGAAACCGCCGATCATCGCCGGCATGACCATGAAGAAGATCATAATCAGCGCGTGCGCTGTGGTGAACATGTTGAACATCTGCTTGGCGCCGTCGATGGCGGCATCGCCCTCATAGCCGTAGACCATCGAGGCCAGACCGTGGAAGATCTGGATGCCAGGCTCCTGCAACTCCATACGCATGGCAACCGACAGCGCGCCGCCGATGATGCCGGCAATGATCGCGAAGATCAGGTAGAGCGTGCCGATGTCCTTGTGGTTGGTCGAGAACAGCCAGCGATTGGCAAAGCTCGGCTTGTGCCCGTGATCGTGGTGATCGTGGTCATCATGAGCGTGGTCGTGATGGGCGTGATCATGAGAATGATCGTCGTGAGCGGAAGGTCCAGCCATTTGTCCGATCCCTTAATTACTGTGCTTCGGCGACGTCGAGGGTCTTTGCGGGACCATCGGTTGCGGCCATGAGTGTCTTGTAGGCGCCGGGCAGGTCGCTGGCGGCTGTGGTCAGCCACTGCTTGTACTTGTCCTCGGAGACGACGCGGATGGCGATCGGCATGAACGCATGGTCCTTGCCGCAGAGCTCGGAACACTGGCCATAGAACAGGCCTTCGCGCTCGGCCCGGAACCAGGTCTCGTTCAGGCGGCCCGGCACGGCATCGATCTTGACGCCGAAGGACGGCATGGCGAAAGCGTGGATGACGTCGGTCGGGGCCGAGGTGACGAGAACGCGCACCGTCTTGTTGACAGGCAAGACCAGCTCATTGTCGACGGCCAGAAGTCTCGGATAGATCGACTTGTCTTCCTTGCCGGCGGCAGGGCGGTCCTGATCCTTCAACAGGTAGCTGTCGAAAGCCAGCGGGCTGTCGCCCGAACCTTCATATTCGTAGTTCCACTGCCACTGGGTGGCGGTCGCCTTGATCGTCACGTCGGGGTTTTCAGGCAGCGTCAGCTGCGCCGTCAGCAGGTTGAACGAAGGAATGGCGAGAAGAAGCAGCACCAGGACCGGCCCACGGTCCAGGCAATCTCGATCAGCGTGTTGTGGCTCGTCTTCGAAGGTACCGGATTGGCGCTGGCGCGGAATTTGACGCAGACGACAATGAGCAGCACCAGAACGAAGAGCGTGATCGGAACGATAAACCACAGGGTATATTGTTCGAACCAATGGATTTCCCGCATGATCGGCGTTGCCGCCGGCTGCAGCGTTGCCTGCCACGGCAGCGGCTGGTCGGCATATGTGCCGGAAGCAAAAAGCAGACAGACCAGCGTGGTCAGGGCTGCATAAGCCTTCTTCATCACCTTATTATCTCCCTCGAGCGCTTGACCTGCAAAATAGAACGCAGAATCCTTGCCATCTTCAGCGCTTCAAACCACAGTTTGGCATTTGCCGCAACAGGCCAGAGCAATTGTCTATGCGGCATTTTTGCTGAAAGCATAGGCAGGCCGGAAGGGCAAAACATCCCAAGTTTTTCATCAGCATATGAAAAATCGGCTTTCCGGCCAATCCGCGCGCCGCACATTCTTGCCGAAAGGTCCAATTTCCGCCGCAGTCCCCGGTTTTCACGGGGTGGGGCTTTTCATTTTTGGTGGGCAGCTTCAACAATAGCCGCAATGATTCGATATCCAGAGGTTTCCATGGGTTTCCGTTCCCTCGCGCAGTCGCTTCTCGTGACTGCCAGCATCGCGGCCGCGGCGACGACGCCCGTTTTCGCACAGCAGCAACCGACGCCGGCGCCCGCCAAGCCGCCGGCTGCGGCCCTGCCCTGCTCCCGCTACAACGCCGCAGCAGCCGAGCACGGCCAATCCGAATATCCAGGTAACACCCGGCCAGACTCAGCCGCAGGCGCCGGGCACGGTGAAGTCCAATCATGGCGCATGGTCCGTCGTCTGTGACAAGCCGGCCGGTGCTGCGACCGAACAATGCGCGCTGATGCAGAACGTCATCGCCGAGGATCGGCCGGAGGTCGGGCTTTCCGTCGTCGTCCTGAAGACGGCCGACCGCAAGTCGAAGATTCTGCGCGTGCTCGCACCGCTCGGCGTGCTGCTGCCGAACGGCCTCGGCCTCAATGTCGACGGCAAGGATATCGGCCGCGCCTATTTCGTCCGCTGCTTCGCCGATGGCTGTTATGCCGAAGTCGTGCTCGAAGACGAGCTGCTGAAGACCTTCCGCAGCGGCGCCCAGGCCACCTTCATCGTCTTCCAGACCCCGAAGAAGGCATCGGCATTCCTGTTGATCTCAAGGGTTTCGCCGAAGGTTTTGACGCGCTGCCTTGAGGGCATGCGAGCGTGGCGCGGCGCGGGTCCGCCCCTCATCCGCCTGCCGGCACCTTCTCCCCGCTTGCGGGGCGAAGGGGATGTGCGGCAACCTCTCTGTCCCTCGCAGAGGCCTCTCGTATGGCACGTCCCTCGCCCGTTTACGGGGAGAGGGTTAGGGTGAGGGGCAGCCATCCGCACGAACGGGACTGCGTCGCACAACGCCAAGATAACCTCTCCCACAAAGAATAATTCGAAGTCAGGGCTTCACTCTTTGTCGGTTGGAGCCCTATCTAAGGCGTAAGCGCATTCCGACGCATGCCATTGGAGCCATACCATGACCACCGATCTCCTGACGCTATTCGATGCCGATGAAGCCACGATGCGTGGTCTGGTTGCCGAGGCGCTCGCCGGCGCCGATGATGGCGAGCTGTTCATCGAGCATGCGCAGGCCGAAGCGCTGACCTTCGACAATGGCCGGCTGAAGGGCGGCAGCTTCAACACCGAGCAGGGATTCGGCCTGCGTGCCGTCGCTGGCGAAGCGGTGGGCTACGCCATGCCGGCGATCTCTCGGTGGCGGCGCTGAAGCGGGCGGCGGATGCGGTGGGCGCCGTGACGCGCGGCTATTCCGGCTCTTATGCGGCCGCCCGCAAGGCACCAACAAGAAATTCTACGGCGACCAGAACCCGATCGGCAGCCGAGCTTCGAGGAGAAGGTCAAGGTCCTGCAGGATATCGACGCCTATCTCAGGGCAAGAACGACAAGGTGCGGCAGGTGACGGCCTCGGTCGCGGCGAGCTGGCAGGTGGTCGACATCCTGCGCGCCGACGGGCATCGCGTGCGCGACATCAGGCCGATGACCCGCATCAACATCTCCGTCATGGTCGGCGAAGGCGACCGGCAGGAAAGCGGCTCCTACGGCAGCGGCGGGCGCATCGGCTTCGGCGATTTCATCGCAGAAGGCAGCTGGCAATACGGCGCCGACGAGGCGCTGCGCCAGGCGCTCGTCAACCTTGAAGCAATCGATGCGCCGGCGGGCACGATGGATGTCGTTCTCGGTTCCGGCTGGCCGGGCGTGATGCTGCACGAAGCCGTCGGCCACGGCTGGAAGGCGATTTCAACCGCAAGAAGACGTCGGCCTTTGCCGGCCTGCTCGGCCAGATGGTCGCCGCCCCGGCGTCACCGTCGTCGACGACGGCACGATCGACAATCGCCGCGGCTCGATTACCATCGACGACGAGGGCACGCCTTCCGGCTACAATGTGCTGATCGAGGACGGCAAGCTCGTCGGCTATATGCAGGATCGGCAGAATGCCCGGCTGATGGGCATGCAGCCCACCGGCAACGGCCGCCGCCAGGGTTATGCCCATGTGCCGATGCCGCGCATGACCAACACCTATATGCTCGGCGGCGACAAGACGCCGACGAAATCATCGCCTCGGTGAAGAAGGGCATCTATGCCGTTTCGTTCGGCGGCGGCCAGGTGGATATCACCTCCGGCAAGTTCGTCTTCGGCTGCACCGAGGCTTATCTGATCGAGAACGGCAAGGTCGGCGCGCCGATCAAGGGCGCGATGCTGATCGGCAACGGCCCGGATGCGATGAAGCGAGTGTCGATGATCGGCAACGACATGAAGCTCGATACCGGCATCGGCAATTGCGGCAAGGGCGGCCAATGGGTTCCGGTCGGCGTCGGCCAGCCGCATCTGCGCATCGATCAGATCACCGTCGGCGGCACCCAGACCTGAGGCGAAAGGAGCCTGTCATGGCAGAGGTCGAGATCAGGCGTTTCGCGGAAGGCGACGCCGATGACGTGCTGTCGGTGATCCTGCCGATCCAGCGCGAAGAATTCGGCATCGATATCACCGCCGATGCTCAGCCGGATTTGAGGGTCATCCCGGATTTCTATCAGTCCGGCAAGGGAGAGTTCTGGGTCGCCGTCAAGGATGGCGCCATCGTCGGCACGCTTGGTTTGAAGGATATCGGCAATCATCAGGCTGCCCTGCGAAAGATGTTCGTCGCCGCTAAGGTTCGCGGCCGCGAGCACGGCGTGGCGGCGCTTCTCCTCGACCGCATGTTCGCCCATGCCAGGGATGCCGGCCTCACCGATATCTTCCTCGGCACGACCGACAAATTCGTCGCCGCCCATCGCTTCTACGAGAAGAACGGCTTTACCGAGATCGCCAAAAGCGCCCTGCCCGCGCCTTCCCGCTGATGGCGGTGGACACCAAGTTCTATCGGCATAAGGTCGGCTGATGGCCACCGGCATGCTTCAGCTCTTCGGCGCTTCCGCCGGCTGAAACAGCCATTTGCGTTCGATCGCCGCGGCCAGATCGATGTCGTTGCTGCGGGCAAACAGCAGGAGATGTCCGAGAAGGTCGGCGGTCTCGTCGGCCAGATCGCGCTGCATCTCCTCGGGCGAGCGGCCTTTCGCACGGCCGCGGCCGGTCAGCCGGTTCCAGGCCTGCGTCAGCTCGCCCATTTCCTCCTGCAGCTTCAACAGAAACCAGTCGGCATCGCGTTCGATGCCATTGGCGGCGACATGGGCGGCGGATGAGATTTCGAACTGGTCGGCAAGACGACGCAACATCGGCGTTCTCCTTTTGTTTATGGAAGAGACGCTGATTCCCGATGCTTGTCCAGAGTCGATTGTCTTACAGCGCCGCGCGTTTGTTCAAACGCGCAAAGGACGCTGTAACACTTTGAATTCCTGCGGCGATCAGCTGTGGTCCGGCAGCAGCATGCAGTCGTAGGAGCGCTGCTTCAGCGCATCGCAGGCGGAAACGGCTGCGTCCTTGCTGGCGAAGCCGACGAAGCGGGCGCGGTAGATCTTGTTGGCGCCCTTGCCGACCGCCTCGGTATAGGGCGAGGCGGAAACCAGCGGCGCGCCGCCTTCAGACTTTGCCTGGGCGAGAAGCGCGCGCGCGGCATCGGCGCTCGGGGCGGCCGAGATCTGTATCTGCCAGTCGCCATCGGTCTTTTCCGCCGACATTTTCGGCGCCTTGCCGGCGTTCAGGATTTCGTCCATTGCGACCGGACGCTCCAGCGGCACGACGGCGTCATCGGCATAGGCCAGGCTCTTTGCTGCGAGATCGTCGGCCGGGCGCGGTGCGCTGAGCGGCACCGGAACATCGGAATCGTCGGCGGCGGAGGCAACTTCTACAGGCTCCCTGGCGCCGACGCTCGCCACCAGCTTGGCGCCGCCGGAAGAAGAGGCACGGCCGAGATAACGGTCGAGCAGACCGGCCATCTTGTCGTCGCGGCTGCGGGCGGTGCGGCCGCCGAGCACGACGCCGACGACGCGGCGGTTGCCGTCCCGAACAGCGCTGACGAGATTGAAGCCGGAGGCGTTGGTATAACCGGTCTTGATGCCGTCCATGCCCTGGTAGCGGTACATCAGATTGTTGTGGCCGCGCACGGTGCGGCCGCGGAAATTGAAGCTTGCCACCGAAAACAGCCGGTATTCGTTCGGATAATTCTTCATCAGCGCGATGGCGAGCGTCGACATATCGCGCGCCGTGGTGACCTGGCGGCCGTCCGGCAGGCCGGACGCGTTGACGAAGACAGTGCGGCTCATGCCGAGCTGGCGGGCCTTGGCCGTCATCATCCGGGCAAAACCGCTTTCCGAGCCGCCGAGCTTCTCGCCCATGGCGGAGGCGGCATCATTGGCGGATTTGATGATCATGCCATAGACCGCCTCGCGCACGGTGATCGTGCCGCCAGCCTTGACGCCGAGCTTGGTCGGCGGCCGGGAAGCGGCGTATTTCGACATCTTGATCGGCGTATCCCAGGCGATCTTGCCGCGCTTCAAAGCTTCGAAGGTGAGGTAGAGCGTCATCATCTTCGTCAACGAGGCCGGATGGTTCAGCGTATCGGCGTTTTCGGCGGCGAGAACCTTGCCGGTGCGGGCATCGAGGACCAATGAAGCGCTGCCGGCCAGAGCCGCAAGAGGCGCCGAAACGGCCAGCGTTACGGTCAAAACAGCCGCCAGAAGCGTTCTCATGCAGTTCCCCTTGATGCGTCGACGCTCGATAGGATCGGCGTTGTGCCGTAACGTGACAGAAGCGACAAGTTTGGCGCGACTTTGAGGCAACTCCTACCATTTTTCTAGTCTTTTCATCGCCTTGGTTAACAGGAAATGAAAGGAGCCGTGCGAAATCGGGATTCAGCAAGGCTTAAGCCGCGCTTGCTAGTTTCCGGCAAAAAGCAACGGACGGCGCATGACGGGACAATTGAAGCGACTGGCAAAACGCGCGGCGATCGGCGCCGGGCTCGAGCTTTCCTGGCTGATTGCCGCCGCCGGGCTGATGCGCCAGGCGCGCGGACGCGGCGTCGTCTTCACGCTGCATCATGTCCGCCCGCACGTGCCGCAGGCGTTCGAGCCGAATGCGCATCTCGAAATCACCCCCGGCTTTCTCGATACGGCACTGCGGCGGCTGAAGCGGGAGGGCTATCGTTTCGTGCCGCTCGATCAGGTGCCGGCGCTGCTGGCCGAGCCCGAGGGCGGAAAGCCGTTTGCCGCCTTCACGCTCGACGACGGCTACATCAACAATCTGGAGCACGCACTGCCGGTGTTCGAACAGCATCGGGCGCCGTTCACGGTCTTCGTCGCCAAGGGTTTTGCCGAGGGCTCGCACAGCATCTGGTGGGAGACGCTCGCTGTCCTCCTGCGCCGGTCAGGCGAACTTCGCTTCAATTTCGGCCGTGGCAGCGAGCGGCTGGCACTCGACGATCCGCAGCAGCAATGGGATGCCTTCGACCGATTCGCCGCCTTTATCCACCGGTCCGACGAGGCGCGCGCCGTCGCCGCGATCGACATGCTGGCGCGGGAAAACGGCATCGAGCCGACCGATATCACCCGCGCGCTGGTGATGGAGCCCGGCCAGTTGCAGCGGCTGGCGAACCATCCGCTCGCCACGCTCGGCGCTCATACGATCAGTCATCGGGCGCTGGCCCGCCTGCCGGAAGCCGAAGCGCGGATAGAAATGCAGGTTTCGGCCGACTACGTCGAGGCGATAACAGGAAACCGTCCCAAGACGATCGCCTATCCCTACGGCACGCCGGAGGCTGCGACCAGCCGCGAGGCGGCGATTGCCAGAAATCTCGGCTTTGAGCTTGCGGTCACCACCCAGCCAGGGCTGCCGGCGGCAGCGCAAACCGGCTATCTCTCGCGCATTTCGCTCAACGGTTTTTACCAGAAGCGACGCTACGTCTCCGCCCTTGCCTCCGGCATTCCGCTGAAGCTGATGGGCAAATAGGGCAGTTTACGGATACATCCTGACCTTGTCCCATGCGCCTTCCGGCAACGGCCGGCGAAATTCGATGCGGTCATGCAGGCGGAAGTTCTGGTCCTTCCAGAATTCGATCGAGGTCGGCCGGATGCGGAAGCCCGACCAATGGGCAGGGCGCGGAATTTCGCCGATGGCATAACGGGCGGTATATTCAGCCACGGCTTTCTCAAGCGCGAAACGGCTTTCGAGCGGGCGAGATTGCTTCGAGGCCCAGGCGCCGATCCGGCTGCCGCGGGCCCGCGTCTTAAAATAGGCGTCGGCCTCGGCATCGGTGACGATCTCGACCGGGCCGCGCAGCCTTACCTGGCGGCGCAGGCTTTTCCAGTGAAAGCACATGGCCGCCTTTTTCTGGCCCAGAATTTCACGGCCTTTCTGGCTCTCGAAATTGGTGTAGAAGACGAAACCGTTGTCGTCGAATCCCTTCAGGAGAACCATGCGGACATTGGGAAGACCATCCTCATCGACCGTTGCCAGCGCTACGGCGTTCGGGTCGTTGGGTTCGGAAGCCTCCGCTTCGCCAAGCCATTCGGCAAAGAGCTTGAAGGGTTCGCCACTTTCGGTAAAGTCACCGCTTGTTAACTCGTTTGCCGACATATTGGTTCAAATGCCCCGGATTATTCAAAACTCGCCCAGCTTTTGATAACTGGACAGGATGCAGGGTGGAAGTCATAGCAAAGTCATATCGCCATACAAAGGGCCTGCGGCGTCGCAGCAGCACGTTCTTCGTCATCGGCGCCGCAATGCTTTCGCTTTCCGGCTGCCTGGCAGGCGGCATGGATTTTCTCAGCGAAGCCAAGGTCGACCGGTCGGTGGCAACCGGCACCGTGCCGCAGACGCCGCCGAGCACCGATACGCTGTCGGACGAGATGACCGTGCGCAATGCCGTAACCTCGGCCGATGTGCAAAGGCTCGAGGGCCAACCGCTTCCCTGGGCGAATGCATCGACGGGCAGCGCCGGCGTCATCGATACGATCGTCGAGAACAATGAGTCGGGCCAGGTCTGCCGCCAATTCCGCACGACGCGGCATTCCTATGTCGGCATCGCCAAATTCTACGGCAAGACCTGCCTCGTCGGCGGCGGCAACTGGCAGCTCTTGAGCTTCCAGCCGGAAAGTTAATTTCCGGCGGGAAAGATGATCCGGGGAACGAGCCGATCCGGCTCGCCGACAGGTTAACGCCCGACGCCTTTCAGCCGAATGCTTAGCAAAGAGCTAACCATTCGGCGCAAAACACTCCACATCTCTCCATAGAAATAAGAAGTGATTAGCAACTCCGACGCACGATCAGCGTTGAGAGTGGTTGTCCCTGCCTATGCGGCGGGATGGCGCGAATTGTTATTGGGTTTTTGATTTCGGAATTTCGGGATGCCGGGCAAGGACGTGGCTTCCCGCATCGCAACACCGGCGGTTTAACATGCGCGATCCTTATAAAATTCTGGGCGTCAAGCGCGACGCGGCAGCGGACGAGATCAAGGCGGCCTGGCGCAACATGGCCAAGTCAGCCCATCCCGACCACAATCAGGGTGACCCGACGGCAACGGCCCGGTTCGCCGAGATCGGCCGCGCCTATGAAACGCTGAAGGACCCGCGCAAACGCAGCCTGTTCGACAATGCCGTGCGGATGGCGGAAGCCAAGAAGAACGAACAGACGATCATGCAGCAGCGCCAGGCCGCGCGTGAGGCCGCCGTGCGCGCCAAGGCGGCGCAGGCCAATGCCGAGCGGGTGATGGAAGAGCTTGCGCGCGCCGCCCAGAAGGCCGCCGCCGACGGCTCCAGACAACAGGCAGGATCGGCCGAGCCCGCCGACGAGATGGTCGATCGCATTTTCGGCGCCCAGGCCCGCGCTGCGGCCGGCGGCCAGGCGCAGGCTCGCGCGCAACAGGCGCAATACCAGCAGGCCCAGAGCCAGCAGACACAGAATCAACAGGCCCAGAACCAACAGGCGAGCGAGGCCGGCAGGCGCGTGGATGGCGACGCCGCCGAGGCCGATACCAGGAACGACGAGGAGGCCGGCGAGGCTGGGCCGAATGCCGGCGCCAACCTGCCGCTGCCGCTCAGTATCCTGACATCCCTGGTGCGCCGTTTCACCGGCGCCAAGGATACCGGCCTGGAAAAAGCACCGGACGAGGTGGCGACGGCGACGGTAACGATCGACGACGTGCTGAAGAGCGGCTGGATCACCGCGTCACTGCCGGAGGGCCGCGAGATCGGCTTCGCATTGCCGGCCGGCACAAGGGATGGTCACGAGCTGCGGCTCAAGGGACAGGGCTTCAAGCTGCCGGGCATGCAGCGCGGCGATGCCGTCATCAACATCCGCATTGCGCCCGATCCGCGCTTCACGGTCGACGGTTTCGATCTGCATGCGGTGCTGCCGCTCAGCATCGAAAATGCCGTTCTCGGCACCGAGGCGCGCATCGAGGGACCGAGCGGGCCGCTCACCGTCACGGTTCCCGCATGGTCGGGCTCGGACAAGACGATCAATATCCCCGGCCAGGGATTGCCCCGCGAAGAGGGCGGCAGAGGCGATCTCGTCGTCGAATTGCGCATTATCCTGTGGGAAAAGCCCGACGATAAAGTCACCGATCTCATGCGGAGCATGCGCGAAGGCCTGTTCCTGTGAAATATTTATGACTTTCGCACCCTTTGTTACGAAACCTAACAGTTGATGATCCAGGCCAAGCTTGAACCGATTAGCGGCCTATGCCATAGGCAGGATCAATCAGAATTCCTAGGGAGCGAAATATGGCTCAAGCATCCGGCCTCATGGCAGGCAAACGCGGCGTCATCATGGGTGTCGCCAACAATCGCTCGATTGCGTGGGGTATTGCCAAGGCCATTCATGCGCAGGGCGGAGAAGTTGCGCTCACCTACCAGGGCGATGCGCTGAAGAAGCGCGTCGAGCCGCTCGCCGCCGAAATCGGCGCGACGCTGGTCGGCCACTGTGACGTTGCCGACGAAGCCACCATCGACGAGGTTTTCGGAAACGTCGAAAAGCTCTGGGGCAAGATCGATTTCCTCGTGCATGCGATCGGCTTCTCCGACAAGGACGAGCTGACCGGCCGCTACGTCGACACCTCGGCCGACAATTTCGCCAAGACGATGCAGATCTCCGTCTATTCCTTCACCTCGGTCGCACGCCGCGCCGAGAAGCTGATGACGGATGGCGGCGCCATGCTGACGCTGACCTATTACGGCGCCGAAAAGGTGATGCCGAACTATAACGTCATGGGTGTCGCCAAGGCCGCGCTCGAAGCGAGCGTCAAGTATCTGGCCGTCGACCTCGGACCGCAGAACATCCGCGTCAACGCCGTCTCGGCCGGCCCGATCAAGACGCTTGCAGCCTCCGGCATCGGCGATTTCCGCTATATTCTGAAGTGGAACGAATACAACGCGCCGCTGCGCCGCACCGTCACCATCGAGGAAGTCGGCGATGTCGGCCTCTATCTGCTGTCCGACCTCTCGCGCTCCGTCACCGGCGAAGTGCACCATGCCGACAGCGGCTATCATGTCATCGGCATGAAGGCGGTCGACGCCCCTGACATTTCGGTCGTCAAGGACTGAAGCATTCCCGGAGCAGAGACCGTGCTTATCTACGTGATCAGACACGGCCAGACCGACTGGAATGCCGAGCGCCGCCTGCAGGGCCAGAAGGACATCCCGATGAACGCCACGGGCCTGGAACAGGCCCGGCAGAACGGGGTGGCGCTTGGCGAAATTCTCGGCGACACGGTCGATGAATTCGATTTCGTCGCAAGCCCGCTGCAGCGCACGCGCGCGACCATGGAAATCGTGCGCGGCGCCATGGGCCTGCCGCCGCTTGCCTATCGCACCGATCCGAGGCTGGTCGAGATCTCCTTCGGCGACTGGGAGGGCTCGACGCTCAAGGAGCTGAAGGCGACGCAGCGCGAGCGGGTGGCCGAACGCAACGCCTCGAAATGGGATTTCATCCCGCCGGGCGACGATGCGGAAAGCTACGAGATTCTCTCCTGGCGCACCGGCTCATGGCTGCAATCCGTCGATCGTCCCACCGTCTGCGTCACCCATGGCGGCGTCATCCGCACACTGTTCCAGATGATCGCCGACCTGCCGAAGAGCAGCGCTGCCGACGGCGGGATCCCGCAGGACCAGATTGTCAGGATCGATACGACTGAGCGGACGATCGTCTGGCTGTAGGGCGTCGCACCTGAATCAAAATGCTTTCGGAAGTCCGGCCTGTTTCAGCGTCTCATCGGCCGTATGGCGCGATTTTACCCCATGATCGACCGTGAAATGGCGGTTGGAAATCGGCTATATCAGATTTCGTGATCACCCTTTCCCGGCCGCACATATCCGCAGCCAGCTTTCAACAGCAGCTCTTTGAGTTCACGTAGATAGCCGGCCATGTGCTCAGTAGGTCGGATTGGGAATGCGAACGAGCTGTTCGGCCATAATATGGATAGGAATTTCCGGCAGGCTCGAAGTAAAACCGTTCAGCTCGAAAAGATCGGTTATAGCTGCGACAACCTTAGGCTCAAGAGCTTCGAGGGTGTCTGCCTCGATCGCCAACCCTTCGATATCGTTGCTGCTGGCAACCCAAACGCCAGCCTCCTCATCCCAATCCGCGCGCACTATGATCGAGGCGTGCTTCATACGATCATTCTCCATAGCGGACACGATTGTCCCACACCGTTGCGTTTGCTCTGCGCCGACGGGTCATAGTGTATATATGTAGCTGAATGAAGATGAATTTTATAGCCGATCTAGACGTTCAGGCTTCCTACTTGACGATATCGAGATCGTTGATGACGCGCTTGCCGTCTACCTCGGTGTAGAAGACGATGACCTTCACGCCGGCTTCGAGGCCGTCGAAATTGAATTCCTCGGGCGCCTGATAGGTTTTGCCGTCATCGAGCGTCAGCACCAGATTGGCGGTGTCGACCTTCTTGATCGTCGCCTCGACATCGGCGCTCTCGGCAAAACCGCTCATCGGCGACAGAAAACTTGCTGTTGCCAAAAGCGTGGCGACGACGAAACGCATGGCGACAATCCTTTTCAGACGCTGCACGAGAACATGACTGGCCACACATAGCCTCCTGAATATGGCGAAAATTGCCCGTAAGAATGGCTTTTCCCGCCTAATTGATGAATAGGATTTTAAATATAATCAAGACATAGCGTTAACCGCTGCTTTTGCGGTCTACCAACGATTTCTCCGCATTGGACAGAATGATTTCAGATGGGTCACCCTAAAATCAGACAATTAACACCTGTAAGACAAGTAACGGTTCGATTTCTTGAGGAAGCATATCCCGCCGCTTGAAAATGTTGCTCAGTTGGGCTACATACTCGTCCACTCGACAAGGAGGCAAAGATGGCTGCAAACGCATATGTGCGCGCCCGCATTGACCCTTCGGTGAAGGATGGCGCCGCGTTGGTACTCGACAGTCTCGGTTTGACGACCTCGGATATCATCCGCATCGTTTTAACCAGGATTGCCCGGGATAAAGCTCTTCCGGTGGAGTTGACTCGCCCGAACGCCGAAACAATCGCTGCGATGGAGGAAGCAAGAGCCATCAAGGCGGGTCGCGGCGAGCATTTTAATAGTGCTGAAGAGCTGTTCGAGTCACTTGAGAGAAACAAGATTGCCAAGTGACAAGAAACAAGCGAAGTCCGCCTCCAGCAAGCGGGCTTCGCTGCCGCGGCAATCAAGCCATACCAGGCAACTCCAAAAAGATTGGGAGCGTCTTTCGAGGTCTGGCCGATATGACATGGTCGCACTGAAGAGAGTCATCGGCTTGATCGTCGATAACGATGGTCCTCTACCGGCCGAACTTAAGGACCACGAGCTGACGGGTGACTGGAAAGATCATCGAGAATGTCATATCGGCGGGGATTTTCTCCTTATCTACACGGTAGATGAAAAAAAGAATCTGGTTGTGTTCGTGGCTGCCGGTACACATGCCGAACTCTTTGAATGAAGCATCATTCCGTCAACAGCATCGCCTGCGGGCAATCGTAAATTAACCCCCGCCCCCTACAGTTGCCCGGACGATGGGGGTTTCATTTTGTTATCCAGGCTGAGCGACAACAAGCAGTTGCGGCGCGTGTTGAAGAATACCCGCGTCTCGTTTCTGGTTTCATCGCTTGTCGCCCTTGTCGTCATCATGGTCGGCTTCGGCCTCGATCGGGCCAATACTCAATCTTATGAGCGCGAACTTCATATCCGCACCGAAAGCGAGGCAAACCTCATCCGCGCCCGGGTGATGGCCGAGATCAATATGGACCTCAGCATGGTCCGCGACCTTGCCAATCTGATCTCCGTCAGCGCCGCAAACGGAGAGGAGATGGAGCGGCAGATCAACTGGCTGCTGATCCAGAATCCGTCCTTCATTCACATCGCCGTCGCACCGGATTTCATTATCGACAACGTCTATCCCAGGCTACCCGGCAATGAGGAGATCGGTCGCGACGTGCGAGCAACGCTGTTTTCACGCCAGGCCATGACGCCGGCGGCCGGCGATCAGTCGGCGCGCTTCTATGGCCCTGTCAGCACCGACGGCCGGGACGGCTTTGCAATATTCTTCCCGGTTTTCGTCAAGGAGAACGGCCAACGGCGGCTGTGGGGGGCGGTCGAACTCATCATCGACCAGCAGATGTTCTACGAGGCGACCGGGCTCATGCCGGCGCGCGACCGCGAGAACCGGGAACGTTTTCCGCATCTCAACCATCTATCGATCGCCCTCCGGGATATCGGCTCACCGGCGAGGGCCGCGACAGCCGCGCCGTTCTTCGGGTCCTCCGAGATCGACGACAAGAATCCGATGCGCCAGAAGATCGGCTTTGCCGGCGGCAAGTGGGAACTCTCCGTCGTTCCGAACAGCGGCTGGGACGCGATACCGGAGAACCGCACCGAGCTGCGCCTGATCGTCCTTGCCGCCGGCTGCATCATCATCATCCCGATCTTCTTCGCGACCCTTCTGCTCGGCGAGCGCAATCGCAATATCACCGAGCTGGAAACGCGCGAGGCGAAACTCAAGGAACTGTCGCAGCGGCTCGATCTGGCGCTGGAATCCTCGAATATCGGCATCTGGGAGCTGGAAGATCATTCGAGCAGCCTGCTCTGGGATGCACGTGCGGCGGCCCTGCACGGCAAGCCGGCGCAGGAAGGAAGCCGGGCGCTCGACGAATGGCTGGCGGCGATCCTGCCCGAGGACCGCGAGATCGCCGAAGTGCATTTCTTCAGCTGCAGCATCGCCGGCGCCGCCTGCACGGCGCAGTACCGCATCGTGCGGGCCGATGGCGGCATCCGCCATCTCCGCTCGGTCGGCGCCTTTTATACCGATGCCGGCGGCGTCAGCAGGACGATCGGCATCGTCTGGGACGTGACCGCCGATGCGGAGACGACCGATACGCTGCGCAAGGCGAAAGACATGAGCGAGGTCAAGAATGCCGAGCTGGAGCTGGCGCTTGAAGAGCTTTCCAGCCGCGAGGGACAACTCGCCGAGCTATCGAGCCGGCTCGACCTGGCGCTCAATTCCTATCAATGCGGCATCTGGGAAGCGCGGCCCGACCGGGGCGGCTCGATCTGGAACGAGCGCATGCACGAACTCTATGGGCTTGCGCCGCGCAACGGCTTCATGACCGAAGAGACCTGGCTTGGCTGCATCCACCCCGAGGACCGGGGGCTGGCGCTGGAAAGCGCGCGCCACTTCAAGAAGAACGGCGATACCCACACCCTCGTCTGCCGGGTGATCGTCGATGGCGGCGCAGTGCGCTACGTCCGCTCGGTCGGCAAGGTCCACCAGACGGGAACCGGCGAGATGAAGATCATGGGCATCGCCTTCGATGCCACCGAAGACGTGCTGATGACGATCCGGCTGAAAGCCGCCAAGGACGAAGCGGTCGCCAAGAATATCGAGCTCGAGCTTGCCAAGAACAGGATCGAGCACAATTCGCTGCACGACCCGCTGACCGCCCTCGCCAATCGCCGCAAGCTCGATATCGCGCTCGAAGAGCTGACGAATGACGGCCGCCGGCACCGGCAGAAATTCTCGATCCTGCACATCGACCTCGACCGCTTCAAGGACATCAACGACACGCTTGGCCATGCCGCCGGCGATGCCATGCTGGTGCACGCCTCGAAGGTGCTCGCCAAGAATGTGCGCGGCAGCGATATCGTCGCGCGCATCGGCGGCGACGAATTCGTCATCCTCGCCCTGGATGTCGGCGACACGGAGATGGCGCAGCTTTCGGCGCGGATCATCGAGGAGATGCGCCAGCCGATCGATTTCCAGGGTTTTTCCTGCCGCTGCGGCGTCTCGATCGGCGTGGCGCTTGCCAACGGCATTCACGTCGATGCGCGCAAGGTCCTGATCAATGCCGATATCGCGCTCTACCGCGCCAAGAGCACGGGCCGCAATCGCTTCGAATTCTTCAATCACAATCTCCAGGCCGACATCGTCAACACCAAGCGCACGGCCGATGAGATCCTCGCCGGCATCGACAATGGCGAGTTCACCGCCTGGTACCAGCCGCAATTCTCAGCCCGGACGATGGAGCTGACCGGTGTGGAGGCGCTGGTGCGCTGGAAACATCCGTCCAAGGGGTGGCTTGCGCCCGACAAGTTCCTGCGCATCGCCGACGAGATCAATGTCGTGCAGATGCTCGACCGGATCGTGCTGGAAACGGCGCTGCGCGACAAGATGCGCTGGACGGCGCAAGGCATTGCCGTGCCCAAGGTCTCGGTCAATGTTTCGGCGCGGCGGCTGCATGACGGCAGCCTGCTGGAATCGCTCGCCGACCTGCATATCCGCCCCGGCGAGCTTTCCTTCGAACTGGTGGAATCGATCTTCCTCGACGAGAGCGAGGACGTCGTCTCGCACAATCTCGAGCACATCAAGGCGCTCGGCATCGATATCGAGATCGACGATTTCGGCACCGGCCATACCTCGATCGTCAGCCTGTTGAAGCTGAAGCCCAAGCGGCTGAAGATCGATCGTCAGCTGGTGCAGCCGATCGTCGGCGCCACGCAGGAGCGGGCGCTGGTCCGCTCGATCATCGACATCGCCCGCTCGCTCGGCGTCGAGACGGTGGCCGAAGGGGTAGAGACGGCGGCCCATGCCGAACTGCTGCGCGATCTCGGCTGCGATATCCTGCAGGGCTATGCCTTCTCGCGGCCGCTCTCCTTCGATGATTTCACCACCGAAGCCACCGGAACGGGATGGCGGCTGGCATCCTGACCGCCTTCCGTTGATATGGACGGAAACAGCATTTCCGCCACCGCCGGTTTGACGCAAAGAAAGGCTTTTGCCTCGACGGTTTTTTGGCCTATGAGTGTCGCGCCTTTTCAAGCAATGGCGCAACCGGCTTTGGCGCGCCACCGTGGGAACACATGTCGCACAATACATTCGGTCACCTCTTCCGCGTAACCACCTGGGGCGAAAGCCATGGTCCGGCGCTCGGCTGCGTCGTCGACGGCTGCCCTCCGGGACTGCGCTTCAAGCTCGAGGACCTGCAGGTCTGGCTCGACAAGCGCAAGCCCGGGCAATCCCGCTTCGTAACGCAGCGGCGCGAGGACGACCTGGTGAAGGTGCTCTCCGGCGTCATGCTCGACGCCGACGGCGAGACGATGACGACGACAGGCACGCCGATCTCGATGCTGATCGAAAACACCGATCAGCGCTCCAAGGATTACGGCGAGATCGCCCGGCAATTCCGCCCCGGCCATGCCGATTTTACCTATGACCTCAAATACGGCATTCGCGATTATCGCGGCGGCGGCCGCTCCTCGGCGCGCGAGACAGCAGCAAGGGTCGCCGCCGGCGGCATCGCCCGTCTCGTGGTGCCCGGCGTGGCGGTGCGCGGCGCCCTGGTGCAGATCGGCAAGCACAAGATCGACCGCCGCAACTGGGACTGGGATCAGGTCGGCCAGAATCCGTTCTTCTCCCCCGATGCGGCGATCGTTCCGGTGTGGGAGGAATATCTCGACGGCATCCGCAAGGCGGGCTCCTCGATCGGCGCCGTCGTCGAAGTGATCGCCGAAGGCGTGCCGGCCGGCCTTGGCGCGCCTATCTATTCCAAGCTCGACCAGGATATCGCCTCGCTGCTGATGTCGATCAACGCCGTCAAGGGTGTGGAGATCGGCAATGGTTTTGCCGCCGCCGAAACCTCAGGCGAAGACAATGCCGACGAGATGCGCATGGGCAATGACGGCGTGCCGATCTTTCTTTCCAACAATGCCGGCGGTATTCTTGGCGGGATCTCGACTGGACAGCCGGTGGTGGCGCGTTTCGCCGTCAAGCCGACCTCGTCGATCCTGACCGAGCGCCAGTCGATCGATGCCGACGGCAAGAATGTCGATGTCCGCACCAAGGGCCGGCACGACCCCTGCGTCGGCATCCGCGCCGTGCCGATCGGCGAGGCGATGGTCGCCTGCGCCATCGCCGACCATTATCTTCGCGACCGCGGCCAGACCGGCCGCCTGAAATAGGAGTGTCCCATGTCGTATGATCAGAAGCGCGTCGTCGACGCCATCCGGGCCTTCGAGGCCGGCGAGATCGTCGTCGTCATGGACGACAACGATCGCGAGAACGAGGGCGACTTGATCGTCGCCGCCGTCCATACCACGCCGGAGAAGATGGCCTTCATCGTCCGCCACACATCCGGCATCGTCTGCGCGCCGATGCCGAAGGAGGAGGCCAAGCGCCTCAACCTCAACGCCATGGTGGCGGAAAACGATTCGGCCCACACGACGGCCTTCACCGTCTCCGTCGATTTCAAGCACGGCACGACGACCGGCATCTCCGCCGACGACCGGACGCTGACGGTGCGCAACCTCGCCAATCCGAACGTCGGCGCCGCCGATTTCGTCCGTCCCGGCCATATCTTTCCGCTTGTCTCGCGCGAAGGCGGCGTGCTGATGCGCTCCGGCCATACGGAAGCCGCCGTCGACCTCTGCAAGCTCGCCGGCCTGCCGCCGATCGGCGTCATCTCCGAACTCGTCAATGACGACGGCACCGTCACGCGCGGTCCGCAGGTGGTCGATTTCGCCGAGAAGCACGGGCTGAAGCTCGTCTCCGTTGCCGATCTCATCGCCTATCGCCAGCGCAAGGAAACGCTGGTCGAGCACGGCACGAGCTTCGACATCGACACCCCGTTCGGCAAGGCCAAGGCTCATACCTATTCCCTGCCCTGGGACCCGATGCAGCATCTCGCCGTCGTCTTCGGCGACATCCGCGACGGCGTCGACATCCCGGTGCGTCTGCATCCGGAGAGTGTCGCCGAGGATCTGTTCGGCAAGAACAGCCCGGTCGATTTCTACATGCAGAAGATTTCCGAGGAAGGCCGCGGCGTCATCGTCTATCTGCGCGAGGGCTCGGTCGGCGTCGGCCATTACGACAACGGCCGCAAGGCCCGCAACCAGGGCCGCGAAGCCCATGCCGAAGCCCAGACCCGCGACAGCGAATGGCTGGAAATCGGCCTCGGCGCCCAGATCCTCAAGGACCTCGGCGTCAGCTCGATCAAGCTGCTGACCAGCCGCGAACGCCACTATGTCGGCCTGGAAGGTTTTGGCATCAAGATCAGCAAGACGGAGATCTGCTGAGGGTTTCTCCTCCCTCATCACGATCAATTCAGGCCGTGACCGACTGCCTGATTTCGCTAGCGGATGGCGGCTGATACGGGCATCTGCGGTGTGAATGTGTCTCCTGCCCACCCCACTCTCCGTCATGCTCGGCCTTGAGCCGAGCATCCAGGCCGCACCCACCGGTAGTCGTGGCATGGATCCCAGGCTCGAGGCCTGGGATGACGGCGAGTGTGGTTGGCGTTGTTGCCAAACTCACCGTCGGCGCACAGAGACGCACCGCAGCTGGTGCTTCATTCGGCCGGCACTTATCACGGCCTCCCTTGTGAGGGCGCGGTGACGGGCAGAGGATAATTCGTCATCCTCTCCACCCCTCCAGCAACACAACCTTCTCCACCCCCGCAAACCGCGCCACCCGGTCCAATTCCGCCTCCAGCTTCTCCAGCCGCCCCGCCGAAGGTTTCACACCGGGTTCCAGCCAGAGCCGCCTGACATCGAGCGTCGATTTCTTCCGATCCGCCTTCATGTCGATGCGGCCGATCAGCCTATCGCCTTCGAGCAGCGGGAAGACGTAATAGCCATATTCGCGCTTCGGCTCGGGTACGAAGACTTCGATGCGGTAGAAGAAGCCGAATAGACGTTCGGTGCGGTTACGGTCGCGGATCATCGGGTCGAAGGGGCTGAGCACGCGGATGCGCGGCGGCGCGGCGGGGTAGCTGTCGAGCGTCGAGAGAAAATCGGCAAAGGCCCAGGAGGGGCGCGGCTTGGCCCCGAGCGCCGGTTCGATCAGCACTTCGATCAGCTCGTCGCGATGAGCGGCGACCCAGGCCTTGGCCTCGTCAGGCGAGACGAGGCTCCAGAAGGCCGATATCTCGCCATGGGTGGCAAAGCCGAGGCGGCTGAGCGCGCTGCGGCAGGCCCAGTCGATAAATTCCTCGCGGCTCACCTCCGGCTCGCGGAATTCGGCCGGGATGACGCGCTCGGTGAGATCATAGATCTTCTGGAAGTTCGAACGGCCGGCGATGGCGAACTTGCCGGTGTGCCAGAAATATTCGAGCGCCGTCTTGTTCGGATGCCAGTTCCACCAGCCGCCGGAAACGTGGCCGTCGGCCTTGATGTCGCGCGCCAGGATCGCGCCGTCGCGCTCGACGCGCTCATAGGTCTCCTCGAAGGCCGCCTCGAAGCCCTCGCCGCGCCATTTGCGCCAGCGCTCGACGATCACCTTCTCCTGATGGCGGAACTTGTGCTTCCAATAGACGAAGAAGGCGCTCGGCAAGATCGAGGCGTCGTGCGTCCAGTGCTCGAACAGCGCGCCGTCCTTTTCGAGCAGCGCCGTCAGGTGCTCGCGCCGATA
This sequence comes from Rhizobium acidisoli, assembly GCF_002531755.2. Lineage (NCBI taxonomy): Bacteria > Pseudomonadati > Pseudomonadota > Alphaproteobacteria > Hyphomicrobiales > Rhizobiaceae > Rhizobium > Rhizobium acidisoli. The sequence goes on along the minus strand of NZ_CP034998.1, from coordinate 633,935 downwards.
GGTCTGGTTGCGGGAAAACAGGATCTGATGGTGCGCCCGCTCGACCGTCTGGATGCTGTCCACCTGGACGAAACCCAGCTCGCCGATCAGCTGCAGCAGGCCCTCCTTGGTCAAAGCGCGGTTCGGCGGGGCGCTGAGCCCCTGCTTGGCGAGGAAGACCCGGCGGGCGTCGGAATTGGAGAGCAGATTCGTCATGGATGCATCATAACGCGGAAAATCTTCCTAGCCACCCGATATCGCTATCGGATGTCGACAGCGAGGTTTGCTCTTTGTAGAAGCACTGCTATCAGGTCGGCGCCAGTGGCTGCCCCTCACCCTAACCCTCTCCCCGCTCGCGGGGAGAGGAGACGTGCCATGCGAGACGTTGGCGAGGGATGGAGAGGTCGCGGCATATCCCTTCTCCCCGCAAGCGGGGAGAAGGTGGCGGCAGCCGGATGAGGGCTGGTCTTCGCAGATCTGCCCATTGAAGGCGCTTTCCAGCGTCGCAGGATGCGAGGGACTGGCTTGGATATAGAATTCGAAGGTGCCGGGGTCAGTTTCGGGGCGCGGGTGGCGCTACAGCCGCTGACGCTTAGCATCAGCGGCAAACGCATCGGCGTCATCGGGCTGAACGGCTCGGGCAAGACCACTTTCGCGCGGCTGATCAACGGGCTGACCAAGCCGACGGTCGGGCGGGTCACCGTCAACGGCCGCGACACGGCCGACGAGAGGACGGCGGCAGCCGATGTCGGCTTCATCTTTCAGTCGCCAGAGAACCAGATCATCATGCCGATCGTCCGGGACGACATCGCCTTCGGGCTGAAGCGGCGCGGCTTCACCAAGGCGGAGATCGAGGCGAAGGTCGAGGGCGTGCTGGCCCGTTTCGGCGCCGAGGCGCTGGCCGGCCGCCGGGCGCACGAGCTTTCCGGCGGCGAGCTGCAGGTGGCAGCCCTCTGCTCGGTGCTGGCGACGGGGCCTGGCATTCTCATCCTCGACGAACCCACCAACCAACTCGATCTCAAGAACCGGGCGCTGGTCGAAGGAATTATCGCCGGGCTTGCCGAAAGCGCCATCGTCATCACCCATGATCTGGAGCTGATCGCCGGTTTCGAGCGGGTGCTGCTGTTTCATGAAGGGCGGCTTGCCGCGGATGCGCCGGCGACGGAGGCGATCGCCCGCTACAGGGAGATCGTCCTCTGATGCAGTCGCTCTATGTCGAAGGCAACAGCGTAATGCATCGGCTTTCGCCGCGGGTGAAACTGCTGTCGCTTGCGATCTTCAGCATCCTGCTGTTCATCACCGGCAATCTCGTGCTGCTGTCTCTCGCCGTGCTGGCGGCGGCGATCCTCTACAGCATGGTCGGCCTGCCGCTCGGCGCCGCGCTGCGGCGGCTGCGGCCGATCTTCCTGACGATCGCCGTCGTCGCGCTCTTCAACCTGCTCTTCAATCCCTGGCAGCAGGCGCTCGTGCCGCCGTTGCGGCTGACGGCGCTGATGCTGCTCGCCGCCGCCGTGACCGCGACCACGTCGATCACCGCCTTCATCGACGAAGTGACGGCACTTGCCCGCCCGCTGGAGCGCACCGGCCGGGTTCGGGCCGACGATATCGGCCTGGCGTTGGGGCTGGTCCTGCGTTTCGTGCCTGAAATCGTTGACCGTTACCAGGCGATCCGCGAGGCACACAGGGCGCGTGGGCTGAAGGTCCGGCCGGCGAGCCTGCTTGCGCCGCTGATCATCCTGACGCTCAAGGATGCGGATAATATCGCCGCAGCGATTGACGCGCGTGGCATTCGGCGGCATGGAAGTTAACCAATTTTAACCACGGAATTCATGATGAGCACCCGCGACCTCGTTCTCACCGCCCTCTTTGCCGCAATCATCGTGGCGCTCGGCCTGCTGCCGCCGATCCCGCTCGGCTTCATTCCGGTGCCGATCACCGCGCAATCGCTCGGCGTCATGATGGCCGGCGTCGTGCTCGGCGCCCGGCGCGGCGCCGTTGCCGTGCTGATCGTGCTCCTGCTCGTCGCCATCGGCTTGCCGGTGCTTTCCGGCGGCCGCGGCGGGCTTGCCATCTTCGCCTCGCCGACGGCCGGCTTCCTCATCGGCTGGATCTTTGCCGCCTTCGTCACCGGTTATCTCAGCGAGCGGCTGATCAACGACCGGCAGTCCGGCCTGGTACAGACGGTGAGCTTCTTCCTCACCGCCATGGTCGGCGGCATCGTCGTGCTCTACGCCTTCGGCATCACCTATCTCGCGACGGTCGCCGGTCTCGGCTTCCCGAAAGCCTTCGTCGGCTCGATGGCTTTCGTTCCCGGCGATGTGATCAAGGCCTTCGTCGCCGCCCTCCTCGGCCGCGCCGTCATGGTCGGCTATCCCCTGCTGCCGGCCCGCGCCTAAAGCATAAACGATTTCGGGCGGACGCTACGCGACCGCCCGAACGATCGCGGCGGCGCCGACGATCATAATCTCGCCCCCGGCTGATGGTGTTCCGCATCGATCGCCCGCTCCTCACCTGTGGCGATCATGGTGCGCGTCGCATCGATCGAGGCATAGATCCAGAAGATCCGCATGGGCTCGGTTTTCGACGCGTTGATGAAGCGGTGGGGAATGTTCGCCGGAATCCAGGTCGTGTCGTTGGGTCCGAGGTGATGTTGGACACCATCGATCTCGGCGATCGCCTGTCCGTCGAGGATCATCACGCTCTCTTCGCAATTGTGCTTGTGAAGCCCTATCGCCGCACCCGGATCGAAGGCGGTAATGCCGTTGATCATGCTGGTTGAGCCGCATTTTCGTGTCACCAGCGGCGTGGTGCGCGCCCCGTTTCCACGGTCATTGGAGCTGATGTCCTTCGGGCGCAGGATTGCCGGCTGTGTCATTGCGCACCTGCCTTTTCCGAGATTTTCTTGGCGGGCTCAGCCGCCACGGCCGGTCCGATCCAGACAGTCTTGATGTTGACGAATTCGCGGATCCCATAGACCCCGAGTTCCCGGCCGTAGCCGGAGCGTTTGATGCCGCCGAAGGGATAGCGGGGATCGGAGGCGACCATGCCGTTGATGAAGACTGCGCCCGCATCGATTTCACGCGCCAGCTGTCGGGCGCGCTCGATGTTCCTGCTCCAGATCGCGGAGCCGAGGCCGTATTCCGTCTGGTTCGCCAGACGAACCGCTTCCACCGCGTCTTTCACGCGGATAATGGCCGCGACCGGCCCGAAAGTTTCTTCTGAGAATGCCGCCATGTCGGGACGCACGTGATCGAGCACCGTCGGCGCGTAGTAGAAGCCGGCTCGGTCGAGCGGTTTGCCGCCTGCCATCAGCCTGGCGCCTGCCGCGACCGTCTTTTCGACCTGGGCATGAAGACCGGTCATCAGGTTCTCGCGCGCCATCGGGCCGATATTCGTGTCGCGCGCCATGGGATCGCCGATCTTCAGCGCGGCGACCTTGGCACAAAAAAGTTCGACGAAGCGGTCGGCAATGCTTTCTTCGACAATGAAGCGCTTGGCGTTGACGCAGGACTGGCCGACATTGATGTAGCGGGCTTTCACCGCCACGGTGGCCGCCTCCTCGAGGTCGGCGTCGGCAAGCACGATGAACGGATCGGAGCCGCCGAGTTCCAGCACCTGTTTCTTCAGCGCCTTGCCGGCCTGCGATGCGACGATCGCCCCCACCTCGGTCGACCCGGTCAGCGTTACCGCCGCGATGCGGTCGTCGGCAATGATTGCGGCCACTTTCGACGGTTCGATCAGCAGCGTGGCGAACAGGCCCTCCGGGCAGCCCGCCTCTCGCATGATCTCTTCGATTGCCAGCGCGCATTCGGGAACGTTGTTGGCATGCTTCAGAATGGCGCCGTTGCCGGCCGCGAATGCCGGCGCTGCAAAACGGAAGAACTGCCAGAAAGGATAGTTCCACGGCATGATCGCGAGCACGACGCCGAGCGGGTCGAAGACAACGGCGCTTTGCGAGGCATTCGACACCAGAGCCTCATCGGCCAGATAATCCGCCGCGTGCTCGGCGTAAAAATCGCAGTTATAGGCGCATTTTTCGATCTCGGCCTCTGCCTCCACGATAGGCTTGCCCATCTCCCGCGTGACCATTTCGGCGTAGCGACTCTTGCCGGCGCGCAGGGCTTTGGCGATGTTGCGAAGAAGGTGGACGCGCTCCCCGACCGGCCGTTTCCGCCATATCTTCTGCGCATTTGCGGCCGCCGCCAGGGCCGTCTCGACATAGGCGTCATCGTGAAGGTCGTAGGCGGCGAGCCTGTCGCCGGTTGCGGGGTTTGTCGTGACGATCATGTTGGCCTCCTGCATTCTTCTTGATGCCGCCGGATGTTTCTTCAGACCGGGCTCGGCAGTGGCGGTCGCCCATCAACGCAGGTCGCGGCTGCTCGTCAACACACCGTCCGCATCGACATAGACGAAAGCGCCGGGGGTGAAGGTCACGCCGCCGAACTGGATGGGAATGCCGGTTTTGCCCGCACCGTCCTTGACGGATTTCTTCGGCGAGACCGACACGCAGAACACGCCGACATCCATGCCGTTAATCTCGGCGCTATCGCGCACCGCGCCGTTGATGATGATGCCTGCCCAACCATTATCTCTGAGGATCATGGCAATCTGGTCGCCCAGAAGAGCCACTCGGCTCGAACCGCCGCCGTCGACGATCATCACCTGGCCTTCGCCCGGCTTCTGCAGCTCGGATTTGAGAAGGGCATTGTCTTCAAAGCATTTCACGGTGGCGATCGGGCCGGCGAAGGACGTCCGCTTGCCGAGCTTCAGGAAAGGCAGGTTGCAGAAATGGACATCGTCTCCATGCGCATCGACCAGGTCCGCGGTTTTCATCGAGATTCTCCTTGAATAGGCCCCAATAGGTCTTTCAGTTCTTCAACGCTGGCGGCCGCGAGCATCCGCTTCCGCACATCCGTGCGCAGCAGGCGGATGATGCGCCCGCGTAACTGTCTTTCGGCACTCATCGTCCTGAAAGCCTCTCCAGCGCCTTGCTGAAGAAATCCGGCGCGCCGAAATTGCCTGATTTGAGCGCAAGCGCCACTGGCGCATCGCCGTTGGAGATGAGAACCGGGACGCCGGGATCGATCTCGGGCCCGATCGTCAGCGCCCCGAGATCGAGCGCCGAAACGACGGCGCCGGATGTCTCCCCGCCGGCAACGACAAGCCGCCGGATGCCGGCGCCGATCAGGGCCTGGGCGGTGTCGGCAAAGAGCCTGTCGAGTGCCTCGGCGACCTTCTCCCGGCCAAAGCGGGCCTGGATAGCCTGGACCTCGTCAGGGCTGCCGGAGGAATAGACCAACGGCGCCCTTCCCCGATTGGCGAGGAGAAAGGAGGTCAGATCCGACATCGCAACCTTGCCGCCCATCACCCCGGCCACGTCGATCGCCAGGATCGGATGGTTGCGTCCGTGAATCTCCACCTGTTCCCGTGTGGCGCCGGAGCAGCTGCCGGCCAGGATCGCCTCCGGCCCGTCGACAGCTGGCGAACCGGTGTCTGTGCCGCGCGCAAGCCCACGCTCCACGAAGTTCGCGGCAAGACCAAGGGCGATGCCGGAGCCGCCAGTGACAAGGCGATGCGCCGCCGCCGCACGGCCAATGGCGACGAGATCGCTATCCGTGATCGCATCGACGATGACGAGCACACGCTCTTCTTCGGCATTCCTGCGCAAGGCTGCCTCGATCGCTTGGGATCCCTTGCGAACGGCGGCGATATCGACATGTCCGACATCCGAATTGGTCTGCAGCCGCAGCCAACGGCGGAGATCGGCATCGCTCATCGGATTGAGCGGATGGTTTTGCAGGCCGGACTCGCTGAGCAGCCGGTCCTTGACGAAGAGGTGCCCCTGATAGACCGTCCGCCCCGCTTCCGGAAAGGCTGGGCAGGCGACGACGCCCTTGACGCCCAGGGCCTCGGCGAGCGCTTCCCCCACCGGGCCGATATTGCCGGCCGGCGTCGAATCGAAGGTCGAGCAATATTTGAAGACGATCTGTTCGCAGCCTTGATCGAGCAGCCATTGCAGCGCGTCGAGCGATTGTCTGACGGCGATCGCCGCATCGACCGATCGGCTCTTCAGCGAAATCACACCGGCCTCGACATCGCCGGCAGCCGCTTTAGGCGGGATGCCGAGATATTGCACGGTGCGAAGGCCGCCCTGCCCCGGCAGGCCTTTCGCGATCGTGTTGGCGATGTCCCCGGCCCCGGTAAAATCGTCGGCAATAACCCCGAGCAGCATTTTTCCATTCTCTCTTTTGGTTTCCTGGCTCTGTGCTCAAAAGCCGTAGAGGCCGGCGGCATTCTCGACAAAGATCTTTCGCCGGGTGGCATCGTCTGCCGCCCAATCGGCACAAAGGTCCATCAGCAACGCATCATCGGGCTTGCCCGACTTTCCGGGCGAAGGATGCGGCCAATCGGAAGCCCACAGAACTCGCTCCGGCGCCAGCGCGAGATAGGCCTTCGCAAGCGCTCCCATGTCTTCGTAGGTTGGCGGGCCGACCACGGTGTCCTGATAAATGCTCGAGAGTTTCGTGTAGGCTTTTCCGTTTTCGAGCAGGTCGGCGACCACTTTGAACGCGGGGTGCGCCTTGCCGGCAGGTTGCGGGATGCGGCCGAGATGATCGAAGACCGTTACGACGGGAAGGTTTTGGAACAATCCCGCATGTTCGGCGATGTCGTCGCCCTTCATATGCACCTGGATGTGCCAGCCGAAATCCGCCACCCTTTTTGAAAGCGGCTCGATCATATCAATTGTCGTGGCGCCGGCCCTTCCAAGATTGAAACGGATGCCGCGAATGCCGGCGGCGTCGAGCCGTTTGAGTTCACCATCGGTCACGGACGTGTCGACCACGGCAATGCCTCTCGCAGCATCGCCGAGCGCGGCCAATGCTGCAAGCAGGCACGAATTGTCCGTTCCGTAAGTGGACGGCTGAACGATGATGCTGCGCTCGAAGCCGAGCCTCGAGCGCAGCTTGGCATAGTCGGCGAGCGACGCATCCGGGGGGATAAGGCTGGCATTTGCAGCAGCCGGATACTTGCTGTCGTAGATATGAAAATGCGCGTCACAGGTCAGCGACGGCGCCTTGAAGGCCGGCTTGGCTGTCCCTGCGGAAAAGGCCACCTGCTCTTCGCCCGCAGAGGCGGTGAACGTGGAAAGGGCAATGCCCGCAGCGGTCCACGCCATGAATTCCCGCCGTTTGATGGTCCCCATGAGATCTCCTTCAATTTAAAAACGGGCTACTCGCCCCGCGTTATCAGCCGATCAAATTCCGCAATTTCGCAATCGCCGCGTCCGGGCTGGACAGAACCGGAATGTCCGTCACCGCCTGGACGGCGGGCACGGCACGCGCCGTGGAGAAATGGGCAAGAACAATGCTGTCGAAACCGCTGAGGCGGGCGGCCGCTTCGGCGACCAGCCGGTTGTGCGTCTCGACATCTCCTGCCCTCACCGCCTCGATTGCGCCCTCCACCAGAAAACTCTCCATGAGGGCGGTGGGGTCGATACGCGCCGCCTCCTCGCGAAACTCCACCTCCATGCCTTCGCGGGCGGGCGGGAAGGTGTAGAGCATCGCCGTTCTTTCGCCTCGCCGGATCGCCGCCTCGAACATCGCCTCATTCGGTTTCAGCACGGGGATGTCGACGCTCTTTGCCGCAAGCTCGATGGCTCTGCCGAAGGCCGAGCACGTGAAGAGCACCGCATCGCTGCCGATCTGGCGCGCATAGGTCGTCAGAAACCCGATGCGCGCCGTGAGCGCGTCGGTGATCTCGCTCTGCTTTGCGCGGTCGGGGGACAGGCTGTCCTCCAGCAGGTTGACGAGATCGGCATCCGGCCATGACGACGCGAAGGCCAGCCTGATCGGCTCCATGGCGATCGGCGTTGCATGGACCAGCGTTATCCGCGGCGGCTTTGACATGTGGGCCCCTTTGTTTGCGCGGCGCTATTTCTGCCCCGCAGAGAATACCCAGACGCTTTCTGCTGGAATGCGCGCCCAGACGGTTCCCGACGGCAGCTGCTTGGCGCCATGCGCCTTGGCGACAAAATCGCCGCGGCGAAGGCGGTATTCCCACCGATCCCCGAGATAGATGCTGTCGTCGAGGTTCATTTCGAGCCCGCCGGCATCGGGCTGGTCGCTGACGCTGATCTGTTCGACCCGGATGACGGCGCGCGCATCCTGCGATGCATTGAGGCCCGACGCTTCCCGAACCGTCCCGCCGAGACTCCAGTTGTCGCCCCCGATGACGGCACTCTTGCCGTCGATGGTCTTCACCTTCGCCTTGACGATGTTGTTGGCGCCGAGGAAGTCGGCCGAATAGAAGCTGTTCGGGTTGGAATAGATCTCCTGCGGTCCGCCCTGCTGGACGATGCGACCGTCCTGCAGCAGGAGAATATTGTCGGCGGCGGCCAGCGCCTCGCTCTGGTCGTGCGTCACCAGGATCGCGCAGATTTCGAGGTCGAGGATCAGCTTGCGGATCCAGTAGCGCGCCTCTTCGCGAAGCTTCGCATCGAGGTTGGAGAGCGGCTCGTCGAGCAGCAATACCCGCGGTTCGTAAACCAGCGCCCGGCAGATCGCCACGCGCTGCTGCTGGCCGCCCGAAAGCTGCGAGGGGAAGCGATCGGCAAGATGGCCGAGCCCCATGCGGTCGAGGATCGCCTGCACCCGCTTTTCGATATCGGTCTGCGCGACGCTGCGCAGCTTCAGGCCGTAGCCGACATTCTCCTTCACGGTCCGATGCGGCCAGAGCGCATAGGACTGGAAGACCAGGCCGATATTGCGCTGCTCGGGCGGAAGCGCCAGTTTCTTCTCGCCATCGAGCACGGTCTTGCCGCCGATGACGATCTGGCCGATTTCCGGCTGCTCGAGACCGGCGATGCAGCGCAGGAGCGTGGTCTTGCCGCTGCCGGAGGCGCCGAGCAGGGCAACGATGGAGCCGCGCTGGGCGCTGAAGGATGCGCCTTTGAGGATCTGCAGGCCGCCCAGCCACTTCTGGACATTGCTGACAACGAGTTCAGTCATGGATTTTTGCTCCCAAACGGAGGGCGAGTGCGAGACCTGCGCCCGTCATAACGATGCTGATGAGGGCGAGCGCGGCGATCGTGTTCATGGCGCCGGTCTGCAGCAGCGAGACCATCAGCGAACCGATCACCTCGGTGCCTGCGCCCATCAGGTAGACACCTGTGGCGTATTCACGGAGGAAGATGATCATGATCAGCGCCCAGGCGCCGGCGAGCCCCGGCCGAACGATCGGGATGACGACATCCTTCCAGGTGCGGCCGATCGTGGCGCCGGTCGTGCGGGCCGACTCTTCCAGTTCCGGCGCCACCTGGATCAGCGTGCCTTGCAGCAGGCGCAGACCGTAGGACAGGCCGACGACCAGATAGGCGACGAACAGGCTGATGAGGGTCGGCCTCAACGGCGTCAGGAAAGGCACGAACAGAAAGACCCAGAAGAAGGCCAGACCGACGACCAGACCCGGCAGGGCCCGCGGCAGCAGGACGATATAGTCGAGCACGGTGTTCGACATCCCCCAGTTCCGATGCCCGGCAAGACCGACGGCGAGATAGATGGCGACCGCCGCGGCGCCGCCGAGGACCGACAGAATGACCGTGTTGACGATGCCGTTATAAAGGCTCGGGACTTCCAGCATGCGGCTGAAATTCGAAAACGTCAGCTGATCCCAGAGGTTGACGCCCTCGCCCCAGGCATCGACGAAAGCCCGCACCGTGATGCCGCCGATCGGCAGGACGACGGAAACGAACAGCCAGAGGCCGATGATCGACAAGGCGATGATCTGGCCGCTCTTGCCGAGCTTGAGGGTGGAGACACGCGCGCCCTTGCCGCCCATGGCAGCGTATTTGCGCGCATTGCGCAGCAGCCTGCGCTGCATCCAGACGAGCGGCAGGGTGATCAGCACCAGCACCACGGCGACCACGGCCATCAGCTGATAGGTCGGCGTGCCGAACAGCGTGGTGAGCTTGTAGATATAGGTGGTGAGCACCATGATGCCGTTCGGATCACCGAGCACCAGCGGAATGCCGAAGGTCTCGAAGCCGAGCAGGACGTTGAGCGCCGCGGCAAAGATCAGCGCCGGCAGCACCATCGGCAGGGTGACGTCGCGCGAAACCTGCCAGACGGAGGCGCCGGCCGTGCGCGCGGCCTCCTCGAGATCGGACGGGAGATTGCGCATGGCCGAGGAGACGTAGAGATAGACGTGCGGCACATGGCTCAGGCCGGCAATCAGGATCATGCCCGGCAGGCTGTAGATATTCCAGGGCACAATGCCGATGATGTCGCGGACAAACAGCGAGACGAAGCCCGTCGGACCGACCGAGACCGTGTAGCCGAAGGCGAGCACGATCGACGAGATGAACATCGGCACCAGCACCAGAATTTCGAGCAGGCGTTTTGCCTTGATATCCGTCCGGGTGATCAGGAAGGCCAGCAAGCCGCCAAGCGGCACGGCGATCAGGACCATGCCGAAGGAGAAGATCGCGGTGGTGCCGAGCGCCTTGTAAAAGTTCTTGTCGGCGAAGACGTAACGATAGGCATCGAGACCGAATTTGGCACGCGGGCTGAAGAAGGCCGCCGTCAGGAAACTCTGGTAGATGATCAATCCGACCGGCGCGAGGACGGCGATTGCGAGCAGGCCGATCACGATGATCCTATAGGCACTCGCATTGCCATGCCGCGGCATCCCTGCCGGGTATTTCTTTTCGGCGGCGGCTTTTGAAAGCTCGACTGCATCAGGTGCTTGAGCGTGGGTAAACATTCCTTGCCTCTCGCAAACGGGGGCGGAGCCGCGGCGCCGAAAGCGCCGCGGATGGCGGTGTATCAGCGGCCGAGGGCTGCCTTCCAATCATTGAGGAACTGGACGCGCTTCATCTGATCCATGTATTCCAGAACGCCTTCATCGACGGCGATCGGCTTCAGGCCACCGCCCACACGCTCATTGAGCGTCTTGACGTTTAGGCCGGCCGTCACGTCCTCGCGAACCGACGGCAGCCCGCCTTCGGCAAGCAGAGACTGACCTTCGGCCGACAGCATGAAGTCGACAAAGAGCTTGGCGGCGTTTGCGTGCGGCGCATCCTTGGTGATCAGCGCCAGACGCGAGAAGGCCGGGGTATAGTCGGTTGCGAAATGGACGCCGAGGTTCGGGCTTTCCTTGACCCAGGCGAGCGCGTACGAGCCGATGATGTTGATGGCAATCACATTCTCGCCCGAGACGACCGTCTCTTTCATGCCGCCGGAGCTCGAATAGATTTTCGCGCCGTCGTCGCCCATGGCCTTGGCGAGATCCCAGAAGTCCTTGCGGTTGCGGGCATCATTGGAATGATGGAGGAAGCCGGATCCGCTCTTTTCCGGATCGAATGTCGCCACCTTGCCCTGAAGCGTCGACTTGTTCTCCTTCAGGAAGGTAATCATGTCGGCATAGGTCTTCGGCAGCTTGTCTTCCGGCAGCGCCTTGGTGTTGTAGATCACCCCGATCGGCTCGACGGTGGTGGCGAACAGGGTGTTCTTATAATTGGCCCAGGCCGGCAGGTTCGCAGCCTCGGGCGAGGCGTATTCGCTGGCATAGCCGTCCTGGACCAGCGTCATCTGCAGGTCCATCGCCGAACTCCAGACGAGGTCGGCGGTCGTCTGGCCTGCCGCGGCTTCGGAGATTACCTGATTGTAGGCGCCGTTGGTGCCAAGATCGTTATAGGCGATCTTGATGCCGTATTTCTTGGTGAAACCGTCCTGCAGCTTCTGCGACTGGGCCGCATCCGTGGAGGTATAGATCGAGACGGTGCCTTCCTTCTTTGCCTTGGCAATGAGGTCGGCGTAGTCTGCCGGGTATCCGGCCGGAACGTCCTGTGCGAATGCGGGAACTGCAAACGCGGTCGAAATGGCCGTGGCGACGGCGAAAGCTGTCGAGCGGACGGAAATGTGCCTGTTCATTTTCTGATCTCCCAATAAAGCGCCCGTGCTCGAAAGCTCCTCCGGGCAATTGCGCGAGGGCCACTCCCTGCCCTCGCTTCCTCCAGCTTCGAACTTTGGATTTACAAAAGCCAAAGTGCAAAGAGTTACGCGGTGGCGGCCTTCCGTTCGCCGCCGCTGTTTCGAACTGCCTTGGCGACAAGGGAGCCAAAGGCGTCGGTGTTGGTGCTGCCGCCAAGATCGCGGGTGCGGGCCGCCGGATCGGCCAGAATTTCATCGACGGCACGCTCGATTTCGGCGCCGGCGGCTTCGAATTGCGGAAGACCCCGCTGCTCGCCGAGCCAGCTCAGCATCATCGCGGCCGACAGGATGAGCGAGGTGGGGTTGGCGATATTCCGGTTTTGAATATCGGGGGCGGAGCCATGCTGCGCCTGGGCGCAGACGAGGCCGGTCTCGGCATTGGCATTGATCGAGCCGGCAAGCCCGAGGCTGCCGGAGAGTTCGCTCGCCAGATCCGAGAGGATGTCCGAATAGAAATTCGTCGCGACGATCACGTCGAAACGGGAGGGATCGCGCACCAGATGCGCTGCCATCGCGTCGATGATGAACTCGTTGAGCGTGACATCGGGAAACTCGGCGGCAACCTTGCGCACCTGCTGCAGGAAGAGACCGTCCGTCAGGATAAAGTTGTTGGCCTTGTGGACCGCAGTCACCTTCTTGTTGCGCTTCATGGCAAGCAGGAAGGCCTGGCGGGCGATGCGTTCGCAGGCCGATGCGGTAATCTTGCGCACGGACAGCGCCACCTCGGGGGTGGGCATGAACTCGCCGGTGCCGGCATACATGTTGCGATCGGGATAGAAGCCTTCCGTTGCCTCGCGCATGATGACGAGGTCCATCGTCTTGGCGTCGTTCAGGAACGGACGGGACCGGGCGGGACGGACATTGGCGTAAAGATCGAGCTTGACGCGGAAGCCGGCCGAGACGTTGACGCCGCCCTTGTCGCGAGCCGGATAGTCCATATGGGACTGCGGCCCGAGAATGATGCCGTCGAAGGTGCGGGCAAGCTCGATCGTCTCATCGCGAAGGGTCGAGCCGTATTTTTCGAGACTGGTGAAGCCGGTGTCCTCGAACTGGTATTCGAGGCCCAAACCGAAAGCCGCATCCGTGGCCTTCATGACTTCCATTGTTGCCGCGGTGATCTCCGGACCAATCCCATCACACGGCGTCACGAATATTTTCATCAGACAATCTCCCATGAGGCGACGAGCGATATCGCCGCACAATGTCACGGGGAGATTATTGGCTTTTTAAATCTAAAAATGCAATCCCTATTTTTCGAGAACCTCTTTTTCATGCGCCTGATGCGACCACGACCAGGTCACCGGAGACTTTTTCGACAGCGCACCACCCAGGTGCCGGCGCATGGCATAGGACGCTTCCACGACCTCGCCACGCTCGAGAAGATCAAGGATATCGAGATGTTCCTGGCACTGCCGCACCGTGCGGCTGCGGTCGACGCGCGAGCGATATTCCAAAAGGCGGCGCATGCGGTTCACCCGAACCAGCGAAAGGTGGAAAAACGGATTGTTCGACATCTTGATGAGCTCTTCATGGAAGAGCGCGCCATTGTGCAGCAGACGTTCGGCCGGCAGGCGCTCGATGTCGGTCTCCAGCATGCGCATCTGGATTCGTCGCTGCTCCTCGATGATCTTCCGGTCGAGACTGAACTCCGGCTCCAGCATCGCGGCCGGCTCGATCAGCATGCGAAAGCGATAGATCTGCTCGAAGGCCTCAGGGGTCTTCGCCACGGGGAGAAAGCGCCAACCATACCCCTGCTTGCGCTCGGCCCAGCCTTCGCGGGTCGCGCGCATCAGTACGTCGTTGACCTGCGATTTCGTCAGTTCATAGCGCTCGCGCAGCATCTGCTCCGTGACCTCAGCCGGAATCCGATCCGTCAGCCAGTCCTCGGCAAGCCGCTGATAATCGTTCACGACCTCGAAAGGCTCCGCGTCGTCGCGCACGCGCTCGGCGATGCCGCCCGCGACCTCCTTGACGAAGAAGCCGCGGTTTTCCTTCTGCTCCAGCACCCCCTGGCTTGCCAGCATGTCCATCGCCTCGCGTATCGGCGATCTTGAGACGCCAAAGCGGTCGGCGAGCTGCTGGGTTTTTACATGCCCGCCGACGGGAAGTTCGCCTGAGGTGACGAGCAGAGTGATTTCATTCGCGATGGTTTGGGCTAACTGGCTGGAGCGCATGTGTTGCTATCCCGGTGACGGAAACGGTGTGAGGCACACTAGTGCATGCCCCCGGCGAATGGAACCAATGGAGCGGGAATTTTGGACAGCCTCCCGATCAAAAAGCCAATAAGCCGAGATAATTGCATTGACACGCCGCAAATATTGGCTTTTTAGATGTTAAAAATCAAATTAGGGAGATTTGATCATGGTTTTGCGGATTGCGACGGCAGACGGGTTTGTGAACGCCGTCGATTTGTCCGCGGCCTTTGGTCCCGATTTCCCGCGCCTGCCCTTCGTCCACCGTATCTTGCTCGAGAACATCGCAAGACGCGCTCCTCACCGCCTGCCCGCGGCGATCGAAGCCTTGAAGCTTTGGCTCGTCAGCGGCACCAGTGACGCCGAGATCGACTTTCACCCGTCGCGGGTGCTGATGCACGACACGACCTGTGTTCCTGCGCTCGTCGATATTGCCGCCATGCGCGAAGCGATTGCCGAGGCCGGCGGCGACCCGTCGCGCCTGACACCCGTGCTGCCCGTCGACGTCTCCGTCGACCATAGTGTCGGGGTCGACCGTTACGGGTCGACGGATGCCCGAAGCTTCAACATGCGGCGCGAGATGGAGCGCAACAGCGAGCGCTACCGCCTGATGAAATGGGCAACGGCCGCCCTGCCCGGTGTCACCGTCCATCCGCCAGGCACCGGCATCATGCACACGATCAATCTCGAACAGTTGGCAACAGTCATCCGGCTGGAAGAGCGCGACGGCGAGAGATGGGCCGTTCCCGACACATTGATCGGCACGGACAGCCATACGCCGATGATCAACGGCATCGGGGTGCTTGCCTGGGGTGTCGGCGGGCTCGAGGCGGAAAGTGTGTTTTTCGGATTTCCGGTCGCCATCCGGCTGCCGGATGTCGTCGGAGTGCAGTTGCAGGGACGGCTTCCTGCGGGCGTTCTGTCGACCGACCTGGCGCTCGAGGTCACCCACCTGCTGCGGTCGCATCAGATATCCGGAGAATTCGTTGAATTCTTCGGCGAGGGGGTCTCGACGCTCACCGCCGGCGATCGGGCGGTGATTGCCAATATGGCGCCGGAATACGGAGCGTCGACCGGCTTCTTCCCGATCGACGCGCAGACGATCGCCTATCTCAGCCAGACCGGCCGCACCAACGAGCATTGCACACTGGTCGAAGACGCCGCCAAAGCGATGGGGCTTTGGTTCGATCCTCAGGCCGCGCCACGTTATACCAGATTGATCGAGCTCGATCTTGCAAAGGTTCGGCCTCTCCTTGCCGGGCCGCGGCGCCCGCAAGACAAGCTGCCTCTCGAACAGGCAGCCGGCGCACTTGAGCTTGCATCCGGGCGGGAGTTCAAGGGCGGGACCGGCGGCATTCCGGACGGCGCCATCGCCATCGCCGCCGTCACCAGCTGCACGAACACGTCGGATCAGCGGCTGTTGGCCGCCGCCGGTCTGATTGCCCGCAAGGCGAACGCCCTTGGTTTACGCCCACCCCATTGGGTCAAGACGTCGCTGGCGCCGGGATCGCCGGCTGCGGAGCTGTTTCTCAAGCGAAGCGGGCTCCTGGCAGAACTCGACGCCATCGGCTTCGGCATTGTCGGGCATGGCTGCACCACCTGTATCGGCAATTCCGGCCCGCTTCAGCCTGACATGGAAAAGGCGATTGCCGAAGGAACGGTTGCCGCTGCTCTTCTGTCCGGCAACCGCAACTTCCCGGGTCGTGTCCATTCGAGCCTGCAGTTCGGCTTCCTGGCCTCTCCCCCGCTCGTCGTTGCCCTTTCCCTGATCGGCAAATTTTCGCCCGAGCCGATGAACCGCGAAATGGCAAGCAAAGCCGATGGCGCCGCCGTCTATCTTCGCGATCTCCTTCCGTCCGACGAAGAGATCGATGCCGTTGTCCGTGAATTCTCGCGGCCGGAGGATTTCAGCCTGGCCTTTCGCCAGGCTGCGGAAAACAAGGCATGGCATGAACTCGCCGCTCCGACGTCACCGACATTTCCCTGGGACCAAGCCTCCACCTACATCAGGCGGCCGCCGTTTGCCGCGGCCGGCATGACCAACCGGCTCGGCACCTATAGCGCGCATCCCCTGCTCGTTCTGGGCGACGACATGACGACGGACCACATCTCGCCCGCGGGCCAGATCGGTGCGGAAAGCCATGCGGGCCGCCATCTCGTTGCCGCCGGAGACTCCCCTGATGATCTCAACGTCTATGCCGCCAGACGCGGCAACTGGGAAGCGATGGTGCGTGGACTTTTCGACAATCGAACCGCCGGCAATCTGCTTCTGGACGGCAGGGCAGCGTCGACGACGATTTTTGCACCAACGCTTGAGGAGGGCGCCTTGTGGGATATCGCAGAGCGTTACCGGCGCGAAGGCCGTTCGGTCGTTATTATCGCCGGCGAACGTTATGGCGCCGGCTCATCCCGCGACTGGGCAGCCAAGGGCGTGGCCCTGCTCGGCGTGCGGGCGGTGATCGCCAGAAGTTTTGAGCGAATTCATCGAACCAACCTGATCGGGATGGGCGTCCTTCCCATCGTTCTGCCGGCAGATCAATCACTCCACGTCAGCGCATTGGATCTGATTGATGTCGAGGCCGACATTGTCGTTCCCCGCGGACAAATCAGGCTCACTTGGAAAAAGCACCTCGGCGAGCCGCAACTGATCGCCGGTCGCGCAGCCGTGGAAACCGAGCAGGAAGTCGAAACCCTGCGCCGGGGCGGCATGATCCCGCAGATCCTCAGCCGGCGCTTGAACGCGTGAGAGCTTGGACTAACCGAAGCAGCATCAAAACCGCCTGCGCAGACGAGCGAGCGGAACCCGAAACATCCAAGGCACGCAGCACCTAAACCCGAGACTCCTTTGCCTGAAAACCAGGAGCCCATTCGCCAAGCCTCTCGAAAACCATGCGCAAAGCGCCTCGGATGGGAGGCTCTCCCCATTTGCACACGACGAGCGACATCAGACAGACGATCGCAATGGCCAAACCGAGTGCCGGCAGCGGTGTCATTCCCAGATCGGTCAACCAATCGAGAAGCTGAATGCCTATCGCAAAATGCAGAAGATAGAGCGGATAGGTCATTGAACCGAGGGTCTTGACCGCTTGGAGAAAGGCTTTCGGCAGGCGACTGATCTGCCGGCCATAAGCGACGCTCGCGGCGATGAATATCAGCCCCGCCACCCAGAGGACGATTGCCGGAAACGGCGAGAACGAGTGACCAGCTGCGGCAAGCGTTCGCTCGCTGGTGCTGCCGGCTGCCATGTAAATCTGAGTGGCACCCGCTGCCAGCGCGAAGACGAAACCCACCCACGAAACCCTGCTCATGCGGGTTTGAGACAAAAGCCAGATGTAGATGTAGATGCCGATGGCAAATTGGCAGCCGTAGTAAAAGGGAACGGCCCGCCAGGCGGTATCGGTGAATATCGCCAGCACCTCTGAATCGGGAAAGGCGTTCAACAGAGCGATGAAACCGGTGCTTGCCAACGACAGGCCGAGCGCCAGCGCTGGCATCCTCGCCCTTTGACCGGCCGCACACAGGATGAAGACAAGGGCATAGAAACAGATCTCGCAGGCCAACGTCCAATATTGACCGTCTATCCATGGGCCCCCGGGGTACAGCGTGATCGACCGAAGATAGTTCTTGATAATCCGCCTGTTAACATCCTGCGTTGCGATGAAGAGGAGTGTCAGTGACCCACATATCCATACCGCCGGATATAGCCGCAGAATTCGCCCCTTCAGAAACGACATCGCGGTAGCCGAAGCGGCAGAGTTGATGATGACGAGCCCTGATATGACGAAGAACAGTTCGACACCAACCCAACCGGGTTGGGCAATATTCTCAATCACGGGCATTTCGTAGGGTCTGAGATATAAGGGCGAAGCCCAGGAAGCAAATCCAAGATGAAACATCGTTACCATTAACGCACACACAAATCGCAATGCGTCGATACCGTAAATATACGGACTGCCAGCTTCGGATTTTACCATAATGATCCCCCAGAACCTCATCAAGTACTACCTTGACTTGGATATGGAGGCAAGACACTCGCGCTCGGTGTGGCAATCATTGATTGCATGGCAGGTCAATTCGCCCACTGCCCGTCAGAGAGCCGCAACTTCTCCCATGCCGCACCGGCATGACCTGGAATCCGGGCAACAAAAAACCGCCTTGAGGCGGTCGGGCATTCTATCGATTTCAGTTTGATTTAGTCTCCTCCACCTCCGTCGCCGCCGTCACAGCCACAGTCGTCCGAGGCGTCGAACCAGCCTCCACCGCCATCGCCGGAGCTTGCTGAACTGCGCTTGCCACTCGCGACTATCAGGGCAAAAACCAAGATGAAGCATGCGAAGGGCATGGCATCCGAGAAAAATGTATCCAATCAGTATCCTTTCGTTTGCACCGAGAAATCTTGTTTCCCTATTGAAATAATAGATTATTTTCTCGCTCCGGGCAATTGCTTCAGTATGAAACTTTTATGACATCCAGGATCGCGTCAAATGCTCTCTTGTCACCGCCCTCCCAACCCTGCGCTGCTGTCGCTGCAGCGCAGGGTATCCGGCCCTGGGGTGATTCAAGCTGCCGCTCTTTGTGGGAAGAGCACGGCTTGCGGGGCAGCCTTGGCCCCAGTCACGATCAGGGGATCCCGATAGAGCCGGGGAGACGGTATTCCCAGCCTGGAATGCAGCGTTGCGGCCGAGCCGGGCAGGAACGGGAGGAGGCAGCGGGCAACGGTCGCAAGGCCGTAGATCTGCTCGGCCAGGCAAGCGCCAAGACGTTCGGCGGTCACTTTGCGATCCTCCGGAGCGGGATCGCCAAGCAGCGCTTTCGCATCCGCCCATGGTGCACCTTTCGTAAACCGCCGGTTCGCCTCACCAACAAACTCGAAAATGTCGGCGAGGCCGACATGGAGTTCGTAGGCATCGAAGGCCGCCGCCACCTTGCCCGGAAGGCGTTGAGCTTGCTGAACGAACTCGCTATCCGGCACGTTCGGTACGATGCCGTTGAAAGATGTGGACAGAAGAGCAAGCACTCGGTTGGCGAGATTGCCGAGCTGGCCTGCGAGCTCTCCCGACCATGCGGCTTCGAGACGCTCGCCCGCGAAGTCGCCATCGTCTCCCGAGCGTATATGCCGGAGCAGGTAATATCTCAGCGCGTCCGGCGTTCCGTAGGCGTCGATGATGCCTTCCGGGTCGATGCCGTTGCCGGCCGACTTGCCGATCTTCCTGCCGTCCACCGTGACGTAGCCGTGCACGAGGAGCGACGATGGCGGCGGCAGGCCGGCGGACAGCAGGATGGCCGGCCAGTAAATGGCGTGGAACTTGGAGATGCCCTTGCCGACGACGTAGATGCGTTCTCCGCCGTTCCAATAGCGCTGCAGGAGCGCCTGATCGGATCCGTGCCCCAGGCCTGTGAGATAGTTCGCCAGGGCGTCGAACCAGACATAGACAACGTCACCCGCATCGGGACCACCCCCATCGGGAACCGGAACGCCCCAGCCTCTCGCCCGTTCGGCGCTGCGCGACACGCTGATGTCGGTCAGGCCACGCCGCAGCAGGGCAAGGATTTCGTTGCGCCGATGGGCTGGAACGATGCGAAGCGCACCGGTCTCGATGAGTTCGAGGAGCTTGCCGCCGTATCGGGAGAGACGGAAGAACCAGTTCTCCTCACGGACGGCCTCAAGAGCGATCCCATGTTCCGGGCAGCGCCCGTCGTCGAGTTCCGATGGCTCGTAAAATTGCTCGCAGCCGACGCGGTAGAGGCCCTCATAGGCCTTGCGATAGAGGTCGCCGTTTTCAGCGCAGGCCCGCCATAAGGCGTGGACACAGGCGACGTGCCTGGCATCGCGGGAGGTGCGGACGAATTCCTGGTTGGAGATATCGAGCCGGCCGCCCAGACGCTCGAACCTGTCGGCGTTGGCATTGACGAAGTCCCTCACCTGCAGTCCCCTGGCTTCCGCCGCCCTGACATTCTTCAAGCTGTTGTCATCGGTTCCGCACTGGAACCTGACGTCATGGCCGAGAAGACTGAGATGACGGGCATAGGCATCGGCCTGCACGAGTTCGAGGGCAAAGCCCACATGCGGCGCGGCATTCACATAAGGGATGGAGGTGGTGATATAGATGTCCGTCTTGTTCATCGGTGTTTCCTTTCGAAGGCTGTTATTGCCGGCGAGACGGATCGACCCATGAAAAAACCGCCTCGAGGGCGGTTGCTGGTGCATTATGGACGCACGAAACCCGCCACGCTATGAGCGCGGCATCATCATCACGAAAGTGCTGATCACGTTGTTGTCCATACCACTTTTCTAGCATCAAGGGTGATTTCGAACAAGCGCGCCGTTTGAGCCGGTGCACTTTGCCCCCGGTCCGCTGAGCATCAAACGGGTTCTTAGTCCTAGGGTTCTTCTCGACGATCGGGAGACCGGGGAGGATTTCGCTTGTCGGGCCAAGCTGAACGAAGTGCTTTCCAGAAATCCCGTAACGCCAGTAGGAGTGCGCCGTTGTATTTTCCGTACATGAACGTTACCACGTCATCGGTGTCCCACCGCCCTTTCTCTCGCTCGTCTCTCACCGAAAACTCCACATGCGATCAGTAGGTCGAATGACGCGCACCATTTGGCGAGGTGCAGGCCATAGCTCAAAATAAGCTAATGTCGGGCGCCGAAGTTTTTCAACGGTATCCGCCCAACCTTTGCCCGTCTATTGTGAAGGATGTATCCCGACGGCGCCATGCGGAGCTACAGATTCACTTATATTCGATAAGATAAAAGCAGCCCGTTCTCTCACTGAAGGGCTCGGATCAGATCTCAACGTCAACGCAAGTTCGTGAGCCTCGTCGCGTCCGCGCCAATGCTGAATAACCGCCGTCAGTGCAGCGCGCCGAACGATTGGCGACGCATCTGATGCGGCAGCTCTAATGACACCCGCTTTGTCGAATGAGAGCCTTACATCACGAAAGTCGAATTTAGGCACCCGCGCCCTTCGTCCCATAGACTTATCTATCCACTGCCACTCCCTGCCGACGAGCCAAACAGCACGCATATCCGCGATGGTTTGAACCGCCAGGGCACGGACCCACGGTTGTCTCGCGTTCGCCGCCAACAGCGGCAAATGATGATCTATCGAGCTATTCTTCAGCGCGAGACGAAAAACCCGAGAAAGGGCCCCGGTTTGTCCCTCGCAGAGGATACGGGCGAGCTCTTCGGCGACATCAGGCCTTGCCAGCGTCGCTTCCATCGCTTCCCGCTCAACACCCCATCGTCCCCAACTGTCCTGGTGCAGAACCAGGGAGGTCGCGGCGTTGGCGATTACGTCAGCCGACGTGAGCGGGAAACAGCGTTTCGCACAGGTAAGCGCTGCAGCGCGAACTGGCTGAGCCCAGTCATTCAGACGCATGGCGACTGCAGCAAACAGAAAAGGACTCTCCAGTGCCCCGGTTATCCTATGGAGGGCAGCTTCCCTCATTCGCCCATCGCGATGAAATATGAACAGGTAACGAAGATCGGGCAATCTCAACAACTGCTCCTTATCGGAGAGATAAGGCCAAAATAGTTTGTCATGCCACGCAGGCTCAGGACGCCAACGAGAGAGATTTGCGGCTGTCGCGATCGCCGGATCAGCTTGGCTGATCGATGCAGCCGGGAGAGCGGATATGTGGGCCAAAACGGCGCGAAGCTCAGCTTCGACGCTTCGGCCACGATGCAGGCGTCCACCAACGGCAGCGAGCGTTTCTCGAAGATCGGGTGGCAAAATATCGGATTTGGTCATTAGCTCACATTGGATCGTCAACATCTGGAGATCAATGGGTGTCCCTTGACGCCGGCCGCTTCCCTCAACGTTCTCATCTGGGCATTGATCGTCCGCCTTGGCGAAGCTTATTCAATGATCGGCGAGCCGGCGGATCGGCATTCCTTCGTGAACCACTCCGTAAAGCGACGCACCGGCTTTTTTGCCCAGGCGCTGGTGATCAGGTAATATCCCTGGGTCTCGGCGGTCGAGATGTCCGACAGCACGACGAGGTCGCCGCGATCAATCTCGCGCCGAAACACTTCGACCGGGCATAATGCGACCCCATGCCCGGCGATCACCGCCGTGGCAAGAATGTTGAAGTCCTGAAATACCGGCCCGCGAACCGGCTCGGGTGCCTTTATCTCAGTCTTCCGGAACCATTCTTTCCAGCCGTCGACGGACTCGTCGTGCAGCAGGTCGGCCGCGGCAAAGGGAACGCTGCCGACAGTCCAATTCCGCTTGGCCAGATAATGAATGCTGGCCACCGGCTGGTTGCGGCGGGAGAAAAGCAGGCGGCTCTCCCGTCCCCCCGACAGGTCTTCTCCCATGGTAATCAGGACGTCCAGGCTTTCGTCGTCGAAGCGCTCTTCCGCCTTTGCATAGACGATCCTGACGTCGAGATCGGGTTCGCTCTCCCGGAAAGACGGCAGCGCCGGAACCAGCCAGCGCGACGCGATCGAAGGAATGCATCCAACGGTGATCGACCGCATATTGTGGTCTCTGCGCATGTTGCCGGTGGCGTGGGCGATGGCTGCCAGTGAGCCCGAGACAGCCAGATAATATTCGCTGCCCGCCGGGGTCAGCGCCACGCCGCGCCCGGATTTTTGCAGCAGCTTGCGGCCGAGCCACGCCTCCAGATGTTTGAGCTGATGACTGATGGCCGCGTGCGTCACATGCAATTCGTCTCCGGCCTTTGAGAGGCTCATCAGCCGAGCGGTCGCTTCGAAGGCTCTCAAGGCGTTCAGCGGCGGCAGTTGCATATGTTCGTATTCCTTACATGAGCGGCAGGGTTTATTCGCCACCAGAAATGTCAAAACCTAGTCAAAACTTGCTTATATTGGCTCTGTGGAATTCTCGCATCAAACTAACCGCGCGCCGAATTCAGACGCCATATGTAACTTATTCTAACAACTTTCTCAATTTTGATCATTTGAAGCAAGCGTGAATTCCGGTGCCTATTGGGATCACGGAGATCAAAGACGTCTCCGTCATTTGCGAGAGGAAAGAACATGTTTGTGAGAAGTCTAAAGGAAGTGGAGCAGACCGAGCGCTTCGTCGATTGGGGCAATGGCACGAGCCATCGCCTGCTGACCAATGATGACGGGATGGGGTTCACGGTCTGCCACACGGTCGTTCGCGCCAACACGCAAGCCCTGCTGCAGTACCGCAACCACCTGGAAGCCTGCTACTGCATCCAGGGAGAAGGCGAGGTCGAGGATATGGACGGCAACGTCTTCCCTATCGGCGTCGGCGACATCTACGTCCTCGATAAACATGATCGCCACTATTTGCGGGGCGGCAAGGACAAGGACCTCATTCTCGTCAGCATCTTCAATCCACCTCTGAAAGGGACGGAACGTCACGATCTGAACAACAGAAGCGGTTCCGAATACTGAGGCCCAGCGACGCGGCGGGGTGCTGCAATCTTCCTGAGCGGCTCAAGATCTTCATCATCTGCCGATCTCCGGCAGGGCCTGCCGTCCTTGGCGAACAGTTTGGCGATGTGATAGCACGTATCGGAATTGCACGCTCTCGGTGCGGCGTGCCCCCGTTGGGTGGAAGGGTCTGCTGCCAGTGATCCGCACGAAGATCGATACGCTGTGGTTCAAGCGGTGCTGCGCGTTTCACCTGCAGTTCCTTCCCGATCCCGAGGCGCTGTCAAAGCTCTGCCTCCTGCAAGACAGCATCGAGCGAGACAGCGCCGCGTCCCTATCACGCGTCCCGGCCGCAAGCCTGCATATGACGGTCGTCACCCTCGTCAAGGCGGCGGCCCAATTCGGCATTCCGAACGAGGAGGTCTGGAGGCGGAACGGGGAAAGATGGACGGAGATCGTCGAGAGACTGATTGACGAGACCCCGCCTTTTGACGTTCATCTTCACGAGGTGGCGGTTTCGGAAGCGGCTATCTTCGTAAAAGCCGAGGAGCCGGCGGAATTGCACAGACTTCGCTCGGCCATTTCGCAGGCCATCTGCTTCGAAGAGTGGCGTCCAACCCCGCCCAGCATAGCGCATATAACACTGTTCAGGTTTTTCGCCGAAGAGCCGGTGCCGGCGGTCAGTTTCGACGCAGGCTGTTTACCCGTGGGAGTGCGGGCTGGGTCCCTCACCTTGCTGGAAGAGCACGTTTATCCAAACGTCGAGATCAATATCCTCAGCGAACCGGTCCTTCGCGGCAAAAGCGCGGAATAGCAACTCCGGCTGGTCGAGCGGCTCTGGTTTGGCGAATGCCGTTCAGCGCATCAGCAGCGACACCAGGCCGGCCTGCGAGTTGACCCCCAGCTTGGAATAGATGTTCCGCAGATGGGTTCTGACGGTCTCGTAGCTGATCTCGTCGGCTACAGCCACTTCCCTGGCGGAATGGCCCGATGCGATGCTCGATGCGATCCGGACTTCCGTTGCGGTCAGCTTGTAGAGCTGCATCAGCAAATCGCGCCGCTCACCGAGGGGGCTCGCCATCATCGGCTCGGCGATGAGAGCCACGGTCGGCCCCTCCAGAAACTCGGTAAACGCATCGGACTGAAGCCGGACGAGCGTGAGGCGGTAACTATCCTGGTTCCTGCCCTTGACGATTGCCGTGTGCGGTTTGGTCTGCATGCCGTTTCGGGAGGTCAGGAATTCAAGAACGGCAGCCGACTTCTGGCATTGCAGTCCGAGCTTGCCATCTGCGGTGATCCGCACAGGCAGCCCGGCTTCCATCAAGGCCTCCGCGCTCTTGTTCCAGCGACGGACTTTCCCTTGCTCCGAAACGTAGATCAGACCGACCCCGATGCTGTCGAACAGGGTTTGGCTTGCGTGCTCGTGCGGCGCAAACAGATCCCGCTTGCGAATGAAATCGAACGCCCTCTTCAGATGCGGCGCGAGGATCGTGTACCGTTCGGCCGCTTCCCTGTTGAGATCGGGGTCGGCCGAAGATGTCGAGGTCGACAGGATGAAGGTGCGGTTTTCCTCGCGAATGATGGAAACACCAACGCTTGTTTCGCATCCGGCCTGCCGCTTCAGCCAATCATTGTAAAATTCCGACTTGATCAGCTCTTCGCGCGGAAAGATCTCGTCGCCGCAAAGGCCCTGGCCAACGGGCACGAGACCCAATCTCGGGATCCAAGGATTGACCGCGGCGAAGTGGCTGCTGAACTGGTCGACCTCGGCCTGCGAGAAGCCCGACATGAAAGGAACATGGGCAACGGACGAGGTCAGATCGTGGTAATGCAGCGCGGCCTTGCCGCCCGGCGACGTTTGCGCAACGCTATCGAGGAAATCCTGCCAGCTGCACTCGCCGAAGAGACTTCCATAAATCAAATCCGTCAAATGAGATGAAACGTCAGTCGATTGAACCATGATCGATTTTCAACTTCAGCGAATGAAAGCATCTTCGAATAATCAATAGCGTTGAATTCGGAAATGCAACGGAATTCGCACGTGAATATCCGATCGTTGCCGGCTGCGCCCGATACTACAACCGGAGCATGTTTCATCTTAGAGCGGCGTTAAATTTGGCGACTGGCGCCTTCCAGCCGGGAAATGCATGGAACTTGGAATGCCCGCGCACCACGTGGATATCTTGACGCCACGGGTGATGCCCCGCGGCGTCAAGCAATGGGTGCGGCTGCCCGTCGTCAAACCAGCCCCGGCACGACGAACACCAGCCAGGCGACGATCGGGCCGATGATGGCGATCAGCGCGCTGTAGATCAGCAATTGCCTGAGCACCTGCTCCCGGCTGTCATCCGGGGCATTGGCGACCACAAGCGCGCCATTGGTGGAGAACGGGCTGGTATCGACGATCGTCGTCGAGATCGCGATGGCGGCGACCACGCCGATGGCGCTGACATGGCCCTGCATGAGGAACGGCACGGCAAGCGGGATGATCGCGCCGAGCAGGGCGGTCGAGGATGCAAAGGCCGAGACGATGGCACCGGTAAAGCAAAGCAGCAGTGCCACCAGCAACGGCATGCCGAGGCTGGATATGCCGTTCGCCACGTAATCGACCGTACCGGCCTTCTCCATGACGCCGACATAGGTGATGATGCCGGCGATCAGCAGCACGGTCGACCAGCTGACCTTGTCGATAGCCGCCTTCTGGGTTTTCGGGGACAATAGCGCGAGGGCGACGGCGACGGTCATGGCGACGAGGCCGACATTGAACTTGAAAACCAGGGCGCCGATGCCGAGCGCCGTCAGGCCGATCAGGGTGGTAATTCTCTCATTGTTCAGGCGCAGCGTCGCAGCGGTATCGGCCGCCGTGCCATAGGCATGGTCGCGGATGGGTTTTGCCGGCGTGCCGCCGTGACCTCTGATCGACGCCGACACGCCCTCGGGATGCAGTTCCGGCAAGGGGCCAAAGGACGATGCGGGCACCTGCCGCATGACCTTTGCGCCGCCGAAAACGAAGAAGACCAGCACCGCGATCGCCAGGTTGAAGAAAAAGCTGGAGAGAAACAAGGAGGTCGGAGCGAAAGGCAGGCCGGCCTTCGCGACGATCTGGTTGGTGATGCCGCCATAGATGCTGATTGGCGAAAAGCCACCCGCTTGTGCGCCGTGGATCACCATCAGGCCCATCATGACGGGGTGAATGCGGTACTGGATGGCAAAGCTCAGCGCGACCGGCGCAAGGATGGCGACGGCGGCAGGCCCAAGAGCGCCGAAACCGGTAATGACGGCGGCAACGAGGAACATCACCCAGGGGATCAAGCCTATGTGTCCACGCACCAGGCGGACGGCGCATTCGACCAGCCAGTCGATGGTGCCGTTGATCTGCGCGATGGCGAAGAGGTAGGTGACGGCGACGAGCGTCAGGAACAGGTCACTCGGAAAGCCCGCAAAAATGTCGGTGGTTTTCATACCGATGGTCATGGAGCCAAGCACGAAGGCGCCGGCAAAGGCGAGCGCGCCCATGTTGATCGGCTGGATCGTCGCAATGATGAACATGGCGACCAGCAGGCCTATGGCCAGAATTTCAATACCCATGATTCCCCTCCCTCCGACGCCTCCGGCGCCGTCGCTGCTGTTTGCTTTATTGATGCGGATAACGACGCGCCCTCCTCCCAGAGGGCGGTCGTCTTACGTCCCGGTGTAAAGATCGGCGTATTGCTGCCGCAGGATGTTCTTTTGAACCTTGCCCATCGTGTTGCGCGGCAGGTCCTCGGCGAAAATGATGCGTTTGGGCTGCTTATAGCGCGCGAGACGCTCCTGAAGGGCGCTGACAATGCTCTTTTCATCCAAGCCGGCGCCGGGCTTGCAGACGACGACGGCCGTTACGCCTTCTCCAAAATCGGGATGCGGCACGCCAATCACGGCGCTCTCGACGACGCCCTCGATCTGGTCGATCTCGCTCTCGACCTCTTTCGGATAGATGTTGTATCCACCCGAGATCACCAGATCCTTGCCGCGGCCGACGATGTGCACGTAGCCGTCTTGGTCGATCTTGCCGAGGTCGCCGCTGATGAAGAAGCCGTCCGCGGTGAACTCGGCCGCGGTCTTTTCCGGCATGCGCCAATAGCCCTTGAAGACGTTCGGTCCCTTGATCTCGATCATGCCGGTTTGTTCAGCCGGCAGCACCTGTCCCGTGGCGGGATCGGTGACGCGCACCGTCACATCAGGCAGCGGCAGGCCGACCGTGCCGGCGACGCGTTTGCCCTCATAGGGGTTTGAGGTGTTCATATTGGTCTCCGTCATGCCGTAGCGCTCGAGAATCGCGTGGCCGGTCCGCGCCTGGAACTGGCTATGTGTTTCTGCAAGCAGCGGCGCCGAGCCGGAAACGAACAGGCGGATGCTGGCTGCCGCCTCTTTGCCGAAGCGCGGGCTTTGCAGGAGGCGGACATAGAAGGTCGGCACGCCCATCAGCATGGTTGCCTGCGGCATCAGGGAAACGACCTCCTCGGCGTCGAACTTCGACAGCAGGAACATCGAGGCGCCGGCGAGCAGCGTGACGTTGGTGGCGACGAACAGCCCGTGTGTGTGGAAGATCGGCAAGGCATGGATCAACCGATCGTCGGCGATGACACGCCAGTAGTCTCGCAAGGTCAGAGCGTTCGAGAGCAGGTTCCCATGCGTGAGCATCGCCCCTTTGGACCGTCCCGTCGTTCCCGAGGTGTAGAGGATCGCGGCCAGATCATCGGCCGAGCGCGAGGCGTCGACAAAGTCGGCCGGCTCGTCACGCGCCAGATCGAGCAACGAGCCGCTGCCGTCCGCGTCGAGCGTTTCGACGATCGCGCCGTACTGCCTGGCGATTTTCTCCACGCCCTCCCGCGCAGCCGAGGCAACCACCACCAGACGCGGCTCGGCGTCGCCTATGAAGTAATCAAGCTCGGCCAGCGTATAGGCGGTGTTGAGCGGCAGGTAGACCGCGCCGCTTCGCAGGCAGGCGAGGTAAAGGATCAATGCCTCGGCGCTTTTCTCGACCTGCACCGCAACCCGGTCGCCGGGGCGAATGCCGAGCGTGTCCATCGCGCTGGCAATGCGACCGGAAAGGGCAAAAGCGTCGCCATAGGTCCAAGTCTGAGCGCCGCCGACCCGCATGAACGGTGCGTTGCCGGGCGCAGCGGCCCGCATGGCGTCGAAAAGATGGTTGCTCACTTTCGCCCTCCTCCAAGCGTTGAGTTCATGATCTGCGCGAAGGCTCGAGAGCCTTGCTGGCCGTTGCCGCCGCGACGGCCGTCGTCATTCTGGTTGAGCAGGCTTTTGACGGCTGGCGAGGCGATCACTTCGCCGCGCTGCGCTAAGGCCTCGTGATTGGCCACGATGTCGTCGAGCTTATAGAGGTAGTTGACCATCAGGCCGTGGGCCTGCTGGACTGCCTTCGGCGACCGGTCGCCAAGAAAATTCACTCTTTCAAGCCGGGCGCCGTTGCCGAGATGGAAGCGGGCGACGGGATCGACCGGGCGGCCCTCCGGCGTTCGTTCGCTCAGGAAGTAGCGCGCTGCAAGCGGCAGCAGCACGCGCTCCAATTCGGCCCTGCTCTTCTCCTTGTCGGGCCAGTTCGGGTCGTCCAGCAGGCTCAGCGTTTCCAGGGCCGCCTTGGACAAGGACCGGCCGCCGGCCGGATCGCGCGCCTTGGCAAGCCAGCGGGCAAAGCCCGGGACAGGCGACAGCGTGACGAAATTCTT
The DNA here is from genome assembly GCF_002531755.2 of Rhizobium acidisoli. Taxonomy (NCBI): domain Bacteria; kingdom Pseudomonadati; phylum Pseudomonadota; class Alphaproteobacteria; order Hyphomicrobiales; family Rhizobiaceae; genus Rhizobium; species Rhizobium acidisoli. Next base: position 604,678 of record NZ_CP034998.1, on the reverse strand, counting down.
CAGGCCCGGCAGGTCCCGGCGCAGGTCTTCCACGACCTGCTTGATCAGGAAATTGCCGAACGAGATTCCGCGCAGGCCATCCTGGCAGTTGGAGATCGAATAGAAGACAGCCGTCGTCGCCTCATCGGCATTGATCTGCTCCCTCCCCTCGTCGAGGACATCTGCGATCGCGTTGGGCACGGATCGGGTGAGCGCCACCTCGACGAACACCAGCGGTTCTTCGGCCAATCGGGGATGGAAAAAGGCAAAGCATCGACGATCGGCCGGCGCCAGTCGGCGGCGCAACTCCTCCCAGCTGGCGATCTCATGCACGGCCTCGTATTTGATGATCTTTTCGAGGATGTTTGCCGGCGTCGACCAGTCGATCGGCCGCAGCGTCAGAAAGCCACGATTGAACCAGGAGCCGAACAGATGCGTGAAATCGGCATCGAGCGCGTGATAGGCTTCGGACCGGTCCTTGGAAGCAAGCAGCTGCTGACGCATGCGGACCAGCCTGGCGGTGCCGTTCGGCGCCTGATTCAAGCGGCGCAGGAGCTCCTGCCGCCGCGGCTCCGCGGCCTGATGGAGCGCGATGACGGCGCCAGAGCTTTTGTCAGTGCGGTAATTTTCCATCGCCTGGTCGAGCCGCACCGTGTCGGGCCCGAACGTTTCGTGAAGCATATGGAAGAATTGCTGCGCGCCCGCGCTTTCGAGCCCGCCCCAGCGATCGAGTATCTCGGCCGCAAGGGCCATGCCGGATGCTTCACCCCGGCTCGACAACAGCATCTCGCAGAGAGTCTGCAGATCGGCTTTGGCTGCGGCCTGGGTGTTGCGCGAGCCGGAAAACAGAAGCTGGCGTCCGTGATCGGTAATGCTTTGCAGCATGTCGGTGAAGAAAGAAGCTTCAGGCATGCCATTCTCCCCTCTCCTGAAGGCCGGCCGCATTATGCGCGCCTTGGACCCTGCTTCCCATCAAAGGGCTTCGTCTGTAGTATGTAGGTTGTCATTCTTCGTACACGAAGTCAACAATCTTGTATACAAGAATGCCATTTATGTATGAAGGATACGAGAGACATGTCCGAGAATGTCGGCCGGTGGCTACGGGATGAGATTGAAAATGCAATACTTTCCTACGAGTTCGCGCCCGGCGAACGGCTGGATGAAACCGTGCTTGCCAATCGTTTCGGCGTGTCGCGAACGCCGGTGCGCGAAGCTTTGATGCAGTTAGACGCGATCGGATTGATAGAAATCCGGCCGCGCCGGGGCGCTGTCGTGATCGATCCAGGGCCGCACCGCATTTACGAGATGTTCGAGGTGATGGCGGAGCTCGAGGGCCTTGCGGGAGCGCTCGCCGCACGCCGGTTGGACAAGACCTCCCGGGAAGCGATCACCGCCACCCACAGCCGCTGCGAGCAGTCCGCCGCCGCCGGCGACAGCGATGCCTATTACTACGACAATGAGGAATTCCATAAGGCCATCTACGCCGCAAGCCGAAGCGATTTTCTGCAGGAGCAATGCGTGCAATTGCATCGACGCCTGCGCCCCTATCGCCGTCTCCAGCTGCGGGTACGCAATCGCCTGTCGACCTCCTTTTCGGAACATTGCGCCATCGTCGATGCGATCTTCGCCGGCGATGGAGATGAAGCCCGCCGCCTGCTGCGAACACATGTCGGCATTCAGGGAGAAAGGTTCAGCGATCTGGTGGCAAGTATGGCGGCGAGATAGGATCTCCTAATCCAAGAACCCATAAAGCCAGTCCCGCGTCTCCTCCGGCAGCGACACCGGCTGCTGATCCTCCTGGGCGCGGGCCTGCCAGATGATCTCCACCTCGGCGGCGCGTTCCTCCCCTGTATCGATCGAGACGATGAAGCCGATGGAGCGCACGCCGATCTTGTCGACGGCGGCGGTAAAAAGGGCCGGCTCGTCGTAATGCAGCGGGCGGTGGAGAACGCAGGTAATCTTGCTGGCGATATAGACCGGTTCGCCCTCGACCTCGGGCCGCGCTAACCAGAAGCTCGCAATGACGGACTCGGCATAGGAAATATAGGAGGCCAGAAACATCTGGCCGGTCATATCGACATCGCGAAACGGCACATGTATTTCCGTTACACCCGGGCGTTTCGACTGACTCATCAACAACTCTGCCTACAAAATTCCCCGTTGACGACAGTAGCACGGGGTTTTTCGAAGTAAACCGCTGAGATGACAGGAATTTATAATGCCGGCGGCGGCGAGATGGGGCGCAGGCGCGCTTGTTGAAATCGTCGGGCGATGCCCCATCTGCTGTGGAACATGACATAAGCGACCGATAGAGTGTCTCCATGAGCACCCGTCTTTATGAGCATCCGATCTTCCTGGAACATGTCACGCCCGCCGGTCATCCGGAGCGATCGGACAGAATCCGCGCCATCAATGTCGCACTCGAACATCCGAATTTCGAGCGGCTGGAGCGTCGGCAGGCGCCTGAAGCAAGCGAGGATGCGGTGCTGCTGGCCCATCCGGAAGAGCATCTGACAGCCGTCATGCGGGAGATCCCCGACGAAGAAGACCGCATCAACCAGCTCGAAGCCGATACCTATGCCAGCCAAAAGAGCCTGCAGGCGGCGCTGACCGGCATCGGCGGGGCGATGGCGGCGGTGGACGACGTCTTCTCAGGCGCCGCCGACAATGTCTTCGTCGCCGCCCGTCCGCCGGGCCACCATGCCGAGAAGATGACGGCGATGGGCTTCTGCTTCTTCAACAATGCGGCGATCGCCGCCCGCCATGCGCAGAAGCGACATGGCGCCGAGCGCGTCGCCATCATCGACTGGGACGTGCACCACGGCAACGGCACCCAGGATATATTCTGGGACGACCCTTCGGTGCTGTTCTGCTCGACGCATCAGATGCCGCTTTATCCCGGTAGCGGCGCCAAGGACGAGAAGGGCAAGCACAACACCATCGTCAATGCGCCGCTTTCGCCGAATGTCGGCAGCGACCATTTCCGCGAGGCGTTCAAATCGCGCGTGCTGCCGGCCGTCGCCGATTTCCGGCCGGATCTCATCATCATCTCCGCGGGCTTCGACGCGCATCACCGCGATCCCTTAGCGCAGATCAACCTGACGGGCGAGGATTTCGACTGGGCGACCGGCCGCGTGCTCGAACTGGCCGACCGGCACGCGAAGAACCGGGTCGTCAGCCTGCTCGAAGGCGGTTATGATCTCGAGGGGCTCGCCGAATCGGCGGGCATGCATATTCTGCGAATGATGAAGGGTTGAGAATGACTGACAGCGCCAAGCCGGAGGTATCCGGGCTTTCCTTCGAAAAGGCGGTCGCCGAACTCGAAAGCATCGTCGCCCGGCTGGAACGCGGCGACGTGGCGCTGGATGAATCGATCGAGATCTATGAGCGCGGCGAAGCGCTGAAGAAACATTGCGAGACGCTGCTTTCGGCCGCCGAAAACCGCATCGAGAAGATCAGGCTCGACCGCGCCGGCAAGCCGCAGGGCGTCGAACCGCTCGACGGGGCCTGAGGCTTGATGCATGTCGCCCGGAAGTGTGCGGCGGTTCCGGGATAAAGACATGCATGAAAACAAGTCGCTAAAGCTGCCTTTTGGCGCTTGGCGATCGGCTGGCGGCCGATCTATGATCCCGTTCCAATATCATGAGGGGTCAGAAAAATGACGGACAGATTGAAGGGCAAGGTCGCCATCATCTCGGGCGGCGCGACCGGTATGGGCGGTGCAGCCTCGAAGCTCTTTGCGGCGGAAGGCGCGCGTGTCGCGATCATCGACCGCAACGGCCAGGCGGCTGATGAGACCGTCAAGCAGATCCGTGATGCCGGCGGCGAGGCCGACTGCTGGACGGCCGATGTCTCCGATGAAGAGGCGGTCAATTCAGCCGTCGCCGGCGTCGAGGACCGTTACGGCGCTGTCACCGTGCTCTTCAACCACGCCGGCACGATCGTCATCAAACCCTTCCTGGAAACGACGCTCCAGGAATGGGACTGGCTGCACGCCGTCAATGTGCGCTCGATGTTCCTGATGACCAAGGCGGTGCTGCCGAAAATGATTGCCGCGGGCGGCGGGTCGATCGTCTGCACCTCGTCGATCTCGGCGGTCGCCGCCACGCCGATGGAAGTGCTTTACGATACGACCAAGGGCGCCGTGCACATGTTTGCCCGCGCCATCGCGGTGGAATTTCGCGACCGCAACATCCGCTGCAACGCCGTCTGCCCCGGCTTCATCCGCACGCCGCACGGCCTGCGCGAGGTGGCCGACCTGCAGGCGCTCGGCGTCGACGTTTCGGACGCCGCTATCGCCGCGCAGCAGGGTCGGATCGGCGAACCCGAAGACGTGGCCCGGGCCGCCCTTTACCTCGCCAGCGACGAGTCGAATTTCGTCAACGGCGCCCATCTCTTCGTCGACAACGGTTTTACGGCGATCTGAATAGGGCGGGCTCAGCGCCCGATTGGACGCGCGGCGCTCCAAGCGCTATCTGTGGGCAGTGCAAAGCTGCATCGTTCAAACTGCTGCAGCGGCGCCTCAGATCGGAGAGTTCCATCATGTCCTTCTTTCCCGGTAAAGATCCGCTGCCCGGCGATGCCTTCGCCTGTGATGCGATCGAGAACCTGATCATTCCGCGCACCAGCGATATCGGCGGCTTCCAGGTGCGGCGGGCGCTGCCGACGCGGCAGCGGCGGCTGGTCGGGCCGTTCATCTTCTTCGACCGCATGGGACCGGCGATCCTGAAGCCGAATGAAGCGCTCGACGTAAAACCGCATCCGCATATCGGGCTGTCGACGGTCACCTATCTCTTCGACGGCGAGATCCGCCATCGCGACAGCCTCGGCACCGAAAAGGTCATCCGTCCCGGCGATATCAACCTGATGACGGCAGGCCGCGGCATCGTGCATTCGGAGCGCACGCCCGACAATCTGCGCGGCCATCCGCTGCTGATGTCGGGGCTGCAGACCTGGTTGGCGCTGCCCGACGACAAGGAAGAGATCGATCCTTCCTTCGCCCATACGGAAAAGTCAGACATGCCGCTGATCGAGACTGCAGGCGTGCGCGGGCGCGTGGTCATCGGCTCGTTCGAAGGCATGACATCGCCGGTCGGGGTTTTCTCCGACACGCTTTATGTTGATCTCAGCCTGCAGCCGGGCGCCAAGTTTCCTTTCGGCGCAGCACATGAAGAGCGCGCCGTCTACGTACTGTCAGGCGAGGTCGTCATCTCAGGCGACCGCTTCGCCGCCGATCAGCTGCTGGTCTTCCGGCCGGGCGATCCGATCACGCTCGAAGCCGGCAGCGACGGCTGTCATCTGATGCTGTTCGGCGGTGCGGCGCTGAATTCGAAACGCTATATCTGGTGGAATTTCGTTTCCTCCTCGAAGGAGCGGATCGAAAAAGCCAAGGAGGAATGGCGCAGCGGCCGCTTCGATATCGTCCCCGGCGACGAAGAGGAATTCGTGCCTTTGCCGGAAGGCTGACGGCGGCAATGATCGGCCGCCGCCGGTCACTTGCCTCCGAATTTCAACCCGCCGCGAAATAGCGCGTCAGCGCACCCTTCGTGCGGTTGACATAGCCATCCTGCCAGCTGTCGTCGACGTTGAGAAAGCCCGACCAGCCCTTCTTGCCCTGGCGCTTCAATTCGGCCTCGACGGCGCGGAAGCGATAGTGGTCATAGACATCGAGGATGTGGACGGCATAGGCCTCGGCCAGCGCCCGGTCGCCTTTGACGATCAGCATGTTTTCGTCATTGGCGTAGGAGGCCTTGAAGCCGAGATTGTGGCTGCCGAGGACGACGACGCACTCGTCCGACAGAGGATCGATCACCAGAACCTTGTCGTGAATGATGGCGCCCACCTTCTTGGCCGTCAGTTCCTCCGCGCCGAAATCCGCCAGCAACTGGCGGTCATCGATGCGCGACGCCCGGACGATCGAAACATTGGCCTCGTCGAAGGTATGGGGCGAGACGCCCTCTTCATCGTCATCCGGATCGTCGGGATCGTTGTCCTTGCCGGGGACGTAATTGGGCATGGCCTGCGGGCTGGAAACGGCGCCGGTGACGATCAGCTTCTGATCCTTGAGGCCGATATCGATCGCCTCGCCGACGATGCAATCCTTGCCCGACTGACCGGGATAGAAGGCAAGAAACAGCACCGCATGCTCGGCACGGCGCATCATGCGATAGACCTCGCGAAGGTCGGGCGGAATTGCCTTGCCTTTTCGGCGGCTTTGCATGTTCGGTGAGAACCAGGTTTCAAGCGAAGCCCCGTTGCCTGTGGGTATAATGGAAGGCGTCTCGTTGGAGCGGCGGAATTTCTTGCTCTGCTGGTTGTCGGGCATGCCGTCATCGAATTCGACGGGCGCTTCCAGCGTCGCATTGTCTTCCAGCATCCGCCCCCAATAAGCGAGATAGGCCGCGGCGACCGCGTCGTTCCTGACGATCAGCGCGTTGTTGGATTGGCCGGCAAGTCCGGTCGCCGTCCAGTTGGTGCTGCCGGTGAAAACGCTGCGCTCGGTGCCATCCGGCGGTAGGTGCACGACGAATTTGTTGTGGCCGATCTGGCTCGAATTGTTGAACATCCGGTGGTGGATCTCGACGCCTGCATCGATCAGCGCCTTGCGGGCAGGCGCATTGCGCACATCCCAGGCATCCCCGACCTTTCCGGTATTGGCGAGGATGATGCGCAGCCTGTCCTTGTTGGCAAGCAGCAGCTCCAGCAGTTCCTCGTCCTCCAGCTCGTAAAGCGCGAGGAGAAAACGGCCCGGCGCATTCATGAATTCCTTGAGCATCGGAATGACATCGCCGGCAAGATATTTGCGGATGCCGTTCGACGGAGTGGAAATCATGTCGATCAGCTCGTTCGGCTGTTTCACCCCGTCCTCGAGCAGGACGTTGCGCAACCACTGGGCGGCGAGAATGCCATTGGTGAAGGTGGACTCGAACTGGCCGCGCTTGCGCGTCACATGGACAGGGTTGGAGGCGACGGCCGGCCCGAGATAACCGAGCGGCCGCGGCGGCCCGTCATAGGCCTTGACCGCGACTTTCTCAAAGGTGCCGCCTGCCTTCTCGATCGGTTTGCCGTTGGCGTCCCGCTTGTTGATCTCGACAAGCGCAGGCGTCGGATCGGGCGCAGCCTGCATGCCCGGCTTCAAATCGCCGAGCGGACGGATCTCGTAACGCACCCGCACCTCGTCCGGCCGCCGTTTCATTTCGTTGCGCCGCTTGCGCAGCGTCAAGTCGCGCCAGGAGAGCTTCTGCACCGGCCAGAGCGATGTCGTCTGCGGCAGCCAATGCGGATTGCGCTGTCCCTTGAAGGCGACCCAGGCGGCGCACGTCACCCGGTCCTCGCTGCCATCGGGTCTTTTCGACACGTTTCCCTGTTCGTCGAGATAGACGCGAACGACCTCGAACCCGAGGCATCCGTCGATCTTGGCGTCTATGTCCCAGGCCACATAGGCGACCTCGTTGTTCACATAGGCATGCGCTGCAACAATCGTTCCCATGGCCCGTCTCCCCCGTGAGCGCGGCAACTCTGCTACCATTCCGTGTCATATTCAAGCGGCTCGCCGGCGCCTTCGCGCGCTCGATCGCCGTTCGGAAAAACAGGGCGGAACCGGGCAAGATCAGGCGAATGCAACGCGCAGAAATAGAATGTGATATCTCCCGAAACCGCTCACACATTTTTCCGCCATGCTCTAAGGTGAAAACCTTCGGTTCCTGAAAATCACTTGTTTTGCCTCGTTCTAATCGAATAAAGCGGTACAAGGAAAAGTAAGAAAGAGCGCCCGCCCGTGACACAACTGCCGAAGACCCCCCTGCTCGATCAGGTCACTTACCCCGCCGACCTGCGCAAGCTTGAGGATCGCGACCTGCCGCAGCTTGCCCGCGAAGTCCGGGACGAAATGATCGATGCGGTGTCGCGCACCGGCGGCCATCTCGGCGCTGGTCTCGGCGTCGTCGAGCTGACGATCGCCATCCACAGCGTCTTCGACACGCCTGATGATCGGCTGATCTTCGATGTCGGCCATCAATGTTATCCGCACAAGATCCTCACCGGCCGACGCGACCGCATCCGCACGCTGCGCCAGGAAGACGGACTTTCCGGCTTCACCCGCCGGGCCGAGAGCGAATACGACCCCTTCGGGGCGGCGCATTCCTCGACCTCGATCTCGGCCGGCCTCGGCATGGCGATCGCCGCCGATCTCGACAAGAACGACCGGCGCGTCATCGCCGTCATCGGCGACGGGGCGATGTCGGCAGGCATGGCCTATGAGGCGCTGAACAATGCCGGCGCGCTCGATGCGCGCCTCATCGTCATTCTCAACGACAACGACATGTCGATCGCGCCGCCGACAGGCGCCATGAGCGCCTATCTCGCCCGCCTCGCCTCGGGCCGCACCTATATGGGCTTCCGCGACTTCGGCAAGAAGCTGACGGCCTATCTCGGCAAGAATATCGATCGCGCCATCACCCGCGCCGTCGAGCATGCCCGCGGCTACGTCACCGGCGGCACCATGTTCGAGGAGATGGGCTTTTATCATATCGGGCCGATCGACGGGCATTCCTTCGACCATCTGCTGCCGGTGCTGCGCAACGTGCGCGACAATGCGCGCGGACCGGTGCTGATCCATGTGGTCACCCAGAAGGGCAAGGGTTATCCGCCGGCCGAAGCTGCCGCCGACAAATATCACGGCGTCAACAAGTTCGACGTCATCACCGGCGCCCAGGCCAGGGTCAAGCCGAATGCGCCGAGCTATACCAGCGTCTTTGCCGAAGCGCTGGTGCAGGAAGCCACCCTCGACGACAAGATCGTCGGCATCACCGCGGCCATGCCGAACGGCACCGGCCTCGACAAGCTCGCCGAAGCCTTTCCGTCGCGCTGTTTCGATGTCGGCATCGCCGAGCAGCACGCCGTCACCTTCGCTGCCGGCCTTGCGGCCGAGGGATACAAGCCGTTCGCGGCGCTCTATTCCACCTTCCTGCAGCGGGCCTACGACCAGGTCGTTCACGATGTGGCGATCCAGGGACTGCCGGTGCGTTTTCCGATCGATCGTGCCGGCTTCGTCGGCGCCGACGGGCCGACGCATGCCGGCTCCTTCGACACCGCCTTCCTCACCACCCTGCCCGGCTTCGTGGTGATGGCGGCGGCCGACGAGGCCGAACTCAAGCACATGGTGCGCACCGCTGTCGCCTATGATGCCGGGCCGATCTCGTTCCGCTATCCGCGCGGCGAAGGTGTCGGCGTCGACATGCCGGTGCGCGGCGAAATCCTGCAGATCGGCAAGGGCCGCATCGTCAAGGAAGGCACCAAGGTGGCGCTGCTCTCCTTCGGCACCCGGCTTGCCGATTGTCTGCTTGCCGCCGAAGATCTCGATGCCGCCGGCCTTTCGACGACGGTTGCCGATGCCCGCTTCGCCAAGCCGCTCGACCACGACCTGATCCGCCAGCTTGCCCGCCACCACGAGATGGTGATCACCGTCGAGGAAGGCTCGGTCGGCGGCTTCGGCAGCCAGGTGATGCAATATCTCTCAAGCGAAGGCCTGCTCGACAACGGCCTGAAGATCCGCTCGCTTGTGATGCCCGATATCTGGATGGAGCAGGCGAAACCCGAGGCGATGAACGCCCATGCCGGGCTGGATCGCGCCGGGATTGTTTCGACCGTGTTCCGGGCGCTTGGGCGCGGGGTTGCGGTCGGGGTTGCTGGATAATGATTGGTGAGGGTGTGCCGTGAGGCCCCCTCATCCGCCCTACGGGCACCGACCGGGGTTGAGCCACTGGTCTCAACCCGTCCTTCGGACCCCCGCTGGGGAGAAGAGGGAATCGAGAGGTCGCGGCATCACCCCTTCTCCCCGGCGGGGAGAAGGTGGCCCGAAGGGTCGGATGAGGGGGCCGCGGACCTGTGCGGTACTTCGTAATCCGCCGCCCATCGCGATACTTGCTCCAGCAGCCACCCCACCCTCCGTCATGCTCGGCCTTGAGCCGAGCATCCACACCGCATCCACCAGTGCGGGTGGCATGGATCCTCGGCTCAAGGCCGAGGATGACGGAGAGTGAAGAGATGCCTCAGCCAAACTCGCCGTCGAAACAGCGGATAACGTTACATTTTTCGTGTTTATGATATCGGCCCGTTCAACGAAAAAGGGCGGCGCATCCATTGCGCCACCCTCGTCGTTTGACATCCGCTTCCTCAGAAACGCCCCCTCAGAACTCCGTCCAGTCTTCCTGAACCGCAACCGCGGCACTTGCCTGGCGGCCGCTGAAGGCCTTGGTGACCTTGTTGGCGAGCGCGCGGGCCGGAGAAGCGACCGGGCGGGCGTTCGCAACGGCGGCGCGCGGTGCGGCATCCGGCCTGGTCTGGCCGAGCTTGAACTGGTGCAGCAATTCGTCCAGCGCGTTTGCCTCCTGGGCGAGCGCATGGCTTGCCGCCGTCTGCTCCTCGACCATCGCCGCATTCTGCTGGGTGCCCTGGTCCATATTGTTGACGGCGGTGTTGATCTCCTGCAGGCCGATCGACTGTTCGCGGGTGGCGGTGACGATCGCGCTGACGTGGTGGTTGATCTCCTGCACCTCGGCGACGATTGCTTCCAGCGCCTTGCCGGTCTCGCCGACAAGCGAAACGCCGGCAACGACCTGTTCGCCCGATGTGGTGATCAGCGCCTTGATCTCTTTCGCCGCCTTGGCCGAGCGCTGGGCGAGTTCGCGCACTTCCTGGGCAACGACGGCAAAACCCTTGCCGGCATCGCCGGCACGGGCGGCTTCGACGCCGGCGTTCAATGCCAAGAGGTTGGTCTGGAAGGCGATGTCGTCGATGACGCCGATGATGTTGGAGATTTCGCCCGAGGATTTTTCGATCTGCTGCATGGCCGAGACGGCCCTGCGGACGACCTCGCCGGATTTTTCGGCGCCGAGGCGGGTGCGCTCGACGAGATTGCCGGCATCCTCGGCGCGCTTGGCGCTGTCGCGGACAGTCGTCGTCACCTGCTCGAGCGCTGCTGCGGTCTGTTCGACGGCGGCGGCCTGCTGTTCGGTGCGGTGGGCAAGATCGTCGGCGGCCGAGCGGATTTCGCCGGCGCCGGCATTGATCGCCGAGGCGTTGCGGCCGACCGATTGCAGGGCTGCCTGCAGCTTTTCGACGGCATGGTTGAAGTCATTGCGCAGGCTGTCATATTGCGGCGCGAACGGCGTCTGGATACGGCCGGCCATATCGCCATTGGCAAGCTCGGCAAGGCCGCCGGCCAAGGCGTCGATGGCATGGCGGATCTCGCCTTCCTCGCGGGCCTTCTGCTCGTCGGTCGCCCGGCGCTGGCGTTCGGCGTCGCCGCGCATGCGGTCGGTCTCGCCGGCAAGACGCAGCTTCTCGATCGCCGCCTGCTTGAAGACCAGCACAGACTGGGCCATGCGGCCGACTTCGTCGCCGCGGTCGGTCGCCGGAACCTCGATGTCGTTTTCACCGCCGGCAAGGCGATCCATGGCGCTCGTCATGCCGACGATCGGGCGGACGATGGTGCGCGACATCAGCCAGGCGAGCACGGCGGCGGCAAACGAGGCGACGATACCGCCGGCCAGCAGCGTCGTCTTCAGATCGCTGTTGGCATCGGCGCGGATTTCAGCAAGCGCTTCGGACTTTTCGCGGGCGCTGGCCTTGATCTTGGCCGAAGCCTGGCGGAACCCGTCGAGCTGACCCTTGGTGGCGTTGACGCCGATCTTGACGACGTCGGCGATCGGCATGTCGGTTTCCTTGCGCGCCTTGGTCTGCGGCTCGGCCAGTTCATGGAAGTAGAGGTCGGCGGCCGTCTGCATGCCGTCGATCATCTCGACCAGCTGCGGCTCTGCCGCGGCCGTCTGCCTGGCGGCGGCGATCGCCTTCAGCATGCGCTCGCGGTTGGCGAAGACATCGCCATAGGTGCTGTCGCTGCGGAAGAGGATGAAGCCGCGCAGGTTGACGGCCTGCTCGAGCATCGCCTGCAGCGCATCGTCGATCTGGTTGACGAGCAGCTCGGACTTTTCCTGCTCGGCGGAGGCGGCGGCCGACGCCGTCGCCTTGGAATAAACGAAGGCGGAAACGGCGACGAAAATAAGAATGAGGGCTGCGAAGGTGGCCGCAAGCTTCCCGTTCAAGGATATGTTTTTGGCGGACATCGGTGAATTTCTCCTGACGACAGTCGACGCGGCGAAAGCGGGTCGCGCTTGAGGCGCAACCGCAGGGATGTTTGAAACTGAGAACATGATCGGCGTTGAAACGCTTGCGCCGTCATGGCGCCGAGCAGTCCGGACGGACCGCTGCAATCGGGGCGAAGCTATGCGGGCGAGCTTTAGATTTGCTTAAATTGTGCGCCGCAACACGGGCCCAGGCCCTGATTAAAATGCTTAAATTACGGCGTCTTCGGTTCCGCTTCCGGCGGATTGAGGATGAGGATGTCGAAGTCCTTGGCGGGATCGAAATCCTCAGCCGTCATCCGAAAGGTCGTCGGGCCGATCTTCTCGACATTGCTGCCGCAGAAGCTGATGAGACTGCCGGGCTTGCCCTTGTCGATCGTCAGCTGGAAGCGCCGGATCGGCCCCGCCCAGTTGGCGCCGGTCGACAGCACATAGGAGATCCAGCTTTCTGTGTAGTTGGCGCCGTTCGTCCCGGCTTCCGCGGCACGCTGCTGCGCGACCCTGATGAAGTCTGCGTCCAGGCAGTATTTGCGGGAATATTCCTCGAAGCGCTCGCCCTTCGGCTGGCCGTTTTCGAGAAAGCTAATGGCGACGGTGCCGCCGACGGCCGGCTGGTAGCGGTGCTCGACGCTGACCTTCTTCTTCGCCGGAAAGGTGGTGCGCCACCAATAGGTCGAGCGCAGCGTCCACAGCGGCACCAGATCGGCCTCTGCCATCGGATAGATCAGGCCACGGGCGATCCAGTCCTTCCGGATGGTTTGGGGAAGCTTGGCAAGCGCGTCGCGGGTCTTGTCGCTGTAAGGCAGGACCGGAATGTTATTTTTGGCGAGTTCGTCGGTGACGTCGATGCCGAGCGAGACGACGCGCTGCTGCAGCTTGGCGGTGATCGGCTTGCCGTCCTGGACGGTGGAAAAATGCAGGAAATTGTCGCTGTCATAATCCGCGATGGCGGAGTTGTTGTCGACCTGGCCCGATATGTCGGGCATCGGGAAGGCAACCAGGCTTTCGACATCCTTGTCGGACGTGTTCTCGAACACGTAATCGACCCGCACCTCAGCAGCGGAAATGAAGAGATCCTCTTGCACCATGCTAACATCGTCGGATTGGGCAAAGATCAGCCCGCCGGTCTTGACCTCGGCCATGGTGTCGTTCGCCAGCGCCGGCGATGCGATCCCTGCCGCGACAAGAAGAGTGAAGAGCTTCAGCATAAAACACCCCCGTGTCTGCGGCCGCCCCGTAATCGCCGCGGCAGGATTATCGCCGAAAGCTTTCGAGGGTCAATGACGCTGTCTGGAACAAAATGCTTGCAACCGGCGGCTTTGCCGGTCATTCACAGCCGATGTCCGATCAAAACAGCCAACGCCTCGACCAACTTCTCGTCTCCCGCGGCCTCTTCGCCAGCCGCTCGCGGGCCCGCGACGCCGTGCAACGCGGCACCGTCCGGATCGCCGGCCAGGTGGTGACGAAAGCCGGCGCGCTCATCGGCGACGATGCCGCCATCGAGATCGACGACCCGGCGCAGGACTATGTCTCGCGCGCGGCATTGAAGCTTGCTAGCGCCCTCGAGCATTTCCGGCTCGATCCCGCCGGCCATCACTGTCTTGATATCGGCGCTTCCACCGGCGGCTTTACCGAGGTGCTGCTGCAGCGCGGCGCTGCGCATGTCACGGCAATCGATGTCGGCCATGGGCAGATGCATCCGCGCATTGCAGCTGATCCACGGGTGACGAACAAGGAAGGCCTCAACGCCCGCCATCTGACGGCCGACGATATCGGCGAGCCCGCCGATTTCATCGTCTCCGACGTCTCCTTCATCTCGCTGAAGCTGGCGTTGGCGCCGGCTCTCGATATTGCCGAAGCGGGTGCGGTCGCCGTACTCCTGGTCAAGCCGCAGTTCGAGGCGGGGCGCGAGGCGATCGGCAAGGGCGGACTGTTGAAGGACCCCTCGTCCGCGCCCGCCGTCGCTGCGGAACTGGAGCGCTGGTTCATCGAGGATATGGGCTGGAAAAGCCTCGGCCTCATCCCCTCCCCGATTGCCGGCGGCGACGGCAATCAGGAATATCTTCTGGCAGGATCGAAACCGTGAGCACCGAAACCGTCACCATCGAGAAGCTCGGCGCCCAGGGCGACGGCATTGCCGGCAGCGCCGGCGGGCCAATCTATGTGCCATTCTCCCTGCCGGGGGAAACGGTGGCAATCGCCCGCGTCAAAAGCCAGGGCACGATCATGTCGATCGCAACGCCCTCTCCCGACCGGCAGGAGCCGCCCTGCCGGCATTTCGGCCCGGATGGCGTCAACGGCACCTGCGGCGGCTGCACGTTGCAGCATATGACCGATAGCCCCTACCGCGCCTTCAAGCGCCAGTTGGTCATCGATGCGCTGAAATCGAAGGGGCTGACGCCTGAGGTCGGCGAGATCGTGCCGGCCCGGCCGGGCGAGCGCCGGCGCGTGGTGTTTGCGGCGCGCAAGACCGAAAAGGACATGCTGATCGGTTTCAACCAGGCGGAAAGCCATCATATCGTCGCGATCGAGGAATGTCCGATCTCGTCGGCGGGGATTATCGCCCGGCTGCCGGCGATCCGGGCGATTGCCGCAGCACTGGCGACCAATGCCGAGCCCTTTCGCGTCTCGGTGCTCGAAACACTGTCCGGCCTCGATATCGCGGTCGACGAGGTGAAAAAACTCTCCGATGCGCAGCGGCGCAAAGCGGTCGAGATCGTGCTCGGCCTGCGCGGCATTGCCCGTGTTTCGCTGAACGGCGAAATCCTCATCGAGCCGTCGAAGCCGCTCGTCGATTTCGGCGGGATCCAGGTTTCCCCGCCGCCGGGCGGCTTCACCCAGGCGACCAAGCCGGCTGAGGAAGCGATGGCCGAGCTGGTGCTTGCCCATGCCGGCAAGGCCAAGCGGATTGCCGATCTTTTTGCCGGCGCCGGCACGTTTTCGCTGCGGCTGGCGCGGATTGGCCGCGTGCATGCCGTCGAAGCCGAAGCAAAGGCGCTCGCTGCCCTCGATCATGCCGCCCGCAACACTCCTGGATTGAAGCCGGTGAGCATCGAGAGGCGCGATCTCTTCCGCCGCCCGTTGATGACGCAGGAGTTCAAGCCCTATGACGCCGTCATCTTCGATCCGCCACGCGCCGGCGCCGAGTTCCAGTGCAAGGAGCTTGCCCGCTCGAGCGTGAAAAAGATCGCCGCCGTCAGCTGTAACCCGCTGACGCTGGCGCGCGACCTCGCGATCCTCGTCGAGGGCGGCTACCGGATCACCGGCGTGACGCCGATCGACCAGTTCCTCTGGACCTCGCATGTCGAGGTGGTGGCGACGCTGGAGAAATAGGCGGGCCGCCGTCGGCTGCCCCCCGCTATTGGTCGCCGGAGTCCCGTTCCTGACCGGCACTCAGCCGCATTGCCCGGGTTCCGAGTTTGGCACCTGTCACCGCATCGATTGCGATCGGCTCGATCTCCGAGCCCGTTTCGACATCGACATAGCGGGCGAGTTCGCCATCGCAGTGGCGATGGGCCCACGCCCCGATCATCATCAGCACCGGCAGGAAATCCCGGCCCGCCTCGGTCAGCACGTACTCCTCGCGCGGCGGCCGCTCGGAATAGAGGCGCTTTTCCAGCAGGCCGTCGTCGGTCAGCGCTTTGAGGCGCTTGGTGAGCATGGTCGGCACGATGCCGAGACTCTTCCTGAATTGGTCGAACCGGGTAAGGCCGGTATGTGCGTCCCGTAAGACCAGAATGCTCCACGCATCGCCCACAGATTTAAGGCCCCGGGCGACCGGGCACTGCGGAATTGAACCATTTTTCATTTGGTATCTTTTCGATAGTGACATGATATCGAAAAGATAGTAACACAGCGTCAGCCAATGATCCACTTCAAATGAGAGCTGACAGCATGATCGACAGAACCAAAAACATCGCCCTGGTCACCGGTGCTTCCTCCGGCATTGGCCTCGTCACCGCCCAAACGCTGGTGAAGGCCGGATATCGCGTCTATGGGACCAGCCGCAAACAGGTTGCCGGCAAGCCCGGGATTACCATGCTGGTCTGCGACGTGACGGATAAGGCCTCGGTGGAGGCGATGATTGCCGAGATCATGCAACAGGCCGGCCGGATCGACCTCGTCGTCAACAATGCCGGGATCGGCCTGCTCGGCGGCGCGGAAGAGTCGTCGATCGACCAGGCCCAGCGCCTTTTCGACGTCAATCTTTTCGGCGTCGCCCGCGTCGTCAACGCCGTGCTGCCCATCATGCGCAAGCAGAAGAGCGGACGGATCGTCAATATGAGCTCGATCCTCGGACTTATCCCATCTCCGTACAACGCCTTCTATGCCTCGACCAAACATGCGATCGAGGGCTATTCGGAATCCCTCGATCATGAAGTCCGCAATTTCGGCATTCGTGTCGTTCTCGTCCAACCCGGCGTCACCAAAACATCCTTCGAGGAGAACCTGACACGCGTCGATCAACCGCTTCCCGTCTACGACTCGGAGCGGACCCGGAGCGAGGCCCTGATGCGCAAGTGGATGGAGGCGGGCGATGCACCTGAGGTCGTCGCCGACATGGTCGTGAAAGCCGCAACCGCCAAGAATCCGAAGCTGCGCTATTCCGCCGGCAAGCAGTCACGCCAGGTCCGCTCGCTTCGCCGATTCCTGCCGGAGCGGCTGGTCGACAGCCTCCTGCGCAAGGTCAACGAGTTTCCTGCCTCCGTGTAGTCTTTAATTTGGAACAGGTTCGGATCCCGGTCGACCTGGCCTAAAATCTGAACCTGTTACAGGCAAAGGAAACCGCTTCCGAATGCGCAAGACCAAAAGCCGCAATCCCTATTATAATGGCCCGGTGTCCGATCACTTCAACGGCTCGCATTTTTTCAATCCCGACGGTATTGAGCCGCTTGGTTTTCGCGATCTGCTGCGGTGGCAATTCGGCGGCGGCCGTCAACCCTGGCCGAAGTCGGTCCCGAGCCCATATGCGGCGGCCAAGCCGGATGCACGTGTCGACGGTGAGGATCTGCGGGTGACCATGGTTGGCCATGCAACCATGCTGGTGCAGGTCGCCGGGCTCAATATCCTCACCGACCCGGTGTGGTCGGAGCGCGTCAGCCCTTTCACCTTTGCCGGCCCGAAACGCGTCGTCCAACCGGGCATCGCGTTCGATGATCTGCCGCCGATCGATCTCGTGCTGGTCTCGCACAATCATTATGATCATCTCGATATCGCGACGCTCAAGCGGCTGCATGCGAAGCATCGGCCGCGTGTGGTGACGCCACTCGGCAACGACACGATCATTCGCCGCGCCGTGCCCGATATGGAGATGACGTCGATGGACTGGGGCGAACGCATCGCGCACGCCGGAATCAGCATTGATGCCGAGCCTGCACATCATTGGTCCGCCCGCGGCGGCGCCGATCGTCGGATGGCGCTCTGGGCATCGTTCGTCCTGTCGACTCCGGCCGGAAAGATCTATCACATCGGCGATACGGGCTTCCACCAAGGCATCAATTACAAAGCGGCACAGCAGAAGCATGGCGGCTTTCGCTTGGCGATCTTACCTTTCGGTGCCTATGAGCCGCGATGGTTCATGAAAGGCCAGCACCAGAATCCGCAGGAAGCGGTGATCGGGATGAAGCTGGCAAATGCGGCCTATGTGGCCGGGCATCACTTCGCAACGTTCCAACTGACGGATGAGGCGGTCGACGCACCGGTGAAGGCGTTGCAAGAGGCGATGCGCGAGCACGATATTGCCGCGGACCGGTTCCGGCCGCTCAGGGCCGGCGAGGTCTTCGATGTGCCCATGCTTTAGCGACGCATGAAGGCTTCGAAGGCGGCGCGGGCCTCGGCGCTTTTCAGGCGGGCGGAGAAGTGGCGGGCCTCCTCGTCGATGCGGGCGATGATCTCGCCGCTGTCGCCGCGGATGAGATCGCGGGCGATACGCAGCGCTTCCGGCGGTTTGGCGGCGAGCCGGGCGGCAGTCGCCAGCGTTACAGCATCGACCTCACCGGGTTCGACCACCTTCCAGATGATGCCGGCGTCCTTGGCCTCGGCGGCCGAGAAGGCTTCGCCGGCCGCCAGCAGGGCGAAGGCGCGCTGCTGGCCCATCAACCGCGGCGCAACGAGACTCGACCCCGCCTCCGGCACCAGCGCCAGATCGACGAAGGGGGTGCGGAACTGGCTGCGGCTCGAGGCGATCGTCAGGTCGCAATGGAGGTGGATCGTCGTGCCGATGCCGATCGCCAGACCGTCGACGCCGGAGATTACAGGTTTTTCGGCCTTCACCAGCGCATAGAGGAAATCGAGAATCTCCTGCTCGAGGCCGCCGCCGCCGACTGCGGCGGCAAGGAAGTCGTTCAGATCATTGCCTGAAGAAAAGCAGCCTTCGGTGCCGAGGAAGGCGGTGGCGCGGATGGTCGTATCGGCATCGGCCGCCTTCAGCGCCTCGGCCATGGTGCGATACATGGCGCGGGTGATGGCGTTCTTCTTCTCCGGCCGGTTGAAGCGGATGAGTTGAACGCCGGGATGGGCGGAAGGCTGCTCGACGATGATGTGATTGGTCATTGGGTGTCCTCAGAAGTCTTAGGGTCGCCTCAAGCGAGCAGGATGCGGGCGGCGGCAAGGCTTGCCGCGCCATTGACGACGCGGTCGCGAAGGGCTGCGGTCTCGGCGAGCAGGTTTTCGGCGGCAAAGCGGCAGAGCGCGACGCGGCCCTCACCCCTGCCATCGCCGCTTTCGGCGAGCGCGCCCTTGGCGAGATAACAGCCGGTGAGCACGAGGCCGAACAGGCGCTGATAGGGCGTCGCGCCCGAAAGCGCCTCGGCCGCCTTGCCATCGGCAAGCATCTTCGTGAGCCAGTCTGTCGCCGCTTCGAGATCTGAAATCGCTGCGTCGAGCCTGACTGATGTCTCGCCGAAACCATCGAGATTGGAGCGGCGGACGCTCTCGGCGATCTCCTTCAGCTGGGCGATGAAGCCCTTCACCTGTTCGCCGCCGGAAAGCGGCAGCTTGCGGGTGACGAGGTCGATCGCCTGGATGCCGTTGGTGCCTTCGTAAATCGGCGCGATGCGGGCGTCGCGCAGGTAACGCGCCGCACCGGTCTCCTCGATGAAGCCCATGCCGCCATGCACCTGAATGCCGAGCGAGGCGACGTCGACGCCGGCATCGGTCGAAAAGGATTTGGCGATCGGGGTCAAAAGCGCGGCGCGCTCCTGCCAGTGGCGGCTGACGTCGCCTGCCCGGTGGGACATGTCGATCGCGTGGGCGCAGGCATAGGAGATGGCGCGCGCGCCTTGGGTCAGCGCCTTCATGGTGAGAAGCATGCGGGCGACATCGGGATGTTCGACGATCGGGCTCATGCCGGGCCCGCTCCAGCCGGGCGCCCTGCCCTGGGTGCGTTCCTTGGCATAGGCGACAGCCTTCTGGGTGGCCGCCTCGGCGATCGCCACGCCTTGCATGCCGACGGCCAGGCGGGCATTGTTCATCATCGTGAACATGCAGGCGAGGCCCTTGTTCTCCTCGCCGACCAGCCATCCCACAGCCCCCTTTTCGTCGCCGAACCGGCCGTCGCCATAGATCATCGTGCAGGTCGGCGAGCCGTGGATGCCGAGCTTGTGCTCCAGCGAGTGGCAGAACAGATCGTTGCGGGCGCCGAGCGAGCCGTCCTCGTTCACCAGGAATTTCGGCACCAGGAAGAGCGAAATGCCGCGGGTGCCGGCCGGCGCATCCGGCAGGCGGGCGAGCACCAGATGGATGATGTTGTCGGCCGCATCATGCTCGCCCCAAGTGATGAAGATCTTCTGGCCGAAGATGCGGTAGCTGCCGTCGGCGCGGCGCTCGGCGCGGGCTTTGAGCACGCCGAGATCGGAGCCGGCATGCGGCTCCGTCAGGTTCATGGTGCCGGTCCATTCGCCTGAGACCATCTTCTCCAGATATTTTTCCTTCAGCGCGGCGCTGCCATGGGTGCTGACCGCCTCGATGGCGCCCATCGTCAGCGTCGGGGCGAGCGCGAAGGCCATGGAGCCGGAATTCCACATTTCCAGCGCCGCGACGTTCAGCATATGCGGCAGGGCCTGGCCGCCAAAGGCTTCGGGCGCCGTCAGGCCGTTCCAGCCGCCGGCGATCCAGTTGCGATAGAGATCGCGCCAGCCGTCCGGCAGCCTGACCTCGCCGCCTTCCAGACGGGCGTCCTGGCGGTCGCCGATGTCGGCGAGCGGCGCCACTTCCTCTGTGGCAAAACGTCCCGCCTCGGAGAGCACGGCATCGACCAGATCTTCGCTGAGATCGGCGAGAAGCCCATTTGAAATCGCTTCGCCCATGCCGGCTACATGCTTCAACGTGAACGCGATTTCCTCGACGGGCGCCTTGTACATTGTTTCCTCCGCAGAACCGGCCTGCATCCCGCGCAAAGCCCTCCGGGGCAAAGGGCTAATTGATTTTTACGTAAACGTCAATTTCGATTTGCCGGCCTGTCATGCCATAATTCGCCTGAAACGGTGCCGGGCTCTTGCACCCTCGCACAAATAGCCGTCATGAAGACTCTCTAGGGGGGAAACCTCCGAAAACCACATCGCCTTCGCAAAGGATCGGCGACCAATGGATACATTGCCCGTCAACATACCCGGTTTCGTCTGGGCCTATCGCTTCTCCCCGGACGAAAAGACCGCGGTGCGGCTGAACAACAGCGCGACGGTGGCGGATCTGACCGCCGACAATTGTTTCTACTGGCTGCACCTCAACCTTGTCGACGCCCGCGTGCCGGCATTGCTCGAAACCCTCACCGGGCTGACGGAGGACGCGAAATCGGCGCTGACGACGCGCGACACGCATGCGACCATAACCGTCGACGAGCAGATGCTCTACGGCACGCTCATCGACTGCCAGCGCGATTTCGCTGAGGATACCAACAATCTCGGCTGGCTGCATTTCGCCATGTCCGACCGCTTCATCATCACCACCAGGCTGCAGCCGCTGCGCAGCGTCGAGCGGGCGCGGGCGCTGATCGAGAAGAATCCGGGCAAATTCTCGCGGCCGGTCGATCTGTTCGAACTGCTGGTGATCGAGTTTCAGCGCACGCTGATCGCGATCGTCATCGAGCTCACCGACGAGCTGAACCTGATTGAGGATTTCGTCTACGACAATGCGCCGCGCGACGAACGCCGGCGGCTGGCACCGGTGCGGCGAACCGTGGTCAGGCTGCATCGGCATCTGCGCACGGTGCTGGCGCTGATGCGTCGGGCGGCAGCGGCCGACGAAGACGAGATGCCCTTCGGCTTCGACGACGTGGCGCGGCGGCTGACGAGCCGGCTGGAAACGGTCGACCACGATATTTACGCGCTGCAGGACCGAGCCCGCCTGCTGCACGAAGAAATCGATTCGAAACAATCCTCCGAAACCAACCGCCACCTCTATCTGCTGTCGATCATGACGGCCTTCCTGTTGCCGCCGACCCTGGTGACCGGTTTCTTCGGCATGAACACCGCCAACCTGCCCTTCGCCGTCGGCGACTACGGCACCGAATACGCCGTCGCCCTCATCGTCGCCTCGATTGCCTTTGCCTGGTGGCTGCTGCGGCGGGTGGATATTCTTTGAATGGGAGTGGTGGGGGCAAGGCGGGCGTAGCGCAGCCCCTCATCCGCCTGCCGGCACCTTCTCCCCGCTTGCGGGGAGAAGGAGGATAGCCGCAACCTCTCCGTCCCCATCTACCTCTCGCAGGGCATGTCCCCTCTCCCCGTTTTTACGGGGAGAGGGTTAGGGTGAGGGGCAGCTTTCGGCCCTATCAATACAGCGAGTAGCACTGCCGGCGCAGCCCGTTAGGACCGGAACATGTTGTCGTTGGCGCGATGGACCGGTAGCGATCGGCGCACCCGGCCACCTGGCTCGAACCCATGCGGGGGGGGGGCGGCCACTTTCAGTCTTACGACCCGGAACGGTTCTTGCACGGTTACTAATATATTTACCGTGGGGAGACCTAATGTCATGAAATGGTGCACATCCGAAGAGTTTACCCCTCTGATGCTCGTAGTGAGTGGGCCGGAAAAATACAAGCTTGTTGCAAGCCTTGTGCAGGCTGCCGAGATGCTGACGGTTGGCTGGCCGATCGACGACGGAGACGAATATCTGATTGCGATCAGGGCGTGCCGGGCCGCAATCCATGGGGAAATTTCAGCGCAAGACGCACGAGCAGCGCTTATCCGCGCCGCCGACGAAGCCGGCATTTCGGTGATCACCGCCGTTCACTGAGTTTCGCAGCCCCTCCCCGTTTTGCGGGGAGAGGGTTAGGGTGACGGGCAGCATTCGAGAGCCATCAATACGGCGAATAGCACTGCTGGCGCGGGCCGTTATAGGGCTGGAACGTATTGTCGTAGGCGCGATAGGACCGGTAGCGGTTGGCGCACCAGGCGACGTGGCTTGAACCCATGCGGGGCGCGGGCGCGACATAGCGCGGCTGAGCGACAATGGCGCCGCCGATGACCGCGCCGGCGCCGAAGGCGGCGAGCGGGTACCAGTAGCCGTTATAACGGCGATATCCCGGGCGGTAATAGGAATATCCACGATAGCCGCCGTAGTAGCCGGGGCGGTAATAAGCGCCGGGGCGATAGCCTGGCCGGTAATAATCGCCGCGATAGTAGCGGCGGTATTGGACGTTCCCGACGGTGGAGGATTTTTCCACCTGCGGGGCGGTGGGCATCTGGATTGCCTGCGACGGCACGAAGCCTGTCAGAACGACGGCGGCAGCCAGAACTGCAGTCGCGATCTTGTTACTCAAACCGAACATTCTTCTCTCCCATTCAGCAGCGATAACCGCCTGCTCAGCAACGCTTTCGTGCCGGAATGGTTCCGAAAGCGGCCGGGGTCCGGCTGCTCTCGCATTTTTAAAGAAATCGATCTGAACCGGGCATTAACCGGGAGGCATCAGGCCACGGCGGAGATCTTCGTCTGATCACCCTGCAGACGGTTGACCATGAAGTTCGAGTACCATTCGAGGAACTGCATGACACCGCCCTCGTGCAGGGAAGAATAGGGGCCGGGTTCATAGGCCGGAGAGTGGATGCCGAAGGCATTCTCTTCGACGATGCGGCGATCCTGGTCGTTGGTCTCGGTCCAGACGTGGGTCAGTTCCTCGAGATTGTAATCCACGCCTTCGACGGCGTCCTTGTGGACCAGCCATTTGGTCGTCACCGCCGTCTCGTTGGCGCTGAGCGGCAGCACCCGGAAGGAGATGGCGTGGTCGCCGAGCAGGTGGTTCCACGTCGTCGGATAGTGGAAGAGCAGCATGGTGCCGATATGGCTGATCGAGATATCTTCAGCGAGCGAACGCTTGACGGCGGGCCTGCCCGACATGGTGTAGCTTTCGGCATCTTCGATCAGCGGCATGCGGGCGGTGCGGAACTGGCCGTCCGGCGATATCTGGAATTTGCTCGGCAGGCCGGCGGCCTCGCAGCGCGCCCAATGGCCGGCAATCTCCGGATCGTCGGCGCCGCCATCCGTGCCGGTGACACTCGGGGCTTCGGGATAGGTGCGGCAGAGTTCGGGATGGTTGGCGGCGCAGTGATAACACTCGCGGTTATTTTCCCAGACGAGCTTCCAGTTGCCCTTCTCGATGATCGTGCTCTGGAAGGCGACCTTGCTCTCGCTGATCCGGTGCGGCGCGACATAGGGCTCGATCTTGTCGCGCACCGGCTGGAAGTTCGGGGCGGTGTCGGCAAGGCAGATGAAGACATAGCCTGCGACGACTTCGCAATGGACGGGCTTCAGGTTGAAGCCGGTCTTGTCGAAATCATCGCCCATGTGGCGGGCGAAGGCGAGCTTGCCTTCAAGGTCGTAGGTCCATTGGTGATAGGGGCAGACGAGGCGCACGGAGGAGCCATGCTCCTTGGTGCAGACGCGCGAGCCGCGATGACGACAGCTATTGTGGAAGGCGCGGATGACATTGTCTTTGCCGCGAACGATGACGACGGGATAGCTGCCGATCTGGACGGTGAAATAGGCGCCGGCCTTCGGCAGTTCGCAATCATGGCCGATGAACAGCCAGTCGCGATAATAGATCATCTCCATGTCGAGCTGGAAATAATCCTCGTCGATGTAGAACGGCCGTTCGAGGCTGAAGCCCTCCCGGCGGCTCTTGAGCTGACGCAAAACGTTGCTGCGAATATCCATCTTCATGTCCTCGTGCACCCGGTTGCCGCCTTACACTGAAGGTCGGCGGAAGCGCGCCCGCTTCCTTCTCCTTCGGGAGAATTGTTCATGGCAGCCATTTAATCATCTGGGCTGGCTGCCGCTCGGTTGTAATGCGACATCGGCTTCGAAATTGACGACAGGATGCAAGCGGCTCGTCCCGGTCGATCGCATCTCCCGACTATGCAGCAATTATCGTCAATTGCGACATGGCGTAAAGACCCGTTGCGCAAAGAGGTAAGCCGGCCGGCATAGATGTCCGTCGCGTTTGCGACATCTGTCGGCATTTGCTTTTTGGCCGGCCGGCTGCCGGGTGATTTTAACACCGCCTTAAGCATACCGCCCTATCCTGTTGTTGATTCAGACCGACCGAAGAACGCGAACCATGGCCAAACTCCGTTATTTCGACGCGAAAGATGCAAGCAGATCGCAGGAGCCGCAGCTGGTTGCCGCGCATTCCGAATTCCTGCGAACCGGCCGCATCCCCCGCGAACGGCGGCACTGGCTGGCCGAGGAAAAGCGCTATTTCACCCATGACGAGGTCGCCGCCAAAACCGGCCGCAAGCTGCAGGTGGCCGGCGAGAAGACGCATCAGCACATCAACGGCTTTCACCACTCGATCCAGTTTCCGAAGATCATCTTCCACCGGACGCTGGAGGACAGCCCGCATCTCGGCTATTGCCACGTCACCGCGGCACGGACGAAATTCGCTCACTACGAAGAGGTCAGCTGGGCCTTCTACATCGCCAATTTCTATTCCGACATCGGCGAGAACGACAACTTCTTCGAACGGATCGATGTCGGTTATTCCCGCATGTATTTCGCCGTCGCCATCAAAGCCGGCGAAAATTCCCAGGATAAGATGACCATCGACCGGTCGGTGCGCGGCAACGGCCTGCTGTTCCGCACCCATGATCCGCAGGCGGCGATCCGCAACATCCTGCTGCTCGGCGCCCGCAACGAACAGCTGCGCGAAATCATCCGCCAGCTGTGACGCGCACCGATGGGTGAGGTCAACAACGCGATTGATCGCAGGCAGCGGAAAGCCTAATGACTGCCGGGACCAAAGCATCGGGCAGCACATGGCACGCATCATCGATATAGAGGCAGACAGGCGGGCAGCACTTGAGGCGGCCTCAGCCGCTCTTGCCGACGGCTTTGCCATCGCCATCCCCACCGAAACCGTCTACGGCCTTGCTGCCGACGCCACCAATCCGGCGGCCATCACCCGCATCTACGAGACCAAGGGCCGGCCGCGTTTCAACCCGCTGATCTGCCATATGGCCGATCTTGCCATGGCCGAAGAACATGCCGAATTCGACCCCGTCTCCAGGGCGCTCGCCGCAGCCTTCTGGCCCGGCCCGCTAACGCTGGTGCTGCCGCTGAAACCGCAAAGCCCGATCCATTCGCTGGCAACCGCCGGGCTCGACAGCGTCGGCGTGCGCGTGCCGAAAGGTTTTGCGGGCGCGTTGATCGGCGCCTTCGGGCGGCCGCTCGCAGCCCCGAGCGCCAATACGTCTGGCGCAATCAGCGCGACGAGTGCGGCCCATGTCGAGGCCGATCTCGGCGCGAAGGTCCCGTTGATCCTCGATGCGGGGCCAAGCACCGTCGGTGTCGAATCGACGATCGTCAAGGTGGAGGGCGACCGGGTGAGGCTGCTGCGGCCCGGCGGCCTGGCAGCGCGCGAGATCGAGCGTGTCGCAGGCCGGCCGCTGCTCAGGGCGAAAACGGCGTCGGCGGCGATCGAAGCGCCTGGTATGCTTGCCTCGCACTATGCGCCGGGCGCCGCCGTGCGGCTCAATGCGACGGCGGTCGAACCCGGCGAAGCGCTGATCGCCTTTGGCGGGGCTGCCGTCTCCGGCACAAACGGCGCCCGGATCGTGCTTGATCTCAGCCCGCGCGGCGACCTTGCCGAGGCGGCGGCCAATCTTTTCGACTATATGAAGCGGGCCGATGCCAGCGGGGCTTCGAGCATCGCCTTCTCGGCCATTCCCGAAGAGGGGCTCGGCGAAGCGATCAACGACCGCCTGCAGCGGGCGGCGGCGCCGCGCGACTGACAGACACGATCAAATCGACCGAGGACCGACCCCGATGAGCAGCACCGGCATTTCCACCGAACTTCTCGACCGTTTCGCAGCCATCGTCGGCGATAAATACGCGCTTCGGGGCGAGGCCGATCTTGCGCCGCATCTGGTCGAAAACCGCGGCCTCTATCATGGCTCCTCCCCTCTCCTGCTGAAACCCGGCTCGGTCGAGGACGTCTCGGCTATCATGAAGCTTGCGACGGAGACCGGGACGGCGATCGTGCCGCAGACCGGCAATACCGGCCTTGTCGGCGGCCAGACGCCGCGCGCCGGCAAGTCCGATATCATCCTGTCGCTCGAGCGCATGAACCGGATCCGCGATGTCGATCCGGTGGCGAACGTGCTGGTCGCCGATGGCGGCGCCATTCTCGCCGATGTCCAGAAGGCGGCCGAGGCGCATGGGCAGCTGTTTCCGCTGTCGCTCGGCTCCGAGGGCTCCTGCCGCATCGGCGGCAACCTTTCCACCAATGCCGGCGGCACGGCGGTGCTGGCCTACGGCAATATGCGCCAGCTCTGCCTCGGCCTCGAAGTGGTGCTGCCGACCGGCGAGATCTGGGACGGCCTGCGCCGCCTGAAGAAGGACAATACCGGCTACGACCTGCGCGACCTTTTCATCGGCGCCGAAGGCACGCTCGGCATCATCACCGGCGCGGTGCTGAAGCTGTTTCCCCAGCCGCTCGGCCATCAAGTGGCATTCGCCGGCCTGAATTCGGTCGAGGACGCGCTTGGTCTCTTCAACCTTGCCTCCAGCCTCTGCGGCACCTCGCTCACCGGTTTCGAGCTGATGCCGCGTTTCGGCGTCGAAATCACCACGCGCCATATCGATGGCGTGCGCGATCCGCTGCAAGCGGCCTATCCCTGGTATGTGCTGATCGACATTTCGACATCGGATTCCGCCGAAACGGCGGAGCGGATGATGAACGGCGTGCTCGAACAGGGTTTTGCGGCCGGACTGGTGCTCGATGCGGCGATTGCCTCATCGGTGGCGCAGCAGCAGGCGATCTGGCACATGCGCGAGAGCATGTCGGATGCCCAGAAGCCCGAAGGCGGGTCGATCAAACACGATGTTTCCGTGCCGGTGTCGCGGATCGCGCACTTCATGGCCGAGGCCGCCGAAGCGGTTCTGGCGGCAATGCCCGGAGCCCGCATCTGCGCCTTCGGCCATATGGGCGACGGCAATATCCATTATAATATTTCCCAGCCGGTCGGTGCCGACAAGGCCGCCTTCATCGGCCGCTGGCGCGAAATGAACCATATCGTCCATGGGCTGGTGCTGGCGCATGGCGGCTCGATCTCGGCCGAACACGGCATCGGCCAGCTGAAGCGCGACGAGCTTGCGGCAATCCGCCCGGCAATCGAAATCGAACTGATGCGCCGCATCAAGCGCGCCTTCGATCCGGCAAATATTATGAACCCGGGAAAGGTGGTCAGCCTCGAGATTTGAGGGTGACGGTTGGGGGCAGCCCCTCATCCGCCTGCCGGCACCTTCTCCCCGTAAACGGGGCGAAGGGGACAAGCCGCTACCTCTCCGTCCCTCGCCAACGTAGCGCAGGGCACGTCCCCTCGCCCCGTTTTTACGGGAGAGGGTTAGGGTGAGGGGCAATCTTAAAGCGTGAAGAGCAATTAAGACGACTGGGTGCCGCCGCCGGTCAGGATTTGTAGCGCCGGCGATTGCTGGGTGCTGTTCTGGACGTCGTACATGGCGGTGAAGCGGCGCAGCAGTTTGTCGACCTTCTTCGGATCCTGGAGATCCTCGAGCTTGACGAAGCGGTTGAGGAGGTCGGCCTGTTTGGTGACATCCATGCCCGACATCTGCGAGGGCAGGCTGTAGGCTGTGGTGACGACCTGATAGAGCGCCTTGTCGCCGAGGATCGAATAGATCGAGGTGATGCTCGGGGCCTTGCGGCTGAAATAGAGCGCCAGGCGCACACCATCATTGCTTTCGCCCTGCTGGGCTTCCATCGTCTGCTGGACGTAGAGCTCCTGGGTGTGCTCCTCGGCGGCCTTGTTCTGGATGGTGCCCATCTTGGCGCGGGTGAGATTGCCGTCCTTGTCGAAGTTGAAGGCGGCAACAATATCCTGGAAGCGCGCATCGGCCTTGGCGTTCAGGTAGCTCTTCTTGTCGTCGGGATCGGAGGTGAAGATCTTCTTCAGCGTCGCCTTGTCGTAATCCTTCGGGTCGAGATTGTTGGCTTTCAGCACCAGATCCGTCAGGCGGCTGTCGTCGAGGAAATCGTCGAGGGATTTTACCTTGGCCATGCCCTTGGCGAAATAATCGACTTCGGTGGTCGCGTCCTTCGATGCCTTGTCCTTCACCGGGCCGGCCTTCAGCAGCATGGTCATATGCGCCTTGTAGTCGGTGGCGTATTTGGCCAGAGTCGCGTCGGGCAGCGCCTGGAAGGGTGACGCCGCCTTGCCGTCCGGGCCGAAATTGAAGGCGCGGGCCATATTGGTGATGCGTTCGTCCTTCAGCGAGGCGATATAGCCGTTCGGATCATAGGCATCGCTCGTCAGGATCTTGCGCATCATCGAGCGCGGCACGTCCTGCTCGGTCAGGCCGAAGGCCTGCAACGCCACATGATAGGGGTCCGGCAGATTGTCGTTGCTCTTCTTGAAATCGGCCGTGGCATTGGTGCGCATGAAATCATTGACGGATTTGATCTCGGCCGTGTCGAGCAGGCTGGTGCTGTCGGCCATCATGCTCGAGTAGTTGGAGGCAACCTCGTCGATCGCCTCTTCGCGCTCGTCGTCATAGCGCGCCATATAGTTGTCATTGGTGGTCTGGGCCTGATCCGCCGTCTGGACGGAGCTGACGACCGGCAGCGATCCATCGGCGGCGAAGTTGAAATCGGCGTTGAGATCGGCATAACCGGCGGCCGAGGCAGCCGTCGCATCGGTCAGGTAGCTCTTCAGGTCGGCGTTCGAAATGTTCAACGGCAGATTATAGGTGCTCTTCAGGAAATTGGTGATGGCGGGATCGGCGATGAGATCGTCGACATTGGCAATCGTCGCCATCCGGGCGGAATAATCGTCGGTGCGCGCTCCGGCGGCAAATTTCGTGTTGCGGATCTGGGTGTCCGTCTGCGCCGCCAGGCCGTCCTTGAGAGAGCCGTCGGCCTTGAAATTGAAGGCGGCGGCGACGTCGGCATAGGTGCCGGTACCGCTCTGATCGGTCAGGATGCCGCGAAGGGCGACGTCGGTCACGGTGGACGGGATGCCGAAGGCGTTGCGCACGAAATTGTTGAGCTTCTGGTCCGATAGCAGCTGATCGACATTGGCGATGCCGGCGATGGTCGCCTGGTAATAGACGGCAGCATTGTCGGCCTTGCTTGATGTGCTGGCACTTTGCGCGGCGGTCTGCGAGGCGTAGAGGGTGGCGACAGAACCGTCGGTCTTGAAATTGAAGAGATCGTGGACGTCGCTATAGCCCTGGGCGCTGGCGGCGGCGGGATCGACGAGGAAGGTCCTCAACGTCGCATCGGAGACGCTGTCGGCGACCTGCATGCTGGTTCTGAGATAGCTGACCGCAACGGGATCGGACATGATGTCGTCGACACTGGTGACACTGTCGATCATGGCGTTGAAGTGGGCCGCGTTCGCTGCCGATTTGTCGGTGGTCGACTTGCGCTGCGTGTCCGTCTGGATCACCGACCCGTTGATCGATCCATCCGCCTGGAAGTTGAAATCGGCATTGAGATCGGCATGGCCTTGCGCGGCGGCATAGGCGGAGTCGGTCAGGATGTTCTTCAGATCGGCATTGCTGAAACCGGTGCCGAGACCATAGGCATCCTTGATATAGCGCGCCATGTTTCCGTCGGCGAGCAGGGCGTCGACATTGGTGATGCTGCTCGATTGCGAGGTCACCTTATAGTAGTTGGCGGTCTGCGATGCGGCCGACGACAGCTTGTTTGCCTGATCGAGCGTCCGGACGCGCGCCGTGCTCGAGGTCGAACCGTCGGACTTGAAGTTGAAGGCGTTGTAGACATTGGTAAAGCCCATCAGCTGGGCATAACCGGGATCGGTCAGGACCGTGCGCAGTGCTGCCGCGGTGAAATCGGCGCCCATGCTGTAGGCCGTCTTGATGTAGGAAGTCAGACGTTTGTCGGCGACCAGATCGTCGACATTGGTGATCGTGCCGATCTTGGCGGTATAATAGGCCTGGTTATAGTCGGCCGCCGTCTTGTTGACGTAGACGACGTCGGAACCGACCGAATTGTCGATGATGACCGACTGGGAGTTCAGCGTGTAGGTCTCGATGACCGAAGCCTTCTGGGCCGCTGTCTGAGCCGTGCCGGTGACTGTGCCGTCGGCGTTGAAGCTGAACTGGGCGGCAAGCGCCTTGTACTTGTCGCCGCCTTGCGTGTTGACGACGCTCGTGGGGTCGCTCAGATCGCTCGTCAGCACCTGGCGCAGAAAATCCTTCGACGCATAGGTGGGATCGATGTTGAAGGTCTTCAGCACGTAGGTGCGAAGCCTCGTATTGTTGACCAGATCGTCGACGGTCGTCACGCTGTCGATATTGTTGCCGTAATAAGTGCTCTCGGCAGTCGTCGCCTTGTCGGCATCGATGAAGGACTGCTTGTAGAGGCCGATCAGATCGTCCTCCTGCGCGTCCGTCTGCACGTCCTTCTCGGGCGCATTGAAATTGAAGGCGGACGCGAATTCGCGATAGCGCGTATCGGAGAGCTTGTTGGCGTAGCTGTTGGGGTCGGTGAGATCGCTTTCCAGCACCTTCTTCATGAAGGCCTTGGCATAGGTCATGTCCTCGAGACCATAGGCCTTCATCGCATAGCTGTAGAGCTTGTAATCGCCGAGGAAGTCGTCGACCGAGGTGACCTTGTTGATATGGTCGGCGTAGTATTCGGCGTCCTTCTTGACCGTCGCCTGCGACGCCACCTTGTTCAGGCTCGACGTCATATCCTTCGACAGGATCGTGTAAGCGAGGGAGGCCGTAATCATCAAATGCGCCCTTTTCGGCAAAATCTCTAAAAGAACGAACTGCTGGTAAGCATATTTTGCCACGAAAAACTTACCTGAGCCTTACCTCAGGATGCATCACTTCAGCACAGCTTGGCGTTCACCTTCCGGAAACCCTGCGGGATTCGGTTTTGATAACCATCAGAGGACGCAAAGTTTTCTTAACCGCAATTTTTAAGCTGTACGGAACGGCAGGCCCCTATTGTCGGCCATAGAGGACGAAAAGTCCCAAGGAGAAGACCGGAAATCGGCTCTCAGGTAAGACAAGGGTAGAATGACATGAACAATCCCGTAATGAAGCCCGCCTGGGCTGGCACGACGTTACGCCTCGATCCGTCCCGCTTTCCGCAGCAGGTCAGCTACGCCATCCATGATTGTTCGGATGACGTGAATATCACCATAGACGAACGCGGCGCGGTCCTGCGCAAGGTCCTCCCCTCCAGCGGCCTGCCGCTCTCGATTGCGCTGCCGAAGCGCGTCTTCCAAGGTGTCGCCGCCCGCGCCATCGACCATGGCGACGGCGAGGTTACCGTCACCCTCGAACTGCATCATGCCGATCCGGAACTCTGCATTCCGCTGCTCGTCGCCCATGATCTCAGCGATATCGCAGCCGACTGGCGCGGCTGGTCGGAAGCCTTCCGCATTCCGATGCTGATGGTCGAGGCCGACGGCGTCGCCCGGCCGCTCGAAGACCATATCGGCGGCTTGCGCACCAGCGATCTCAAGCCGCGCCGCCGCCATTCCTACTTCGCCAACCGCCGCCCGCGCTTCCTCGTGCGCCGCACCACCGGCCGGCTCGGCGTCGCCATGAAGATCGAAGGCAAGGAAATCATCGCCCGTAACTGAGCGATTTCGCGACACTTCGTTTTCGCACACATTTGAAACCCGGCGCCCGCGCCGGGTTTGTCGTTTCGCTCGTCGCTCCATTCAGGGAATGGCGAAAAGCAGCGAGACGAAGAGGCCGAAGAAGATGATCAGGCCGACGCGATTGTTCGACTTGAAAAGCGCCAGGCATTGGGCGGCATCATTGATATCGAGCCGAACGATCTGCCAGGCGAACATGCCGGCGGCGCCGAACAGGGCCAGGAAAGCGATCAGATTGGCGCCGGCAAGCGCGAAAGCGGCAAACATCAGCACCAGCGTCAGCCCATAGAGGCCGATCAGCCATACCCGCGTCCTGTCGCCGAACAGGCGCGCGGTGGAACGGACGCCGATCAGCTCGTCGTCCTCCTTGTCCTGATGGGCGTAAATCGTGTCGTAACCGATCGTCCAGGCGACCGAGGCGGCATAAAGCAGGACGGCGGCGAAGGAGAGCCCGCCCAAAATGCCGGCCCAGCCCATCAGCGCGCCCCAGGAGAAGGCAAGTCCCAGGTAGAATTGCGGCCAGTCGGTGAAGCGTTTGGCGTAGGGATAAAGCGCGACGATGCCGAGCGAGAGCACGCCGAGGAAGACCGTGAACCAGTTGAACTGCAAGAGCACGAAAAGCCCGACGAGGGCCTGCAGGCCGATGAAGATCTTCGCGTGGGCGCGCGTGACGCGGCCGGAGGGAAGCGGACGCGAGCGCGTGCGCGCCACTTCCATGTCGATCTCGTGGTCGACGAGATCGTTATAGGTGCAGCCGGCGCCACGCATGGCGACGGCGCCGATGAAATAGAGCAAAAGGTGGGACACCAGCAGGCTGCCGGAATAGAGCCCCTCGCCGATCGCCGCATTGGCGGCAAGGGTTGCCGACCAGAAACACGGCCACATCAGCAACTGCCAGCCGATCGGCCGATCCCATCGCGCCAGCTGTGCGTAGGGCCACAGCCATGGCGGCAGGATCCGATAGACCCAGTTATCGGAAGGTGCGTCGGAAACGCGATCGTTGAAGTCGCCGGTATCTTGCATGCCGCCATCTAGCGACCGGCCGGCGATCCGGTCAAGAAGCGATCTCTCTGTCTCATGGATGTCGTTATCCCGGAACCGCTACGCACTTCCGGGCGACATGCGTTGGAGTTGATGCATGTCGTTATCCCGGAACCGCTGCACACTTCCGGGCGACATGCATTGGATCACTGCAGGGAGAAATTGAACTTGTAGGTCGCCGAGACGCCGATCAGCACCTGGTTCTTCGAGCCGCGGTCACGCACCAGGCTGCTGTCGGCGGCGGGACCGGCCAGCCGCTTATATTCGAGGAAAGAGCTTGCCGAGAGATTTTCGGTCGCCTTCCACGTCAGGGCCGCGCCGGCGCCATAAGACTGCATGCCCGCCGTCGGCTTGTAAGGATCAAGGCCGCTTTCGGCGGCGTGCTTGGCGCTGACGCCGTAATAGGCATCGTAATAGCCCCTTGTCGCAAATGTCGCGCGCGGGCCGCCCGACAGCTGCAAGTCGGGCGCGATATCGGTGAAGGCATCGATCGCGAGATCGGCGACAACGCCGTCATGGGAGCGGATGCCCTGGCGGACTTCGGCGCGGGCGCGCAGGAAATTCGTGGGGTAGACTTCGACGAAGCCGCCGGCCTCAGCCCCCCATTTGACCTTTCTCAAGCCCTTCAGCTCATGGCCGTCGCCGTCGTCACGCGACGGCACGAACTTGCCGACGATGCCGGCGCGGAAGGCGCCCTTGTCGATCAGGGCGAAGGAGGGGTTGTCGTTGCGCGAGGAAAAGCGCGGGCCGGCGCCTTGGCGACCGACCGAAATCAGCGGGCTGAACTTGAATTCATTGTGCGACGAGCCTTCGAATTTCGGCGCCGAGAAGCCGGCGACGCCGACGTTCAGATACCAGTCGCCCGACCAGAAATGCTGGCCGCTTTCCTGCGCCGCCGCTGAACCGAAAGATAAAAAGGCAATAGCCAAAGAGATCGATACGACTGATCGATGAGACACGTCCGCACTCCAGAAAACGCAAAAACAAAGCCGCGGAGAGCGGCGACAGTTACATTTATCGCGAGGTCGTTACCCCAATGTTAACCACGGGGAACAAAGGGAGCGAATGAAAGTGGTGCCACACGGCTGATGGCATCTGCTATCGAATTCCGCAAACCCACCCCCAGATGCCCTATCTCTGGTTCCACCGGCGAATGACCGGCTCCGTCAGATCGTGTTCATAACCAAGCACGCTGATAGAAGCGGTATCGAGCACGAAATGCGCGCCGCCTTCGGGCGGCAGGCCGAGCCAGCGGGCGGCGAGCACGCGCAGGAAATGCGAGCTGGAGAAAACCAGGATGGGGGCCGCCGCCTCGCGAAGCGCGTGGATGATGGCGTCTGCGCGGGCGCCGACATCGGCGGCGGTTTCGCCGTGCGGGCAGCCGTCGCGAAAGAGCTGCCATCCCGGGCGCTCAGCCAGGATCGCCTTGGTGGTCACGCCCTCATAGGCGCCATAGTCCCATTCGGCGAGATCGTCGCGGATCACTGCACCCGATCCGAAGCCGGCGAGCGCGCAGGTCTTGCGGGCCCGCGCCGACGGGCTCGACCAGACGGCCGAGCAAGAAAGACCTGAAAGCCGATCGGCGAGCTTGCTGGCGGCGGCCTCGCCGTTCCCCGTCAGCGGAATATCGCTGCGGCCGGTATGGCGCCCGGACAGGCTCCATTCGGTTTCGCCGTGCCGAACCAGGTAGATCTCGGGAAACGCACTGCTCATCGGCATGTCCTTTTATCACGTCCGGTTGCTGCCGCTCAGAACGTCACCTTTTCCAGCGGTGCGCGCCTCGCCTCGAATTCCTTCAGCCTGGCCTCGTTACGGGCGATGTAATTGCGGTTGTCGGGAACGGTGAACTGGTTCTTGGCGATCTGGATCTGCAGGATGAAGAGTTCGTCCCAGCGGAAGCCCATTTCCGAGCCGGCCAGGTAGAATTCCCACATGCGGAAGAACTGCTCGTCGTAAAGCGCCACCGCTTCGGCCTTGCGCGCCACGAAGCGCTCGCGCCAGTGACGCAGCGTATAGGCATAATGCAACGGGAGGATTTCGACATCCCTGACCAGGAGCCCGGCCTTTTCGAGCGGCGGCAAGACTTCGCCGACGGAAGGGATGTAACCGCCGGGGAAAATATACTTCTCGATGAAGGCATTGGTACCGAAACTCGGCTTCGGGCGGCCGATCGAATGCAGCACCATGACGCCGTTGTCGTCGAGCAGATCCGACACCTTGCGGAAGAAATTGGGGTAATTGCCGATCCCGACATGCTCGAACATGCCGACCGAAACGATGCGGTCGAATTTCCTGCCCGTCAGGGTGCGGTAATCCTGCAGCTCGAAACGCACGCGCTCGGCAAGGCCGCGCTTTTCAGCACGGCTGCGGGAAACCTTGAGCTGCTCTTCGCTCAGCGTAATGCCGGTGAATTCGGCGCCTTCGGTCGCCTCCGTCAGATACATGCCCATGCCGCCCCAGCCGGAGCCGATCTCGAGGATGCGCTGGTTCGGCTCAAGCAGCAGCTTGGCGGCGATATGGCGTTTCTTGGCGAGCTGCGCCTCGTCGAGCCCGATGCCCGGCGGTTCGAAATAGGCGCAGGAATATTGCCAGTCCTCATCGAGGAAGAGATCGAACAGCTTGGCCGACAGGTCGTAATGATGGGCGACATTGTGCTTGTTGCGATTAACCGGCACGCGGCTCTTCAACTGCTGCCAAGCAATACGGCCGACGAGCAGTGCCGCCATCTTGAAATCGAAGATTTCATTGGTGGTGTTCTGTTTCACCAGCGACAGGAAATCGTAGATGTTGCCCTGTTCGAGAATGAACCGGCCCTGCATGTACATCTCGCCGAGCTTCATCGTCGGGTCGCGCCGGATGGCGTCCTCGGCCTCCTGATCGGCAAGGCGGGCGGCGACCATGTCGCCGGTGTCGTCGCCGATCATGTAGGTGTCGCCATTGGCAAGGGTAAGTTTCAACGAACCCTTGCGGATGATTTGCTGGACGATCGAAAGGAAAGCCGACGCCATGGACGCCTCGCAAATGTGACAGGATGGTCACATCAACTTAATAACTCTCCTTCGCCTTACAAGCGCCGGATTTAGCACTCCGTTCAGAACGTTGCCAAACTGTTGCATTTTTGCCGAAATACCGGCTAAACCCTTATTTTCGCTTCATCGCCTCAGCCAGCGCTGCGCCAAAAGCACCCTGGCTCTCCGGCTTGGGAGCGGCAGGCCGGCGCTCGTTCTGCGGTCGCGAGCCCTGGTTTCCGCGAGAATCACCACGCGGCGGCGGCGCTGTCGAACCGTCGTCGCGCTTCATCGAAAGAGCGATGCGCTTGCGCTTGGCGTCGACCTCGACGACCCGCACCTTGACGACATCGCCCGCCTTGACCACCTCGTGCGGATCCTTGACGAAGCGGTCGGCAAGCTGGGAGACATGCACCAGACCATCCTGGTGCACGCCGATATCGACGAAGGCGCCGAAGGCGGCGACGTTGGTCACCGTGCCCTCCAGCATCATGCCGGGCTTGAGGTCGGAAATTTCGTTGACGCCCTCGGCGAAGGTGGCGGTCTTGAAGCTTGGGCGCGGGTCGCGACCGGGCTTTTCCAGTTCCGAGATGATGTCCCTGACGGTCGGCAGACCGAATTTCTCGTCGATAAACTGGCGCGGATCGACCGATTTCAGCATGGCGCTGTCGCCCATCAATGCGCGCAGATCACGGCCGCAGGCGGCGACGATCTTCTTGGCGACGCCATAGGCCTCCGGGTGGACGGAGGAGGCGTCGAGCGGCTCCTTGCCGTTCGGGATGCGCAGGAAGCCGGCGCATTGCTCGAAGGTGCGGCCGCCGAGGCGGGCAACCTTCAACAGATCGCGGCGCGTCTCGAAACGGCCCTCGCTGTCGCGGTGGCGGACGATGGCGTCGGCGATCGAGGGGCCAAGGCCGGAGACGCGGGAGAGCAGCGGCGCCGAGGCGGTATTGAGATCGACGCCGACGGCGTTCACTGCGTCTTCGACCACGGCATCGAGCGATCGCGACAGCTTCTGCTGGTCGACATCGTGCTGATACTGGCCGACGCCGATCGACTTCGGTTCGATCTTGACCAGTTCGGCGAGCGGATCCTGCAGGCGCCGGGCGATGGAGACGGCGCCGCGCAGCGAGACGTCGAGATCGGGAAACTCGGCCGCTGCGGTCGCCGAGGCGGAATAGACCGAGGCGCCGGCTTCCGAGACGATCACCTTGGTTGGCTTCGGCGCCGGCAGTTCGGCCAGCATGTCGGCCACCAGCTTTTCGGTTTCGCGGCTGCCGGTGCCGTTGCCGATCGAGATCAGTTCGACATTGTGCTTGCGGATCAGCGATGCGAGCTCGATCTGGGCGCCGCGCACGTCGTTCCTCGGCTGGAAGGGATAGACGGTCGAGGTGGCCACGACCTTGCCGGTGCCGTCGACGACGGCGACCTTGACGCCGGTGCGGATGCCGGGATCGAGGCCCATGGTGGCGCGCGAGCCGGCGGGGGCGGCCAGCAGCAGATCCTTGAGATTGCGGGCGAAGACATGGATCGCCTCCTCTTCGGCCCTCTCGCGCAGCTCCCGCATCAGGTCGAGCGACAGCGACATGGAAAGCTTGACGCGCCAGGTCCAGCTGGCGACCTCCATCAGCCAGCGGTCGCCGGGCCGGCTCGCGCCGATCTCATAGGCCACAGCGATCATCCGTTCGACCGGCTTGTTCGGCGAGGCGGTCTCGGCGTCGGCTTCGATCGTCAGCGTCAGCACCTCTTCGTTCCAGCCGCGCAGCATGGCGAGCGCGCGGTGGCCGGGGGCGGTCGCCCAGCGTTCGGAATGGTCGAAATAATCGGAGAACTTCTCGCCCGTCGCCTGCTTGCCGTCGACGACCTTGGCCTTCAGCAGTGACGCCTGGCGCATATGGGCGCGCAATCGGCCGAGCAGATCGGCATTTTCGGCAATGCCTTCGGCGATGATGTCGCGCGCCCCTTCGAGCGCCGTCTTCACATCAGGCACGTCAGCCGTGACGAAGCCTTCGGCGAGCGCCGCCGGCTCCCGGCCGCGCTCGGCAAGGATCGCCTCGGCAAGCGGCCCGAGGCCGCGTTCGCGGGCGATTTCGGCGCGGGTGCGGCGCTTCGGTTTGTAGGGCAGGTAGAGGTCTTCGAGCTCGGCCTTGGTTTCGGCGCCGCCCACCTTCCCCATCAGCTCGTCGGTCATCTTGCCCTGGCCGGTGATCGATTCGACGATCGCGGCGCGCCTCGCCTCGAGCTCGCGCAGATAAACCAGCCGTTCGGCGAGATTGCGCAGCTGCGTATCGTCAAGCCCGCCCGTCACTTCCTTGCGGTAGCGCGCGATGAAGGGCACAGTGGCGCCCTCGTCGAGCAGCTCGATTGCGGCTTTGGCCTGGTCGGGACGGGCGTTGATTTCGGCCGAGATGCGGGCTGCGAGAAAACGGAGGTCAGCGGCCATAGGGTTTCCTGGGGATTTCCTGTTTCGACGAAAGTTGCGGGACCATAGCGGCGAAAAGCGGCAAGGCAATGCCCGACTGTGGTTTCCACAACGGAAGTTGAGTGATTGGGGATCGGCAGACGTGTTGCCGTGTGGCCCCCTCATCTGCCTGCCGGCATTTCTCCCCGAGGGGAGAAGGGACATGCCGCACTGGTTTCCTCTATCACAACGGCAGCGGCAAGAATGGGTCGCTGCCGCACCTCCCCTTCTACCCATCGGGGAGAAGGTGCTCGGCAGGGCGGATGAGGGGGCCACGCGGCACAACGCCTACCCACCATCCACCCTTCGCGCTCCGCCGTTTTTGCGGTTGTGCAGATGCGGCATTCTTTGATAGCAGAAGCAACGTTTTTGGATCGCCCTGCCCGCGGGCGCAAGGAAAAGAGTGACATGCCAAACCTTCTTCTCGAACTTCGCTCCGAAGAGATTCCGGCCCGCATGCAGCGCAAGGCTGCCGGCGACCTGAAGAAGCTCGTCACCGATGCGCTTGTCGAAGCGGGTCTTTCCTATGAGGGCGCCCGCGAATACTGGACGCCGCGGCGTCTGGCGCTCGACATTCACGGGTTGACGGCGCGCTCGGCCGACGTGCGCGAGGAGCGCAAAGGCCCGCGCACCGACGCCAATGAGATGGCGATCGAAGGCTTTTTGCGCGGCGCCGGCCTTTCGTCGGTCTCCGAGGCACAGGTGGTCAGCGATCCGAAGAAGGGCGATTTCTACGTCGCGGTGATTTCCAAACCCGGCCGCGCTGCCGAAGAGATCGTCGCAGAAGTGATGCCTGGCATCATCCGCGATTTTCCCTGGCCGAAGTCGATGCGCTGGGGCAAGGCCTCCTCCAAGCCCGGGGCGATGCGCTGGGTGCGGCCGCTGCAATCAATCGTCTGCACCTTCGGCCCGGAGCATGAAGAGACCGTTGTCATCCCCTTCGAGATCGACGGCATCACCGCCTCCAACATCACCTATGGCCATCGTTTCCACGCGCCCGAGGCGATCACCGTCCGCCGTTTCGACGATTATGCGGCAAACCTCGAGAAGGCCAAGGTCATCCTCGACGCCGAGCGGCGCAAGGACATCATCCTGCACGACGCCCGCGACATCGCCTTCGCCAACGGGCTCGAACTGGTGGAGGACGAGGGCCTGCTGGAGGAAGTCTCCGGCCTCGTGGAATGGCCGCAGGTGCTGATGGGTTCTTTCGAGGAAGATTATCTGTCGATCCCCTCCGAGATCATCCGACTGACCATCAAGACCAACCAGAAGTGCTTCGTCACCCGCAAGCAGGGCGAGGAAACGCTGTCGAACAAGTTCATCCTGGTTTCCAATATCCAGGCGCATGACGGCGGCAAGGAAATCGTCCACGGCAACGGCAAGGTGGTGCGAGCCCGGCTTTCGGATGCGCTGCATTTCTGGAAGCGCGACCAGGGCGACCTGCCGGATCCGGAGACGCTGACGGCGTCGGCGGCAAAATTCGGTCTCGACCTGAAGAAGCCACTCGACCAGCGCATGGCCAAGCTCGACGCGCTTGACGTGACCTTCCATGCCAAGCTCGGCACGCAGGGCGCACGCGTCGCCCGCATCCGCGCGCTGGCGGAGGAACTGGCAAGGATCACCGGCGCAGATGCCGCCCTCACCGATCGCGCCGCGGTACTTGCCAAGGCCGATCTGCGCACCGAAGCGGTCGGCGAATTCCCCGAGCTGCAGGGCCTGATGGGCCGCAAATATGCGGGGCTGCAGGGCGAGAACGCCTCGGTCGCCGCCGCGATCGAGGACCACTACAAGCCGCAAGGTCCGTCGGACCGCGTTCCCGCCGACAAGGTCGCGATCACCGTCGCGCTCGCCGACAAGCTGGACACGCTCATCGGCTTCTGGGCGATCGGCGAAAAGCCGACGGGTTCGAAGGACCCCTTTGCGCTGCGGCGTGCCGCCCTCGGCGTCGTCAGGATCCTGCTGGAGCGCAATGTCAGGCTGCCGCTGCTGACGATCATGAGCCGGACGTTGCTGCTCGCCAAGACAGGCGGCGACACCGTGTTTGCATTCGCAGGCGATCCGGCCGAGACTTTCTTCGACATCCTCTCCTTCTTCCACGACCGCCTCAAGGTCTATCTGCGCGACCAGGGCGCCCGCCACGATCTGATCGACGCGGTGCTGACTTCAGATGCCGACGACCTGTTGATGGTCGCGCGCCGCGTCGAAGCGCTGACGGCCTTCATCACCTCGGAAGACGGCAAGAACCTGCTTGCCGGCACCAAGCGCGCCACGCAGCTGCTCGCCGCCGAGGAGAAAAAGGGCACCGTGATCGCCGATGCCGTTTCAC
The DNA here is from genome assembly GCF_002531755.2 of Rhizobium acidisoli. Taxonomy (NCBI): domain Bacteria; kingdom Pseudomonadati; phylum Pseudomonadota; class Alphaproteobacteria; order Hyphomicrobiales; family Rhizobiaceae; genus Rhizobium; species Rhizobium acidisoli. The sequence goes on along the minus strand of NZ_CP034998.1, from coordinate 563,630 downwards.
CGGCGCTGCTGAAACTCGACGCCGAGAAGGAGCTGTTCGCGGCGATTTCAGGCGCATCGAAAGAAGCGGCCGATGCCGTCGCCAGCGAAGATTTCCGCTCGGCAATGGCCGCCCTTTCCAAGCTGCGCGGCCCGGTCGACCGCTTCTTCGAAGACGTGCTCGTCAACGACGAGGACGCCGCCATTCGCGCCAACCGCCTGGCTCTGCTGCGGCTGATCCGCGAAGCGACGGGAACGGTGGCGGATTTCTCGAAGATCTCGGGGTGAGAGCCGGTTTTGGCCGGGTGCATGAGGGTGACGGAGTGCTTACGGCCGTGGGTCCTCGGGTCAAGCCCGAGGACGACAGAGGGTGGGGGAATGCATGCTGCAAGAACCGCAAGCGTAGCGGTTTTGTTGGAATTGCCGCCATTTGTTTAGAGTCTTCCCGCCCGCGCATTTTGCTGGAATTCCTCCAAACGTCTCGCCTCCTGCCGATCGCGTCCCCCACTCTCCGTCATATTCGGGCTTGACCCGAGTATCCATGCCGCGGGCGCCTCGCTTGCTTTGTTCGGCTGCGGCCGCCTTCCAAAACAGCACGGCCGCCGGAAACCGGCGGCCGCACAGGCTCTGGTGATGGAACTCGCGGGGCCGTTTAAGCGGCGCGGCGTCCCTGCATGGCCGGAGCCAAGCCGGCACTGCCGACGCGGAAGCCGCGGATCAGATTGATCAACTCGTCGGTGTCGCTGGCCAACGTTTCGGCCGATGCCGTGGTTTCCTCGGCCATGGCGGCGTTCTGCTGGGTGGCGGCGTCGAGCTGGTTCATCGACGACGAGATCGAGCGCAGCGTCGTGTCCTGTTCGGAGGCACTGTGGGCGATCTTGGCGACGATCTCGTTGGCAGCCTTGATCTGGTCGGAGATGCGCTTCAGCGCCTCGCCTGCCTCGCCGACCAGGCGGACGCCGTGCTCGACCTGGCTGGAGGAGCGGGCGATCTGGTCCTTGATCTCCTTGGCCGCGGCGGCGGAGCGCTGGGCGAGTTCGCGCACTTCCTGGGCGACGACGGCAAACCCCTTGCCGGAATCACCGGCGCGGGCCGCCTCGACGCCGGCATTCAGCGCCAGGAGGTTGGTCTGGAAGGCGATTTCGTCGATGACGCCGATGATCTTGGTGATTTCCGACGACGACTTCTCGATGCCGCTCATCGCCTCGATCGCCTGACCGACGATCGCATCGCTGTGGGTGGCCTCGTTGCTGACCGAGTGGACGCGTTTGCTCGCCTCATGGGCGCCATCGGCCGTCTGGCGGACGGCGACGGTGAGTTCGTCGAGGGCTGCCGAGGTTTCCTCGAGGCTTGCCGCCTGGCGCTCGGTGCGCTGCGACAGCTCGTTGGAGGCGCGGCGGATTTCTTCCTTGCTGGTGCCGATGTCGGTGCCCTTGGCGCTGACCTTGGCCATGGCGGCTTCGAGATGCGACAGCGCATCGTTGAAGTTGTCGCGCAGGGCAGCATATTTCTGGCCGAGATCGGCGCAGCGGACAGTCAGATCCCCGCGGGCGATCATCTCCAGCGCCTGGCCGATCGTCGCCACCACACGGGCCTGGAGCGCCGTCTCGTCCTGCTGCTGGCGCTGATTGTTTTCGCGCTCGTTTTCCAGCGCCAGCTGCTGGGCCGCCTCGCGATCCGACATCGCATGGCGTTCGCGGATCTTTTCCTGCAGCGACTGCGTCGCCTTGGCCATCATCCCGACTTCGTTGTTCATGCCGGTATGCGGAATGGCGATGGAAACGTCCTCTTCGGCCACAGCCTTCAGGGCGGCATGGACGTTGTTGAGAGGGCCGGAAATGCCGCGGATGACGAGATAAGCGGCCGCAATAGCCAGGAAGAACAGTATGATGCTGCCGGACAGGGCGGTCAGGATCGTGCTGTTAATCTGGGCATCGAGATCCTCCATGTAGACGCCGGTGACGACCACGACCTTCCAGGGGTCGAAGGCCTGCGCATAGGCCGTCTTACGAAAATCGCCGGCCGGCTGGCCCGGCTTGGCTGTGGAATAATATTCGACGAGACCGCCGCCCTGCTGCCCGAGCCTGACCAGCTCTTCGCGATAGAGCTTACCTTTGCTGTCCGGCTGCCCCTTGTTGACCTGCCCGATTTTCGAGGCATCAAAGTGGAACATCATCTGGATGTCGTAGCTATAGCCGAAGAAATAGCCATCGGGATCGTATTTCATCGCGTTGACGGTGGCGTAGGCCTGCTTCTGCGCCTCTTCGAGCGTCATTTCGCCCGCGGTGACCTTGGCCTGGTAAAGCTTGAGAACGGAGACCGCCGACTGAACTTCGGCGCGGAGCATGTCATAACGCTCCTTGTAGATCGCATCGACCGACGAGCGGATCTGCAGGGATGTGGCGACCGCGAAGGCGATCATCAGGCCGACGACCAGCAGGATGAGCTGCTTGGATATTTTCAGATTTTTCATGACGCCTCGCAACGGGAACGGTGTGTGCAGTCCGGTGCGGTTTCCTACCGCCTGTGCGAGCGCGCCAAAACGGCGACGCATCTACCGCTGCTCAAACAACATGCTGCGACCGGCGATGAACAATTGAGGCTCACCCAATAAGAAAGCTTTAATTTTATTATAAATGCCATGAATTTCCCTAAAATTTCAGGGGTCGCGCCCGAAGCAAACCCGTCGGATTTTCACCGATAGCTGGGTCTCAACTGTTTAACGTTCTTAAGATTTATTTTCCGCCATCCGGAGGCAAACCGCCCTCGGTATCACCCACAAAAGAGAATGCACCCCCGCTTCTCTTCGGGGGTGCATTCGGTCCACCCGAGGTGGAACCCCAAGCGATCGAAACCTTGATCGGGCAGGGGCAGGGAACTTTAACTTGCGCTTGCTGAAATTGCTTCAGAACCGCAGCTTGAATTCGGAAACGTTCAGGGCTGCCGATTGTTCCGCCATGCCGGCCACAACGGGCTTGGCATCGCCGCCGATAACGGCTGCGGTCGTCGCGCTCATATCGATGCCATCCGCGGATGGGGCTGAAGGCGCGGCGGCGATCATCGCTTCCGGGGTCGCCTTGCTGACGAAGACGACGGGCGAGCCGCCCATCCAGCCTTCGGTGCGATAGATCTTCTTTTCACCGCCGACATCGCGGACTTCACTCGCCTGGAGGACACCGGGCTTCAGCTCCGGTACCGTGTAGTCCTTCTTGATGAGTTCTGCCTGGAGCGGCGGGCAAGCGGCACAGCTTTCGGTGACGATGCTGCCGTCAGCCGGCGCCGCGGTCTTGCCGATCACCTCGATGGAGGAGGCCATCGCCGAACCTGCCATCAGCAGGACTGCCGCACCGAGGAAAATCTGACGCATCAATGCACCTCCGTCTCACTATGAGAGCGGTATAGCGCAGCTTTGTTTCCATCCCGTCAGGGGAAAGGGTAAAAATTTAAAGAACGCGGCGGTTTATACTATGTCCGAGCCTGTTTCACGCTCGATCGCCCGCCAGCCGATGTCGCGCCTGGAGAAGCCGTTTTCCCATCTGACCCTGTCGAGCAGCGCGTAGGCGCGGTCCTTGGCCTCGGCGACCGTGCCGCCTGACGCGGTGACGTTCAGCACGCGGCCACCGGTCGCAACCAGCGCGCCGTCCTTCAGGCCCGTGCCGGCATGAAACACCTTCTCCCCCTCGCCTGCCTCAGGCAGGGAGAGGATCGGCGTGTTTTTCTCGTAGGCGGCGGGATAGCCCTTCGAGGCCATGACCACCGTCAGGGCCGGATCGTCGCTCCATTCGGCGCTGACCTGATCAAGCGTGCCGTTGGCGGTGGCGAGCAGCAGCGGCAGCAGATCGCTCTTCAGCCGCATCATCATCACCTGACATTCGGGATCGCCGAAGCGGACATTGTATTCGATCAGCTCCGGCCCCTTGCTGGTGATCATCAGCCCGGCGAAAAACACGCCGGAGAAGGGATGGCCGCTCTCGGCCATGCCGCGCATCGTCGGCTCGATGATCTCCTTCATGGTGCGTTCGACCATTTCGGCGGTCATCACGGGCGCCGGCGAATAGGCGCCCATGCCGCCGGTATTGACGCCGGTATCGCCCTCGCCCACCCGCTTGTGATCCTGGGCGGTTGCGAGCGGCAGCGCATTCTTCCCATCGCAGAGGCAGAAGAAGCTCGCCTCCTCGCCGTCGAGATAGGCTTCGACGACGACTTCGGCGCCGGCCGCGCCAAAGGCGCCTTCGAAACAGCCATCGACGGCGGCCAAAGCTTCATCCAGCGTCATCGCCACCGTCACGCCCTTGCCGGCGGCAAGGCCGTCGGCCTTGACGACGATCGGCGCGCCCTGATCGCGAATATAGGCTTTGGCCTTCGGCGCATTGTTGAAGCGCTGATAGGCCCCTGTCGGAATGCCGTAGCGGGCGCAGATATCCTTGGTGAAGCCCTTGGAGCCCTCGAGTTGGGCGGCGGCTGCCGAGGGTCCGAAAACCACAAGGCCATCGGCGCGCAGCCGGTCGGCAAGGCCGGCCACCAGCGGCGCCTCGGGGCCGACGACGACGAAATCGATCGCCTTGTCCTTACAGAAGGCGGCGACCGCTTCATGATCCTCGATGTTGACGGGCACGAGCACGGCGTGTTCGCCAATGCCGGGATTGCCGGGCGCGGCGTAGAATTCCGTCATCAACGGCGATTGCGACAGCTTCCAGGCGAGCGCATGCTCGCGTCCGCCCGATCCGATCAACAGAACCTTCATGCGCCACCCTTTCCTTTTGCCTCTGGCGGTTAAGGGCCAAGGGGCGAAAGGTCAAGCGGGAAAGCTTACCAGCCCCCGCCTCCCCCGCCTCCACCGCCGCCGCCGGACGAACCGCCGCCGGAAAAACCGGAGGACGAGCTCGACGGCGGCGGTGAGGGTATGGTCGAGGCGATGGTCGAGGCCATCGACGAGGAAAAGCCGCCGACGCGGTCGGAGAAACTGCCGCTGTTGAAATTGCCGGAATACCAGGCGGGCGCATAGGCGGCGGCCGCACCGGCCGCGGCTGCCGCAAGCCAAGTCTCGAAGGTGCGCGACCAGGGTTTCTCGACACCGAGCGCCACGGCGTAGGGCAGCAGCGTCTCGAAATGCTGCGGCGACATTTCAGGCGCGCCTGCCGTGTTCATCCGGTCTTTTTCGGCCAGCGTCAGATATTGGCGCAGGCCGTCTATACCGTCCATCATCCGGGCGCCAAGCGGCGTCGGCGCGCCCATGATGAAGAAATAGAGGATGTTGAGCAGCACGATGCCGCCGACGGCAAAGAGCATCGGCGTTTCGTGCAGCTGCACCAGCGACGAGGCAAGCGCCAGGACGACGACGGCCAGAATGCTGATGCCGACGAAAACGCCGACCGCCGTGGCGATGATGGCGACGATCTTGCCGAACAGCGAGTTGCCGCGATGCATCGACCTCATGAAACCCGCGAAGAAGACAGCAACGAAAACCGAGATCGCCGTCGGGACCAGCATCAGCGCGATCGTGTCCGGCTGCAGCGAGCCGAAAACGAACAGCGCCACCAAGGCGGCGGCGCTGAGCGCGATGCCGCCGGTGGTGTAGCCGATGTTGGAATTGTAATATTTGCCGCGATGCTCTTTCTCGATCGCCGACCGGAAGCTCTGGCCGACGGACTTCACCCGCTCGCCATTGGCCTTGTCGATCGTCAGCGTCGCGCCGGCGCCGCCGGCGACCCTCAGCAATTCGGCCTCGCCGGCCTGGAATTTCTCCTTGCCGAGCGGTTTGCCGGTGCCGCGGATGACGATCGAATTCTTCAGGTCTTCGAGCTTGACGTAACCGCGCACCGCAAGATTGAGCGCGGTTGAAGCAAGCGCCGTCCAACCCCCGCCGGAAAATCCCTTATTGTCGATGTAGTTGACCAGCGCCGGCGAGATGCCGTCAGGCGCGTCCCAGCGCGGCACGACGACGCCGCGGGCGGGATCGCGGCCGACCTTCAGCCATGATCTGAGATAATAAGCGAAAACCAGGATCAAGCCGCCGAAGCCGATGAAATAATTGCGGTTGTCCTTGAGCCACCATGTGCTTTCCATATCCGCGCTCGGCGGATCGATCGACCCCTTCGGCATGCGGACTGCGAAAGTCAGCCCTTCGTTGGCATCGAGCGGCGCAGTGGTGGCGAAGACAAGGCCGGCCCCTGTCTCGCTGACGCGGGCGTTCTTTCCCGTCGCACCCTGCGGGCCGGTGAAAAACGTCGTCTCGGTGGCGGTGACACCCGGTGGCAGCGTCACCGTTGCCGTCGCCGAGCGGATCGGGAAGATCCAGCCATTGCCGGTGACGTTCCAGTAGAGTTCGTCATGATCGTCGAAATAGCGGATCTGCCGGTTGGTCTTGTAGGTGAAGACGTAGCGGTGACGGCCCGGCGTCACCGACACATCGGCGGAACCGGCATAGATGCGGATGCCGCCGGAAATCGATTCCGTGTGCCATGGCTCGTCCTCGCCGTCGCGGGTGACCGACACCATGTCGAAATCGACGCTGCGGCGACGGCCTTCGGCATCGGTGAAATAGAGCGGGAAGTCACGGAAGATGCCGTGATTGATCCGGTTGCCCTCGGCATTGACGGTGATCGTCTCCGCCACCGTCATCGCGCCGCTCCTTTCCAGCTGGATGGCGGAGGCAAAATTGTCGATGACCTCGGCGGCGAAGGCCGCCGGGGCGGCCAGCATCAAGAGCAGAGCCAAACAAAATCCGAAAAACCGACGTTCCATCCCTGTCTCCCCGCCGGCAGCCTCGGCTGCTTCTCCTCAACCCTTGTCTTGATATGTCACGCCGAGGGCGGCGAGCGTCCGCCAATAGGCGGGGAAGGTCTTGCCGACGCAATCGGGATCGAGAATGGTGATGCCGTCGATCTTCAGGCCGGCGAGCGCGAAGCTCATCGCGATGCGATGATCGGCGAAACTGTCGATCTCGGCCGGCAAATGTTGGCCGGCGAGATCAGGATCGGAATGGACGATCAGATCGTCACCCTCCTCGACGGCCAGGCCTTCGCGGATATTGTTGAGCCCGGTGGAAAGCGCCCGGATGCGATCGCATTCTTTGACGCGCAGGTTGGCGATTCCGACGAAGCGAACCGGCGTTTCGTTGAAGGCGGCGAGCACGGCGATGGTCGGAATGGCGTCCTGCATCTGCGAGCCGTCGATTTCGCCTGGCAGATGCGGGAATTGGGCGATCGTCTCATAGGCCTTGGCATCCGGCTGAGTGAAGGCGTCGTTCGGCACACCAAGGTCGATCTTGCCGCCGGTCAGCACTTCGGCCGCCCAGAGATAGGTCGCGGCAGACGCATCCGGCTCGATGACGAAGTCGGCTGCGGTGTAGCCGGTCGGCTTGACACGCCAGGTCGCGGCATCGAGCTGTTTCACCTCGGCGCCGAAGGTCTCCATGGCGGCAAGGGTGAGATCGACATAACCGCGGGCGCCGATCTCGGCGCCGGCAAGCGCAACGGTCACAGGCGCATTGGCGCCCTGCTTGGCAAGCGGAGCAGCCATCAGAAGGGCCGAAACATACTGGCTGGAGAGACCGGCATCGATCTCGACGCGGCCCGAAGCAAAGTGCCCATTGCCGTGCACGGTCACCGGCGGGCAGCCGGTCGGCGCCTCAGCATCCAATCCAAGTGACTTGAGTGCTGCGACCAGCGGGCCGATCGGCCGCTTGCGCATGTGCTCGTCTCCATCCACGACAACCGTGCCTTCGACCGAGGCCACCGCAGCCGTCAGAAAGCGCGTCGCCGTGCCGGCATTGCCGAGAAAGAGCGGGACTTTCGGCGGAAGAAGCTTACCGCTGCCTGTCACCACGAAAGTCGTGTCATCGGGCTCGTCGATCTGCACACCCATCGCCCTGAGAGCATCGGCCATATATTTCGTGTCGTCGCTCTTCAAAGCGCCGGTCAGCCGGCTCGTGCCTTTGGCAAGGCCGGCGAGCAGCAGCGCGCGGTTGGTGATCGACTTTGAGCCCGGCGGCATGGCCCGGCCCGAAAGCGGCTTGCCCGGCGGGATGATGGTGAGCTTGCCTTTACTCATTTCGCTTGTCTCTTCTGTCCATTGCAGCCGCCGCAAACGGCCATGTCGCACTGCTCATACCAGCTTTTGTGCAAAGACAAAGGTCAGAACTTAACCGACGGTACGGCGCGATCGGCCTCGTTGGTGATTTCAAAGTATTCCCGCTTGGCAAAACCGAACTGGCCGGCGACGAGATTGGAGGGGAAGCTTTCGACCTTGACGTTCAGATCGCGCGCCGCCCCATTGTAATAACGCCGCGCCATCTGCAGCTCGCCTTCCATGGTTTCGAGCGAAGCCTGCAGCTCGGCGAAATTCTGGTTGGCCTTGAGATCGGGATAGGCTTCGGCGAGCGCGATGACCCGACCGAGGGCCTGACCGAGCAGCCCCTCCGCCTGCGCCCTGCCCGCAACATCGCCCGATGGCACCGCCTGCGCCTTGTTGCGAAGCGCAACCACCTCTTCGAGTGTCGACTTTTCATGGGCGGCATAGCCCTTGACTGTCTCGATCAGGTTCGGGATCAGGTCGGCGCGGCGCTTCAGTTGCACATCGATGCCCGACCAGGCTTCCTCCGCCATCTGCCGGGAGCGAACAAGGCCGTTGTAGATGAAGACGACATAGAGTGCGACCAAAACGATGACGCCAAGCGCAATATACATCGCGAATCCCCCTGCAACGAAGTAATCTTGGTGCGAAGACTACGCAGGATTCCCAGCTGCCGTCAAACACCGATATGCGCGAGAATTCGGGCCGTCGTCTGCTCCGGCGAAAAGTCCGTCGTATCAATTTCGACGGTGTGTTCAGCCAGTCCGCGCAACAGTTTATAGTTTGCCCGAAGCTGTTGAAGCCTCGCCGTATCCGTCAGCTTGAGCGCCTCGGACCGGCCGGGGGAGATAAGGCGCCTGGCATTCTCCTCCGGCGCGCAATCGAGGAGAACCGCAACCAGATCCGCGCCCCTGGCGGCAGCCAGATCGAGATACCAGGAGAACATCGCACTATCATCCTCGTCATCCGAAAGAGCATCGGTGAAGACGAAGCTTTCAGCCGGATCGGTGCGCACGGCATGGTCGAAAACCACCCGCCTAATTTGCCCTCGCAGCGATGCATGCAGAGGGTTGCTGCGGGCGAAAAGAGCCTCTGCCGGATTGAGCAGCATGTGATTGTCGATAAGCCGGACGCCGAGCCTTTTCGCCAGCAAACGGCCGACGGTCAGCTTCCCGGTGCCTGGCCAGCCGTTGATATGGACGATACGGCTGGCAGGCTTTTGCGTCACGCCGCCTCTTTGCCCAAATTGACGCCGCCGGCGTCGGTCAGCAGGAAGGCTTCGCCGCAGGCCTTGGCCAGCGTGCGCACGCGCAGGATATAGCTCTGGCGTTCGGTGACGGAGATGACGCCGCGGGCGTCGAGCAGGTTGAAGACGTGGCTGGCCTTGATGCACTGGTCATAGGCCGGGAAGACGCATTTGTGCAGGCGCTGGTTGGCGTTGTCGTCAGGCGCGCCGGCATCGAGCAGCGCCCGACATTCCTTCTCGGCATCGACGAAGTGGCGATGCAGCATTTCGGTATTGGCGAATTCGAAATTGTGACGGGAATATTCCTGCTCGGCCTGCAGGAAGACGTCGCCGTAGCTGATCTTCTCGTCGCCTTCGCGGCCGTTGAAGTTCAGATCGTAGACATTGTCGACGCCCTGGACATACATGGCGAGGCGTTCGAGACCATAGGTCAGCTCGCCGGCAACGGGCGCGCATTCGATGCCGCAGACCTGCTGGAAATAGGTGAACTGCGAGACTTCCATGCCGTCGCACCAGCATTCCCAGCCAAGGCCCCAGGCGCCGAGCGTCGGGCTTTCCCAATCGTCCTCGACGAAACGGATGTCGTGCAGCAGCGGATCGAGACCGATTGCCGCCAGCGAGCCGAGATAGAGCTCCTGCAGATTGGGCGGGTTCGGCTTCAGGATCACCTGGTACTGGTAGTAATGCTGCAGGCGGTTCGGGTTTTCGCCGTAGCGTCCATCGGACGGGCGCCGCGACGGCTGAACATAGGCAGCCTTCCACGGCTTGGGGCCGAGCGCACGCAGCGTCGTGGCCGGGTGAAAGGTGCCGGCGCCGACTTCCATGTCGTAAGGCTGCAGCACCGCGCAACCCTTGTCCGCCCAGTAGCTATGCAGGGTCAGGATCAGCGCCTGGAAGGAGCGCTTCGGGTTCATATGGTCTGGGATAGCTGACATGACACGGCACCGATTGCATGGGGATTATCGGCGCGACAGGTGCCATGGAGGGCGGCGGGGGTCAAGGGTTTTGCGGGGGCATGTCGAGAGACGCTACCCTGTCGCCTGCCCCGAGAGAGGTCGGTGGGGACGGAGAGCTCGCGGCTTGTCCCTTTCGCCCCGCATGCGGGGAGAAGGTGCCGGCAGGCGGATGAGGGGCAGCTAGCGACGCCCTATTCCTCATCCCGCTTCAGCCGATATTCCCCGGTGACCGGATCCTTGACCAGCGTGCCGATCGCACCGGTCTGGCGTTCCCTTTCGGCGCGGCGCGATTTTTCCGCGAGCTTGCGGGCGTCGGAGACGAAGCGGCGGTAGAGCCACCAGGCTGAGAACACCAGGACCAGGATGGTGATAAGCTGCGCCATTTCCCTCTTTCGCTCCCCTCAAAGCCCGAAGCGGCCCCACAATGCTCTTTCTTCCGCCGCTTCGACAAGCCCTGTCGCGAGGCCGGATGCCGCACTTTCGAGCGAAACCGGCGACACGCCGGGAACACGGCGGCCAAACAGACCGCGGCCGGCGGCGACGAGTTCCAGCTTAGTCTTCTGGCCGTAGCGCCGCTTCAATTCCTGGCGCATGTCGCCGAGGCCGTCGACGAGGCCGAGTTCGAGGCCGCGGGTGCCGCTCCAGAACAGGCCTGAGAAGACCGCCGCATCGTCCCTCAGCTTACCGGCGCGGCGCTCGCGCACCATCGAGATGAAGACCTGGTGGATTTCAAGCTGCAGGCTCTTCAGATATTCGATGTCCTTTTCCTTTTCCGGCTGGAACGGATCGAGGATCACCTTGTTTTCGCCGGCGGTATAGACACGGCGCTCGACGCCGATCTTCTTCAAAAGTTCGGGAAAGCCGAAACCGCCGGAGACGACGCCGATCGAGCCGACGATCGAGGTCGAGTCGGCAATGATCTCATCGCCGGCGAGCGCGATCATGTAGCCGCCTGAGGCGGCGACATCCTCGACGAAGACCAGGACCTTCTTCTGCTTCTCGCGGGCGAGTTCGCGAATGCGGGTGAAGATCAGGCGGGACTGGACGGGCGAACCGCCCGGCGAATTGATTGTTATGGCAACCGCCGGCGCGTCCTTCATGGCAAAGGCCTTTTCCAGAACCGGAGCGACGTTGGCGAGATTGAGGGCCGGCCGAAACGGGCCGCCGCCGCTGACGATCGGCCCCTGCAATCTGACGACCGGGATGGTGATGCCGTTCTTGCGGAACCGTTTCGGCAGCAGCTTTCTCCAGAATCCGGCCATCTCTTATCCTTCGCTTACGGGTCGCACGATCGCGTCAATGACGATCGGCATCCATGTATGCGCTGGAACGACAAACGCAATGGCCGCGTTCTCGAAAACATTGGGCCTGAAAACATTGGGGCCTGAAAACACCGGATTGATTTTCTTGTTGCGAATGACTTGCATTATCATTCTAATTCGTCATAGTGCCACTCACGACTAATAGGTGGAAATCGCATGGACGCCCTGAATCCGAATGCAAACCGCGGCTGGCGGCACGAACGCGGCGAGGCGTCACTATCGGATGTCTACCGTACCGTCGGAACCGGGCGTCACAGCTCCAGATGGCGGCGGGCGGCGGCTTTCGCCGGGCCGGGCTATATGGTCGCGGTCGGTTATATGGATCCCGGCAACTGGGCGACGTCGCTCGCCGGCGGTTCAAAATTCGGCTATGCGCTGCTCACCGTCGCGCTGCTTTCCAACCTGATGGCGATCGTGCTGCAATCGCTCTGCGCGCGTCTGGCGATCGCCTCCGGCCGCGACCTGGCGCAGGCCTGCCGCGACGCCTTCCCCAGATATGTCTCGGTGCCGCTCTGGGCCTTTGCCGAGATCGCCATCATCGCCACCGATATCGCCGAGGTGATCGGCACGGCGATCGGCCTCAACCTCTTGATGGGCATCCCGCTCGAACTCGGCGTGCTGATTACCGCGCTCGACGTCTTCGTCATTCTCTTCCTTCAGAAGCTGGGTTTCCGCTGGGTGGAGGCCTTCATCATCGCCCTGCTCGGCGTCATCGCGGTCTGCTTCGGTGTGCAGATCCTGCTGGCCGACCCGCAATGGGGCGCCGTCGTCACCGGCTTCTTCCCGACGACGGAGATCGTCACCAATCCGGAGATGCTTTATCTGGCGCTCGGCATTCTCGGCGCGACCGTCATGCCGCACAATCTCTACCTTCACTCCGGCATCGTTCAGACGCGGGCTTATGGCCACACCGTTCCGGAAAAGAAGGAGGCGCTGACCTTTGCGACGATCGACTCGACGGTGGCGCTTTGTTTCGCGCTGCTGATCAACGCCTCGATCCTGATCCTGGCCGCTGCCGCCTTCAATGCGAACGGGAAGACCGATGTCGTCGAACTCGGCGACGCCTATTCGCTGCTGTCGCCGCTGCTGGGGCTCGCCATCGCGCCGACGCTGTTCGGCATTGCACTGCTCTGCTGCGGCCTCAACTCGACGGTGACGGCAACGCTTGCCGGCCAGATCGTCATGGAAGGTTTCCTGAAGATCAGGCTGAAGCCGTGGATACGGCGGTTGATCACCCGCGCCATCGCCATCGTGCCGGCTGCGATCGTCACCATCTGGTATGGCGACAAGGGCACCGCCGAGCTGCTGATCCTCACCCAGGTGGTGCTCAGCCTGCAGCTTTCCTTCGCCGTCTTCCCGCTCGTGATGTTCACCGCCAACAAGGCCAAGATGGGCGAGCTCGTGGCGCCGCGCTGGCTGAGCGGCATTGCCTATCTGATCGCGATCGTGATTGCCGGCCTGAACGTCAAGCTGCTCTTCGACTTCGTCACCGGCTAAAGCAATCGCGCGGAAACTGAACCGGCCTAAAGCCGGGCATAGGCCGCCCGGCCATTGTTGAAATCATCGACGAGAGGGGAGAACTTGTGGCTCCCCTCTTCGTGCATGATCAAGGGCGCGCGCAGCGACAGCCGCGCCCGCGAGCCCTTGATAGCAGTCACCAGGATACGCACGGCGTTTTCACCCGTGCGCGGATGGATGGCGGTGATCTCGATGCCGCCGAAGCGCCGGCCGCAGGCGGCAACGATCTCAGCGATCGATTCGGGTCTGGCGATCAGCGACAATTGCCCGCCCGGGATCATGATCGCACCCGCCGTGCGGATCCAGCTTTCCAACAGGCCGTCGGTCATCGCATGGGCTTCGGCCTTCAACGCATCCGGCGTGCGCCGATCGCCCACATGGTTGAAGGGCGGGTTCATGATGACGTGGTGGAAACTCTCATCGATGAGGCCGGCATCGTTGCGCGCCTTGGCGGTCAGCGTCACATCGGCTTCGACGAGGCCGACGCGGGCCGCGAGATAGGCGTTTTCGGGCAGGAGGATGCTGCGGCGGGCATAGTCGGCCATTTCGGCCGAGCGCTCGAACAGCACCACCTCCGCCTTGGCAAGCCGCGAGGCGACGGCAAGGCCGGCTGCACCGGCGCCGGCGCCGAGATCGGCGACCCGGATCGGACGGTCGTCGGCAACAAGGGCGGCAAGCAGCATCGCATCCATGCCGGAGCGATGACCCCTGCCGCTCGGCTGCACCACATGGAAGGCGCCGCGATGGAAGGCATCGACGGTTTGGGCGGGCTCCCCGGTCATCCCTCCCTCACGTCCTGTCGCGCAATTCGTCGCCGAGGCCGGCGTCGATCAGGATGCGGCGGGCCTGATCGGCCATCTCCTCATCGACCAGCAGGCGGCGCGGCAGCATGCCGAGCGAACCTTCCAGCACACTCATGCCCTGATCGGCGATGAAGCAGTGAATTCCGGCATCCTTCATCAAGCTCTCGGCAAAGGAGAGCAGGACGGCGTCGTTGGCGCGGATAAGTTCATGCATTTGCCGTCGTTTTCCTTCCAATTTCGCCTTGCGCGACAATTCACCCCTTGCCGCGTCCATCGCCCCTTTCTATTGTCAGATGCAAAGAATGAACAGGAGTCCGGGTCGTTGGGCGTGGTCATACCGCTTGAAGAAAGCAAAAACAAACTGGCATCCATCAAGCCATTGGTCGATCTCACCAGGGCGGATATGGAGCGGGTGAACCAGCTCATTCTGTCCAAGGCCGGCTCCGACGTGCAGATGATCCCCGAAGTGGCGAACCATCTGATCTCGTCCGGCGGCAAGCGGCTGCGGCCGATGCTGACGCTGGCGGCCGCCTCGCTGTTCGACTACCGGGGCGAAAACCACGTCAAGCTCGCCACCTCGGTCGAGTTCATGCACACAGCAACGCTGCTGCATGACGATGTCGTCGACGAAAGCGACCTGCGCCGCGGCAAATCGACAGCGCGGATGATCTGGGGCAACCAGGCAAGCGTGCTGGTCGGCGACTTCCTGCTCGGCCAGGCCTTCCGCATGATGGTCGATGTCGGCTCGCTCGATGCGCTCGACGTCCTGTCTTCCGCCGCCTGCATCATTGCCGAAGGCGAGGTGCTGCAGCTTTCCGTCGCCAAGAACATGGAGACGACGGAGGACGATTATCTCTCGGTCATCCGCGCCAAGACGGCGGCGCTGTTTGCCGCCGCCGCCGAAGTCGGGCCGATCGTCGCCGAGGCCGGCAAATCCGGCCGCAACGCGCTGAAATCCTACGGCATGAATCTGGGGCTCGCCTTCCAGCTGGTCGACGATGCGCTCGATTACGGCGGCAAGGCGGCCGATCTCGGCAAGAATGTCGGCGACGATTTCCGCGAGGGCAAGATCACCCTGCCGGTCATTCTCGCCTATCGCCGCGGCACCGAGGACGAGCGCGCCTTCTGGCGCGATGCGATCGAAGCCGGCAACAGCACCGACGCCAACCTCGAAAAAGCACTCGGGCTGATCACCAAATACGGCACGCTCGCCGACACGATCGGCCGGGCGGTCCATTACGGCACGATCGCACGGGACGCACTGGCGCCGCTGCCCGATACGGTCTGGAAATCCTCCCTGATGGAAGTGATCGACTTCTGCATCGAGCGCGTCAATTGATCAAACGTCCTTGATCTCAGGCTGAATTTCTTGCGGCGCCGCTTCAAAAAAGCCATCCTGTTATGAATCAGTGAACACAACTGGTTTCGCGACCGGCACCATTGTCGGGACGCTGTCGAAGAAAGGTTTCCTAATGCGGCAGAGAATTGCCATCCGTCTTCTTACGAGCGCAGCGCTTGCCGCTGTCCTTTCGCTGGGCGGTGTCGGCGGCGCGAATGCCGAGGATGCGGCCAAGCCGAGCGATGTGGCGAAGACCGATAGCTTCGATGCCGATAGCGTTACCACCTTCTCCGGCGCCTTCCTTGCGGCGCGCACGGCCGATGTCGATCATGACTACGAGACGGCGATCGAACTCTACAAGAAGGCGCTGCAGATCGAGCCCGGCAATCCCGAGATCCGCCAGCGGCTGATGATCTCGCTGCTGCTCAATGGCGACATCAAGGACGGCGTCAAATACGCCAACGACCTGAAGGGCGATCCCTCCGTCGAGCGCATCACCACGATCGTGCGCGGCATGGATGCCGTGCGCCGCGATGATTACAAGACCGCCGAGAGCATCCTTAAATATAACGGGCCGAACGATCTCGACCGGATGATGAACGACCTGCTGCTCGCCTGGGCCCGCGTCGGCGCCGGCCGCGGCAAGGAAGCGCTCGCCATGGTCGAGAAGATGAAGGGGCCGGACTGGGTCCGCATCTTCCAGAATTACAATGCCGGCGCGATCGCCATCGCCACCGGTGACGTAAAATCCGCCCGCAAGCATCTGAACGACGCCGTGCTCGACAAGGAGGGAGGTGCGACCGCACCCGATACCTTCATGCGCGCAGTGATGGCGCTAGCCCGTCTCGAAGCGACACAAGGCAATAAGCAGAAGGCGCTCGACGCCGTTTCCGTCGGCGACAACCTGCTGCCGAATTACGCGCCGCTGAACGCGCTGCGCGACAGTATCGAAAAAGACGAGAAGCAGGAGCAGCAGGTCAAGACGGCCGAAGAAGGCGCTGCCGGCGTGCTGTTTTCGGTTGGCGGTGCGCTGAACCGCGACGGCGCCGAAGATATCGTCTCGCTTTACCTGCAGACCGCCAATGCGCTCGACCCCAACAGCGCCGATACGCTGGTGCTGCTCGGCGGCATCGCCGAGAAGCAGAACCAGATGGATCGCGCCATTGCTCTCTACAAGAAGGTGCCGGAGAATTCGCCGATGCGGCGCATCTCCGAGCTGCAGCTCGGCCTTGCCCTTGCCCAGGGCGGCAAGGTGGACGAGGCGCGCAAGCACCTGCAGGCGCTGATCGCCTCCGACCCGAAGGATATCCGCAGCTACCTCGCCTATGGCAGCGTGCTCTCCGACGCCAAGGACTACGAGGCGATGGCCGCCAATTACGACAAGGCAGTCGACGCGATCGGCCCCATTCCCGGCCGCGCCAACTGGAGCGTCTTCTTCCAGCGCGGCATCGCCTATGAGCGGCTGAAGAAGTGGGACCAGGCGGAACC
The DNA here is from genome assembly GCF_002531755.2 of Rhizobium acidisoli. NCBI lineage: Bacteria > Pseudomonadati > Pseudomonadota > Alphaproteobacteria > Hyphomicrobiales > Rhizobiaceae > Rhizobium > Rhizobium acidisoli. The sequence goes on along the minus strand of NZ_CP034998.1, from coordinate 546,907 downwards.
GAATTTCCGCAAGGCCCTTGAGCTCAATCCCGACCAGCCGCAGGTACTGAACTATCTCGGCTATTCCTGGATCGACATGAACCGCAACCTCGATGAAGGTCTCGGCATGATCAAGAAGGCCGTCGACCTTCGCCCCGACGACGGCTACATCATCGATTCGCTCGGCTGGGCCTATTTCCGCCTCAACCGCTTCGACGATGCCGTCGACGAATTGGAACGGGCAGCCCAGATCAAGGCTGGCGACGCGACGATCAACGACCATCTCGGTGACGCCTACTGGCGCGTCGGCCGCAAGCTCGAGGCCGTCTATCAGTGGAACCGGGCGCTCGCCTCCGAGCCGGAAGCCGCCGAGATCCCGAAGATCAAGGACAAGGTCGCCAATGGCCTGCCTGCCGTCAGCGACGATGCCAAGGCGGCCGACAAGAAGCAGCCGGATCCGGCCCCGGTCACGCCGCCGCCGGTCGACAAGAAATCCTGACGGACGACAAACATGCCTGAAGCGGGCCTGGCCGAGGCTTTCGGCGTCACCGAAGAGGCGCGCGCAAAGATCAATCTCGCTTTGCATGTGACAGGCCAGCGGGCAGATGGCTATCATCTGCTCGACATGCTGGTGACCTTTGCCGATTGCGGCGACCGGCTGGGCTTCCTGCCTGCCCAGACCGACGCCTTCACCCTGTCGGGTCGCTTCGGCGAGATGCTGGCCGGCGACGGCGGCACCAATCTGGTGCTGCGGGCGCGCGATCTCCTGCGCGAGCAGTTCGGCGCCCTCGCCTTCCCCGTCCATATCCACCTGCAAAAGAACCTGCCTGTTGCCTCCGGCATCGGCGGCGGCTCGGCCGATGCGGCCGCGGCGCTGCGCGGGCTGATGCGGCTCTGGGGCATGAGCCTGCCGGTGGAGGCGCTTGCCAGTCTGGCGCTGAAGCTCGGCGCCGACGTGCCGATGTGCCTTGAAAGCCGGCCACTGATTGCCCGCGGCATCGGTGAGGAGATCGAGGCCGTGGCTGATCTGCCGGCCTTTGCCATGGTGCTTGCCAATCCGCTGAAGGGTATGTCGACGCCCGAGGTGTTCCGTCGGCTGACAACGAAGAACAATCCGGCCCTGAGCCTGGCGCCCGGTCTATCCGGGAGTGCCGGCTGGCTGGCAGTGATCGATGCCGCCCGCAATGACCTGGAACCGCCGGCGCGCCAGCTGGTGCCCGAGATTGCGGTCATCTCGGCGATGCTGCAGGCCCGCGGCGCGCTTTTGACCCGCATGTCCGGCTCCGGCGCCACCTGTTTCGGGATCTTTGCGAGCATGGCTGAGGCGCAAGAGGCGGCGGCAGCCCTTCACGGCGAGCGGCCCGACTGGTATTTCCAGGCGACGGAAACGGTTTCGGGAGGCATGTGATGGCAGGTCTGGACGACAAGCGGCCCTTCATCGCCGTCGGCATTGCGGTTCTCACCGTCTCGGATACGCGCACGCCGGAAACGGACAAGTCAGGCGACACGCTGGCGGCGCGAATCACCGAGGCGGGCCACCGGCTGGTCGACCGGGCGATCGTGCCCGATGATCGCGAGAAAATCGCCGCCCGGGTGAAGGCCTGGACCGAGCTAGATGAGATCGACGTCGTCATCACCACTGGCGGCACCGGCTTTACCGGCCGCGATGTGACGCCCGAGGCGCTGGAGCCTTTGTTCGAAAAACGCATGGACGGCTTTTCCGCCATCTTCCACCGGATCTCCTACGAGAAGATCGGCACGGCGACGATCCAGTCGCGCGCCACGGCAGGCGTTGCCAACGCCACCTTCATCTTCGCGCTGCCGGGGTCGCCCGGCGCCTGCCGGGATGCCTGGGACGGCATTTTGAAAGCACAGCTCGACTACCGCAGCCTGCCCTGCAATTTCGTCGAGATCATGCCGCGTCTGGACGAACACCTGAAACGCGGCGCCAAGACATAGTCTGCTTGCCGCTGGCATTGGCTATGTGGCAAGCCCCGGCAGAGTGGGCATCGTTTCCCAGCTGTCACCCGACAGCAGAATGCAGCTTATGCCGTGAACATCCGTGACCACGAGCGTCCAGGTGCCGCTTTCGGCGGCATAGACCTCGAGAACGGCGTTCTCGTTGACCAGTCCGACCGCTGTCAGCTTTTCAGCGAAGTTCTTGTCCAGGAAATTGACGACCTCGGATCGGCCTGCGCAACTGAGCATCGTCTGTGATGCTGCCGAATGCGGATGCGCGATCACCAATGTCGGCAATATGACGGCCAGCAGGCCGTAAGCCATATCGCGTACCATGACGCACCTCCTTCCGCCGGGAACCCGGCAGAAGAGGAGATTGTCGCCGACCTGTTCTGCCGTCCACCGGCATTCATGGCCATCCGTTGCGAAGCGAGGCGCTTCGACGGCGCCATGGCGGAATTATAGCGCAAAATCCGATTGGGCGCCATCTTTGTGCGATGGTGAGCGCGTGATCACTGCTGGCTGCCCCTCATCCGGCTGCCGCCACCTTCTCCCCGTAAACGGGGCGAAGGGGAGTAGCCGCAACCTCTCCGTCCCTCTCCAACGTCTCGCAGGGCAAGTCCCCTCGCCCCGTTTACGGGGAGAGGGTTAGGGTGAGGGGCAGTTTCTCGTGTCCTACCGCGCGGCGCGCGCCACCCAGGCGGGGATCAGTTCGCTGGAGAGTTTACGAAGCTTCCTCTCCTTGACGAATTCGGCCAGCCGCATGCCGCTCCTGGCGGCGGCGAGCGCCTCGCTCTTCGGCATCAGCAAACCGAGCTCCAGCGGCGGCACGGCGCGGCCGAGGCGCTGGAAAAACGGGCGCCGGTAGCCGCGCGAGGCGGTGAAGCGCGCCGGCAGCTTGTTCAGCGCCATATATTCGGCGATCTCGTCGATCCAGCCGGCCTGAGGCCGTGCGCCGGGCTCGACGAAGAGCAGCCATTCGCCGCGGGCGGAGCGGACGATGTCCTTCATATCCCACTGCGAATAAAACCGGCAGCCGGCGGCGTCGGCGACCCGTGAGCTGCCGTCGCGCGAACCGTGATCGAGCACGACCACATCGCTGACGAGCCCCTCCACCGCGCCTGCCACCAAGACCGATAAAGTCTGGGCCAGCTCAGTTTCCTGATCCTGACATTCGAGAACAACCGTCAACATTGCCCATTCATAATGCGCCGCACAAATTATTGCCAGCGGCGTTTTGCGCATTTTGTTCTTGCATTGTTCTTGTTTTGCGGATAGGAATTTAATCATCAAAACGGGCGGAAGCGATGGCTTTTGCCGCGGGAGAATCCGATGAGAGAGCAGTCCCTGGCAGGGCAGGCCGCATTTGCGCCTACCAATACGGCAGATATTGCCGATGCGATGATCGTGTCCTCCGGGCTGCGAATCGAGGTCGATAGGCGTCGTGGGCGCGGGGCGGGATTGAACCCGACAGGTAGGTTCGAGGCGCTGCAGCGCGAGACCTTCGATGACGGCTGGCAGACGCTGGAAGAGCTGCCGCCGTTCAGGACGGACGTGCAGATCGAGAAGCCGCGCACGGCCATTACCCGCAACGAATCGCCTGACATTGGCTTCGATCGCTCGATCAACCCCTATCGCGGCTGCGAGCATGGCTGCATCTATTGTTTCGCCCGGCCGACGCACGCCTATATGGGGCTTTCGGCGGGGCTCGATTTCGAGACGAAGCTGTTTGCCAAGCCGGATGCGGCAAAGCTGCTGGAGCGGGAGCTTGCCAAGCCGGGCTACAAGGTGCGGGCGATCGCGATCGGCACCAATACCGACCCCTATCAGCCGATCGAAAAGGAATGGCGCATCATGCGCGGCATTCTCGAGGTCTTGAACAAGGCGAACCACCCGGTATCGATCGTCACCAAGTCTGCGATGATCCTGCGGGATCTCGACATTCTGCAGGAGATGGCGGCGAAGAACCTGGTGCGCGTCGGCATCTCGGTCACCACGCTCGACCGCAAGCTTGCCCGGACGATGGAGCCGCGCGCCGCCACGCCGCCGCGCCGGCTGGAGACCATCCACACGCTGTCGGAGGCAGGTATCCAGACGGCGGTGATGGCCGCCCCGCTCATTCCGGCGCTGAACGATCACGAGCTGGAGCGCATCCTCGAATCGGCCAAGGCTGCCGGCGCCGCCGAGGCGAGTTATGTCATCCTGAGACTGCCGCTCGAGGTCAGCCCGCTCTTCCGCGACTGGCTGCTGCAGCATTATCCCGATCGCTACCGGCATGTTATGTCGCTGGTGCGCTCGATGCGCGGCGGCAAGGATTACGATGCCGACTTCGGCAAGCGCATGAAGGGCGCTGGTCCCTATGCCTGGCAGATCGCCCGGCGCTTTGAAATGGCCGCCCGACGTTTCGGCCTGACACGGCGCGGCATGCCGCTGCGCGACGACCTGTTCGTGCCGCCGGATGGCAGCGGCGTGCAGCTGTCATTGCTCTAGGCTTTGTTCTTACGCAATTCTTGGCAAAAGCGCTTTGCGCTTTGCCCGGGGAAAACCGCGGCGCACTTTTCCTGGAATTGCTTTTTGACTGTTTACGCAATTCCGGACGGAAAACCGCAAAGCACTTTTCCTGGAATTGCTTGAAGCTTGCGCATCGGCCCCATCGAAAAACCGCCCTGTTTTCGAGCCCGAGCGCAATTCCCGCGGATGGCCCTGACCGCCACCATCCGCCGGACCCGGTCCCCGACCGCCGCCCTGATCGGGGACTTGCGGGCAATCGGGTTGGCGTGCGAGGTTCAGCCGCATGAAACCTCGCACACCACCCGATTCTCCCCAGCTGTTCCAAGCGGTTCCTTTGGTGCCGGATTTCCGGCTGGAGCTCAAAGCCCGCAAGGCCGGCCACTGGCCGGTGGCCGGCGCCGACGAGGCAGGCCGCGGGCCGCTGGCCGGGCCGGTCGTCGCTGCCGCCGTCATCCTCGATCCGAAGCGCATCCCGGAGGGGCTGAACGATTCCAAGCAGCTTTCGGCGCAACGGCGCGAGGAATTGTTCGTGCAAATCCTGGCGACCGCCACCGTCTCGATCGCCTCATCCAGCTCGACGCGGATCGACGAGACCGATATCCGCAAGGCGAGCCTCGACGCCATGCGCCGCGCCATCTGCAGCCTCGCCATTCCGGCAAGCTACGTGCTGACCGACGGGCTCGACGTGCCGCCCGGCCTTGACTGCCCCGGACAGGCGGTGGTCAAGGGCGATGCCCGCTCGGTCTCGATCGCCGCCGCCTCGATCGTCGCCAAGGTGACACGTGACCGAATGATGGCGCGGGCTCATCACGTATTTCCGGATTACGGCTTTGCCGCCCATGTCGGCTACGGCACGGCGCAGCACCGCGCCGGCATCGAAAAGCTCGGTCCCTGCTCCCTGCACCGGATGAGTTTTCGGCCGCTGCGCAAGGTCGAGGACGGTCCTCAGATGGACGAGCTGATTTCGGATTAGGTCGCCCAAAGAAAACCAGGCAATGAGAAGCCGGACGAGCACCGAAAGAGGCGCGTGGAAAAGAGAGGCCGCGGCATATTCTCTTCTCCCCGGCGGGGAGAAGGTGCCGGCAGGCGGATGAGGGGGCCGCACGGCACGTCCTCACGGAAAACCTATCCGCCACGCCAGCGCTAACCCCGCGCGCCACCGCCCTGAATCAGTCGATACAAGAGCGCAACGGTCGAAGCCCTCATCGGTTTTATTCGGAAAGACCGGCATTCCCGGCCCCCTACGGGCACCTTCTCCCCGAGGGGAGAAGAGGGAATCGAGAGGGAGCGGCATGCCCTCGAACGGAGATTGAGTATTCACCAAAGACAAAAGGCCGGGACATGCCCGGCCTTTTCCTATTCCATTCGATACCGCTCAGTTGAGTCGTGTCTTGACCTGGCCGATGGCATTGCCGAAGAGTTCGGACTGGACCTTGCCGTCCGCCTGCTTGGCGAGCACCGTTTCGGCGGCTGCGATTGCGAGATCGACGGCGGCGGAACGGACCGCCTTCATCGCCTCGACCTCGGCCTGCTTGATCTTCTGCTCGGAAAGCGCCGTGCGGTTGGCGACGAATTCTTCCGTCTTCTTCTTCGCTTCGGCGGTCAGCATCTGGGCTTCACGCTCGGCAGCGGCAACGATGTGGGCCGCTTCGGCTTCCGCTTCCTTGCGCTTGCGCTGGTATTCGGCGAGCAGGTGCTGAGCCTCTTCGCGCAGACGCTTGGCTTCGGCCAATTCGTTGCGGATCTGGTCGGCGCGATCGTCGAGCGACCGTGACATCATGCCCGGAACCTTCAGGTAAACGACCAGTGCCAGGAAGAGGACGAGGCCGACAAAGGCGAAGAAAGTCGCATCAAAGTGAAATTCCATCGATCAAGCCTCCTTCTTGGCGGCCGCGACGGCGGCGGCGACATCTGCCTGAGCAGCGGAGCCGCCGATCAGCTGTTCCACGACGGCAGCCGCCGTTTCCTCGGCAATGGTGCCGACGTCGGCGAAGGCCTTCGCCTTGATGTCGGCGATACGGACTTCAGCAGCCTTGATCTTTTCCGACAGGCTCGCCTCGACAGCGCGGCGATCCTCTTCGGCCTTGAGCTTGGCGGCGTCGCGTGCGGCAGCGCCGATCGCATTCGACTTGGCGCGGGCAGCCGCCAGTTCGCCTTCATAGGTCTGGACGGCAGCGTCGGCTTCCGCCTTCAGGCGGCCGGCTTCTTCCAGATCCTGGGAGAGGCGCGTGTGGCGCTGATCGAGGATGGCCCCGATGCGCGGCGCGATGACCTTTTGCATAAGGAGGTAAAAGACGCTGAACGTAATCACCAGCCACAGCAGCTGGGATGCGTAGGTCGTCGAATCGAAAGGCGGGAACGGGCCGCGGGCGTGTTCGCCTTCGGCAACACCGGTCTCGGTATGGACCTCGCCTGCGGCCGGAGCGGCATGCGCATCCGTACCCGTCGCTGCCGCCGGTGCTTCTTCAGCGTAAGCCGGGGTCACAAAAAACATTCTCACCTCCAGGTGGACTGCAAATGCAAAGGATCACGGCGTGCGATCGCAGGCCGTGATCCATCTATTCGCCGATATCAGACGGCGAAGAGGAGGAGGAGAGCGACGAGCAGCGAGAAGATGCCCAGAGCTTCCGTAACGGCGAAACCGAATACCAGACGGCCGAACTGGCTGTCAGCGGCAGACGGATTGCGCAGTGCGCCGGAGAGGTAGCTGCCGAAAATATTGCCGAGGCCGAGAGCCGTACCGGCCATACCAAAGCAAGCCAGGCCTGCACCGATGTACTTTGCTGCTTCCGCTTCCATGTTGAACTCCTTTGAAATGGTTGTTGCGGCGAATGACTGACGCCCTGGAGACGTCGTTGTCGTTATCCTTAGTGCCCGCCCGGATGGATTGCGTCGTTGAGGTACATGCAAGTCAGCACCGCAAAGACGTAAGCCTGAAGGAAGGCGACGAGGAACTCGAGACCGGTCAGGGCGACGGTCATGATGAGGGGAAGAACTGCGCCGCCGACACCGACTGCACCGAGGGCTCCAAGCGAGGCGACGAAGCCTGCGAACACCTTCAGCGTGATATGACCGGCGAGCATGTTGGCGAAAAGACGAACGGAGAGCGAAATCGGACGGGACAGGAAGGAAATGATTTCGATCGAGACGACCAGCGGCAGCAATATGCCCGGCACGCCCGAGGGCACGAAGACATTCAGGAAGTGGAAGCCGTGCTTATAGAAACCATAGACGAGAACCGTGCCAATGACGAGGATCGCCAGCGCGAAGGTGACGATGATCTGGCTGGTGATCGTGAAGAAATACGGGAACATGCCGAGCAGGTTCGCCGTCAGCACGAACATGAAGAGCGAGAAGACCAGCGGGAAGAACTTCATCCCCTGCTTGCCCGCGCCTTCCTTCAGCATGTTGGCGATGAATTCATAGGACATTTCCGCAACCGACTGCGAACGGCCCGGCACGATGGCGCGGTTCGAGGTCGCGAAATAGAGGAAGCCGACGGCCACGGCAGCGGACGCTGCCATGAAGAGCGATGCGTTGGTGAACGAAAAATCAATTCCGCCGATTTCGATCGGCACAATCTTGAAGATCTGGAACTGATGAGTCGGATCGTTGGACACCGCTGTTCTCTCTCTTTGGCCCGCAGGACGCGGGGTCATTGCACTGGACCGGGAACCGGTCCTTATTTCTTGTCGTCATCAAGGGGATGGGCCACCACCCCCGCAGAACGCAGCACGTTCAGAACGCCGGCACAGAATCCGAGAAGCAGAAGAACAATCATCCCCCAAGGCGCCGTGCCAACAAAACGGTCGAGAACATAGCCAAGAACGGCACCGACGATGATCGCGGCAATGAACTCGCTGGAAAGCTTCATCGCCTGGGCATAACCTTTGCGGCTTACCTCGGCTTGGGCCTCGCTTGCATGTTCCACTCCCGCCTCAGCGCGCTTGGTCGCGAGTTCCGCTCCCAGCTGCGCACGGCGCTTCTCAAGACTTTCCTCGCGGTCATCCGCCATGGATCTCTCCTCACCTGCCCGTCGCCCGCACTCCCGCTACCCCGGTCATTCGGACCCCGGACGCGAAGGTTGAAACCCTTCCGGCCCGTTCTGAAGTCGCGCGCAACATAGTTTTAGGGATTGGTATAGTCAAGGCGTAGACAGCTTCTGTCCAGCCATAAAATAATTTCGTCAAATCAAAGAGATAACTCGTTTCTGGGGCGATCTCTTAAATTCGATGGAAAGAATCCGCTTTTAAGCCCGGCAAATCGGCTTGCCGGAGCGATTTATCTCAGCTCCAGCCGCCGCCATAGGTGCGATAGAAGACGTGAAGACCGATGCGGCCGACCTTTTCCATGGTCTTTGCCCATTTCGGCCTGACATAGACGGCATGGTAATGCGTCGCCGAGCCCACCTGCGGCAGCCAGATTTTGCCTGATGTCACCGCCATCGCCACATCGCGGGCCATCCGCCAGTGATATTCCGAGTTCACCCTGTCCTTGATGCTGTCGCAGGCGAAGGAAAACTGGCAGCGGTTGCGCCAGTCCTCGTTCTGGTAGACCACGCCGCAGATGGTTTTCGGATAGGACGGGTTGCGGACGCGGTTGAGGATGACCTGGGCGACGGCCGCCTGGCCCTTCACCGATTCTCCCCTCGCCTCGAAATAGATGCCGGAGGCAAGGCACTGCTGCTCGCGGGCAGAAAAGACGCTCGGCGACAATATGCTGGCGGCCCAGGCATGGTCGCGCGGGCCGATCTGCGGGACGAAGCGGCCGCTATCCTGCTCGGTCAGAATGGAATCGAAAGGCGATTGGCGGGAATAGTCGGGTGCCGCCGGCCCATAGGCAGTGGCCAGGACATCGGCCTTGTCGCTGGTGACGAGGCTTGCGAGCATTGCCGGCACGCCATTATCGGTTACCACCGGCTGCTTCTTATAGAAAGAAGTGGCGATCTCGATTTCCTTGCCCTGGATCTTCGGCTTGACGAAAGCCGATCTGTCCTTGAGATCGAAACTCGGGGTGAAGAGCATCCTGGTGCGCTCGAGGATCGAGCCGGCGGAAAAATCCTTCGGCGGCTGCATCTTCTCGACGGCGACGACGCGGCCTTTCTTGGTGCCGCGGTTGACGCGATCCTCGTCGGGCGTGTCCTCGTGGCCTTTTTCCTTGGTGAAAGCGACCTTGCGGCCATCGGGAAGCACCATGCCGGCACCCGACGAGATCGAGCCCGTCACCGCGGGATCGGAAAAGGCAAGTTCGGCCTGATGGATGGAGCCGGCCGGCGAATTGGTCAGCACCATGCGCCAGTTCTCCCCCTCCCGATCGAGACCGGCCAGCATGGCGGCGAGATCGGCATGAGATGCGACGCTCGGGAAGATCAGCCAGCCGGCGAGCCCGAAGATTGCGGGCGACACCCAATTCTCGGGAAGAAGACGCAGCTTGCTACGGGGAGAGCTCTTTCGACGCAACACCAACTCCGGGCATGGAACGCGGGAACATTCCATCGAAAATCTCTCATTAACCTTGACGTCGGGTTAACGGGGCGTGCCGGAATGTGACCATGCGAAGTTTTGCATGTTCTAATGTGGCTGGTCATTGCGCGATGAGATGTGTCCGCACCCTTGCAAAGTCCCCTCCCCAACCCCTCCCCACAAGGGGGAGGGACTTAGAGCGGCACCGTCGCATCTACCCTAAACGCCGAGATGTTTGTGAAGGGCGCAACAGGTTAAGCCCCTCCCCCTTGTGGGGAGGGGTTTGGGGCGGGGTCTTAAGCGCCCTTCTTTCCAGCCATCAAATAATAACGTGCGACCCCAGTTCCACCACGCGGTTCGCCGGCAGGCGGAAGTAGTCCGAGGGGTTGGCGGCGGCGTTGGCGAGCGCGATGTAAAGCCGGTCCTGCCAGTAGGGCATGCCGGATTTGGCGTCCGGCACCAGCTTGCGGCGGCCGAGATAGAAGGAGGTCGACATGATGTCGAACTTCAGCCCGGTCTTGCGCAGCGTCGCGAGCGCCTGCGAGACGTTCTGCGATTCCATGAAGCCGAAGAGCAGTTCGACGCGGGAGAAGCGCTCGGAAATCTGCTCGACCTTATAACGGTCCTGGCTCGGCACGCGCGGCTTGTTGACGGTGCGGATCGTCAGGATGACGTTGCGGTCGTGGAGCACATGGTTGTGCTTGAGATTGTGCAGCAGGGCGGCCGGGGCCGATTCCGGGTCGCTGGTCAGGAAGATCGCGGTGCCCGGAACCTGGGCCGGCGAATGTTCGCTCTTGCGCTCGATCGAGCTGACGAAGGAGGGGAGCGGAATATCGGTGTGGCGGGTCTTTTCCATCAGGATCGCGGTGCCGCGGCGCCAGGTCCACATGATGACGGTAAAGGCGGTGGCGATCAGGATCGGGATATAACCGCCGTCGTGGATCTTCAAAAGATTGGCGCCGAGGAAGATCAGTTCGAGCACGACCAGCGGCGCGAGCGCGATCACCGCCACCGGGAACGACCAGTTCCAGCGGGCACGAACGAATTCGAAGGCCATGATCGAGGTGACGACCATCGCACCGGTGACGGAGATGCCATAGGCGGTCGCCAGCGCATCCGAGGTCTTGAAACTCAGGACGAGGAAGATGACGCCGATGAACAGCACCGCATTGACCGACGGCACGAAGATCTGCCCGGTATTGGTTTCCGACGTGAAGAGGATTTCCATGCGCGGCAGGAAGCCGAGGTTGATACCCTGGCGCACCATCGAGAACGCGCCGGTGATGACCGCCTGGCTGGCGATGATCGTCGCGGCGGTCGCCAGGATGACGACCGGCAGCAGCGCCCATTGCGGAAACATCAGATAGAAGGGATCGGACATTGTCTCCGGCTTGCCGAGGACGAGAGCGCCCTGCCCGAGATAGTTCAGCGTCAGCGCCGGAAACACCAACGCGAACCAGGCCCACTGGATCGGGCGCCGGCCGAAATGGCCGAGATCGGCATAGAGCGCCTCAGCGCCCGTCACCGTCAGGAAGACCGCCCCGAGCACGACGACGCCGTAAAAGCCCTCATGCAGCAGGAAGCTGACGGCATAATAGGGGTTGAAGGCGGCAAGGATGCCGAAATCGTCGGAGATATGGGAAATGCCGGCGGCGGCCATGACGATGAACCAGATGGCGGTGATCGGGCCGAAGAATCTGGCGACGGCGCCGGTGCCGCGCGATTGCACGACGAAGAGCAGCGCCAGGATCACCACCGAGATCGGCACGATATATTCCGCCAAACTCGGTGTGACGAGCTTCAGGCCCTCGACGGCCGAGAGTACCGACAGCGCCGGCGTGATCATCGCATCGCCGAGGAAGAGGGCCGCTCCCATCAGGCCGAGCAGCATCAGTATGGCGGTATGGCCGTTGGCGGTCTTCATCAGAAGAGCAAGCAGCGACAGCGTGCCGCCCTCGCCTTCGTTGTCGGCGCGCAGCAGAAACAGCACATATTTGATGGTGACGATGATCGTCAGCGCCCAGATCATCAGCGAGATCAGGCTGATGACCTCGAAACGGGTGACGCCGTCATGGGCAACGGGCTTCAGCGCCTCGCGAAAAGCATAGAGCGGGCTGGTGCCGATATCGCCGTAGACGACGCCGACGGAACCGAGCGCAAGATAGAACAGCTTCTTCGGCGTCATCTGGGATTCGTTCGGATGGCTCTCTGCGGACATGAAGTTGCAACAGGCTCCTCAGAGCCAGCCTTTCCAGCGGAAAAAGAAAAAAGGGATGACGGCTGATATCACCATCAGGGCCAGCGAATAAGGATAACCCGCGGCCCAGGCCAATTCCGGCATGACCTGAAAATTCATACCATAGATGGAGGCGACCAATGTCGGCGGCAAGAACACCACCGAGGCAATCGAGAAAATCTTGATGATAGAATTCTGCTCGATGTTGATCAGACCGAGCGAAGCGTCGAGCAGGAAGGTGATGTTGCCTGCAACGAAGGCGGCATGCTCCGACAACGACTGGATGTCGCGCGAGAGAGTGCGGCAGAGTTCCTTCGTCTCGCGGTCCTGTTGGACCGCCGGGATCGTGTGAAAGAAGGTGAGCAGGCGGGACAGCGAACCGAGGCTGTCACGCACCTTGCTGATCATCCGGTGATAACCGGCGATATCGCGCAGCTTTTCCTCGAGGTAGTTCGAAGGCTTGCGCGTCTTCTTCGCCCGGTCGCCGAAGACATGCATCGACAGGATGTCGAGGCGTGCGACGGAGATTTCGAGGATCTCCGCGGTGCGGTCGACGATCGTCTCCAGCAGCTTGGCGAGAAGGGCAGCGCCGCTGCGCCAGTTTTCCGGCAGCCGGTGAAGGGCGGCGATGAACAGCGCAAAGGATTTGGGATGGGCGTAGCGGATGGTGACCAGCCGGTTTCCGGCCAGGATGAAGGCGACATCGGTCAGCGTCGGCGCGTCGGTATCGGCCTTCCAGAGCAGCGAGGCGGTCATGAAGACGGCGTCGTTTTCGACATAGAGACGGGCGGAGGGCTCGATATCCTTGAGATCATCACGCGTTGGAACCTCGATGCCGAGCACCTTCTCGACATAAAGCTCTTCGTCGCGGCTCGGCTCGATCATGTCGATCCAGACGGCATCCTCGGGGAAGGATGCGGGATGCGACAGATCGCGGATCTCAACCGACCTGCAATTGGAACAGTAAGCGGTGATCACCGGCAGCCTTTCCATGCGGCCGCCAGCGCGGCAACGCGAGGGTCGCTCGTCCCAGGTCCCAGCGGAAGAGTATCAAAAAAGGTCATACAACTCCGGCTGCATCCGGCCTTAAAGGCCGGCATGCGCATTGTGCTCCACCGCATCGCAGCGATCAATCCTTCGATCGACAAGACAACTCCGAACTTGCAGGCGGGCCGAAATCTTCCAAACGAGGACGGCCGTCATTGAGCATCTGCAGCAAACGCCATCATGGCGCCGCGGCATATGCAGCAAAGCCGTGAAATAATCAAGACATCTTCCGTGAAGCGCGGCTTTTCACCACGTTTCCCCCACAATTTGGGGTACTGGCGGTCATGATTCGGACGCTAGGAGTGTCGCCCGGAGCAGCCGCACTGCTTGCGATGGCAGACCTATTCGAAGACGATCGACGGGGCGGCACGCTGGGTTTGGCCACCGAGCTGCTCCCAGACCTTGGTGGCGATGCCGCGATAGATGCCGGCAACGACGCCGTTCGGCTCGGAGGCGACAAGCGGCGTGCCGGCGTCGGAGGTCTCGCGAATATTCATCGTCAGCGGCACTTCGCCGAGGAAGGGCACACCGATGCGCTCGGCCTCCTTGCGGGCGCCGCCATGGCCGAAGATGTCATAGCGGGTGCCGGTATCCGGCGCGATGAAATAGCTCATATTCTCGACGATGCCGAGCACCGGCACTTCGACCTTGCGGAACATGTTGAGGCCCTTGCGGGCATCGATCAAAGCGAGGTCCTGCGGCGTCGAGACGATGACGGCGCCGGCAAGCGGCACCTGCTGGGCCATGGTCAGCTGCGCGTCGCCGGTGCCGGGCGGCATGTCGACGACGAGCACGTCGAGCTCGCCCCAGGCGACTTCGCGCAGCATCTGCAGGAGTGCCGACTGGACCATCGGACCGCGCCAGATCATCGCCGTCTCCTCGTCGACGAGGAAGCCCATCGACATGACCTTGAGGCCGTAATTCTCCATCGGATTGATGATGCGGCCGTCGATCTGGGTCGGACGGCCTGAAATTTTCAACAGCCGCGGCATCGAGGGACCATAGATATCGGCGTCGAGAATGCCGACGCGCAAACCGTTGGCGAGCAGGCCGAGCGCCAGGTTGACGGCCGTGGTCGACTTGCCGACCCCACCCTTGCCCGAGGCGACGGCGATGATGGCGCCGATGCCGGGGACGCCGATCTTGCCGGCCCGCGGCGGCTGTTGCTGCGGGGCGTGCGCGTGGCTACCGTGATCATGCCCGTGATGATCGTGGCCGGCATGTCCGTGCGGCGGGTTCGGCGCCGGGCGGGCCGCCGGAGCGGCGGCGGCCGCTTTCTTGTCTGCGGTCAGTGCGACCAGCGCGCCTTTGACACCAGGCATCGCCTTGACGACGCGCTCGGCGGCGAGCCGCATCGGCTCCAGCTCCTTGGCGCGATCGGCCGGAACGGTGATGGAGAAATAGACCTTGCCGTCGGAGATGAAGACGTCGGAAACCATGCCGAGCTCGACGATATCGTGCTCGAGATCCGGTCCACGCACGGTCTTCAGCGTTTCGAGAACCTGTTCCTTGGTGACGTCGGTCATTCCATCCTCACTGCTGCTTCTCTCAGACTAGAGCGCCGCGCGTCTTATAAGACGCACAAAGAGCGCTGTAGCACTTTGAATTACTGCATGATTTCAGCCTTCATCGATTCCGATCAAGACTGAAATCATGCAGTAGAGATAGTGGAGACGGACGCCTTCGCCAAACAAAATCATCGGCGGGAAAATCGATTTGCCGGCCTGCGAAAAGCGCCCCGGGGAGAATGGGCAATCCGTTGCGGCCATCAAGTCCGCCGGGCTTTCGCCCTGATGGCCGCAACGGTCTCCCCGAGAACCGGCGCAATCCGGGGCGAACTAGAGCAAGCCGACAAAAAGGCCAGCGAAAAATGACGAGGGAAGGCCAAATGGCGCGCAGCTGTGCAAGAGGCGGTGCCAAAACGCAACAACCGCCGCCGACACCGAAGGCTTGGGAAAAGCGGCATCGGCGTCGGACGGCAGTGTGCGGCCGCGCCATTTCCCTGGCGCTGGTCCAAGTCCCCTCTGGGCCTCTGGCAAAAGAGATGCAGAAAGCGTGCCAGACGGAAATCGGCGCAAATGGCACCGGCGCGGCGTGAGGATGGCCGGAAGCGGCCGGCATATGCTCACGCGCTGGGCGCCCGGCGACCAGCCGCTATGCCTTTTGCACCTTATTTGATCAGGCCGATCCGCAGCGCCTTGGCCACCGCCTGGGTGCGGTTGACCGTATCGAGCTTCTTGGTGGCACGGTTGAGATAGTGATTGACCGTGTGCTCGGAGAGGGTGAGGATTTCGGCGATTTCCGCACTGGTCTTGCCGGCCGCCGTCCAGTTGAGGCAATCGATTTCCCGGTCGGTTAGCGTATCCGTGATGCGTGTATCGAGGTTGCGGATCTCGGCGAGCCTGTCATAAACATGGATGGAGATATAGCAGAGCTCACGCATCTCCGCCGGGCTGAAGGGCTCGCGGTCGCCGGCGAAAGAGATGGCGCCGCGCACGCCGGATGGCTCATGCGTCGGGAAATAGGCGCCGCGCATCATCCTGAAACGTTCAAACAGCGAGGCGACGAGGATCGACTTACCGTCGTCGCGCGACCAGTTCTCGCGCGACATGTCGTAGAAAAAGGGCCGCGCCGATGTTCTGAGCCGCCTGAGAACCGGGCTGTTGACCAGCAGTCCCTCCTGGTCGTAGAGCGCCAGAAGCTCGGCCGGCCAGCTGGTGATGACGGTGCTGCCCTGGATATCCAGGGAGGTGATCGGCGGCAAGTTGAGAACCAGGAAGGCACGGCTGCGATAGGCTTCCGTCACACGTTTCAGGAACCGGAAAATATCGAACTGGGTCTTCAGGCCGGCTATTTCCTTGATGTAGTCGTCGTCTTCCTGGGATGTTTGCGACAAGGGTGCCATCACATTTCTTCATCTTCGGCGCAACGGCCGGTTCGATTGCTTCGGGGAATGACGATCGCTGATTGGATCACATGGAATCGGCCTCGCCGTAGAGGCGTTCGGCCGGTGAGTGGTTTTCGATTTCGCGGACTATTTACAGTTGTCGTGATTCGCCGGAAAATCTCAATATCGCCCTCATCATAAGCATGCTCTCCGATCGCATTTAGCGGCGCGGGCCGAGCCGAATGCGCATGTCCTCCATGATCCTCCCAGCTGCCAGCTGAACTGGAACGGACCATTGGCGCAGAAGTTCCATCGACAGACGATAGGCCGGGCCGGTAATCGAAATGCCCCCGATAAAGGCCCGATCCTGCGACCAAAGCGGGGCGGCGACACAGCGGATGCCGGCCTCATGCTCCTCCCGGTCGAAGGCATAGCCCTGGTCGGTGATCTCGCGGATTTCGGCAAGCAGCGTTTCTGCCGAGAGATGGGTCGAGGCGGTAAAGCGGGTGAAGTTCAGGCCGGCGAGAAGATCGGCGAGGAGATCGGCCGGAAGCAGGGAAAGGGCGGCCTTGCCAACGCCGGTGCAGTAACAGGGCGAGGCATTGCCGATCTGCGAATACATGCGCACCGGCTGACGGCCGTCGACCTTGTCGAGATAGATGATCGACTGGCCCCTCAAAACACCGAGATGCACCGTCTCGCCGGTCGCCTGCTGCAGATCGGCAAGGTGCGGCTCGGCAATCAGCCGGAATTCGTTGCGCGCCCAGCTGCGCGCGGCAAAATCGAGCAGGCGTAGGCCCGGCGCGTAACGGCCGTCGCCATCAAGCTCAAGCAGCCCTTCCTCCACCAGATGGCTCAACTGGCGATGCAAGGTGCCGCGCGGCTGGCCGGCAAGGGCCAGGATATCGGTGAAACGCAGCGGTGCGTCGGCATGGGTGACGAGATCGAGCAGAACCATCAGTTTGCCGAGCGTGCCGGTCTCGCGGGCCTGCGCCATGCTATCGCCATTTGAATTCATCATCTCGTCCGCCCTTGACAGCAAGGCCAGCATAATTCGATAATTCCATATAGTCAAATATAGTTCCAAATAATGGAACATCATGGAATATCAAAAGGCGACGGCGATGCCAGCACAATTTCCGGAGTTCAGAGACCGAACCGTGCTGGTGACCGGCGGCGGATCGGGCATCGGTGCTGCGATCGTCGAAGGTTTCGCGCGCCAGGGCGCCAAGGTCTCCTTCATTGACATTGCCGAGGAAGCCGGCCGCGCGTTCGCCGAAAGGCTGTCGCAGGAGACGGCGCATCCGGTTTCCTTTCACCATGCCGACCTTCGCGACATCGAGGCGATCCGGCGCACCGTCGATACCGTCGTCGCCAATTCAGGGCCGATCCGCGTGCTTGTCAACAATGCCGCCTGGGACGACCGTCATGATTTCGACGCGGTGACCGAGGCCTATTGGGACAACAATCAGGCAGTCAACCTGCGGCATGTGTTCTTCACCTCCCAGGCAGCAGCGCCATCGATGCGGGCGGCCGGCGGCGGGGCGATCATCAATATGTCGTCGATCGCCTTCAAACTGAACATGGGCGGTTTTCCCGCCTATGCGGCGGCCAAGGCTGCAGTCGTCGGGCTGACGAAGAGCATGGCCGGCAGGCTGGGCCCGGAGAATATCCGCATCAACTGCATTTTGCCCGGCATGGTCCTCACCGAACGGCAGATGCAGCTTTGGCTGACCGAAGAGAGCGTCGCGCGTTCGGTCGAGCAGCAATGCCTGAAGGTCGCGCTAAAGCCCGACGCAATCGTCGGTCCCTGCCTGTTTCTTGCATCCGACTGCGCGGCGGGAATGACCGCCCAGTCCCTGATTGTCGATGGAGGCATTCTGTAATGGCAAATCCCGCTTATGTCGCGGTGGACTGGGGCACCAGCAGCTTTCGGCTCTGGCTGATCGGCAAGGACGGCAGCGTGCTTGCCGAGCGCCGCAGCGGCGAAGGCATGACGAGTGCGGCAAAAGCCGGCTTTTCCCAAGTGCTGGCAGGCCATCTTGCCGCCGTCGAGGCGCCCGAGAACCTGCCGGTGATCGTCTGCGGCATGGCCGGTGCACGGCAGGGCTGGGTCGAGGCCGGTTATATCGACGTGCCGGCGCCGCTCGCCGCGATCCTGACTGCGGCAGTCTCCGTGCCGGGAGGAAGCCGCGACATCCGCATCCTGCCGGGGCTTGCCCAGCGGGACATGGCGACACCCGATGTCATGCGCGGCGAGGAGACCCAGCTTCTCGGCGCGCTCGGCAGTGCAAGCGCCGGCGCCCAGGCGGTCTGTATGCCTGGAACCCATTCGAAGTGGGTGCATGTGGGCGACGGCAAGGTCACCGGTTTTTCGACCTTCATGACCGGCGAACTGTTCGACGTCATCAGCAAACACACGATCCTTTCGCATGCCGTTGCCGGTGCTCAGGAGCAGCCGGCCGATGCGGCGGCCTTCGAAGCGGCGGTCTCCGCGGCTTTCGCGCGGCCCGCGCTTGCCTCCAATCTGCTCTTTACCGCCCGCTCGGGCCAGCTCCTGCACGGGATCTCGGCCGCATCAGCGCAGGCCCGGCTCTCCGGCACGCTGATCGGCCTCGAAATTGCCGGTGCGCTGCAAGATGCGGCCAACTCAGGCATCACGCTCGTCGCCTCCGGGCGCCTGCAGGCGCTCTACGAACAGGCCTTCAAAACCCTCTCCCTTCCCTTCACCGCCATCGATGCGGACGCCGCCGTGCGCCGCGGGCTTTCGGCCGCCGCCGAAGCCATCTGGCCGAATTGAGAAAGCCGACACGATGAACCGTATCCCCTTCCCCGACATGAAGCGCCCGCTGATCGCCATCCTTCGCGGCATCCGGCCCGACGAGACCGAAAGCGTGGTCGGCGCCCTGATCGACAATGGCCTGACGGCGATCGAGATCCCGCTCAATTCGCCGGAGCCGTTCAAATCGATCGAGATCGCCGCCAAGATGGCGCCGCCCGAGGTGCTGATCGGCGCCGGCACGGTGCTGACGGTCGAGGCGGTCGACAGCCTGAATGCCGCCGGCGGCACGCTGCTCGTCACGCCGAATGTCGAGCCCGAGGTGATCATTCGGGCGCGCCAATACGGCATGGTGACGATGCCAGGCGTCTTTACCCCGACAGAGGCGCTTGCCGCAGCGCGGGCCGGCGCGACCGGTCTCAAGTTCTTTCCGGCAAGCGTGCTCGGTCCTTCCGGCATCACGGCGATCCGGGCGATCCTGCCGCCCGAACTGACGATTGCCGCCGTCGGCGGCGTGTCGGACAAGAATTTCGGCGATTATACCAAGGCCGGCATCTTCGCCTTCGGTCTCGGCACCAGCCTCTACAAGCCGGGAATGACCGCATCGGAGGTTGCCGAGCGCGCCAAGGCGACCATTTACGCCTATGATGCAGCCATTGGGAGCGTGAGCGTATGACCGATATCTACGAGTTCGAGGGCAAGACCCTTTGCAACACCAATTCCGTTCTCGGCGAAGGCCCGACCTATGATCCGGACAGCAATACCGTCTGGTGGTTCAACATCCTCGGCAAGGAACTGCACGAGCTCAATCTTTCGACAGGCGCCAAGAAGGTGCATCCATTGCCTGCCATGGCGAGCGTGCTTGCCCGTATCGACGCCGGCCGGCAGCTGATCGCGACGGAGGAAGGGCTTTTCGTCCGCGATGTGGCGAGCGGCAACCTGACCTTCTATGCCGCGCTCGAAAACGACAGGCCGGAGAACCGGTCGAACGACGGCCGCACCCATCCTTCCGGTGCACTCTGGATCGGCACGATGAGCAAGCGGGCGGAAAACCAGGCCGGCGCCATCTATCACGTCGCTGGCGGCAAGGTGACGAAGATCTTCAACGGCATCAGCATCCCGAATTCGATCTGCTTCTCGCCGGACGGCACCATCGGCTATTACACGGATTCCCGCCTTAATCGGCTGATGCGCGTCATGGTCGATCCGAACACAGGTATGCCCTCGGGCGAGCCGATCGTGCTGGTCGACAGCGCCGACGAGCCCGGCGACATCGACGGCTCGGTGGTCGATGCCGATGGTTATATCTGGAATTCCCGCTGGGGCGCTGGCGTCGTCGACCGCTACAATCCCGACGGGTTGCGCATCTCGCGCTACAAGGTTCCCGCCGTCCAGCCCTCCTGCCCGGCCTTCATCGGCGTCAATGCCGACCGGCTGGCAGTGACGACCGCCTGGGAGGGCCTCGATGAGGATGCCCGTTCTGCGCAGCCGAGCGCCGGCGCGCTGCTCGAACTCGGCATCGAGGTCAAAGGCGTGTTCGATCCGGTCTACGTGATCTGAAGACAGCTTGCCCGCAACACTCAAAGGCGCTTCCGGCCGGAGGCGCCTTTTCTCGTTCTGGTAGCGGTTGCGCGATAAATGTTCCGTGAAAATCGAGAAATTTTCCGTGTTTTCAACCGGAACCAATCGGCGCACCAGTCATTTTCCTTTCGAACCGGCGCGGCAATGACACAGAAATTGCCGCGTCAGCGACCACTCTAGGAACTGAAGGTAGGTTCGAAATGACACGCAAACTCTTGACGACCGTTGCCGCTGGCGCCCTGTTTGCCACGGCTTTCGCACCGGCGGCATTCTCGCAGGCGGCGCCGAAGCCGGCCGATCCGGCTGCCACGACACAGGCGGCTCCCGCCGATCCGGCAGCACCGAAGCCGATGACCCCTGACGTCACCAAGCCCGCAGGCGATGCAGCACAGGCTCCGGCTGCAGCCCCGACGGCAGACACGGCGCAGGCCGGTTATATCACGGAGCAATCTCCCGACCAGGTCAGTGCCAATACCTATATCGGCCAGTCGGTCTATAACGGCAACAATGAAAGCATCGGCAGCGTCAACGACCTGATCCTCAAGAAGGATGGCGGTTTCGTTGCTGCGATTGTCGGCGTCGGCGGCTTCCTTGGTATCGGCGAAAAGAACGTCGCCGTTCCTATGGAGAAGATCACCGTCGCCCAGAATACGCAGGACGGCAGCGTCAAGCTGACGACGAGCGAAACGGCTGAATCGCTGAAGGCCGCACCTGAGTTCAAGACGCTGGCCATGCAGTCGGCCGAAAAGGCTCCGGCTGCGACCGGCACCGACACCACGGCCACCGGCTCGACAACGCCCAAGTAAATTGGCGTTGAGACAGCCGGGCCAGAAAAACCGCGCGGTAGTATAGCGTAGGCGATGGCGCTCCTAGGGGCGCCATCGCTTTTTGCTATGTCGGTCGTTGAGAAAACCGCTCACGGTTTTCGGCATCATGCTTTATGCGCTGACACGCTCCGCCATGGTCGGATCGTAGTAGTTCTCGTGCAGGAAGCGCAGCGTGGCGATCCCATCGGCCGGGCGGCCGAAGTGATAGCCCTGGCCCATGCCGCAGCCGAGCATGCGCAGCTTCACCGCCTCGGCATAATCCTCGATGCCCTCAGCCACGACTTCCAGCTCCAGGCCGTCGCACATGGTCAGAATCGCCTTGATGATGTGTTCGGAGGCGCGGTCGGAATTGATGCGCGAGACGAAGGCGCGGTCGATCTTGATCTTGTCGAAGATGAAGTCGCGAAGCCGCCCGAGGCTTGACTGGCCGGTGCCGAAATCATCGAGCGAAATACGCACGCCGGCGGCGCGCAGATCGGCGATGATGCGGTGGGCGGTATCGGCCGAGCTCATCACCGCGGTCTCGGTGATCTCCAGCTCCAGGCGATGCGGATCGAAGCCGACGCGGCCGAGGATCGACAGGACGCTGCTGCTGGTGCCCGGATCCATCAGCTGCGCCGAGGAGAGATTGAACGACAGGAAGAGTTCGCGCGGCCAGGAAAGGGCGGCCTCGGCGGCTTTGCGCAGCAGCGCCTCCGACAGCGCATCGATGAAGCCGCGTTCTTCGGCGAGCGGCACGAAGACGCCGGGCGAGACGAAGCCGAGATCGGGATCGTTCCAGCGGGCGAGCGCCTCGAAGCCGACCACCTGATTGTTGGAGAGCGAGACGATCGGCTGGAAATGCACGTCGATCGCATCGGAGATGATGGCGTTTCTGAGCGCCTGCTCCAGCTGCGTCGCGCGCTTCATTTCCTGGGCGATCTCGCGCGAATAGACGGTGATCTGGCCGCGGCCGCGGCGCTTGGAACGGTAAAGGGCGGTTTCGGCGCTCTTCAGCAGCTCCTCGCAGTCTTCTCCGGCGAACGGGTAGATGGCAAAGCCGAGGGAGGCGGAAAGACGGACGTTGCGGTCGCCGAGATCATAGGGGGCCGACAGCACCTCGCGGATCATCTGACCGAATTTTTCGGCACTCGCCCGCTCGAAGATCAGCGGTAGCACGAAGGCGAATTCATCTCCGTCATGGCGGGTGACCAACGCGCCATCGGGAATGCAGGCCCTCAGGCGATGGGCGACCTGGCAAAGGATTTCATCCCCGGCAGCCGAGCCGAAGAGATCGTTGATCGGTTTGAAACTGTCGAGATTGGCGATGCCGATGGTGAAGGGCGCCGGGTCGCTGGCGCGCTCGGAAGAGATCTGCAGGACCTTGTCCCGCATGCGATTGCGGTTTCCCAATCCAGTGAGCGGATCGGTATAGGCCATCGCCTGAAGCTCATTCTGACCGACGGTCAAGAAAGCTGTGTCCGCCGATTTCATCATTCACCCGAGCTTTCCCGCGCCATGCAAAGAATGACCGGCATGTCTTAACAATTTGATAGTAAATCAGCAGGCATTGCCGCTAAAACCACCCCAGAATCCGGGAGTTGACCGGTGGTCCCGGCTAAAGTCGTTAATTTTTATGCCGTTGGCCGGAGCCGCTCACAGGTCCTGATGACATGCATCAGCCTCGCGCCCGCATGACCTCATCCAGCAGATGCCTCTGGAAGACCGCCTCGAGCATATCGGGGCTGACCGGTTTCATGATGACATCGTCCATGCCCGCCTTGACGCATTCGGCGCGGTCCCGTTCGAAGGCCTGGGTGAGGACGCCGATGATCGGGGTGTGGCTTTTCCCGCCGGTTTCTTCCATCTGCCGAATGAGGCGGGCGGCCTCGAAGCCGTTGAAGCCCGGCAGCGAAATATCCATCAGCACGATCTGCGGCCGGTGCTCGGCCCAGAGGCGCACGGCCTCATCGCCGGTCGCCGCGATCATATGGCGATAACCAAGGCCTTCGAGGATCTGCGAAAAAACGATCTGGTTGATATCATTGTCTTCGGCGACGAGAACCTGCAGGCCGACGACGTCGTCGGAGATGCTGATTTCCCAATCCGAATCCGCACCGGTGCCACCATTGCGGCTGTTGCGGTTGAAATGGCGGGCGATCTGGAAGGTCAGTTCGTTGGCGATCTGAAAGCCGTCCATGACCAGAGCCGGGATGCCGTATTGCTCCGCAAGCTCGAGGCAGCGCATGCCCATCTGGTTGTCGATGATCAAGAGATCGAGCGAGATGCCGGAGGACGTGGCGATTTCCAGGAAGTGTTCCTCCTCGTCCTCGCCGCGGACCGAGCAGGATTCGAAACCGTATTTCGACAGCGTCCGCAGCGCGGCGGTCTCAGCGGCAAGGTCGGACGTGACGACGAGGACCTTGCGGCCGGAAAAATTCTCCGGAACGATCGCTTCCATCGCCGCCGGCTCGCGGCGCTCGACCGCACTCGGCACCGGCACATAGGCGCGGCGATAGCTTTGATTGCTTGAGGTGGTGATCGCCGATGCCCGGCCGAACTCGTCGAGATCGGCGCCATCACGCGGCAGATCCTGCATGGTCGACACCAGGAAATAGCGGCCCGGCTTGCCGATGCGGTGCTTGCGGCTGACGATATCGCGCTCGATGCCATCGCGGGAGATCTGCCGCTGGCGGGAGACGGACATCTCGCCGGTCTCCAGCACATGACGGTCGCTCTCTTCGAAGCGCTTGGCGATCTCGACGGAAAAAAGGTCGCTGCTCTTGCGCCCGAGCACCTCGTCGGCGGTCGTCTGATATTTCTCGCAGAAGGCGAGATTGACCGCGACATAGGTGAGGTTGCGGTCCTTGACGAAGAGCGGGAACGGCAGATTGTCGAGAATGTCCTCGGTGAGCTGCACCCGCTCCAGATCCGAGCGCCATTGCTCTTCTCGCTTCTTGTCCTCGGAAATATCGGAAATGATGGTGACGCCATAACCGCCGGGCAGCCGGCGCTTGACGAAACGCACCCAGCTGTCGGCAGCATGGCGCTCGACGGCATCGAAGCGCTCGCGCCAATGCGAGGCGATTTTCTGCGACAGCCAGTCCTCGCGGCTCAGCGAGCCGCGCTGCTTGACGTCATATTGCTGGCGAATGCCGGTGTCGTAGACCGCGCCGAGGAAATCGCGAAGCCGCGTGCCGGGCTTCAGCATCTCGGGCGGCAGCGGGAAGAATTCCAGCGTCTGGCGGCTGGCGAAGATCAGATGATCGTTCTTGTCATAGATGATGAAAGCTGACGAAAGGCTGTCGCACACCACATCGAAAAGCGCCGTCTGCAGATCGGCCCCGGCGGAAATCCCGTCGGTTTCCGATGATGTGTCCGCCTTATCGAAGCCGGCACTCATGCTGTTGCGTCCCACATCTGTTCGATTTCGAAAGCTTCCGGAGGTATTTGAATAGAAATGCCATTTTTATGTTAAAACCGGCTTAACACTAGTGATCCCCAAGTTGCGGGAGGCCCGGATCACGCTTTGGGAATGCCCATCGAACCCTCTTCCCTCCAGCCCGCGAATCCTCGAAAATAGCCCATGGCCATCAGACAGCTTTCCGAAACGCTCATCAACCAGATCGCCGCCGGCGAAGTCATCGAACGGCCGGCGAGCGCTGCCAAGGAACTGATCGAAAACGCGCTCGATGCGGGCGCGACGCGCATCGAGATCGCCACGGCAGGGGGCGGCAAGGCGTTGCTGCGGGTCAGCGACAACGGTTCGGGCATGGATGCGGCCGATCTGGAACTGGCGGTCAGGCGCCACTGCACCTCGAAACTATCGGAGACGCTGGAGGATATCCGCACGCTCGGTTTCCGCGGCGAGGCGCTGCCGTCGATCGGCTCGGTCGCAAGGCTCAGCATCGCCAGCCGCAGGCGCGACAGCGCCGGCGGCCACGAGATCGCCGTCAACGCCGGCAAGGTCGCGCATTTGCGCCCGGCCGCCGCCAATCCCGGGACGATCGTCGAAGTGCGCGATCTTTTTTTCGCGACCCCCGCCCGGCTCAAATTCCTGAAGACCGAGAAGGCCGAGGCCGGTGCCATTACCGAGATCGTCAAGCGCATGGCGATCGCCTTTCCCGCCGTGCGCTTCGTGCTGTCCGGCTCCGACCGCACGACGCTGGAATTTCCGGCGACCGGCGACGATCATCTAGCACGCATGGCGCAGGTGCTCGGCAAGGACTTCCGCGACAACGCCATTGCGCTCGACGCCGTGCGCGAGGAGATTTCGCTCACCGGCTTTGCCGGCGTGCCGACCTTCAATCGCGGCAACTCCGCCCATCAATATGCCTTCGTCAACGGCCGGCCGGTGCAGGACAAGCTGATCCTGTCGGCGATCCGCGGCGCCTATGCCGAAACCATCCCGTCAGGCCGCCATGCGGTGGCGGTGCTGTCGATTACCCTCGATCCCGCCCTCGTCGACGTCAACGTGCATCCGGCAAAATCCGACGTGCGGTTCCGCGACCCCGGCCTGGTGCGCGGCCTGATCGTCGGCGCCATCCGCGAAGCCCTGGCGCGCGACGGCAGCCGGGCGGCCACGACTGGGGCAAGCGACATGCTGCGCTCCTTCCGCCCCGGCTTCCAGCCCTACGCGCAACGGCCGCAGACACCATGGTCGGCCGATACCTCGCCTTCCCGTCCCTACCAGCCGGCAAACGGTTTCGGTGAACGGCCGCAGGCCTCCTTCGACGGGCTGTCAATGCCGACGGCACGGGCCGAGCCGCCGTTTTCGCCGCAGCCGGCAGCAGCCGAGACGGCCTCTCCCGAAACGACCGGGCGCTATCCGCTCGGCGCGGCACGGGCGCAGATCCACGCCAATTACATCGTCGCCCAGACCGAGGACGGGCTTGTCATCGTCGACCAGCATGCCGCGCATGAGCGGCTGGTGTTCGAGGCGATGCGCAAGGCGCTGCATTCGAAGCGGCTGGCTTCGCAGGTGCTGCTCATCCCGGAGATTGTCGACATTCCGGAAGAGGATTGCGACCGGCTGATGCAGCATGCGGGCGAGCTTTCCGAACTCGGCCTGGCAATCGAGCGTTTCGGCCCTGGGGCGATTGCCGTGCGCGAAACACCGGCGATGCTCGGCGAAGTCGATGCGCATGGCCTGATCCGCCAGCTTGCCGACGAGATTGCCGAATGGGACACGGCGTCGGGCCTGTCGGCCAAGCTCGAATATGTGGCGGCGACGATGGCCTGCCACGGATCGGTGCGCTCCGGGCGGCGACTGCGGCCGGAAGAAATGAACGCGCTGCTCAGGGAAATGGAAGTGACGCCCGGCTCCGGCCAGTGCAATCACGGCCGGCCGACCTATATCGAATTGAAGCTCAGCGATATCGA
Source organism: Rhizobium acidisoli (assembly GCF_002531755.2). Taxonomy (NCBI): domain Bacteria; kingdom Pseudomonadati; phylum Pseudomonadota; class Alphaproteobacteria; order Hyphomicrobiales; family Rhizobiaceae; genus Rhizobium; species Rhizobium acidisoli. The sequence continues at coordinate 520,278 of NZ_CP034998.1, read as the reverse complement.
GCGGCTTTTCGGCAGAAGCTAAAAAAACTGGAAAAGCCGCCTCTGCCGGAGTATGGCAAACGGATGAGAGGCTGCAGGGAACGGAGCGCATGAATTTGTTCGAAGGGCACGGAAACCGCGAGGCGAAGATCCGGTATCTCGATGGCGATTTCCAGATTCTCTCGCCCGGCTCCTATGTCGTCTGCGCGATGACGGGAAAACAGATCCCGCTCGACGAGCTGCGCTATTGGAGCGTCGCCCGCCAGGAACCCTATGCCGACGTGATCTCGGCAATCGAAGCCGACAAACGTGCCGGCGTGCTGCCGAACCAGAGGCGTTAAAGCGCGGCCGCGTGCGAGGGGCCACAGGTCCGGCCCGCCCACGAAGGACGGGCCGTTTGCTAAGCACCAACAAGGTCGATATGCGCTCTCTGCAAATTGCACAGAGAGGCAACGGTTTACTTGAATTGCGCCATATTCTCAGGCGTCACGAGCGCGGCCCCGGAATCGATCAAAGACTCCACCTTCTCTCCGCGAATCGATTTTACCAGCGCATCCACACCGAGTTCAGCCATCTTGGTGGGGAACTGCGCCACCGAAGCATCCTCGACTCCACTCTTCAGCGCCTCCTCTTCGCCGCAGCAAAAGTCGAAACCGACCAACACAATCTTGTCATTGGCAGTGCCGGAATTCTTGATTGCGCGTGCAGCGCCAGCAGCGGGCGGGCCGCAAGCGGCGTAAATGGCCTTGAGGTCCGGGTTCTTCGTCAGCAGATCTTCGGCGACACTGATCCCGAGTTCCTCGGTGCAGTTTGTTGCGCCTTTCCCGACGATCTTGACGTCAAGGCCCTGCAGCCCTTCAAGCATACCCTTCACACGGTCATCAAGCGCTGGCACACCGGGCACACCCTCGAGAATCCCGAGCGTATCGCCAGCTTTAAGAACCGTTTTGAGATATTCGCCGGCGATCTTGCCCGCGGCAAAATTATTGGTCGTGGCAAGCGCCGTCCTGCCTTTCCAATCCGGAATATTGTTATCCATCAGGACGACCTTGACGCCTGAAGCCACCGCTTTGTCCAGGGCCGTGGACACGGTGGGATCGACGGGCGTGAGCGCAATACCCTGCACGCCTCGTGTCACCATCGACTCGATCTGTGCAATCTGGCCCTCGATGTCGGTTGCCGACGTCCCCTGCCCATAGATAATCTCGACGCCGGGATTTCTCTTTGCATAATCTTTGGCTGCGTTCTCCATTGTTGCGAAGAACGGTACCGGGAATTTGGTTATAAAGCCGAGCTTGATCGGCTCCTGCGCCAAGGATGGGACTACAGCGACAGCCAGAAGCGCAAGAGCTCCCAGCAGGGATTGCGGTTTCATCATAACACCTCCCATGTTTCGATCGCCCTCCTCTAGAGCGATCTCGTTGTCCACTGCCCTATCGAAGCAGTGATCTCCCCTAAGCCTCGGCGCCGACAATCATCGCGACAAGGTCCTGCTTGTTCGTTTGGGTTGGCTTCAGCTCACCCACCTTGCGACCCTGTCGCAGCACCACGGCCCGATCGGCGATTTCGACGACATGTTCCATATTGTGCGTGATTATGATCACGGCATTGCCTTCGGCTTTGAGCTGATTGACAAGATCAAGAACCTGGCGAGACTCTCGGACGCCGAGGGCAGCCGTTGGCTCGTCAAGGATCACAAGCTTGCGTGCAAAAACAATGGCGCGCGCGACCGCAATCGCCTGTCGTTGTCCACCAGACATCAGCGCGACCGGCGCGTCGAACCGCGGCAGCTTCACCTTCAGGCGATCGATTACGCGCGCTGCCTCCCGCTTCATTACGCCCGTGTTGAGGAAGCGGAGCGGGCGTGGCAGCCAAGAAGGGAAAGAGATTTCTCGCCCGCAATAAAAATTCTGCACAGGGGTCAGGTTGTCGAAAAGCGCCAGATCCTGATAGACGATTTCGATGCCGGCGCGACGGGCCGCCGCCGTTGAATGGAGCAGTACGGGAGCACCATCCACGAGGATCTCTCCTTCGTCGAGACTATGAAGCCCACTGATGCATTTGACGAGCGTCGACTTTCCGGCACCGTTGTCACCCAGCAGAGCCGTTACCTCCCCTGCATATGCATCAAAGCTTACATTTTTCAGGGCATGGATGGCGCCAAAGCGCTTCTGGGCATTTCGAACCGAAAGGACCGGTGGGGTGGATGCAGCGTTCATTGCACTCTCGCCGATTGAAGCACACGCGCGCGCGCCTCGAGGTGGTTACGAAGCACATCGGCCTCAACGGCGATGACGATGACGAGACCGATCGCGATCATTTGAAAGAACACATCGACGCCGAGAAGGTTAAGGGCGTTGCGGATGACGCCGATCAGCACGGCGCCGATCAGGGCGTGGCCGAGATGGCCTCGTCCGCCAAGGAAGCTGGCACCACCGATTATCACCGCCGCAATCGTGTCGAGTTCCAAGAGATTGCCATAGATCGGCGAGGCGGCACCTGTCCGTCCCGCCAGCAGCACCGCGCCGGCGCCGGCACAAAAGCCTGAGATAATGTAGGTCGAGAGCAGGACACCCTTTACCGGTATACCCATGCTTCTGGCGGCATTCGGCGAGCCGCCGACGGCATAGATCCATCGGCCACAGACCATTGCCTTCGTCAGGATCAGAAAAAGAAGCCCGAAGATCCCGACGACAAGGAAGGAATTGGGCACACCAAACGTCGTACCGCCACCGATCGCAGTAATTGCTTCGGGCATCCCGCGCATAGTGGTGTGGCCAGGGGCCAATGCAAGTGCCAGACCACGGCAGATACTCAAGGTCGCAAGGGTAATAATGAAGGGATGTGGCAGCCGACCGTAGACAAACACCACGCCGTTTACCGCCCCGACAGCAGCACCCGCCAGCAACATGGCCATAATGACGGCGATCGAGGCATCAACCTGCTGGTAGACCAATCCGCCGATGACTGTCGCAAGCGCGAGATTCGAGCCGACAGACAGGTCGACACCGCGTGTCAGGATAACGAGCTGCTGCCCCATCGCCACAAGAGCAATCACCGCCGTTTGCGCCAGGATGTTCCCCAGGTTGCCGGGCTTTAGAAAAGCCGGCGTGATCAGACTGACGACCGCGATGAGGATAATGAGGATCAACAATGGGCCTAAGCTCAAAAGCTTCAGTCCCAATGTGATTCCAGATTGTCTCGGGTGGAAGGTTGCACCTTGCGAACCTCCCGGCCGGGACGAATTCTGAGGCAATATCCGAGAGTCTTCCAAATTTCCCGAGCCTCCCTGGTTTTTTATACATAAGAAACATATGATACACGTACGTCAAATTGTTTCTTATGGATATCTAAACATGCCGGAAGTTGTGCAATGAGGACGGATACGACCTTTAAGCGGGCCTTTAATGATATGATCGATATCATTCGGGCATTCGATCTTGGAGAGGAATTGCCATCGGAAAACGCACTGCGCGCCCAGCTTGGCGTGAGCAGAACGACGGTGCGGAAGGTGCTGGCGGCGATGTCCGCACGTGGGATCATCGTATCCGAAGCGCATAGGCGGATTATACGGGAGCAGCCGCGGCAGATAGAGCGCTATCCGAAGGAAGAGACCTTAGCCATTTCGGAACAGTTCGAGACGAGTTTCATGGAATGGATGCTGCGCGGCGATGCGTGTCCGGGCACGGAAATCAATGAGGCTGAATTGGCTCGGAAATTCGGCGTCGCGACAACCATAGTCCGTGAGTTCCTCAATCGATTTCAGAAATATGGGCTGATCGAGAGGCGTCAGAATGCAGGCTGGGTTTTTAAAGGGTTCACCGCAAGTTTCGCACTCGAACTGTTCGAAATCAGAGAAATGTTCGAAATGCGCTCCGCACGCCTGTTCGCTACCCTGCCCGACAGCTCACCCATCTGGAAGCAGGTGCGTGCCGTACGAGCGGCGCATTTGGAACTACTCGCGGATATCGATGCCCGGTTTCAGGATTTCTCGGAACTGGACAGCCGGTTCCATCGCCTGATTGTGGCTGTCGCGCCAAACCGTTTTATCGAAAGCTTCCAAGACGTGATCGCCATGGTCTTCCACTATCACTATCAGTGGAACAAGCGGGATGAACGCGCGCGCAATGAGGTCGCCATTGGGGAACATCTCGCGCTGATCGATGCCCTCGAAAGCCGCAACATCGCGTTGATCGATCACGCTTGTCGGTCGCATCTGACCTCCGCCCGCGAAACTTTGCTTCACTCGATCGTGTAACCACATTGCGATTGGGGGTAGGAGAAAGCCGGACGAAGCGGCGGACAAGAGGCCGTTGATCCATAGCCTCCGCAAACCAACGCGAGTTTGCAGCAGTCTTTTAGACCGGCTCAGCCTTTCCGGGACTCGCTTTAACGCCGGCCTTGATCTCACGCAGACGCCGCTCGCGGCAGGCAACGATCGCCCGGTCGATGATCAGGCTCGGGGCGAGGTGATCCTCGAACACCATGTCGACCTCGATCACCCGGCACTTTTCCGCGAGCTGTGCCGCCTTGCCGGGATGACCGGAGAGACGGACGAAATCCTTTGAGGTGGTGACGATCAGCAGGCCCTGACGCTCGGCGGTCGTCAGGATGTCGTCGATCTCGTCCTCGGTCAGGTGCTCGTGGTCGCCGAAGGATTTGGCGACGGTGATTTCGGCGCCGCGCGATTCGACCGTGCGGAAGAATTTGGCGGGATCGGCGATGCCGGCGAAGGCGAGCACCTTCATGCCGGTAAGCGTATTGTCGCCGCGCACTTTCAGCGCGGCGGTGAAATAGGGCTTTGCGGCGCGTGCCGCCATGCGGACGATCCTGTCGGCGGCATTGCCGCCGCCGACCTTCAACAGGGCGGTGGCCGAACGCAGCTGCTGGCCGATCGGGGCCCGCACCGGGCCGGCCGGCACGATATGGCCGTTGCCGAGGCCGCGGGTCGCGTCGATGACCAGCAGGGCATAGTCGATCGCCAGCCGGGCGCTCTGGAAACCGTCATCCATGATGATGAGATCGGCGCCCTCCGCCACCAGACGCTGAGCCCCGTCGACGCGCCTCCGCGAAATCACCGTCAGCGCCTCCCGGGCAAGCAGCAGCGGCTCATCGCCGACGGCAACCGCCCGGTGGTGATCGGGATCGACCACCGTCGTCACATCGAGAGAGCCGCCGTAACCGCGGCTGAGAAAGCCCGGTTTCAGCCCTTTCGCCTTGGCGGCGCGGGCAATGGTCAGCGCCGTCGGCGTCTTGCCGGCGCCGCCGACGGTGAAATTGCCGACGCAGATAACCGGAATGGCAACGGAGGCGCGGCGCCCATGGGCCATGCGGTGGCCGGCGATACGACCGTAGAGAAAGGAAACAGGCGCCAGCAGCCAGGCCCGCCAATCGGCTTTCCTCCACCAGAACGGCGGCGCTTCGGATATCATCTTGCCGTTCCGCTCCCCTGCCCGCCTTGCGGCAGCCAGCCCCTTGCTTTTCGACCGGCCGGATTGAGAAGCCAAAATCAATGAAAATGCAAGCCCTTACCCGTCAGGCCGGCTGCAGATCCGGCAGCAGCGTCTCGAGCGCGGTGATATCGTCGAGCACATGATGGGCGGCAGCGGCCAGCGAATCGCGCGAACCGGTGCCGGTCAGCACCGCGATCCTTAGCCCCGTTCCGGCATTCAGGCCCATATGCAGATCGTGATTGTTGTCGCCGACCATCGCCACTTCCTCGGGCGAAAGGCCGGTCGCGGCGCAAAAGCCGAGCACCATGCCCGGTTCCGGCTTGACGCCGAAACCGCTGTCATATCCGGCGATATAATCGACATAGCGGGCGAAACCGAAACGTTCCGCCGTCTGGCGGATCGAGCGCTCATTGTCGCTGGAGGCGACGCCGAGCTTGAAGCCGCGCCGATGCAGTCTCGCAAAGAAGCCGGCGAGATCGGTTACCGGCACGGAAAATTCGGCGGCGTTGGAAAACAGCTCGTCGAGCCGAACCGTCAGTTCGACGACCTCGACCATCGAGCCCGCAGCAACCAGGCCCTCGGCAATCTGGCGGGTATTGCCGGCGGCAAGCAGGCTGTCGGGCACGATATGGCCGGTCACCGGATCCATGCCGCAGGCCAACAGCAACCGGTCGGCGAGAAGCGGGTCGCCCTCGGCGGCGATACGGGCAAGTTCGCGGTTTACCGGCAGCCAGCTCTCGTCATAATCGAGCAGCGTCCCGTCCTTGTCGAAGAGAATGCCTTTGATAAGGGACGCTGCCGCCATGCTTTATCCTCAGAGCTGGGCCACGGCCTTGGGCAGCAGCCGCGCCTTCACCGTCAGCGGGTTGATATAGGGTTCCAGCCCCTTGACGGTGGCGGTCAGCGCACCCCGCATCTCGTGCACGGCGGTAATACCGGCCTCGATCATATTGCGGCGGGCTTCGTCATTGGTCAAAAGGTAGTGCACGCCCTTGGCCAGCATTTCGGTATCGCGCACCATGCGGGCGCTGCCGCTGCGGGCAAGCTTCTGATAGGCATCGCGGAAATTCTGCACATGGCCGCCGGAGAGAACGGCGCAGCCGAGCATGGCGGGCTCAAGCGGGTTCTGGCCGCCTTCGGCAAACAGCGAGCGGCCGACGAAGGCGATTTCCGTCAGTCGCAGATAGAGGCCCATTTCGCCGATCGTATCGCCGAGGAAAATATCGACATCGGCCGACAGGACATCGTCGCGAGTGCGGCGGGCGACCTTCAGCCCCAGCTTGACCAGAGCCGCCTCGATCTCGTCACAACGGTCGGGATGGCGGGGCACGATGATCGTCAGCTGACGATCGCGCTCCCTCAGTGCCCGATGAACGATGGCGGCGGCATTCTCCTCGCCGTCGAAGGTCGAGATCGCCGCCCAGGTCTTGCGGTCGCCGATCTGCTTCTTGTAGCGGGCGAGGACAGCGCTGTCATAGGGCGGTGCGTCGGTATCGACCTTCAGATTGCCGGAGGTGATGACGGGAACGGCGCCGAGATCGCGGAAACGTTCGGCATCGATATCCGACTGGGCGATGACGAGGGCGAGATTCTCGAACAAGGCTTCGGCGATTGCCGGCCGGCGGCGCCAGCGGGCAAAGGAACGATCCGACATGCGGGCATTGATCAGGATCTGCGGAATGCGGCGGCGGCCGAGTTCCAGCACCGTTGCCGGCCAGATCTCGGATTCGGCGATGATGGCGCAATCGGGCTGCCAATAATCGAGGAAGCGGCTGACCGAGGGCTTCAGGTCGAGCGGCACATATTGGTGGATCGCGTCATTGCCGAGGCGCTCGGCGGCGAGCCTCGCCGAGGTGATCGTGCCTGTGGTCAAGATGACATGGATGTCGCGGCGGCGGATTTCACGGATCAGCGGAATGACGGCATTGGTTTCACCGACACTTGCGGCATGGAACCAGACGAGCGGGCCCTGCGGCCGGTTGGCGCTCGGATAGCCGAAGCGTTCCAGGCGTCGCGCCCGGTCTTCCTTGCCCTTGGCCGTGCGGTAGGTGATATAGAGGCCGACGACAGGAGAGGCCACGGTTCCCGCCAGACGGTATGCGCTCAGACCGAACCGAGCCATCCGGGAACTCATTGCGCCAGTCTCCGATCCAAGATCGACATCAAACCCATTCCCTCATTATCGTTGCGGCCGGAATGGCCGATGAATTTGTTCAGAATGCGTCAAACGATCCGGATCGACGGACGGCCGGTGCACGAAGCCCGGCGCGACGAAGCGCAGGCCGCCGATACATGCCGCGGCCGATGGCCGAGATCGGCTGCTTCAGGCCTTTTCCTGCGGATCGAGCAAACGATGCATGTGGACGATGAAATAGCGCATATGCGCATTGTCGACCGTCTGCTGCGCCTTCGACTTCCAGGCTGTCAGCGCCGTGGCATAATCCGGGAAAATGCCGACGATATCGAGACCCTTCAGATCGCGGAACTGGACGTTGTCGAGGCTTTCCAGTTCGCCGCCAAAAACCAGATGCAAAAGCTGCTTCTTGTCACCGGAGTCAGTCATTTTTTGTTCTCTTTCTGCTATTCTCCTCCGCCACCCCATCTGCGGGATTTTGACGGAAACGTCAACTGTCTCGTCGTCCCGCAAAGGCCGCGAGAAACTCAGCGATGCGGGGCGTCGGTGCTGCGCAAAGGACGTTGTGGGTCACGTCGGCGCGATTGTAGACGATCGGCCTGCCGTCGAGATCGACGAGGCCACCGCCGGCGCAGCTCAGGATCAGATCGGCGGCGGCCAGATCCCAATCATGCGAATTGCTCTTGACGAAGGTGCCTTCGAGACGACCGTCCGCCACCATGGCGATGCGATAGGCAAGCGAGGGAATGTGCTTGTGGCGGCTGACCCGGTCGCGAAACTCCGGCGGAAAGGTCTTCAACAGATCCTCGCCGACCGCAAGGCGGCTCGTCTCCTCCGGTCCTGCGGCGGAGACGGTGAAGGGCACGCCGTTCTTCAGCGCCACGCCGCCATCGACGGCCTCATAGAGTTCCTCGAGCGCCGGGGCATAGAGCACGCCGGCGACCGGCCGGCCGCGATGAACGACCGCGACGCTGACGCACCAGAGCTTCTGCCCGCCGAGAAAGGCGCGCGTGCCGTCGATCGGGTCGATGATGAACAGCGTCTCATGCGCGAGGCGGTCGGCATCATCGTCGGTTTCCTCAGACAGCCAGCCATAGTCTGGCCGCGCCTTGCGCAGAATGGTCTCGAGCGTTTTGTTGGCGGCGAAATCGGCGGCGCTGACGGGGGAGCGGTCGTCGTTTTTCCACCAGACCTCGGGAGACTGGTTGAAGAAACCGAAAGCGACCGCACCGGCCTCTTTCGCAGCATCGACGATCAGCGTGAGATCGTTCTGCCAGCGGGCCTTTTCCCTATCGCTCATCGCATCAATCCGTCCAACTTTCGTTTGAGCATGATGTCGTCCGAAAACCGCACACACTTTTCGGCATCATGCTCTAGCGCCCTGCCAGCGTCATGCCTTCGATGGCGAAGGTCGGGGCCGCGACGCCGAACTTGCGGTCGATGTCGTTTGCCGGCGTCAGCCGCATGAACATGTCCTTGAGGTTCGAGGCGATCGTCACCTCGGAGACCGGGAAGGTCAGTTCGCCGTTCTCGATCCAGAAGCCGGTGGCGCCGCGGCTGTATTCGCCGGTGATCATATTGACGCCGTGGCCGATCAGCTCGGTGACATAAAAACCGTTGCCGACGCTGCGGATCAGTTCCTCCGGCGTGATGTCGCCGGGTTCAAGGGCAAGATTGGTGGAGGACGGCGAGACGGCAGTGCCGCCGCGCACGCCGCGGCCGTTGGTCTGAAGGCCGAGTTCGCGCGCCGTCGAGGTCGACAGGAACCAGTGCTTCAAGACGCCGTCCTCGATCATCACCATCCGCTCGCCCGATACGCCCTCGCCGTCGAAGGGCCGCGAGGAGGGGCCGCGCACGATCAACGGATCGTCGGTGATCGACAGGCCCGATTTCAGCACCTGCTGGCCCATCCTGTCGCGCAGGAAGCTCGACTTACGGGCGACGGCGGCACCATTGATCGCGCCGGCGATATGGGCGACGAAGCCGCGGGCGACGCGCGGGTCGAAGATGACGGTGACGTCCTTGCCGGTCGGCACCTGGCGCGGATTGATGCGCTTGATCACCCGTTCGCCGGCGCGGCGGCCGATGTCGGCGGGATCGTCGAGCTCGGCATAATAGAGCCGGCTGTCGAAATCATAATCGCGCTCCATGCCGGTGCCTTCGCCGGCGATGACGCTGACGGAATGGCCGAAACGCGAGGCCATGTAGCTGCCTTCGAAACCGTGCGAGGTGGCAAGAACCAGGCCGCCCATGCCGGCCGAGGCACCGGCGCCGGAGGAATTGGTGACACCCTTGACCGCAAGGGCCGCGGCTTCGGCGGCAAGGCCTGCCTCGCGCAGCATCTCGGAGGAGACCTCGGTGGTATCGAGCAATTGCAGGTCGGGATAGGATTTCGCCAGGCTCGCCTCATCCGCGAGGCAGGCGAAAGGGTCTTCCGGCGAGACCTTGGCCATGGCGACGGCGCGTTCGGCCAGCGCCTGGAGATCGAAGCCCGGATTGGCCGAAACGCTGGCGACGCGCTTGCCGATAAAGACACGCAGCGAAAAATCGTCGCTTTCGGAAGATTCCGTGCCCTCGACCTTGCCGAGGCGGACGCTGACCGATTGTGAGCGCGACCGGACGACGACGGCGTCGGCGGCATCGGCCCCTGCCTTCCTGGCCAGATCGATCAATTGACTTGCGCGGGAAAGAAGTGTCGAGGAATCGATTTCAGAGGACATGATTTGGCCTTTCCTTCGGCTTCCATTTATTGTGCACTCACCCAAGCATCAAGGCCGCCGCCGCCGATTCTTTGTCGAGGCTGCCGGCCTGTTCCCCGCCGTCGAAAGAAATCGCCCCGATGTCCGCGTCCAATGCCTTTTTTTCCGAAACGATCCTGCTGCTCGGCGGAGCGGTTGTGGCCGCACCGATCTTCAAGAAGCTCGGGCTCGGCACGGTGCTCGGCTATCTCGCCGCCGGCATCGTCATCGGACCGGTTTTCCACGGCATCACCGACGGCGAACAGATCCTTGCCGTTGCCGAACTCGGCGTCGTCTTCCTGCTTTTCATCATCGGGCTGGAACTGAAACCCAGCCGCCTCTGGCAGATGCGCCGCGACATTTTCGGCCTCGGCACGGCGCAGGTGGTGGTGACCGGGCTGGCGTTGACAGCGCTTGCCTGGTTTTCTGAGGTTCTCGACTGGCGCGGCAGCATCGTCGCCGGCTTCGGCCTGGCGCTGTCTTCGACGGCCTTCGCCATGCAGATCCTCGAGGGTGACGGCGACGTCAACACGAGGTACGGGCAGCGCTCCTTCTCGATGCTGCTGTTCCAGGACCTGGCGATCGTGCCACTCTTGGCGCTGATCACCGTGCTCGACGGCGGTGGCAAGGGCAGCCCTGCGCCACTCACCGATTTTGCTGTCGCCGTCGGCGCGGTCGCGGCGATGGTCGTCATGGGGCGCTACCTGCTGACGCCGCTCTTCCAGGTCATCGCCCGCACCGGTGCGCGCGAAGCGATGATCGCCGCCGCCCTCTTCGTCGTCATGGGATCGGCGAGCCTGATGCAGCTTGCCGGGCTTTCGATGGCGATGGGCGCCTTCCTCTCCGGGGTGATGCTCGCCGAATCCTCCTACCGGCACGAGCTGGAGGCCGATATCGAGCCCTTCCGCGGTGTGCTGCTCGCCATCTTCTTCATCGCCGTCGGCCTGTCGCTGCAGCTCGACGTGCTTGCCGACAACGTGCTCTTCGTCATCGTCGCGGTGCCGATCATCATGGCGGTCAAGGCGATCATCATCTACGGGCTCTGCCGGATCTCCGGCTCTCCGCATGATGATGCGATCCGCATCGCCTTCCTGCTGCCGCAGGGCGGCGAATTCGGCTTCGTGCTGTTTACCGCGGCGGCGACCGTCGGGCTGATGTCGGCGAGTACCGCATCGCTGCTGGTTGCGATCGTCACGCTGTCCATGGCGCTGACGCCGATCGGCGCGGCGCTTTCGAAGCGTCTGCTCAGCGGCGACGAGCATGAGGAGCTGGATGAGGATTTCGAGGGCGCCGGCGCCGACGTGCTGATGGTCGGCTTCTCGCGTTTCGGCCAGATCGCCGCGCAGATCCTGCTTGCCGGCGGGCGCAGCGTCACCGTCATCGAATTTTCGGCGGACCGCATCCGCCAGGCCTCCTCTTTCGGCTTCCGCATCTATTTCGGTGACGGCACCCGCAAGGACGTGCTGCGCTCGGCCGGCATCGACCGGGCAAAGATCGTGCTCGTCTGCACGCAGAAGAAGGAGGTGACCGACAAGGTGGTGGAGCTGGTGCAGGCGGACTATCCGCACACAAGGCTCTACGTGCGCTCCTACGACCGTATCCATTCGATCGAACTGCGCAACAAGGGCGTCGATTACGAGCTGCGCGAAACGCTGGAATCCGGCCTGCTCTTCGGACGGCGGACGCTGGAGGCGCTCGGCGTTCCCGAGGTCGACGCCTATGAGATCGGCGAGGACATCCGCAAGCGCGACGAGGCGCGTCTGGTGCTGCAGGTGTCCGAAGGGCTGCAGGCCGGCCGCGACATGCTGTTTTCCCACCCTGTCCGCCCCGAACCGCTGGTCAAGCCGAAACGCGCCGCCGATCCCTTCGAGGACGATCCGCTGGCGGGAACGGTGGATGCGACGGCAGAGGCCTAACTCTTCAGCCGCGCCTCGATCTCGCGGTCGAGGGCGAATTTCAGCTCGTCCTTGACGCCGATCGACATGGCCAGGACGTCGCGGGCCTTGAGGAAATCCATGACGCCGGTGCGGCCGACGGCCGGGCGCAGGAAGATGTGCGGCTGGCAGAGCTTCAGCTTCAGCGTGATCGCCGTCTGCATCATCAGTTGGCCGGAGCCGAAGATGCTTTCCATGCGGTTCGGAATATGGGTGCCGTCGCCTTCCGGCGCGCCGACGACATCGATGCCGATGACGATATCGGCGAGATCCATCAGCGGTTCATAGGGCACGGGATTGCTGATGCCGCCGTCGATCATCACGCGGCCGCGCAGGCGCACCGGCATGAAGACGGCGGGAATGGCGGAAGAGGCGGCGAGTGCCGGAAACAGCTCACCCTCTTCGATGATGACTTCGTTCTGGCCGTAATAATCGGTGGTGATGACCTTCATCGGCACCAGCAGATCTTCGAAGCGGGCCGGCAGCTCGGCCGGCAGAAAGGCTTTCAGGATCCGCTCCAGATTGAACTGGCCGATGCGGATGCCCTTGGCCACCGCATCGCGCACCGTCGCCGGCCGCAGGCCCCAGATGCGGGCAACGACCGCCGTCTTGTTGCCGACGGTCGTCAGCGCATGTTCGCGGATTTCGGCGCCCGACATGCCGGCGGCCATGCCGGCCCCCATGATCGCGCCCATCGACGAACCCGATATCGCCACCGGGCGGATGCCGAGTTCGTCGAGCGTCTCGATGATGTGGATGTGGGCAAGTCCGCGCGCGCCACCGCCGCCGAAAGCGACGGCGACCGTCGGAAGGTCGCTGATCGCAGGCAGTTTCGGGCTGATGATCTCTGCCTGCTGCACGCCCCGCCCCCGCTTATTGCGGCTGATACCGGAAGAAATGCACCCTCGTATCGCCAAAGATGCGGTTCTCGAGGAAAACATAGGAAGGATGCACGGATACGACAATATCGGCGCGTTCTTCGAGCACCGCGATCGCGCCGGGCCTGAGCCAGCCGCCCCCGGCCGCCGCCGCCATCGCCTTTTCGCCGAGGCCCTTGCCATAAGGCGGATCGGCAAACAGCACGTCGAAGGCTTCGAGATTGCCGACGCTGCCGAGATCGGTCGCATCGCGGCGCAGGATGCGCGTGCGGCCGTGGAGGCCGAGCGCATCGATGTTTTCCCAGAGCAGCGCCCTGCCCTCGACGCTGTTTTCGACGAAGAGCGCGTGGCGACAGCCGCGTGAAACGGCTTCGAGGCCGACCGCGCCGGTTCCGGCAAAAAGGTCGAGGATCCGGGTGCCATCGACGCATTCCGGATAAGCATGGCTCAATATATTGAACAGGCTCTCGCGCGTCCGGTCGGCAGTCGGCCGGATCTCGTTGGATTTTGGCACGGCGAGAGGCCGTCCGCGAAATTCACCGCCGACGATCCGCACCGCGCGTCATTCCCTTTCCTTTTCCACCACTTCTGGACGGCCCGCCCGCAGGCCTGTCGCCGCCTGGTCTTTCACCGCTTGGCTTGGCGCCTTTCGGCTTACCGGAAAAATTCTTCGGCCCGCCCGGCTTGGCACCGAAGCCCTTGCCGCGCGGCTTATCGCCAGAAGGCCTGCCGCCTGGGGACTTGTCGCCGAAGGATTTTTCGCCACGCGGACGCTCGGAGCGGCCCTCGCCGGCAAAACTTCTGGCTGCGCGCGGGCGCTCATCACCCTCCTCGCGCGGCCTGCGTTCACCCCGCGGCTTGTCGCCGAAGGGGCGGTCGCCACGTGAAGGACGATCCCCGAAAGGCCGGTCACCGCGCGGACGCTCCGAACGCGCCTCACCGGTGGAGGCTCTGGCGGCACGAGGACGTTCATCCCCATCGCCACGCGGTTTGCGATCACCGCGCGGCTTGTCGCCGAAGGGACGATCACCACGCGAGGGACGATCACCGAAAGGCCGATCGCCGCGCGGACGCTCCGGCCGGCCTTCGCCGGCAGAGCTTCGGCTACGCGGACGTTCGTCACCCCCTTCACGGGGGCGGCGGTCGCCGCGGGCCGGGCGGTCGCCAAAACCGCGGTCTTCGCGGGCAGGCCGATCCCCGAACGAGCGCTTGCGGCCTTCGCCCTCATCCTTGCGGCTGGGCTGCTCGCTCGAGCGGATCCATTCGCCGTCCTCTTCGCGCACGCGATTGATCTGCGTGCGCGGGCGATCCTCGATATGGTGGGAACCGGTGCCCTTTGCCGGCGCCTGCTCGCCGCGCCGGCGCGCGGTCTGCTCATTCTTGGCGGCCTTCGCCGCTGCCTTTTCACCGAGCGGCCGGGCGCCGGGCGCCATCCAGACATTGGCGCTGCGGCGCTGGCCGAGCGGCTGGGGACGTTTCGGCTTGTCGTCGTCGAAGCGCCCGCCATCGCGGCGGTCGTCATCTCGACGCCCGCCACCGCGGCGATCGTCGCGCTTGGTGTCGAGGCGGCTCAGCGCCCGTTCGCGCTTGTCTTCGTCGCGGCGCGGACGCTGCTCGCGCCTTTCCGGCGCTGGGGCTTCGGCCTCTTCCTCGGCGGCGACGGCCGGCGCATTGTAGATCGGCGCATCGAAATTCGCCTTGGCTTCCTCGATCAGGCGCGGGCCAAGCTGGTCGCGAAGCGTGCGGCCGCGCACCTCAATGACATGGCCTTCCGGCAAGTCGCCGAGCTGGAACGGGCCATAAGAAATGCGGATCAGACGGTTGACGTCGAGGCCGAGCGCGCCCATCACGTTCTTGATTTCGCGGTTCTTGCCTTCGCGAAGACCCATGGTGATCCAGACGTTCGAGCCCTGCGTGCGGTCGAGCGTCGCCTCGATCGAACCGTAGAGCACGCCGTCGACGGCGATGCCGTCCTTCAGCTTGTCGAGCGCGTCCTGATCGATGTCGCCATGGGCGCGGACACGGTAGCGGCGCAACCAGCCGGTGGCCGGCAGTTCGAGCGCGCGGGCAAGACCGCCGTCATTGGTCAGCAGCAGCAGGCCTTCGGTGTTGATATCGAGGCGGCCGATCGACATGACCCGCGGCAGTTCTTCCGGCAGGTTGTCGAAGACGGTCGCGCGGCCTTCGGGATCGGCATTGGTGGTCACCAGCGCGGCCGGCTTATGATAGAGCCACAGCCTGGTGCGCTCGATGCCGCGGATCGGCACGCCGTCGACCTCGATGCGATCGGCCAGCGTGACGTTGACGACCGGGGTATCGAGAACCGCGCCGTTCAGCGTCACGCGGCCTTCCATGATCATGCGTTCGATGTCGCGGCGGGAGGCGACGCCGGCGCGTGCCATCACCTTGGAAATGCGTTCGGCCTTGGCCTCGCCTTCGGTCTCGGCCGCGATTGCAGCCTTTGCCGGCTTCGTGCCGCCCGACTTCGCGCCGGCCTTCGGCCCGCTGTCGCGTGAAAAGGGCTTTGCGCCCGGGCGTTTTGGCTTGTCTTTGGGTGTCATTTGTTGTTTGCCTGCCTTTTGGGCCTGTCTATCAGGTCACGCATCTGCGGTTAAGTGGAAATTCTTGCGATCGTGAAGACAAATCGTTTCATGGAGATGGCGCTCAAAGAGGCACGCGCCGCCGGAGAACGCGGCGAGGTGCCGATCGGCGCCGTCGTCGTCATCGACGATATCGCGGTTTCTCGCTCGGGAAACCGCACGCGCGAGCTTAATGACGTGACCGCACATGCCGAAATCGCCGCGATCCGGCTGGCCTGCGAAGCACTCGGCCAGGAGCGTCTGGTCGGTGCCGATCTCTATGTGACGCTCGAGCCTTGCACCATGTGCGCGGCAGCCATCTCATTTGCGCGTATCCGCAGGCTCTATTACGGCGCCGAGGACCCGAAAGGCGGCGGCGTCGACAATGGCGTGCGATTTTATGCGCAGCCGACCTGCCATCACGCTCCGGAAGTCTATTCCGGCTTCAACGAGGTGCAATCGGCCGAGATATTGCGGACATTCTTTTCGCAAAAGAGAGAGGCGCCGTAGCCTCAGGCGCGCGCCACTGCCGCCGGTTTGCGCCGATGGCTGCCCCTCACCCTAACCCGACCGGGTCGAGCCACTGGTCTCGACCCGTCCTTCGGACCCCCGTAAACGGGGCGAGGGGACGTGCCCTGCGAAAGGTTGATGGGGAACGGAGAGGCTGCGGCTTGCTCCCTTCGCCCCGCGAGCGGGGAGAAGGTGCCGGCAGGCGGATGAGGGGCTGGCCTCGCCGATCTCCCGGGGCGGCGCCTAAGCGCCTAAACAAGCCGCTATTGCAGGAAGTTCCACCACTGCTTGCCGCTGTTGGCGACCGCCGCGTCCTTCTTGCGCTTCTTCTGTTTCTTAAGTTCGGGCTCGCCGACATCATCAAGCTTTGCCGGGTCGTCGACGGTGCGGTAGCCGGGCGGCGGATCGGAAATATAGCGGCGCTGATCGACATAGGAGCCCTTCTGCAGGGCGCGGGCTTCGCGATAGGCCTTGGTCTGGGCTTCGGTCGTGCGCCGGCCGCCCTCAATGGCCGAGCTTGCCAGCGGCGAGCGGTAATTCGGATTGTCGGAGTTGGCGTCGGCTTCCCCGACCAGGCGGGCGCGGGTTTCCTCCGGCGATTCAATCCATTGCGGATTGTCCTTGTTGGCGACCGTCGCCTGCGGCGCGACGAGGGTTTCCCTCTGCGCCTGGGCTGGCAGCACCAGCGTCGGGCGCGGCGTGTACTTGACGCCCTTGTTTTTCGGGTCCGGCCCGGTCAGCGACACGGACTGACCGAGATCGTCGGTCAATTGCTCCATGGCGGTCTTGTCGGTGCCGTAGGTCGGGCTGCTGGCGCAGCTGGAGACCAGGGAGCATCCCGCCATGACAACAGACAGGCAGGCGCCCATACGGAACCAATGCGTTGCGAACATGAAAACCCTTCCAGCCACCGGTGCAATCGTTGCCCAACCGGACAACCGTCCCCCTGACGCAAAAATCCGGCCATTTTCAGGCAGCTTTTACCGGATGAACCGCGAAAACGCAATTCACCCGGCAATATTCTTCACGCGAGCCGGGCAAGCTCGCGAAGCGCGGCAGCGTCACGGGCCGAGACATCGGGATATTCGGGATCGGAGCCCACATCCCTGGTGATGCGCCAGGAGCGGGCGCATTTTTCGCCCTCGGCAAGCTTCGGCACGACGCTGACCAGAGGCACCTCGGCAAGGCGGAAGGCCTCCGCCGGGCCTTCGCCGGCGGCAATCTCTATGGCCGAGGTGATGCAGACTTCGGTGAAGTCCTGGCCTTCCAGCGCCTTCATCAGTTCCGGATCGGCGATGTGGACGACGGGAGCGGCTTCCAGCGAAGAGCCGATGCGCTTGTCCTTGCGCTCGATTTCCAGGGCGCCCGTGACAACCGAGCGGACGGCGCGGATCTTCTTCCACTTCTCGGCCAGCGCATCGTTGCGCCATTCCTTTGCAACAGGGGCAAACTGCTCCAGATGCACGGAAACGGCGGACGGGTTGCGCGACAGCCAGGCCTCCTCGGTGGTGAAGGGCAGCATCGGGGCAAGCCAGGTCACCATGCAATCGAAGATCTGGCGGATGACGTGCAGGCTGGCGCGCCGGCGCAGGCTCGACGGCGCGTCGCAATAGAGCGCGTCTTTGCGGACATCGAAATAGAAGGCCGAAAGCTCGACATTGGCGAAATCGATCAGCGCCCGGGCGATCTTCTTGAAGTCGAAGGCATCGTAGTTTTCGCGCACCAACTCGTCGAGTTCCGCAAGCCGGTGCAGCATCAGCTGCTCCAGCTCCGGCAGATCGGCAAGCAAGATCTCCTCGCCCTTGTCATGGGCAAGCGTGCCGAGCATCCAGCGGATGGTGTTGCGCAGCTTGCGATAGGCGTCGACATTGGTCTGGATGATCGTCTTGCCGACGCGCAGATCGTCGGCGTAATCCGAGGTCATCACCCAGAGGCGCAGGATGTCGGCGCCGGCATCCTTCATCACTTCCTGCGGGGCGGTGACGTTGCCCTTCGACTTCGACATCTTCTCGCCCTTCTCGTCCATGGTGAAACCATGGGTGAGGACGGCGTTATAAGGCGCGCGGCCGCGGGTGGCAGCCGATTCCAAGAGCGAGGAATGGAACCAGCCGCGATGCTGGTCGGACCCTTCTAGATAGAGGTCGGCCGGCCACTTCAGGTCAGGGCGGTCCTCCAGCGTGAAGGTGTGCGTCGAGCCGGAGTCGAACCAAACGTCGAGGATATCCATGACCTGCTTCCAGCGGGAATGGTCATGGTCATTGCCGAGGAAGCGCTCCTTGGCGCCGTCGGCAAACCAGGCGTCGGCGCCCTCCTGTTCGAAGGCCTCGAGGATACGGGCGTTGACGGCTTCATCGACCAGGACCTCGCCCTCATCGTCGGCAAAGACGGCGATCGGCACGCCCCATGCTCTCTGACGAGAAAGAACCCAGTCCGGGCGGCCCTCGATCATGGCGCGCAAGCGGTTCTGGCCGGCGGCGGGCACGAAACGCGTGTCGTCGATCGCCCCCAGCGCGCGCGAACGCAGCGTCGTGCCGTCGGCAAGGGTCTTGTCCATATAGACGAACCATTGCGGCGTGTTGCGAAAGATCACCGGCTTCTTCGAGCGCCAGGAATGCGGATACTGATGCTTCAGCCGGCCGCGGGCAAAGAGTGCGTTGCGTTCGATCAATGCCTTGATGACGCGGTCGTTGGCATCGCCCTTCTTGCCGTTGTCGTCGATGACGCGGGCGCCTTCGAAGCCGGGGGCGTCCGATGTGTAGAAGCCGCCATCATCGACCGGGAACGGGATTTTGGAGTCGATGCCACGCGCCTCAAGCGTGCGGACGGCCGACATCCAGGCATCGAAGTCTTCGCGGCCGTGGCTGGGTGCCGTGTGCACGAAACCGGTACCGGCATCGTCGGTAACATGGTCGCCATCGAGCAATGGGACGGCGAATTCATAGCCGCCGTCCAGACCCTTGAAGGGATGCGCACAGGCCATCGCTGCGAAGTCGGCCGCAGAGACATCGCTGAGGCGCTTGTACTGCAGCTTTGACTTGGCGAAGGATTCCTCGGCCAGCTTGTCGGCAAAGATCAGCTTTTCGCCGGGACGCGGACCAAAATCGTTCTCGGCAGCCGTTACCTCGTAGAGACCGTAGGAGACACGCGCGGAAAAGGAGACCGCGCGATTGCCGGGGATCGTCCAGGGCGTCGTCGTCCAGATGACGACGAAGGCATCCTTGAGCGCAGCCGGACCTTCGACAACGGGGAATTTCACCCAGATCGTGTCGCTCTCGTAGTCTTGGTACTCGACCTCGGCCTCGGCCAGCGCCGTGCGCTCGACGACCGACCACATGATCGGCTTGGAGCCGCGGTAAAGCTGGCCGCTGGCGGCGATCTTCAGGAGTTCGCCGGCGATGCGCGATTCCGCGTGGAAGTTCATCGTCGTGTAGGGATTGTCGAAGTCGCCCTCGATGCCGAGACGCTTGAACTCTTCCGCCTGGGTCTTGATCCAGCCGGTGGCGAATTCACGGCATTCCCGGCGGAATTCGTTGACCGGGACCTCGTCCTTGTTCCTGCCCTTCTCGCGGTACTTCTCCTCGATCTTCCATTCGATCGGCAGGCCGTGGCAATCCCAGCCGGGCACGTAGTTGGCGTCGTAGCCGCGCATCTGGAACGAGCGGTTGATGACGTCCTTGAGGATCTTGTTCAGCGCGTGGCCGATATGGATGTTGCCATTGGCATAGGGCGGGCCGTCGTGCAGGACGAACTTCTCGCGGCCGGCGGCCGAGGCGCGCAGTTTCTTGTAGAGACCCATCTCCTGCCAGCGCTTGACCAGCTCCGGCTCCTTCTGCGGCAGACCGGCGCGCATCGGGAAATCGGTTTCGGGCAAATAGAGGGTCTTCGAATAGTCGATCTTTTCGGCTGTGTCGGTCATATCGGGACAATCGTTTCTGGCGGCCCAGGAAGGGGCGCAACGGCGTGAAAAAGCTGGTGACGGAAGCGCTCATATCCAAGCGCCAAAAACCCGGACCTCCCGGCCGCTTAGCGCGCGCGGAAGGCCGGGCCGATAATTCGCATCGTCATCGCCAGCCGAAATTTCGTCATAGCGCCGGTTCATAGGCGTTTTTGCCTGGAAAAGGAAGAGCAGAATTCGCGCTATGCGATCCCCCGTCGCGAGCGAAATTTTGTTTGCGATCGAAAAATCCCGTACCCAGCGCAGCCTCAGGAAAAGCAGAGCTTCCGGTCGAGTTCGCCCAGGGGCTGGACGCCCGACAGCAGCGCCCTCGCCTCCTCCTCGTCGCGCTTGATCTGGGCGACGAGCGGATCAAGGCCGTCGAATTTCAGTTCGGGTCTCAGATAGCCGAAGAAGGAGACGGCGCAGCGCTGGCCGTAGAGGTCGCCGCTGAAGTCGAAAAGATAGGTTTCGAGCAGCGGCGCGCCGTTTTCCGTCACCGTCGGGCGGCGGCCGTAGCTGGCGACGGCGTCGTGCAGCGTGCCATCCTGGCGGCGGAAGCGGACGGCGTAGATGCCGGCGGCAAGTTCGACCTCCGGCGGCAGGCGCATGTTGGCGGTGGGAAAACCGAGCTGCCGTCCGAGCTTTTCGCCGTCGATCACCTCGGCCTCGACCGTATAGCGGTAGCCCAGCATGCCGGCAACTTCGCTGACGCTGCCTTCTTTCAGCAGCGCGCGGATATGGCTCGACGAGACGACATCGGCGTTTTCATCGCGGAAGGCATCGATCAGGGTGACGCCGAAGCCATAGGTCTGGCCGGCGTTCATCAGGAAGGCGGGACCGCCCTCGCGGCCGCGGCCGAAATGGAAATCGAAACCGGTGACGACTTCCGATGCGCCGAGCCAATCCTTGAGGATCGAATGAATGAAATCATCGGCCGAGCGCTGCGAGAACTCGTAGTCGAAGGGATATTCGATCACCGCGTTGAAGCCCAAAGTTTCCAGGATGCGCGCCTTCAGCGGCGCGGGCGTCAGGCGGAAGACCGGGGTCTCGGGCCGGAAGACGGTGCGCGGATGCGGTTCGAATGTCAGCACCAAAGCCGGGATGCCGCGCGCCTTGGAGATTTCGAGCGCGCGGTTGAGCACCGACTGGTGGCCGCGGTGCACGCCGTCGAAATTGCCGATGGCAATGACGCCGCCCTTGAGATGGGCGGGCAAGGGTTCCCGGGTTTCATTGCGGTGGAAGACGGTCATCGGCTGGCTTCTCTTTATGCAAGTCTCTATGCAAGGCGGGGCATCCACCACTTCGGCGCGGCGTTTTCCCGATCGAGATAGGCGTTGAGGATCGCCTCGTCGGTCTCGCCGTTCAAGGTGTATTCCCGGGCGTGGATACCGCCGCTGATGTAGAGAAGGTCGAGGCCGTAATTCAAGGCGCCGCGCACATCGGTCGGCATGCCGTCGCCGATCGCCAGCACGCGCTCGACGGGGAAATCGCCGCGAAGCTCGCGGGCAGCCGCCAGCGTCGCCTCATAGATCGGCCGGTGCGGTTTTCCGGCGATGCGGGTGCTGCCGCCAAGCTGCTCGTAATAGGCGGCCATGGCGCCGGCGCAGGGAATGATGCGATGGCCGCGCTCGACGACGAGGTCGGGATTGGCGCAGATCATCGGCACCTGGCGGGATTTGAACTCCAGAAGCATGTCGGTGTAATCCTCCGGCTTCTGGGTCTCATCGTCGAAGAAGCCGGTGCAGACGAGCGATTGCGCTTCGCCTGCCGGCCGGCGCTCGACGTCGAGACCGTCAAGCAACGGGCTGTCACGCTCGGGGCCAAGCAGAAAGACCGTCTTCGGCCCTTCGGCAATCAGCCGGCGGGTGACGTCGCCAGAGGTGACGATCCGGTCATAGGCGCTGTCGGGAACGCCGATCTGGCGCAGCTGTTCGACCACCTGCCAGGAAAGGCGCGGCGAATTGGTGATGAGGACGACGGCGACGCCGCCGGCGCGCGCCGCTTCAAGGGCAGCGGCTGCCTTCGGAAACGGATCGACGCCATTGTGAACGACGCCCCAGACATCGCAGAGCACCACGTCATAGTGAGCCGTGATTTCCGAGAAGCTTTCTATCCGCCTGGCCATTCCGATTTCCCGATTTGCTTCAGTCACCGGTGACATTGCAAAGGCGCAAGGCGATGGCAAGGAATTTTCTTTGTCGTCCGCCCAGCGTGCCGGTTTCGGCGGCAATCTGCGTAATTCTCCGGCCTCTTCACAATTCCGGCACAAAAATTCGTGATTGCTCTCATTGACTCCTTTCGGAGCCATCCCTAAATGCTCGTCGCTAGCACTCACCGCAAGGGAGTGCTAACATCTATCCATGTGGGCCGCTCCGGCCCGCGAATGTCATTCGATCGAGGGATTAGACAATGGCAAGCACCAACTTCCGCCCCCTTCACGACCGCGTCGTTGTTCGCCGCGTTGAGTCCGAAGCCAAGACCAAGGGTGGCATCATCATTCCCGATACCGCCAAGGAAAAGCCGCAGGAAGGCGAAATCGTCGCCGTCGGTTCCGGCGCTCGTGACGAGTCCGGCAAGGTCGTCGCACTCGACGTCAAGGCTGGCGACCGCATCCTGTTCGGCAAGTGGTCCGGCACCGAAGTCAAGATCGACGGCGAAGACCTTCTGATCATGAAGGAAGCCGACATTATGGGCATCATCGGCTGATCAGCCGCTGGCCTTTCCGACGTAGCCGACGGGTCCAGAACCCGGACACTCGAATTGAGGAGTTTCAATCATGGCATCTAAAGAAATCAAGTTTGGTCGTACCGCGCGCGAAAAGATGCTGCGTGGCGTCGACATTCTCGCCGATGCAGTCAAGGTAACGCTCGGCCCGAAGGGCCGTAACGTCATCATCGACAAGTCCTTCGGCGCTCCGCGCATCACCAAGGACGGCGTTTCCGTCGCCAAGGAAATCGAACTCGAAGACAAGTTCGAAAACATGGGCGCCCAGATGGTCCGCGAAGTTGCTTCGAAGACCAACGACATTGCCGGCGACGGCACCACGACTGCAACCGTTCTGGCCCAGGCGATCGTTCGCGAAGGCAACAAGGCCGTTGCAGCCGGCATGAACCCGATGGACCTGAAGCGCGGTATCGACCTCGCTGTGGCCGACGTCGTGAAGGATCTCCAGGCCAAGGCCAAGAAGATCTCCACCTCTGAAGAAGTTGCACAGGTCGGCACGATCTCGGCAAACGGCGACAAGCAGGTCGGTCTCGACATTGCTGAAGCCATGCAGAAGGTCGGCAACGAAGGCGTCATCACGGTTGAAGAAGCCAAGACCGCCGAAACCGAACTCGAAGTCGTCGAAGGCATGCAGTTCGACCGCGGCTACCTCAGCCCCTACTTCGTGACCAACCCGGAAAAGATGATTGCCGACCTCGAAGACGTCTTCATTCTCCTTCACGAGAAGAAGCTCTCGAACCTGCAGTCGATGCTTCCGGTTCTCGAAGCTGTCGTCCAGACCGGCAAGCCGCTCCTGATCATCGCTGAAGACGTTGAAGGCGAAGCTCTTGCGACGCTCGTCGTCAACAAGCTGCGCGGCGGCCTCAAGATCGCTGCCGTCAAGGCGCCTGGCTTCGGCGACCGCCGCAAGGCCATGCTCGAAGACATTGCCATCCTGACCGGCGGCACCGTGATCTCCGAAGACCTCGGCATCAAGCTCGAATCCGTCACGCTCGACATGCTCGGCCGTGCCAAGAAGGTTTCGATCTCCAAGGAAAACACCACGATCGTCGACGGTTCGGGCGCCAAGTCCGACATCGAAGGCCGTGTTGCCCAGATCAAGGCCCAGATCGAAGAAACCACCTCCGACTACGACCGCGAGAAGCTGCAGGAACGTCTTGCCAAGCTCGCTGGCGGCGTTGCCGTCATCCGCGTCGGCGGCTCGACGGAAGTCGAAGTGAAGGAAAAGAAGGACCGCATCGACGACGCCCTCAACGCGACGCGCGCTGCCGTTCAGGAAGGCATCGTCCCCGGCGGCGGTATCGCTCTCCTGCGCTCCTCCACGAAGATCACCGTCAAGGGTGCAAACGACGACCAGGAAGCCGGCATCAACATCGTTCGCCGCGCCCTGCAGTCGCTCGTTCGTCAGATCGCTGAAAACGCAGGCGACGAAGCCTCGATCGTTGTCGGCAAGGTCCTCGACAAGAATGAAGACAACTACGGCTACAACGCCCAGACGTCCGAATTCGGCGACATGATCGCCATGGGTATCGTCGACCCGCTCAAGGTCGTTCGCACGGCACTGCAGAACGCTGCTTCTGTTGCATCGCTGCTGATCACCACCGAAGCCATGATCGCCGAACTGCCGAAGAAAGAATCGGCTGGCGGCGGCATGCCGGGCGGCATGGGCGGCATGGGCGGAATGGACATGATGTGATAGGCGAAAGCCTCCACTGATCACCATTCCGGCATCCGGAATAGGAAGGGCGGCCCTCGGGTCGCCCTTTTCTTTGGCGCCTAAGCGATTCGGTCCGTTGCGCGCAATTTTATGGCGCGTCGTCCTCTCCCGCCCCGGAAGCTTGCGCAAAGCTTGCGTTGTCGCGCTTTTTCAGGCCGCCGATCTCGGCGCAGAATTGCAGTGTCACGGCACCATTTCTCACTTCATATCCAGTGGAACGGTATCCAAAACGCACAAAATTGATGTGTCGGCGCTGCTTCCCCGCTCGATAGGCTGAGGATACCGGCATCCCAGGAAAAATGCCGATCCGACCACCCCTTAAAAAGCCGTTGCCGTTTGTTCAAAAGCTCCTATAAATCCGCGCTGCAATTGAAGCGCGCCCACAAACGAGCGCGAGAGACGTTCCGCGGGCCCGTTGGCCCGGGCAACGATCGCCGGTAAAAAGCACGGGCATCATGCCCGCTGCTGCGTGATCCTGTTTTTGTGTTTACCGAGCGTGCGGCGGAGGAGCTGCATCCGAACGGGGGAACGCCTTGTTTAAGATCGCCAAAGGCAATGCAGCCGTACCTTTGACACCCGGCTCGCTTGAACATCACAATCAAAATGACGAGATGGTGGCTCAGTTTTCGATTTCCGAGGCCTGGACCGGAGATTTGTCGAGCGGCATGCTCCGCCTCGGCGAATGGAGCGCGATGCTGCACGGCCTCTCCGCGCGAGACTGCGGGCTCTTGAGCCTGATCCGCTGCTATGACAGCAAAGACCGCGGCCACATCCTGGAGCTCTTCGAGCAGGCCGCGACGCTCTGCTCCTCCTTCTGTTTTTCGACGACGATCATCATGCCGAACGGCTTGCGCCAGCCGCTCTTCTGCATGGGCGAGTCGAACGGGCTCGAGGAAAAATACAGCGGCAGCATGGTCGGCGTCTTTATCTTTCCGCGCTTCAAGCTCGAAGGCGCAAGGCAGATCATAAGCCGGCTATAGAGGCTTAGGATGCCCCTCACCCTAACCCTCTCCCCGTTTTACGGGGAGAGGGGACGTGCCCTGCGAGAACTGTGCGGGGAACAGAGAGGTCGCCGCGTGTCCCCTTCGCCCCGCAAGCGGGGAGAAGGTGCCGGCAGGCGGATGAGGGGCCGGCATCAGCGATCTCTTGTCGATCAGCTATTCCGGCTTGACCGGAATGTTCAGCCCCTTCTCGCTGGCCGGTCGGGCGATGCAGCGCTGCAGCCAATCCATGACGGCGGGGAATTTCGCATAGTCGAGAACCTCGCGGCCGCCATAGAAGATATCAGCGCCGCGAACCCAGGTGAAAGTGGTGATGTCGGCGATCGTATACTGATCGCCCATGATCCACTGCCGACCCTTCAGCCGGCCTTCGAGCACGCCGAGCAGCCGCTTGCCGGTAGCGCTCCACCGGATAGGAATTGTTGGCGACCTTGTCGGCGGCGAATTTGTGGAAATGGCCGAACTGGTCGAACATCGGGCCGATCCCGGCCATCTGGAAAAACACCCACTGAATGCATTCGTAGCGGCCGGCGGCATCCGCAGGGATAAGCTTGCCGGTCTTTTCCGCGAGATAAAGCAGGATGGCGCCGGATTCGAAAAGGGCGATCGGTTTACCATCAGGCCCGTTCGGATCGATGATCGCCGGAATGCGGCCGTTCGGGTTGAGGGATTCGAATTCGGGCGACTTCTGCTCATTGGCGGCGAAGGAAATATAGTGCGGCTCATAGGCAAGCCCGAGCTCTTCGAGGGCGACCGATACCTTCACCCCATTGGGAGTCTGCAGGGAATAGAGCTGGATGATGTCGGAATTTTTCGCCGGCCAGCGCTTCGTGATCGGAAATGCGGACAGATCTGCCATCGGATTCTCCTTGTTGGGCGCCGACCATAAGAGGCCGGGCGCAGCAAAGGCAAGCGGCTGCCCGCAGGAGATCGTTCCACATTATTGAACGAACTGTCCCCGTTCGTTTATCTTTCCATAACGAAGGAAAAAGGCGACATAGGAGGCATCCGAGGTCCACACGGTGCCGGGGCACCCAGATCTCCAGAGTCCTTCAAACGGAGACAGCATCCATGTCGAACGCCATCATCCTGATTGCCCGCATTCTTCTTTCCTTCATGTTCATCCTTTCCGGCTTCATGAAGCTCACCGATCCTGCCGGTACTGCGGGCATGATCGCCGGTGCCGGCCTGCCGGCAGCAACCCTGTTGGCCTATGTCGCAGGCCTTTTCGAACTGCTGGCCGGCCTTGCCGTTCTCACAGGCTTCCAGGTCCGCATTGCCGGCTGGCTGCTCGCGGCCTTCTGCGTCTTCACGGGCGTTGCCTTCCACCTGCCCTACGCAAGCGGCACGGAACTCGTGAACATTCTCAACCAGATCATGGTCATGAAGAACATCACGCTGGCCGGCGCGTACATATTGCTCGCCACCGTCGGTGCCGGTGCCTATTCGATCGACGCTCGCCGCGGCGCCTACGCGGCTGCCTGATCCAACAGACATCCTCCCAGACATGCAGAACCCGCCGTCATTGAATTGACGGCGGGTTTTCTTATGCATTCAATGATCGCTAGATCAGAGGGCGGCGCGCACCGCGTCGATAATCGCCTGCACGACCGGCGCATCGACGTGGCTCTCCTTGCGGGCGCGCACCAGGCAGGCCTGCGAATGGAGGATGACGCCGTCCTGGAGCACCTTCAGGTGGTTGGCGCGCAGCGTCGAGCCGGTAGAGGTGATATCGACGATGATATCGGCCGAGCCGGAGGCGGGAGCGCCCTCAGTGGCGCCGAGGCTCTCGACGATGCGATAGAGCTGGATGCCGTGCTGGCTCGAAAAGAACTGCTGGGTCAGCCGCCAGTATTTGGTGGCGATGGCCAGGCGCCTGGAGTGGCGGGCGCGGAAATCGGCAGCGACATCGCCGAGATCGGCCATGGTTTCGACATCCAGCCAGATCTCCGGCACGGCGACGACGACATCGGCATGGCCGAAGCCGAGGCGGGCGCAGAATTCGACGCGCTTATCCACCTCGGAAAAACCTTCCCGCATCAGATCCTCGCCGGTGACGCCGAAATCGACGGTGCCGTTGCCGAGTTCGCGGGAGATTTCGGAGGCAGAGAGGAAGGCGACCTCGACATCGTCCCAGCCTTCGACGCGGCCGCGATAGGAGCGGTCGTTGCCGACAGCGGTGATCGGCATGCCGGCCCGTTCGAAGATCGCCGAAGCGTCGTCCTTCATCCGGCCCTTGGAGGGAAGCGCGATGGTGATGGTCATACGGCTGCCCTTTCGGTTTCGATGCGGTCGAGCCAGAAGGAGAAGCCGACGGCCGGAATGCGGTCCGTCGCACCGAGGAACGTCAGGAGTTTATCGAAACGGCCGCCGCCGGCCAGAACCGCGGCCGAACCCTCCACCGTCACCTCGAAGACGAGGCCGGTGTAATAGTCGAGCGGCCGTCCGAAGGCGGCGCGGTAATCGAGGCAGGAAAGATCGACGCCGGCATCGGCAAGGGCGGCGACCCGGCCGTTGAAGCGGGAGAGCGCATTGCCGAGTTTCAGGCCGGCAGCATCGGCAAAACCGGCCAGTGCTGCGGACGCATTGACGAGCGGCACGTCGAGCGACAGAAACTCTTCCAGCACATGGAAGGCCGCATCGTCGAGGCGCGTTTCGGAGAGGATGAGCTTTTCCTTGAGCCGCCGGGCAATCTCCAGCGGCGAGCGGCCGGCATTGGTCGAATAACCCGTCGCCTGCATTTCCTGCTCGAGATGGGAGACCAGCGCCAGCTCGTCGCCTGATGCGACAAGCTTGGCGATATCATCGTCCAGCCCGGTGACGAATTGCGGACTGACGAGACCGGCCAGCAGCGCTTCGAGCTGCGTCATGTTGCCGAAGGCGTGGATCAGCCGCTTCTGCCAGCCGAGCGGCAGGCCGAGCGCCTGGACGACCGCCTCGAACACTGCCTGGTCGCCCAGCGTCACCGACAGGCGCCGGCCTGGCAGCAGGCGGGCGAGAATGCCGGTGGCATCGCCGATGGCGCGGGCGTCGGCGCTCGGTATGTTGATATCACCGAGATCCTCGATGCCGGCCTGATAGAATTCATTGGCGCCGTCGCGGCGCTGGCGGAAGACTTCGCCGAGATAGGCGTAACGCTTCGGCGTGCCGGTCGCCGTCTCGATGTGGCGCAGACAGACGGGGATGGTGAATTCCGGACGCAGGCAAAGGCTGGCGCCGGTCTCACTCTCCGTCATGAAGATGCGGCGGCGCAGATCCTCGCCGGCGATATCGAGAAAGGGTTCGGCCGGCTGGATCACCGACGTGTCGATGCGCTCGGCCTTGCGGGCGTCGAACTCGGCCAGCAGGTCACTGGCAAATTCGGGGAGGTTGATCAGGGGCATGCCGCACTCCAAACGGTAGGCGAAGGGCGTGCCGGAAGGCACCCCCCTCTGCCCTGCCGGGCATCTCCCCCACAAGGGGGGAGATCGGCAAGAGGCGCGGGCCTCCCACGATATTGGGCGTGCGTTAAATGATTTCGGCCATTTGCGCCGTTTGACTGGAGCAAGGGGTCGCTCCTATCCGATCTCCCCCCTTGTGGGGGAGATGCCCGGCAGGGCAGAGGGGGGTATGCCTCAGACATCGCCGCCCGCCCTCTTCCGATCCTCCGCCTGCGCGGCAAGGATCTCCCTCACCTTGGCGACGAGGTCGGCTTCCGGCACGGTCTCCTGCGCCACGCGGGCTTCGCGCCAGCTGGCATTGTCCTCGATCTCGCCGGAGAGCCGCTTGCCCTCGATCAGATCTTTGATCTGCACCACGCCGGTTGCGCGCTCATCGCCGCCCTGGATGATGGCGACGGGGCAGCCGCGGCGGTCGGCATATTTCAGTTGGTTGCCGAATTTCTTCCAGTTGCCCTGGAACATCTCGGCGCGGATGCCGGCGGTGCGGAGTTGCTGCGTCATCTTCTGATAACGGCCCATCGCCTCGACATCGCCGTCCATGACGGTCACCAGCACCGGCTCGATCACGTCGCTGGCGCCGAGCTTGCCGAGGTTCTTCAGCGCCGTCATCAGCCGGGAGACGCCGATCGAAAAGCCAGTGGCCGGCACCGGCTGGCCCATGAAGCGGGAGACCAGGCCATCATAACGGCCGCCGCCGCCGACCGAACCGAAGACGACCTTTTCGCCCTTCTCATTGGTGACGTCGAAGCTCAGTTCGGCCTCATAGACCGGGCCGGTATAATATTCGAGGCCGCGGACGATGGAGGGATCGATCTTGATGCGATCGGCGCCGTAGCCGGCGCTCGCAACCAGCGCACCGATGAAGTTCAGCTCCTCGACGCCTTCGGCGCCCTTTGAGGTTCCGGCAACGAGTTCGGCCAGGCGCGAAGCGCTTTCGGCATAGTCCTTGATGCCGACGAAGAACAGCACCTTGTCGATCTGCGCCTGGTCGAGGCCGGCGCCCTTGGTGAAGTCGCCGGATTCATCCTTGCGGCCGGGGCCGAGCAGCAGGGCCACGCCCTCCGGGCCGAACTTGTCGAGCTTGTCGATGGCGCGCAGCACGTTGAGCCGCTGGCCGGCCTTGTCGTCGCCGCCGAGGCCGATCGCCTCGAGCACGCCGTCCAGGACCTTGCGGTTGTTGACGCGGACGACATAGTCGCCGCGCTTGATGCCGAGAGCCTCAAGCGTATCGGCCATCATCATGCACATTTCGGCATCGGCCTGAACACCCGGCGCACCGACGGTATCGGCATCGAACTGCATGAACTGGCGGAAGCGGCCGGGGCCCGGCTTCTCGTTGCGGAAGACGTAACCGGCGCGATAGGTGCGGTAGGGAAGCTGGATCTCGTTGAAATTCTCGGCGACATGACGGGCAAGCGGCGCCGTCAGGTCGTAACGCAGCGACATCCATTGCTCGTCGTCGTCCTGCAACGAGAAGACGCCCTCGTTCGGCCGGTCGCTGTCGGGCAGGAACTTGCCGAGTGCGTCGGTATATTCGAACTGCGGCGTTTCGAGCGGGTCGAAACCATAATGCTCATAGACTTCCCGGATCTTTGCCGTCATCTCGTTGACGGCGCGGATATCGCCGGCCGTCCGGTCGACGAAGCCGCGCGGCAGGCGGGCCTTGAGCTTTTGCGGTTTCTTCTGCTTGTCGTTCATTTCCGGGAATTCCGCTGACTGTGACAGTGGCGGTTTCCTAGCGGATTGGGCGGGGAGCGGCAAGGGCGAAGGGTCTTGAAGTGGCTGCCAGAATCGATTGAACAGGGTATCCATCCGAAACGCGGGATAATGCATCATGATCGCTGAAGCGTTTCTCTATGGCGCGACATGGCCGCTGACCGGCAAGCCGCATCGAAAGTTCATCCGCTATTCCGTCAATCTCTGGTCACGGGCCGGGCGCTGTGCCGGCGAATGGGCCGAACATGAGACGATGAGCCGGAATGCGATACGCGCGGCGATGGCCGATCTCCGGCAGAAGCGGACCGCCGTCGTGCTCGGTTCCGGCCTGTTGCGCGACGTGCCGATCGACGAACTGGCACGCGCGTTCGACACGGTCGTTCTGGTCGATCTCGTTCATCTCGCCTCGGTGCGCCTGTGGCTTGGGGCCAAAGGCTATCGCAATGTCAGGCTGATCGAGCGCGATCTCTCCGGCTACGACGATCTTGCCGCCGGCAAAGAGCCCGAACCCCTCGGTTTCCTGCGCTCGGTGCCCTATCTCGATTTCGTGGTTTCGGCCAATCTGCTGTCGCAGATCGGCCGCGGCGTCAAACGCCGCTGCGAGGCCGAGGCCGGCCGTATGCCTGAAGATACCGTGGAAAGGCTGATTGCGGCGCATCTGGCCGGGCTTTCGGGGCTCTCCTGCCGCAACTGCCTGGTAAGCGACATTGCCTATGCCGTCATCGACCGCAACGGCAAGACACATGAAGAGGCCGACCTGCTGCACGGCGTCCCGCCGCCGCCGTCGAAAGCAGCCTGGATATGGCCGGTGGCGCCGCTCGGCGAGGAGAGCCGGGATTACCGGATCGAGCACAAGGTGATTGCCGCCTGGTGAGACACGAGGCCGTGACCGACGGCTTGGATTGCCGCCGGCATTCGCGTATATGAAACACCATGCGCACGCTCGCCCTCATCACGATGGTTCTCGGTTGGCTAGTCTACAGCGCCATGTCCGCATGGGCGGCCTGTCCGGCCTGCGCGTCGATGAATGCGCCGGTCGCCGTCGAAAATGGCAGTGTGCACCACGAGATGGCTGGCATGAAGATGCCCGAGGGAACAAGCCATGCTGCTCCCTTGAAAGAGCCCTGCACCGGCGGCGACGCTGCGCATATGCCGCTTTGCGCCGCCTGTCTTCTGCTGCCGCCGACGGTGACGGTCATGGATAGCGGAAAATCTGTTCTCGGCTATCCTGCGCCTGCGCTTGCCCGCGCCCTGGATGACAAAAGGCCTGCTCCGCAGGCACCCCCTCCCCGACTGTCCTGACTTCAATCCATGCCAATCAGGTGGCGCTGCTGCCTGGAAGACCTATTGTCAGACAGAGGAAGGAACTCTCATGTCTTTGAAAATCATC
Source organism: Rhizobium acidisoli (assembly GCF_002531755.2). Taxonomy (NCBI): domain Bacteria; kingdom Pseudomonadati; phylum Pseudomonadota; class Alphaproteobacteria; order Hyphomicrobiales; family Rhizobiaceae; genus Rhizobium; species Rhizobium acidisoli. The sequence goes on along the minus strand of NZ_CP034998.1, from coordinate 488,148 downwards.
CTGCTTACCGCCATGCTTGCCATCATCGCCGTCCCCACCCTTGCCGAAGACATGTCCATGGACATGAGCAAGCCGATGGGCAGTCACGATGCGGCAAGCCACGCCTTCAGCGAGGCGAACGCCAAGATGCATAAGGATATGGCGATCGAGTATAGCGGCAATCCCGATGTGGATTTCGTCCGCGGCATGATCCCGCATCATCAGGGCGCGATCGACATGGCGAAGATCGAGCTCCAATACGGCAAGGATGCCGAAATCCGCAAACTCGCCGAAGGGGTGATCAAGGCGCAGGAAGCCGAGATCGCCGAGATGAACGCCTGGCTCAAGGCCCACGGCAAGTAAGTATCCCTAACCGGTGCAGCGGATATCAGACACAAGGCTCCGGCTGTCCGGTTCGACCCGCCAAGATGCCCCTCACCCTAACCCTCTCCCCGTAAAACGGGGAGAGGGGACGTGCCACGCGAGACATTGGCGAGAGACCGAGAGGTCGCGGCGTCGTCCCTTCGCCCCGCGCGCGGGGAGGTGCCGGCAGGCGGATGAGGGGCTGCTCTCAGCGATCTCAGCCCTTCGGCTCGAAATCGACCGGCCGGCGGCCGGCGCCCTGTCGCGATAGCATCCAGCCCGGATATTCGGGGGCAAGGGCGCTGACCTCGTCGAGCTTCGTCATATCGTCCCCATCGAGCTTCAGCTTGACGGCGGCCAGGTTCTGGTCGAGCTGGTCGACATGCTTGGCGCCGATGATCACCGTGGTGACGAAAGGCTTGGCGAGGATGTAAGCGAGCGCCACGGTGGCGACGCTGACGCCGTGCTTTTCGGCGACCTCGCGCATGACGGCGACGCAGGCCCAGGCCTTGTCCTTGTCGACGGGCGGGAAGTCGAAACTGGCGCGGCGGCCCTCGCCGTTGCCGGGCGCGCCGGGACCGTATTTTCCGGAGAGCAAACCGCCGGCGAGCGGCGACCAGACCATCAGGCCGAGCTTCTCCTCCTGCATCATCGGCACGATGTCGCGCTCCAGATCGCGGCCGGCGATCGAATAATAGGCCTGCACCGTCTCGAAGCGGGCAAAGCCGCGGCGTTCGGAGAGGCCGAGCGCCTTGGAAATGCGCCAGGCCTGCCAGTTGGAGACGCCGATATAACGCACGAGGCCGCGGGACACGAGATCGTCGAAGGCGCGCAGCGTCTCCTCGATCGGCGTCACCGTGTCGGTCGCGTGGATCTGATAGAGGTCGATATGATCGGTCTGCAGACGCTTCAGGCTCGCCTCGACCGAATCCATGATATGGCCGCGCGAGGCGCCGCGGTCGTTCGGCTTGTCGCCCATGACGCCATAGACCTTGGTGGCGATGACGACGTCCTTGCGGGGCACGTCGAGGTTCTTCAGGGCCTGGCCGAGCAGCCTTTCGGACTCGCCGGCGGAGTAGACATCGGCCGTGTCGATGAAATTGACGCCAGAGGCAAGCGAGCGCTCGACGATCCGGTCGGCGGCATTCTGGTCGACATCGGCGATGGCGCCCCACATGGTGCCCTGTTTGGCTTCGCCGAAGGTCATGGTGCCCAGGCAGATTTCCGAGACGAAAAGTCCCGTATTTCCGAGTTGATTGTAACGCATGGTCGAAAAAATCCTTTGTGTCTGCCGCAAGAGGGGCTTGCGAACCTAAGAACTTCATTTTTTGATTATTGGCCTGCGCGCGTGACAGGCACAGCCGTGGCTGGCTGCAAGGTGAGGCGATTTTCATGTAGTGCGGCGGCGAGGCTTTTCAACGCCGCGCCCTTGTCTCAACAGCCCATGTCTCGACACAGCCCTTGTCTCGACACAGGCGAGCGATAGATTGCCGGCGATATTTCAAGAACAGGATGATTTTCGGCCGGGTCGGTCTAAAATCTGAATCCTGTTCTCAATTTTAGAGTTAGAACATGATGTTGTTCGAAAACCGCTCACACTTTTCGGCATCATGCTCAAAGGTACGCATATGACGACGCGACCACTGACCACGATCGGCTTCGATGCCGACGACACCCTCTGGCAGAACGAACAATATTACCGGCTGACGGAAGCGCATTTCACCGGGCTTCTTGCCGATTTCGCCGAAGGACCGAAGATTTCCGAGCGGCTGCTGGAAGCCGAGAAGCGCAACCTTCGCCATTACGGCTTCGGCATCAAGGGTTTTACGCTGTCAATGATCGAGACGGCGATTGAGATCACCGAGGGCAAAGTTCCCGCCGGCGTGATCGCCAAGATCCTCGATACCGGCCGCGATCTGCTTTCCCATCCCGTCGAGACCATGCCGCATGTGCGCGACACGCTGGAAGCGCTTTCCGGCAAATATCTGCTGGTGATGATCACCAAGGGCGATCTGTTCGACCAGGAGCGCAAGCTAGCCCAATCCGGGCTCGGCGACTTCTTCGACGCCGTCGAAATCGTCTCCGACAAGACCGCCGTCACCTATCGCCGCATCTTCGCCAAGGTCGGCGATGGGCCGGAACGGGCGATGATGGTCGGCAATTCGCTGAAATCGGACATCGTGCCGGCGATCGCCGCCGGCAGCTACGGCGTCTTCGTGCCGCACGAACTTACCTGGGTGCTGGAACATGTGGACGAACCGACGGAGGCGCCGCGCTTCCGCAAGATCGGCCATCTCGGCGAATTGCGCGACCTGATCGACCGGCTGGCTTGAGGCAGGACGCCCGCCTTATTGCTGTTTGGCAGGCGCCTTGGGAAAGAGCGACGGGCGTTCCGGCTCGGCCGGCGGCTGCGGCTGTTTCGGGGCGGCCGCCAAAGGCTCGATCAGGATGCTGAAGGGAGCGCCGAGGCCGCGGCGCGGCGACACCTTGGAATAATACGGGCGCAGCAGCCAGGTGGTGTTTTCCTTGACCGTCGTCTCGAAGCTCATGCCGTCCTCGTCGGTGCCGAAGAAGGCCTCGTCATCCGGTTTCGACAGGTCGAAGATCGCCAGGAAGGCGAATTTGCTCTTGGTGGCAAAGTCGATCTTGATGTGCTGGCCGGCGCGCACCGGCAGCGTGTAGACATGGCCGTTTCCGAACTTCGTCCAGCCCTTCAACTGCATGGTGACGGCCGGGAATTGCAGCTTCTCCAGCTTTTCACCGGGATCGAGCTGCGGCGTCTGCGCCAGAGCGGGGACCGTCAGGAGAAGGAGGGCAGCGGCGGCGATCAATGTTCTCACGGATGCATCTTCTTTCATGGTCGGACCAAAACGGCGCGCATCGCGTCGACCTCGGGCCGGCAGAAGCAGCCCTCCAGATGATCGTTGACGAGGCCCATCGCCTGCATGAAAGCATAAACTGTGGTCGGGCCGACAAAGGTCCAGCCGCGTTTCTTCAGATCCTTCGAAATGATCACCGATGTCGGCGTCGTCGGATTGGCGACGATATGCTCGCGGTCGACCACTCCGGGCCGCTCGTTGTGACCGGGTTCGAAGCGCCAGAAATAATGGGCGAGCGAACCGAATTCGTCTCTCAGCGCGATAGCGCGCCTGGCATTGTTGATGGTCGAGACGATCTTGCCGCGATGGCGGATGATGCCGGCATCGGCAAGGCAGCGGGTGACGTCCTCGTCGCCGAACAGGGCGACCTTTTCGAAATCGAAGCCGGAAAAGGCGGCGCGGAAATTCTCGCGCTTGCGCAGGATGGTCAGCCAGGAAAGGCCGGATTGGAAGCCTTCGAGGCAGATCTTCTCGAAGAGGCGGATATCATTGGTGACAGGGCGGCCCCATTCCTCGTCATGATAGCGGAGATAATCCGGCAGATTGGCGTGCCAGTGGCAGCGGCTCCTGCCATCCTCGCCGATGATGATGCCTGTCTCGCTCATGTCCGCTTCATTCCCGGGCCCGTCTGTTTGCCGGTCCGCTTGGTTTTCCGGTCATGATTCCGGCTTTACCATTTGCAAACCGTCTTTCCAAACCGAACGGTAACCCTGACGAAAAGTTTATCCAGCCGGTCGGGTTTTCATGATTCGATCTTTACCATTCGCTGGCGGATTGGATGGCAGCGTCTTTCCCGGGCGGGATATCTCCGCCTGGGCGGATGTCTCCGCCAGCGCATTTTCGGCCATTTGTAGAGAGTCCGTCCGATGATGAAACAGCTTGTTCTTGCCGCAGCCCTGTTCGGCATATGCTCCACGGCCGCCCTTGCAGACGACCGCTACGCCACCCGTCCGCCCGTCGTGCTCAGCCCCGATCTGACGGCGCCCTGGATCAACCAGCTCGGCGGCGGCACGGTTCGCCCCGTCGTCTATCAGCGGCCGGTCGTCCAGTTGCAGCAGCGCGGCCTTTTCCAGCGCCGCGTCATCCGCCAGGCGCCGCAAGTCGCACCGCAGACCGTTTCGGCGATCAACCCGGGCATCCCTGCGATCCGTCATCCGATCGAGCCGCAATTCCTGCCGCAGATGGTCGATTACGACACTGAGGAAAAACCCGGCACGATCGTCATCGATACCAACAACCGCTTCCTCTATCTGGTGATGGACGGCGGAAAGGCGCGGCGCTACGGCGTCGGCGTCGGCAAGCCCGGCTTCGAATGGGCCGGCGCCCACAAGATCACCCGCAAACAGGAATGGCCGGACTGGACGCCGCCTTCGGAAATGATCAGCCGCGAAGCCGCCAAGGGCCACTACCTGCCGGCGCGCATGGACGGCGGCGCGGAAAACCCGCTCGGCGCACGCGCCATGTATCTCGGCTCGACGCTTTACCGCATCCACGGCACCAACGCGCCCTGGTCGATCGGCAGCGCCGTCTCCTCCGGTTGCATTCGCTTGCGCAATGAAGATGTCGTCGACCTCTATGACCGCGTCCGCGTCGGAACCCGCGTCGTCGTCATGTAACGACACATAAATTATCTTGGAAGCCGCAAGAACAGGCGGCTTCCCTCCCCGAAATTGCTTTATCCGGCCGGGCCGATCTTGAATCGGGCAGAAGTTCATGTAGCTTCAGGCAGATTTGCTTGAGGGGAATCGATCATGATCAAATTGATGCCAGGTCTGGCCGCGGCCGGACTTGTCCTGTCCTTGATGTCTGCATCCGCCTTTGCCGCGCCTGCCGGCTCCGACAACACACAGCGTCCGGCGCAAGTCGTGCGTGTGGCGCAGATGCCAAAATATGTGAAGCCGGAATTCAAGCGCAAGAAAGTGCGGCTGGTGACGACGGAAGCAGCCGGCACCGTCATTATCGATACCAACAACAAGTATCTCTACCTCATCGAGGGCAACAACCGCGCCACCCGCTACGGCATCGGCGTCGGCCGCGACGGCTTCGGCTGGTCGGGCGTCGTCAAGATCGGCCGCAAGGCGGAATGGCCGGCATGGACGCCGCCGGCCGAGATGCGCCGCCGCGAAGCCGCCAAGGGACACATCATTCCCGCTTTCCAGGAAGGCGGCGAGGACAATCCGCTCGGTGCGCGCGCCATGTATCTCTACCAGGGCGGCCGCGACACCATCTTCCGCATCCACGGCACCAACCAGCCCTGGACGATCGGCCTCAACATGTCCTCCGGCTGCATCCGGATGATGAACGAAGACGTGACGCATCTTTACGATCGCGCGCCTGTCGGCACCAAGGTGATCGTCATCGGCCCCGGCAACAAGCAGGGCAAGGTCGCGTTCGAGGATCGCGGCATCGACGTGCTGCGCACGCTTTTCGGCGGCTGAGCAACACTTTAGAAAAAAATGAAAGGCGCTTTTCGTGGCCCCTTTCATTTCTCTTAGACATTGCGGCGGAAAGCTGGCACAGCTGCCGCAAGGTCGACTCATTTGCAATATCGGGGCTATTTCAATGACATCTGCGCTGCGTTCCTCAGCTTCCCTGCTTGCGGGCATTGCGTTTTTCACGATCTGTTCGGCAGCCTCCGTCTCGGCGGAAGACCTGCAATTCTCCATCTACGGCGGCTATCAGACGGCGCCGCACAGCGGCGTCGATCTCTCCGACGGCACGCATTTCACCGCCGGCTGGGAAGGCAAGTCCTTCGGCAGCCCGCCTTACTACGGCGGCCGCGTCACCTGGTGGCTCGAGAATTTCAACAAGCCGAACTGGGGTATTTCGCTCGATTATACCCATGACAAGGTCTATGCCGACGACGATACGCTCGCCAAGACCGGCTGGTCGCATTTCGAATTCACCGACGGCCTGAACCTCTTGACGGTCAACGGGCTCTATCGCTTCCAGGATCCGAGCCGCCGTTGGACGCCTTATCTCGGCGCCGGTGTCGGCGTGAACATTCCGCATGTCGAAGTGATTCGTCCCGAAGGCAAGACCTGGGCTTATGAATTCGGCGGCGTGACGCTGCAGGCCCAGGCCGGCGTCGACTTCAAGGTGACCGATCGCTGGTCGACGTTCGTCGAATACAAGGGCACCTATTCGCGCGTCGACGTTCCGATCGACAGCGGCGTGGACCTGAAGACCAACATCTTCACCAATGCCGTCAATGTCGGCGTTTCGTTCCACTGGTAATGAATCAGTAGAGCGGTCCAGCTTTTGGGGCCGCTCTATTTTTTTGCTAAGCGCAATTCCGGACGGAAAACCGCTTCGCACTTTTCCTGACATTGCTTATTTCGTGCCGCAGCTGACCTTGCCTTCGACGGCATAGGGTTTTTCTCCGCCTGCGATCGTCAGGGAATAGGTGCCGCTGAAATTTGCCGCCGGCTTGCCGCGTTCGCCGGCAACCACGACCAGATCCAGCGTGGCTCCGCCGGTGTCATCTTCGCCGCCATCGAAGACCTCCATCAGCAGGTCGCCATCGCGCGACCAATGGTTGGTCAGATGCTGCGATTCGAAAACACGCTTTCCGAACACGGTCGATTGGGCCGGATCCTTGACAACGAGCGCGCCGCGGAAATGGTTGAGCTTGTGGCCGGCTCCGCTTTCGAAACCGCTCTCGAGCGTGAAGCGCGCTTCCTTGTCATCGGCGGAACAGAAAAAACGGCTGTCGGCATGGGCGGCGCCCGCCGCACCGAGCAGTCCCGCAAATACGATCATTCCCCGCCACATCGTCTAAACTCCCGAGACCGGCCCGACAGGCCTTTCACGTCAACCTAACGACAAACCTGTTAATTTTTCCGGCACAGCGCCGCCATAGGCCCAATCGAGCAGCTCGATCGTATGCAGGATCGGCATGCCGGTGCCGGTGGCGATCTGGGTGATGCAGCCGATATTGCCGGTGGCGATGATATCGGCCTTGGTGGCTTCGATGTTCTTGACCTTGCGTGCCTTCAGCGCGGCCGAGATCTCCGGCTGCATGATATTGTAGGTGCCGGCCGAACCGCAGCAGAGATGGCCTTCGGCGGGATCGCGCACGGTGAAACCCGCCGCTTTCAGCAATTGCTTCGGCGTCAGCGTGATGCGCTGGCCGTGCTGCATGGAACAGGCGGAGTGATAGGCAACGGTGATGCCCTTCGGCGTATGCGCCGGCAGCTCGAGGGTTGCCAGATATTCGGTGATGTCTTTGGCGAGGCCCGAGACCCTCGCCGCCTTTGCGGCATAGGCGGGATCGAGGCGCAGCATATGGCCGTAATCCTTGATCGTCGTGCCGCAGCCCGAGGCGGTGATGATGATCGCGTCGAGCCCCTGCCCGTCGATTTCGCGCGTCCAGAGATCGACATTGGTCCGCGCACTGGCGAGCGCCTGTTCGGTACGGCCCATGTGATGAACCAGCGAACCGCAGCAGACCTCGCCCTCCGGCAGCACGACCTCGACGCCGAGCCGCGTCAGCAACCGGATCGCCGCCGCGTTGATACCGGGATCGAGCACCGGCTGGGCGCAGCCGGAAAGCATCGCCACCCGGCCGCGCCGTTCGGTTTCGGGCAGATAGCGGCCGGGTTTTGCGAAATCTGAAGCGGCGAGGATGCGGCGCGGCGCAAGCGCCAGCATGGCGGCGAAGGGTTTCAGCGCGGCCCCGCGCATCAGCCCGGCGAAGGGCCGGCCGAGGCGGGCGAGGTTGAGCGCCAGGCGGAAGCGGCCGGGATAGGGCAGCACGGCGGCAAGGATCGCCCGCGTCAGCCGGTTCATCAACGGGCGCCTGTAGGTCTTTTCGATATGGGCGCGGGCGTGATCGACCAGATGCATGTAATCGACGCCGGAGGGACAGGTGGTGACACAGGCAAGGCAGGAGAGACAGCGGTCGATATGAGTGACGACCTCGGCATCGGCCGGCCGGCCGTTTTCCAGCATGTCCTTGATCAGGTAGATACGGCCGCGCGGACTGTCGAGCTCATTGCCGAGCGTCACATAGGTGGGGCAGGTGGCGGTGCAGAAACCGCAATGGACACATTTGCGCAGAATCTGTTCAGATTCGGCGACATCGGGATCGGCGAGTTGGGCGGGGGTGAAGTTGGTTTGCATCTAGCGGGGCCTCCGCTTCGCGGGCGTTGTGCCTAGGGCACCCCCCTCTGTCCTGCCGGACATCTCCCCCACATGGGGGGAGATCGGATCGGGGTGATGGCTTCCCCAAACAACTGGGCTACTGCAACTCCGATAGAACGGCGAGGGAGCCATGGTCCAACCTCTTGCCGATCTCCCCCCTTGTGGGGGAGATGTCCGGCAGGACAGAGGGGGGTAACCCAGACGCAGACTCATCTTCTCACCCCATCTTCCCCGGATTGAAAATCCCCGCCGGATCGAACTTCTCCTTCACCCGCCGCGACAGCATCGCCACCGCCTCGGGCTCGGGATGAAACGCCGCGGTTGCCGCCCTCGCCTGCTCGGACGCGCGGATCAGCGTCGCATGGCCGCCGCCGAGCGCCTTGATGTAGCGGCGGACCAGCTCGCCTTCGGGGCCGGCCTCCATGCGCAACCAGACGAGACCGCCCTGCCAATCATAAAAAGCGTCGACGCCGGCTTCGAGGCGAAGGGCTGCGACCAGCTGATGGCCGGTGCCGGGGGCGACCGAGACACGCCAGACCGGCCGCGCCGTGCCGTCGGCATAGGGCAGCACCTCGCGGATTTCCTGCCAGAGCCGGCAGCTTTCCGGCTCATCCAGCCGCGTCACCGTCGCGAAGGCGGACATTGCTGTCGCAAGTTTTTCCAAGCGTACGTCGACCGAGCCGGCCAGGCCTTCGATGCGCAACACCGTCGCTTCGCCCTCGGGCAATTTGCCGGCAAGGAATTTCCACGTCACCGTCAGGGGCAGATGGGCGGCGCCGGAGACTTCGACCGGCAGCGCCATCGCCGCCGCCATGGCGTTTGCCGCCTCGGCGTCGTTGAGGCCCGACAGAACCACGGTGCGCTCGGTCTTCGGACGCGGCGGCACCCGGAAGGTGACTTCGGTGAGGAAGCCCAGCGTGCCATGCGAGCCGGCGATCAGCTTGACGAGATCGAGGCCCGTGACATTCTTCATCACCCGGCCGCCGGCCTTGATGATCTCGCCCTTGCCGTTGACGAAGCGCACACCGAGCAGGCTGTCGCGGGCAGCCCCGGCAATGAGCCGGCGCGGGCCGGAGACATTGGCGGCAAAGACGCCGCCGACGGTCGGCTCGCCCGATGTACCCATGACAGGACGATGATCCATCGGCTCGAAAGCGAGCATCTGGCCGCTGTCGGAAAGTGCTGCCTCGACCTCGGCGAGCGGCGTGCCCGATCGCACGGTCATGACCATTTCGCCGGGATTGTAGGCAACGATGCCGGCAAGCCCGGTCGATCGCAGTCGGTCTTCTGATGCAACGGCATTGCCGAAGCCTGCGCGGCTATCGCCGCCGCAGACGGCGAGCGGCCGGCCGCTTTCGGCATGGGCGTGGACGATCGCCGCCGCCTCTTCCTCGCTCGTCGGCGTCAGATCGATCATGCGGCGGGGCGCCCCTCGAGCGGGAAGACCTTGGACGGATTGAGCAGCCAGCCGGGATCGAAGGCAGCGCGCGCCGCCATCTGCTGGGCGAGATCGGTCTCGGAATATTGGTGGCGCATCAGGTCGCGTTTCTCGATGCCGACGCCATGTTCGCCGGTGAGGCAGCCGCCGGCGTCGACACAGAGCTTGAGGATATCGTTGCCGGCAGCCTCGGCGCGGGCGGCATCCTCGGGATCGTTGGCGTTGAACAGGATCAGCGGATGCATGTTGCCGTCGCCGGCATGGAAGACGTTGGCGACACGCAACCCGTAATGGTCGATGATCTCGGCAGTTCTTTTCAGCACATGCGACAGCTGGCTGAGCGGCACGGTGCCGTCCATGCAGATATAGTCGGCGATGCGGCCGGTGGCGCCGAAGGCGGATTTGCGGCCCTTCCAGATCAGCGCTGCTTCGGTGGCCGACTGGCATTCGCGTACCGTCTTGACGCCATGCCGGCGGGCGATTTCGACAATGTCCTTCAGCGAGGCGTCCATTTCCGCTTCCGAGCCTTCGACCTCGACGATCAGCAGCGCGCCGACATCGAGGGGATAACCGGCATGGGCAAAGGCTTCGCAGATCTCGATTGCCGGCTTGTCCATGAATTCGATCGCGACGGGGATGATGCCGGCGGCGATGACATCGGCAACACAGGCGCCGGCCTCTTCCGAAGCTTCGAAGCCGAAGAGCACGGGGCGTGCGCCTTCCGGCTTGGCGATCAGCCGCACGGTCGCCTCGGTGACGATGCCGAGCTGGCCTTCATGGCCGCAGACCAGGCCGAGCAGGTCGTAACCCGCCGCATCCAGCGCCTTGCCGCCAAGTTCGATCACGGTGCCGTCGACCAGCACCATTCTAACGCCGAGCAGATTGTTGGTGGTGACGCCATATTTCAGGCAGTGGGCTCCGCCGGAATTCATGCCGACATTGCCGCCGATGGTGCAGGCGAGCTGCGAACTCGGATCGGGTGCGTAGAAAAAGCCGTCCGCTGAGACGGATTCGGAGATATTGAGATTGGTGACACCGGCCTGCACCACGGCGACCCGGTTCGGCAGGTCGATCTCGAGGATGCGGTTCATCTTCGACAGGCCGAGCACGACGGCATCTTCCTGCGGAATGGCGCCACCCGACAGCGAGGTGCCGGCGCCGCGCGGCACGACGGGAATGCCGTAGCGGTGGCAATAACGCATGACCGCCGAAACCTCAGCCGTGCTGCGCGGCAGGGCGACGGCGAGCGGCAGGCGGCGATAGGACACGAAAGCGTCGGTCTCGAAGGGAACCAGCTCCCGCGCCTCATGCACCAGGCATTCGGGAGGCAGAAGATCGGTAAGATCCGCGACGATCTGGGCTCGGCGGGCGAGAACATCGGCGCGGGGTTTGAGAAACGGGATGGCGTCGGACATGGCGCTCTCAGGCCTCTGACATCGTGACGACGGGAATGACGGCCGCAAACCTCCTGCCGCCGATAAATCGGCTTAGCACTTTCCCGAAAGCGGCGCAAATGCTAAGCACTTATGCCAAAAGGGGAAAAAATCGAAAACCGCATGACCAATCTGGGCGATCTCGAAATCTTTGCCAAGGTCGTTTCGACGGGCAGCATGTCGCTTGCCGGGCGGGCACTCGGCTTTTCCCCGGCCGTCGTCTCCAAGCGGATCAAGCGGCTGGAGGACCGGCTCGGCACCCGCCTTTTGCAGCGCACGACGCGGCAGATCTCACTGACGGAAGCCGGACAGGGCTTCTACGACCGCGTGCTTGGCATTCTGGCCGGGCTGGAAGAGGCGGAATTCTATATTTCCGGCCGCTCAACGCAGATGCACGGCACGCTGAAGATCTCGGCGCCGACCTCCTTCGGGCGCATGCACATCGCGCCGCATCTGAAGGCCTTCATGGAGGCGCATCCGGAGCTGGCGATCAATCTGGTGCTGACCGATGAATTCAGCGACATCGTCGGCGGCGGTTTCGATCTGGCGATCCGCATTGCCGAACTCACCGATTCCAGCCTCGTCGCCCGGCGGCTGGCGCCGGTGCGCCGGCTGCTCTGCGCCTCACCGGATTATCTCGCGGAACACGGCGAGCCTGGAGATATCGACGATTTGAAACATCATCGCTGCCTGCCGGCGCACAATGGCGACACCTGGCGGCTGAACGGGCCGGACGGAATGATCAGCCTGCGGCCTGAAGGCATGCTGGTCACCAACTCCAGCGAGGTAATCCGCGAGGCGGTCATCTCAGGCCTCGGGATCGCGCTGCGCTCGACCTGGGATATCGGCGAGGAACTCAAGGCCGGCAAGCTGGTGCAGGTGCTGCCCGCCTATGAGGGCTCGCACAATGTGGCGCTGTCGGCCGTCTATCCCAGCCGGCAATTCCTGCCGGCCAAGGTCAGGCTGTTCATCGACTATCTCGCCGAGCTTTACGGACCTGTCCCCTACTGGGAGCGATGACTGCACACCTAACTAAATGACGCGATGTCGCCTCAAAAGGCCCCTCACATATTTCAGATCATACTCCCCGCCGGTTCAGTGCGCCAATCTCTCGATGACGAGATCCAGCAGGGCGCGCAGCCGCGCCAGGCGTTTCATGTCGCGGTGATAGCCGACCCAGGTGTCGCGGCCGGGCGGCGCCTCGCCAAGATCCACCAATTCAATAGCAGCAAGGGAATCGCCGAGCGGCCGGGGCAGGACGGCCAGCCCCGCTCCATTGGCACAAAGCGTCGCCTGAACATCGCGGCTGTTGCTGCGCATGGCAATTTCGGCCCGCGGCAAGAGGCGCTGCAGCCAGCCGGCATCCGGCATGTCGCCGAAAGCTTGGTCCATGGTGACGAGGCGGGCGCCCACCCCGTCAAATGCCCTCGGGTGCGGCGCGCCGCGACGGATGTAAAGGCCGTATTTAATATGGATAAGCTTGCGGGATATGATCTCCGCTTCAGTAAAGGGCTGAATACGAAAAACGAGGTCGGCTTCTCGTCGCGGCAGGCTGAGGAGCCGGCTGTCAGTCAATAGTTCGACCACCACCTTGGGATGGAGTTGCGAGAACTCCGCCAGCACCGGCGAAAGCACATGCGCGCCGAACCAGTCGGACGAGGACAGCCTGAGAAAACCACCGAGCTGGCGGCTGCCACCGGCAAGGATGCGCTCCATAGCAAGCGTCTCCTCCTCGATGCGTTCGGCACCGGCAAGAACGGCCGCGCCTTCCTCGGTCAGCACGAAGCCCTCAGTCGTGCGCTGAAATAACGTCTGCCCAACAGACGCTTCCAGGGAACGCAACCGACGGCCCATCGTCGGCTGCGTCAGACCGAGGCTGCGGGCTGCTGCACCCAGCGTTCCGAACCGCGCGATCGCCAGAAAAATCTTCAGGTCGCTCCATTCCATCGCTCGCATCCATCAAACAAAAATGCATGGCCTTCAGTCCTTTTCTTCTATTTTCATTCGCGTTTCAATGAGCGATCTTTCTTCCGGAAAAGCCCGTTGCCACCGCAGACGCTGCACTGCGAACGAAGGAGAGTTGCATGTCGAGACAATCAACGATGAAAGTGATGTTGGCGGAATCGCCGAATTCGCCATTGCGGATCGCCGATGTTTCAAAGCCTGTGCCGGGTGAAGGCCAGGTCCTGGTGCGTATCTTGGCGAGCGGTGTCAATCCGCTCGACCTCAAGATCAGAGCCGGCAATGCCGCCCATGCGCGCCACCCGCTTCCGGCCGTGCTTGGCATCGATATGGCCGGCATCGTGGAAGAGATCGGACCTGGCGTCGGCGGTTTTCGTCGGGGCGACGCGGTCTATGGCATGACCGGTGGCGTTGGCGGCGTTCAGGGATCGCTTGCCGAATTCGCAGCCGTCGACGCCGCACTGTTGGCTCCGAAGCCGCAGAACCTTTCTATGCGCGAGGCCGCAGCATTGCCGCTGATCGCAATTACCGCCTGGGAAGGGCTCGTCGACCGCGCCGGCGTGAGAGCCGATCACAAGGTGCTCGTGCTCGGCGGTGGCGGTGTCGGTCATATCGTCGCGCAGATCGCCAAGGCCGTCGGGGCGGAGGTCTATGTCGTCGATGGCGCTTCGAAAGTGGACTATCTCGCCGGTCTTGGTGCAACGCCGATCGATCGTGCCGCAGAGACGGTGGAAACCTATGTCGCCAGATATACCGGTGGCAAGGGTTTCGATCTGATCTACGATACGGTCGGCGGCCAGGGGCTCGATACTGCGTTCCGGGCCGTCAGCCGGTTCGGCCATGTCGTGAGCTGCCTTGGCTGGGGAAATCACGCGCTGGCGCCGCTCTCCTTTAAGGCGGCGACCTATTCCGGGGTTTTCACGCTGCTGCCGCTTCTGAGCGGCGAAGGACGCCCACATCACGGCGAGATTATGCGGGAAATGACGAAACTGGTCGAGGCCGGCGAGGTGATGCCGAGGCTCGACCCGCACCGCTTCACATTTGACGATACCGACGAGGCATATCTGCTGATCGAAAACCGGCAGGCGGACGGGAAAGTCGTCGTCGAGATCGACCGATCTCACCTTGCCGAATGACTGGAACAGGATGATTTGAGGCCCCGGTCGGCCTTAAATCTAATCCTTTGCTAAATCAGAGAGTGGCGCGTGATGTCGTCTGAAAACACTCACATTTTTCGGAATCATCCTCAACGCGCCAGATCAAGATAAGCATTGGCCACCATCGCGTCGATATCGCCGGGAACCGGCACGACGCAGGCTTCGGGCCCGGCCTCGCCCCTGGCGATGCGTTCCAGGCAGCGGGCCTGCAGGGTGAAGCCGAGATCCATCGATTCGACCGTGTTGCCGAGCGGCCGCGGGCCGGCGAGATTGGCCATGTGGCCACCGCCCAACACATGGAAAGAGCGGCCGTCCCTTAGATGGAAGGTCTCGATCTGATCGGCCTCGTAGCGATCGATGCCGATGACATCGGGATGGCGGCGGAAGGCCTCGACATCGATCTCATGGGGGAAATGGCCGCCATTCATCAGGATCGCGCCATCCTTGACGAGCGGCAGGTCGGCTGCGGTGACGATGCCGGCAAAGCCGGTGACGGTGACGATTATATCGGCCGAGCGGATTGCCGCCTCGCGCGGCGGCGTGGCGAAACCATCGAGATGGGCTTCGAGTGTCGTCACGGCGTCGATATCGACGACGCTGACGGTGGAAAAAGCATTGCGGAAACAGGCGGCCGTGCCCTTGCCGCAGGCGCCGTAGCCGAACACCGTCACGCGTTTGCCGTTGGTCGAGCGGTTGGTGAAGCGCAAATAGCTTTCGAACAGGCTCTGTCCGACGGCATGCCTGTTTTCGGCGAACTGCTTGATCGGGCTGTCGTTGATGACGAGGATCGGCATAGCGAGGCGTTCGCGCAGCGGCAGCAGGCGGGTGCGGCCCGAGGTGGTTTCCTCGGTACCGCCGCGAAGATTGGCATAGGGTTTTTCCGCCGCGATGGCGAAGAGATCGCCGCCATTGTCGAGCAGCAGGTCCGGCCTTTCGGCAATCACCGCTTCGAGGCTCTGATGATGGGCGGCCGGATCGGTCGTCTGCGTGGCGAAGACCGTAAAACCCTGCGAACGCAGAAATTCGACCGTCAAAGGCTGGGTGCTGTTGAGATTGCCGGTGCAGACGAGACGCGCCCCGCCGGCGCGAAGCGTCATCAAGAGCGCCACCGTTTTCGGCTCCAGATGGATGCCGGTGCCGATCGACAGGCCCGCGAAGGGCCGCGTTCGCTCGAATTCGGCTGCGGTTGCCTTCAGCAGCCGGCAGCTGCCGCCGATCCAGTCGATGCGCGTCGCGGTCTTTTCCATCACTTCATCCCTGTTGCCGATACTCGAACAATTTTTAGCGAAGCGACAGGGCGGCGAATATGGAGGTTATTCTGGCGAAAGGGCAGAAAATCTGCCCTTTCAGCTCGGCCTCCCGCAGCGGCGCAGCCAGCCGGACAAAGCTGAGAAAGCCGGACGTTTCGCGTCCGGCGTGCGGCAGCAGAGGCTGTAGCCGGACGGCCGGGCGATGAAACCATAGGGCGCGACCAGCTGCCCGCGCTGAAGATCGTCCTCGATCGAGGCGCGCGGCGCAAGGGCGATGCCGAGCCCGGAGCGGGCGGCACCGAGCGCCAGCAGCAGATCCTCGAATTCTTGGACGCGGGAAAAGGCGACCGGCGGCGTGCCGCTTTCGGCAAACCATTCGTCCCAGAGTTTCGGAACGCTGCGGCTCGCAAGCATGGTGAGTCGGCCCATCGCCGCCGGGCTCTCCGAGAGCGTCGCTGCGAGCGCCGGCGTTGCGACCGGACCGAACTCATCCTCCATGAAACGCACCGCGGTCACGCCGGCGGCCGGCCGGTATTCGCCGCCCATGATCACCGCGTCCAGTTCCGGGTGCATCAGCAGCGGTTCGACGACGCTCATCGGCACGATATCGACCGCCATATCGCTGAGGCTTGCCTGCATGTCGGCAACACGTGGCATCAGCCACCAGACCGCGAAGGCGGAGGGTACGCCGAGCCGGATGCGGCCCGGCCCGGTGCCCGAGAGCTCGCAAGCGGCGCGTTGCAGAATATCGAAAGCCGCGCCCGATGCTTCGGCGAAAGCGCTGGCCTCCGCGGTCGGGACCAGCCTGCGGCCATCGCGGACAAAGAGCTTGCGGCCGAAATGGCCCTCCAGCGTGGCGATCTGCTGGCGAACGGCGCCGCGCACCACCTTCAGCTCTTCGGCGGCCTTGAGGATGCTGCCGTGGCGGCAGACCGCCTCGAAGGCGCGGACGGCATTGAGCGGTGGAAGACGCATGATGACCACGATCAGAAATGACAGTGGATCACTTGATCTTGCCATTGAAGGAAAGGCAAGACCGCGCCATATTGAACACCTGTGCAATGTGACGCATTCGAGACACGACGTGACGGATTTCTGAGCCTGCCCCAGCTCGATTTCCCTTATTGAACGACGATCAAATCCCGTTTCGGAACGTCCGCGGCTTTGGATTGTGTAAGCTTTTCGTGATACACGTATATGAGTGATTCCTAACAACCACTGCGAAGGTGACCCGACAATTGACTCTTCTCGCCCGATTGGCATCCGATGTGCAACTGATGTTCCGGCGTCCGCCGCGACAGCAATATGGTGCGATCTGCTATCGGGTGAAAAAGAAGAGTGGCGATGTCGAGGTGCTGCTGATGACGAGCCGTGACACCGGCCGCTGGGTCATTCCCAAGGGCTGGCCGATGACGGGCAAATGCGCTCATGAGGTCGCCGCACAGGAGGCCTTCGAGGAAGCCGGCGTCCGCGGCGCGGTCGAGACGGAAACGCTCGGCGCTTACAGCTATTCGAAAGTCCTGCGCGACGGCGTGCAGGTGGCCTGCAAGGTGCAGGTCTACGCGCTCGAAGTCACCGACATGGCGAAGAACTTCAAGGAAAAGGGCGAACGCCGCATCGAATGGGTATCGTTCGACGAGGCGGCGGGGCGTGTGCGCGAGCCCGAGCTGCGCGGCCTTCTCCTCGCCTTCAAGCGCAAGGTGACCGAGCGGCTTTCGGCCAAAGCGGCAAAGCAGGGATCTGCGGCAAAGCAAATTCCGGCGGAATGAATCCTGCCATCTTGCGCTGCTAGGAAAGTGGCGTAGAAGCAGATTTCATCCCCGGAATAAAGAATGCCGCCACGTCCCACAGTCCTCACGAAACGCACGCTCGACAAGGATCTCGACAAAATAACGCATGCCGAGGAGGCGGCGAAGCATGTTTTGCGGCGGCTGGTGGCGCCTGGCCTCGGGCTGATCTTCGTCGGCCTGGTCATGCTGTTTGCCGGTGTCTATGTGCTCGACCAGCCGGGAGCGGTGCTCGTCGTGGCCGCGGCAGCGCTTGCCGGCTACATGGCGATGAACATCGGCGCCAATGACGTGACCAACAATGTCGGTGCGGCCGTCGGGGCGCGCGCCATGACGATGGGCCAGGCGCTGATCATCGCCGCTATTTTCGAAGTTCTCGGCGCCACGGTCGCCGGCGGCGAGGTCGTCAAGACGATTTCCTCCAACATCGTCGATACCGTCCAGGTTCCGCAGGCGCTGCTCGGCTGGATCATGATGGCGGCGCTGATGGCGGCCGCCCTCTGGATCAACCTCGCGACATGGATGAATGCACCGGTTTCCACCACCCATGCGATCGTCGGCGCGGTGATCGGCGCCGGTATCGCGGCCGTCGGGACGGAACCGGTAAACTGGCGGGTGATGCTGGAAATCACCTCGAGCTGGATCACCTCGCCGCTGATCGGCGGGCTGATCGCGGCCGGGCTGCTTTACCTCGTCAAGACACTGATCATCTATCGCGACGACAAGATCGCGGCGGCTCAGCGCTGGGTGCCGGTGCTGGTCGCGGTGATGGCCGGCGGCTTCATGGCCTATATGGTGCTGCAGCTGTCGCCCACCGGCAAATTTCCGTCTTTCACCATCATCCTTATCGGCATCGGCATCGGGCTGGTCAGCTGGCTTATTGCCCGGCCGCTTGTGCTCGCCCAGGCGCGCAATCTCGAAAACCGCAACAGCTCGCTGCGCGTGCTGTTCCGGCTGCCGCTCATCGGCTCGGCGGCGCTGCTGTCCTTCGCGCATGGCGCAAACGACGTTTCGAACGCGGTCGGGCCGCTTTCGGCGATCGTCCACTCGGTCGGCATCGGCGGCGGTGACGGCGTTGGCCATCCGCCGCTCTGGGTAATGCTGATCGGCGCCTTCGGCATCTCCGTCGGCCTGCTGCTGTTCGGGCCGCGCCTCATCCGCCTGGTCGGCGAGGAGATCACCAAGCTCAATCCGATGCGGGCCTATTGCGTCGCGCTGTCGACCGCCTTCACCGTCATCTTCGCCTCCTGGCTCGGTCTGCCGGTCAGCACCACCCATATTGCCGTCGGCTCCGTCTTCGGCGTCGGCTTCTTCCGCGAATGGTACACCCGCCATTCGAAGCGCCGCATCGCCTATATCAGGCGCAGGGCCGAGAGCTTCGATATCGACGAGCCGGAGGATCCGAACATCCACGAGACGCGGCGGCGCTATCTCGTGCGCCGCTCGCATTTCATGACGATCATCGCAGCCTGGATCGTTACCGTGCCGGTTTCGGCAGCGCTTGCGGCAATGATTTATTGGGTTATGTTCGCGCTCTTCGTCTGAATCCCGCGAGTTTTAAATGCGCGCCAATTTCCGCATGCAACGGCTTTTCGTCGACGCGCCGCTTTCCAACGGCGCCACCCTCGAAGCGAATGCCGACCAGTTCAACTATCTCGCCAATGTGCTGAGGATGGAGGAAGGCGGGGAGGTCCTGCTCTTCAACGGCCGCGACGGCGAGTGGAAGGCGACCCTCAGCTTCCCCACGCGCAAACGCATTCAGCTGACGGCAATCGAAGAGACGCGGCCGCAGCCGGCACCCTGCGACCTGCATTATCTCTTTGCGCCGCTCAAGGTCGGCCGCATGGATTACCTCGTGCAGAAGGCCGTGGAAATGGGCGCCGGCCTGCTGCAGCCGGTCATGACCCAGCACGTCCAGGGCAAGATCACCAATCTCGACAAGCTGCGCGCCAATGTCGTCGAGGCGGCGGAGCAGTGCGGCGTTCTCGGCATTCCCGATGTGGCCGAGCCGGTGCGGCTTCTCGACCTGCTCGACCGCTGGCCGAAAGAGCGCCGCATCATCTATTGCGACGAGGGCGATGCCGGGCAAAACCCGCTGCCGGTGCTGTCGGCGATCCGGGAAAGGCACCTCGCCTTGCTCGTCGGGCCGGAAGGCGGCTTTTCCGAGGAAGAGCGGGCGCGGCTTCGAAGCCTCGATTTCGTCACCGCCATTCCGCTTGGACCGCGCATCCTGCGGGCCGATACGGCAGCCGTTGCGGCCCTCGCCGTGGTGCAGGCGGCGATCGGCGACTGGAGCTGACGAGAAAAACGGGTGGACATGGAAATTGCTGTTATTTTTTTGATGCGTCATTGAAAGAATTTCACTTGCAACATACGTGACTTGGGTCCTAATCAGCCTTCCAGCTGCCCGGCCCCCTGGGCGCCTTTTTTGAATACAGGTACCCCGCATGGCCCGCGACACCACCGACCAGACACCGCTCTCTTCGGTTCAGGATCTGACCGATTATATCGCCGCCGGCAACAAGCCGCGGGAGCGCTTTCGGATCGGCACCGAACACGAGAAATTCGCCTTCTTCCGCGCCGACAACAGCCCGGTTCCCTATTTCGGCGACGCCAGCATTTCGGCCCTTTTGACCGGCCTGCAGGCGAAAAGCGGCTGGGAGCCGATCATGGACGGCGGCAACATCATCGGCCTGGCCGAGCAGAGCGGCATGGGCGCGATCTCGATCGAGCCCGGCGGTCAGTTCGAACTGTCCGGCGCACCGCTGGAAACGATCCACGAGACCTGCAGGGAATCGAACCAGCATCTGGCGACGCTGCGCGAAATCGCCGAGCCGATGGGCATCCGCTTCCTCGGCATCGGCGGCAGTCCGAAATGGACTTATGCGGAAACCCCGCAGATGCCGAAATCGCGCTACGAGATCATGACCCGCTATATGCCGAAGGTCGGCAGCCAGGGTCTCGACATGATGTACCGCACCTGTACGATCCAGGTGAATCTCGATTTTTCCTCTGAAGACGACATGCGCAAGAAAATGCGCGTTTCGATGAAGCTGCAATCGCTGGCGACCGCCCTCTTTGCATCCTCGCCCTTCACCGAGGGCAAGCCGAACGGGCTGCTCTCCTGGCGCGGCGATATCTGGCGCGACACCGACAACCGGCGCTCGGGCCTGCTCGATTTCACCTTCCGCGACGATTTCGGCTTCCGCGACTATGCCGAATGGGCGCTCGACGTGCCGATGTATTTCATCGTCCGCGACGGCCGCTATCACGACTGTACCCATGTCACTTTCCGCCAGTTCATGAACGGCGCGCTGAAGGGTGAGGTCGCCGATCCGGCGCCGACGATGGGCGACTGGACGAACCATCTTTCGACGCTCTTCCCCGACGTGCGGCTGAAGCGTTTCCTCGAAATGCGCGGCGCCGACGGCGGCCCGTGGCGGCGCATCTGTGCCTTGCCGGCCTTCTGGGTCGGCCTGCTTTACGACGATGCCGCACTCGACGCCGCCGACCAGTTGACAAAGGATTGGAGCTTTGCCGAGATCGGCGCGCTGCGCGATGCCGTTCCGTCGCAGGGGCTGAAGGCCGAGTTTCGCGGACACCCGCTCTTCGACATGGCGCGCGAAGTGGTCGGCATTTCAAGGGCCGGCCTCAAGGCGCGCGGCAAGCTCAACCGGGAAGGCCAGGACGAGACGATCTTCCTGGCGCCGCTCGACGAGGTGCTCGCCAAGAAGGCGACGCTCGCCGAGGATCTGCTGTCGCTCTATCACGGCCGGTGGAACGGTTCCGTCGAACCGGTGTTCGAGGACTATCAATACTGAGCCTGCCCGGGTCTTCGCCAGCTCGGAAACCCACCCGGCAGTTTGCAGGTACGGCTTTAAGTTCTTATAGCAAAAAGCCGTTTGCACATTTCCTTTTCCGGATATAGTGGCGTGACACGCGTCACGACTCGGGGAAAGGGACCTCCATGCTGCCACTCTTCGACATGATGATGCAGGCGCAGAACGGCGCGGCGATGGAAGCGATCGCCCGCCAGTTCAACCTCGCGCAGGAACAGGCGACCAAGGCGATGGCGGCGCTGATGCCGGCTTTCTCAGCCGGCCTGAAACGCAGCACCAGCAACCCTTATGATTTCGTCGGGCTGATGCAGGCCGTCTCCTCCGGCAATTATGCGCGCTATTTCGAGGATATGAACCGGGCTTTTACGCCCGAGGGCATTTCCGACGGCAACAATATCCTTGCCCAGCTTTTCGGCTCGAAAGAGGTTTCGCGGGCGGTCGCCGCCCAGGCCGCGCAGATGACCGGCATCGGCCAGGATATCTACAAGCGGATGCTGCCGGTGCTGGCCGATACGCTGATGGGCGGGCTCTTCAAGCAGACGACCGGCCAGATGGCTTCGCCGATCAATCCCTTCGTCAATACGGCGATGGGCGAGACTATCCAGCAATGGCTGGAGAGTACCGGCTTCGCGCCGAAACCGAAGGCCGCGCAGCCGAGTATCTTCGACAATCCCTTCACGCAGGCGATGCAGCAGATGTTTTCGGTGCCGAAGGCCGAACCGGCACCTCAGCCGAACCCCTTCCTCGACAATCCCTTCGCCAAGGCCTTCCAGGAAATGATGGCCGGGCTTGGGCAGCCGGCGGCGGCCAAGCAACCGGCTGCCAAGACGCAAAAAGCGCCGAAGGAAGAGGCGCCGAAAGAAGAAGCGAAAGCCACTGCCGACAGCTATACCGAGATCCTGAACGCCATGTTCGACAGCGGGCTGGAAGTGCAGAAGACCTACCAGAGAAACCTGGAAGCGATCTTCGAAACCTACCGGCCGAAGCCGCCTGAAACCAAGGCATAAAAAAACCCGGAGATGGCTTGGGAAAAGCCGGTCTCCGGGTCAAGCGGCAGGGCTATTGGCTATCACCCTGCGGGGAAACTCGACGCTCCTATTCGTTGTAGGAGCGGAAGAGCTGCAGGCGCCAGCGATTGCGCGCCGAGCGCGTCAGATGTTCCGACGGGTCCTCGAAAAACGTCGATGCCAGGAACGCAGAGGTCAGGTCGGCCCTGCTTAGGCCGATATCCCTCAGCTGACTGTCATTCAGATCATGCAGCGTGTTGATCTCCATGCGATTGCGGAGCCCGCGAAAGAGGGAGACCAGCGGAGCGAGGCCTGCGACCAGACGCTGGAAAAGCGTCGGGGCGAGCTTGCCGCAGTCGAGTTCTGTTGTCCGGTTTGTCATAAGCATCGAACTCTCCTTTCTCGAGGGCACGCAACAACCCACCCCTCCCGCGAGGTCGTGCGGGAAGGGATAAGGCTGAATTCTGCTTGGACAGGCAGGGCGTCTGTCCTTCACTTTGCTTGATTTGCATCCCGAAGATGCCAAAGAGCTATTGATCAGTCCAACGAATGTTTCTAATGATTATCATCAGCTATCTTTATGGGTGACACAATGTCCGCGCCTCTTGATCTCGACCAGTTGCAGACTTTCATCGCCATCGTCGATTCCGGCAGCTTCACCAAGGCCGCCGACAGGGTCTACAAGACCCAATCGGCCGTTTCCATGCAGATGCGCCGTCTCGAAGAGCGCATCGGCAAGCAGCTGTTCATCAAGGACGGACGCGGCAACCGGCTGACGGTCGAGGGTGAAAAACTGCTCAACTATGCCCGGCGCATCATCCGTCTGAACAATGAGGCGATCGCCGCCTTCGACGACAACAGGCTGGAGGGCACGCTGCGCATCGGCACGCCTGACGATTATGCCGACCGCTACATGCCCGAAATCATCGGCCGCTTCGCCAAGACGCATCCGAATGTCGAGCTCTACATCGTCTGCGAGCCCTCGGTGGACTTGGCCGAGCGCATGCACAAGGGCGAGCTCGATATCGCGCTCGTCACCCACAATCCGCGCGAGCGCATGTCAGATGTGGTGAGAACCGAGCCGCTCTGCTGGGTGGGGTCGGCCAACCATCCGATCCGCGACGACGCGCCGGTACCGCTTGCCGTCGGCAGGCGCGATTGCCAATGGCGCCAGCTTGCCTGCTCGGCGCTCGATGCGGTGGGGCGTGAACACCAGATCCTGTTCACCAGCTGGTCCTGCACCGTCGTTGCCGCCGCCGTGCTTGCCGGCATGGCGGTCTCGGTGATGCCGGAATCAGCACTGCGAACCGGCATGAAGGTGCTGAGCCAGGCGGACGGCTTTCCGGCGCTGCCGCCGGTGCAGATCGGCATCATGAAGCGACCGGGGGTTTCTCTCTCGCTGATGAACGCGATCACCGCGCATATCACCGCCTGTCTCGACAACATCACGCCTGCCGTCGTCGACGACACGCTGGAAGCCGATGTCAAATCTGCCCAGGCACGCCTTTATCCACGGCTGAAGGCCGCCAATATGGTGCCGAGCTGGTAAGGGGTAAGAGGTAACAGCCCTCAGGCGGCGCGCTTCGCGGTCGCGGCGAAAAGGGAGGCGCGGATGACGCGTTTCCACTCGTCGAGCATGCGTCGCGCCAAGGCCTTGTCGCTGACGGCGGCAAGCCGGATGACGGCGCCGATCAGGTGGCTGAACAGGTAAGTGCGCGCATACATCTCTTCGTCGCAAAGGTCGGGCGCCAGCCGCCGCACGGCCTCATGAAAGATGCCGGCGACGCGGCCGCTATGCTCGATATTCAGCTGCAGCAGATCCTGGTCGGTCTCCGTTCCCATCCAGACGCCGAGATAGACGGGATCATCATGGTAGGACTCGTAATACCAGTCGATGATGTCGCAGACGAGGTCGAGCGCCTGGTCGAGCGTCTCAACGTCGGCAAACATCGCCGCCGTCTTCGCCTGGATTGCCGAGGCGTGCTGGTCGAACAAGGCTTTGACGATCGCCGCCTTTTCAGGAAAATACTGGTAGACCGAGCCGATAGGCACTTTGGCAGCAACGGCAAGTTCCGTCATCCGCATGGCGCTGACGCCCTTTTCGGCAATGATCTTGGCGGCGGCGGCGAGAATAACGTCCAGCCTCTGGATACTGCGCTCCTGCTTCGGCTTCCTGCGCAAGCCGATCCGATCCATGCTTTCCACGCCCATGTCGTTCCCGTTCTTATTGTTCGCGCGGGCAGGCATCATGCCAAATCAGCGCGTCGAGCGGGTATGACATTGCAGGCCTTCATCAGTCGTAAACGAAAACGGTCGCATTTTAACGACCGGCAAAGCCGTGTGAAATCAGGCCTCTAGATCATATCATGCTAATTGATTAGCGGCAGAAAGACCTGAAATAGTTGTAGGATTCTCTGACCGAAGAGATATCTATGCGGCGGCCCGAGACGAGTACAATGCCGTCCACTCGGGCGCGCCTGACGAGGCTCCGCGCCGTCCTCAGCCCATCGCCATCCATGCGGCGAGCCAGACCCACATCGCTCCCAACACCAGGTATCCGGCGGCAAAGAGCGGGCTGCGGTAGCGCAGATCGTTGCTGGTGACATGGACGGCAGCATGAGCGTACCGGAGGGCGACGAAGAGCCAGGCGAGGCCGACAGCGACGATATTGTCGGCCTCGGAGACATAGAGAAGAATACAGCAGGCGTGGAACAGCACGGGCAATTCGAACTGATTGGCAAGGCAGTTCTTGACGACGAGGCTTTCAGCCGGCTCGCCGCGATTTTCGCGGTAATCCGATTTCGCGACGCTGCCGGCGCGGACCATTTTTGCGCGCCGCTGCCCAAGAAGCACATAAAGACCGTAGACCAGCGCCACATGGGCAAGGAGTGGCCAAAAGATTTCATAGCCGGTCATTTCGGCACTTCCTTTTCCGCTTTCGCATGTCGCGAGGAGCATTAGCGGAAAGGTTCAACGGATGCCAGGGGCGGCTTGCCGCGGGCATCCGCAAAGCCGATATTGCCTTTACACCTGGGCGCTGCCACCATCGACGAAGAGTTCGGCACCGGTGACGAAGCTGGAATCATCCGAGGCGAGGAAGAGTGCGGCAGCGGCAACCTCCTCGGCACGGCCAACCCTGCCCATTGGCACCTGGGCCGCAAGGGCATCGAGCAAACCCTGCTGGTGGGCTGGATCCTTACCCGCCAATTCGACCAGTCCGGTCGTTTCCGTCGGGCCAGGACTGAGCGTGTTGATCCGAATGCCGCGATCCTTCAAGTCGAGGATCCAGTTGCGCGCAAAGCTGCGCAAGGCGGCTTTCGATGCGGCGTAGACGCTGAAGGCGGGTGTGCCGCCCGAGCCTGCTGTTGATCCCGTCAAGATGACCGATGCTCCTCGCGAGAGCAGCGGCAGGGCCTTTTGCACCGTAAAGAGAACCCCCTTCACGTTTCGATCGAATGTGTCGTCATACTGCTCTTCCGTGATTTCGCCGAGGGGCAACATGGAGCCGCCACCTGCGTTGACGAAGAGCACGTCAACTCTCCCGGCCTCAGCCTTCACCTCCTCATAGAGGCGATCGAGGTCAGCGAGGTTGGCTGAATCCGCCTGGATCCCCACAACCCCGCCGCCGATTTCAGCGATTGCCGCATCGAGAACGTCCTTGCGGCGGCCGGTAATGAAGACCCGTGCGCCCTCAGCCACGAAGCGCTTCGCTGCGGCAAGGCCGATCCCAGACGTGGCGCCGGTGATAACTGCAATCTTCGCATTCAATCGTTGTGTCATTGTCGTCTCCTTTGGCTCGACTGAAGCTGAGATATGGACGAGGGCATCCTTTCGGAATAGAAAGAATTGAAAGCCATTGTTTCAGGAATGAAATGAACAAATTTCCCGATTTCGAGGGACTGGCGATGTTCGCAAAGGTCGCCGAGGAGCGTTCTTTCGCTCGGGCTGCGCAGACGCTCGGTGTGTCGGTGCCGACGGTTTCGCGGGCCGTAAGCCGTCTTGAGCAGAGGCTGGGCGCAAGGCTCTTCAACCGCACCTCTCGACAACTCGCTTTGACCGATTTCGGCCTGCGACTGGTCGACAGCGCCGCACGGATCTATGCCGAGGCCGAGATGGCAGAGGACGCCGCCCGGGAGCTTGCCACCCGGCCGAAGGGGCTGATCAGGCTTGCCGCGCCGATGGACTTTGGGACACGCTGGCTGGCCCCGATCCTGCCTGACTTTTTCGAGCTCTTTCCGGAGATTTCCATCGACCTGCATATGAGCGATGCTGTCGTCGATATCGTGGGAGACGGCTTCGATGCGGCACTCAGAATAGCGGTATTGCCGGATTCGTCATTGGTCGCGCGCAGGCTGGCGCCGGTGGATCGCTTCATTCTCGCGGCACCCGCATACCTTAAACAGTACGGCTTACCGGAACATCCCCGCGAGCTAACGGCTCACCATTGCCTCGGATACGCCTACAGGGCGCGACAGGATGTCTGGCGCCTGCGCAATAGCGAAGGCAAGGAGGAGGTCATCTCACCAAGCGGCTCTCTCCGGGCCACCAATTCGCAAGCGTTGGTGCCAATGGCGCTACGGGGCCTCGGGATCATCGAACTCCCCGAATTTCTCGCGCATGACTATCTCGTCGACGGCCAGTTGACGCCAATCCTTCCCGACTGGACGCTGCCGACCGGCGCACTGTATTTCGTCACACCTTCGGCTCGGGGTCGGCCAGCGAAGGTCGAGGTCCTTGCCGACTTCATGATGGCGAGACTGTCAAATCCGGTTTGGCGGAGGAGGAGTTGACGCCGCCTCAATCCCGGCCTGGCGACAGCCAACGGGCGATGGCAAGCCTGACAAGGACGATGCACGAGATGGCGAGGCTCGCGAATTTCAGCCTCGTCATCCATGGCAGCAGCTGCGCGGCAAGGCCTGCGGAAGGACCGTCGCCGAAGGCGATCAGGCTCGCAATGTTCTCGCCGTAGTCAGCGATACCGTAGACGAAGGGTAGCAGATAGATCGCCTGGCCGACGAGCGGATGCGATCGTCCGAACCACGCACCGAGAGGGCCAAGCTTGAGCAAGGCGAGAAACAGCAGCGCCGTCAGCAAGGCAGGAAAGATCAGTTCCGGCCCGAAATACATGGCGCTGAGCAGCTTCGCCGCCGTCTCGTTCTGATCAAGCAGCGTCTGCATGTGGAAGACGGCCGCTTCATCGTAGCCGGCGAAATAGGTATCGAGCACCGCCTGCCCGGTTTCATGCTTGAAGGGAACGACGAAGCCAAAGGTCGTCCAGGCGAGCACGGCAAGGCAGAGGGCAGCGAGCAGCGCGACGATCCAGAGAGGAATCCCGCTGCCCGCCTTCATGATCAGAGGCCGGCGCCCGGATAATTCGGGCTCTCGCGGGTGATCGTCACGTCGTGGGCGTGGCTTTCGCGAAGACCGGCGCCGGAGATGCGCACGAAGGTTGCCCGCTCCTGGAAATCCTTCAGGTCCTTGCCGCCGACATAACCCATAGCCGCCTTGAGGCCGCCGGCGAGCTGGTGGACGACAGCCGAGACCGGTCCCTTGTAGGGAACCTGACCCTCGATACCCTCCGGCACGAGCTTCAGCGTGTCGCGCACCTCAGCCTGGAAATAACGGTCGGCCGAGCCGCGGGCCATGGCGCCGACGGAGCCCATGCCGCGATAGGCTTTGAAGGAACGGCCCTGGTAAAGATAGACCTCGCCCGGGCTCTCATCGGTGCCGGCCAGCAGCGAGCCGATCATCACGGCGGAAGCGCCGGCGGCGATCGCCTTGGCAAGATCGCCGGAAAATTTGATGCCGCCATCGGCGATGACGGGCACGTCCTGAGCCTGGGCTGCCTGAACCGCCGACATGATGGCGGCAAGCTGGGGAACGCCGACGCCGGCGACGATGCGCGTCGTGCAGATCGAGCCCGGGCCGATGCCGACCTTGACGGCATCCGCACCCGCATCGATCAGCGCTCGCGTACCGTCATAGGTGGCGACATTGCCGGCCATGATGCGCACCGAGTTGGACAGCTTCTTGACGCGGGTGACGGCATCGAGGACGCGCTGCGAATGGCCATGGGCGGTATCGACAACCAGCAGGTCGACACCGGCCTCGATCAGCCGTTCGGCGCGCTCGAAGCCGTCATCGCCGACGCTGATGGCGGCGGCAGCGCGAAGCCTGCCCTGCGCATCCTTGGAGGCGTTCGGGTTCAGCTGCGACTTTTCGATATCCTTGACGGTGATCAGGCCGACGCAGCGGCCTTCGGTATCGACGACCAGCAGCTTCTCGATCCGGTGCGAATGCAGCAGGCGCTTGGCCTCCTGCTGATCGACGCTCTCCTTGACGGTGACCAGATTGTCCTTGGTCATCAGCTCGTGGATCTTCTGCTCCGGATCGGAGGCGAAGCGCACGTCGCGGTTGGTCAGGATGCCGACGAGGCGGCCCGACTTCTCGACGACCGGGATACCGGAAATGCCGTGTGACTTCATCAGGCCGAGCGCTTCGGCAAGCTTTGCCTCCGGACCGATGGTGACCGGATTGACGACCATGCCACTTTCGAACTTCTTCACCTGGCGGACTTCTTCGGCCTGCTCGACCGGCGTCAGGTTGCGGTGGATGACGCCGAGGCCGCCGGCCTGGGCCATAGCGATCGCCAGACGGCTTTCGGTGACGGTATCCATGGCCGAAGACAGGATCGGGATGTTGAGCTCGAAGTCCCGGGCGATGCGGGTCGCGATGTTCGTCTGGCCGGGCATGACCTCGGAGTGGCCGGGCTGCAGCAGCACGTCGTCGAAGGTAAGCGCGTCCGCGCCGGTTGCCGTTTCAATGATGCGTGCCATGGCCAAATTCCTTCATTTAAGAAAATGCAACCTGGCCCGGAAACGAATCGTCCGCCCCGGCGGTGTGCATGGGATTGCTTGGAAGTTGGCGAGGGCTGGTAACACGTCTATGACAGGAAGGAAATAGCAAAAAGCCCGGCCTGTCCGCCGGGCTCGTCATGGGTGCCATGCGCCTGGAGCAACGCCGTGGTTTCGCCGGGTCGTGGAGATGGTCTATCCCTTTGTTTTCACCCCTTCCCGGCAAAAGCGCTGCGCAGTTCTGCTGGAACGGCTCCCTATCAGATGTCGAACTGATATGTCTTCGGCACGAAGCGATAGCCGCCGTCCTGCTTCTCGGCAAAACCGACCGCCGGGAACGGCATGTGATAGCCGAGGAAGGCGATCTTCTCGCTCGCGATCATGTCGAAGACCTTGCGGCGGGTGGCCGCTGCCTGCGCCTTGTCCATGTCGAAGCGCACCTCCCAATCCGGGCGCAGCAGCGAGAGGATATAATGATTGGCGGTATCGCCGGTGAGAACCAGGCGTTTGCCGTCGGATTCGACGTGGAAGACCATATGCCCCGGCGAGTGACCGGCCGCCAGCATTGCCGTCATGCCGGGCGCGACGCTGTCACCGTCCTTGATGAAGGTGGTCTTTTCGGCAAGCGGCGCGACATTAGCAAGCACCGCCTTGTGGCCGCCTTCGGCCGGCGTTCCTTCGCGCGCCTTGTTCGACCAGAAATCATATTCGGCCTGGCCGACGACATAGCGGGCATTTTTGAAGGCCGCCGCGCCGTTTTCCATCAGGCCACCGATATGATCGCCGTGCAGATGGGTGAGCGCCACCAGGGTGACGTCGTCGGCCGAATAGCCCGCGGCCTTCAGGCCCTCGGCGAGTTTTCCGAGCCCGCGGGCGCGACCGCTCGCTCCAAAGCCGGTATCGACGAGAATGAGATCGGAACCGGTATCGATGAGAACAGGCGCATAGCCGTTTAGGAGCTTGTCGGCCGGCAGGAAATTTGCGGTCAGCAACGCCTGTACGATTTCGGGATCCTGATTGGTGCCGTAGGTCTCATAAGGTTTTTCGGAGATATTGATCCCGTCCCTGACGACGGTGAGCTTATAGGCACCGAGCTTGAACTGATTGATTTCGGGTAAAGGCGTTATATCCATACTTCTGCTTGCTCCAGTGACAGCCGCTTCGGCCTTCTCTCTCAAAATGACCGGCGCCGCCAGCAGGCCAAGGCCTGCGGCAAAAAGGGTGCGCCGCTTTATTCTCGACGAAATTGCCATATGTCCATCCTTCCACGCCGTGCGGTGTCTCGCCGCACTGCGGATCACCTTTCCGGCCGATGAAATTCCCCGCCGGATTTCTTGTCCCGGCAGGGTAAACATATGTCAATGTTGACACGCGATGTTGTCGGACAAGCCGTCTCACGCAGACGTGAAGCAAACATATCGTCGAACCGGATTTGAGCATTGGCAGGCCTCTGAAGTGGGTCTAAACAGCACGGGCCTTCCCAGCCCCCATCCGCAGCCATCAAGGCCTCCCGCCTATGAACCGCATCGTCCCGCTGATCCTTGCCGTCGCTCTTTTCATGGAACAGATGGACTCCACCGTCATTGCAACCGCGCTGCCGGCGATCGCAGCGGATCTCAATGTCGGGCCGATCACGCTGAAACTGGCGCTGACCTCCTATATGGTGGCGCTGGCGGTGTTCATCCCGGTCAGCGGCTGGATGGCCGACAGGTTCGGCGCCAAGAAAATCTTCCGCCTTGCCATCTCGGTCTTCGTCATCGGCTCGATCTTCTGCGCCGTCTCGTCCAACCTCGTCGAATTCGTGTTCGCCCGCTTCCTGCAGGGCATGGGTGGGGCGATGATGACGCCGGTCGGCCGTCTGGTGCTGGTGCGCACGACGAAGCGTAGCGATCTGGTCTCGGCCATGGCGCTGCTCACCATCCCGGCGCTGGTCGGCCCGCTCACCGGCCCGCCGCTCGGCGGCTTCATCACCACCTATTTCAGCTGGCACTGGATCTTCCTGATCAATGTGCCGGTCGGCATCATCGGCATCTGGCTGGCGACGATCTTCCTGCCGGAGGTCGAGGCGACGGCGCCGCCGAAGCTTGATTTCACCGGTTTCGTGCTCACTTCGTTTTCGGCCGCGGGCGTCGTCTTCGGCCTGTCGGTGGTCAGCCTGCCGGCCCTGCCGCCGATCATCGGCGTCACCGCCACCGCGATCGGCCTCATCTGCGGCTTCCTCTACATCAGCCATGCCAAGCGCCACCCGGCGCCGATCCTCAACCTCGACCTGTTCAAGAACCCGACCTTCCGAGCCTCGACCCTCGGCGGCACGCTCTTTCGCATCTGCGTCGGCGCCATGCCCTTCCTGACGCCGCTGATGCTGCAGCTGGGCTTCGGGCTGACGCCGTTTCAATCCGGCCTGATCACCTTTGCCGGCGCCATCGGGGCGATCACCACCAAGTTCATGGCAAAGCGGGTCTTCGCCGCTGCCGGCTTCCGCACGACGCTGCTTTGCGCCGCCATGGTGACGACCCTCGTGACCGTCGTCACCGGCCTGTTCACGCCGGCAACGCCGCATCTGGTCATCATCGGCGTACTATTGCTCGGCGGCTTCTCCCGCTCCTTCATGTTCACCGGCGTCAATGCGCTTGCCTTCGCCGATATCGACGATGCCGAAGCGAGCCAAGCGACATCGATGAGCTCGGTGATGCAGCAAGTCAGCCTGGCGCTTGGCGTTGCGGTCGCCGCCGCGATCCTGGAAAGCTCGATCTATATCCGGGGCGAAGCGCTGCAGGTCGCCGATTTCCACCTTGCCTTCTATATCATCGCCGGACTGACCGTCATCGCCACCATTCCCTTCGTGAGAATGGACCGCAATGCCGGCGCACTGGTTTCCGGCCACCGCGCGAAGGTGGTGACGGTATCGACTGTCGAAGCCGAGCAGCCGGTGGTGAAATAGGCTCAAGGTGCTACAGCGTGCCTTGCGCGCCGGAAAAAGTCTTGTGGCGCTGTCGCCCTATTCCGGATTTTCGCAGACGGCAGAGAGCTTGTTGCCGTCGAGATCGCGCACATAAGCGGCATAAAAATGGGCGTGGTAGGGGCGCAGGCCCGGCCCGCCTTCATCGACGCCGCCTGCCGCAATCGCCGCCGCATGGAAAGCATCGACGGACGCCCGGGTTTCGGCCGCGAGCGCGACCATGGCGCCGTTGCCTGATGTCGCCCGGCGGCGATTGAACGGCGTCACCACCCAGAAGCGGCAGCGCGTATCGCTCTCGGCGGAATAGCCGATTTCCTCTTCCGAATAATGCTGGCGGCGATAGCCGAGCGGAGGCAGCACGGCATCATAAAACCGTCCGGCGCGATAAAGGTCGTTGGTTCCGAGCGTGATGTACAGAAGCATGGGATCAGCAGTTCAGCTCTTTGGACCGTCATCATCGGCCCGGACCGGCCCAAGATCAAGCTTTCTCAGTGTCACCTTCGACCTTGCGCCCCTTGAAGCCCTTGGCCAGCAAAAACATCTCGACCGATTCGGCGCGTGAGGCGTTCGGTTTGACATGGACGACCTGGCGGAAGTTCTGCTTCAGCATGGCGAGCAGCTCCCGCTCGGTGCCGCCCTGGAAGGTCTTGGTGAGGAAATGTCCGCCCTCCCCCAGCACCTCGACGGCAAATTGGGCCGCGACTTCGCAGAGATGCATGGTGCGCAAATGGTCGGTGCGGTGGTGGCCGGTGGTCGGTGCCGCCATATCGGAGATGACCAGATCGGGCGTGCCGCCGACCGCCTCCAGCAGCTTTTCCGGCGCAGTGGGATCAAGGAAATCGAGCTGCAGGATCTTGACGCCGGGCAACTGGGCCATTTCGAGAAAATCGATGGCGGCCACGCGGATGTCCTCATCCGTCGAGCCGGTGACCTTGGCGGCGATCTGCGACCAGCTGCCGGGTGCGGCACCCAGATCGATGATGCGCTTGGCGCCGCGCAGGATATGGTGCTTCTCGTCGATCTCCAAAAGCTTGAAGGCAGCGCGGGCACGATAGCCTTCCAGCTGAGCGCGCTGCACATAGGGATCGTTGATGTGGCGCTGCAGCCATTGGCGGGAGGAGGCCTTCATCTTCTTGTTCTTGACGCGCTGGCCGAGCTTGCGGCCGGTGCGGTTTCCCGCGATCGGTGCCTTGGTCATGCCTTTTCCTTATCTAGCCCGCTGGCCGCGGCGGTTGCGGTTGCGCCGCCACACGCCGTCATCGGCCATCATGTCGGTGAGCAGGCCTTCCCTCAAGCCGCGATCGGCGACCCGCATGCGCGGGCTCGGCCAGCGGCGGCGGATCGCCTCGAGGATGGCGCAGCCGGCGAGCACCAGATCGGCCCGATCCGGCCCGATGCAGGGATTGGCGGCGCGGCTTTCGAAATTCCAGGAGAGCAGTTTTGCCTGCATGGCGGAGACCTCGTCGTCGGACAGCCAGATGCCATCGACCTTGCGCCGGTCATAACGCGGCAGGTCGAGATGGACGCCGGCAAGCGTCGTCACGGTGCCCGATGTGCCGATCAGATGGAAGTCGCCGGTCTGGGCGACCTCGATCTCCGGGCAATCGAAGCCTTCGAGCATGCCGCCGACCTCCCGCACCATGCCTTCGAAAGCTTCCGGCGTGACGTCGCGACCGCCATGACGCTCCGACAGCGTCACGACGCCGACCGGCAGCGAGGTCCAGTGGGTGATGTGGTTGGCGAGGCGACTGAAACGATTATCGCCGATGCGGATGACGGCGATCTCCGACGAACCGCCGCCGATATCGAAGAGGACGACCGAGCGGGTCTCGCGCCCGACCAGCGAGGAGCAGCCGGAGACGGCGAGCCGCGCTTCGGTCTCGCGATCGATGATCTCGAGCGCGAGGCCGGTTTCGGCAACGACGCGGGCAAGGAACTCCTCACCATTGACCGCCTGGCGGCAGGCTTCGGTGGCGATCAGCCGCATGCGGCGGATCTCGCGGTTTCTGAGCTTGGAGGCGCAGATCCGCAGCGCTTCGATCGCCCTTTCCATCGCCTCGTCGGATAGACGGCCGCTGGCCGCCAGGCCTTCGCCAAGGCGCACGATGCGGGAAAAGGCGTCGACCACGCGGAATTGGCCCGGGCGGGTCGGCTGAGCGATGAGAAGACGGCAATTGTTGGTGCCGAGATCGAGAGCGGCATAGAGTTCGTCCGGCCACGCATATTCCCCGGCCTGGCGATCGCCTGGATAACCGGAATTGATATGGCCATCCTGACGTCCCCTGCGGCCGGCATTTGCGCTGTTCTGCGCCTCGCGCGGCTCGGCGCGCTGCACCGTCTCTTCGGCGCGGCTTTCCTGCTGCGGCGGGGAAGGTTTTGCCGCCGTCAGCGGCCGGCCCTGCAGACCGCGCTTGCCGCGATGTTTGCGGCGGTTGCGCCGGCTCGGCGTCTGCTCGCCTTCGGCCCGGGCGGCATTGCCAGCCGCTCTCGCCTGTTCCATCGCTTGGGGATGAGATGAACCGTCCTGCGCAGCACCTTGGCCGCCACGGCGGCGACGCTTTCGCTTGCGGGCCGGATTTCCGGCCGCATCTTCCATCGGGCGCGCAGACTGCCCGGCATTGCCGGAAAGCTCATGCGAAGCGGGATGAGCCGCGTTGCGGGATTGCCCGCCACGCTTGCCCTTGCGGCGCCTGGACTTCTTGCCGTCCTTGCGCCCTGCCGCCGACGCCCCGTCAAATTGCGGCTTCGCGCCGCCTTCGGGGTCTTCCACGTTGTTTTTCCACCGCGCCGCGCAACTCCCTGAGGTATGCAGCAGGCGCTCGTTCGATTTTTGCGTTGCGGCAAGAATATCAGCGCCCGCCAAAATCACCAAATTCTTTTTTGGGAGAGGGATTTGGGGATCGTTTCACCGCGTCGCGACAGCACCGAATTTTTTCAAAACGGGTATTTGCAATCCGCCCGCTTTTGGTTATAAGCGCCGCACAGCAGCCAAGCCATGCTTCGGCGGCGACTGCTGGGGAATAGTTCAATGGTAGAACGACGGACTCTGACTCCGTTAATCTTGGTTCGAGTCCAGGTTCCCCAGCCAAACGATTTTGCGTCCGTTCTGGACACATGAATTGCGGTTGTTCCTGAGACATAGGCAACAGTTTTGAGCCGAAAGGGTTCGGCGGTGGCTTGAGCGTGCATGTCTCGTCATCGAAATATCCAGGTCGCAATCCATGAAGCTTGCGCGCCAGATATGGTTTTCGCCGCCCCCTCCTGTCTGCTGGAACGTCTTGGATTTTAGCGGACGCCGTCCCATGCTGATTTACAACAGCGTAGAAGATAAAGATTGAAATCGGCCCCGCCCACAAATCTTTTATCGGGCCATACTGTTCTCTCTCCAAGATCTCTGTGGTAGGCAGCCCAAAGGCGCCACCCTTGCGCGCGACAACCTTACCCTCTCGATACCGAAGGCAGGCGCTAGCATTGAAGGTTTACCGACCAGAGATCGATGGCTTAAGGGCCATATCGGTGATCGCGGTTATTCTTTATCACGCCGAGTTCACGCTTGCCGGCCACACGCTGCTTGAGGGTGGATACATCGGCGTCGATGTATTTTTTGTGATCAGCGGCTTCCTGATTTCCCAAATTTTGCTGACAGAAATCG
Source organism: Rhizobium acidisoli (assembly GCF_002531755.2). NCBI lineage: Bacteria > Pseudomonadati > Pseudomonadota > Alphaproteobacteria > Hyphomicrobiales > Rhizobiaceae > Rhizobium > Rhizobium acidisoli. Next base: position 452,444 of record NZ_CP034998.1, on the reverse strand, counting down.
AAGCAACTGGGCGCATTGATTACCTTAAATTCTATACGCGGCGCGCGCGGAGAATTCTGCCTGCATTGTTCGCCGTCGTTTTCGCGACAATGCCCTTCGCCTACTACCTTTTATTACCCTCAGAACTCCTGGATTACGCGAATTCAATAGGTTCTTCGCTGCTATTTGGATCGAATATCTATTTTTATTTTACAACGGCCCAGTACGGGGAGCCGGATACCCTTCTCAAGCCTTTTCTTCACACCTGGTCGTTGAGCGTCGAAGAGCAATTTTATATCGGCTTTCCGCTCTTATTGCTGATTACGCGCCGATATTTGAAATCAAAGTTTTTGCCGTGCGTGTTGCTCATGGCAACTTTAAGCTTCGTATTCTGTGTCCTCACGGTACGGTATGATCAGCAACAGGCCTTCTACTCGCCTTTCACCCGGGCCTGGGAACTTCTGGCCGGAACACTTCTCGCCTATTACGAGGTGAGACGTGGACGTGCGCGCCCTCGGCCGCTGCTCGCGGCGGCCGGGCTTGTCCTCGTTGTTGGTTCCCTCATCCTGTTTAGAAAGGATACGGTTCATCCTGGGCTGCTCACTGTCATCCCGGTCATTGGGACCTGTCTGGTACTTGCATTCGCCAGTCATAAGGATGTCGCCGGGCGCCTGTTGGCTTCTCGACCTGCGGCACTCACCGGAATAGTCTCCTACTCCCTATATTTGTGGCACTATCCGGTCTTCGCCTTCGCGCGGCTGACAAGCCTGGATTTCAACAACGGCGATAAGGTTCTTGCCGTTGCAGCGACCGCCTTGGTCGCGGTCGTCAGCTTCGTCGCCATCGAAAAGCCCATTCGCTACACCAGGAGAAACCGCGCCTTCTGGATCTACCTAAGCTCCTCAGTCGTGACCATCACGGCGGCTGTCGTGTCGGCAGTCACTATGGCCGGTTTTCCTCAAAGATTGGATCAAGTCTATCCACCTGTCGCGCAGACGAACGAAGGGCGACTTGAAAGCACTTTTCAAAGCTTGAACAGCAACATTCGGGCTGACAAGTCCGTTATCTTCATAATTGGGGACTCGTACGCCAGGAACTGGTCAGTCGCACTGAATAATTACGTTGATGCCGACCGATATGAAGTCGTTGCAATCAGTTACTTGAACTGCAAGGTGGAGATCAAGGACGATATTGTTAAGGCTCCCTCGTCCGACAGCCGTTACGATCAGTACTGCATTCCATTTGAAAAATATATCAACGACAAATCATTGCTCAGCCGAACGAAAGCGATTTTCCTCGCCAGTCATCGGCCCTTTGAATATGAAGCCAATCCCTTCAGATTTGAGCTTCTTTCCTGGATGAAAAGCCATTCGGATGACGCGAAAATATTCATTTTTGGAAATTACTTCCAGCTTGACCGATTGCACTCGTGCCTAGGATTAATGTTTCAGACAAAATCTGATGCCTCTGCGTGCTTGCGATTGGCGACGTATCCGCCCACCAACCAGCCGTTAGCGCAGTTGCCATTTTTCCCATCTGATCTTGCATTCAACTACGTCGATATCATCAAGCTTCACTGCGATTACGACAAGGAGAAATGCCTCACCAGTAGCGGGGGTGTTCCGTTTATGACAGACTGGAACCATCTGACAGCGGAATTTCTTACGACATTGATTGGCGACATTTTGGAAAAGAGAACTGCCGACCTACAGAGCAGCGGTCTCCTCAATTTCCTAGTACTGCCACACGCCAGGCAATCCGACCGAACTGCAAGTTCGCAGCCGAATGCTGGTCCCACGTCTTTCGCTTCTCCATGAGATCAAGCAGACAGACGCCGGGACCGACGGTGAACTTGATGTTCAAGTTCGGACTTTCGGCATACCCCATCGTCTCGACTAGGGTAGCAGCCACGCCGCCTAAAGCTGGCGGCTGACATGTCACGCCAATCGCCACCCTTTGGAGTTCTGGATGCCGACAGCTATTGTCGCGTCACGGCGGCGTTGCCTTCGAACTTCAGAAACCAATCATACACTGCGCGGATACCTTCCTCCAGCGAGATGCGCGGCTTCCAGCCCATGTTCTTCAGCTTGTCGGTGCTCATGAGTTTACGCGGCGTGCCGTCCGGCTTGGAGAGGTCGTGAGTGATATTTCCTTCGTAACCGACAACACGGCAAACCAACCGCGTGAGCTCGATGATTTCGATATCCTCTCCCGAACCGACATTGACGTGCTGTGCGTCGGAATAGTTCTTCAACAGAAAAACCAGTGCATCCGCGCAATCATCAACATGGAGGAATTCCCGTCGTGGCCTTCCGCTTCCCCAGATGGCAATTTCGGATGCCCCCGTCACCTTTGCGAAGTGCGCTTTGCGAATCAGCGCCGGCAGAACATGACTGGATTGCAAATCGAAATTATCGCCCGGGCCATAGAGGTTGGTGGGCATGGCGGAAATGTAATTGCGCCCGTGCTGCTTGCGGTAGGCTTCCGCCAGCTTGATCCCGGCAATCTTGGCGACCGCATACCACTCGTTGGTCGGCTCAAGCGGGCCGGTCAGAAGCGCATCTTCAGATATCGGCTGCGGCGCAAATTTGGGATAAATACAGCTTGAGCCCAGGAACAGAAGCCTGTCGACGCCGCTACGATGCGCGGCTTCGAAGATATTGGCTTCAATAATCAGATTATCGTAGAGGAAATCGGCCGGGAAGGTATCGTTCGCCAGAATGCCGCCAACCTTTGCAGCAGCGAGGATGATCGCGTCCGGCCGGTTCGTCTGGACGAATCTCTCGACTTCGTCCTGCCGTTTGAGATCAAGCTCCTGCCGCGTTGCCGTGATGACATTGCAATTTTCTGAGTGAAGCCTGCGCACAAGCGCGCTGCCCACCATGCCTCGATGGCCGGCCACCCAGATTTTCTTGTTGGACAAGTCGGACACTCAGCTCTCTTTCCTGCTGTTCAGGGCCTTCCAGTGCTTGATATCTTCACGCACCATTTCGGCGGCGAGTTCACGAACCGGGGTCTTGTGGTGCCAGCCTAATTTCTGACGTGCCTTGGTCGGGTCGCCAAGCAAAAGGTCGACTTCCGTCGGGCGGAAATACCGGGGGTCGATTTCCACAAGGCAGGCACCGGAGGCCGCGTCGTAGCCCTTTTCATCCACGCCCGATCCCTTCCATTCCAAAGTAATGCCGACGTCGGCAAAGGCCCACTCGACAAACTGTCGGACGCTGGTCGTCTCACCCGTTGCCAAGACGTAGTCATCCGGCTCGTCCTGCTGCAGCATGCGCCACATGCCCTCGACATATTCACGCGCGTGGCCCCAGTCACGCTTGGCGTCGAGATTGCCGAGGAAAAGCTTATCCTGCCGCCCCAGATGGATGGCGGCCACCGCCATCGTAATCTTGCGCGTGACGAAGGTTTCGCCGCGAAGCGGGCTTTCGTGGTTGAAAAGAATGCCGTTCGACGCATGCATGCCATAGGCCTCGCGATAATTCACGACGATCCAATAGGCATAGAGCTTGGCTGCGGCATAGGGAGAGCGCGGGTAAAAGGGCGTCTTCTCGTTCTGCGGCACTTCCTGCACTAGACCGTAGAGTTCCGATGTCGATGCCTGGTAGAACCGGGTCTTTTCCTCGAGTCGCAGAATACGGATCGCTTCGAGCAGCCTCAATGTCCCGATACCATCGGCATCCGCCGTATATTCGGGCGTTTCGAAACTAACGCCGACGTGGCTTTGTGCGGCGAGGTTGTAGATTTCGTCGGGCTGTGTCTGCTGCACGATGCGCAGCAGATTGGTCGAGTCGATCATATCGCCATAGTGGAGGATAAAGCGCGGATGGGTTTCATGCGGATCCTGATAGATGTGCTCGATACGGCCGGTGTTGAAAGACGAGGATCGCCGCTTGATGCCATGCACCGTATAGCCTTTGCTCAAAAGCAATTCGGCCAGATAGGCACCATCCTGACCGGTCACCCCAGTAATCAGCGCGGTTTTTGTCATTTTTCACATCGTCTTTCGATACAATCTTCGGGATGTGTTTATGGAAACGGCCGAACTAGCGCAACCCCCATGACTTACAGCCATGCCAGCATCTTCGATCTCTTCGGTTGACGTGGGACTCGCACAATGAGACTAGAACTCTCCAAACTGTCAAATCTCCAAGGGGGAAAATATGATCCTGGTGACGGGGGGAGCTGGTTTCATCGGTGCGAACTTCGTGCTCGATTGGCTTGCGCTTCATGATGAGCCGATCGTCAACCTCGATGTGCTGACCTATGCCGGCAATCTGGAGAACCTCGCCTCCGTCTGGAACGACCCGCGCCATCTCTTTGTCAAAGGCAGCATCGCGGACTACGACCTGGTTGCGGGACTGCTTCGGTCCCATCGCCCCCGTGCGGTCCTGAATTTCGCGGCCGAAAGCCACGTGGACCGATCGATCCACGGGCCTGAAGAATTTATCCAGACGAATGTCGTCGGCACGTTTCGCCTGTTGGAGGCCATCCGCGGATTTCTTGCCTTGCAGGATGAAACCTTCCGGGAGAGCTTTCGTTTTCTTCATGTATCGACCGACGAAGTCTACGGTTCGCTTGCTCCCGCGGAAGCGGCCTTCAGCGAAGATCGCAAATACGAACCAAACAGCCCTTATTCCGCGAGCAAGGCGGCCAGTGATCATCTGGTTCGCGCCTATCATCACACCTACGGCTTACCGGTGCTGACGACGAACTGTTCGAACAACTACGGCCCCTATCATTTTCCCGAGAAGCTTATTCCCCTGGTCATCCACAATGCCCTCTCGGGCAAACAGATTCCGATCTACGGGGACGGAATGCAGGTACGCGACTGGCTTTTCGTCAAGGATCATTGCAGCGCGATCCGACGCGTTCTGGAGAGTGGAAAGGTCGGGGAAACCTATAATGTCGGCGGCAGAAATGAGCTGACCAACCTGTCGGTGGTCAATACGCTCTGCGAGATCCTTGACGAATTAAGACCGTTGCCCGACCGGGCGAGCTACAAGTCCCAGATCACTTTGGTGCGTGACCGCCCCGGCCATGATCGCCGTTACGCCATCGATGCGGCCAAAATCGAGCGGGAACTCAACTGGCGCCCGAGGGAAACGTTCGATACGGGCATTCGCAAGACTGTCGAATGGTATCTTGCCAACGAAGCCTGGACAGAAAACGTCACGAGCGGCAGCTACCGCCAATGGATCGACCGTCAGTACCAGTAGGCCGCAAGACGCGGGTCCTTTCTCGCTCGCCGCTAAACCTGACCTCAATACCGAATGAAATGGTGCAGAAAGCGCTTGATCGGTAGCGGTACATGACGCTGCACCCATCTGCGGATCGCCACAATACGAAAAGGACGAAGGCCGCCGGAAAAGCCGGGGGAAATCGCCCTGATCGCATTCAGCGTCCGTATCAGCGCGCGCTCGTAAGCCTCGTAGGCAGCAACCGGTTCCTCGCATACGGCGGTGTAAAAAGCCGACAGTCGATCGAACTTGCCATTGGCCAGCAGTTGGAACTGATGGAAGTGATAGAAAATCAAAGGTGAACCGTCTACCTTGATCTGCCCGGACGCATCCTCGGTAAAATGCAGCTTTTCGTAATTCCAGGGCGCAACCCCGGCTCCCGGATGTTCGATGATACGGCAGTTCGGATAGATATCTGGCCATTCGTCCAGATATTTTTGGTCGCCCATTTTACCGTCTTCGAGGCGGTAGTAGCACCATTCGATGCACTGCTCGCGCCAGCGGGCCAGACAGCGCATTCCCTCCTCGTCGCGTCGGAAACTCACCCATTCCACGCAGAAACGGCCGTTCACTTCTCTGTCTTTCAGCCGCGGGGCAAAACGATGCTCAATAATTGCGATGGAATTATCGCCGATTTCGTCGAGGATGGGCTGGATCGACGAATAGAAGAGCAGATCGGAGTCGAGATAGGTGATGAAATCGACCTCCGGGTGGTTTTCCAGCAGGTAGGCCGGGAGGCACGGAGACAAGGTCCAGCAATATTCGGCAACACCGCGCGATTTCTTGACATCCAGGAGTTCCGGCGTCTCCAGGTCGGCAAGAGGAATGCAGGTGATGTAGGATCGGTTGAAGGCGGTCAGTATCTCCTCGGCCTTCTGATCCATGCAGAGCACAAAAATATGCGCGTCCGGGCACCACTGGACGAGGCTCTCCATCATGGCCATGCCCTTGATGAGATAGCCGTTGTCGAAAAGGGTACAGAAGTAGGTCGTCATGATTGAGATTGTTTCCTGCACAAATAGGTCCGGTTTGCATTGCCCTTGCTGCTGTCACGCGGGTCCGCGTTTTCATTCAGCGTGAAGGTCGCCAGGACTTCGAGGCCGTGAACCCGAAAGCTGTCCAAAAGCTCTGGTTCGGAAAAATGGATTTCCATGGTCTCGATGCCATAGGCCTGCTTGCGGAAATACTTGGTCGGTTCGCCATAGACGACGGGAGTACGGTGAAAGATGACGTAGTCTTTGGCGACGCGGGCGCTTTCTGCGATCGCCGCTTCGTAGTCGGCAATATGCAGCAGGCAGCATCCCGAAACCACGACATCAAAAGCATTATCCAGATAGCTGAGCCGCGTTGCGTCCTCCACGTCGAACGGCAGTGCCGGATAGATGCTGCGCGCCATGTCGATGAAGGCATCGGAATAATCGCAGCCGTGATAGCGCAACGGCAGGCCATTTACCTCCAGGACCTCGGAGTAATATCCGCTGGAGCAACCGATTTCGAGCAACGAACCGGCGGCCGGGAGATTGTCGATTTTACGCAGCGCAGCGGTAAAAACATCGAATACATCGATGGAAGCGCCGCCGCGATAGTCCTTCAACTGGCGCTCGACGAGCGCTCTCTGGCGTGCAGGCAGATCACTCGTTTTCCAAGATGCGGCAAGGCGCGAGCTTTCGCTGTCTCGCCGTGCTGAATCGATCTCTACGTAGTTGGAGGATACCGATGCCGCCGGCAGCAGCCGTTCGCGCAATCGCTTCAGCCGGCTCTTCAATACCGGAAAGCGGTTGAGAGTCGTACGAACAAATGACATCAGCCCTGTTTCTCCAGATGTCTCCCGAGGATCGGCATCAACTCCGTCATTCTCGACTTGTAGGTGTGATCCTTCAACGTCCTGGCCTGGCCGGCCTTCGCGATGGCATCGGCCTCGTCGGGATGATCCATATAATAACGGATGAGTTCCGCGGCTTCCTCAGGGCTGGAATAGGCGACCACTTCCTTGCCGACGTCGAAAATCTCACCGAGATTGTCTTTCCGGTCGGTAATGAGCAGCGATCCGACACCGGTCGCCTCGTAAAGCCGCATGTTATTGGCGTTGGTCTCGGCAACATTGATATGCCTGTTGATGGTGATCCGGCTGCGCGCCAGAGCGCGGTACATATCCGGACCCCAGACTTCCCCATTATGACGCTTTCGAATGGGAGATGAGCGCGGAAGTGTTGCTGCACCATAGCCGAAAAACTGTATCGGCGTGGTTTCGGCGAGATGTTCGAGCATCGGTATCGCCTTGCCATGATGACGGCTTATGCCTCCGACGAAACTCACCGGCACGTCGCGTCGGACATCGCCGAGGATATCGAGCACCCGGGTATCGAAGCCGATCCTGAAATATTCCGATTTTATGCCCATTTCATGAAAACGCGGCACGAAATGCGGGAAGGATGTCAGAATGAGGTCATAGGGCCGCAGAAAGTTGTCCGGCGGCAGGGGACAAGCGATTTGGCCCACAATCAATGGCACAGTCTTTTTCAATTCCGTCAAAGCATGGGGCGGAAAAAAGCTGAGATCCTGACAATAGAGGACATCCGGCTTGAATGTTCGGACCCGCGCCATTGCCACCTCGAGCAAGCCAGGGAGTGCCGCCAGGCGGGCGCCGACATAGGGTAATCTAAATGTCCGATGCGGTAGTTTCATTGCCCATGGACTGAACGGTTCGTTGTTCTCCCGCGCCCAGGCCGATTGCAGCGGAACGCAATTGCCGATGATATCGATGACATCGCAACCAAGCTCTTTCAGGTGGCGCGAATAAAAATCGGACGTGCCGAAAGCAGCCTCAAGCAGAGCGTCCGTTTGCTCGCTTGAGTTGGATTTTAAGAGTTGTCGCCGCGCCGCATAGAATCGACTCAGAAAACGCGCGTAATAAGTATCAAATATCGCTATCTTCATGTCTATCTTCTGTTAGCAGGTCGGGAAGATCCTGGACTTGTCCATAGGCGCTACCAACAACTTTCGCCGGATTTCCGGCAATTATTGCGCCAGCAGGAAATTTTCCTCGCACGATCGACCCTGCCGCGACAACACTATCACGCCCTATCTCCGTGCCACGCAAGACTACCGCGTTGGTGCCAATGAAAACATTGTCCCCTATATGGACTGGTGCTGTCTTTACGTCGGCTTCTACGTCCGAATGACGGCGCCCTTCAGGGCGTACCGGATGAAAATCGGTGTCGAATATCGCGACGTTGGCGCCCATGAGGACCTCTGAGCCAATCGAAATCTGGACGGCCGAGACGATGGTTGCGCCACTAATGCCGCTATCAGCGCCGATAGTGATGCTCGACCCCGCGCGAATGGTAGCTATCTTCACCGGATGGTTCAGGGCCAGCGCCGTAAACCGCGAATCGGAACACAGCACGACACGATCGCCAAGGCTAATCTCGCTCTCGGGATGCCTTTGCAACAGAGGGGTACCATAGAAAACAACGTCGCGACCGACGCTCACGCCATGACTCTTCACTTTGCTCAGTTGCCGCGCTTTGAGAAAAGACACGACAAAATGCCTTAGTCTTGCATGCAGCATTCCCAAAATACCGCGCCTGCCCATGAAATACGCCATACGGAGCGGGGCGGTAAAGCGTTGCACCGGCGACCCGACAAGCGAGTAAAAAATTAGACGCTGAAACACGTTGTGAGACGAACGCTTGCCAAACAATCGCTTTCGCCAAGAAAATCTGGACGCGTCATTTCCATATACCGGGGGTGAGTAGATAATTGCCTTGCTGCTGACGACTAAGGGCACTCCCGCACGCGCGAAGCGCATCGCGATTTCGTAATCAGCCATGTAGTGGGGCAGAAGGTGCGGCCGCATACCGCCATATTTCCGAAACAGCTGCGCCGGATAGAGCGTTCCTCGACCACTCAATGCATCGACACGATACTGGTTGGCTGGCAACCGTTTTTCCGTTTCGCTCAATTCCGAGAGCAGATCCCAGACGGCAAGCCGATTGATGTTGACTTTGGGCCCAACGCTGACGAGAGGTGGATCGCGACCCTCTTCATGGATGACGCTTCCGACCGCGGCTCCGCCGTTTTCTTTGGACGCTTGCACCAGGGTCTCAACAAAATTGTCGTCGAACCAAGTATCATTGTTGAGGAATAGGACATAATCGTCCGGCCGACAGGCGGGAAGAACGTGTTTCAGCCCTTCCTCGATGGCCCCACCCCACCAGAGATTGCCGTCCCCCTGGATTTCAATCACGTCACTCTGCGATTGCAGATATCCTGCGGTTCCATCGGTCGAACCATCGTTGACGATGACAATCGTCAAGGCGTCAAAGATGGTCTGACTCCTCAGCGCGTCCAACACCTTTCGGGTGTGTTCCAGACGATTGAAAACAGGGATAATGACATTCACGCGCATCGCTAGATTTCCAGCTTCTGAAGAAACCAGCCAACATACGGCCATTCGTGCTGCTGAGGCGCTGGTGTAACGCCAATGCCCCAACGCTTCAATTCTTGCAAGGGCGGCGGCGTCACTAAGCCAAATGTTCCAGCTGGTTGGAAACGATCCACAACCTCATAATCATGCTTGGCAAAACTGGCCTGCATTTCCTTCGCGTTCAAGAACCATATCGGGTAGCTCGCGCTGTAGATCCACGCCGGCACATGCTGCACAAAGGGTGCGGCGGCGACATCGAACTGCGCTGCGGTCCTATCGATAAGTATGAACTTCACGCCTCTCGACAGAAGATCATCGAGGTATTCATAAGGACGTTCAAGATATTGAAGGACACCTGAGAGCAGAACGACGTTTGGCCTCACACGATCAATTGCCTCATCCAGGCCGTCGGAAAAGCTCAATCTTCCGTCTTCAAATTCGGCTCGGCCCGCGCTAACAACGTGAGGCTGCTCGACAACGCACCAATTCAATTCCGCAAGATGCGCCAGGGCCGAACGGTGCTGGAAATAAGAACTTCCCAACGCGCCCCCAAAATCGACCACCCTCAAACGAAGATCGGATCGGGACGCGACATAGAGAAGCCAGGCAAGCAGTGGATGCGAGTAGCTTCTTTCCGTGAAAACCACGGTGTCTCGCTCGTAGGAGGCACGTCCCTGAACAACTGCGCGTGTCGCGTCGACAACCTTGGCAAGAATAGCCGGCGCATTATATCCGTCTGACGCAGCCATGGCCGAGCGCCAATCATTATGGGGGCCGTCGAAAAAGATGTTATGAAGTCGAAACTCGCTCCAGATGTCCTGTTCACGGACCTGCGGCGAATCCCGCGTCACCTCAAGCAAACAGTGAAGGCCCGGGAGCGCAAAACCAATGTGCCTCATTTCTCGAACCAGGCTTCGAACGGCCGTCGCTCAAATTCATCAAGTGCTCCGCCTGGTGTGGAATTGACGACGCGGATACCATTCGCTTTGGCAATATTTGCGATCGCTCGATATTGTCGCCACAGCCGCGCCGCCTGCTGAAAGTCGTCGTGACGGCTCGTTCTTGGGGTGCCGTCCGCATTTACCGTGATATCTTTTCCCTTTTGCACCTTAAGTTCGAACGCGTATTCATAGGTTGTAGACAGGAAACGATCGTGGTCGACGCCGAGCAGGATGATCTCTTTGAAACCAAGATACATCGCTATCATCAAGGCCATCACGGGCACCGAATCGACACGCGGTACCGGTTGAGAGATATCGACGATTTCCACCGATGGTCTTTCGTCGAAGCTTTCTCCGAGCACGAGATACCGGACCGTTCGCCCTGAAAACAGATTGTGTTTTCGAACCAGCTCCGCTTCTGTGGAGCTGAGGAACAGTTCCGAACTTCCCAGATGCAAATGCATCTCCTCAAACCAGCGAACCACGTCCTCCGGTGTCATCAATCCGTAGGTAATTTGCGGAACACAATGATAACGAGACCGGAACTTGTCGAAATCGGAGTGCAGATAGCCATTGGAAACGGTGATAACTGTTTCGCCTTGAAGCCGCGACAGATCCAGGCCCTTGACGCTCGGGCCATTGCCTAAAATAAAACAACGCTGCCCCGCATGCAGCCCGGCAAGCTGTCTATTTTCTGCCAGCGATCTCACGTCATCAGCAGTTAACTTGTGACGATTTTTTAGCCTGCGCTTCAGCTCATGCACACCATAGGGCAGCAGCATGGAGCCAAAGGTCAAAATCTTTCTCAGGGCTGCAGCCACTTCACTACCTCAAACACTTCGGCATATTTTACACCGATGCGCTGACCGGCGTTCTCCGCTTCATTGCGGAAGAAGCTCACCCACTTGCGACCCGTGCGCTCCATCTCAGATTCGTGCGCGAGGATCGCCTTTTCCTTCTGGTCCCAATGGAAGGTGATGTCGACGTAGAAATTCCCCCTAAAATCGACGGTCGAATGATACCAGTTGCTGCGGTACATCAGCAGGCGAGGCACGTGGCGGCAGCTGTGCAGCGAGGCTCGCGACAAGGCAAGATGGTCATGGTGGATGTCGCCGACCCAGTGGGTGTAGACCATGTCGATCTTCAGATCCTGCACGAGCTTGAGGATCTCGATATTCAGCGGATCGACGAATTCGATCTGGAGCGTTTTGAACTCGCCGCAAAACATCTTGTGGACGCCGAGAATTTCCATCGCAGCATCCGCTTCCGCCCTGGCGACCTGGCTGCTGCGCACGGACTGGTCATATTGGTTGGAAAAGCCGGACACGGTTGCAACATAGACATAAACCGTGTCGCCGTTTGCCGCATGGCGTGCCAATGCACCGCCACAGCCCAGTTCCACGTCGTCAAAATGGGCACCGATCGCGAGAATATTCATTTGCAACTCCAGAGCAGGTCACGCGTGCCTGCAATACCACAATTCAGCAGTGTGTCGAGGATGCTGAGATAGGGCATGAACTCGCCGAAAGGCTGCGGGTAGACGGGATGGACGAAATGCTGCCATTCGATCTCGATCCCGGCTGCCTCGAACACCTCAGGCCGCATATAGTCGCGCGCGCCCAAGCCTGAGAGGTAACGCGTTGCTCCAACTTTGCGCAACAGTTCGACAAGCAACTCATTCTTATGCCCCTTAGGGCTTAAAGTGCTCGACCGCACCGTCGGCATGGTGATCTCAAGCATCTCCAGAATGCCTTCGAGGAAATGCATGTTGAAATCGGCCAACAGCTCGAACCGCTTGCCGTAGAGGGCCTCGATACGGGGAAAGACTTCGCTCCAACCACCGGATTTGCGATAATTTTCGCGAAGCAGCGAAAGGTTCTGGTCTATCCATCCGCTGCCCGGCGCCAGTTCCACGGCGTTGATCGGAGTGCCGAGGCTCGGCTTTTTGATTCCGACGGTGAGCCACCGGTCACCTTGCGCCGTCTTGATCTTATCGCGGTGCGTCCAGCTTTTGCTCGTGCCATGGACGAACTGCACATGATCCAGAACGATGTAGAGATCTGCGTTCAGGAAACGCTGGAAAAAGCCGAGATATGAAGCGAAGTCCGGCTGATGAATAACCGCCGTGATGCTCATGCAGCCAATCTTTCCAACAAACCGGCAACACGCGCGACCCCTCCGAGGTCGACCTTGGTCATGGCAGTCTCGCTCATGCTCCTGATCGGAATCGCCTTTTCCAGGATGCCGAGATCGAATTCAGAGTGATGTCCGGCAAAGAACGCGGCCCCCAATCCTTCAAGAGCACGGCCGACCGGGATTTCGAAAGGTTCGTTGGCGATCACCACGCACGGCAGGCCGGCCGCACAGGCTTCGAAGGGCGTAACGCCACCGCCGGTAATCGCCAGATCGTGCCCGTACATCTCTGCCGCAAGCGACGGCACCTGATTCAGCAGCTTGAACCGATCCGGCTCTGCGGTCGAGACGACCTCTTCAAGCTCCGCCATATGCTGGAAGCTCGGGCCTGTGACGATGGTGACAGGAAAAGGCTTGCTGCTCAGCCATTTAGCGACGCGGACCGTCACTCCGTAGGTATCGGCGCCCCCGAGTGTGACGAGTATCGATGCAAGGCTTTGCCGAACTCTGCGATATCTCTCGATTTCAGGATTGAGTATCATGTACTCCACCCCCAGCCGGATATCTTCGCCCTTCAGATCCTCCGTCTTTTCGAAAAGGAGAGCGCAGATATTCATGTCGGCAAGTTCAGCGCCATCGCCGCGATCATCAAAAGTCACGAGCTTGGCGCCCAAACGCTTGATCGTTTCGCTGTGAGGTCTTCTCGTATTGAGGCGGTCGTTGATCCAGATCGGCGACGGAACGGTAGTGGGATCGACGAGACCCTCCTCCCATCCAGTGACGGCGGCGAGATCGTAAAGCGCAACGTCAAAGCCGCGCTCCCGGATGATTCTCAACGAGTTCGGATGATCATTCGCCACGAAACGGACCGAATGACCGCGCGAACGCAGTTCGGTGGCGAGCGTCAACGACCGAAACAGATGCCCCATGCCGCGTGCATGCGAACTCTCTATGCAGAAGACGAACATAGGCTGATCGCTTCCTCTGTCCCAAGCCAATTCCCGCCCGCCTGCGCTGCGAGGGCACAAGCACGTTTCCAATCTTCCTCGGTATCCACCGTCAGGCGCAGGTTCGGAGAGATTTTGGTTGGGGGAATATCGAGTTGACCGATCTTGAAGAGCTCCGGCCGATCGGTGAAGTATTCATTCACGTGTTCGCGATGGTGCGGCAGTTTCCCCTCGCGATGACTGCGCGACAGGGCTTCGAATGTAAATATCTCGGCGCCGACACCGATGGGCAGTTGTCCGAACGCGTGCGTGTAGTCGAATCCCTGCTTTTGGTGCAGGTCGATCAGCCTTTCCAGCTCCTCGATATCAGTGAACGGATTGTCCGCGGTCAATCGCACGATATCCGACATCCCAAGTGATCTCGCACATTCGAAATAACGATCGAGAACATCGGCTTCGTCGCCGCGAAAGCAGCTTACGCCGTGTTGGAGGCACCAAGTTTCGATAATGTCGTTCTCGTCGGCCGATGATGTCGCGACGACGATCTTGGCCGGCCGCTTCAACATCTGAAGCCTGCCAAGGACATGTGCGAGAAGGGGCTTGCCGGAAATGTCGCGAAGTACTTTTCCCGGTAGCCGCGTCGATCCCATCCGCGCCTGGATGATGATTCCAAGCGTCACGCCAGATCGCCCCACTGGAGGACTGCGTCGCCTTCGAGGTCCCTTATCAGTTGTCGCCCGGCAAGAGTTTCCAGATGCTTAGGCTCGATTCCCGTCCCCGGCCGCTTAACCGAAATGTCGCCGGCGGAAATGACGTCACCGGCTTTGAGCGGTCGATTGAGAACGACGCTCTTGCGGTTGTTCAATCTGGTCGTCGCCTCACTTGCAGCCGGCTCTTTGCGACCGCTGCCTTTCATGATCTCGAACGCGCGTATCGCATCCACAAGCCATTTCATTTCCGCTGGATCAGCCGAAAGCATGTGATCGGGACCGTCGGCGGCCTTGTCATAGGTGAAATGCCGCTCGATGACCCGGGCGCCCATCGCGACCGCGCAAAGGCTCGCGACAGGGTTCAATGTATGGTCGGAATAGCCAACATCGAGATCCGGAAACGCCTCCATCATCGTTTGCATCGCACCTAGGTTCACATTTTCCGGATGCGTCGGATAGCTTGTGATGGCGTGCAGCAGGATGAGCTTGTCGTTGCCCGCGTCCTTGATTGCGGCGACGGATTCTCGAACCTCTTCGAGCGTCGACATCCCGGTCGACAAGATTATCGGCTTGCCCGTTCTTGCCAGATAACGAAGAAAAGGAATGTTGACCGCGTCGTCAGACCCAACCTTGTGGGCGCCAACGCCACATCTCTCCAGCAGGTCCACATCCGTCTCATGTGAGGGAGACGAAAACCAGTCCAGGGCTTGCTCCTCGGCATAGCGGAAAACCGCTTCGTGAAGCTCGTGACCGATTTCATATTTACGGAAAAGCTCGAATTGCGAGGTAACGCCGGTGTTCTCCATATCGAACATGGCATTCCGGCTCGACAATGTTTCGGCCCGATACGTCTGGAGCTTGACGGCATCCACCCCTGACGCCTTTGCCTCGTCAATCAGGCGCTTTGCCTGATCGAACGTCGTAAAGTTGCCGCCGATCTCGGCTATGATATAGCAGCGATCAGGCCGGTAGTTGCGGAACATTCGTCACTCCCTGTAATTCACGACCGGCAAAGTTGCCTTGCGCTCTGGTGGCATGGCCAAACCCAATCTTGGGATGCGCACATTGCGGTCGATTATCGCCCGATTTCCTGGTTCCGGTCGACGTAATTCCGGACGGTGACCTGCCTGCCGCAAATTTGTGCGGTTTCGTCGTTGGTCTCTCTCGGCAGGTAGCACCTGCGGCAGACCTCGCTCTTCAGGAAGCCCTGCGGTTCCTTGTGCAGAGCCCGGACGGCGTTCATTTTTTCCCCGTGCCATATCTGGTGCACGGTTTCGGTGTTCGCATTGCCGATAACCTCGCGGTTCTCCTCATCGTTCGAGCACTTCATGACCAACCCGTCGGCACCGATCACCAAACGCTGGTACTGTTGCGGGCAGGTGAAGTTGTCGAGATAGGCGATGTCTGAATCGTTGCCGAGGTAGTCGATCAGCGGATTGAAGGCGACGAGATCAACGTGGGGCGCGAAGGTGTCGTAATAGAGATCGGGGTTTTCCCGGATCGCCGGCCAAATGCCCTGCACCTTGATGACAGGACGGTGGAGACCGCGCTCGTCCTTGTATTTCTTTATGTCTTTGATCTTGTCGAGCAGGGCCTGGAACTTGATCGGCTTGCGTATCTTCTCATAGGTCTCACCGGTGCCATCGATCGAAACGGTAATCCAGTCGATGCCGGCATCGACGAGCTCGGCGAAATAGTCTCTGTTGAGCTTGAACCCGTGCGTGAGGGTCGAGACTTCCTTGATGCCATGATCCTTGGCGTAGCGTACGCAATCGGCGAAGCGCTTGTGCAGCGTGGCTTCGCCGCGCAGCGACAGACGGATCGCAGGAACCTTGCCGCCGATCTCATCGATAATGCGGCAATAGAGGTCCCAATCCATCCGGGTCGTGTTAACGCTCTTCTTGAACTCATCGCTGATCGTATAGCACATCGGGCAGCGCAGATTGCAGATCGACGCCAGCTCGAGATCGACCAGCAGCGGGTAATCCGAAACCTGCTGGTTCAGGGCATATTCCGACCACTTGCGACGGTAGTCCGCGTATTCGGCTTCCCAACCTTCGCCTCGGAACTTGTCGAACGCGGCTTCGCGCTCGTCCGTGTCCATCGAGTAGTTGCCCTTGTTGATCGGAACGTAACGCTCGTTCAATTTACGACTCCTTCATCATCACGCGGATGCCGGCGGGCAGATCCCATTCCGGCCGCCATCCGAGAACGGCGCGAGCCCGCGTAATATCGGCCCGCACGTCAGGTATTTCATTCCGCCGAACAGCGCAAGACGACACCACTGGTAGATCAGTGCCCGCCGCTTGCTGCAAGATATCGATGATTTCCTGCACCGAATATGACATTCCGGAGCCGATATTGATGCAGTGGTAACCTTCCGACACGTCCATGGCCTTGGCAAAGGCGCTCAGGACATCGTCAACGAAAACATAATCCCGCCGCGGACTGAGGTCCATGACCTGTATGTCCTGCTTCGCCCGTATCCGGTTCAGAAGCGTCGGTATCAGGAACTCCGGTCGCTGCCCAGCCCCATATATATTGAAAAGACGCAATACCACCACCGGTATTTGCTCGTGTGTGGCAGCAAACTCACAGAGTTGTTCGGCAAGGTGTTTGGAAAGAGCGTAGGGGTTGTTCGGCCTGACCGGATCGCTTTCATGGATCGGCAGCCGCTCCGGCACTCCGTAAACATAGGCGCTTGCGAATACGAGCCTCGCCTTGTGTCGCTTGCACCAGTTCAATGCATGCTGTGTACCGAGAACATTGGCGGCCATGAAACTCGGGCCTTGTGACCAGCTGTCCGGGACAAACGTCCGGCCGGCAAGATGAAACAGCGTGCCGGCTGCGGGAAGCTTCTGCCAGATTGCCTCTTCGCTTATATCACCATGCGTTCGGTCAACCGCAAGTACGTCAACCCCGGCCTGTTTAAGCCGCTCAACCAGACGCTTCCCGAGAAAGCCGCCAGCACCGGTGACGATGGCATCAACCATTCAAAAACCTGGATTGCATGGTTTCAAACTGCTCGATCGCCAGTGCGTAATCGTCGGGCCGTCCGATATCGAGCCAATAGCCTGGAAAATCGCGAACTGTCGCCGGCTTTCCGGCCGCAAGAAGATCAAGCATCAATTGGTCAAAACCGTAGGCGCCCCTTTGTGGTATGTGCTCGACCGCCCCCGAAGACACCATGTAGACCCCCATGCTGACTTTATATTCAGCCGTTGGCTTCTCCCGGAATCCCGTCAGCAGTCCTGCCTCGTCGGTGTCCAGAACGCCGTAGTCTATGCGATGCTCCCGTGTCTTTGACGAGATGGTGAATATATTCCCCTCCCGGACGTGAGTGTCATGAAAATCGGCATAGTTCAGGTCCGTCAGGATGTCTCCGTTCATCACCAAAAAATTCTCAGGCAGATCCTTGATCAACCGTAGCGGACCCATGGTGCCGAGCGGTTGATCCTCCAGCGAATAATCGATCCGCACACCCCATTTGTCGCCATCCTGGAAAAAGGCTTTGATCAGTTCAGCCTGATGATTGACGGCAAGCGTTATATGCTGAAACCCACCTGATATCAGCTGGCGAATAATGACCTCGAGAATGGGATAATCGCCGATCGGCATCAGCGGCTTGGGAAGCACGACGGTATAAGGGCGCAGCCGCGTTCCCATTCCCCCTGCCAGAATGACTGCTCGCCTAGACATTGAAAATATCCGCCTTATACCGCGCCAGATTCTCAGGCTGACGCAGCCATTCGATCGTCGCCTGGAGCCCGTCTTTCAAGCTGTAGCGAGGCGAAAATCCCGTTAGAGACTTGATCAGGCTGTTATCACAGCACAGGCGTTCCACTTCGCTGTTTGCGGGACGCAAACGCTGTTCATCGCATTCAATCTCGATGTTGACGCCGATGATATCGGCGATCAGCTGAACGGTATCGCCGATCGATATCTCGCCGCCCGAGCCGATATTGACCGTCTGTCCGATGGCTTCGTCGCAGGCCGCCAGCGCCAGAAAGCCGTCGCATGTATCCTGCACGAAATTGAAATCCCGGGTGGGCGAGAGCGCACCAAGCTTGAGCGTCCTTCGTCCGCTCAGAAGCTGCGAAATCACGGTCGGAATGACCGCCCTTGCAGATTGTCTCGGGCCGTAGGTGTTGAACGGCCGCGCGATCGTCACCGGCAGATCGAAGCTCGAGTGATAGCTGTAGGCGATCGCATCGGCGCCGATTTTGGACGCCGAATAGGGCGACTGCGCCTGCAAGGGATGGCTTTCGCTGATGGGCACAAAACGTGCCGTCCCATAGACTTCGCTCGTCGAGGTCTGGATCACTCTTCCGACGCCGGCGTCGAGAGCGCCTTGAAGAACGTTCAGCGTCCCATGCACATTGGTATCGATGTAGCTCGAGGGAGCCTGATAGGAATAGGGAATCGCAATCAGAGCGGCAAGATGGAAGATCGTGTCGACACCTCTGGCGACGGAGCGCATCTGGGCGGGATCACGGACGTCTCCGAGGATCACCTCGAACTTGCCGCGATATTCCGATTGGTCGAGCCAGCCCCAACTGGAAAACGAGTTATACTGGCAGAGGGCGCGAACTTCGACACCCGACCTGACCAGCGTTTCGACGAGATGAGAACCGATGAACCCATCTGCCCCGGTGACAAGCGCTTTCTTCATTTCAACACACCCTCAGAATCGCGCAGGAAGAGCTTCTCAACCTCCCAAGGCAGCTGTATCGCCGAAATCGACGGCTTCCGTTGCTGACCCAGCATCTGGATAATTCCGACATTATCCTCCACGTCGAACCGAATGCCCTCGGCGACCGTATATATCGAAAACCGGCTCGATATGCCCAGTCGCAGGTAGAAGGTGCCGGTATTGAGAAGATATCCGGGAAATTTGACCCGGGCGCGATAATAACCGGCCGGCCGGGCGTCCAGGCGACTGACGTCGAGCTCGGGATCGGAAAGGCTGACGAGGGGGGTATAACCGTCCTCCATCATGATTTGCATCCCGACCGAGAGACCGGAAAGAGGCTCCCTCAATTCGTATTCGACCTCGACGGAGAAGCCCTTAGACAGTTCCACCGTTCCCGAAACCTCGTCCTTCTCGTTCAATACCGCGACACGGCATATGACTGCCTTTCCGTCGACCTCTTCGGGATTGACCGAGTAGTTTGCGGTGCCGCCGAATTCCGGGCGATCGAGATAGGCCTTTATCACATCTGCGGTATCGCCCATCGCAGCGACTTTTCCATCTGCCATCAGAATCGATTTCGGGCAGATGCTGCTGATCGCCGTCATATTGTGGCTGACAAAGATAATCGTTCGGCCGGCCTTGGTGACCTCCTGCATGCGTCCCATGCATTTGTTCTGGAAGTTGACGTCGCCGACCGCCAATACCTCGTCAACCAGGAGTATTTCCGGTTCGAGATGGGCCGCGACGGAGAAGGCCAGACGCACGTACATGCCGGACGAATACCGCTTCACCGGCGTATCGATAAATTCACCGATCTCGGCAAACTCGACGATTTCATCGAATTTCGACCTGACCTCGGTACGGCTCATCCCGAGAATGGCGCCATTGAGATAGACGTTCTCCCGGCCGGTGAGCTCCGGATGAAATCCAGTGCCAACCTCAAGGAGGCTGGCAATTCTGCCTCGTATGCCGATGAAGCCGGAATTGGGCATGGTGATCCGCGACATCACCTTCAACAGCGTGGATTTTCCGGCTCCGTTCCTGCCGATAATCCCAACGATCTCGCCGTGTCCGACCTCGAAAGAGACATCATTCAGCGCATGGAAGATATCTCCTTTCAGCCGCGACTGCGTGCCGCGGTCGGACGCATAATCGGACACCGAAACGTTCGGATCCGGCAGGTTGCGCCACTTCGCCCACCAGCTCTGAAGGTCGCGATAGAGAGTGCCGTGATTGATCACGCCAAGACGATAGAGCTTGCTGACGTGCTCCGCTCGAATAACGATGTCGTTCATCAGACTGTGTCCATCGCATTGGCTTCCGCCCGCGAAAAAAGTGCCAGCCCGCATAGGGTGATTGCGATCGTCACCGCGAGATTGGCGAGACAAAGACCGACGGGCAACGCGGGAGCGTCGAATAGCGCCCAGCGGAAAGTTTGAACCGGCGTCGTCATTGGATTGAGGTAATAGAACCAATGATACCGTTCCGGGATCTGGCTGAATGGGTACACGATCGGCGTACCATACATCCAGAGCTGCGTCATGAACCCGACGGCATAAACAAGATCGCGGAAACGGACCGTCAGCGCCGAAACGACAAGCCCGGCACCGATGCCGAGCACGGCGATATAGAGCAGCACCAGCGGGGTCAGCAACAGGAACCAATAGTTCAGAGCCAGATCGGGATTGGCAATTTTCAAGCCAATGCAAACTGTCAACAAGAGCAGGAACTGGATCGCAAAGGCGACAAGGCCGCTCATCGCAACAGATAGCGGCACCACAAGTCTCGGAAAATAAACCTTCCCGAACAGATTGGCATTCTTCGAGAAAACGTCGGAATTATTGGCCAGACAAACAGAAAAATAGCTCCAGATGATCGTGCCCGACATGTAAAACAGGAAGGGCGGAAGTCCATCCGTGGAAAGATTGGCTATTTTTCCGAACACGACATAATAGGTCATCGCCGTCAGCGACGGTTGGATGATATACCAGACGGGTCCGAGAATGGTCTGTTTGTAAAATGTGGTGAAATCCCGCTTGAAAAACATCCAGACGAGATCGCGATATTGCCAGACAAGGCCGAGATCCGGCGTATTGCCCTTGGAAGGCTTGATAACGATATCCCAATCGTCATCGGCACGCGAGGCTGGTCCTTTCAGGTGCTCTGTCATGCCGCCAACTTCAGCTTTTCCGGGAGCGCCGCAAGAAGGCTGCAGACACGCTCTATCTCATCGCCGCTATGCCCGGCGGAAATAGGCAGGCTCAGCTCAGTGGCATGCAGCTCATCGGCAATGGGATAATCGCCGGAAAGAATGCCTTGCATTGCCTTCTGCCGATGCGGCGCGATCGGATAATGTATTTCGGTCTTAACCCCGTTGTCGAGCAGCCACTGACGCAATTCGTCGCGGGCCGGGTGCCGTATCCCGAAGATATGAAACACATCATACTCGGCAGGTCGACGAAGCGGCTGCGCGAGCCAGTTGGGCAGATTGGCAAAATAGATATCGGCCAGTGCCCGCTTATGTTCGGTCACCTGATGGAGGTAGCGCAGTTTGACCCGCAGGAATGCCGCCTGCATCTCATCAAGCCTGGAATTTACACCGATATAGACGTTCTCATATTTCTTCTTCGAGCCGTAGTTGCGCATGTGTCTCAAGCGATCTGCAACTTCGTCATCATCCGTGACGATCGCGCCCGCATCTCCGAGAGCTCCGAGATTCTTGGTCGGATAGAAACTGAAGCAGCCGGCAATTCCGAAGGTGCCGGTCAGCTTGCCGTCATAGCGCGCGCCATGAGACTGCGCACAATCCTCGATCACCTTGAGACCATGCTCGCTTGCAAACGCCGCGATCTCGGTCATCCGGCAGGATTTGCCGAAAAGATGCGTCACGCAGATTGCCTGCGTATGGCGAGTAAGCGCCGCAGCTAGGCGATCCGGATCGATGTTGAAGGTTTCGCGTTCGGGCTCCACCAGAACGGGTTTGTGGCCGGCGCGAAGAATTGCCAGAATAGTGGCTATATATGTATTGGAGGCAACCAGGATCTCGCTGCCTTTCGGCAGATCGAGCGATTCGATCGACAGGATCAGCGCATCCAGACCATTGGCCACGCTGATGCAATGTTTGCTTTCCGCAAAGGCGGCGAATTCAGCTTCGAATAAGGAAACCTCACTCCCGAGTATGTACCACCCTGAACGAATGACACGGGAAGCAGCCGCCTCCAACTCTTCCATCAGCGCGCGGTTGGCCTGCGCAAGACTTTCATACTCAATCATCTCAGAGCCGCTCATAGGGGGTGTCGATGTAGTCGTCCTTATCATATCCGCGTGAGGCAAAAACGAGCAGGATCGAACCGGGACCGAAGGTCATTTGGTGCCAGTCCCTTGGCTCTACCAGCAGGCACTGGTCCGGCGACGACAAGGTGATCTCTTCCCGGGCCTTTCCATCGTCCATCAAAATCATCACGCTTCCCGAAAGCGCCACCAACGCCTGTCGAGTCTGGTGATGACGATGGCCACCGCGTGTGTATCCGTCGGCTCCATAG
The DNA here is from genome assembly GCF_002531755.2 of Rhizobium acidisoli. Taxonomy (NCBI): domain Bacteria; kingdom Pseudomonadati; phylum Pseudomonadota; class Alphaproteobacteria; order Hyphomicrobiales; family Rhizobiaceae; genus Rhizobium; species Rhizobium acidisoli. The sequence goes on along the minus strand of NZ_CP034998.1, from coordinate 429,827 downwards.
ATCCAAAAGCTCCGGACGACCGGAAATGGCAGTATTCCGTCCATGACGGTCAGCGCGCCTCGTCCGTCGGACATCGTCTTTAACGTAAGCAAGGTAAAAGCAGACAAGATTGGTTTTCCAGTTTTGTCGGTTCAGCCGGTTGGGAAATGCGGAGCTGGCTCCCTCACCAGGCTGATGAGGTATCGACCGTAAGAGCTCTTTTCAAGTGGAGCCGCCAGCCTTAGCAATTGCTCGGCATCTATGTATTCCAAATGAAATGCGATTTCTTCGGGGCAGGCAATCTTCAGCCCCTGGCGCCGCTCGATGGTGGCAATGAACTGACTGGCTTCAAGGAGTGAATCGTGCGTGCCCGTATCAAGCCAGGCATGCCCTCTTCCCAGCACGGCAACATTCAGCCTGCCGGCCGACAAATAATGCCGATTGATGTCGGTTATTTCGGTTTCACCGCGCGGCGAGGGCTTCAAACCGGCAGCAATGTCAATCACGTCATTGTCGTAGAAATATAGACCCGTCACCGCGTAAGACGAGCGGGGCTTGGACGGCTTTTCCTCCAAGGTGAGGACTTTGCCCTGACCGTCAAATTCCACCACCCCATAGCGTTCGGGATCGTGGACTTTATACGCGAAGATCGTCGCTTCGTCCGATCTCGCCGAAGCCGCGGACAAATCATGCGTCAGGAGGTTGCCGTAAAAGATATTGTCTCCGAGCACGAGGGCGGTTGCCTCTTGCCCAATGAATTCCCTGCCGATCGAGAATGCCTGGGGAATTCCTTCCGGCGCGGCCTGCACGGCATATTGAAGATTCAATCCCCATTGGGCGCCGTCACCCAGCAGCTGTTCAAAGCGCGGCGTGTCCTGCGGCGTAGAGATAATCAGGATATCCCGGATACCTGCAAGCATCAGCGTTGACAGGGGATAGTAGATCATCGGCTTGTCAAAAACCGGAAGAAGTTGCTTCGAAATGGCGAGGGTCGCGGGATGGAGACGGGTACCCGAGCCCCCGGCGAGCAAGATGCCCTTGCGCAGCTTTTTCTTCGAAGACAAGAGACCTCCTGCAACCGGTAAATCCGCGCGCATTCACGACCCTTCGTGATGACGTCGCTGTTTGACACTGCTCACTACAGATAGATCGATCGGCATGCAATGCACTTACCGAGACGGGAAGTAGCCCAATTCCTCATCAATTGGGCATTGATCTAGGATAATCTCCAGTACTGGATTGCGACACCGCCTTTTCGTCTGCTACGGCTTGGCCAGATTTCGCCCCTTAGAATGTGAGCAAGACACCCGTCAAGATGGCCGCAAACACTGCCGATCCACATACTCCCCGGATAAGCCTCATCACTGTTTGCTGGAACGCCGAGCGGACCATTGCCGATACGCTGCGGTCCATCGACACGCAAACCTACCGCGATTTCGAGCACATCATCATTGACGGTGGCTCGGGCGATTCCACGATCGCCATCATTGCTTCGGCGCCGGCGGAGAACCGTCGCGTAGTTTCGGGACGGGACGGAGGTATCTATGAGGCCATGAACAAGGGGATCGGCCTTGCGAGCGGCGACATCATCGGCTTCTTGAACGCGGATGATACTTTCGAGAGCAGCGGCTCCCTCGAAACCGTGGCGGCCGCGCTGGACGATGAAGCTTATGACGGCTGCTATGGCGATCTCATCTATGTTTCCAACCAGCATACGGATCGCACAGTCCGTTATTGGAAATCCTGTGCGTTTGAACCCGGTTTTTTTAGACGCGGTTGGTGTCCGCCGCATCCTACATTCTATGTTCGGCGTCGCATCTATGACCGGTTCGGGACGTTCGATCTGCGTTATCGGCTGGCAGCCGACGTCGAGCTTATGATGCGCTTTCTGGAAGTCGCGCGTATCAGGACCGTTTATATTCCCCGCGTGCTGGTCAGGATGCGCTTGGGGGGCGCCACAAACAAGAACGTTCAGAACATATCGCGTCAGAACAAGGAAGTGCTGCGCGCCCTTGCCGACCACGGCTTAAGGGTCTCGATCGTCATGTTCTGGGCATCGAAGCTTTTGAACCGCCTCGGTCAGTTCGTGAAACGAAATCGATAGCAGGTTTATCACCTCCGATCTCAGCTCGGGCCAATAGCGGGTTAGGCCGCCACCCTCCCCCGCACCTCATCGGCAATCGCCGTCATCCTGTCCGCCTCGGCATGGCCGATCAGCATGAAGGCGTGCGTGCCGTTCGACCAGTAGACGACGTTCATGCCCTTACGACTTTCGAGATCCGGCGCCTTGCGGCCGGCATCGGAGCGGACGATGCAGAGCGCCATCGGGCCGCTTTCCGGGTCGAGATAGGCGATCTGAGCGAGCGGTTTGCCATCATATTGCAGCAGCAGAGCGCGTTTGAAATCGATGCCCGGCAGAGAAACGGATTCGGGGGAAAGCGATAGGCCGAGCTTTTCGTCGAGGCCTGCGAGCTGGGCGGCCTGGACGTCTCTCTCGGGCACGGGGCCGGCGAGAGTCTCCGGCGTATAGAGCGAGATATAGTCGGCGACCACGGCGCGCCATTCGCTGTTTTCATCCTTGGCCGAAATGCCTTTGCCGATGCCGAGGACAGCGCGGTCGATCGCGACGCCGGCGACAAGCGAGGCGGCAAGCGCGCCGAGGAAGCGGCGGCGACTGGCGGATACAGGCGTAGCGCCGGGTTTAGCGCTCTCAGGCACGGGGATGGCGGCGAGCATCGTTTGCAGTTTCTCGCGTGGAGCCTGCGACAGCAGCGGCGCAAAAGCCTGCTCGAAGGGCAGGCTGGCGCGGGCCAGGAATTCCAGCCGCTCGGCGACGCTCTCGTCTTCGTTCACCAGACTTTCGATGCGCGCGGCTTCTTCGGCCGTCAATTCGCCGTCGATGAAGGCGGTCAGATCCTCGTCGGAGGGAATGATTTGCTTCGTGTTCATTGCCGTCCCCCTTCCAGGCCATCGCCGGAGAGCCTGGCGCGGGCAGCCGCCAGCCGGCTCATCACGGTTCCGATCGGAATATCCAATATGCTTGCCACCTCGCGATAGGAAAGCCCTTCGACATAGGCGAGGAAAACCACCGTTCTCTGTGCTTCGGGCAGCGCATTGACCCGTTTCAGCACCTGACCGGCCATCACCTGCGTTTCGGTGGCATGCGCGCCGTCGAAGGTCAGCGTCTCCCGGGCATCGACGAAACCCTGGCCCTGGCGCACCCGGCGGGAACGGATCTCGTTCAGCCAGATCGAATGGAGGATCGAAAACAGCCAGCGGTCGAGCCGGGTGCCGGGAATGAACTGATCGGCGCGTTCCAGCGCGCGAACGCAGGTCGCCTGCACCAGATCGTCGGCGACATCGCGCTGATGCGAGAGAACAAGACCATAACGCCAGAGCCTTGCCAGATTTTCCGTCAGGCCGCTCCTGATATCCGCTTCGCTGGCGATGGCCGCCTCCGCCGATCCTGCATTTTTCGAAACCGCCGGACGAACCGGCGATTCCATTCTCGCGCGACTATAGGCAGGAAATGAGGTAGGCGCGACAGACATTCTCCCATGCCTTTCTCTGTTTCGTTTCCCGCCGGTGCCTGCCAATCAGATCTTCGACGGGTCGATGATGGCGGCGCTCAGATCCTGATATTCCTCACAAGAGGTGCCGCAGATCGCCTTGATGGTGCTCAACTGATCCTTGGCAAGGTCGAGCTGACCCTTAATGACATAGGCTTCGCCGAGATATTCGCGGACCTTGGCGTATTGCGGGTCCATCTTCACCGACTTGAGGTAATAGGAGATGCCCTCGTCGGTGCGGCCGAGCTTGCGGGTGGCATAACCGCGATAATTGAGCACCTCGGCGGTATTCTGGTCCTTGACCGTGTCGAGCATAGCAAGCGCCTCTTCATAGCGGCCGGTCTTGGCCAGCGAATAGGCGTAGTCGGTGCGGTTCTCGTCCGAGACGTTGGCGCTCTGCTGCTTGACGCATTTCTTGGTCTTCTGGTCGTAGATCTCACCCTTCTTGCAGGTCGGCATCGTGCTGCTGTCATTGCCGGCTGCAAAGACCGGGCCCGAGAAAACGGAAGCGGCAAGGCAGCCGCCGAGAAAGAGGGAAGCAATACGGACTGTCATGATCGTCATCGGAAAACTCCTCGAAAGTGACGTTGCGAGGAGAAAACACCGCTGCCCCGCGCTTTATTCGGCAGCCTTCCTATTTTCTCAATCACGGCTTCGTGAAGCCACCGCGGCCGAATAGATCGTCGAAACCGGGTGTTCTCAGCGTTACGCCGGGAACGACAAGGAGAATTTAGTGACCGATACCGTAAAACTCGTCAGCCTCGCCGTCGCCGCACCTGAACATGTCATTTTCCAGAAAGAAGCGGTCGAAGCCTCCGGCCGGCTGTTTGCCGATCGTTTTGAGGATTTCCGCCATCTTGCCCGCGTCTTCGACAGCGCCGGCATTCAAAAGCGCCATGCGGCGCGGCCGCTCGCCTGGTTCGACGAGCCGCATGGCTGGCAAGACCGGATGCAGGCCTATGCGGAGGTGGCAGCTGAGCTCTTTGTCGAAGCCGCCAGCTCAGCCCTTTCCCGGGCGGGGCTTGAAGCCGGCGATGTCGACTGTGTCGTGACAGTCTCGTCGACCGGTTTTACGACGCCGAGCCTCGATGCGCAGATGGCGCGCCGGATGGGCTTCAGGGCCGATATCGAGCGTGTGCCGGTGTTCGGGCTCGGCTGTGCAGCCGGGGTATCAGGCTTTGCGATCGCCTCCCGGCTGGCAAGAAGCCGGCCAGGCGCCGTCGTGCTCTTCGTCTCGATCGAGCTCTGCACGCTTGCCTTCCGGCTTGACGAGCTGACGCGGCCAAACATCATTGCGACGGCGCTTTTCGGCGACGGTGCCGCCGCCTGCGTGCTGCGATCCGGCAAAGGCGGGCTGGCGGAGGTGGAATCGACCGGCGACCATCTCTTTCCCGACACGCTCGACATCATGGGCTGGAAGATCGACGACGGCGGTTTCGGCATCGTGCTGGCGCAATCCCTGCCGCCTTTTGCCGAAAAGGAGCTCGGCCCGGCGGTGACCGCCATTCTGGCGCGAAACGGACTGACACCTGCAGATATCGATCGCTTCATCTGCCATCCCGGCGGCACCAAAGTCCTGGCCGCGATGGAGAGCGCGCTTTCGCTGACGCCGGGCACCCTTGATCACGAGCGCGGCGTGCTTGCCGACTACGGCAATATGTCCTCGCCGACCATTCTGTTCGTGCTCGAGCGGGCGATCCGCGCCGGATTGCCGGAGCGCTCGGCGATGATCGCCATGGGGCCGGGCTTTTCGGCGAGCTGCGTGACGCTCCGGAGGATGGCATGATCTGGCCATCGATCGCGCTCCTTGCCTTCGTGACGCTGCAGCGGCTTGGCGAACTCGTGCTTGCCCGGTGTAACACTGCCGCCCTTCTCGCCAGAGGCGCCAGGGAACTGGCGCCGGAACACTATCCGGCTATGGTGGCGCTGCACGCCGGCTGGATCATCGGCCTCTGGCTGCTGGCACCCGGCAGGCCGGTCGAGCTCTTCTGGTTTGCCGTCTTCATCGGGCTGCAGGCGCTGCGGCTTTGGGTTCTGGCCACGCTGAAAGACCGCTGGACGACGCGCATCATCATCCTGCCCGGCGCGCCGCTCGTCACATCAGGCCCCTATCGCTTCCTCCGGCATCCGAACTACGCGATCGTCGTCGGCGAGATCGCCGCCCTTCCGCTGGCCTTTGGCCTCCCCTTTTTCGCGATCGGCTTTTCACTTCTCAACGCCTGCGTCCTCTATGTCCGCATGAAGGCCGAAAATGCCGCACTGAAAAGCGCAATGATTTTGAAATGAAGGCGATTTTTCGTTTGCTCCGCGGTATCGGCAGGGGCATTTTCACTGCGATAACAAAGCGGAATGCAGGGAATGACGAAAAACGCAATCGTGCTCGGCGCCGGCATCGTCGGCGTGTCGACGGCTATCCATCTTCAACGGCGCGGCCGGCAGGTGACGCTGATCGACCGCAAGAATCCGGGCAACGAAACCTCTTTCGGCAATGCCGGTCTGATCCAGCGCGAAGGTGTTGCGCCCTACGGGTTTCCGCAGCAGCTTGGCCTGTTGCTGCGTTATGCGCTGAACAACCGCATCGATGCGCATTACCATCTGCGCACGCTGCCGAGCCAGCTTGCCTTTCTCGCCCGCTACTGGTGGAATTCGAACGCCCGGCGCCACGCTCTCATCACCCGGGCCTATGCGCCGCTGATCGAAAATTCGATTGCCGAACACAAGGACCTGATCGAAGCGTCCGAGGCGCAGGCGCTGATCCGCAGGGATGGCTGGATAAAGATTTTCCGCACGCCTGCCAGGCGTGACGAAGCCCTTGGAGAGGCAGCACTTTGGCGGAACGAATTCGGGGTGGCATATGACAGCGTGACCTCGGCCGATATCGCCCGCATGGAACCTGACATGACAGGCGTTTTCGCCGGCGGCATCCGCTGGCGTGATCCCTGGTCGGTGCTCGATCCGCATGCGCTGACATCGGCCTATCGCGGCTATTTCGAAAGCCTCGGCGGCAGGTTCGTCACAGGCGACGCCGCCTCGCTTAGCCAGTTCGGCTCCGGCTGGAAGATCATGACTGGGGAAGGCCCGCTCGAAGCCGGCGATGCGGTGATTGCGCTCGGCCCCTGGGCGGCGCTTGCAACGCGCCGCCTCGGCTATTCCTTTCCGCTCGGCGTCAAGCGCGGCTATCACATGCATTATGCCGCCAAGGGCGATGCGGTGCTCAACAACTGGATGCTCGATGCCGAACGTGGCTATCTCCTTGCGCCGATGCGGCGCGGCATCCGCCTGACGACGGGCGCGGAGTTCGCAACGCTTGATGCGCCGAAAACACCGGTCCAGCTCGACCGGGCCGAGGCGGTGGCCCGCACGATCTTCCCGCTCGGAGACAGGCTCGATCCTGAACCCTGGATGGGCGCCCGCCCCTGCACGCCGGACATGATGCCGATCATCGGCAAGGCGCCGCGCCATCAGGGCCTGTGGTTCGCCTTCGGACATGCCCATCACGGGCTGACGCTCGGGCCGGTGACCGGCCGGGTGCTTGCCGAACTCATCACCGGCGAGACGCCGTTCATCGATATTGCGGCTTATGCGCCGCAGCGTTTCAACCCGTAACGCCGAGAGTGGCAAGCCCTTCGAGGGCCGTTGCCGCGATGCCTTGCACCGTATCGTCGATATCGACGGTGACGACACCTTGCTCGCCTGTCGGCACCTCAAGCGTTGCCAACTGGCTTTCCAGCAGCGACACCGGCATGAAATGCCCTTTGCGCTCACCCATGCGCTGCGTCAGTAGCGCCTTCGATCCTTCGAGATAGACGAAGAACAGATTGCCGCCGGCCGCAGCCCGCAGCCTGTCGCGATAGATGCGCTTCAGCGCCGAGCAGGAGACGATGATGCCCTCGCCTTTCTCCAGCGAGGCCTTGATGTCTTCGCCGATGCGGTCGAGCCAAGGCATCCGGTCCTCGTCGGTCAGTGGAATGCCCTTCGACATCTTCTCGACATTGGCGGCCGGATGCAGTGCATCGCCTTCGACGAAAGCCAGGTGCAGGGCTTCCGCGAGCTTTTCGCCGACAGAGGATTTGCCGCAGCCGCTGACCCCCATGACGATGATCGCATGAGGTTTGTTCGTCCGCAGATCCGGCATGTTTCCTCCTGAAGCTTCTAACTGTCAGTCATTCCGGACGGAAAACCGCTTCACACTTTTCCTGGAATTCCCATTTCCCACTCAATCGAGCGGGAAGTGACAGGCATATTGTTGTGCACCCTCTCCCCTTAGTTCGGGAGAAACCTGGCGGCAATAGTCCTGCGCCTTCCAGCAGCGCGGGTTGAAATGGCAGCCGGACGGCGGCTTCAGCGGTGACGGCAGTTCGCCCTGCAGGCGGATGCGGTTCTTCTCGCGCTCAGGATCGGCAATCGGCGTCGCCGACAGCAAGGCTGCCGTATAGGGATGGCGCGGCCTAGCGAAGACCTCGGCGGCGGGACCGGTTTCCACCGGGCGGCCGAGATACATCACCATCACCTCGTCGGCGATGTGATGGACGACGGAGAGGCCGTGCGAGATGAAGAGATAGGCAAGGCCCATCTCCTTCTGCAGATCCATCAACAGGTTCAGCACCTGCGCCTGGATCGACAGGTCGAGCGCCGAAACCGGCTCGTCGAGCACCAGCACCTTCGGCCGCAGCATCAAGGCGCGCGCAATGGCGATGCGCTGGCGCTGGCCGCCCGAGAACATATGGGGGTAGCGGCCATGGTGCTCCGGACGCAGGCCGACGCGGGCCATCATCTCCTCCACCTTGCGGCGGCGGGCGGCGGCGTTGAGATCGGTGTTGATCTTCAGCGGCTCTTCCAGGATCGAGCCGACCTTCTGGCGCGGGTTGAGCGAGCCGTAAGGATTCTGGAAGACGATCTGCACCTGGCTGCGCAGGCTGCGGTCGCCGACCCGGGCGGGCTTGCCGTCGATCAGCAATTCTCCCGCTGTCGGGTTCTCGATCATGGTGACCAGGCGGGCGAGCGTCGACTTGCCGCAACCGGATTCGCCGACGACGGCGAGCGTCTTGCCGGAATGAAGGCTGAAGCTGACGCCGTTCAGCGCCTTGACGGTGGCATCGGCTTTGAAGAGACCGCGGTTGACGGTGTAGAAGCGGGCGAGATCCCTGCCCTCGAGAACAGCGCCTGTCATACCAGGTCTCCTGCAGTTTCAGTGGCCATGACGCCGGGATGGCCGAGCGGCTTGCCGTCCTTCAAAGGATAATTGCACAAAGCCAGCCCGAGCTCCGGCCCCTGGCGGACGACGCCGCGATCGCATTCGACGGTGGCGTAGCCACAGCGCGGCGCGAAAAGACAGCCCGTCGGGCGGCCGTGCTGGCCGGGAACGACACCGGCGATCGATGGAAGACGCTGGCCGACTTCGGCGCGTTCCGGCAGGGCGGCGAGAAGGGCTGCGGTATAGGGGTGGTGCGGATCGCGGAACAGCGCCTTTACCGGCTGCTCCTCGACCTTCTGGCCGGCATATTGCACCTGCACGCGCTCGGCGGTTTCGGCAACGACACCCATATCGTGGGTGATCAGCACCAGCGCCATGCCCTGCTCTTTCTGCAGGCGCACGAGCAGATCGAGGATCTGCGCCTGGATCGTCACGTCGAGCGCGGTCGTCGGCTCATCGGCGATCAAGAGCTTCGGATTGCAGGCGAGCGCCATGGCGATCATGACGCGCTGGCTCATGCCGCCGGACATCTGGTGCGGGAAGTTCGACAGCCGGTCTTCCGGCGCCGGAATGCCGACGAGGTTCAGAAGCTCGATCGAACGTTCGCGGCGCTCCTTGCGGTTGAGGCCCATATGGACGCGCAAGGTCTCACCGAGCTGAAAGCCGACGGTGAAACACGGATTGAGGCTCGACATCGGCTCCTGGAAGATCATCGCCATGTCCTTGCCGACGATCCTGCGGCGCTGGCGGCCGGAGATCCCCCGCAGATCCTGGCCGTCGAACTGCATGCGGTCGGCAGTGATCTTCGCCGTCCAGGGCAGAAGCCCCATCAGCGCCAGCATGGCAACGGATTTGCCTGAACCGGATTCACCGACCACCGACAGGATCTCGCCCTTGTCGCAGGCGAGCGATACGCGGTCGACGGCGCGGAAGAGACCTGAAGAGGTCTGGAATTCGACGGTCAGATTTTCAATTTCGAGAAGTGGCATCACGACCTCTTCAGCTTGGGGTCAAGCGCATCGCGCAGGCCGTCACCCATCAGATTGATGGCGAGAACGGTGATGAGGATGGCAAGACCCGGGAATGTTACGACCCACCAGGCGCGCGAGATGAACTCGCGGGATTCGGCCAGCATCGTGCCCCATTCAGGCGTCGGCGGCTGGGCGCCCATGCCGAGAAAGCCGAGGGCGGCGGCATCGAGGATTGCGGCCGAGAAGGCGAGCGTCGCCTGGACGATCAGCGGCCCAAGACAGTTCGGCAGGATGGTCTTGAACATCAGGCGGAAGGTGCCGGCGCCGGCAACACGGGAGGCGATCACATATTCCTTCTCACGCTCCGTGATGACGGAGGCGCGCGTCAGCCGCACGAAATGCGGCTGGTTGACCAGCGAAATCGCAATCATCGCATTGGTCAGGCCGGGGCCGAGCACGGCCACGAGCACGAGGGCGAGCAGCAGTGACGGGAAGGCCAGGATGATATCCATCAGCCGCATGATCGCTGTATCGACCTTGCCGCGGAAATAGCCGGCAACGAGGCCGATCAGAACGCCGCAAACGACCGAAAGGGTGACGACGACGACGCCGATGAAGAGCGAGAAGCGCGCGCCGTAGATCAGGCGCGAAAGGATATCGCGGCCGACGGCATCGGTTCCGAGCGGGAACGAGATGCTGCCGCCTTCCATCCAGGCCGGCACGGCCAAGAGCACCTGGCGGTTCTGCTCGTTCGGCGTATGCGGCGCAAAGACCGGCGCGAAGACGGCGACGACCAGGATAATGACGAAGACGACGAGGCCGATGACGGCGCCCTTGTTGCGGGAGAAATAATGCCAGAACTCCGCAAGAGCGGATGGCTGACCGGTTTTGACGGTGACGGTGCTCATGAACCGCTCCTAGTGACGAATGCGCGGATTGATGAAGCCGTAGAGGACATCAACAATCAGATTGACCAGCATGATGACGCCGGCGATCAGCAGAAGGCCGCCCTGGACCACGGCGTAGTCACGCTTGAAGACCGAGTCGACCATCCATTTGCCGATGCCCGGCCAGGAGAAGATCGTCTCGGTGAGGATGGCGCCGGCCAGAAGAACACCGATCTGCAAGCCGATGGTGGTGATGACCGGGATCATCGCATTGCGCAACGCGTGCACGCCGACGACGCGCAGCGGCTTCAGGCCTTTCGAGCGGGCCGTGCGGACATAGTCTTCGCCGAGCACCTCGAGCATTGCCGAACGCGTCTGGCGCGCAATGACGGCGAGCGGGATGGTCGCCAGCACGATGGTCGGCAGAATGAGATAGCTGACAGCCGAGGCGAAGGCGCCCTTCTGGCCGGACAGCAGGCTGTCGATCAGCATGAAGCCGGTGACCGGCTTGAAGAAATACATCAGCGAGATGCGGCCGGAAACCGGCGTCCAGCCGAGATAGCCGGAGAAGAAGATGATGAGCAGCAAGCCCCACCAGAAAATCGGCATGGAATAACCGATCAGGGCGACACCCATCACGCTCTGATCGAACCAGGTGCCTCGCTTGACGGCGGCAAAGATGCCGGCGGGCACGCCAAGACAGACGGCGAGGATGATGGCACAGAAGGAAAGTTCGAGCGTTGCCGGAAACAGCGTCAGAAATTCGCCGAGAACCGGCCGCTTGGTGACGATCGAAGTGCCGAGATCGCCGTGCAGCACTTTTCCGAGATAATCGAAATACTGCACATACATGGGCCGGTCGAAACCGAGATCGTGCATGATCTGGGCGTGCCGCTCCGGCGCCATGACGCGTTCACCCGATAATAGCATGACGGGATCGCCGGGCAGCATGCGGATGAACGAGAAGGCAATGAGGGAAACGCCGAGGAATGTCGGGATCAGCACCGCAAGGCGGCCGATGAAAAAACGCAACATGGCAGATGTCCAATAGTTTCCGGCGGTCAGGGGGTGCCTGACCGCCGGTTGCGCCCAGCTCTGCCGGGCATTCTTACATTTTTCTTGTTATTCGGATACGTCGACGCCGTCGAAGCGGTGAATGCCGAGCGGATCCATGAAGAAGCCGGAGACCTTCTTGCTCATCGGAACGAAGACGAGCGAGTGATCGAGGGTCGCCCAGGGGGCTTCCTTCTTGAAGATCAGCTGCGCCTGCTCATAGGCCTTGGTGCGCTCGCCGACATCGGCGGTCAGCTTGGCCTTGGTCATCAGGTCGTCATATTCCTTGTTGCACCACTGAGCACGGTTGTTGCCGCCGACAGCATCGCAGCCAAGCAGCGTATCCATGAAGTTATCCGGGTCGCCGTTGTCGCCGGTCCAGCCGAGGATGACAGCGCCGTCGCGCTTCACGTCGGAGGAGAGCTTCAGATATTCGGCCCATTCATGGGTAACGATCTCGACCTTGACGCCGGCCTTGGCGAAATCGGCCTGGATCAGCTCGGCAGCGCGGCGCGCGTTCAGCATGTAGGGACGCGACACCGGCATCGCCCAGACCTTCATGCTGAGATCCTTGACGCCTGCATCGGCGAGAGCCTTCTTGGCGGCATCCGGATCGTACTTGTCGTCCTGAACGGCGTCGTTATAGGACCACATCGTCGGCGGGATCGGATTCTTGGCAACAGCCGCTGCACCCTGGAAAACGGCGTCGATGATCGCCTGCTTGTTGATCGCCATGTTCAGCGCACGGCGAACTTCCGGCTTGTCGAACGGGGCCATCTGCGTGTTGTAGGCGAGGAAGCCGACATTGAGGCCGGCCTGTTCCATCACCGTCAGATTGCCGTCCTTCTTCAGCTCGGGAACGTCAGCCGCATTCGGATAAGGGATCAGGTGGCATTCGCCGGCCTTCAGCTTCTGCGCGCGGACGGCGGCGTCAGAGGTGATGGCGAAAACCAGATCGTCGATCTTTTCCTTGCCCTTGAAATAGGTTTCGTTCGCCTTGTAGCGGATGACGGCATCCGGCTGGTAGGCGACGAAGGTGAAGGGGCCGGTGCCGAGCGGCTGCTGGTTGAGCTGCGCCATCTTGCCGTCGGCGGCGAGCTTGTCGGCATATTCCTTGGAAACGATCGAGGCGAAGTCCATCGCCAGGTCGGCAAGGAACGGCGCTTCGGGATGGTTGAGCGTGAACTTGACGGTGAGGTCGTCGACCTTCTCGATCGACTTGATCAGATCCGGGAAGCCCATGCCGGCGGCATATTCGTAGGAACCGCCCTCGACATACTTGTTCCACGGATTGTCGGCCTTCAGCTGGCGCTCGAAGGAGAACACGACGTCGTCGGCGTTGAAATCGCGCGTCGGCGTGAAGAAGTCGGTGGTCTGATACTTGACGCCGGGATGAAGCTTGAAGGTGTATTCCGTGCCGTCGGCCGAAACGCTCCAGCTGTCGGCGAGGCCCGGTTCGATCTCGGTACCGCCATGCTTGAATTCGACCAGGCGGCTATAGACCGTACGCGACGAGGCGTCGAAGGTCGTGCCAGCCGTATAGAGGCTCGGGTCGAAACCCTCAGGCGAACCCTCGGAGCAATAAACAAGGGTCTTGGACCAGGCCGACGTCGCCATGACCGAAATCAGGGCCGTCGCTGCCAGCATGACAGAGATCTTTTTCATAATATTGTTTCCCGGTTGTTCTTTTTTGATGTCTGGAGACCGCAGATATGCATCCCGATCGACGGTCGATGGAACGACATTTATCTACTGAAAGCAACGGGCTACGGAGAAAATTTTTCCAGTTGGACAATTTTAGAAATTTTCAATCAAAAATCGGCCTCATTTGGACAGATTCGGATAAAAACGTCCGGGATTTCGTCGTATTTTGGATATTTGCGCCCCTTATGCGTGTCTTGATCGGTCAGAAAAGCCTGATAGGCTTGAGGCGTTTATTCTCGCCGAGCCAGTATACGCGGCAAAATAAAAACCGCGATGGCCGGGGCCACCGCGGTTTCAAAACTCCGTCCTGCTCTTCTGAATTCAGGCGGCAGGCGCAACGATCGCGGGTTTGCGATACGGCTGCTCGCCGGTGATCCCGAGAAGGAAATTGATCTGCGGACGTGCCTTAACGAGGTCGTCGATGGAATATTCCGACAGTACGGCGAAGAAGGCGTTGAGCGCCTTGCGCAGCGCCGAATTCAGGCCGCAGCTGTCAACCAGCGGGCATTCGACCACGCCGTCATCCTCGAAGCATTCGGCCATGGCGAAACTGTCTTCCGTCACCCTGACGACGTCGAACAGCGTAATGTCGGCCGCCGGCTTGCCCAGGCGCACGCCACCATTGCGACCGCGCACGGTTTCGACGAGGCCCGCCTTGTTCAGCGGCTGGAGGATCTTGAAAAGAAACAGTTCGGACACGCCGTAAGCCCTGGCGATTTCCGGAATCCGGCTCAAGTGCCCGTCGTTGGCAGCACAATACATCAACATGCGAACCGCATAGTTGGTCTGCTTCGTCAACCGCATGCCATTCTCCTGACTCGTGCCTGTTCAGACCTATATAGGCGGTTTGGTAGTTTTGAACAATTCCAAAATATGAAATTCGCATTCAGCTTATGAGGCCATTTGCCGCGACGTCAATCCTGCTGCAGTATCCGGTCATATTCCAAAATCGCCTGCTTGCGTTCGGGGGTGCCGGGATGGGTAGAGAGCATGCTGGTGCTGGCATGATCGCCGAGCTTGGCTTCCAGGACATCGAAAAACCGCGCGATCGCAACAGGATCCATGCCGGCCTTGCGCATCAGCTCCACCGAGCGCCGGTCGGCCTCGGCCTCTGCACTGCGTGAATAGGACAAGGCCAGCAGGCCGCCGCCCTGCGTCAGGATATCCTCGACGCCCGAGCCGACATCGCCGGCAATCAGCATGACGAGACCGGCAACGCCTGCGGCGCGATAAAGCTGCCGGAGGCTGTGCTTGTATTCGACATGGCCGATCTCATGAGCGACAACGCCGGTTATCATCTCGTCGTCGCCGCCCGCCAGTTCCACCAGTTGGTCGGTGATGACGATGTTGCCGTCGGGAAGCGCGAAAGCATTGGGACCGATCAAGCCGCCATCGCGGAAATTCAGCACATAACGGCCGGCGCCGCCTTCGGCATTGGCAGCGACCTGACGGAAGCGAGCGGCGATTTCGGCCTGCCGGGCTTCGTCCAACTGGCTGGCGGACAGCGCCGTCCTGTCGAGCGTGTTGAGAGCGCTATAGGACATTGCCTCGGAAACAACAGGCGGCGTCACCAAGACGGCGACTTCGACGAGCGCCGGCAGCGCGTAACGATAGATTCCGACGGCGAGCAGAACGACCGCGACCGCGAAGACGAAGATGCGGGGATGAAATTCCTCCAGCCGATGTACCCAGCCGCTTCTGCCGCCGCCGCGAAGAAAGGCATCGATGGCATCATTGTCGCTGCTCTCGAAGACCGAGCCGTCGGCAAAGACGGCGCGTCGGGGGATCGACCCGACGCGCGGCGTGAAGGAGAGCTCTCCGGCCGCGCTGTCCGAAAGGGCGACATCCTCGTCGGTTACGGCGAGCAGGCGCCCGCCGCGCGACAGCAGGCGTGCGGGAACGGAGCCGCTCGAATGCGGCGGATACCATTCCCCTTTGGCGACGGTCTCTGCGTCAGAAACCAAAATCGATCCCTTCCATACTCATATATTCCGCACCGACGGCGGCGCCAGTCGTTTGAAACTGCGTAAAGACCTCGCCGATTTCGCCTTCGATGCGGATCGCCGTGTGCTCGGCCACATAGCGTGCCAGACGAACCGCCGCCCAGGGGCGCATCAAGCCGAGGGTAAGCATCGTCACCACGACGTTCGATATGGCGATCCAGGCATAGCGTGCACGGGAAAGATCGCTGCGCAAGAGATGCTGGCCGTCGATGCGGGTCGACGACCAGACGATGTTATGGACGGCGGCCCGATATATGAGGCCTGCAAGGCCATAGACGATGATCAGGCCGAAAACGACAAGATACATTCCCGACACTATCATCAACACAGCGGCGTCATGCTCGAATGCGCCGGGGTCATTGGCCTGCATTCCGACGACCGCGATCGCAACCAACCCGGCGAGAACGACTAGGCCCAGCACGACCATCAGGGCCGGGATGAGAAGCGCGCGGTAGAGCGTGCCAATCTTGGGATCGGTATCGAAAGGCCGGTTGCCATAGCGGAGATTGTTGAAAACATACCGGTTGAGCCAGCGGCTGGCGAGGGGCGCAAGCAGACCCAGCGACAGGAAGGCGACGAGGCCTCCGAGCATCACGGAGACGAAGGCCCCGCCGGCCGTGCCGGTGAAATCAAATCGCACATTGCGGTAGCTGGTCACGCGGGCGTTGAAACGTATGCCTCTGACGATCAGCCAAGGAAGGGCGATGAGCACCAGGATCGTGGTCACCAGCGAAAACAGCGGATGGATCGCCGCCAGAATGTTGGCCACGACCACGAAGGCGAAGACGATGAGGCGACCGATGAGAATCTGCTTGCCGGTGGCGTGATATTCGAAAGCGCGGCCAAGCAGGACGGTGTTGCCGTAGAAATAGCGATTGCGCCGCACTTTCGCCCAGGCGGAATAGATGCCGAGCGTTACGATCGTCAAAAGGACATTGACGATCCAGATACCGAAATATTCCGATGCGGTGCCGGTGAACCGGGCACGTTCAAACGCGTTCGCCGCGGAGCCCGCGGACACTCTGTTATCCATGATCTTTGCTTCCCCCAGCACATTGCCCGCCACATCATGATGAGAATCACGTGTCGAGCGCGCCAACAGAAAAGCAAAGGCGAAGAAATGACAACCTGAAATCGAAAACGGGGGCCATAAGGCCCCCGAATTGCAAATCGATCTATCGTCAGATCACTTCATCGTCGGCATGACGAATTCAGCGCCGCTCTTGATGCCGGAAGGCCAGCGAGCGGTGACGGTCTTGGTCTTCGTCCAGAACTTGATCGAATCCGTGCCGTGCTGGTTGAGGTCGCCGAAGCTCGAGGCTTTCCAGCCGCCGAAGGAGTGGTAGGCGAGCGGAACCGGGATCGGAACGTTGATGCCGATCATGCCGATATTGATGCGCGAGGCGAAATCGCGGGCGGCATCGCCGTCACGGGTGTAGATCGCGACGCCGTTGCCATATTCGTGCTTCATCGGCAACGACAGCGCCTCTTCGTAATTCTGGGCGCGAACGACGGAGAGGACAGGTCCGAAGATTTCGGTCTTGTAGATATCCATCTCAGGCGTGACGTGATCGAACAGGCAGCCGCCGACGAAATAGCCGTCTTCATAACCCTGGAGCTTGAAGTCGCGGCCATCGACGAGCAGCTTGGCGCCTTCCTCGACGCCGCGGTCGATCAGGCCGCGAACGCGGGTATAGGCGTCCTTGGTGACGAGCGGGCCCATGTCGGCCTGGTCGTCTGTGTAGGGGCCGATGCGCAGCGATTCGATCTTCGGGATCAGCTTTTCGACGAGGCGGTTGGCGGTTTCCGCACCAACGGGAACCGCAACCGAGATCGCCATGCAGCGTTCGCCAGCCGAACCGTAGCCTGCGCCCATCAGCGCGTTGACGGCCTGATCCATATCGGCATCCGGCATGATGATCATGTGGTTCTTGGCGCCGCCGAAGCACTGGGCGCGCTTGCCATTCATCGCCGCCGTACCGTAGACGTAACGGGCGATCGGCGTCGAGCCGACGAAGGAGACGGCGCCGATATCGGGATCGGTGAGGATCGCGTCGACGGCACCCTTGTCGCCGTTGACGACATTGAGGATGCCGGCGGGAAGACCGGCCTCGATCATTAGTTCGGCAAGACGGATCGGCAGGGAGGGATCACGCTCGGAGGGCTTCAGAATGAAGGCGTTGCCGCAGGCGATCGCCGGCGCGAACATCCACATCGGGATCATGCCGGGGAAATTGAAGGGGGTAATGCCGGCGCCGATGCCGACCGGCTGGCGGATCGAATACATGTCGATCGCAGGACCCGCGCCCTCGGTAAACTCGCCCTTGGCGAGATGCGGGATACCGCAGACGAATTCGCAGACCTCGAGGCCGCGGATGACGTCACCCTTGGCGTCTTCGATCGTCTTGCCGTGCTCCTTGGAGAGCATTTCGGCAAGTTCATCCATGTGCTTGTTCAGGAGTTCGACGAATTTGAAGAAGACGCGGGCGCGGCGCTGCGGATTGGTGGCAGCCCATTTCGGCTGCGCAGCCTTGGCGTTTTCGACAGCGGCGCGCAGTTCCTCGACGTTTGCGAGCGCGACCGTCGC
Source organism: Rhizobium acidisoli (assembly GCF_002531755.2). Lineage (NCBI taxonomy): Bacteria > Pseudomonadati > Pseudomonadota > Alphaproteobacteria > Hyphomicrobiales > Rhizobiaceae > Rhizobium > Rhizobium acidisoli. The sequence goes on along the minus strand of NZ_CP034998.1, from coordinate 411,880 downwards.
CTGCACTTCGCCTGTTGCCGGATTATAGACATTGCTCACGCGGCCGCTGGTGCCGGCGACCTGCTTGCCGCCGATGAAATGACCGATCTCACGCATGGATGCTCCTCCTGTTTTTGGGATGGCCTACCATCGCACTTCAATTTGCACAAATCAATGCGCTGATATAAGTAACCGTTGTGCGTAAATTATAGCACTGCCATTGCATCAGGCGTTGCTGCTGCTCCCAAACTTGGAACGGCAGGCGGACAAGTCAAATCCCAAGGGGAGGTCAAACCGATGAGCCGCAAACCCGTCGTCAGAATGGCGGAGCTGGAGATCAATCCGGACATGCTTGACGCCTATCGCGCCTTGCTGACGGAGGAAATCGAGGCATCCGTCAGGCTGGAAGCAGGCGTCCTTTCTCTCAGTGCTGTTTCCATCAGGGACGACCCGAACCGGATCCGTATTCTCGAGGTCTATGCCGACCAGGATGCATACGAGGCTCATCTGCGGACACCGCATTTCCTCAAATACAAGGCCGAGACGGCCGGCATGGTGACATCGCTGACGCTTCTCGATGTCGATCCCATCGTAATGCGGGCCAAGCCATGAACTGGGACGACGTCCGGATTTTCCTTGCCGTCGCCCGCACCGGGCAGATCCTTGCCGGCTCGAAGCGGCTGGGGCTCAATCACGCCACGCTCTCGCGCCGGCTGACCTCGCTGGAAGAGGCGCTGAAGACGCGGCTGTTCATCCGCCGCACCAATGGCTGCGAACTGACGGCGGAAGGCGAAGTGTTCCTGGCATCGGCCGAGCGGATGGAAACGGAAATGCTCGCAGCACAGGCGAGCCTCGGCCACACCGATACGGCGATCGCCGGGACGGTGCGCGTCGGCGCGCCTGACGGCTTCGGCGTTTCTTTTCTCGCGCCGCGCATGGGAAGACTGATCGAGCGTCATCCGGCGCTGAAGATCCAGCTTGTCCCGGTGCCGCGCTCCTTTTCGCTGTCGCAGCGCGAGGCCGATATCGCCATCACGCTGGAGCGGCCCGAACAGGGCCGGCTCGTCTCTTCCAAGCTCACAGACTACACGCTCGGCCTCTATGCCTCGCGTGATTACCTCGCCTCCCGGGGCACGCCAAGCGATATCGAGGCGCTGAAGGCGCATCCACGCATCGGCTATGTCGAAGACCTGATCTTCACCGCGTCGCTGAATTTCTCCGGCGAGGTGATGCGAAGCTGGGATGCCAGCTTCGAGATTTCGACGGCGATCGGGCAGACGGAGGCGGTACGATCAGGCGCCGGCATCGGCATTCTGCATGATTATATTGCCCGGCAATATCCGGAGCTCCGACGCATCCTGCCCGACATTTCGATCCGGCGCGCCTACTGGACGACCTACCACGAGACGGCCCGCGACCTGGTGCGCGTCAGGAGCGTCGTCGATTTCCTGCAGGAACTCATCGGCGCCGAGCGGCAGATCTTCCTTTAACGGGAAACGTGCCTTGCCGGCTCGTCATTTTCATCCGGATTGGGAACCGGCGCCTCGTCAGGCAGCCGGTCCGGCTCGGGCTCCGTGATCGGCGGCACCGGCTTCCAGCCGGGTGCCGGCATCGGCGGCTGATCGGGAATGGGTTCGTTGGGCACGGACATGGCCGCCTCCCTTTGCATGATACTGGATTAAACTGACGACGGGCCGGGGCTATTTGTCCGGCTTCAGCACATCGGCAGCGCGCATCGGCATGCTGTCGATGATAGCGAAAAGCTCGCCATCGGTGATAGGCTCGCTAACCTTGAGCTTCACCGTGCCGTCCTTGCCGACAAGGAAGGCGGCAAATTCCCCAATCTCCGCCGCCTCGAGATCGCGGCGGATCGCCTCGCCGTCAAGGCCGTCCGCCGCACCGAAGAGCGGCAGGACAGCTGCGCCCGAAATCTTGAGCACCACCAGATCACGCTCGTCGAGGGCTGAGCGATCGGCCAAAAGCTGATTTTCCTGGCGGGCGGCGCGAGCATTGTCCTTGTCGGCCAAAACGACGAAGACGCGGTTCTTCCACTGGAACGCCGCCAGGCTTTCGATCGGTGCATAAGCGCTGTTCGTCTCGTCGATTTTGGTCGCGCCGTAGAGAAGGGTTTTCGACATGCATATTCTCCCGTTAACTTGGAGAACGGGGGGGAGACGGCATGGGTTCCATCCAATCGATAGGATCCCGGTTTTCGTTCCTGCACTGGGAGGTCGCACGACGCTCATTCAACCGCAGCAATTCGCGGCCGGCGTGAATGACACAGATGAAGGTGTATTTCAGCCAGATAAGCGGCGACACTGCCGTTGCGCAACCTCGCTGCAGCGGTGACCGTGAGCGAAAGCGCTACGCCGCAACAACGTACGTCGATATCCGCCGGAATTACGGGTAGCCTCCTTCCCGACAAAAATATGCCGCGAGGTCCGATCAAAGATTACGCAAAGGAGAAGTCCCACGAATGCAGATTTGCAAGAGCAACATTCGTTAGCGTTATGGTGTTGTCGGCATCGGCTCTGATAATTGTATCATCCCCGGACTGCTCGGTTGCCGCAAAAAGCGAGTCCCAGTCGGCGAAAATGCTGTCATCGATCGAGATCACGTCCTGTGCGAAGCCGGTTGCCACGAAGTTTGTGATCGTATCATGACCCCAGTTCGTCGAATAAATGAAGACGTCGGTTGCCGCTCCACCAGTGAGGGTATCGTTGCCGGCGCCGCCCTTTAAGGTATTAGAACCACTGCCGCCGACGATAATGTTGTCCAGCGCATTCCCTATTCCGGCAAACCCTTCTGTTCCGATATAGGTGAGGTTCTCGACATTGGTCCCCAGTGTGTAGGCGGCTAGTGTCGTGCGAACCATGTCGATGCCTGCGTCGGCGGTTTCGGTGACGACGTCGCCGGCATGGTCAACGATGTAGGTGTCGTTGCCCGCCCCGCCGATCAAGCTGTCAGCACCTGCCCCGCCATTCAGCACATCATTGCCGGCGCCGCCGGTGATCGTGTTGGCGAGCGCATTGCCGGCGCCGGTGAAGTTGGCGGACCCGGTATAGGTCAGGTTCTCGACATTGGTCAGTGCGGCGATCGAGTAGGTCGCGAGCGCCGTGTGGATCGTGTCTGTCCCCGCGTCGGCCGCTTCGGTGACAAGGTCGCCGGCATTGTCGACGATATAGGTGTCGTTGCCCGTCCCGCCGATCAAACGATCGGCCCCGGCTCCGCCATTCAGCGTATCGTTGCCGGCACCGCCGGAAAGCGTATCGGCGGCAGCACCACCCGTGATCGAATTATCGAGGCTATTTCCTGTTCCGACAAAGGCTGCCGTGCCGATATAGGTGAGGTTCTCGACATTGGCCGCCAGTGTGTAGGCGGCCAGTGTCGTGCGAACCATGTCGGTCCCGGCGCTGGCCGCTTCGGTGACGATGTCGCCGGCATGGTCGACGATATAGGTGTCGTTGCCAGCCCCACCGATCAAGCTGTCGGCCCCGGCCCCACCATTCAGCGTATCGTTGCCGGCACCGCCGGAAAGCGTATCAGCGGCAGCGCCACCCGTGATCGTGTTGTCGAGATCATTGCCTGTTCCGACAAAGGCCGTCGTACCGATGTAGGCGAGGTTCTCGACATCGCTGCCAAGCGTATAGTTCGCCAGTGTCGTGCGAACCGTGTCGATCCCCTCATCGGCGGCTTCGGTGACGATGTCACCGGCATTGTCGACGATGTAGATGTCGTTGCCGTCGCCACCGATCAACGTGTCCAAACCTGCCCCGCCGTTCAGCGTGTCGTTGAAGGCGCCGCCGGTGATCATATTGGCGAGCGCATTGCCGGTGCCGGTGAAGCTGGCGGAACCCGTATAGGTCAGGTTCTCGACATTGTTGCCAAGCGTATAGCTGACAAGCGCCGTCTGGACCGTGTCCGTCCCCTCATTCGCATTCTCGATCACCAGGTCGCTCGCAATATCGACCACATAGGTGTCGTCGCCCGTCCCGCCCGACATCGTGTCGGAACCGGTCCCGCCGATCAGCGTGTCGTTGCCAGCACCCCCATTCAGCGTGTCGTTGCCGGCGCCGCCGTCAAGCGTGTCGTTGCCGGCGCCGCCGGTGATCGCGTTGACGAGCGCATTGCCGGTGCCGGTGAAGCTGGAAGAGCCCGTATAGAGCAGGCTCTCGACATTGTTGTCGAGCGTATAGCTTGAAAGCGCCGTCTTGATCAGATCGGTGCCTTGATTGGCGGCTTCGGTGACCACGTCGCCAACATCATCGACAATATAGGTGTCGTTGCCGGCTGCGCCGATCAAGCTGTCCGCACCGGCCTTTCCGTCCAGGGTGTCGGCACCTGCCCCACCCTTGATCGTATTGGCAAGGTCATTGCCGGTCCCGGCAAAGGCGACCGTGCCGGTATAGGTGAGGTTCTCGACATCGCTGCCAAGCGTATAGTTCGCCAGTGTCGTGCGAACGGTGTCGGTACCCTCATCGGCGGCTTCGGTGACGAGGTCGCCCGCATTGTCGACGATGTAGGTGTCGTCGCCTTCACCACCAGTCAAGCTGTCCGCACCTGCCCCGCCATCCAGCGTGTCGTTGCCGGCGTCGCCGGAAAGCGTATCAATGGCAGCGCCACCCGTGATCGTGTTGTCGAGATCGTTACCGGTCCCGGCGAAAGCCCCTGTGCCGGCAAAGCTCAGGTTCTCGACATTGTCGGCAAGCGTATAGCTCGCCAGGTTCGTGCGAACCGTGTCGGTCCCCGCATCGGCGTCTTCGGTGACGATGTCACCGGCATTGTCGACGATATAGGTGTCGTTGCCCGCTCCGCCGATCAAGCTGTCCAAACCGGCCCCGCCATTCAGCGTGTCATTGCCGGCGCCGCCAGTGATCGTGTTGGCGAGCGCATTGCCGGTGCCGGTGAAGCTGGCGGAGCCCGTATAGGTCAGGTTCTCGACATTGTTGCCGAGCGTATAGCTTGAAAGCGCCGTCTGGACCGTGTCCGTCCCTTCGTTCACATTCTCGATCACGATGTCGGTCGCAATATCGACCACATAGGTGTCGTCGCCAATCCCGCCCAGCATCGTGTCGGAGCCACCACCGCCGATCAAAGTGTCGTTGCCGCCAGCCCCCACGAGCTTGTCGGCAGCAACACCGCCTATGATAATGTTGTCGAGCAGATTTCCTGTTCCGACAAAGGCTGCCGTGCCGCTATAGGTGAGGTTCTCGACATTGCCCCCAGTGTGTAAGCGGCCAGTGTCGTGCGAACCGTGTCAGTCCCGGCGCTGGCCGCTTCCGTGACGATGTCGCCGGCATGGTCGACGATATAGATGTCGTTGCCCTCGCCGCCGATCAAGCTGTCGGCACCAGCCCCGCCATTCAGCGTATCGTTGCCGACACCGCCGGAAAGCGTATCGTTGGCAGCGCCACCCGTGATCGTGTTGTCGAGATCATTGCCTGTTCCGACAAAGGCCGCCGTGCCGATATAGGCGAGGTTCTCGACATCGCTGCCAAGCGTATAGCTTGCCAGTGTCGTGCGAACCGTGTCGATCCCCTGATCGGCAGCTTCGGTAACGATGTCACCGGCATTGTCGATGATGTAGGTGTCGTTGCCGTCGCCACCAATCAACGTGTCCAAACCTGCCCCGCCGTTCAGCGTGTCATTGCCGGCGCCGCCAGTGATCGTGTTGGCGAGCGTATTGCCGGTGCCGGTGAAGTTGGCGGAGCCCGTATAGGTCAGGTTCTCGACATTGTTGCCGAGCGTATAGCTGACAAGCGCCGTCTGGACCGTGTCCGTCCCCTCATTCGCATTCTCGATCACCAGGTCGCTCGCAATATCGACCACATAGGTGTCGTCGCCCGTCCCGCCCGACATCGTGTCGGAACCGGTCCCGCCGATCAGCGTGTCGTTGCCAGCACCGCCATTCAGCGTGTCGTTGCCGGCGCCGCCGTCAAGCGTGTCGTTGCCGGCGCCGCCGGTGATCGCGTTGACGAGCGCATTGCCGGTGCCGGTGAAGCTGGAAGAGCCCGTATAGAGCAGGCTCTCGACATTGTTGTCGAGCGTATAGCTTGAAAGCGCCGTCTTGATCAGATCGGTGCCTTGATTGGCGGCTTCGGTGACCACGTCGCCAACATCATCGACAATATAGGTGTCGTTGCCGGCTGCGCCGATCAAGCTGTCCGCACCGGCCTTTCCGTCCAGGGTGTCGGCACCTGCCCCACCCTTGATCGTATTGGCAAGGTCATTGCCGGTCCCGGCAAAGGCGACCGTGCCGGTATAGGTGAGGTTCTCGACATCGCTGCCAAGCGTATAGTTCGCCAGTGTCGTGCGAACGGTGTCGGTACCCTCATCGGCGGCTTCGGTGACGAGGTCGCCCGCATTGTCGACGATGTAGGTGTCGTCGCCTTCACCACCAGTCAAGCTGTCCGCACCTGCCCCGCCATCCAGCGTGTCGTTGCCGGCGTCGCCGGAAAGCGTATCAATGGCAGCGCCACCCGTGATCACATTATCGAGCGCGTTGCCGGTCCCGGCGAAAGCCCCTGTGCCGGCAAAGCTCAGGTTCTCGACATTGTCGGCAAGCGTATAGCTCGCCAGGTTCGTGCGAACCGTGTCGGTCCCCGCATCGGCGTCTTCGGTGACGATGTCACCGGCATTGTCGACGATATAGGTGTCGTTGCCCGCTCCGCCGATCAAGCTGTCCAAACCGGCCCCGCCATTCAGCGTGTCATTGCCGGCGCCGCCAGTGATCGTGTTGGCGAGCGCATTGCCGGTGCCGGTGAAGCTGGCGGAGCCCGTATAGGTCAGGTTCTCGACATTGTTGCCGAGCGTATAGCTTGAAAGCGCCGTCTGGACCGTGTCCGTCCCTTCGTTCACATTCTCGATCACGATGTCGGTCGCGATATCGACCACATAGGTGTCGTCGCCAATCCCGCCCAGCATCGTGTCGGAGCCACCACCGCCGATCAAAGTGTCGTTGCCGCCAGCCCCCACGAGCTTGTCGGCAGCAACACCGCCTATGATAATGTTGTCGAGCAGATTTCCTGTTCCGACAAAGGCTGCCGTGCCGCTATAGGTGAGGTTCTCGACATTGCCCCCCAGTGTGTAAGCGGCCAGTGTCGTGCGAACCGTGTCAGTCCCGGCGCTGGCCGCTTCCGTGACGATGTCGCCGGCATGGTCGACGATATAGATGTCGTTGCCCTCGCCGCCGATCAAGCTGTCGGCACCAGCCCCGCCATTCAGCGTATCGTTGCCGACACCGCCGGAAAGCGTATCGTTGGCAGCGCCACCCGTGATCGTGTTGTCGAGATCATTGCCTGTTCCGACAAAGGCCGCCGTGCCGATATAGGCGAGGTTCTCGACATCGCTGCCAAGCGTATAGCTTGCCAGTGTCGTGCGAACCGTGTCGATCCCCTGATCGGCAGCTTCGGTAACGATGTCACCGGCATTGTCGATGATGTAGGTGTCGTTGCCGTCGCCACCAATCAACGTGTCCAAACCTACCCCGCCGTTCAGCGTGTCATTGCCGGCGCCGCCAGTGATCGTGTTGGCGAGCGTATTGCCGGTGCCGGTGAAGTTGGCGGAGCCCGTATAGGTCAGGTTCTCGACATTGTTGCCGAGCGTATAGCTGACAAGCGCCGTCTGGACCGTGTCCGTCCCCTCATTCGCATTCTCGATCACCAGGTCGCTCGCAATATCGACCACATAGGTGTCGTCGCCCGTCCCGCCCGACATCGTGTCGGAACCGGTCCCGCCGATCAGCGTGTCGTTGCCAGCACCGCCATTCAGCGTGTCGTTGCCGGCGCCGCCGTCAAGCGTGTCGTTGCCGGCGCCGCCGGTGATCGCGTTGACGAGCGCATTGCCGGTGCCGGTGAAGCTGGAAGAGCCCGTATAGAGCAGGCTCTCGACATTGTTGTCGAGCGTATAGCTTGAAAGCGCCGTCTTGATCAGATCGGTGCCTTGATTGGCGGCTTCGGTGACCACGTCGCCAACATCATCGACAATATAGGTGTCGTTGCCGGCTGCGCCGATCAAGCTGTCCGCACCGGCCTTTCCGTCCAGGGTGTCGGCACCTGCCCCACCCTTGATCGTATTGGCAAGGTCATTGCCGGTCCCGGCAAAGGCGACCGTGCCGGTATAGGTGAAGTTCTCGACATCGCTGCCAAGCGTATAGTTCGCCAGTGTCGTGCGAACGGTGTCGGTACCCTCATCGGCGGCTTCGGTGACGAGGTCGCCCGCATTGTCGACGACGTAGATGTCGTCGCCCAACCCGCCGATCAAGCTGTCGGCGCCAGCCCCGCCATCCAGCGTGTCGTTGAAGGCGCCGCCTATGATCGTGTTATCAAGCACATTGCCGGTGCCGGTGAAGTTGGCGGACCCGGTATAGGTCAGCTTCTCGACATTTGCCAATGCGGCCATCGAGTAGGCTGCAAGCGCCGTGCGGATTTCGTCGGTGCCTCCGCTGACCAGTTCGGTGATCACGTCGCTCGCACTGTCGACCAGATAGATGTCGTTGCCAGCCCCCCCATTCAGCGTGTCGTTGCCGGCGCCGCCGTCAAGCGTATCGTTGCCGGCGCCGCCGGTGATCGTGTTGGCGAGGCCGTTTCCAGTCCCAGCAAAATTGCCGGTGCCGATGAACGTCAGGTTCTCGACATTGGCAATATTGGTCAAGGCATAGGAAGAAAGCGCCGTCCGGATCTGATCGGTTCCTTCATTCAGCCCTTCGGTGACCACGTCGGAAACATCGACAATATAGGTGTCGTTGCCGGCTGCGCCGATCAGTATGTCGGCTCCGGCGCCTCCGTCCAGGGTGTCGGCACCTGCCCCGCCCTTGATCGTGTTGGCAACGCCATTGCCTGTCCCGGTAAAACTTCCCGTGCCGATGTAGGTGAGGTTCTCGACATTGCCGCCAAGCGTATAGCTTGCCAGTGTCGTGCGAACCGTGTCGGTCCCCGCGCCGGTGTTCTCGGCGACGCTGTCGCCGGCATTGTCGACGATGTAAATGTCGTCGCCCACCCCACCGGTCAAGCTGTCGGCGCCAGCACCGCCATCCAGCGTGTCGTTGAAGGCGCCGCCGGTGATCGTGTTGGCAAGCGCATTGCCGGTGCCGGTGAAGCTGGCCGATCCCGTATAGGTCAGAATCTCGACATTGTTGCTGAGCGTATAGCTTGAAAGCGCCGTCTGGACTGTGTCCGTCCCCTCGTTCGCACTCTCGATCACAACATCGAAATTATCGTCGACAACATAGAGGTCGTTACCCGCCCCGCCGACCATCCAATCGGACCCAGTACCGCCGATCAACGCGTCGTTGCCAACGCCACCATAAAGCGAATCGTCTCCGGCATTGCCCCAAAGCGTATTGTTCGCCTCGTTGCCTACAATCTTATCGTTGCCGGAGCCGGCCTGAACATTCTCGATCAGGGACGCTACGTTGCCGTGATAAAGAAGGGCGTTGAAAATGTTGCCGCGGGCATAGCCATTGTTCGGCCCACCCCCCAGATCGGCTAACTGATCTCGGGAAAAGACCGAGTATCCTCCTGCTCGCAGATCTATGCTGAGGGCGGTGGTATAAGCGCTCAAATCATAGGTGTCGATACCGCCACCGTCCCAGATTGTCGCGAAGATGCGGTTAGCATCAGGGGTGATGGCCGCTACGCCGTCGACATAGGTGATGCCCTCGTCCGGATTCCACTTATAGACGGTATCGCCACTGTTCGTCGTATAGTCCGCACCATACATTTCCTGCAGGGCGGCAATGTCGAGCATCATGAAGGTTTGTGGCGCCCCGTCATGTTCATACTCGTACCCGTCCCCATTATCTCCGACATAGGTGCGGTAGGTCATGATCGTATATTCGAGCGAGTCGTATGCACGCGGAACGACCGTCATAGCGGGATAATCCGCTTCATTAGCATGCTTCAGCCCGAGAGCGTGACCCAGCTCATGCGCTACCGTATGGCCCGCATAGTTGCCGAAACCCGGGAAGCGAAGATCATCTTCAGTGCCGGCATATCCGGTTCCGAACCAGACATCGCCGCTGTAGCTTTTATTACCCGGATAATAGGTCCATGCCGTCGGAGGTAGAGAGGACTGAGCGAACCGCACGGTTGCGGTATCGGCGCTTCCCGCCTCAAAATTGGCGTTCGTAAACCCCTCAACCGAAAAGCCGTCATTTGCCGCGTTTCCATAGGATTGCTCCATCAAAAACAAGGCTGCAGACTGTTGTTGCGAGGAAATCGAAGAGAAATCGAAGTCTTTTTCACCATCATAGGAATACGATGTCGAGAGAGTAGGAAACGCATAGGTTATCGTTCCGTCCCACGCAGTACCGCTGAAAAGCCCGTCAATTCTCTGATCCCCAGTCGAGTCGACGTACTTAATAAAAGTAATGAGGCTCGTCATAAAATCCCCGTTTGCCTATCCATCCGGCCGCTGCCTCATCCCAGTTCCCTCGGGAAACTTCAACTAAAAGCTTCATTTCTACGCAGAATTTTTTTGGTCTTCGCAACTACGGTTATGATGCGATTAACAAAGGCTAGAAGACATATTCCAGGATCCTACGCTCTGCCCGTCCGAACGTTCGCAATTGCTCGCATGACGGCACTTAAATTGAAGTTACGGTCATCTGCTGAAATTTAGTAAGTCTCCACACTCATCGGGAAAACGAGGTCCGGATTTTTCGGCACCCCCGAACGTTGTCTCCGCCTGTCTTGCCGCGGGTCGGCTTCGCGGTTCGCATCTTTCGCAATCACTTGCGTAAGTGGATCGTTCCCTATCGAGGGCGGATGTCGCAATTGCGGAGCTCGCTGCTATTGTATGCCACACGGTAGCTCACGCCGCGGCGTGGCACCATACGGATGAGTTGTTCTTCTCAAATGTTCAATCTTGTGTGGTAAATAAGCAGCAAACTCGCCGTCGGAAGCGTAGGTTTTCTTCAGGGGCACCCCTCAAAGCCACGGGATGCTGCTTGTCAGAAAGCACGCCTCGTCTGCCGTTCGATGGGTGAAAGCCCGCGCTCTTCGCAAGACAATCAGCCTCGGCCAGGATCATTTACAAATATAGTCAAACGTCTGTACGTTTCGGTCGAAATGACGCAGCCGGAGCGATCTGTCCGATAGGGAGCTGACGTGGGGAAATGGTACGGTTGGGGGGTCTCGAACCTCCGACCTCAGGTGCCACAAACCTGCGCTCTAACCAACTGAGCTACAACCGCATAAATCGCGTCTGGCGCGATGGGGGTCACATACGAGGACTTGGCGATGAATTCAAGCCCCATTCCGCGTCAATATACAAAAAGGCTGGACACGAGGTCCAGCCTTTTGTCTCCGATCAATTAAGATCGATCAGGCAACCTTGAAGGAAGCCATGGCTTTTTCGGCGGCGTCCTTGGAGGGCTTTGCGAGCTTTTCGGCAACCTGCTTGGTGGTTTCCTGGATCGACTTCGCCTGCTCGACGGTCAGCTCAGCCTGCTTGCGGATGAACGAGGTCTGCAGCTCGAAGAATTCGGCGGGGGACTTGACGCCGAGCAGCGCTTCGAAGTGCGAGAGCGAGTTCTCGGAATTGACGCGCAGGATGTCGATCGCCTTCAGGCCGAGTTCGACGCTGCCGGCCTGTGCCGTCTGGACGGTGGCTTCGAGGGTCTTGCCGGCTTCTTCGCCAGCGGTCTTCAGCTTGGCATAGGCGTCTTTGGACTGCTGAGCGCCTTTTTCGGCGAAATCACGGAAGGATTCCGCGAACTTGGACGGGTCGAAAGAAGCGATTGAAAAAACGTCGTCGGTCTTTATGGTAGCCATGGGTCGCATCCTTTGGGCTGAGGCAGTCGCTGCCTGCAATAGTTGGGATGACGCTTATATAAGACATTCCGTTGTGCATTGCAACATTTATTGTGCAATGCACAAGACGTTAACCTTGCCGGCCGAAAACCCCCTGCTCTTCTGGACCCGCATGCGCCCCGCAGTTATTAATAAGCCGTTAATTTAAGAAGGCCGACAGCGACAAGGTTCGATCATGCCCGCAGTCCAATATCCGTTCATCGATATCGCCGTGCATGCGCGGGTGCGGGAACGTTTTTCACGCGGCGAAGCGATGGTGCTGTTTTCGGCCGACCTTGCCCGCCTACTCTGGGCGAACGGTGCGGGTGCCGAACTTTTCGGCCATGCAGCCGTCTATGATCTGCTCGATCAGGGCGTCGATCGCACCGACATCACCTTCCGCCAGCTGGAAACGGCGGCGCGCCAGCTTGCCGATATCGGTGACCACAGAAGCCTGATGATCCGCGTCGCCAAGGGCTTTCAGCGTGTGCAGGTGCAGGCGGCGGCCGAACTGATCCGGCTCTCGTCAGGCGAAAAGGCCATGCTGTTTTCGGTGCCGGTCTCGGCAAAGCCGTTGACGTCAGGCGCTTCGGCGGCCCAGATGCTGCAGGGGCTCGATGACCCCGACACCCATATGGCCGTGATCGGCGCCGATGGCGACGTCATCGCCGCCTCGCCGGGCTTTGCCTCGCTCGGGATTTCCGCGCAGACGGCAAAGACCTTGATCAACCTTGCCGGCGCGCATCCCGACCGGCTGGTGAAGCGACCCGTTGCCACCGGCAGAGGCAATCTTCCGGCAGCCGTCGGCAAGCTCAGCGACGAGCCGGCGCTCAACCTGCTCTTTGCCGTGGAGACCGCGATCGGCCATCTCGACCCGGTCGACGCGGCCGCGTCAGATCCGATCGATACCCCCGCGCTCGACTTGATTGATGCGCCCGTGCAGGAAGACAGCGTGCCGCCGGCCGAAGACTTCCGTGACGAGCCTGTTGCCGCCACAGGCTTTACCGAGATCATCGAGGCCGTCTCGGGGATCGAGGAAGTCGAGGAAACGCTCGAGGACATTACCGGCGAAAACGACCAGCCGGCGGAAAGCACAGCGGCAACAGCAGACGAGATGGCCGACGAAGCCGGTCTCCCCGAAGATGCCAAGCCGGAAAGCGACGCTGGCGTGATCGACAGCAGCGCGGATGAGGCCCACGAGCCTGCCGCGATCATCGAGGACGACCTTGCCTCCATCACGGCGACGGCGGAACCGCCTGTTGAAGCCGGCGAGGCGCCTGTCGAAGAGGCGCCGGAAGCGGTTCACGAAGAGCCCGTCGTCGCACCGCCTATGGTCGCCGACGCCTCCCCTGCCCCTGAGCTTGCGGCTGCGCCCGGCTTCGTCTTCAGGCCGAACAGCCGCGCCACGCGCTTCGTCTGGAAGATCGATGCCGAGGGCCGGTTCAACGAAGTCAGCCACGAATTTGCCGAGGCCGTCGGTCCGCATGCCTCCGAGATTATTGGTTCCGCCTTCGGCGACGTCGCCGCCCTCTTCAATCTCGATCCCGACGGCAAGCTTGCCGAGGCGCTCGCCCGCCGCGACACATGGTCGGGCAAAACCATTCTCTGGCCGGTCGAAGGCACAAGCCTCGTCGTTCCCGTCGATCTGGCGGCGCTGCCGACCTATACCCGCAACCGCGACTTCGACGGTTTCCGCGGCTTCGGCGTCGTCCGGCTTTCCGATGCGCAGGAAGATCCGCTGGCGCTCGGCCTGACGCTCGGCCCGGATGGGGTCGGCCATGATGCGGCAAGCCTCGGCCCGGTGCCCGAGACCGTTGCCGAGGCGGCACACGAGGTGCCGGCAGCGCAGGAAGAAGTCCCGAGCGAACCCGCCCTGCCGGATGAGGTCGAGGACCAGGCGCCTGCAGTAAGCGAGCCGCAGCCGGAGACGGAGCCAGCACCCGAGCAGATTGCCGCCGAACAGGCGTCCATCGTGCAGGCGTCCGACGAACCGCCTTTCCAGCCAAGCGCTTCAGAAACAGCAGACGATAGCGCCGAGTCCGGCGATATCTCCGCCGTCGAACCGACAGCGGAAATGTCGAACGAGCCGCCGGCGCTTCGCATTTCGGAAACGCCCAATCGCCGTTTCTCCGACAAGATCGTTCAGCTCCATAACAGCGGCGCCGCATTGACGGCCGCCGAACAGGCCAATTTCCGCGAGATCGCCAAGCGTCTCGAGGCTTTCGGCGCCAGCAAGGACGAACCTGCTGGACCGGGACGGAGTGACCCCGCCGCCACGGAAACGGCGAGCTTTGAAGAGGCTTCTGGGGCCGAAGACCTCAAGGCCGAAACACCCATTGCCGACAAGGCGGAAGCGCCGTCGCTCGAGGAGATCGCGCCGCAGGAAGCGATTTTCGAGAATGCCGCCGACGCCCAGCGCGACGACGACGCTCGCGAGGACGATGCCAGTGTCGAGGCGACTGACGACATAGATGAGGACGAAGCGACGGAAGGGCTGGAGGAGACGGTCAGCCAGATCGAGGTTCTGACAAGCTTCATCCCGCCGCGCGTCAAGATGACGGACGGGCTTTCGCTGGGAACGGTCGACCAGTTGCCGGTCGCGGTGCTTATCCATGTCGGCGATGCGCTGCTCCATGCCAATCCGGAATTCATGCGGCTGACCGGCTACACCTCGCTCGACGCATTGCGCGAGGTCGGCGGCATCGAAGCCCTGCTGCAGCGCCGCGAACTCGAGGAAAAGGCCGCAGGCTCCGGCACCATGATGCTGGTCAAGGCCGACGACAGCCTGGTGCCGGTGACGGCGCGGCTGCAATCGGTGCGCTGGGAAGACGCCAACGCGCTGATGCTGGCGCTGATGCCGGTGGAAGGCAAGGAAGAGGGCCGCAGCGATACAGGCCGTTCCGGGGGCCGGACAGAAGCGCGGCCCGAGCGGATGGTCGAAAAGGTCGCCAAACTGCAGGTCGAAGTGGAGGAGCTGCGCTCGATCCTGGAAACGGCGACCGACGGCGTCGTCGTCATCGGCACGGAGGGCGACATCCGCTCGATGAACCGGTCGGCGAGCGCGCTTTTCAATTACGACGAGCAGGAGACGCGCGGCAAACCCTTCGTCATGCTGTTTGCCCATGAGAGCCAGAAGGCGGTACTCGACTATCTCCACGGCCTCTCCGGCCATGGCGTCGCCAGTGTGTTGAACGACGGGCGCGAAGTGATCGGCCGCGAGGCCGCCGGCGGCTTCGTGCCGCTGTTCATGACGATGGGTCAGCTCACCTCCTCCAACGGCTATTGTGCCGTCATCCGCGATATCACCCAGTGGAAGCGCACCGAGGACGAGCTGCGCAACGCCAAGGGCGCGGCCGAAACCGCCAATGCCCACAAGACCGATTTTCTCGCCCGCGTCAGCCACGAGATCCGCACGCCGCTCAACGCCATCATCGGCTTTTCCGACATGATGGCCGGCGAACGCTTCGGGCCGATCGGCCATCCGCGTTATATCGAATATGCCAACGACATCGGCCGCTCCGGCCGGCACGTGCTCGATATCGTCAACGACCTGCTCGATATTTCGAAGATCGAGGCGGGCGAGATGGATCTCGATTTTGCCGCCGTCGGCCTCAACGAGGCGGTCTCCGAGGCGGTCGCCCTGGTGCAGCCGCAGGCAAACGGCCAGCGCGTCATCATCCGCACAGCGCTGTCGCATGCGGTGCCCGAGGTCGTGGCGGATCTGCGCTCGATCAAGCAGATCGCGCTCAACATCCTGTCGAACGCCATCCGTTTCACCCCATCCGGCGGGCAGATCGTCGTTTCCACCTCCTATGAGGCGAATGGCAGCGTCGTGCTGAGGGTCCGCGATACAGGCATCGGCATGACGCGCAGCGAACTCGACCAGGCGATGAAACCGTTCCGGCAGGTCTCCTCGACCCAATCGCGCCATCGCGGCGACGGCACCGGGCTCGGCCTGCCGCTGACCAAGGCGATGGTCGATGCCAACCGCGCCGTCTTCTCGATCAATTCGGCGCCGAACGAGGGTACGCTCGTCGAGATCACCTTCCCGTCGCAGCGGGTGTTGGCCGGCTGAGCGCTAAAGAAAAGGCAGCCGAGGCTGCCTTGAATTTGGTGCTGTTCAACAAGAGCTCAGTCGATCACCATCATGTATCGAAAGCCCTGCTGCATGATTGCGCGTCTAAGACGCGCGGCGCTTTAGGGCTCCAGGCCGCCTCGTTCATACACGGCCCCCAAGTTGGCTTTTAGATTTGACAAACCTTTCTTAACGAAAGGTTTCCATGAGAGTGCGTGGATAAGTGATAAAAGCTTGTAGCTTCCGGTCCGCTCTCAATCCTTGAGTTCCTCCAGCCCGGCAAAGAGCCGCAACGCCTCGGGATTGGCGAGCGCTTCCTGGTTTTTCACCGGCCTGTTGTGAACGACCTCGCGCACCGCAAGCTCGACGATCTTGCCGGATTTGGTGCGGGGGATATCGGCGACCGCGATGATCTTGGCCGGCACGTGCCGCGGCGAGGCGCCGGTGCGGATCCGCGTCTTGATCGCCTTGATCAGATCCTCGGTCAGCGTCACGCCGGGGGCAAGGCGAACGAAGAGGATGACGCGCACGTCGTCGTCCCACTCCTGGCCGATGCACAGCGCCTCGGCCACTTCCTCCATTTGCTCCACCTGATTATAAATCTCGGCCGTGCCGATGCGCACGCCGCCGGGATTGAGCGTCGCATCCGAACGGCCGTGGATGACGAGGCCGCCATGCTCGGTCCATTCGGCAAAATCGCCATGGCACCAGACATTGTCGAACCGGTCGAAATAGGCGGCGCGATATTTGGCGCCGTCGGGATCGTTCCAGAACATCACCGGCATCGACGGGAAGGCCTTGGTGCAGACGAGTTCACCCTTTTCGCCGCGCACCGGCTTGCCGTCATCGTTCCAGACATCGACCGCAAGGCCGAGGCCGGCCCCCTGGATCTCGCCGCGCCAGACCGGCTGCAGCGGATTGCCGAGCACGAAGCAGGAGACGATATCGGTGCCGCCGGAGATCGAGGCGAGCTGCACATCCGCCTTGATGCCCTCGTAGACGAAGGTGAAGCCCTCAGGCGACAGCGGCGAACCGGTCGAGGTCATAAGCCGCAGGCTGGAAAGATCGTGGCTCGTGCGCGGCGTCAGCCCGCTTTTGCGCACCGCATCGATATATTTCGCAGAGGTGCCGAAGATCGCGAAGTTCTCGGCCGCGGCGTAGTCGAACAGCACATTGCCATCCGGCGCGAAAGGCGAACCGTCGAACAGGCAGAGCGTGGCGCCGCTGGCAAGACCGCTGACCAGCCAGTTCCACATCATCCAGCCGCAGGTGGTGAAGTAGAAGAGCTTCTCGCCGGCCTTAAGGCCGCAATGCAGCCGCTGCTCCTTGAGATGCTGCAACAGCGTGCCGCCGGCCGAATGGACGATGCATTTCGGCACGCCCGTGGTGCCGGAGGAGAAGAGAATGTAGAGTGGATGGGCAAAGGCAAGCGGCGTGAACTCGACCTCTTTGGCCTGATAGGGCGCGACGAAGGTTTCCAGCGTCGAAGCCCCAGGCGTTGCGCGCGCCACCGCCTCGGCATCCCCGGCATAGTGGACGACGATCGTGGGGGCAGCGAGGCTCTTGGCGACCGCGGCGACCTTGGCGCCGACATCCTGCAGCTTGCCGGAATACCAATAGGCATCGCAGGCGATGAACAGCTTCGGGCCGATCTGGCCGAAGCGGTCGAGCACACCCTGCTCGCCGAAATCGGGGGAGCAGGACGACCAGATAGCGCCGATCGAGGCGGCCGCCAGCATGGCGGCGACGGTCTCCGGCATGTTCGGCATCATCGCAGCAATACGATCGCCTTCACCGACGCCCTGCGCCTTGAAAGCCTGCTGCAGCTTCGAGACCAGCGCCCGCAGCCGGTCCCACGACCAGCGACCCTCGACCTTGTCCTCGCCGCGGAAGATGATGGCATCGCCATCGCCGCGGCCGGCCAGCAGGTTCTCGGCGAAGTTCAGCGTCGCATTTGGAAAGAAGCGAGCCTCCAGCATGCGGTCGCCATTAATGAGCACCTCTGCGCCGCGCTCCCCCTTCACGCCGCAGAAATCCCAGACGGCCGACCAGAAATTCTCCCGCTCGGCCACCGACCAGGCATGCAGATCTTCAAAGCCCGAAAGCGAAAGCCCGAAATCGGCATTGCAGCGCGCCATGAAGGCGTGGATCGGGCTTCTTGCAACGGCTTCCGCCGAGGGCACCCAAAGTGGTCTGTTATCCTGCATTCAATCCTCCTCCCAATCCCGCCTTTATATCATGCTGCATTGCATTATAAAGTGCGGAACAGACGCGATCCCAACCTATGCATTCAGAAGGCCGATGCGTCGCTTCGAAGGGCTGCAGCATGCCTCGGCACGTCTGAAAAGAGGCGCCGTGCTGCAGGGGATTTGCATATGCCCGATATTTCCTATATCCGGCGAAATCAGCGCTTAACGGGATAACCGGCGGAATTGCCGGCGGAGATCATGAGCACGTCAAGACATCGCAGGTGGCGCAGGAAGATCGGACCCGTTTCGCGCTGGCTTCCGGCCTTCGCCCGTCTGTCGACAGTGTTCCTGCTGATCGCGCTGGCACTGTTCGTGGCGCTGAGGGTCGCCGCACCCTATCTCATCACCACCGGTTTCGTGCGCTCGGGCATCGAGGACGCGCTGTCGAAATGGACGGGCTACCATGCCGAAATCAAGGGCAGTCCGGTTCTCGAATTCTGGCCGACGCCGCGCATCACGCTGAACCAGATCACCATCCGCCAGCCGCGTGAAAGCGGCGACAAGCTGCTCGGCAGCATCGACAGCCTGTCGGCCGATTTCAGCCTTATCGATGCGCTGAGAGGCCGCACCAGCTTCCACGAATTCCACCTGGTGCGCCCCAACCTGGCGCTGACGCGCGACGAAAATGGCCTGATCGACTGGAGTTATGCCGGCCTGCTTGCCCGCGCGATCAGCGGCGTGCGCACCGAAAACGGCGCCGAGGTGCTCGATCCCGATCTCGACGCCGAGATCGGCGCGGTGACGGTCGAAGACGGCGCGCTTGCGGTGACCGACATCAAGACCGCCAAGACCTATCGTTTCGACAGCGTCACCGCGGATATCGCCTGGCCGAGACTGTCCGGCGCGATCTCGGCTGTTGTCATCGCCCGGATCAACGGCGAGGACCTGAAGGTCGATTTCGCCTCGCGCCAGCCGCTGCTTGTCTTTGCCGGCCGCAATGCCGAAACGCGGACGTCGCTGACATCGAACCTCTTGACGGCGCACTTCCAGGGCATTGCCAACATCGCCAGCCTTTTGGCGCTTTCCGGCAATATCACCGCCAGCATTCCCGATATGCCGGCGCTTCTTACATGGTCGGGCAAATCCATCCCCGGCATCGCCACGCTGAAGAGCGCCTCGCTGGAATCCGACATCATGTCGTCGGGCAACGGACTGCGCTTCAACAATCTCAGCCTGTCGCTGAACGAAGCGAGCGCCACCGGGGTGATGGATCTTTTCACCCAACCGGGCAAACGGCCGAAGATTGGCGGCACGCTCGCCTTCGACCAGATGAACCTCAAGCCGTTTCTCGACGCCTTTGCGCTGAGACTCGCCGCCGGTGAGGCGGAGGAGATCTCGGCGGGCATAAACGGGCCGCTGCGGCTGCTCGATGTCGATGTCAGGCTTTCGGCGCGGCGCGCCCAGATGGGTCTCTTCGAGCTTTCCGATGTCGGCGCCAGCATGATCGTTGCCGGTGGCGAAGCGAAATTCGACATCGGCGACAGCCGGTTCGAGGGCGGCGAGATGACCGCGCATCTGGAAGCGACCCAGCGCGACTTCGACGGCGGCGGCAAGCTGCAGCTGTCGATCCGCGATGCCGATTTCGCAGCCCTTGCCGAGCGCCTGCAACTGAAGGGACCGCTGCCGCTGGCGACCGGATCGCTCGATCTCGACCTGCAATCACCGAAGGCGATCTGGACCACCGGTCTTGCCGACGTCACCGGCAAGCTGCACTTCTGGACAAGGGAAGGCATTATCCCCGGCATCGATGCCGCAGCACTGAGGACGCAGGCAGCCGAAAAGCCGTTCTTTCCGCTGAGTGCTGCGGCAGGCGGCGCTTTCGCTTTCAACCAGTTGAACGTGCAGGCCGATTTCGCCAACGGTTCCGCCGAGATGCATGATGCCCAAATTGCCGGCACGGCCGAGACCCTGACGCTTTCCGGCGTCATCACCTATCAGTCGAACGGGCTGGCGCTGTCCGGATCGCTCGAAGCGACCGATCCGGCCAAGGCGGCGGATCTGCCGCTCTTGCCGTTCTTTATCGGCGGCTCATGGCCGAACCCGGTGATCTCGCCGGTACCGCTCTTCGGCACCACACCCCACGCGCAGTAGGATCAGGCGCCGGCGGCGGCCGCACGCTCGTCCCGCTGGCGCTGGATTTCGCGGCGCTTGGTGACGATCGAGGCGCAGATGACGCCGACCGCAACGATGCCGATCAGGATGGTGCAGACCGCGTTGATCTCCGGCGTCACGCCGAGGCGCACCTGGCTGTAGATCCGCATCGGCAGCGTGGTGGCGCCCGGCCCCGAGGTGAAGCTCGCGATCACCAGATCGTCGAGCGACAGGGTGAAGGCCAGGATCCAGCCTGAGACCACGGCCGGCGCGATGATCGGCAGAGTGATCTCGAAAAAGGTGCGCACCGGCGGCGCGCCGAGATCCTGCGCCGCTTCCTCGATCGAACGATCGAAGCTTAAGAGGCGCGACTGCACGACGACGGCGACGAAGCACATGGTCAGCGTCGTATGCGCCAGCGTGATCGTCCAGAAACCGCGGTCGAAGCCGATCGCGACGAAGAGCAGCAGCAGCGACAGGCCGGTGATGACGTCAGGCATGACAAGCGGCGCGTAGATCATGCCCGAAAACAGCATGCGGCCGCGAAAGCGGGTGTAGCGCACCAGCGTCAGCGCCGCCATCGTGCCGAGGATGGTGGCGAGCGTCGCCGACAGCAGGCCGACACGGATCGTCACCCAGGCGGCGTCGAGCAGGCCCTGGTTGGAGAGCAGCGAGACATACCATTTGGTTGAGAAGCCGCCCCAGACGGTGACGAGCTTCGATTCGTTGAAGGAGAAGATCACCAGAAGCACGATCGGCAGGTAGAGGAAGGCAAAGCCGAGGGTGACGGAGACGATGTTGAAGCGGGTCCATTTCAGCATGGCTTATTTCCCCCGCTCTTCGGCCTTGGCCTGGGCGTTCTGGAAGAAGACGATCGGGATCACCAGGATCATCAGCAGGATCGTTGCCACCGCCGAGGAGACCGGCCAGTCGCGGTTGGCGTTGAACTCGTTCCAGAGCGTCTTGCCGATCATCAGCGTCTGCGAACCGCCGAGCAGGTCGGGAATGACGAACTCACCGACAGCGGGAATGAAGACCAGCATGCAGCCAGCCACGACACCGGGGATCGACAGCGGAAAGGTGACGCGCCAGAAGGCCCTAATCGGCGTGCAACCGAGATCCTGGGCAGCCTCGATCAGCGTGCCATCCATCTTTTCCAGCGCCGAATAGAGCGGCAGCACCATGAACGGCAGATAGGAATAGACGATGCCGATATAGACGGCGGTGGTGGTGTTGAGGATGATCAGCGGGCTGTCGATGATGTGCAGCGACTGGAGAAGCTGGTTGAGAAGCCCTTCCGGCTTCAGGATGGCGATCCAGGAATAAACGCGGATCAGGAAGCTCGTCCAGAACGGCAGGATGACCAGCATCACCAGCGTCGGGCGAATGGTGCGCGGCGCCTGCGCCATGCCATAGGCGATCGGATAGGCGATCAGCAATGTGAGGAAAGTGGAGATCCCGGCAATCACCACGCTCGAGATATAGGCATTGAAATAGAGCGCATCGTCGGTGAGGTAGGCGTAATTGTCGAAAGACAGCTCGCCGATCTTGCTCCAGAGCCCGGCCCAGCCGTCGGCAAGCGAGAAAACCGGCTCGTAAGGCGGCATGGCGATTGCCGTCGTCGACAGCGAAATGCGGAAGACGATGAAGAACGGCGCCAGGAAGAAGAGCAGCAGCCAGGCATAAGGGATGGTGATGACGAGCCGGTTGTAGAGGCCAGAGGTGAGCTTGCCCATGATCTCAATCCTTCAAAAGAACGCCGGCGTTCTCGTCGAACGAGATCCAGACTTCCTGGTCGTAGGTGAAGGGATCGTCGACGGAGCGCTGCGCATTGAGGGACGAGGCCTTGACGATCTTGCCGCTCTGCAATTTCACATGGAAGACGGTCATGTCACCGAGATAGGCGATATCCCAGAGCTCTCCGCGGGCGGCGTTGACCGAAGCATTGGCGGGCGCTTGACGCAAGACCCGCATCTTTTCCGGCCGGATGGCGAAGCCGACGGCGCTGCCGGCCGGCGGTGTCTCGGAGGCGGCGACGCGCACGCTGAAGCCGCTGTCGACCGATATCTCGACGGTGCCGTTGCCGGATGAGGCGACCTTGCCGTCGAAGATATTCACGTCGCCGATGAAGTCCGCAACGAAGCGGGAATTCGGCGCTTCGTAGATCTCCGCCGGTGTGGCAACCTGCACGACCTTGCCGTGGCTCATGACGGCGATGCGGTCTGCCATGGTCATCGCCTCTTCCTGGTCATGGGTGACGACCACGAAGGTCAGGCCGAGGCTCTGCTGCAGATCCATCAGTTCGAACTGGGTTTCCTCGCGCAGCTTCTTGTCGAGCGCGCCGAGCGGTTCGTCGAGCAGCAGCACCTTCGGGCGCTTGGCGAGCGAGCGAGCGAGCGCCACGCGCTGACGCTGGCCGCCGGAAAGCTGGTTCGGCTTGCGCGAGGCGAACTGCTCGAGCTTGACGAGCTTCAGCATCTGCGCGACGCGGTCGGTCATTTCATCCTTGGCCATCCCGTCCTGCTTCAGGCCGAAGGCGATATTCTTCTCAACCGTCATGTGCGGGAAAAGCGCATAGGACTGGAACATCATGTTGACCGGCCGCTTGTAGGGCGGCGTGCCGGCCATATCGGTGCCGTCGAGCACGATCTCGCCGGAGGTCGGCTGCTCGAAGCCGGCAAGCATGCGCAGCAGCGTGGACTTGCCGCAGCCCGACGCGCCGAGCAGCGCGAAGAATTCGCGGTGATAGATATTCAGCGACAGATCGTCGACGGCGGTAAAATCGCCGAAGCGCTTGGTAACATTCTTGAATGCAATGAAGGGTTTTGCAGAGGGATCGGTCCAAGGCGCAAAAGCGCGGCGGATATTGCCGAGAGACTTCATATTATTCCCCGAATACAAGGTTTTTTCCGGCCTCCACCCGGGCCGGTAATTGAAAGGCCCGGACGTTTCCGTCCGGGCCTAAAGCTGCATTACTGGCCGGTGACGACCTTCGTCCAGAGACGCGTCCCCAGGCGCTGCGTTTTCGGATCCCACGGTTTGACCGTGAAGAGGTTCTTCATCACCGCCTCTGTGGGATAGACGGCCGGGTCTTCCAGAATATCCTTGCTGACGAACTGCTGCGAGGCCTTGTTGCCGTTGGCATAGAAGGTGTGATCGCTCGCCTTGGCGATGACCTCGGGCTTCATCATGTAGTTCAGGAATTCGTGGGCTTCGGCGACGTGAGGCGCATCGGCGGGGATGGCCATCATGTCGAACCACATCTGGGCGCCCTGCGGGGGAACCGAATAATTGACCTCGACGCCGTTCTTAGCTTCGGCCGCACGGTCGCGCGCCTGCAGCATGTCGCCGGAATAGCCGAAGGCGATGCAGATGTCGCCGTTGGCAAGCGCATTGATATATTCGGACGAATGGAACTTGCGGACATAGGGGCGGGCGGCCGTCAGCAGCTCTTCGGCCTTCTTGAAATCCTCGGCCTTGGTGGAGTTCGGGTCGAGGCCGAGATAGCGAAACGCCGTGGTGATGACGTCCTTCGGCGTGTCGAGAACATAGATGCCGCAATCCTTGAACTTTGCGGCGACCTTCGGATCGAAGATCACTTCGAGGCCGGGCTTGGCATCGGGACCGAGGATTTCTGCGACCTTCTTGACATTGTAGCCGATGCCGTCGGTGCCCCACATGTAATCGACTGCGTGCTCATTGCCCGGGTCGTATTCGGCGGTGCGCTGCTGGATCACATCCCACATGTTGGAGAGGTTCGGCAGTTTCGACTTGTCGAGCTTCTGGAAGACGCCGGCCTGGATCTGACGCTGCAGGAAGTCGGCTGTGGGAACGACGACGTCATAACCGGTGCCGCCGGCCAGCAGCTTGGTTTCCACGGTCTCGTTGGAATCGAAAGTGTCGTAGACGACTTTGATGCCGGTTTCCTTGGTGAAGTCGGCAAGGATGCTGTCGTCGATATAATCCGACCAGTTGTAGACATTGACGACGCGATCCTGCGCAAAGGCCGGCGCGGCGGTAAGCAGCGCGGCAACGGCGGCGGCCGTCACACTTGCAATGATTGACCTCATGACTTCTCCTGTTTGTTCAAAGAGCCCGCACCCCCGGACATCTTTTCCCTCTGGTTTTGCCAGCAGACTAAGAAGGAATTTCACAGCCCACAAGCGCAAAATCCTGCGCCTTCAATGATTTCACAATCACTGGAAATCGAAGGCGCTGAGCCCCGCCACCATCTCGTCGAGCCCGAGCGGCCGCGTCACCGGCGGCTCGGCCCGGGAAAGGCAGCCGCGCCGCTCGCAAAGGCGGCAGGCCGGGCCGATCGCCACCGGCTCGAGCGCCGTCGCCTGGCCATAGATCAGTGCCTCGCCGAGGGCAGCGTCGCAACCGATCAGGATAGCGGTGCGCCTCAGCCTTTCGCCGAATTCGACGCTCGGGCCCTCCAGCGTGCGGGCAACCGTCAGGAAGGAGGCACCGTCGGGCATGACCACGGTCTCGGCCAGGATCTGGCCCGGCTGCAGGAAGGCGGCGTGGAGATTGAGCTTCGGACAGCCGCCGCCGAAGCGGGCCTGTGGAAAACCCTGGGCGCCTGCCCGGCGCAGCCGGTGGCCCGCGGCATCGATCTCGATCAGGAAGAAGGGAATGGCGGCGGCACCCGGGCGCTGCAGCATCGTCAGGCGTGCGGCGGCATGGCCGAAGGAGACGCCGAAGCGGGCGCGCAGAATGTCGATATCGTAGCGTGTCGTCTTCGCCGCGGACAGGAAGGCCTCATAGGGCATCGCCAGCGCCAGGGCGGCGATGCGGGCAAGCTCGAAGCGGGCGATGCGGCGCGCCTCGGCCGAGGAGAGCTGGAGATCGTCGAGTTCGGCGTCGATGGCCGGCAACAAGGCAAGCGTCGCCGCCTCAACGGCGATTTCATGGGCGCGGTCGGCCGGCGACAGGCGCTCCGAGATGAAAAGGCGCATCGAATGGCGATCGAAACGGCGGCGCAGATCCGGCATGACGTGCACCGGCAGGACCCGCACCGCGATGCCGCGCTCTGCGCGCAGCCAATCCTTCAGCCCGGCAGCAAGATCGAGGCCGCCGGGAAGCGTTGCGGCAAAGGCTTCCGCCGCCGTCTCGATCCGCCCGAAATAGGCCGAGCGTCGTTCCAACGTCTCGCGCACCTCGTCGAGCGGCAAACGGCCGGCGGCAACAGGCGCGTGGCCTTCTGCCGCCATCAGCGCCGTCAGATCGGACAGCCTTGCCGCCTGCTCCCGATAGGCGCGGTAGAGCTTGATCATGCCGCTTGCCGCGTTGGGTGCGGCTTCGGCCACCTCGACCAGTTCCTGGTCGCCAGGCAGTTCGCCCAATAGCAGCGGATCGGCAAAGACCTCCTTCAGCTGGCCGAGACTGCCGCCGGTCTGCCCGCGCAGCTCCTCCAGATCGACCCTGTAGACGGCCGCGAGCTTCAACAGCAGCTGCACCGTCAGCGGCCGCTGGTTGCGCTCGATCAGGTTCAGATAGGAGGGCGATATTTCCAGCGCCTCGGCCATGGCGGTCTGGGTCAGCGCCAGCGCATTGCGGATGCGCCGCAATTTCGGGCCTGCGAATATTTTGCGTTCCGCCATTGTCACACCCTTTGACAGGCCCGCGGCGTCAACATTTACAAAATTTTACAAATTCACAGCGCCGTTCTGTCAATCCTCGTCATCTTAACCTCTTTCCTAGCCGGAAATCAAAGGTTTTCCTGGCCATGCCGGGCGATATTGTCAATCTTGTCATCAACACCCGCGATATCGATTTTTAGTGAGGAGATCAGCATGACCGATTTTTACAAACTTGTTCCCAATACACCGACGGGCCGCTTCGACGGCATCGACAGGCCCTATTCGGCCGATGACGTGCGGCGGCTGAGGGGCTCGGTGGCGCTGACCCATACGCTCGCCGAAATGGGGGCGGACCGGTTGTGGCGGCTGCTGCGCCAGGAGGATTTCGTCAATGCGCTCGGCGCGCTTTCCGGCAACCAGGCGATGCAGATGGTGCGCGCCGGACTGAAGGCGATCTATCTCTCCGGCTGGCAGGTGGCGGCCGACGCCAATACGGCATCGGCGATGTATCCCGATCAGTCGCTCTACCCCGCCAATGCCGGGCCGGAGCTTGCCAAGCGCATCAATCGCACGCTGCAGCGCGCCGATCAGATCGAGACCTCGGAGGGCCAGGGGCTGTCCGTCGACACCTGGTTCGCGCCAATCGTCGCCGATGCTGAAGCCGGCTTCGGCGGGCCGCTCAACGCCTTCGAGATCATGAAGGCCTATATCGAGGCGGGTGCGGCCGGCGTCCACTTCGAAGATCAGCTCGCCTCGGAAAAGAAATGCGGCCATCTCGGCGGCAAGGTATTGATCCCGACGGCCGCCCATATCCGCAACCTCAACGCCGCCCGGCTTGCCGCCGACGTCATGGGGGTTGCGACGCTGGTGATTGCCCGCACCGACGCGGAAGCGGCAAAGCTGCTGACATCCGATATCGACGAACGCGACCAGCCCTTCGTCGATTATGATGCCGGGCGGACTGTCGAAGGCTTCTATCAGGTCAGAAACGGCATCGAGCCCTGCATCGCCCGCGCCGTCGCCTATGCGCCCTATTGCGATCTCATCTGGTGCGAGACCTCGAAGCCCGACCTCGATCAGGCGCGGCGTTTTGCCGAAGGCGTGCACAAGGTCCATCCCGGCAAGCTGCTCGCCTATAATTGCTCGCCGTCCTTCAACTGGAAGAAAAACCTCGACGAGGCGACGATCGCAAAGTTCCAGCGCGAACTCGGCGCGATGGGCTACAAGTTCCAGTTCATCACGCTCGCCGGCTTCCACCAGCTGAATTACGGCATGTACGAGCTGGCGCGCGGCTACCGGCAGCGGCAGATGTCGGCCTATTCGGAGCTGCAGCAGGCGGAATTCGACGCCGAGGTCAACGGCTATACCGCCACCAAACATCAGCGCGAGGTCGGCACCGGCTATTTCGACGCCGTGTCGCTCGCCATCACCGGCGGCCGGTCGTCGACCACGGCAATGCACGATTCAACCGAACATGCGCAGTTCAAACCGGCTGCGGAATAGAGCAAAGAGGAGGAGAAAGTCATGGCATCCATTTCACGCGTCCGAGAACGGGCCGAGGAACAATCGACCAGCATGAGCGAGGATCAGCAGACGACGATCCGCATGCTCGCCAACGACCTGCATCGGCTGAACCAATCGGTCATGAAGGCGGTCGAGGCCGGCGTCTCGGTCGAGCTGGTGCGCTCGGCCCGCCATCACGGCGGTGACGGCAACTGGGGCGACCTGCTGATCCCCGTCGTCGTCACCAACCGTCATTAAGGAGAACGCCCGCGCACCTAAGAAATGCGCGGGCCTTATCGTAATATTCAGCCGCGGCTCGGCCGTTTTCCGGCGAAGAGATCGGCATAACTTCTGATCAGCTTGGTCATGCGGTCGGCGACCGTGCGGATTTCCGGGCGATGGCGGTCCTCGGCGTTCATGACGATCCATTGCGCGTGGCGCAATTCCGCAAGCTCGCCGCCAAGGCGCTGCAAATCGGGATGGAGATCGCCGACAAAACAGGGAAGCACCGCCTTGCCGGCACCGGCGCGCACCAGATCGGGCAGCGAACGCGGGCGGTTGACGGTGGCGACGATCGCGGCGGCGGCATTGGCGTGCGGCCAGCGCAGATAGGCGGAGATCGCCTCCTCCTCGGCAACGGCAATCCAGCGCTCATCGGTCTCGGCAGCGTTGCGTCTGATATAGACGGCATAGGCGACCTCGCCGAGCCGGCGGGCGGCAAGATTGGCCTCCTCCGGCTCGAAGGCGCGAATACCGATATCGCTCTCGCGATAGGCAAGACTCGCCCGCGCCTCGCCGATGGTGAGCGAAATGGCAAAGCCGTCGCCCGGCATGCGGATGGCGGCGAAATTCTCGGTCAGCAGCCAGGCGACCCAGGTGCCGGTGGCGATCCTGACGGTCGTGCCGCCGTCGCCCGATTGCCGCCACGCCTCCACCTTGCGGGCGGCGGCCTCCATCTCCTGAAGGTGATCGAGCAGCGCCTGGCCATCCTGGGTCAGGCGGTAGCCGGTCTGGCTGCGTGAAAACAAGGCGCGGCCGACCTCCTGTTCGAGATCGAGCATGCGCCTGCCGACGGTCGCAGGGCTGAGCCCGCTCGCCGTGCTTGCCCCCGTCAGGCCGCCGAGGCGGGCGACCTGCAGGAAAAGCTGGTAGGAATCCCAATTCGCGTTTTTCATCGTTGAAAAACATAGCGGGATTTTCCCTGTTTATGAAGAGATATTCGATGCCTAAATCAGCAGATGTCTTCTACAGAAAGGACATCGCCATGATCGATCTGATCACCATCGCAGCCACCCAGGGATATCGGCACACTTGCAGGCCGGGCAGAGGCAAGACCGACGAGGATCGGTTCTATGCCGAGTTCGGCGACAGCGGTCTCGTCAATTTCGCCGCCTGGCTGACCTCGCTCGATCTCAGTCTCAGACGACGCCGCAAAGCTGCGGCGCAATCCGGCGGCAGTTGCGGCTGCGCGCCTCAGGCGACCTTCCTTGTCCCAAGGTGAGCGGCAGCGGGCTCGGCAATGATCCGGAAGCGCTCGATCAGCGCCATCAGCGTATCGGCCTCGCCGGCAAGCAGGCGGCTTGCCTGCGTGGTCTCGGCCACCATCGAGGCGTTCTTCTGAGTCATCTGGTCCATGGCGTTCACCGAACCGTTGACCTCCTGCAGTGCTGCCGACTGATCGCGGCTTGCGGTGGCGATGGTCTCGACATGGCCGCTGATCGCGATGATCTCATGGCTGATCGCCGCAAGGACGCTGCCGGTCTTCTGAACAAGTTCGGAGCCCACCGTCACCTCGCGGCTGGAGGTCTCGATCAGCGACTTGATCTCACGCGCCGCATCGGCCGAACGCTGGGCGAGTTCGCGGACCTCCTGGGCGACGACGGCAAAACCCTTGCCTGCCTCGCCGGCGCGGGCCGCCTCGATGCCGGCGTTGAGCGCCAGCAGGTTGGTCTGGAAGGCGATATCGTCGATCACCTCGATGATCTGCTCGATGCGTTGCGAGGCCTCTTCGATGCGCTCCATGGCGGCGACGGCATCGCCGACGACGGCGCCGGAATTGTCGGCCGTCTTCTTGGTCGCGGCCACGACGCTGTTGGCTTCGCGGGCGCGCTCGGCGGAAGAGCGAACCGTGACGGTGATCTCCTCCACCGCGGCGGCGGTTTCTTCGAGATTTGCCGCCTGCGCCTCGGTGCGCTTCGAAAGCTCACTTGCTGAAACCGAGACGGCGCCGCTGTTGCGCTGGATGGTCGAGGCGCTGTCACGGATACCGGAGAGCGTATCCTGGAGCCGCAGCAGCGAAGCGTTGAAATCGACACGCAGCTGCTCCAGCCGGCCGACGAAGGGCGTGCCGATCGTTTCGGAAACATCGCCCTGCGACAGGCGTCCGAGGCCGGCGGCAAGCTGGTTGACGGCAAAGTCGATCTGGCTGTCGAGCGAGCGCTTGTCGGCATCGTTCCTGGCGCGTTCGGCATCGCTCAAGGCGCGCTGTTCGGCTGCCTGGGTTTCCAGATCGCGCCTGGCGCGGGCGCTGTCGCGGAACAGCGCCAAGGCCCGGCCGATATCGCCGAACTCGTTCTTCTTCTCGACGCAGGGGATCGCGCCGTCGAGATCGCCTGAGGAAATCGCGTGAACGCTCGCGGTCAGCGCCTGCAAAGGCTTCACCGACAGGCGGATCGCATAGAAGGCAAGAACGCCGACGAGGAGCATGACGATGGCGCCGACGCCAAGGACCAGCATCTGCAGCTCATACATGCGCTGATAATAGACCTCCATCGGAATGCCGATGAAAAGAATGCCGACATTGGCATTCGATGCGTTCTTGACCGGGAAATAACCCGTCATGAACTTGCGGCCGAAAAGCTCGGCCTGGCCGTAATAGGCTTCGCCCCTGGCGAGAACCGGCTGAGCGGGATGCTCGGCGACCAGCTTGGTGCCGACGGCGCGGTCGCCGTTTTCCTTCTTGACGTTGGTGGAGATGCGGACGTAGTCGCCGCCCTGCTTCTGGAAGATTGTGGCAACACCGGCGATCGACTGCGCCGTGCGGTCGACCAGCGAATGATCGGCAAGGGCGGGGATGGCGTCTTCCGTGACGGTGGAAAGCCCATTGTCTTTCAGCTCGATCTTTGCCGCCTGATCGGCCGCGCCGTAGAGGACGGCCATGGCGCGGGTGGCATCTCTGGCGTCGGAGACGGCCCCGTCCATGACGTAACGGCTGAGATTATAATAGGTTACGCCGACGATGGCGGCCGTGCTGATCGCCAGCAGAAACAGCGTGATCGCAACGATCTGGCGGACGATCGAGGTAGAAAAAAGGCGCAGCATCAAAACCCCCGGCAGACAAACCGAGGCTAAATTAGACGAAAAGCGTTAAGGAAAATTTTCGGTAAATCAGCGTCGAAAGCTGCCCCTCACCCTAACCCTCTCCCCGTTTTCACGGGGAGAGGGGACGTGCCCTGCGAGACGTTGGCGACGGACCGAGAGGTCGCGGCTTGTCCCCTTCGCCCCGTTTTACGGGGAGAAGGTGGCGGCAGCCGGATGAGGGGCAAAGCGGCAATCTCCTCGGCCGGGATGACCCGGACAGCAAACGAAACGGCCCCGGAATAAAGCCGGGGCCGTTCGATTGAAGTCAGATCGGGTGACGATCAGGCGGCGCGGTAGACCGGGCTGGCTGCCGCCTCGCCGTCGATCTTGAACTGCTGGATCAGTCTGCGCAGGGAATCGGCCTCGTCGGCCAATTCGCGGCTGGCGGCAGTCGTCTCCTCGACCATCGCGGCGTTCTGCTGCGTCATCTGGTCC
This sequence comes from Rhizobium acidisoli, assembly GCF_002531755.2. Classification (NCBI taxonomy): domain Bacteria; kingdom Pseudomonadati; phylum Pseudomonadota; class Alphaproteobacteria; order Hyphomicrobiales; family Rhizobiaceae; genus Rhizobium; species Rhizobium acidisoli. The sequence goes on along the minus strand of NZ_CP034998.1, from coordinate 380,811 downwards.
ATCTGGTTGACGGTCGCATTGACGCTCTGCAGTGCGTTGGACTGGTCGTGGCTGGCGCGGGCGATCATCTCGACATGCTGGCTGATCGTGACGATCTGGGCGCTGATCTTGGCAAGCACCGTGCCGGTCTCCTGCACGAATTGCGAGCCGGAACTGACCTCGTTGGTCGACTTGTTGATCAGGCCCTTGATCTCCTGCGCCGCGGCTGCGGAGCGCTGGGCAAGTTCGCGGACTTCCATGGCGACGACCGCAAAGCCCTTGCCGGCTTCACCGGCGCGCGCCGCCTCGATACCGGCGTTGAGCGCCAGCAGGTTGGTCTGGAAGGCGATCTCGTCGATGACGCCGATGATCTGCTCGATCTGGCGCGAGGCATCCTCGATGCGGCCCATCGCATCGATCGCATTGTTGACGACGACGGCGGAATCGTCGGCGCTGCGCTTGGCCTGGCGGACGATCTGGTCGGCATCCTTGGCGCGTTCTGCCGAAGAGCGGACGGTGACGGTGATCTCATCGACGGCGGCCGCGGTCTCTTCGAGCGAGGCAGCCTGCTGTTCGGTGCGCTTGGATAAATCCTCGGCCGACTGGGCCATCTGGTTGCCGTTGCCCTGGATCAGTTCGACATTGTCGCGGATCTGGCTCATCGTCGCCTGCAGGCGCATCATCGAACCGTTGAAATCCTGACGCAGCTGTTCGAGGCGGCCGATGAAGGGCGTTTCGATCGTCGTCGAAATATCGCCCTGCGACATGCGTTCGAGGCCGGCAGCGAGCGCGTTGACGGCGAATTCGATCTGGCGATCCATTTCGCGCTTGTCGGCGTCGTTGCGCTGGCGCTCATGTTCGGCGGCGGCGCGTTCTTCGTCGCTCTGCTCCTCGATGCGGATCTTCGAGATGGCATTTTCCTTGAAGATGCCGAGCGCGCGGGCCATGTCGCCGATTTCATCGTGGCGCTGCTCGCCGGAGATATTGGTCTCCAGCGCGCCTTCGGCGATACGGCGCATAGCGGCGGTGATCTGGCTGATCGGGCGCTGCAGCGTCAGCACCAGGGCAATGCCGCCGAGGATCGACAGGAGAATGCCGAGACCGGTGGTCATGACGGAGATGCTGTTTGCCTGGGTGCGCTCGGTGCCGGCCGTCTGCTTCTGCAGCTCGGCGAAATCGGTGAGCTTCGTCCAGATCTGGTCAAGCTCCTGGCGGGCTGCGGCATAGGCCGTGACACGCTCGGCGATCGTGTCGACGATCTTCGAGCCGCCGCCGGAGATGGCGTCGAGTGCCGGCTGGATCGCGCCCGATATGCCTTCGGCAAAGCCCATGCCCTTGGCGCTGGTGATCAGCACCTGCATGTCCTTGCCAAGCGTGCCGGCCTGCTGCTGCAGGCGCACGAGATTGTCCTTGCTTGAATTGGCGAGGAAATCGGAAAGCACGATCTGCAGCGCATAGACGGAATTTTCGAGACGCCTTGTATCCTGAAGGACGGAGTTGGTCTGGCCGATACGGCCCTCGAGGTCGGCGAAACGCTGTGTCGCCTCGCGCATCTTCTGCGTTGCGGTCAGCTGCGTATAGGTCGAGGTCTGGCGGAAGCGCGACACGAGACGGCCGAGTTCGGCAATGTTCTCATCGGTCGGAGCGGGCATCGCCGCGATCGCCTTGATGCTGTCGATGGTTGCCGCCAGCGCGTCGATGACGTTCTTCTGGTTGGTCGGAACCGAAATGGCGATCAGGCGCTGGGATTTGATGATCGCAGGCATCTGTTCGTTGATGTAGGCGATCTTTTCCTGCGGCGTCTGCGGCTTGCTGTAGCCGCTGGCGACGGTGCCGAGGAAATCGCCGCCCTTCAAGAGGCGGTCGGCCGTGCGAAGGGTGATGGTAGCGGCGCCCTCGTCCTGCTGAAGCGCGGTCTGCAATTCCTCGGCCTGATAAGAGACCGTAAAGCGGGTGCTGATCAGGCTCTTTTGCGCTGCGTCGATCTGCTCATGCAGTGCCTGCTCCTGCTCATGCAGGCCCCAGAGCTTGTCGACGACGCCTGATATGTCCTTGGTGCGGCGCGACGCTTCGGCCAGGCTATCGCGGCCGGCAGCCTCTTCACCGACCTGGTTCAGCGTCGCATCGAGCACGCCCTGCTGCGTTTTCAGATCCGCAAGCAGCTTGTCGCGCGCCTGCTGGCTGGTGACGCGCAGGAAATCGTCCATCGAGCCGTAGAGATCTTTGAAGCCGCTCAACGACTGCAAGACGCTGTTGGATATTTCCATCCGCCCCTGCAGCAGTCCCGAGGCGTAAAGGCCCGTCAGGCCGACCGCCGAAATGGTGACGACGAAAGGCAGAACGAAGATCAGGACCTTCGTCTTGATCCTGAATCGGGAAAGAATCTTGTCAATCAACATGGCGTTCCGGGCCTTTCATACACCACTCCTCCCGCAGGCGGCCATTTGGCGCCAGCCGGGTGCACATCGAGCTGTTCATAATTTACATTGGGGAACCCGGAAGCCAGGCGGCAGTCATTGCCAGTTCATCTCCAAACAACTTTGGAGATGCCCAAATAATCGCGAGCAATTGTGTCAGATTAGATATTAATTTTCGGATAAGCGGTTGCGACGGATCAAGCCAAGGCGGTGAAATAGTTGCAATTTTGTAGGCCGAGGCGTCGCGGGCTAGCACGGTTGCGCCGCAACCTTCATTGCGGCCTGAAGACAGGATCAGAGGACGTGCGAAAGAAGCAGTGCAAGGCTGGCGGCGGTAGCGCCGGCTGCGAGCATCAGATAACGCAGGGCGACCATGCGGGCGTTCGGCTTCGCCTCGGCAATTGCGATGGCGCGGGCGCGTCGTGTGTTTCTGGTCATGCTCGAAACCTCACTTCTGTCTGACACAACAATCCAACAAAACGGCTTGCTGGTAAAGCTTATTTAGGAAGAGCTTTGCAGATCGCCAATTGAGACAGGATGGCGCACCTCTCTTAAGAAGTCTTGAATCGGTATTACCTAAAGCGCGTCGCACCAAATTTGATTCATGCGACGCGCTTTAGCCCATTGTTTTATGCATGTCGTTATCGCGGAATCGCCGCACACTTCCGGGCGACATGCATTCGATTTACGCATATTCGCCGGCGGCAAATCCGGAGGCCCAGGCCCATTGGAAATTATAGCCGCCGAGCCAGCCGGTGACGTCGACGCATTCGCCGATGAAATAAAGCCCGGGCACGGCCTTGGCCTCCATGCTGCGGGAATCGAGCGCTGCCGTATCGATACCGCCGAGCGTCACTTCAGCGGTGCGATAGCCTTCCGAGCCGGACGGCTTGACCGTAAAGCTCTGCGCCGCCGCGGCGAGGCGCAGCAGCGCCTTGTCGGGCAGGTCGGCCATGTTGCCGGCGATCTTTTCGCGCTCGACGAGAAATTGAGCCAGCCGCTTCGGCAGGATATCGCCGAGTGCCGTCTGCGGCGACTGGCGGCCATTCAGCTGCTTTGCCGTCTTCAGATGTGCTCCGATGTCGATATCCGGTTCGATCGAAACGACGATCTCGTCGCCTTCACGCCAATAGGAGGAGATCTGCAGGATGGCGGGGCCGCTGAGGCCGCGATGGGTAAACAGCAGCGCTTCGCGAAAGGCGGTCCTGCCATGGCGGATTTCGGCCGGGGCGGAAATGCCGGCAAGCGGCGCGATGGCCTCGAGCAGGCCGGGATCGAGCGTCAGCGGCACGAGGCCGGGGCGGGTTTCGAGCACCGGCAGACCGAACTGCTCGGCCAGACGATAGGCAAAGCCGGTGGCGCCCATTTTCGGGATCGACTTGCCGCCGGTGGCGACGACGAGCGCCGAGGCTTCGAAAGCATCATCACCGGTCGAGACGCGAAAACCCGCCTCCACCTTTTCGACAGCTGTGATCTCGGTGCCGAGATGCAGCTGCGCGCCGGCCTCGCGCATCTCGGTCAGCAGCATGCGGATGACGTCTTTGGCGCTATCGTCGCAGAAAAGCTGGCCGAGCGTCTTTTCATGCCAGGCGATGCCGTGCCGGTCGACCATGGCGATGAAATCGGCCGGTGTGAAACGGGCAAGCGCCGACTTGCAGAAATGCGGATTGGCGGAGAGGAAATTCTTCGGCCCGGCATGGATATTGGTGAAATTGCAGCGGCCGCCGCCCGAGATGCGGATCTTCTCGCCCGGCGCCCTTGCATGGTCGAGGACCACGACCGAGCGGCCGCGTTTTCCCGCCCGGATGGCCGCCATCATGCCCGCCGCCCCGGCGCCGATGACGATGACGTCGCTTTTGCGCTGCAAACTTGTTTCCCCGATCAAGACAGCGCCTTCTTTTTCCATCAAAGGGCGAAAGTCAACGTTCTCAACCTCTCGCCAATTGGCAAAGTCCGGTTATGATGGCGCCACGATCAACCAAACCGGTGTGTCATGTCCCCAAAAAAGACGACGCTGAAGCCTGCCAGAAACGTACCCGCCTCGAAGAAAACTCCCCCGGACCCCGGGTCTCTGCGCGGCGTTGCGAACTGGAAGGAAGCAGCGCGGTGGCTGAGGGACAGGGGCATCGAAGACATCGAATGCATCACGCCCGACCTTGCCGGCGTTCCGCGCGGCAAGATGATGCCGAGCTCGAAATTCACCTCGAACACCTCGTTGGCGCTGCCTTCGGCGATCTACCGGCATACGATTTCGGGCGAGTATCCGGAGGAGACCGAAAGCTTCCGCTACGAGCCGCGCGACAGCGACCTGAAGCTGATGCCGGATCTTTCGACGCTTTCGGTCGTGCCCTGGGAGACCGACCCGACGGCACAGGTGATCTGCGACATCGTCGATTCCGACGGCGGCGAAGTGCCCTATACGCCGCGCAACGTGCTGAAACGCATCATGAGCCTCTATCACGACCGCGGCTGGAAGCCGATCGTGGCGCCGGAGATCGAATTCTACCTGGTCGCCAAGAATGACGACCCCGACTATCCGCTGCACCCGCCCAAGGGCCGGTCCGGCCGCTCGATCCTCGGCGGCCAGGGCTATTCGATCGCCGGCATCAACGAATTCGACGAGTTGATCGACGACATTTACCATTTCTCGGAGAAGCAGGGTCTCGAGATCGATACGCTGATCCATGAAGAGGGACCGGCGCAGCTCGAGATTAACCTGCGCCACGGCAATCCGATCGAACTTGCCGACCAGGTGTTCCTGTTCAAACGCACGATCCGCGAGGCGGCGTTGAAACACGACATTTATGCGACCTTCATGGCCAAGCCGATGCAGGCCCAGCCGGGTTCGGCGATGCATATCCATCAGTCGGTGGTCAATATCGAAACGGGCAAGAACGTCTTCTCCAATCCGGACGGATCAGCCTCGAAGGAGTTCTTCCATTTCATCGGCGGCATGCAGAAATTCGTGCCGAGCGCGATGGCGATGCTGGCGCCCTATGTGAATTCCTACCGGCGCCTGCAGCCCGATATGTCCTGCCCGGTCAACAATGCCTGGGGTTACGACAATCGGACGACGGCCTTCCGCGTTCCGGTATCCGATCCGCAGGCCAGGCGCGTCGAAAACCGGCTGCCGAGCTCGGACGCCAATCCTTATCTGGCGCTTGCCGCCTCGCTCGCCGCCGGCCTGCTCGGCATCATGAAGCAGATCGAGCCGACGGCGCCGACCGAGGATTCGGCCAACGAAGGCTCGATCGACCTGCCGCGCGGCCTGTTGGAAGCCGTGGCGCTGCTCGAGGACGAGCCGGCTTTCGAGGAGATTTTCGGCAATCAGTTCATCGGCCTCTACGCCGGCGTCAAGCGCGGCGAATTCGAGACCTTCATGCAGGTGATCAGCCCCTGGGAGCGGGAATTCCTTCTGCTCAACGTGTGAGGCAGCGTCATGGCATCGCAGGAGACGTGGCAGAGCCCGATCTCGCCGGGCCTATCCTGGTATCAGGCAACCGCCGGGGAGCGGCCGAGCTATGCCGCTCTCGACGGCTCGAGAACATGTGATGTCGCCATCATCGGCGGCGGCTATACCGGCCTGCAGGCCGCCTATAATCTGGCCAAGTCCGGCGTCTCGGTGGTGCTGATCGAGGCCTGCCGCTTCGGTGACGGGGCGTCCGGGCGCAATGGCGGCCAGCTCGGCACCGGCCAGCGATGGTGGCCAGAAGAGCTCGAGGAGAAGATCGGCTATCAGCGCTCGAAGGCGCTGTTCGACATTGCCGAGGCGGCCAAGCGCCATCTCCTCGATTTCGCCCGCGAGCACCAGATCGAGATCGATTATGTGCCCGGTCAGCTGAACGTTGCGCACAAGGCAAGTTATGAACGCGACTTTCGCCAGAACGCCGAAATCGCCGCGCAGCGCTACGGCTATCCGCACATCAGCTTCATGGACGAGGCGGAAACGCGGGCGCGGCTCGGCTCGAAGCGTTTTTATTGCGGCGTGCGCGATGTCGGCACCGGCCATATCCATCCGCTGAAGCTGCTGATCGGCCTGGCGCGGGTCGCAGCCAACGCCGGTGCTGCGATCTTCGAGATGACGAAAGCAAAGACGATCCGCCAGGGCGGCGGCAAGGTGACGATCGAAACGGATAAGGGAACGATCACCGCCAGCCGCGCGCTGATCGCCTGCAACGGCCATATCGGCAATCTGGAGCCGGTGACGGCAAGCCATGTCATGCCGATCCGCTCCTTCATCGGCGCCACCGCTCCGCTCGACCGGCATCCCGCCGTGCTGCCGGGGGGCGAGGCGGTCGCCGATTCGCGCTTCGTCGTGCGTTACTTCCGCCGATTCGAAGGCCGGCTGCTGTTCGGCGGACGCGAGGCCTATACGGCGGACAATCCGCGGGACATTTCGGAGCATATCCGCCGGCAGATCGCCGAGATCTATCCTGATCTGAAAGACATCGAGATCACCCATGCCTGGGGCGGCACTGTCGGCATCACCATGCCGCGCCAGCTTTTCGTGCGCGAGGTGATGCCGGGCGTCACCTCGATCGGCGGTTATTCCGGCCATGGCGTCATGCTGTCAAACTACTGTGGCAAGCTCTATGCGGAAACGGTGCTTGGAAAATCCGGCGATCTCGATCTCTTCGCGTCGCTCGATATTCCCGCCTTTCCCGGCGGGGCCCGGATGCGGGCGCCGCTGCTTTTCCTCGCCTTGTCGTGGTTTGCGCTTCGCGACAAGTTTTAGCCTGATTGCGCATTTCCTCTTCCGGAAATTCGCACTAAAACCGGTGCCTGACAGATTCATTGCACTGCACACTGGCTTTTTTAAATCGATTAGATTAAAAGGGCCGCCAACCAGCCTGATTGAGAGACAAGCTCATGAGCAGCCAGATTATTCCCGTTGAGCCTTTTGATTACGTCGTCTTCGGCGGCAGCGGCGACCTTGCCGAACGCAAGCTTCTGCCCGCGCTCTACCATCGCCAGATCGAGGGCCAGTTCTCCGAACCGACCCGGGTGATCGGCGCTTCGCGCAGCCCGCTTTCCCATGAGGAATACCGCAAATTCGCCAAGGATGCGTTGAACGAGCACCTGAAGAAGGGCGAATATGACGAAGCCGAGGTGGAGAAGTTCTGTGCCCGTCTCTACTACGTCTCGGTCGACGCCCGCACCGACACCGGCTGGGACCAGCTGAAGAAGCTGCTCGACGAAGGCAAGGAGCGCGTGCGCGCCTTCTACCTCGCCGTCGCGCCCGGCATCTTCGGCGATATTTCGCAGAAGATCCACGACCACAAGCTGATCACCAAGTCGACCCGCATCGTCGTCGAGAAGCCGATCGGCCGCGACCTCGCCTCGGCACTGCAGCTCAACGACACGATCGGCCGCGCCTTCAAGGAAGAACAGATCTTCCGCATCGATCACTATCTCGGCAAGGAAACGGTGCAGAACCTGATGGCGCTGCGCTTCGCCAACGCGCTCTATGAGCCGCTGTGGAACGCCAACTACATCGATCACGTGCAGATCACCGTGGCTGAAGCGGTCGGCCTCGAGGGCCGCGCCGGCTATTACGATACGGCGGGCGCGCTGCGCGACATGGTGCAGAACCATATCCTGCAGCTGCTCTGCCTGACGGCGATGGAAGTGCCCTCGTCGATGGATTCGGAAGCCGTCCGCGACGAGAAGCTGAAAGTGCTGCGCGCGCTGAAGCCGCTCAATGCCTCCAATGTCGAGCAGGCAACGGTCCGCGGCCAGTATCGCGCCGGCGCCTCGGGCAGCGGCCCGGTCAAGGGCTATCTGGAAGAGCTCGAAGGCGGCGTCTCGAATACCGAGACCTTCGTCGCCATCAAGGCGGAGATCAACAATTGGCGCTGGGCCGGCGTTCCCTTCTATATCCGCACCGGCAAGCGCCTGACTGGACGCATGTCCGAGATCGTCATCACCTTCAAGCCGATCCCGCATGCGATCTTCGACCAGGCGGCCGGGCGCATCGTCGCCAACCAGCTGATCATCCGGTTGCAGCCGGATGAGGGCGTCAAGCAGTCGCTGATGATCAAGGATCCGGGCCCAGGCGGCATGCGCCTGCGCAACGTCTCGCTCGACATGAGCTTCGCCCAGGCCTTCAACGTCCGCAATCCCGACGCTTACGAGCGCCTGCTGATGGACGTGATCCGCTCCAACCAGACGCTGTTCATGCGCCGCGACGAAGTCGAAGCGGCATGGAAATGGGTGGATCCGATCCTGAAGGGTTGGGAAACCACCGGCCAGCAGGTGCAGGGCTATACCGCCGGCACTTGGGGCCCGAGCCAGGCCATCGCGCTGATCGAGCGCGACGGCCGCACCTGGCATGACGATATCTAGGACGAAACCGATGGCATCGACCCTGCATTCCTTCGCCAGCCCCGCAGATCTCGCCGGCAGCCTCGCCGACAAGGTTGCCGATACGCTTTCGGCGGCGATCTCAGCCCGCGGAACGGCGTCCATCGCCGTTTCCGGCGGCTCGACCCCGAAGGCCTTCTTCCAGGTGCTGTCGACGCGCGATATCGCCTGGGACAAGGTGACGATCACGCTTGTCGACGAACGTTTCGTGCCGGCCGACAATGCGCGCTCGAACCATATGCTGGTCGATGCCAATCTCTTGCAGAACAAGGCGAAGTCGGCGCGTTTCGTGCCGCTTTACCAGCCGGCCGCCTCCGTCGAGGAAGCCGCGCGGCTTGCGACCGAAAAGAGCGCCGAAATCGGCATTCCCTTCGACGTCGTCATCCTCGGCATGGGCGGCGACGGCCACACCGCCTCGTTCTTTCCCGGCGGCAGCAATCTTGCCACGGCGCTCGATGCATCGACGCCGCGCGGCATCATCACCATGGAAGCGGAAGGGGCCGGCGAGCCGCGCCTGACCTTTACCTTCTCCAGTCTTCAGGATGCCGCACTCCTGGTTCTCCATATTGAGGGCGAAGGCAAAAAAGACGTTCTCGCCAAGGCGGAAGGCAGCGGTGACGAGGCCGACATGCCGATCCGCGCCATTCTGCGCCGGGCCACTTCCCCGGTCGAGATCTACTGGGCTCCCTGATCGACCGTCAATCCGGATCGAATATCAGGCCAGAGCCGCCGAAACAGATTAGACAACGAACAAGGCAGGGATCTTCCATGTCCGCTCACGCACGCATTTCTGCGATCACCGATCGCATTGTCGAACGCTCGAAGCCAACCCGCGAGCGGTATCTGGAGCGCCTGCGCGCCGCCGCTTCCAAGGGCGTCCAGCGCTCGGTGCTCGGCTGCGCTAACCTCGCCCACGGCTTTGCGGTCTGTTCCCCCGCCGATAAGGATGCGCTCGCCGGCGACCATATCCCCAATCTCGGCATCATCACCGCCTACAACGACATGCTCTCGGCCCACCAGCCGTTCGAGACCTATCCGGCGATCATCCGCGAGGCGGCCGCAGAGGCAGGCGGCGTGGCGCAGGTGGCAGGCGGCGTGCCGGCAATGTGCGACGGCGTCACCCAGGGCCAACCGGGCATGGAGCTTTCGCTGTTCTCGCGCGACCTGATCGCCATGTCGGCGGGCGTCGGCTTGTCGCACAATATGTTCGATGCCGCTCTCTTCCTCGGCGTCTGCGACAAGATCGTGCCGGGCCTCGTCATCGCCGCGCTCTCCTTCGGGCATCTGCCGTCGATCTTCGTGCCGGCCGGCCCGATGACGACAGGCCTGCCGAACGACGAAAAGTCGCGCGTGCGCCAGCTCTTCGCCGAGGGTAAGGTCGGCCGCGCCGAGCTCCTGGAAGCCGAGTCCAAATCCTATCACGGCCCAGGCACCTGCACCTTCTACGGCACCGCCAATTCCAACCAGATGCTGATGGAGATCATGGGATTCCACTTACCCGGCTCCTCCTTCATCAATCCCGGCACGCCGCTGCGCGAAGCGCTGACGCGCGAAGCCGCCAAGCGGGCGCTGGCGATCACCGCGCTCGGCAATGAATTCACCCCGGCCGGCGAGATGATCGACGAGCGCTCGGTCGTCAACGGCGTCGTCGGCCTGCATGCGACCGGCGGCTCGACGAACCACACGCTTCACCTCGTCGCCATGGCGCGCGCGGCCGGCATCCAGCTCACCTGGCAGGATATTGCCGAGCTTTCGGAAGTGGTGCCGCTGCTTGCCCGCGTCTATCCGAACGGGCTTGCCGACGTGAACCATTTCCAGGCGGCCGGCGGCATGGGCTTCCTCATCAAGGAACTCCTGAAGCACGGCTTGGTGCATGACGACGTGCGCACCGTCTTCGGCCAGGGTCTTCAAGCCTATACTGTCGATGCCCGGCTCGGCGAAAACGGCACCGTCCGGCGCGAGCCGTCGCCGGAAAAGAGCGTCGATCCCAAGGTTCTCTCTAGCATCGAGACGCCGTTCCAGGCGAATGGCGGGCTGAAGATGCTGCGCGGCAATCTCGGCAAGGCGGTGATCAAGATCTCCGCCGTCAAGCCGGAGCGTCACATCATCGAGGCGCCGGCGATCATCTTCCACAGCCAGCAGGAGCTGCAGGACGCCTTCAAGGAGGGCAAGCTCAACCGCGATTTCATCGCCGTCGTGCGCTTCCAGGGCCCGAAGGCGAACGGCATGCCGGAGCTGCACAAGCTGACGCCGCCGCTCGGCGTACTGCAGGACCGCGGTTTCCGCGTGGCGCTTTTGACCGACGGGCGCATGTCGGGGGCCTCTGGCAAGGTGCCGGCCGCGATCCATGTGACACCCGAGGCGGTCGACGGCGGCCCGATCGCCCGCATCCGCGAGGGCGACATCATCCGCCTGGACGCAATCAAGGGCACACTCGAGCTGCTCGTCGATGCGGCCGATATGGCCGAGCGCGAGCCGGTAACCGTCGATCTCTCCGACAATGAATTCGGCATGGGCCGCGAACTCTTCGCCCCTTCCGCCGCGCCGTCGGCGCTTCGGATCAGGGCGCCAGCGTGCTCTTCCACCACTGAGCGTCGTTGCCGGAGACAAACAAAAACCCGCGGGGGCACGAAGCACCCGCGGGTTTTCTGTATCAGTCTTGCGCTCGCTTAGGCGCGGATATCAAGCACGTAGTCGCGGTGCGCCGGATGGGTGCTGTAGACGAAGATCTTGTTCAGCTCCTTTTGCGTCAAGAGGCGCAGGAAGCGGACTTCGATCGTGTTGTTGGCGTTGACCTTCATTAGCAGGCAGCCAACCTTGGTGATGCGGGCATCCGGAATATCCAGATAGAACTGCTTCGGCAGGTTGAACTGAGTGAGGATCGCGAGCGTCGCGCTGCTCATTGAAATACGGACGATATCGCAGCGGCGCGAAGCCGCGTGCATGACGCCCTTTTCAGTATATTCGATGCGCGCGGCATTCATCGTGTCCTCCATCTTGAACCGCTGCTCGCGGTCATACATGAAGGATTCTTCCTTGCTCAGGAAATGAGACTTTGGCTGTGACGGATTTGAAGCGGCCACTTGCTTATCCCCCCTCTTAAATTGACTGGGAAAAGGTAGCAGCCGATCTTTAACAGAAAGTGAGAATTTGGCCCGTCAGGCACAATTCCTCAGATCATCACCCCAAAATTGGCCGCCTTATTTCCGGTAGCTATGGCCGGTTGCATCAAACAGATGCAGCTTCTGCCTGTCGGCGGCAAAACGCATCTTCTGACCCTTCTTCACATCGTAGATGCCGGGCAGTTTGACGACGATCGGTTCGCCCGGGACCAGGCCTTCGATATAGAGCAGTGTCACTTCGCCGAGCGCTTCGACGATCGATACCTCGCCCTCGAAAAGATAGTCGGCACCATCTGCGATCCTCAGATCCTCCGGACGAACGCCGAAGCTTGCCTGCTTGCCCTTTTCGGAAGCGTCGGTCGCCACATCGAGGGTCACCGACATGCCGCCGGTCAGCGTCACTGTCGTCTGGTTTCCGGTCGCGGCGACCGTCGCCGGGATGATGTTCATCGCCGGCGAGCCGATGAATTTGGCGACGAAGAGGTTGGCCGGGCGCTCGTAGAGTTCCAGCGGCGCGCCGACCTGCTCGATATTGCCGGCGGAGAGAACGACGATGCGGTCGGCAAGCGTCATCGCCTCGACCTGGTCGTGGGTCACGTAGATCATCGTCGTATCGGCCATCTGTTCGTTCAGGCGGGCGATCTCGATGCGGGTGGCGACGCGTAGCGCGGCATCGAGGTTGGAGAGCGGCTCGTCGAACAGGAAGACCTTCGGATCGCGGCAGATGGCGCGGCCGATCGCCACGCGCTGGCGCTGGCCACCGGAGAGCGCCTTCGGCAGGCGGTCGAGATATTTGGTCAGTTGCAGGCTCTCGGCCGCCGCCTTGACGCGGCGGTCGATCTCCTGCTTGCTTTCGCCGGCGATCTTCATGCCGAAAGCCATGTTGTCGAAGACGGTCATGTGGGGGTAGAGCGCGTAGGACTGGAAGACCATGGCGATGCCGCGCTTGGAGGGCGGCACGTCATTGACGAGATGGCCGTCAATATACATCTCGCCGCCGGTGATCGCCTCGAGACCGGCGATCATGCGCAGAAGCGTGGACTTGCCGCAGCCGGACGGGCCGACGAAGACGATGAATTCGCCTTGCTTGATATCGAGGTCGATGCCGTGGAGAACATCCACGGAACCGTAGGATTTGCGGATATCCTTCAGCGTCAGTCCAGTCATGTCTCTCTCCCCTGCTGATCCTTAAGCGAGACGGGCGAAATACGCCCCCCAGGCCGGAATATCGATCTTGTCGCCATAGTTGTTGCTGATAAAGCCATGCCCCGTCAACGCCTGCCATTCTCCGCCGGGCAAAGTGACCCCGGTTTCGGCCGGGCTCATGTTGAAGATGCAGAGCAGCTTCTCGTTGCCGCATTCACGGGTGAAGACCAGGGCGTCGCCCTGCGGTTCCTCGAATTCGATCTCGCCCTTGGCAAAGGCCGGGTGCAGTTTGCGGAAAGCGATGAAGCGGCGATAGTGCTCCAGCACCGAAGCCTCGTCGCCCTGCTGGACGCTGACGGCGCGCAGGATATGCTCGACCGGCACCGGCAGCCAGGGCTTGACTGTTGAAAAGCCGCCCTGGGCGACCTGGCTGTCCCAGACCATCGGCGTGCGGCAGCCGTCGCGGCCCTTGAACTCCGGCCAGAACTGGATGCCGTAGGGATCCTGCAGATCCTGATAGGCGAGATCGGCCTCGGTCAGCGCCAGCTCCTCACCCTGATAGAGGCATACCGAGCCGCGCAGCGTCAGCAGCAGCGAGGCATAGAGCTTGGCGAAAGCGTCATGATCGGCGACCAGCCCGCCCCAGCGGCTGACATGGCGCATGACGTCATGATTGGAGAAGGCCCAGCAGGCCCAGCCATCCGGTGCTGCGGCTTCGAAATCCTGCATCACCTCTTCGACGCGCTCGGCCGTCAGCGGATCGGGGGCGAGGAATTCGAAGGCGTAACACATATGCATCTTGTCGTTGCCGGAGGTATATTCGCCGACGATTTCGAGGCCGCGCTGGCTGTCGCCGACTTCGCCGACGGCGGCAATCGCCGGGAATTCTTCCAGAACGGCGCGGAAGCGCTTCAGGAAGGCAAGGTTCTCAGGCCGGTTCTTGTCGTAGACATGCTCCTGGAAATTATAGGGATTGACCGCCGGCGCCGTCGAGGCGTTGCGGCGTTCAGGCGCAAGTGCCGGATTGTCGCGCAACAGCGGATCGTGGAAATAGAAATTGATGGTGTCGAGACGGAAGCCGTCGACGCCGCGGTTGAGCCAGAAGCGCACGACGTCGAGCAGACGGTCCTGTACCTCAGGATTATGCAGGTTCATATCCGGCTGCGAGGTCAGGAAGTTGTGCAGGTAATATTGCATGCGCGTCGGATCCCACGCCCATGCCGAGCCGCCGAAGATCGACAGCCAGTTGTTCGGCGGCGTGCCATCCGGCTTGGCGTCGGCCCAGACATACCAATCGGCCTTGGCGTTGGTCTTGCTGGAGCGGCTTTGCACGAACCAGGGGTGCTGATCCGAGCTGTGCGAGATGACAAGGTCGATCATCACGCGGATGCCGAGGCGATGGGCCTCAGCGATCATCGTGTCGAAATCCACCAGCGTGCCGAAGATCGAATCGACATTTTCGTAGTCGGAAACGTCGTAACCGAAATCGCGCATCGGCGAGGTGAAGAAGGGCGAGATCCAGATCGCATCGACGCCGAGGCTTGCCACATGCGGCAGGCGGGCGGTGATGCCCTTCAGGTCGCCGATGCCGTCGCCGTTCGAATCCTGGTAGGAGCGCGGGTAGATCTGATAGATCACCGCGCCGCGCCACCAGTCCTTATCGGGGGTCGAGATCGATTGGGAAGCCACGTTCATGGAATATCCTGTCTGAAGTCACGTTTGGAAATGGTCAGCCTCCCTTGACCGAACCCGCCAGCAGGCCGCGCACCAGATAACGCTGCAGCCCGAAGAAGACGAGCAGCGGCACGATGATGGTGACGAAGGCCGACGCCGTCAAAATCTCCCAATTGCCGCCGCGCGAGCCGAGCAGCGCGTTCAGGCTGCCTGTGAGAACGAGGTGGTCCTTGTCGGTGCCGAGGAAGACCATGGCGACAAGCAGATCGTTCCACACCCACAGGAACTGAAAGATGGCGAAGGAGGCGAGTGCCGGGAAGGACAAAGGCAATACGATGCGAGTAAAGATCTCGAAGTCGGTGGCGCCGTCGACGCGGGCGGATTCGATGATCTCCTTCGGCAGGCCGGCGATATAGGCCCGCAGGAGATAGATGGCGAGCGGCATGCCGAAGGCGGTGTGGGCGAGCCAGATGCCGGGATAGGTCTTGGACGGCTGGCCGAGCAGGTTGCCGATTTCGTTATAGAGGCGCAGCAGCGGGATCAGCGACATCTGCAGCGGCACGACGATCAGGCCGACGACGAGCGCAATCAGCAGCGCCCGGCCGGGAAACTCCATCCAACTCAGCGCATAGGCGGCAAAGGCGGCGATCAGGATCGGGATGATCGTCGCCGGGATCGTCACGGTCAGCGAATTGATGAAGGACTGGCCGATGCCCTCGCCGGTAAGAACCGTCTTGTAGTTCTGCAGCGTGAACTCCGGCGGCGCGGAAACCGACGCATAGATTCGCCGCGGCCTTTCGTCGGGCGAAAAGGCAGCGTTCTTCATATAGCGGTAGCTGCCGTCGCTGTTGATCTGCAGGCTTTCGCCGTCGCCGAGATCGGCGGTCTGACCGGCTTCGAAGGCGGCCGGCTGCTGCACGCGGTTGCCGAAGGCTTTTACCGAACGGCCGGTCTGACCCTCCAGCACGTTGCCTGTGATGACGTAGGTTGCGCCTTCCTGCTGCTGCTGGTCCGGCGTGCCCAGGCGGACGGCGACGGTCTGCGTCGAACCGACGAAGGCCGTCCACCAGCCGGAAACGACGATCTGATCCTTGTCGCGCAGCGCACTGACGAAGATGCCGAGCGTCGGGATCAGCCAGACGATGACGATCAACAGAACTGCGGCGTGAACGAAGAGACGGGCGGGGCCGATCTTGAAATAGCTTCCAACAGCGGTCATCTCAATGGCCCTTCAGTTCGCGGTTGGCGCGGCGCACGTTCCAGACCATGATCGGTGTGACGGCGAGCATGATGATGATGGCGATAACAGCACTTCGGCCGGAATCGCCGCCGCCGCGAAACAGCCAGTTGAACATCAGGTTCGCCAGCACCATCGACTGCCACTGGCCGTTGGTCATGGTCAGCACGATATCGAAGACCTTGAGGACGAGGATGGTGATCGTCGTCCAGACGACCGCGATCGAGCCCCAGACTTGCGGCACCATGATGCGCCAGAAGATCTGCCAGCCATTGGCGCCGTCGATGACGGCGGCCTCGATCGTCTCCTCGGGAATGCCGCGGAGGGCAGCCGACAGGATGACCATGGCAAAACCGGTCTGGATCCAGATCAGGATGACCATCAGGAAGAAATTGTTCCAGAAGGGAACGGAGATCCACACCTCGGGCGTGCCGCCGAACGTCTGGACGATGGCGTTCAAGAGGCCGATCTGGACGTCGTTGCCGCCGCGATATTCATAGATGAATTTCCAGATGACCGAGGCGCCGACGAAGGAAATCGCCATCGGCATGAAGACGATGCTTTTGGCGATATTGCCCCACCAGATGCGATCGGTCATCACGGCGATGACGAGGCCGAAAAAGGTGCAGGCGGCCGGCACGACGGCGAGCCAGAGGATGTTGTTGAAGATCGACTGGCGGAATTCGCGGTCGCCGAGTGCCCATTGATAGTTGGCGACGCCGACGAATTGTTCGCCGGCGCGATCGTAGAAGGAGAGGATGAAGGTCGCAACGACGGGATAGACGAGATAGACGACGAGCAGGAAGAGCGCCGGACCGACGAACAACCACGGCCGCACGAGGGCACGGCGGTTGAGATTGCGCGAGGCGGCGCGGATGTCGCCATCCTTGACCGGCAGCGCGAGATCCAGGATCTTGTTCGAAAAATAGAAATAGGCCGAGCACGCCAAAACGGCGACGACCACGACGCCCAAAGCGGACACTATCTGCAACAGCATTTCGTCCCTCCCCTGCTTCCCCTGATCTTATTGCGACCGGTTGTTATTCTGACGGGTCAGCGCCGGTCATCGTCAATCTGTTTGTATTGCCCAATCACAATATATCCTGCGATGGCCGGGCTCTTTGCGAACCCGGCCAGTCATGCAGGCCATGCCGCCGGCAAGCCGGCGGCATAATTTTGGAAGATTACTTGATGCCGTCCCAGGCGCTCTGGATTTCGCCAGCAGCCTCTTCAGCCGACTTGCCGCCGACGAAATCGACCATGCCCGTCCAGAAGGCGCCGGCGCCGATCTTGCCCGGCATCAGGTCGGAACCGTCGAAGCGGAAGGTGGTGGCCGACGTCAGGATCTCGCCTTCCTTCTTCATCTGCGGGTTGGCATAGGCCTCGGTGCTGACACCCTTATACGGCGTCAGGAAGCTCGACTGCGCCATCCAGACCTCATGCGCGATCGGGGTCTTCAGGAAGTCGATGAAGGCACGGGCCGCCTTCGAGTCCTTGGTGATCGAAACGAGCGTGCCGGCGCCGAGAACCGGCTTGCCGAGTTCGGGATGCGACGCAAAGGTCGGCATGTAGAAGAAGTCGGCATCCTGGCCGAGCTTTGTGCCCTCAGGGAAGAAGGACGGGATGAACGAGGCCTGATGGTGCATGTAGCACTTCGGCGGAACCGCAAAGAGGCCCTTCGGGCTGTCGCGGAAATCGGTCGAGGCCACGGCCGCGACGCCGCCGTCGACATATTTCTCGTTCTTGGCGAACTTGCCGAACTCGTCGATCGCGGCAACGACGGCCGGATCGGTGAACTTCAGCTCGTTGGTCGTCCACTTGTCATAGGCCTCAGGCGGCTGGGTGCGCAGCATGATGTCCTCGACCCAGTCGGTCGCCGGCCAGCCGGTGGCACCGCCGGAACCGAGACCGATGCACCAGGGAACGCCGCCGTCCTTGACGATCTGGTCGGTCAGGGCATGCAGCTCTTCCATGGTCGTCGGGATCTTGTAGCCGGCTTCCTCGAAGTTCTCCGGAACATACCAGACCAGCGACTTCACGTCGGCCTTGTATGGGAAGGCGTAGAAGGCCTCCTTGCCATCCTTGCCCTTATAGGTGCCGTAACCGACCCAGCTGTCGCCGGCGCCGTAATTGTCCTTGATCCACTTGGAGTTTTCGTCGCCGAGCGGCGTCAGGAAGCCCTTGCTGGCGAGGTCGGCGAAGAGGCCCGGCTGCGGCAGAACGGCGATGTTCGGCGGCGAGCCAGCCTGCGTGTCGATGACGATCTGCTGTTCGTAGTTTTCGGACGAGGAGTATTTGGCATCAATGCCGGTCGCTTCGGTGAAATAGGCAAGAACGCTCATGAAGAACGCCTCGTCCTCGCCGCGCCACGGCCCGAAGATCGTCAGCGGCTGACCCTTCAGATCGGCATGAGCGGCCTTGAATTCGTCATAGCTCTTCCAGTTAAACCTGGCATCCTGTCCCGGGGCAAATTTCAGATCGGCCGCGGATGCAGCACCGGCAAAAAGCGCTGCCACGGCAACGCCCATCAACAATGACTTTTTCATGTGATCAACCTCCCATCACAATCCCAACCACGCCGAATTCCCTTTAAAAGAAATTTCAAAGCGCTTTGACACCCAACTCATTCCACTTTCGGTGGAATGGAGTCAAGTCATTTCACGAAAACACGCCGCAAACCTGCCCGCTTTCGCGCTGCAGCAGCGACTATCGGGAAATATGGAGCGATTTTTCTTGAGTCAAGCGCGCCAGATGCTACATAATTGAAAGCGCTTTGGATGCCACTGGGAGGCGGCAGGCCTATTGGAAACGGCCGACGGGCGGGCCGGGAGGAAGCATAGCAGGTGAATCTTAAACAGCTATCGGAATTGCTGGGGCTGTCGCAGACGACGGTGAGCCGAGCGCTCAACGGTTATCCGGAGGTCAACGAGGCCACCCGGGAGCGCGTGCTTCAAGCAGTCAAGGAAACCGGGTATCGCCCGAACAAGGCGGCGCAGCGGCTTGCGACCGGCAAGGCCGGCTCGATCGGCCTTGTCATGCCGACGGCGCCCGGCCATCAGTCCGACGTGCATTTCGGCGAATTCCTGGCCGGGCTCGGCGAAGAGGCCGTGCGCCACGACTTCCACTTCGTCATCATGCCGGCCGACCCGGATGACGAGGTTGCAGCACTCAGGCGCCTGGCGATCAGCGGCAATGTCGATGCGCTGTTCGTTGCCTATATGCGCGGCCACGACCCGCGGCTCCCCATGCTGAAATCGCTCTCGATGCCCTATGTCGTGCACGGGCGATCCTTCGGCTCGGAACCCGACTATCCCTTTCTCGACATCGACAATGAAGGCGCCTTCTACGATGCGACGCGGCTTCTGCTGCAGCTCGGCCATACGCGCTTTGCGCTGATGAACGGCCCGATGCATCTCGATTTCGCCATCCGCAGGAAGAACGGCGTGATAGCGGCGCTGGCCGAGCGCGGGCTGGCGCTCGACGAGGATTGCGTCAGCCATGCGCTGATGACGGACGAGCAAGGCCTGCTGGCGATGGAACATTTCCTGCAGCTGTCGGAGCGGCCGACAGCCATCCTCTGCGCCAGCACGGTGCTGGCGCTCGGCGCGATCCGCGCGGTCAACCAGGCCGGATTGCGGCTCGGCGAGGATATCTCGCTGATCGCCCATGACGATGTGCTGCCGCTGTTGAAGCCGGAAAATTTCTCCGTGCCGCTGACGACGACGCGCTCCTCGCTGAGGGCCGCCGGCGTTCGCATCGCCCAGCGGCTGATCGGCACGGTGAAAGAGGCAGGCCCCTTTCCCGAACAGGAGCTCTGGAAGACCGAACTGATCGTCCGGGCTTCGACCGGCCCTGCCCCGCAGTCCTAACAATCAAAATTGTGGCGGGGTCTGCCCTGCGGCGCGATGGGCGGCGATGACCGTGTTGGCCATCAGCATGGCGATGGTCATCGGGCCGACGCCGCCAGGGACCGGGGTGATGGTGCTGGCGACTTCGGAGACTTCGCGGAAGGCAACGTCGCCGACGAGCCGGGTCTTGCCCTCGCCTCTTTCGGGGGCTGGCACGCGGTTGATGCCGACGTCGATGACCGTCGCACCCGGCTTGACCCAATCTGCCTTGACCATCTCAGGCCGGCCGACGGCGGCGACCAGAATATCGGCATTGCGGCAGACCTCGGCGAGGTTCTTGGTTCTCGAATGCGCGATCGTCACCGTCGCATTGGCGTTGAGCAGCAATTGCGCCATCGGCTTGCCGAACAGGTTGGAGCGGCCGATGACGACGGCGTTGAGGCCGGAGAGATCCTCGCCATGGGTGCGGCGGACGAAGACCATGGCGCCGGCCGGCGTGCAGGAGACCAGTCCGGTCTTCAGGTCGCCGATGGCAAGCTTGCCGGCATTGGCAATGCTCAAGCCGTCGACATCCTTTTCCGGCAGGATCGACTGGATGATCGGCTCGCTGTCGAGCGGCTTCGGCAGCGGTAGTTGCACCAGGATGCCGTGGATCGACGGATCGGCGTTGAGGGTGGCGACGAGGGCTGCCAACTCCTCCTGGCTGGTCTCGGCCGGCAGCGTGTGCTGGACCGATTTGAAGCCGCATTCCTTGGCCATGCGGCCCTTGGAGCCGACATAGGCGTGACTTGCCGGATCGTCACCGACGATGACGACCGCAAGACCGGTGGTGACGCCGCTGCTCTTTTCCAGCGCTGCCGTCGCACTCTTGACCGTCTGAATGACCGATGCAGCTACGTTCTTGCCGTCGATTACTGTCGTCACGCGTCTCTCCGCCCTGTTTCGCGCCAATCTATGGATAGTCGGCGAGCGTCAAATGCCCGCTAACGCCCTATCCTGTCGGAAAGCAGCAAGGCAATATCAAAAATGCAAGGAAATGTTTCGTTCAACGCAGCGGCTGCCGCGCGTCGAGGCCATGAACAAGAAGCCGGTCGCGCAGGCCGGAGATTTCGGAGCGCAGCGCCTCCATCTCTTCGACCTCGGCTGCGACCGGGTGCGATGCCGGCGGTGCCGAAGATATCGGTTTGGACAGCGCTTGGGACAGCGGCATTTCCTCTTCGGCTGCGGCCACGGGTTTACGCAGGCGCAGCAGGAAAGCCGCAGCAAGACCGGCGGCGAAACCCGCGGCAGCACCGGCCAGCGAGCGGCCGGTCAGGCCGTCGGGCGCCGATACCGCCGTTGCCAGCGCCGGCTTCATCAGAGTGATATGGCCGTCGCCGGCCGGGCCCGCCGAGGCGGAGGCCGTATCGTCCAGGCGCGAACGCGCGGCGGCCGCCTTCTCGCTGAGTTCGGTCAGCCGGGCAAGATCGACGCCGGTATCCCGACTTTGCGCAATCAGTGTGTTGCGCCGGTCGTTCAGGCCCTTGCGCGCATCGACGGCGGTCTTGGCGGCGGCGTTGGCGGCCTGGGCAAGACGGGCAAGCTCCTTGCCCATATTCTCCTTGATACCATCGGTTTCGGCCTGCTGCTGCAACAGCCGCGGATGGCGCGGGCCGAGTTCGGCCGAAAGCTGCGCAAGCGCTGTCCTGGCGACAGCATATTTGTCGCGCCAGTCCTGCAGCGCCGGCGAGAGCATATCGGAGGGGAGAGAACCGTCGAGCACGCCGGTAAGTTTTGCGGCTTTCAACCGGTCGGCCTGCGTTTTGGCTTCCAGGATAGATTGGTCGGCCTGTTTCAGATCGGCATCGAGCCGGTCGATCTGGCGGCGAAGATCGACGGCCACCTTGACGTTGCCCTCGCCGCTCTTTGCCGTGAAGGCTGCAAGTTCTGCTTTCGCCTCGTCATAGGCCTTGCGCAAGGCGGCGTCGCTTTCGGTGTTGCCGCCGGTTCCGTTCGCCGGGGAAACCGCTTCGGCAAGCCTTGCGGCGATGCGCATGGATTTGCCGCTGTCGCCGGTCGTCACCCGCACGAGGATCGTGCCGGCGGCGGCATCGGGCAGGATCTCCACCGAATGCTTCAAGGTTGCCTCGGCCCGCGAGGCCGGGTCGGCAGCAGCACCCGTCGCCGAGAGCAGATCGAGCGCAACGCCGAGCGCATTGGCCCTCTGGCCGGCAAATTCGGGATCGTGGTCGAGTTTCAGGGCGGCAACCGTCGAAGCAACCACCCGTGCCGACATCAGCCCTTTCGCCGCAGCCTCGGTGAAGGCGGCCCGGCTGGCGGCATCGGTCTTTACCGCAAACGTTGCTTCGGCACGGTAGAGGGCCGGCGAAACCGGCATCAGCACCGGCAGACCGGCTCCGATCATCGTCGCAGCGGCGACCGTCATCACAACTGCGCTGCCGCCGACACGCCGCCGCGGCGCTACCGGGCAAGGCTCGGCCGGTTCCTTAACGAGCGCGGCCAGCGGTTCGGATGAGATCAGCGGCGCGTCGGTCGGAGCAACCGGTTCTTCACCGCGCGCCAGTTCCTGAGGAAGCGGATGGCCGATGTCGTTGGCCGCCCGCAGGTGATTGCCGAGGATGGTTTCGATGCGATCGACCAGCGGCGCCGTGCGCGCCGCTTTGGCGCGCTGCTCTTCCAGCGCGCGGCCGATGGCGCGCAGCAGTTCGGCTTCGGGCGGCGCGATATCGGGCCGGTTCGACCGGGGCACGCCCCCAGGCAGTCCATAGCGATCGTCGTGGGCGCGCGCCGGTGCGGCCGCCGCCGGCCGGGTGGCTGGGCGATCGTGAAAGCTGCTTCTGGCCCTGATATCGTACATTTGCGCCACATCTCATGCACATGATGGCCGAATTCGCTCATCCGCACGGATGCAGATGATTAAGCCAGTCTAAATATTCATGGCAAAGAAATGGTTAACCGCCGCGTGTAAGAACTATGCATCTCTCCTCAAATCGGAATCGATCCAAGGATGTATTCCTAAGCGCCATAGTCACTTGGAAAGACGCGAGGGTCAGCTTGCCTTCTTGTGTTCCGACCGTGGCTGCAGCGCGGTGTTGTGTTCTTCCGGATGGCTGAGGATTCGTTCGCGCCGGCGGAAGCGATAGCGCAGGACATGGAAAAGGAAGACCGGGATGCCGATGACGTAGCGGCGCCAGAGTCGCGTCGGCTCCTGCAGCAGGCGATAGGCCCATTCCAGGCGCATCATCCGCACCGTCCTCGGCGCACGCGGGACGGCGCCGGAGACGAAGTCGAAGAGAGCGCCCACCGTCAGCACCAGGCGCGCATGATCGGCGCGGATATGATCGTGGACCCATTTTTCCTGCAGCGGTGTTCCCATGCCGACGATCAGAATGTCGAGCTTTTGGCGCTCGATCTCCTCAGTGACCTCAGTGGAATCGACCTTGTCGAAATAACCGTCGGAAACGACGACGAATTCATGCCAGGGCGTATGCCTGCGGAAATTTTCCGCCGCCGCCTCGACGACCGAACGCGTGCCGCCAATCAGGCCGATGCGGCGCGGGGCCTCCATGAAGGTGAGGAAGGCCGGCACAAAATCGGTGCCGTTCAGATTGGCGGGAAAGGGCGAACCATGGGCGATCTGCGATGCGATGTTGAGACCGATACCATCCGGCAGCACCAGATTGTGCGACATGATCCGGTAATATTCGTCATCGTGAAGCGCGGTCAGCATGTTATGGGCGTTGACGAAGCAAACCACGGTCTGGCCGACGGGAATGGAGGCCAGCTCGTTGATGAAAACGAGGGCGTCGTCCCAGCCGAGATCGCAGACCGGCAGATCGAAGATCGTCCGCCGCGATGCGAGCACCGCGAAGTTCGCAATCAGATTCATTCCTACCTCCTGCCGAGGATGCTTCATGCGCCCGACATCCCGGAAAACAAGCCCACACCTCCGCACCGAGCCCTCGAAAGCCCCGGTTGCGTCCCGCCGTGACGGCGTCGCCCCGATTTCGGAAGCGGCACATGTCAAGCTGTAACAGCGGGTATATCAGGACGGTTTCAAACAACCCTTAGGAAAATTCCTTGAATTTCCATGCTCGCATAAGTAGTTTATTAACTATGCGCGCCAACGGAAAACGGCGCCCTGCGGCGCCGTTGTTCGTCGATACAGTTGTGGTGCTTAGTGGGCGGCCGGCGCCGGCGCTTCGCCGGCCGGTGCGGTCTCGACGATCTTGACCGGTGTGCCCACCTTCTTCGGCGCCCCGGCCGAGCTTTCCTTGACATCTTCCTTGGAGAGATAGTCGAGCTGCTCCAGCATCACGTCGGCGACATATTCGCCGCCGAGGCGCTCGTTCATGCCCTTCTTGATCTCTTCGCGGAAGGCCTTCGGATCGAAGGATTTGATGTGGGCGATATCGACCATCTTGTTGCCGACGAGCAGGCTGAAAAGCTCGTCGGTGGTCATCTCGGCCAGCGGCAGCGTCACGCCCTTCAGCATCTCCTTGTTCATCATGAAGGAAACACGGCCGAGGAAGTAGCCGGTGATCGCGCCGTTACCGATGATGGGCACCGTGATGGTTTCACCCTTCACCAGTTCAAGCGCGCTCTGCTTGGAATCCGTTGCCGCAGGCGCCGGCGCGGTCGCCAGGTACACCGAGAAATAGACCGATGCCAAGGTGATGGCGCAAACCCAGACACCGGTGAGGACGAGCTTGATCATCAGTTTCCACGCGCGGCGAATTGTTCCTGGGAATAGGTCCCGTCGGCATCGGCGTCCTGAACGGCGTTCTTCAGCAGATCGGCGACAGCGCGAACCGCTTCGAGATGCGCCTCGACCCGACGGGCGTTGAGAACCAGCTTCTTCTTCAGCCCGTGCAGCTGATCGAGATGGGCCGCGGCAAGCTCGGCCGGATCGGTGTCGCGGAAAAGCATCGACAGCTCATAGAGGCAGCGGCTTTTATGCGCATTGGAGACCTTGAGATCGAACTGCGGATCGCTGCCGATCCGGGTGTTCTCATTGTCGATGATCATTTCGAGGCGTCCGAGAACGGATTTGATTCTGTATTCGTTCGAAACTATTTCCATTTTACCCTCGGTTATGCGTCGCTTAGAGCACCATGCCGAAAAGTCTGCGCGGATTTCGCGCGACATCACGCTCTAACTATTTCATTGAGAACAGGATTCAGGTTTCAGGCCAACCGGCCTAAAATCATCCTGTTCTATCGGTCTTGGCTTCGGCAGTCGGCGTGCCGAATGTCTTGCGCTGGAAGTCGTCGATCATGCTGAGCGCAGTGTTGCGGTCATCATTATCGGTCGAGGCATTGACGATCTTGCCTTCCTGTCGGCGCAGCTGCTCGGCGTACATCTGCTTGGCGATGCCGATGCCGTCGCCCTTGGCCATGGTGTTGCCGAGCTGTTCGGCCATCATGCCCTTCCAGATATCGCCGGTCGCGCCCTTGCCGTAAACGTCTTCGCTTTCGCTCGGCAGCATGGACTTGACGAAATTCTGCAGGACCATGGCCTCGAATTTCCGGTAGCTTTCCGGCACTTCCTCAGCCTTGGTGCGGTTCTGGATGTTGTTGAGGCCGCTCTTCTGGCTGATATGGTCGAGAACGTCGACCGTATTGGAGAAGCCCTTGCCGTTTTCGGCGAGGCTCGTTGCGGCAAAGGCCGCACGATTTGCCTTCAATTTTTCCTGAGCCGCCTGAACCTCCATGGGGTCGGCAGCTTTGACAACGTCCAGGACCAGATCACTGGGGGGCGAAATAGCCACGTTACAATCCTCTAATTTAAGATCGTAACGACTATGGGTTTCGAAGCTTGCTGGAGGCTGGCGTTGCGAATTGCTGATCGATGACATCGTAGACGGCATTGTCGTCGGCCTCGCGGCGCTCGGCCTCGAGGGCTTCTTTCATGCCTTCTTCGAACCGGTCGCCCTTGGCGCGCTCACGCGCCAGCCGCATTTCGTGGACTTCCTGCATGCCGGTCAGCTGCAGATCCTTGATCGAAAGCCTGCCGAATCGGTCGGCGTAATTCTGCGAAAAGGCGTGGTGGACCGGGTCCATCGAGCCGAGTGCGAGGATGACGTCATCCATCGCCGCATTGACCTCGACGCGCTGGCGGCTGGTTTCGGCCAGATCGTTCTCGGCCATCCTTTCGATATGCCGTTGCACCGAGAGCAGTCGCTTGAGCTTCTGGGAGCGGTTCTTGTCGATCATCGCCTCATCGCCCGATATAGATCGAGCCGAAGGACTGGCCGAACTGGCTGACCAGGGCCGCAATCGAGAAGTAGACGAGGAAGAGCCCGCCCATCAGCAGATAGGGCGTCGAGATGAAGTAGACCGGGATCTGCGGCGCCAGCTTGTTGATGAAGCCGATCGAGACGTTGAAGATCAGGCCGTAGATCAAAAACGGGCTCGACAGCCGCAGCATGATGTAGGTGGTCTGTTCCAGCGTGTCGCTAAAGGAGATCAGCGTCGCGCGCATCTGCATCAGGCCGCCGAAGGGCATGGTCGTGTAGGAATCGATCAGCGCCCGAAAGACGATATGATGGAAGTCCATGATGAAGAGGATCATGATGCCGGCAAAGGTGATGAAGCCGGAAAGGCTGCTCTCCGGCGTGTCTTCGATGATATCGGCCGAGCCCGGCTGGGTATAACCGACCATGGTGGCGATGATCGTCGCGGCGAACTGCATGCCGAGCGTGTAAATCCGCGCCAGCATGCCGTACATCACGCCGATCAGCGATTCGCTGACGATCAGGCCGATATAGGTTCCGGAACCGGTGTGGACGGCTGGATAGACCGTGTCCCAGAGCAGC
The DNA here is from genome assembly GCF_002531755.2 of Rhizobium acidisoli. Classification (NCBI taxonomy): domain Bacteria; kingdom Pseudomonadati; phylum Pseudomonadota; class Alphaproteobacteria; order Hyphomicrobiales; family Rhizobiaceae; genus Rhizobium; species Rhizobium acidisoli. The sequence continues at coordinate 354,208 of NZ_CP034998.1, read as the reverse complement.
GGCATGACGGCGATCGACAGCGCTAGGGCGATGAAGACGCGCAGCTGTTCGGGCACGCGCGCCGAGGAAAAACCCGGAAGAGCCAGCACACAGCCACCGATCCGGCAGAAAACCAGAAACAGCGCGAGAACGGTCCCTTGCGGGTCTGTTATCATGAAATAGAGCCCAAAATCTTTATCTCGATGCCCTTGGCCAGTTCGACATGCGACAGGACCGGCAGCGTGGCGAACAGCCGTTCGATGATCATGCGCACATAGGAGCGTGTTTCCGGCGAGGTGACAAGTGCGAATGGCAGGCCGCGATCCATGAACTCACGGATAACTTTGGTGGCCTGTTCGCTGAATTCTTCCAGGTTGCGCGGATCGATGTCGAATTCGATCACCTCGCCCTTGGCGTCGCGCTTCAGCGCCTGGTGGAAAGCGAGATCCCATTTGCTGCCCAGCCTGAGGACGCGCAGCACGCCGTTGTCGGCAAGGTCGCCGCAGAGCTGCTGGGCCATGCGGATGCGGACATGCTCGACGATCTGCTCGGTCTTCCTGACATGCGGGGCGAGTTCCGCCACCGCTTCGAGGATGAGGTGCAGGTTGCGGATCGAGACGCGTTCGGCAAGCAGCAGTTTGAGCACCGCCTGCAGGCCCGAATAGGACATGTGCGACGAGCAGATCTCGTCGGCGAGCTTCTTATATTCGGGATCGAGGCGATCGATCAGCACCTTGACGTCCTTGTAGGACAGAAGCTGCGGCAGGTTGTTGCGGATGACCTCGCTCATATGGGTCAGCACGACGGAGACGTTGTCGATCGGCTGGAAGCCCTCGCGTTTCAGATCGTCGGCGAAGTTTTCGAGGATCGAGACGGCCGGCATGCCGAAAGCGGGTTCGCGGATTTCATCGCCGGGGATGCTCGGCCGGCGGCCGGCGCCGGTGACGACGAGAACTTCGCCGACGCGCAGCAGGTTGGAGGCGACCGTCGTGCCGTGGATGCGGATCTGGTAGGACTTCTCGGCGATGGCGATATCGTCGGTGACCTTGATCTCGGGCACGACGAAACCGTATTGGGTGGCGAACTTCTTGCGCATCTTGCCGACGCGGAAGGCGAGCTCCTGGTGGGCGCCGAGCAGTCGCGTCGAGACCATCTTGCCGAGCGCAAGCTCGATCTCGGAGGTCCGCAGCACCGCTTTGACCGAATCCTTTTCCAGCTCCTTGCTCTGGACGACCTTCTTTTCCTCCTGCTCGCGGCGAAGCTTGTTTTCGGCCTCGACCTGACGCGGGATGAACCAGGCGCCGAAGGCAAGAAGACTGCCGAGGATCACGAAGGGGACGAAGGGCAGGCCCGGCATCAGCGCCAGGACGAACATCAGCACGGCCGAGACCGAGAGCGCGCGGGGGTAACCGCTCAACTGGTTGACAACCGCCTGGTCGGTGGAGCCGGTGGTGCCGCCGCGCGAGACGAGCAGGCCGGCGGCGAGCGAGACGATCAGGGCCGGCATCTGCGAGACGAGGCCGTCGCCGACGGAGAGCTTGACGAAGACGTCGGCTGCTTCGCCGATCGGCATGCCGTGGCGGAAATAGCCGATGATGATGCCGCCGAAGACGTTGATGGCGGTGATGATCAGGCCGGCGACGGCATCGCCGCGCACGAATTTCGACGCACCGTCCATCGCACCGAAGAAGGAGCTTTCCTCTTCGAGTTCCCTGCGCCGGCGCTGGGCTTCCCTTTCATCGATGATGCCGGCCGAAAGATCGGCGTCGATCGACATCTGCTTGCCGGGGATGGCATCGAGGGTGAATCGCGCGCCGACTTCGGCGATACGCGTGGCGCCCTTGGTGATGACGATGAAGTTGATGGTGATGAGGATCAGGAAGACGATCAGACCGATGACGAAGTCGCCGGACATCACCAGGCTTGCGAAACCGGCGATGACGCCGCCGGCCGCGTCGTGGCCCTCATTGCCGTGGGACAGGATGACGCGCGTCGTCGCGATGTTCAGCGCCAGCCGGGTCATCGTCGCGATCAGCAGAATGGTCGGGAAGGACGAGAAATCGAGCGGTTTCTGGATCCACAGCGCAACCATCAGGATCAGCACCGAGAAGGCGATCGAGAAGGCCAGCCCCATGTCGATCAGGAATGGCGGGATCGGCAGGAAGAGAATGCAGATGATGCCGATGATGCCGAGGGCAAAACCGACATCGCGCAGGCTCGGGGCGACTTTCGGAAGGGGTAATGCAGGTGGTTGCGCCATGTCAGTTCCGTCTCTTCATGAGAGGAGGCGGACTCGGTCCGCCCAATTCGGATCGAGAGTTAAATGGCGAAGCTTGCGCGAAGGTGGCTCAGAAACCGGACTGGATGCGCGAGAAGACGAGATTGGTGAAAATCGAGATCTGCGAGCCGACGAAAGGTGCCGTGACGCCGACCGTGATCAGCACTGCGACGATCTTCGGCACGAAGGTCAGCGTCGCTTCCTGCACCTGGGTCAACGCCTGGATCAGGGCGATGACGAGACCCACGACCATCGCGGCAATGACAGCCGGACCGGCGGCAATCAGGACCGTCCAGATCGCGGCCTGGAACAGATCCAATGCATCAGCTTCATTCATCTGAAGGCAACCTCATATCGCCTCGAAGCAGCCCCGCCTTGGCCGGGCCGCTATTGATTGGTATCACCCGACGCTTCGGCGCCGCGGTCTCAGGTATCGCTGTCGCTGCTGGTGGTCGTCGTGGTCGGCGCCTTGTCGGCAACAGTGATTCCCGCCTGCACGAGTATATTACCGCCATCGGTGGTCGTCGCAATGATGCCGTCGGAATAAACCTTGACGGATTCGATGGTGCCTTTGACGGTGCCGTCAGCGCTTTCCATGTATTTGCCGACGTAGCTGCTGGCCTGGGTAAGGCTCGAGCTTGCCAGCAGCGTATCCAGCTTGGTGTTGGTCTGGATCGTCTGTTCGACCTGCGAGAAGCTTGCCAGCTGTGACATCTGCTCGCTGGCGTCGACCGGATCGGTCGGATCCTGGTTCTTCATCTGCGCGATGAGCAGCTGCAGGAAATTGTCGTAGTTCAGCGTCGCCTTACTCTGGGCGGAACTTGTCGTGCTTGTCGTGCCCGTCGAGGTCACACTTGATGTTGCGTCTACCGCCATGGTGCAATCTCCCTGCGAATCTGCTCGACCATCGTCGGCGGCATTTCGTGGTTGTTGAGGATATTGTCTTCGATCGCGTAGAGGCCGCGGATCGCCTTCAGCGCATCGAAGGCGCGGCCGGTCGAGACGAGTGCATCGATGCGCTTCAGTTCGGCGAGGATTTCCTCGTTTTTGAAGCAGCTGAGCAGCATGGTGATCGACTTGCGGAACATCGCCGTCGAGTGGTCCTTGCCCTCGGGATTGATGAGGATCATCTGCGCGATGAAATAGAGCTGACGCAGGGGCGTGGTGGCGCCTTCCGGCTGGAGGACGTGGTTTTCGAGAAGGAACGTCACATCATTCAGGAATTCCAGCGCGACCTTGCGGTCGACACGCAGGACGGCGCCGTTGATGAAGATTCTTTCTCCGGCTTTCAGAGAAATGCGAAGTGTACTTTTCATTTAAGTCCATCCCTGATGATGGTGGTAACGTCGATGATGCCCTGGTAGTTATTAGACAGACGTTTTCGTATCCTGTCGCATTCCTTCAATATCCAGATCGCGATCGAGATGAGGTTGGCCCTGAGCTCGATCTCCAGCTGATTGTCGGGATGTTTCAGATCCTCGATGAAGCTGATCCATACCCGGCGGGTATAAAACAGGGCTTCGATGGCTTCCCGGCCGTATTTTTCCTTTTCGCGCGCCAACGACAGCAGATCTATGGACCGGTCAAGAACCTGCCATTCCCGCTCTTTCGCGTCGGCCACCGAGTCCTGCATGACTTCGGCATAAGAGAACTGATACATTCATGCATCCTTCTTAATCTTGCGCGCCTTTGATCATCAAAGGTAGTTTACGAGACTCAACTGCTGGATCTTCGAGACGATCGTATAAGCCGTTTCAAGCTGTGTTTCCAAAGTCTTGACGAGGGTCGAGGCCTCGTAAGGATCGACGCCCTGGAGATCGACGAGCTTGTTCTTGATGATATTAGACTGGGCGTCGAGGGCGTCGTTGGACTTCTTGACGCGCTCCTGGGAAAGGCCGAGTTGGCTTGCCTGGGTGACGAGGCCGCTGGTCGCCTTCGTCGTATAGCTGATCGCCTGCTTCGACACCGTGCTCATCGCATCGCTGCTGAGGTCCTGGCCGAGCAGCGCCGAGGTCATCACCGAGGCGAGCGCCATGTAGCGCATGCCTTCGGAGTTGGCGTTGGTCGAGGATTCGATGACTTCCGAATTGCTGATGCGGCTCGTCATGTTCTGGCTCGATGCCTGCGACCAGCCGGTCGTCGCATTGGTCCAGTTTGCCTCGCTGAACATCGGCTCGACCGTTGTCGTAATGAAGGTCTCCATTTCGTCGCCGGTGAGATCGCTGACACCCTTGCCGAGGCCCGTCGCATAGGTATTCAGCGCGGTGACGATATCTGCACTCGTCGCCGTCGTCTGGTCAGTCAGCGGCTGCACATCGGTATTGATGCCGGAGAACAGGTATTCGCCGTTCACCATGGTATTGGCCGTGTCCATCATGGTGGAGAGCGCGCTGGTCGCCGACTGGATGGCGACGGTAATGCTGCCGGGATCGTGGCTGCCCTGGAGCGCCGTCAGCTTTGAAACAAGGCCGTCGCCGACGTCCTTCATCTTGGACAGGCCGAGTTGCGAGGATTCCATGCGCGCGGTGACGAGCGAATTGCTCGATTTGATCGTATCGATCCTGTCGACCTCGCGGCTGAAGTCGACGCTTCTGGCGGCATTGCCGCCGAGCGAGACACCGATGTCGGCATAGACACCCGTCGTTGCCTCCATCGTCGCCTTCGTCATCTGGTTCTGCCCCTGACGAATGGTCAAACGCATCGCATTCTGAATGGCCGAACTTGAAATAAATGAGCTCTTCATGGCTTAACTCGCAATATCCAGCAATGACTTCAACATTTCGTCGACAGCGTTCAGGATTTTGGTCGCCGCCTTGTAGGACTGCTCTATGTCGAGGAGCAGCGTCAGTTCCTCGTCGAGGTTGACGCCGGTCTCGTTGGAATAGGCCTCGTCCGAGCGCGACAGCGCCGCCGAGGTGTTCTCCGCCGCGGTCGTGGCGTTGCTGCGGTACTGCTCGAGCCAGCCGAGGGAATTCGTAGCGTATTCCATGATGCTGACGTTCGAATCGATGCCCGTCGTGGTGTCGAAACCGACTGTCGTTCCGGTTGCCGGATCGAAATCCATATCGGACCCCAAGGCATTATAAAGACTATCGAGGTCAGTCGTATAGCCGCTGAGGTGGGTAGTGTTGTTGACGACGCCATCGGCGTTGACGCCGCCATCGCGCAGGCGCATCGGGTCGCCGCCCTGCGAGGTGATGACGGTGCTGCTGACGGTGATGGTCGACGCCATGCCGGCAACCGCGGTGCTGCCGGCCTCGACCGTGTCGCCGCTCCAGGTGAAGAGACCGGTCACATAGGCCGGGGTACCCGACGTGCTCTGCTCCTTGAAGAGCGAGACCAGGCCGCGGGCGATTTCATCGAGCTGCTTCTGGAAGTTGGGAGCGATCTCGTCACGGACCTGCAGGAGCGACTGAAGGCTCCCCTGCCCCGTCGCCGTCGATCCGCTGCCACGTGGGAGCGCGACACCGTCGATATAGACCGAATTGCCGGTTATGGTGGCGTTGTAGGCATCCTTCGCCTGGAACGTCACCGTGCGCGGGATCGTCTCGAAGAGAATCGTCCCGTCAGAGGTGCTTAGCACCATGTCGTTGTTGTCGCGCGTCGTCGCGCTGACACCGACGATCTGCGAAATCTGCTTGAGGGCCTTCTCGCGCTCGTCGAGAGCGCTGGAGGCATCCGCGCCCGTGGCCGTGGCGGTCTTCACCGCATTGTTGGCCGTCTCGAACTGGCTGAGCAGCGTATTCAGCGTATCGACCGCGGTAGAGATCTGCTTGTCGGCACTGGCGCGGACATCCTGCACGGAAGTCGACGCGTTGTTCAGCGAGTTGGCGACGTCCTGGGCGGCGGTGATGGCGCCCTGGGCGGCGACGGTGCTGCCCGGCGTCGTGCGGAAGGCCTGCAGCTTCTGCTGGAAAACACCGAGATAAGTGGATGGCGACGTTTCGTAGTCGTTGCCACCCATGATCGACTTCAGATCCTCGAGACCGCTGAGCAGGGTCTGCTGGGCGCTGTCCTGAGAGGATGATTTCAGATATTGGCGCAGCAGGGCATCTTCTTGCGCCCGGTCGATCTTGACGACCTGCGCGCCGTTCAGGGACGTGGTGAGCATCGCCTGTCGGCGCACGTAATCCTTGTTGCCGGCATTCGAAATATTGTTCGATACGACACTGCTCTGCGTGCCGGTATTGTTGAATATTCCCTGCGCGGTATTAAGTGCGGACGTGAGCGACATGGCTTACCCGTTACCCTGATTATCTCTTGAGGTTGACGAGGACGTCCATGATGTCGGACCCCGTCTGGAACACCTTGGAATTGGCGGTATAGCTGCGTTGGGATTCGATCATCTCGGTGAGCTCGCCGGCGAGGTCGACGTTCGAACCTTCGAGAGCGCCCGACTTGATCGTGCCGAGGCCGTTGGTCTGCGGGAAGCCGGTGACGGTCACGCCCGACTGGCCGTTGGCGCTGTAGACGTTGCCGCTCATCAGCGTCAGCTTGTCCGGACTTGCGACATTGGCGAGCGGAATGCGGTAGAGCGGCTTGGTGCTGCCGTCCTCGTATTTGGCGTAGACGATGCCGTCGCCGTCGATCGTGACATCCTTGACCGGGCTTGCGGCCTGACCGTTCGGCGTACCGGTGCCGGCAAAGGCCGCGCCGAGCTGGGTGAAGCCCGAGAGATCCATGTCGATCGACAAGCCGGTCACCGGATCGACGATAGTCGCGGAACCGGTAGAGTTGGTGATCTTGCCGGTGGAGTCGAAGTCCAGCGTGGTCGTGGCGACGGCGCCGCCGGCCGTGGTGTAGGGGAAGGAGGTCGTGCCGCCGGTCGCCGCATCGGCGTTGCGGAAGATAGCAACCTCCCAGGTGCTGGCGGTACCGGTTGCCGGCGGGGGTGTCGTAACCGAGGTCTTGGTGAAGTAGAAGTCGTACATCACCTTGTTGCCGAGCGTGTCGTAGGCGACCATCGAGAACTTCTTGGTATCGGTTGTCGGGGTGCCGGTAGCGCCGTTGTCGCTCGGAAGCGTCGCAGGAGCGACCGGAGCAACCTTAGCGTTGGAATCGAGGTTGCCCTTGAAGACGCCTGAGGTCGAGGCGATGGCGGTCAGGCCTTCCTGGTTGACGTTGACGGGAACGAGGCCGTCGAAGCCGTTGACGACAACAGCGGGAGAACCGGAGTTGTAGGAATAGCCCATCAGGCCGAAGCCGGCGGCGTTAACGAGATTGCCCTCGTCGTCCTTGGTGAAGTCGCCGGCGCGGGTCAGAACCGGTGTGCCGTCGGCGCCCTGGACGATAAAGAAGCCGTCGCCCGAGATCGCAAGGTCGGTGCTCGAGGTGGTGTAGGAAATATCGCCCTGATCGGAGACGGCCTGGCGGACCGAGGTCTGAACGCCGCCGGAATTGTAGTTGCCGCCCGAAGAAGGCAGGACCAGCGAGGAGAAGCTCGTCGACACAGCCTTGTAACCGGTCGTGTTAACGTTGGCGATGTTGTCGGAGACCGTGCTGAGGCGGTTCGCCTGCGCATTCATGCCCGATACCGCCGTCTTCATGCTGCCGAAAATGCTCATCTGAAAACCTCGTTTTACCTGTTAAGCTCGAGAGTATTTGTCGGGCCTTGCGTGAAGCTGTCTGTGATGGCGCGCTGCGAGGCCAATATCGAGGTTCAGCCGGGCGCCGCCGCCCGGCCGGAAAATCAGGCCCAATCGATGCAGTAGCCAAGGAAGCGCTTGGAATCGACCGGATCGACGCCGAGCTTCTTGCGCAGCTTCTTGCGCAACTTCGAGATATGGCTTTCGACGACGTTCTCCTCGACCTCTTCATCGAAGATGCCGTAGATGGCGTTGAAGATCTGGGTCTTGGTGACCCGGCGACCGCGATTGGCGATCAAATATTCGAGGATGCGGCGCTCGCGCCGGGGAAGCGCGAAGACTTCGCCGTTGATCTCGGGGTCACGACCATCCGAGAAGACGCGGATCCCGCCGATTTCGGTGTAGTTGGCAATCGCCTTCAGCCGGCGTCGGATCGCAGCCGCCCTTGCGAGGATTTCGCGCGGATGCACCGGTTTGCGCACCACATCGTCGACGCCGCAATCGAACAGCGCAAGAGTGTTTTCGAGCGAGGGCTGATCGCTGACCGCAATCACCGGCGCCATCGACCGGTCCCGGATCGCCCGGGGGAGTTCGAGGCTGCGCTGGCCCTGACCAATCAAGAATGCCTCGACTGCCGCAATATCGGAATCAGCAGCGGTCTGTACCCACTCGCCGAATTCCGCTGGATCAAAGCCGGTGGAGGGAATGCCCTCACGGCCAAACAGAGATGTGTATCCATCTTTCACGAGCTCACGCTCATCAACCACGACGATCATTCGTCCGCCTCCGAATCAGTGTGGCACTTCGATGATCTATGGGTACGAATCGCACGAATCGGCGACAACTCGTTAAAGTTAATGGCAGAAACTAATAATTGATTAAGATCTGGGTAGCGATTTGATCTATATTTAGTGGGTCCGGTTGTTTATGCACACCAAAATTTCGTGGAAAAGTTAACAGACCCTTAATTATGACTTGCGCAGGGGATTCATGCCGGATTCCTGCCATATTGTGACACAGTTTCGTCACAATAGGCCTCTTCCATTTTTGGTTGAATCAATTTCGGCAAAAGTTACTCGCATTGGGAGTCCACTTGCCGTAGCCGGTGGCGACCAGATTAGCGATGACGCGGCAAACATATTGCTTCTGCGCGGGGTCGTTGTTGGGGCCTGCGTGGTATCTGGCTACCGCCATCGTCCATGTCTCGTGACGGTCATGCAGGTTGCGGAGGAATTTTGCCGCATACTCGACGTTGCGATGCGGGTCGAACATATCCTCGGCCGAGCCGAAATTTTCGCCATGGTAGTAGTGGTTGATCTGCATGCAGCCGATGTCGATGAGCTTGGCGCCGCTGCTGCGGGCGACGTCGAACTGCCGCATCGCGTCCTGTTCGGAGGGCGGAAAGATCGCCTTGCCTTCGACGTTCATCGCATAGGGATAGAGCGAGCCCTTGCGGCCGGTCTCCGTCAGGCCGACCGAATAGAGGATGCCTTCCGGGATGCCGTATTTGGCAGCTGCCGACTGGATCTCACGCTCACAGGCGCCGGTGGAGGCTTTCGCCTCAGAGGTAAACGCCGCCAGTGCCGCCGCTGCGGCCAGCAGAAACGTCTTCAATACCGGTCTCGCCTGCACCATTGAAGCCTCCGCCCGCCCGCTGTGCCGTCTGATTGTGACGCTCGCGCGCCTCGCCGCCCTGCCCTTGCTGGGCGAGCGACTGCTGTTGGGAGGCTTGGCCTTGGCTGCCTGCCTGGCTGCTGGCGTCGCTACGCTCGACCGGCGCCATGCTGATGGTGACGTTGTCGACGGCGTAGCCCTGGCTGCGCAGAGCTTCGAGAATCTTGCCGTGATCTTCCTTCATCTGACGATAGGCCGCGCCGGTTTCGACCTTGAGGTCGACATTCAGGGCGTCGCCGGACAGGCGCATGGTCGCCGTCACCATGCCGAGATCGAGCGGGTTCATCTGGATCTTCAGCGTATTGACCACCTTGCCGGTGCTTGTCCATTCCGCCGCGTTGGAGAGCGCCGAGCTCGGTTCCATGGCGCGCGCCCATTCGGAATCGCCGGAGAGAGCGGCCGTGACGGCGGCCGAATTCGAGTTCTGCATCAGGCCGATATAGCGGCGCGATTCGAGAACCGAAACGTTTTCGACATCGGCTTTCTTCGAGCCATCCTGAGAACCGGCCTGATCCGTGCCGAGATGGACGTCCATCGACACGCCACGGCCATCGGCGCGGCTGATCCTGAACGTCCTGCCGTCGGCGGCTTCGGCATTCTCCGATCCGGGTACCTTGACCTCATCCGCCTTGCCGCTGTCGACGTTGCCGCTGACCGCCGCTAGGGCGTCGGACGCATGGCCGCCTGCCTTGGCGTCGATACCCTCGATCTTCTTGTCGGCCGGCTTGACGTCATCGGCTTGGGCAGACGCGTGATGGACGCCTGCTGCCGCCGACAGAGCGACCGCGCCGTCGGCAGGATCCCGCTTCAGCAGACCGAGCACATCGGAAATGCCGCCGTCGTCATCCTCGCTGTCCGTGTCCGTATCGGTTTCCAACGCGTCGGCTTTGGCATGTTTGCCGCCTTTGGCCGCCTGAACGACCTCCTCGGCCGAGCTGTCCTTCGCGTCGAGCTTGCCGAAGGCAAGATCCGCGGGCATCTTGACTGCAGCCTTTACAGGCTTTGCCGCGACGACATTGGCGATGGTTTCCGGCTGCACTTCAGCCTGTGCCTTCAAAGCGGCGTCGCCAAGGTCGATCAACGGCTTTACGCCATTGCGGCTGCGGATTGTCCGCGCCATTTTCTCGGCGCCGGCGTCGGCAAACACGCCCTGATCCGGCTGCGCATCGTCGGCGTCGTCATTGACGGCACCGTTGCTTGCCTTGGCAAGCGCATCGGAGAAGCCGCTCTTCTGACCGGCGGCATCGTCTTTGCCCATCGGCCGTGCAGATTTCGCAGCCGCGGCGGGATCCGCACCGGCGGCTCCGCCCGAGACGCTCATATCCATCATTGTTCGTTGCCTTCCTGCGCCAGAAGACCGTCGATCTCGTTGAGCTTGGACCGATTGGTCGTCACAAATGCGTTGAATGAGGGGTCGGTACCCTGGCTCTGGCCAGTCGATGCCACACCTCCCGGAAGAGGCTCGGGAAGCGCGCCTGGCGCTCCCGGTTGCGGAGCTATAGCCGCAGCCTTTTCAGAAGTGATTTCTTGATCAGAAGTGTTAGGGTCCGAGGCTTGCGTCAGGCTTGCCGGGTCGGGAGCGCGCAGGATCTGCTCGGCAACCGATCGCGCCGCCTCCTGCAACGCCTGATCCCGCGGCGAAAGCGTGTTGCCGGCGATGCCGCTGACATTCTTCGCCGCCTGGTCGATATCCTCCGTCGGAAGGCCGGCCATGCCGCCATAGAAATCCGCCAGAGGACCGAAGGCATTGTCGGTGCCGGCGCCAAGCGACTGCACGCGCTCGACCGCCATGTGCGCCAGCTGCGGCTTGCCCGCGATCGCCGCGGCGCGGGCGATGCGCAGATAGACCTCGCGCTGACGCGGCGCGTCCATGAAGGACAGGATGTCGATGACATCCTGTGGCTTCACGTCGTGATCATGGCCGACGACGAGCGTGACGAAAAGATCGGCGAACTGGCTGGCATAGGGCGAATGCAGGAAGCGCCTGATATAGCGCTGCGAATAGGCCATGCCCCTGTCGAGCATCCCCTTGTCGACGCAGATGGCGACGGAGCGGCGCAGCGCCGCTTCCTCGACGATCGTGCCGGGTGCCGCAAGGCGCGCCTGGTCGTAGAGATCCAGTGCGTCTGTCGGCTTCGTCGCGATCAGCACGTTACCGCCGATCAACGCAAGGTATGGGCCGATCTTCTTGTCGCGGTATTCCCTGGCCGTCTCCTCCAGCGTCTTGGCGACGAGCAACCCCTTGCCGCTCAGATATTTTCTGAGCACATCGGTGACACGGTTGTCGAAATAGCCGTTGACGTCGTGGGCGATCAGATATTCGAGCGTCTGCGGATTGCCGCCGCTCATCGCGTAGATCAGCGCTGCATCGACGTTGCGGTCGTCATCGAAGACCGACGTGTCGACGCTGCGCAGCCGCTCGTCGATCGTGCCCAGCATGAAGCGCTGCATCTCACCGGCCGAATGATCGCCGGAGACGACGGAATCCTGCACGAACTGCAGCGACCGCAGCATCTTGTAGGGTGCAAGATCGTCCGGATCCTGCGCCTTGGCTGCGGCCGGCGAAAGCATCGCCAGGCCGATAGCCACAAATCCGACATAGCGATGCTGCCGACGCGCCATCCTGTTATCCTCGATCCGCCTGCACCAGAATCTCGATCCGGCGGTTGGTCGCATTGAACGGGTCGGACGGCAGCTTCAGCCGGCGGTCGGCAAAGCCCGAAACCTGAGAGATGCGTTTTTCGTCGAGCCCGCCGCGTACCAACATGTAATAAGCGCTCTGGGCGCGATCCATCGAAAGCCGCCAGTTTTCATTCTGCGTGCCCTTATACTGGCGCCCGTCCGTATGGCCGCGGATGGCGACCGCGCCGCCCCTTTCCTTCAGGATCGCGCCGATCTTTTCCATGGCGAGCACCATCTCCTGGCGAGGAACCGCGGAACCGATATTGAACATCGAGTCGTCGCTCTGGTCGGAGATGCTGACCAGCAATCCGCCTTCGGATGCCGTTACGGTCAGGCCTTCGGCAAGCTTGCCGGCGATGCCGCCGATCTGCTGGGCGATCTGCTCCTGCAGTTGCTCTGCTTCTTTCTGCTGCTGCTGTTCGGTCTCGGCCGCGCTCTTGTCCGCATCCTTCTGATGATCGGCGTCCTTCTGCGCTGCATCCTTTTGCGCTGGGGCCTTTTTGTCCTCAGCCTTCTTATCACCAGACTTCTTGTCATCCGGCGCCTTGCCGTCCTTGGCCTCGGCCGCGCCCTTGGCTTCCTCAGCGGCCTTCTGATCGGTGGTCAGCGGTATCGGCTTCATATCCTCGACCTTGGCGATCTCGGTTGTCGCGCTTTCGGCCGCCTGCTCGTCGCTCTTGCCGGGAGGCGCGGACTTGCCGGCTGTCGTCACCTCGACCTGCTTCGTCCAGAAATCCGGATCGAAGGGATCACGATAGGCTTCGCCGCCATCGGCGCCGGTGGCCGGGCCGGAATCGGCGGCACCGCCATCGCCCTTGGCGCTGACATTGGCCTGCTGGCCGACCTCCTGCGCGATCTCAGCCAGAACCGAATAGGGATTTTCGAAGAAATCGGCCTCGGAATAATTGGTCTGGTCGCCTGATGTCGAGGTCTGGTCGTCACCATCCGCCGAAGCCTTGCCGTCGTTGGGATTTTCTTCCTTCTGTTTCGACTTTTCCTGCTTCTCCTCACCCTCGGCGTTGTCGACGGGCTTCTTCAGTCCCTTCTCGGTCGGCTTCTCGTCGGAGAGCTTGATCGGATTGAAATAGGTCGCGACCGAGGCCTTGGTCTCCTCGTTGGCGGCATTGACCAGCCACATGACCAGGAAGAACGCCATCATCGCCGTCATGAAGTCGGCATAGGCAATTTTCCACGCACCGCCATGGGAGCCATCGTGATCACCGCCGCCATGTCTTTTGACGATGATGATCTCGTTCTTGCCGTGGTGGTGGTTTTCGCCTTCGCTCATTCGAGAACTTTCTTCAAGCTGGCTGCCCAGGCGGACATACGGGTGACGATGACGGATTCGCCGATTTCGACGGCAAGATCGATATCGTCAGTCTCAATGTGTCGAACCGCCTCGGCATGTTCTCCGAGCTCGGCGGCTAAGAGTTCGAAAAGCCGGCTTGGCCCGCGGACGACGATCGGTCCGGCAGCGCCCTCGAGGATCGAGTCGCGCAGCAGCACGGCGAGGCTTTCGGCTGCCCTGGCGGCAAGCGCTTCGGTCATCACGGGCGCGATGGCGATAGCCGCACCGGCACTGACCAGCTGCGCGACCTCTTCGGCGATATCGCGGACGCGGGAGGCAATGACCGCTGCCGCCTCGACTTCGTAGCGAAGCTTCAGCTCGGCGAGTTCACGCGCGTGAATCTCGGCCAGCGTCCGCGCCTCGCGTTCGTATTTCTCGGTCAAATCAGCGGTCGCTGCGGCATGACCTTGCGCATAGGCATCGCGGCGCTCCGCCTCGACGTCGATTACCGGTTCGCTCGGCATTTCGGGAAAACCGTCGCCGCCGAAATCGTCCATCTCGATGATCGGCGCTGACGGTTCCGGTTCACCGAAATCCTTCAAATACCGGGAAAGCGTAATGCTCATAAAAAACCATCCAGCATTCGGGAGGCATGCAGCATATCCACCCCCGCTCAAAACGACCTTGCGCGCCGGCACGTCGCTTCGAACGGGCAAGGGCTTCACCTTGCACCGGCACGGATTCGGACGATGCCTTCATGCCGGAAACTAGGAAGTCAAACTTGCGCGAGGATGAATGGCGCCGCCATCCGCGATCGCGCCCACCTTTATTCCAGCAGGATCAAAATCTTGCTGGAAGCCGTGTTGAGGATCGAGATCGCTTCGACGGCCATCTGCTTCTGGGTTTCGATCGCCTTTTGCCGGATCGAAGCCTCGTCCATGTCGGTATCGACGAGCGCGCCGACGCTCTTGTCGATCGAATCGGAGAGATCGGCCGTATAGTCCATCTGATCGTCGATACGTGTCTTCATCACCCCGATGGAAGCGGCCGTCGTCGTCAGCGAGGAAAGCAGCGAGTCGGTCACATCGAGCATATCGGTGAGTTGCGCATCGGTGGTATTCTTGTCGATCGCAATTTCCGTGCCTGTCGCCGGCGTCGTCGAGTTGGCGTTCAGCAGGTAGTAGTTGCGCGCCGTCGCGCCGCTGTTGTTGATCGCATTGGCATCGACCGCCTTGGTAAACAGTCCGCCGCTCGCATCGTTCTTATCGATGAGGATGGTTTGCGACGAGGGGAAATCGATGGTCTGAGCTTGATATTCGCCGGTCGGCGCGCGCGCGAAACTCGAGATCACCGACCATGTCGGCGGCGCGGCGGTATCGCCGTTCAGCAGCCAGTTTTCGCCGGCAAACGACGTCGATTCAACGACACTCTTCAGCTGCTCCTTATATTCGCTGATCTCGGCATTGATCTTGTCCTTGTCGGTGCCGGGCTCTTTTGCCGCAACCAGCTTGGCGCGAATCTGGCTCATAAGATCGATCGCCGAGGTCATCGCCGTGTAGGTCGCATCCACCTTGGCAGCGCCGAGACCAAGCGCATCTCCGATCGTGCCCAGATTGGTGCTATCCGAGCGCATGACGGTTGCGATCGACCAGTAGGACGCATCGTCGGAGGCCGTCTCGATACGGTATCCCGAGGACACTTGCTGCTGGGTCTGGCTGGCTTCTTTGTTGATGCTGCGTAGCACCGCAAGCGCATTCACCGCGGCCGCGCTGGTAATCTTAACGGTCATCGACAGGGTCTCGGAATAAGGTCAAGGGGCAGGCCGGAATGCCGGCGGCGACTGAAGTGGCGTCATGCCTCCGGTAGAGTTTCTACCGGCGTGTCGCAAAAGCAAATCAACTGAAGGCGAAGGTAACTCGATATCAACCTGTTGGGCAAGAGCGCAGCGCTGAACGCGCCGCGTCGATCGCAATGCAAGTCAAGCTGTTGATATAAAAGAAAGAACCGCGCCGTTTCGGGCGCGGTTCGTAGACTTTTTGCTTGTTGCCGGACGAAGGCGCAAGATTCGGTCCAGCTTCAGCGCCCGATTTAGCTGCGGAACAGCGTGAGGATGTTCTGAGCGCTGGAGTTGGCGATCGACAGCGACTGGATCGCCAGCTGTTGCTGCGTTTGCAACGCCGTCAGCTTACTCGATTCCTCTTCCATATTTGCGTCGACGAGGCGGCCGACGCCCGAGTCGATCGAGTCGCTGAGCGCGCCGACGAAATTTTCCTGCAGTTCGATTCGCGTGGAAATCGAGCCGAGTTGCGATGCAGCCTTGGTCATCGCGTCCAGGCCGGCCTCGATCGAGGTCAGGGCCATGGAGATCTCAACCGAGCCAAAGCTGGTGATGTCCATCGAGTAGATAGAGCCGATCGTACCGTATGATGTGCCGATAATGCCGGAGCTCGTCTCGATCGAGCCGACCGAGTCCATGCCGAAGAGGACGTTGCCCGTGGAGCTGGAGTCCAGAATGTAGTCCGTCGTCTTGACCGAGACATTGCCGCTGCCATCGCGCACGAAGGTGGAAACGACGCTCTTGGTGCCGTCGGCGCCGGCAACCCAGTTTTCACCGGAGAAGGAAGCCGATTGGGCGATGCTGAGCAACTGCTGCTGCAGCTGGCCGATTTCTTCCTGGACCTTGGTCTTGTCAACGCCCTTTTCGGTCGCGGCGACGATCTTCGCCTTGATTTCGCTGATGATGTCGATGGCGCTGTCCATGGCAGAGTAAGCGGTGTCGACCTTGGCCGCGCCGAGGCCGAGAGCGTCGGAGACGGCCGAGAGTGCCTTGTTGTCCGAACGCATGGTCGTTGCGATTGACCAGTAAGCGGCGTTGTCGGACGCTTTTTCGACGCGATAACCTGACGATACGCGGTTCTGCGTAGCCTCTAGGCCGTCATTGATTCCGCGGAGTGTCTGAAGAGCGGCCATCGCCGCAACGTTCGTCAAAATGCTGGTCATGAAATGATTGCCCCTTGTCGGCAGTTGATAAAAAGGGACATTCCGGAAAGCTACCGGGAACGGGGACCAGCCTCATGCCTGTTAACCGGTTCTTAAATTTGGTTAACCCGCCGTCTCGTTGATCGCAGAAAACAGCATTATGGTTAATCAACCGTTAACAGATATTAAAAAGCCGCGCTCCATTGAAGCGCGGCTCGTTTGCGAGGTGCCCGCCGGAGACCGGCGGGTCGATGTTTTCTGCGGATTATTAGCCGCGGAACAGCGTGAGGATCGTCTGCGAAGAGGAGTTCGCAATCGACAGCGACTGGACGGCCAGCTGCTGCTGGGTCTGCAGGGCGCTGAGCTTGGAGGATTCTTCTTCCATGTCGGCGTCGACGAGACGGCCGACACCGGAGTCGATCGAGTCGCTGAGCGCGGATACGAAGTTTTCCTGCAGTTCGATGCGCTTGGAGATCGAGCCGAGAGCAGCGCCGGCGCTGGTCATGGCCTTCAGAGCCGTTTCGACGTTCGTCAGAGCCGACTGGATCTCACCGAGGGTGAAGTTGGTGATGTCCATCGAGTAGATCGAGCCGGTCGAGCCCGAGGAAGTGCCGAGGATACCAGTGGAGGTTTCAACCGCACCGCCGCTCATGCCGAACAGGACGTTGCCCGTGGTGCTGTCGTCAAGAACGTAGTCGGTCATCACGACGGAAACGGCGTTGGAGCCGTCACGGACGAAGGAAGCAACGACGTTCTTCGTGCCAGAAGCACCGGCAACCCAGTTTTCACCGGAGAAGGAAGCCGACTGAGCAATGCTCAAGAGCTGCTGCTGCAGCTGGCTGACTTCTTCCTGGACCTTGGCTTTGTCCACGCCGTTTTCAGTCGCGGCAACCAGCTTGGCCTTGATGTCGCCGACGACATCGATGGCGCTGTCCATGGCGGAGTAAGCGGTGTCGACCTTGGCGGCGCCGAGGCCGAGAGCGTCGGAAACGGCGGAAAGTGCCTTGTTGTCCGAACGCATGGTCGTTGCGATCGACCAGTAAGCCGCGTTGTCGGATGCCTTTCCAACGCGATAGCCGGACGAAACGTGAGCCTGGGTTGTCTGGAGACCCTGGTTGATGCCACGGAGAGTCTGGAGGGCTGCCATTGCAGCGTTATTGGTGTTGATGCTCGTCATAGTTTGTTTGCCCCTTGTTGGCAGATTTTAAAAAGGGACATTCCGGATTTTCGGCCGGCCCACAGCGATCAGCATCATGCCTGTTAACCATCTCTGTTAGGGTTAACTCGCCGTTTCGATGGGCTTAGAAAACAGCAAGATGGTTAAGGAAAGCTAAATTCGAATTGGAAATAGTGTAAAAATATCTGATACTTAGAGGGATTTTCATTAACCTTATGTTAAAACATTTCGCGGCCGGGGATGACCCGGCCGCGAAACTTGGAACGCTTGTACCAACCGCTCTTAGCGGAAGAGCGACAGGATGTTCTGCGAAGAGGAGTTCGCGATCGACAGCGACTGGATCGCCAGCTGCTGCTGGGTCTGCAGGGCGCTGAGCTTGGAAGATTCTTCTTCCATGTTGGCGTCGACGAGACGGCCGACACCGGAGTCGATCGAGTCGCTGAGCGCGGACACGAAGTCGTCCTGGCTGCCGATGCGGCTGGAGAGCGAGCCGAGAGCAGCGCCGGCGCTGGTCATCGCCTTCAGAGCCGTTTCGACGTTCGTCAGAGCCGTCTGGATCTCACCGGCGGTGAAGTTGGTGATGTCCATCGAGTAGATCGAGCCGGTCGAACCATTCGAAGTACCAAGGATACCCGTGGAGGTTTCGACCGAACCGCCGCTCATGCCGAACAGGACGTTGCCCGTGGTGCTGTCGTCGAGAACGTAGTCGGTCGTGGTGACCGAAACGGCGTTGGAGCCGTCGCGGACGAACGAGGAAACAACGCTCTTGGTACCGGAAGCGCCGGCAACCCAGTTTTCGCCGTTGAAGGAAGCCGACTGCGCGATGCTCAGGAGCTGCTGCTGCAGCTGACCGATTTCTTCCTGGACCTTGGCTTTGTCGACGCCGTTTTCAGTCGCGGCAACCAGCTTGGCCTTGATGTCGCCGACGACATCGATGGCGCTGTCCATTGCCGTGTAAGCGGTGTCGACCTTGGCGGCGCCTACGCCGAGAGCGTCGGAAACGGCCGAAAGTGCCTTGTTGTCCGAACGCATGGTCGTTGCGATCGACCAGTAAGCCGCATTGTCAGAAGCCTTTTCGACGCGGTAACCCGACGAAACGTGGTTCTGCGTGCTGTTGAGGTTCTGGTTGACGCTACGCAGCGTCTGGAGAGCGGCCTGTGCGGAAGAATTCGTGTTAATGCTTGTCATAAATCTGTCCCCTGGAAACTAGATACAAAAAGGAGGACATACCGGACTATAGTACCGGCGATGACGGACCAGCTTCATGCTACTCGGCGCCTTTTTTGTTTGGCCCAAACCCGTCATGTCCAGGGCAATCTCGCAGCCAATGCTTGCCAACTTCTTAAAAATAGAGGCCCCGCGCCGGCTCCTTACATCGCATAGTTAATGCCGGCTGAATCTATTCCTTCGCATGCTAACATACCGGGAAAGAAACCGTTTTCTCTCATGAAAGGAAGCGCCTTCACGAGGCGCACCGGTTTCAAGCAAGCTTCGAATGGCAATGTGGCAGGCGCCGGGATAGCATCATCGGATCGATCCCCCGTTTTCGGGGAGGACGGCTCGTGCGTGTGTCGGCGATCGACAGCCATGCCAGAACATTTCCTTCACGGAGTTGGGTTTTGAACAGCAAAGTTTCGTTCTCTGCGGCATCCAGAGATTACCAGGCGGGCCGCTACACACAGTCCTTGGCGACGCTCAACCAACTCATGGATATCCAGCAGGACGCCAAGACCTACGCGCTGCTGGCCAAGAACCTCGTGCAGCTCGGCTTCAAGTCCGATGCCGCGAAAGCCTACGGCCTGGCCGGCAACTGTGAAGGACCGAATGCCTACGAATACCAGAAACAGGCTGCCAAACTGCATTATGAGATCGGCAATGAGGATGATGCTCTGCTGATCGCCATGCGAAACCTCGCCAAGGCACAGGACGACGCTGAACTCGCCTTCATCATCACTGCGATCTATCTGAAGCGCCAGCAGCGGGATATCATTCGCCCGTTCAAGACGGTGCTGTCACAGAGCTCCAATCCCGATCATATGCGCCTGGCAGCCTTGCTACTGAGCGACGATCTGAACGACGCAACCAACCAGAGCCTCTCGCGCAACATCTTCAAGCGGTTTCCAGGCAATTTCGCATTCCGCTTCCTGCATCTGGTTTTCGCCCGCGAATTCAATGAGTTCGAAGAGGCCAGCAAACATCAGGCGGTGATCGACGCCGCACTCGCAAAGGGCGATGTCGAGGTCCTGCGCAAGGACAACCCGTTCTATCATCTGCACTGGTGCGGTAACGAGGATTTCAACCGGTATGCCACCATCGGCACCACCCCCCTCAACCCGGAACGGGTGGCCTTCCGCCGCAACCAGCCGCACACATGGTCGGACAAGATCCGGATCGGCTACATGTCGTCGGACTTCTGGGATCGCCATGCGACGATGAAGCTCCTGCAGCGCATCCTGGAACTGCATGACAAGGACCGGTTCGAGGTGACGTTGTTCTGCCATACGGGTCCGGAATACCTGAAGCACAACGTTACCGACCGCAGCCGCTGGGGCCGGATCGTCGACGTTCACGGCTTCTCCGACCAGGCGGTGCTGGCAGTCGTGCGCGAGCATAATATCGACATCATGGTCGACCTGAAGGGCCATACTTCAGGCAGTCGCGCGACAGCCTTCAACCTGCCGCTGGCGCCCGTACACGTCGGCTGGCTCGGCTTCCCCGGCAGCACGGTCAATATCGATCTCGATTACGTCATCGGCGACCACTCGGTATTGCCCGAAGTGGCAAAGCCGTTCTACCACGAAAAATTCTGCCGACTGCCGGAGAGCTATCAGCCGAACGACCCGATGCATCGCCCGAAGCCGCGCGCCGTCACCCGCGAGCAGCTCGGCCTGCCGGAAGAGGCCTTCATCTTCGCCTCCTTCAACGGCAACCGCAAGATCACGCCTGAAGTCGTCAACAGCTGGTGCCGGATCCTCAAACGGGCGCCGAACAGCGTGCTCTGGCTGATGGCGAATTCGCCGCGCAACCAGGCGAACCTGTTGAAGCACTTCCAGACGGCAGGCATTTCGCCCAAGCGGATCATCTTCTGCCCGCGCGCGCCTTATGAAGAACATATCGACCGCCAGCAGGCGGCCGACCTCGGCATCGATACCTTCCCCGTCAACGGCCACACGACCACCTCGGAGCAGCTCTGGGGCGGCCTGCCGGTTCTGACCTTCAAAGGCACCAACTTCGCCTCACGCGTCAGCGAGAGCCTGCTGCGGGCCATCGACCTGCCCGACCTCGTCGCAAGCGACCTGCAGGCCTATGAAGATATGGCCGTCGAACTGGCGCAGAACCCCGGAAGGATCGCCGAATACAAGGCGCATCTGAAAGAGAAGCGCTATATCGCGCCGCTCTTCGATGCCGAACGTTTCTGCAATCATCTCGAGCAGGCCTACGAAATCATGGCCGAGCGCGGCAAACAGCGTCTCGCACCCGAGCACATGGACATTGCGGCGCTGCCGCCGCGAACGGCGCCGTTCGGCGCCGAGTAAGCCTTTCAATCGTCACGAAAACCCGCCGAAGCGATCCGGCGGGTTTTTCGTTGGCGAAGACCTGGGCGAAGATAGGGGGCGGGCACAGATAGGAGCGGCGGCTGGTCAGTTGAACGAGCGCACCAGACTGCCGACGAGCAGGTTCCAGCCGTCGATCAGCACGAAGAAGAGAATCTTGAACGGCAGCGAGATCGAGGTCGGCGGCAGCATCATCATGCCCATCGCCATGGTGATGGTGGCGACGATGAGGTCGATGACGAGGAAGGGCAGGACGACGAGGAAGCCGATCTCGAAGCCACGGCGAATCTCCGAAATCATGAAGGCCGGGATCAGCACGCGGTAGTCGATCGGATCGGTGGTCTGGATATTCTGGCCGCGCTCACGCGCCAGATCGACGAAAAGCGCCAGATCCTTGTCGCGGGTGTTGGCGGCCATGAAGGTGCGGAATGGTTCGGCAATCCGCTGGACGGCCTCGGTCTCGTTGATCTGGTTGGCAAGCAGCGGCTGCACGCCGTTCTGCCAGGCCTGATCGAAGGTCGGCGACATGACGTAGAAGGTCATGAACAGCGACAGCGACAGGAGGATCATGTTGGAGGGCGTCGAGGAGAGGCCCATCCCCGAGCGCAGGATCGAGAAGGCGATGATGAAGCGCGGGAAGCTCGTCACCATGATCAGGATGCCCGGCGCGACCGAGAGAATGGTCAGCAGGCCGAATGTGCGGATGATCCAGGCGGCGACGGAGCCATCGACCGGCACGTTCAACAAGTCAGTCGGCAGCTGCTGTGCCACCGCCAGTTCCGGTACCGCCATCATGGCGGCAAGGAAAACTATGAGACGAATCATTCGATGACAAATGTCCTGAACATGACCTTCGATACCCGCCCTTGCGAGCGAAGGTCAACACGTTCCTGTATGTCATCCTTGAGATATTGAAAGCCCCGCGGCCCTTCGATCTGCTGCAGGGAAACGGTCCTGATATATGCGAGGATATCCTGGTGAATATCCTCGGAAACCTTGACATCGGGTGGCCCGTTGAACAGCAGCGCGACCTCGAGTCGGACCCAGTTTTCCGAGGGGTAAGCGAGGTTCGACGTGATCGGCTCGAGCTGGACGACGTTGTTGGCCTCCGTCGAGATGTGGGCCAGGCCTTCCTCGGCCTTTTTCTTGGCCTCGGCGTCCTTGGCCTGCTCGGCCTCCTTGGCGCCTTTGATGTTGGGCGCGACGATCGTGCCGACCGCCCAGCCGCCGCCGGCGCCGAGCAGCGTCAGGACGGCGATGCCGATGATCGTCATCAGTGTGCCGGATTTCTTCTTCGGTTGACCTGCGCTTGCGTCTGGCTCTGCCATCGTCGTTCAGCCTCAAAGCGGCGAGAAAAGATCGACGGCCTGCTGGCCGCGCGGAGGCTGCTGCATTTCCATCAGGCGGCCGCGGCCACCGTAGGAGATGCGGGCTTCGGCGATCTTGTCGTAGGAGATCTGGTTTTCGGCATTGACGTCCTGTGGGCGAACGATACCGGCAACGTTCAGGATACGCAGTTCCTGGTTCAATCGGACTTCCTGCGAGCCCGAGATGACGAGGTTGCCGTTTTCGAGAATGCCGGTGACGACGGCGGCAACCAGAAGGGTCAGTTTGTCGGTGCGCTCGATCTTGCCCTTGCCGTCGGTGCTGGTGTCGGAACCATAGGTGAGGTCAGTCTTGGACTCGGGCGTCCAGCCGAAGATCTGGGCGTTGACGTCCCAATTCATGCCACTTGAATTCTTGCGGCTGCGGTTGGTCTCGTTGTCGAACGAGCCCTTGTCGTTGATCTGGATGTCGACGGTCAGGATGTCGCCGACATTGAGCGCGCGCGCATCCTTGAAGAGCGCCGCCTGTGAATCGCTCCACAGCGAATAACCCTGCGCCACGGCGCGCGGCTGCTTTGGATAAAGCGCCATCTGCGGCGTCTGGCCGTAGGCAAGACCGCTGCCGATCGGGCTCATGGCGGGCGCGCGGCCGATCTCGCTGACTGCCGTCGGAGACTGGCAACCTGCAAGGAGTGCGAGGGCGGCGATCGCGGCCGGGAAACGCATATTCATGAAGGATCCTTCGACGTATTGGGATCGGACGCACTGGCGATGACGCTGGCAATGGCCGCGGCCTTCTTCGGGTCCATCTCGTTGAGGATGAGGCTCGACTGACGCGGTCCGAGCCGCATGATCACGGCGGAGGCCACCTCAATCTTCATGTCCTGCAGCTGCAGTGCGGCCGAATCCGGCTTCATCTTCTTGTAGATCTCGGTGAGGCCGGCTTCCGCCTGCTTCAGGAAATCGTCGCGCCGCTTCAGCCAGTCCTGGTACTCGGCCTTGCGCTTATCCATCTCCGCCATGCGGGCGTCGATGTCGGCGCGAAGCTTTTCCAGTTCCTGCTTCTGCAGGAGGTAACGCTGGTCGCGGGCGGGGTCGGCGATGTTGGTGCAGAACTGCTTGACTTCGTCCTCAGAGGTGATGTCGCCCGCCGGCGCATGCTCCTGCGCGAAGGCGCCCGGGATCGACAGAAGGACGAGGCCTGCTGCCGGCAGCGCCAGCCGGCGCAGCAATTGCAGGACCGTCATGTCTTTGATGATCTTTATCATTGCAGCACAAGCTCCGCCTGAAGGGCGCCCGCCGACTTGATGCCCTGGAGAATGGCGATGATGCCATCCGGTT
This sequence comes from Rhizobium acidisoli, assembly GCF_002531755.2. Lineage (NCBI taxonomy): Bacteria > Pseudomonadati > Pseudomonadota > Alphaproteobacteria > Hyphomicrobiales > Rhizobiaceae > Rhizobium > Rhizobium acidisoli. The sequence goes on along the minus strand of NZ_CP034998.1, from coordinate 330,346 downwards.
TCACGCCGATATTGTTGAGGCCGGCAACGAGGGTCCTGAGGTCGGGACCGTCGATGATGGCGACGCGCCCGCCGGTCTGCTCAGCCGCGATATCGGTCTGCGGCTGGACGGCCGTGCGGCCCTGCGAGAAGGGTTCGGGCTGGATGATCTGCGGCGTCTCGGTGACCTGAACCGTCAGGGTGCCGTAGCTGACGGCGACCGGCGAGACGCGGACGTCGGAGCCGATGACGATCGTTCCGGTACGTTCGTTGATGACAACCTTGGCCGGCGTATCGGTTTCGACGATGAGATTTTCGATGTCGGCCATCAACCGGGTGAGATCGGCCGTGCGCGGCTTCTGGATCACCACTTCCTGCGAATCCTTGGCTTCCGCGACCGGGCCGCCGAAACGTGCCGAGGCATAACCATTGACGATGTCGGCGATCCGGATCGCCGTCGAGAAGTCGGGGTTGCGCAGCTGCAGGACGAGATTGACCGAGTCCTTGAACCGGGACGGCAGTTCACGTTCGATGATCGCGCCGCCGGGCACGCGGCCGGCGGTGGTCACACCTTCGGTCACGGTCGCCGCCTGGCCCTGGGCCTGGAAGCCGGTGACGATGGCAGCGCCCTGGGCGACCGCGTAGATCTGGCCGTCGGCGCCGGAAAGCGAAGTCATGACCAATGTTCCGCCACGCAGCGATGTTGCGTCGCCGAGCGAGCTTACCGTTACGTCGATGCGGCTGCCGGGGCTTGCGAAGGGCGGCAGGTTGGCGGTGACCATGACGGCCGCGGTGTTCTTGGCGTTGGACTGGCCGCCCTGCGTCGAGATGCCGAGATTCTGCAGCATAGCCCGCATCGATTGCTCGGTGAAAGGCGAAGCACGGAAGCCGTCACCGGTTCCCTGCAGCCCGACGATCAGGCCGTAGCCGATCAGCTGGTTGTCGCGGCCGGCCTGAAGCGAGGCGATATCCTTGATGCGGGAGGTCAGCGCCCAGGCGGGCGCGACGTCGACGAGGCTCATGGCGAGCACCGCGACAAGGGTCAGAAACCGGAAGAACAATTTCATTTTGCCCTCACATGGACCGTGCCGTCCGCAAGCACCGTGCCGCTGACGATGACGCCGGAATCCATATTGCGCGCGCGGATCAGCTGCCCTGTGGCGCCGTCTTCGAGCGGCGAGCCGGCGGCTGAGATGGTCATCGCACCGAGCGAGAAGATAAGGCGGATCGAAGAACCGCGGGTCACCGTATAGGGCTCACGCAGACCTGAAACCGAAATCGTGCGGCCCGGCAAAAGCGTGCGCTTGGAGACCAGGCCTTCGACCTGGGAGATGGATTTGGCGAAATCGCCGGAAAGGTTGGGGTTGGTGACCTCGACCTCCTGAAGCTGGCTGGCCGACAATGTGTCGCCGGGGTAGATGATCGTCGTCGGGACGACGGCATAACCCATGCCGGCATCCGCGTCCGCGGGCAAGAAAATGCCCGCGACTGCGATCGTGGCTGCCGCCACCCATCCTGAGATGTGTCCTGCCCGGCAAAACATCATGTTTCGGCCCTTCCCTTTACTTCAGGTTCTTGCTGACGATGGAGGCCATTTCATCAGCGGTGGTGATCACCTTGGAATTCATTTCGTAAGCGCGCTGGGCCGAGATCAGCTCGGTGATTTCCTTCACCGGGTCGACGTTCGAGGATTCCAGATAACCCTGCTTCATGTAGGCGAAACCTTCCTCGTCAGGATTGCCGACGACGGCTTCGCCGGAGGCTGCCGTTTCCTGGAAGAGATTATCGCCGAGCGGCTGGAGACCAGCCTCGTTGACGAAATCGGCAAGCGTCAACTGCCCGAGGACGGTCGCATCCGTCGCACCCGGCAATTTGGCCGAGACCTCGCCCGAGCGACTGATCGTCAGCTCGGTCGAACCTGTCGGAATGGTGATGCCCGGCAGAACCTCGTAGCCGTCAATGGTGACGAGCTGGCCCTGGTCGTTCTTGTTGAAGGCGCCGGCGCGAGAGTAAAGCGTCGTCCCATCGGTCGACTGGATCTGAAAGAAGCCCTTGCCGATCAGCGCCACGTCGAGGTCGTTGCCGGTCTGGGTCAGTTCGCCCTGGAGATGCAGGTTGCGGACCGCCGAGGTCTGGACGCCGAGGCCGATATTGGCACCTTCCGGAACGACAGCCTGGTTGGCGCGGTTGGCGACACCCTTGGCGCGTTCGGTCTGGTAGAGAAGATCGGAGAATTCGGCGCGGGCGCGCTTGAAACCGGTCGTATTGATGTTGGCGATATTGTTCGCGATGACTTCGAGATTGGTCTGCTGGGCATCCATGCCCGTTGCCGCAATGGCGAGCGCTCTCATGTGTTCGTCCTCAAATCAGTTACATCTGCATCTTGGTGACTTCGAGAAAGGCCGAGACGACCTTGTCGCGGATGGCGATCGCCGTCTGCAGCGTCTGCTCGGCCTGGAGCATGGAATCGACGACTTCACGCGTCGTCGCCGTGCCTTTGATCCCGGCAAAGGACATGCTTTCCGCGCCCTTCAGGCTGCTGACCGCGTCGCTCGCCATGTTGCCCATGACCGAGGCGAAGCTCATATTATTGGCCGCACCTGCGGTGCCCGGCATGGTGGCGGCAGACGACGAGGCCGAATTTTCGGTGTCGACGGCGCCAAGCGCACGAGTCATCGAAAGGTTGCTGACATTCTGGACGCTGCTGATCATAATTATTGGCTCTTCAGGAGATCGATCGTGGAGGAGATGAGATCGCGGGTCTGCTTGATGGTCTGCAGATTGGCGTCGTACGAGCGGTTGGCTTCGCGCATGTCGGCCATCTCGACCAGAATGTTGACGTTCGGCAGCTTGACGACGCCCTTCTGGTCCGCAGCCGGATTGCTGGGGTCGAATTCGGTGCTGAAGTCGCCTTCGTCGACGCCGACCTTCTTGACGTCGACCGTCTCGACACCGCTCACACGATCCATCTGCTGGCCGAAGGTGATCGTCTTGCGGCGATAGGGATCGGCACCGGGTGTGTCGCCGGTCGAGCGGGCGTTGGCGATGTTTTCCGAAACGATGCGCAGGCGCGTCGACTGCGCCTCGAGCCCGGAACCGGCGATTTTCATTGCTGCTGAAAGCGGATCCATGACTTTTACTTCCTGACGGTCATCAGCATCATGCGGTTGAAGGAACTGACCAGCGAGGTGTTGAGATCGTACTGACGCTTGATATCGCCGGACTTGGAGAGCTCCTCGGCCAGACCGACCGTGTTACCGGATTCCTGGACGCCGATTTCCTGGTCGAGTGAGGCGTCCTTGACGTCGATATCGCCGCTGGCGCTGAAATCATTGCCGCTGAGATGCGCCGGATTGGTGCGCGCCATGGTGATGTCTGATTTGTCGAGCACGGCATCGAAGGGCGTGACGTCCTTGGCGCGGAACTTCGGGGTATTGGCATTCGCGATGTTGCCGGCAACAACCTGCTGACGGATCGTCAGCCATTCCGCCTGTCGCGAAGCCAAGTCGAAAAGTTGGATCGGTTGCATGAGACTCTCCGTTTTTACTGTCCCGAACCTATTGCGGTAATCTTGCGTGGGACTTACGGGAATTCAGGTTTCAAGGCGCTTTTCGGGGAGCGCCGCGCCCCAAAAAAACCGAGGCCCCGGCCGGTTCGCGGCGGAGCCTCTCTTGCCTCAGGCGTTGACCGACAGGTTCAGTTGTTCTGGTAGGTCTCACCCTTGGAGGTGACGATCATCCACTTGCCCTCGCGCTGTTCGATTGTCGCAAGGCGGCTCTGATCCGGCAAGATCGAGCCGACGCGCACCACATACATGCCGGAGGTGTCCTCGATCAGCGCCCGACCATTGGAGACGTGCAGCAGGCGGAAGGACGACTTGCCGGGGAAGGGCTGATCCTCCAGGATGGGGCGGCCCTCGCGCTCCTTGCCGAGGTCGGAGACCGTCGCCGTCGTCAGCGGATCGATCGGCGGCGCCTTCTTGTCCGGCTCGTTCTTGTTGACCATGGCAAGCGGCGAGACGCTGAAGACGTTACGAGCCGGCCAATCCGGCAGCTCGCGGGAATTGTCGCTGGCGGCGATATTGATGCCGAATTTGTCTTCGTTGAAGAAAACATACCAGGGAAAGAACGCGGAGGCGCCGGCAAGCGCCAGGCCGGCAAAGGTCAGAAACCGATCCAGGCGGGCGGCCTTCCCGCGCTGCTTCGGGGAAGCGATGCGTTCGTCGTCGAATTCAGCCACATCTATCTCCTCTGGATGGCTCCGCCCTGATTGCCGACACCGGCTGCAGCCTTGAGGGCGCCGGCGAGATCGGCAAAGGCATCGGGCGAGTTGCGATCGCCCGGCGACTGTTTCAGGACGTCGTAAATGATCGGCACCTGCTTGACCGCCATGTCGAGATCGGGATCGGCTCCCTGGCGGTAACCGCCGATCAGGCGCAGGTCGCGCGTTTCCTCGAAGCGGTGGATCAGCACTTTCAGCCGCGACACCAGCTTTTCCTGGTCCGGCGTCCAGGCCTTGCGGGCAAGACGAGAGATCGAGGCGAGCGGATCGATCGGCGGATAACGCCCTTCTTCGGCAAGGCTGCGCTGCAGGACGATATGACCATCGAGAATGCCGCGCGTAGAATCGGCGATCGGGTCGTTGTGGTTATCGCCGTCGACGAGGATCGAGATGATCGCGGTGATGGTGCCGGCGCCCTCGGGGCCGGGACCGGCGCGCTCCAACAGGCGCGGCAGCTCGGTGAAGACGGAAGCCGGGTAGCCGCGGGCGATCGGCGGCTCGCCGGAGGCGGTCGCCACCTCGCGGATCGCATGGGCGAAACGCGTGACGCTGTCGACGATGAACAGGACGTTCTCACCCTTGTCGCGGAAATGCTCGGCGATGGTGACCGCCGTCAGCGGCGCCATCTTGCGCAGCATCGGGCTCTCGTCGCTGGTGGCGACGACGGCTATCGCCTTCTTCATGTTGCTGCCGAGCGTATCCTCGATGAATTCGCGCACCTCGCGGCCCCGTTCGCCGACAAGCGCAATGACGACCTTGTCGAAGGCATCGGCGCGGGCGAGCATGGACAGCAGCGTCGACTTGCCGACGCCGGAGCCGGCGAAGATGCCGAGACGCTGCCCGAGGCAGAGCGGCGAGAAGATGTCGATGGCGCGTACGCCGGTCTTGAAGCCGGCCTCGACACGCTTGCGGGTCATCGAGGGCGGCGCGGTATTGGAGATCGAGCGGCGGTCGAGGCCCTCGGCGATCGGGCCGAGGCCGTCGATCGGCTCGCAGAGCGAGTTGACGGTGCGCCCGCACCAGTTGTCCGACGGCGAGATGCGGAAGGCGCCCTTGCGGATGACCGTATCGTGGATGCCGATCGGCTCGCCTGGTTCGATCGGGCAGACATAGATCAGATCCGGCTCGACGCGAACGACCTCGCCCAAATGGATGCCGGTTGCCGATTTATGGGCGACGAACTCGCCGAGGCGAACATGGCGGGAGAGACCGCGAACCGTGTAGTGACCGGCAGCGATGGTCTGCACGCGACCGCCATGGGCAACCGAAAACTCCGGCGATGCGTATCGGTCGACGAGGCCAGCCAGATGCGCCAGCTTCGGGGAAAGACCGTCCTCGGACAGCAGCGTGGTGCTCATTCTTCAATCCCACCCGCAAATGCGACGCATTTTCGGTCTCTGTTCTTATGCATGTCGTCCTCCCAAAACCGCTGCACACTTTTGGGCGACATGCATTAGCGGCTACCTCCAAGCGTCTGGACGGCTTCCTTGAAGGAATCCTCGCTGTCGCGCATCAGCGACGAGACGCTTTCGAAGGCGCGGTTGACTTCGATCAGCTGGGTGATCTCGCGCATGGCGTTGACATTGGAGTTTTCGAGATAACCCTGCTCGACACCGACATTGAAGCGGTCGACGACGGCGCGCGGCTGGTCGGTGGTCATGATGCCGCTGTTTTCGTAGCGCAGGTAACCCTTGCTGATATCCGCCTCGAACAGCCCGAGTGAACCGACCTGGCGGTCACCCTGATAGATGATGCCGTCGGTGCCGACGGCCGGCTCGCCGCCTTTGGAGTTGAGCTGGATCGGTGCGCCGCCGGCGTCGAGAACGGGATATCCGCGGATCGAGACCAGTTCGCCGGTATCCTTGAGGGTGAAGCGGCCGTCCCTCGTCAGCACCCGGCCGGCGGGCGTATCGAGCGAGAACCACGCATCGCCCTTGATGGCGAAATCAAGCATGTTGCCGGTGTGCTGCAGCTCGCCGTTCGACTCGTTCAGATAGTCATTGCCCTGGGAAACGAAGGCGACCTTGGTGTTCAGCTTGTTCTTGGTCGCCGCCACCATCTCGTCGAACTTCACCTCGGTGGCGCGAAAACCGGTCGTGTTCACGTTCGCCATGTTGTCTGCGATGGTGTTCAGGCGCTTTTCGAGAGCCATCTGCGACGACAGAGAAACATAAAGACCGGATTGCATGTCGGTAGGCTCCAAGCATTGGCGATGAACGGAACGAAAAGCCGGGCGTCGTCTTATGAGGTTCGGCCGGGATTTCGCTGAGGCGGCATCTCAGAAACGGGTGCGGGCACCCATTCGTCTCCTTAAGACTGACGCCAGATGCTTGCGCGAAGCTGGCACGCGGAAATGCTTGGCGCGCGGGCCCGTTCATCAGCCTCACGCAAGGCAGAAACCCTAACCGTCTTAGAGAAAAGTAACGTTCAGATTGGGCTGACGATGAATATCATTATCGGATTTATAGTGACTTGCGGCTGTGTCATCGGCAGCTTCATGGCAATGGGCGGCCACGTGGACGCGCTGTTCCAGCCCTTCGAATTCGTGATCATCGGCGGCGCCGGTCTCGGCAGCTTCATCATGGCGAACCCGATGAAGGTGGTGAAGGATTCCGGCAAGGCGCTCGGCGAAGCCTTCAAGCACGCCGTGCCGAAGGAACGCAATTATCTCGATACGCTCGGCGTGCTCTATTCCTTGATGCGCGACCTGCGCACCAAGTCGCGTAACGAAATCGAAGCCCATATCGACAATCCGGCAGAATCGACGATCTTCCAGTCGGCCCCAACCATTCTGAAGAACAAGGAACTGACGGCCTTCATCTGTGACTATGTGCGCCTGATCATCATCGGCAACGCCCGCAGCCACGAAATCGAAGCGCTGATGGACGAAGAGCTCAACACCATCATGCACGACAAGATGAAGCCCTACTACGCGATCCAGATCATGGGCGATTCCTTCCCGGCGATCGGTATCGTCGCGGCGGTTCTCGGCGTCATCAAGGCGATGGCCCATATCAACGATTCGCCCGAAGTGCTCGGCCACCTGATCGGCTCGGCGCTGGTCGGCACCTTCCTCGGCATCCTCTTGTCCTACTGCGTCTGCTCGCCGCTGGTCTCCCAGATCAAGATCGTGCGCAACAAGCAGCACCGCCTTTACGTCATCGTCAAGCAGACGCTGCTTGCCTACATGAACGGCTCGGTGCCGCAAGTCGCTCTCGAATACGGCCGCAAGACGATCTCGGCTTACGAGCGCCCGTCCATCGATGCGGTCGAACAGGAAATGATGAACCCAGGCGGCGAAAACAAGGCGGCTTAAATGACCATGAGCAATGCTTCGCACGACAAACCGGCAATGGATCCTGCCCTTCTCGCCAAGCTGACCGGCGGGCTCGGCGACAAAGGCAGGGTCGCCAAGATCTGCAGCTCCTTCGGGGAAATCTACAGCGAATTCTTTCCCGACGTCATCAAGAGCGAGACCGGCCTCGAGGTGACGGTCAACTATCTCGGCTGCGAAATCGGCTACAAGAACCATCTGATCGACGACCTGAGCTCGAACGTCACGCTCGTCGATGCGACCTTGCGCAACTGGTCGCAGAACATCACGATTGCCTGCGGCAACGGTTTCGTCATTACGCTGATGGAGCACCTGCTCGGCGCCACCGCCGATACGATCGAGGAGCCTGCCGACCGGCTGCTGTCGATCATCGAGACGGACCTGGCGGTGATGGTTTTCGACAAGATCGCCAAGGTGCTGCGCTCGGCCGTCAACGCACCCGGCGGCTTCGAACCGAGCCTCTCGGTCCCACACGCCCTTGAGATGCGCGCCCGGCCGCCGGAAGACCGCCCGGACGAATTCGCCGCCGCCATCAATATGTCGATCACGCTTGCCGGCATCGTGTCGGAATTTTCGTTGATGGTTCCGCAGACGGCGCTGTTGAAGACCAAGGTGACGCCGCCGAAGCCGAAGCGCCAGTCCGGCGGCAGCTCAGCGGAATGGACCGAACAGCTCGGCGACCAGGTTCGCCGCTCGCATGTCACGCTCGAGGCCAAGATCAGGCTGCAGGACCTGACATTGCGCACGATCTCGAAGCTGATGGTTGGCGACGTCATTCCTTTCCGTGACCATGGCGACGTGCGCGTCGAGGTCAGCGCCAACAGCAAGGAATTGTATGTGTGCGAGTTCGGGCGTTCAGGCGAAAACTACATGGTCCGCGTCAAGGATACGATGAACTCGGATGACGAACTCATCCGTCATTTAATGAATTAATCGGTTCTCTGGCTTTCGGGCTGCAAAGGCAGTTTGAGGCAAGTTTCAACTGGAATAGTGATTTCATGGCTACGAAGAAAACACAGCAGAACAGCGACCTCTCCCTGGATATGCCGGGCAGCGAAGCGGATCTCGATCAGGCGATCGACGATCTGCGCGGCGTGCTGAAGCAGGATGCCGATGGCGACCTGCCGCAGTTTGGCGACGACCTGCAGAACGACGCCTTCGCAGCAGGAACCGATCTGGCGGCTTTCGGCGGCGAGATTTCGGACAGCCCGTTCGGCGGCGACGATTTCGGCGGCGATTTCGGTGCCGGCAATGCCGGCGCGGCTGCCGGCATGGATTTCGGCAGCACCCCTTCTTTCGATGCGTCGCCGGCTCCGCTCGGCAGCGCCTTGAATTCCAATTTCGAACTGATCATGGACATTCCGATCGATGTCCAGATCATGCTCGGCACCAGCCGCATGCAGGTCTCCGGCCTGATGAACCTCAATGAAGGGGCGACGATCGCCCTCGACAAGAAAATCGGCGAGCCGGTCGAGATCATGGTGAACGGCCGCAGGATTGCCCGCGGCGAGATTACGGTGCTTGATAACGACGACACCCGATTCGGTGTGAAACTGATAGAAGTTTTGAGTACGAAAAAAGCCTGATCCCTGTGTGGGACGGAGAGGTTAGACCATGATGGACTTTGACGATTTCGGCGGCGCGCTAGCCGGGAAACCGTTGACCCAGGCTGAAAAGGCGGCGGCTGTTCTTCTCGCTATGGGAAAGGGCGTCGCCGGCCGGCTGTTGAAATATTTCACCCAGGCCGAATTGCAGACCATTATCTCATCCGCCCAGTCGCTGCGCGCCATTCCGCCGGACGAGCTGTTGATGCTCGTCTCCGAGTTCGAAGACCTCTTCACCGAGGGCGCCGGACTGATGGACAACGCCAAGGCGATCGAAGCCATTCTGGAAGAAGGCCTGACGCCTGACGAGGTCGACAGCCTGCTCGGCCGCCGCACGGCGTTCCAGGCCTACGAAACCTCGATCTGGGATCGCCTCAGCGAGGCGGAGCCGACATTCATCGCCCAGTTCCTGCTGCGCGAACATCCGCAGACCGTTGCTTATATTCTGTCGATGATGCCTTCCAACTTCGGCGCCAAGGTGCTGCTGCAGCTTCCCGACAACCGCCGCGCCGACATCATGAACCGAACCGTCAATATGAAGACCGTCAGCCCGAAGGCTGCGCAGATCATCGAGAACCAGGTCATGACGCTGCTTGCCGAGGTCGAGGCAGAGCGCAATGCCGCCGGCTCGACGAAGGTCGCCGATCTGATGAACGAGCTCGACAAGCCGCAGGTCGACACGCTGCTTACCTCGCTCGAATCGATCAGCCGCGAATCCGTCAACAAGGTCCGCCCGAAGATCTTCCTGTTCGAGGACCTCATGTACATGCCGCAGCGCAGCCGTGTCCTGCTGCTCAACGACATCTCGACGGATGTGCTCACCGTCTCCCTGCGCGGTTCGCCGCCCGAGATCCGCGAATCGGTTCTCTCCGCCATCAGCCCGCGCCAGCGCCGCATGATCGAATCGGATCTGCAGAGCGGCATGGGCGGCGTCAATCCGCGCGAGATCGCCATTGCCCGGCGCGCCGTGGCGCAGGAAGCGATTCGCCTGGCCAATTCTGGCCAGATCGAACTCAAGGAAAAAGAAGGCGACGCTTCGGCAGCCGCCTGATCCTGCGAGACTGTTAACAAATCCAGCCGCCCGCAAGGCGGCTGTTGATCGCCATGCCACAGGCGACTACCCTTCCAACAATAGGCCGCGCTCTAAAGCGCGTCGCAGGAACCCGGTTTCCGCGACGCGCTTTAGCTCTTTGTTTTGACGCATGTCGTCATCCAAAACCGCTGCACGTGTTTGGGCGACATGCATTAGCTGCGCTCTATATCTTTGACGGAGGGCCGCGACTTGGCAGATGATGACAAGGACAGCAAAACAGAAGCCCCGACCGCGAAAAAGCAAACCGACGCCGCCGAGAAAGGCAACGTGCCGTTTTCGCGCGAACTGTCGATCTTCGCGACCATCCTTGCCACCTATATCTACCTGGTGTTCTTCCTCCCCGACAGCGTCGGGCGGATGGCTGAAACGCTGCGCGACATCTTCGATCAGCCCGACCAATGGAAGATCGAGACCGGGCCTGACGTCCTTTCGCTGTTCGTTAAGCTCGGCTGGGCCACTGCGGCGCTGCTGGCGCCGGCTTTCATCCTGTTCATGGTGTTCGGCATCGCCTCCTCCATCTTCCAGAACCTGCCGACGCCGGTGCTCGAACGCATCCGGCCGCAGGCCTCGCGCATCTCTCCCGTTAAAGGCTGGGAACGGCTCTTCAGCCTGCCGGGCCTCATCGAGTTCGGAAAATCGCTGTTCAAGGTCGTCGTCGTCGGGGTCATCCTGTTTTTCGTGCTGAGGAGCGAATATTTCAGCTCGATCGACGCAATGTTCTCCGATCCGCAGACGATCCTGGTGCGGATCTCGACGGCGATGCGCAAGATCATCATCGTCGTGCTGATCGCCACCGCGATCGTGGCGATCGTCGATGTCTTCTGGACGCGTCATCACTGGTTCACCGAGCTGAAGATGACGCGGCACGAGATCAAGGAAGAAAACAAGCAGGCGCAGGGCGACCCCTTCGTCAAGGGCCGCCAGCGCTCGCTGATGCGCGACCGCGCGCGCCGGCGCATGATCTCGAATGTGCACCGGGCGACGCTCGTCATCGCCAACCCGACGCACTATGCGGTGGCGCTGCGCTACGCGCGCGAAGAAAACGACGCGCCGGTGGTGCTGGCCAAGGGCCAGGACCTCATTGCGCTCAAAATCAGGGAGATTGCCGAGAAAAACGGCATCCCGGTGTTCGAGGATCCGCCGCTTGCGCGCTCCATGTTTGCGCAAGTCTCGGTCGATACTGTCATCCCGTCAGTCTTCTATAAGGCCGTTGCGGAGCTGATCCACCGGGTTTACGCCGCAGACGCCAAGAACAAACGGGTAAGATAAGCCGAATGAAAAAATGCCCTCACTCTACCCAGCGTGAAAAAATCCTCGCAGTTGCGATCAGCCCGGTCGCCACGGAACTGCGCCTTCTGGATGCTTCTGACCTTATTTCGCTGCTGCGCTTCGAGTATTACGGCAATCTTTCCGATCTCGTCGCTTCGGCGGCAGAGCTTTTCTTTCATCCGGGCACGGTGAATTTCGGCCTGGGCGGCAACTATACGCTGGAGTGGGGCGGCAAGCCCAAAGTCGTTCTCGATCTGGAAATCAAGCCGCGCGGCGTCACCGTCTATGCACAGCTGACGCTTGCCGAAGATCACGCCGGCATCGAGATCAACCATATCGCGTTCCAGGATCCCTCGGCCGATCCCGATGAGAACACCCGCTTCCTCGAAAAGAGCCTTCGAGAATCGCGCTACAGCGTCAGCCAGGCGCCGCGGGCGCTGGCCAGCTGACCTCTTATCAAGACATGAGAGCTTTCATCCGGCTCAGCTGAGCTGAGCTGAGCGGGGCTCAGCTGATATATCCGAGCCGGATCGCCTTGGCGATCGCCTGGATGCGATTGACGGAATCGAGCTTGATCGTCGCCGAGCCGAGATAGGCGTTGACGGTGTGCACCGATAGGCCGAGCTTGTCGGCAATCTCTTCGCTGATGCGGCCGTCGCCGGCAAGCTGGAGACAGGCGATCTCGCGTTCGCTGAGGGCTTCGGCGGCCGCCGTGCGGCGTTCGTCGAGCGAGAGCAGATCCATCATGATATGGCAGCAGCGACCGTGCAGCTCGACGATGGTATCGCTCGAGGGGTCGATCTCATCGCCGGTGAAAACGATGAAACCGTTGCCGACGGCGCCGAGCCGCACTGGAAAGGCAAGGCCGGAAAAAGGCACGATCCCATCCTGCAGTCGCGTCATGAACGGCGCGAAGTCGGCAGGACCAGGGGCCGCGCGGTCGCAACCGCCCGCCCATGAGAGCGGCAACAACGACTTTTCGATATGCTCGAGAAGGACATCGCCGTAGGCATCCGTGAAGGCCTTGCCGAAACCGGCATTGGAAGACCCCCAGTTTTCGAGTTCGCAGACAAGGCGCTGCTTTGCCGGAATACCCGAGCCGCTGACGCGGAAGATCGCGAAGCCGTGAGCATCGGCGAGTTTCTGCATGGCAATCAGCCGCGGAAAGAGATCGGACCGGCTGGAAATCCTGTTCACACGCACCATGCGCGACTGCTCGGCACTGCTCATCGTCCTGGCTGATGGATGTGCCATGGATCCCCCTATACGAGATTATTGCGGACGGCGAAGGCTATGGCCTCGGAGCGGGTCTTGGTCGCCGTCTTGCGCATCACGCTGGTAATGTAGTTGTTGATGGTATTGCGGGAGATGCCGAGGATCATCGCGATCTCGTCGCTGGTCTTGCCCTCGGCGATCCAGAACAGGCATTCGAGCTCGCGGTCGGTCAATTCGAAATCGCGATCGACCCTGGTACCGCCACAGCGCAGGAAACTCGCGACGTAACCTGCAAGCAGGCCGACATCCCGCAGGCGCTCCGGCGACAGGATGAACCCCTCGCCGAACAGGAACATCAGGGCCAACCGCGACCGGCCGACATTGAAGGTTACCGAACAATATTGGCGGCTGGCGCCGTCCGGCACGTCGGCACTGTCAGGCATAAGAGCAAAATTCGGCTGGAAGACCTGCATGCATTTTTCCAGCTCCGTCGAACGGGCATAGCCGCGAACCAGATCGTTGGCGATATCCCTGACCAGGTCAAACGGCCAATCCGACGAGACGATGAAATCGAGGCCGCTTTCCTGGAGGAGATCGCAGCGCGCCAGAAGGTAGTGCGAAGCACCGACATACTCCGTCAGCGCGCGCAGACCGGACTGCAACCTGCCAGTGTTGGCGACACCGTGCAGGCGCTGGAGCAGTTGATCGCGCGGCAACAAATCCGGCACCACAGCGCTCGCAAAATTCGACATTTGCCTCTCGCCTTTGCTCGCCTGAATTACATCCATATCCATTGGCAATGTCCTGCGGCTGAGAAACGATCAAACTCGGTGCAACAGCAATTTTTCTATAAGGGATTCAATTCGAGTCCCGCTCGAATCCCATTTCGAATCACCCAAGGGTAAGCCAGCCGATGCAAATCACCATCTCCGACTTCTAGGGATTTACTTCCACTGCCGCCCATGCACTGATTCGATGACCAATTCCAGCCCTCAAGACAAGGAGAGGCTAAGGTGATTCTGGCTGTATCGCAACTTCATTCGCGTTTTACGCGAGTCGAGGATCTGACAACTATCCCGTTACAGAAATGACACTGTGTACCGACATGAAAAAAGGCCGGTTGCCCGGCCTTTTTCTTACGCTGCTTCGTCGATCGCCCATTTCCGGAGGATTTTCGCGGCGCGTTCCTCGTTGATCTCGACCATGCGGGACAGCTTGCGTTCCGGGCCTTCCTTGACGCGGCGGTTGAAGTTGCCGTCGTCGTCGCCGAGGCTGAGCAGATCCTCGGTGCTGTCGAAGCCGAAGTCGGATCCGAAGCCGTCCATGAGGGCTCCTCCGGAAGCGCCGGCTGCCGGCGCGAAGTCCGGAAGCTCGAGGCCGGCCGCCTCCGGCGTGGCGTCGCCGAGAACCGAAGAGCTGCCGTTGCCGCTGACGCTGCGCACCAGAGGCCGCAGGCCCATCCAGACCACCACGAAGGCGACCGCGACGAAGGCCAGCGAGTTGATGATGCCGGCCAGGTTGCGGCTCAGCATATCCATGACGCGGACACCGCCGGTGGCGTCTTCGAGCAGCTGGTTCTCGAGGAAGTCCATGGCCGTGACGGTGACGACGTCGCCGCGCTTGGCGTCGATGCCGGACGCCGAAGCGACGATCTTCTGCATTTCCGCAAGATAGGCGTCGATCTTGGCCTGATCGGCCGGCTCGCCGACCATCTTGGCGATGCGGCCCTTATTGACCACCACGGCGATCGAGAGCTTCTCGACCTTGTAGCTGTTGCGGGTCGTCGCCGTCGTCCGGCTGTTGATCTCGTAGTTGGTCTGCTCTTCGCGCTTGTCGGACTTGTCCTGCGATTCAGGCCCGGCCGAACCACCGGCCTCGGGAGCCGCCTGCGGAATATTCTGCTCGACCGTCGTCGCGCTGTCGGACTGCTTCTGCTGCGACTGCTGGGCTTCCTTGGTCGAGCGGACCGAGCGTTCGACCTTGGATTCGGGATCGTAGGTGGTTTCCTGGATCTGCTGGGCGTCAGTGTTGAGATCGGCGGTGACGCTGGAGCGAAAGTTGTCCATGCCGAGGAAGGGGGCCAACGCCTTGTCGATGTTGGATTCGACTTCCTGCTGGACGTTCTGGACGATATTGAGCGATCGGTTCAGCGAGCTGTTGCTAGCTTCGTCGCCGGAAGCGAGCAGCTGACCGGCGGAATCGAGGATGGTCACGTCATCGACGTCAAGCCCCGGCACGGCCGAGGCGACGAGGTGGCGGATCGAGGTCGCAGCACTGCGCCCGGTGGTGGCGCTGGCGCGAATCATGACGGAGGCGGTCGGCTTCTGCTCCGCCTTCCGGAAGTTTCCGACCTCCGGCATGACTATATGCACACGCGCGGCTGTTATGCCCGAGATCGACTGGATGGTGCGGGCGATTTCGCCTTCCAGCGCTCGAACCCGCGTCACCTCCTGCATGAAGGAGGTCAGGCCCAGCGAGCCGACATTGTCGAAGAGTTCGTAACCGGCATTGGCGCTGTTCGGCAGGCCGCGCTCGGCAAGCAACAGGCGGGCCTTGCCCGTCATCCCCGCGGGGACGCTGATGCTGGTACCATCAGTGCCGACCTGGAAATCGACGTTAGCTTCGGCAAGCGCCATGCTGATCTGGTTGAGATCGGGCGAATCCAGACCGACATAGAGCGTTTCCTGTGCCGGCTTGTTGACGAAAAGGGCGGCCGCAAGGACGATTGCGATGGAGACGGCACCGACGCCTCCGAGAATCATCAGGCGTGTTCGGCCAAGGGAACCGAAGTTCTTAAAGATCTGAACTAATTGATTTAACAGATTCATTCTGTTCTCGCACGATTCGTCAAAGACAAAGCAGGCTTATTGCCTCATCTGACGAATAATCGGCGAAACTTGCGCGAGCGTTTCGTAAAGGGGGCGCAGCCCCTGAAGGACTAGAAGAAATCGAAGTCGCCGGCTGCCTTGCTCAGGGGCTGGGAATGGCCGTGGCGTGTGGCGCCGCCCAATGCTTTCTGCATCTCCGCCAGTTTTACGAGGCTGAGCGCGGTCGCAACGTCGACGGCCCAGCCGTGCGGGATTTCGCCGGTGATGGTGTCGATGAACTCGGCAAGGCCGCGCGATTTCTGCACGGCGAGATCGATGCCCTGCATGACTTTCATGGCATCCGGCGAATTCAGGATTTCGGCGCCGCCGAGATCGAGAAGCTGCGGCTCGATGCGCTCGATGAGATAGGCAACGTCGTGCAGTTCGGAAACGATGCGCATCAGGATGTCGCTCAACGCTTCAACTGGCGCAGGCGGCTCCATCACCGAATTAAATGTCATATAAAAATCCTCGCCATCAAAAAAATTCGATACTGGTTTCGACGGGCTTCGGCGGAGCGGCAGGGCGCTGCTCGAGAGCGACGGTTCTCTGCGTTTCGGCGCCGGTCAGGGGGTATTGCCGGGCACGGCCGGAGACGGGCCAAAATTCAAGCTTGCGTCCATGATCTCCGCCTGTGGAGGAGCCGACCACCGGAATGCCTTCATCCCGCAGGAACTGCATGGCGAAGGCCGCGTTCTGCTCACCGACATTGGAGAATGTCGAGATCGTCTTCGCACCGCCGAAGATCTTGGCCTCCAGCCGGTCGCGCCGGGCGCCCTGCTTCAGGAGACCGTTGATCAGCAGCTCCATCAGATGCACGCCGTAGCGCGTGGCATCGCCGCCTGACGTCGGCGAGGTCGCCGAGCCCGGCAGCAAGAAGTGGTTCATGCCGCCGATACCGGCGACAGGGTCTCTGAGGCACGCAGCCACGCACGAGCCGAGAATGGTCGAGAGGACCGCATTCGGATCGCTCAGAACCTTGTACTCGCCCTGAATGATGTGCACGCGGCGGGCTGCCCCCTCAGTCATCATTTCAAGGCTCCAAACACGGCTTCGATGGCCGCTTTCATCTTCTCGATCGTGAACGGCTTGGCGAGCACGTTGTTGGCGCCGAGCTGGGCTGCCTTCTGCACCAATGCGCGGTCGCCCTGGGCGGTGAGGATGATGAAGGCCGCCTTTTTGGTGTTCGGGTTGGTGCGCACGGCCTGAAGGAAGCCGATGCCATCCATCTTCGGCATGTTGAAGTCCGAGATCACCAGGTGGTGCGGCTGCTCGGCCATGATCCTCATGCCCTGCTCGCCGTCGCCTGCAGACGTGATCTGCTTGAAACCGAGCTGGGTCAGCGCGTCGCTGAGCAGCAACCGGCTCGTTACCTGATCGTCGACGATCAGAACTTTGATTTTCTCCGCGATCGACATTTTATTCGGTCCCTTCCTTTCGGGCGGCTGTCATTTTCAATATTTCTTCACCGATGGCAGACAGGGGCAACTGCTGCTCCACGGCGCCAAGTTCATGAGCAACCCTTGGCATTCCGTAAACGACACAGGTTTTTTCGTTCTGGCCGAGTGTTCTGGCGCCGGCGTGGCGCATTTTCAACAATCCGGCGGCGCCATCGCGGCCCATTCCGGTCAAGATCACGCCGACGGCGTTGCGGCCAGCCAGCTCGGCGACCGAATCGAAGAGGACGTCCACCGATGGGCGGTGACCGTTGACCGGCGCCCGGTCGACGAGACGGCAGCACGGCGCCGAGGCGTTGCTGACCTGGAGATGACGCTCGCCGCCCGGCGCCAGATAGATTTTGCCGATTTCGAGGCGGGCACCATCGGTCGCTTCCTGCACCACCGGCGCACAGAGGCGGTTCAACCGTTCGGCGAAGCTCTTGGTGAAGGTCGGCGGCATATGCTGGGTGATGACGGTCGGCGGGCAATTGGCCGGAAACTTCTGCAGCACGGCGATCAGCGCCTCGACGCCGCCTGTGGACGAGCCGATCGCGACAATCTTGCGGCCGACGCGGAAATCGGCGACGGAGGGCGGAGGCGCCGGGGCGGCAACCGGCTGGGAGAACTGGCGCTGTGTGCGGGCGGCGGCCTTGACCTTCTCGGCGAGGTCGCCGAAAGGCCTGAGTTCGCCCGGCGCCGGCTTGCCGACGCAGTCGAACGCGCCGATCTCGAGCGCTGCAAGCGACGCCTCGGCGCCGCGATGGGTCATTGTCGATACCATGATGACGGGCATCGGACGCAGCGTCATGATCTTTTCGAGGAAATCGAGACCGTTCATGTTCGGCATCTCGATGTCGAGCGTCACGACGTCGGGATTGAGCCGCTTGATGGCCTCGCGCGCTTCCAGCGCATCGCCGGCCTGGCCGATGACGTTGACCTCGGGGTCGGAACTCAAGACGGCGGTGATCAGCCCCCGCATCGTCGGGGAGTCGTCAACGACGAGAACCCTTGCCGGAGCGCTCATGCCTTCCTCCCGAGACCTTTGGCCGTATAGCGATAGGTTGTGATGCCGATATTGTCGAAGACGTGTTTCGCCTCGCCGGACACACGCTCGGAATGGCCGATATAGAGATGACCGCCCTCCGGCAGCAGGCCGGCGAAACGCTGCCAGATCTTCATCTGCGTCGGCTCGTCGAAATAGATGACGACGTTACGGCAGAAGATGACGTCGAACTTGCCCTTGAACGGCCATTGCGCCATCAGGTTCAGCTCGTTGTAGGTGATCAGCCGCTTGACGCGGTCGTCGACTTGGAACTTCCTGCGGCCCTGGATCTCGACTTCGCTGAACCATTGCTTGCGCATGGCGGGCGAAACGGTTTCGAGCGCGTTTTCGTCATAGGCGCCAGCCCGGGCGATCGCCAGGATCTTCGGGTCGATGTCGGTCGCCAGGATCTTGAAGTCGTAATCGGCGACATTCGGCATCAGCGACAGAACGGTCAGCGCGATCGAATAGGGTTCCTGCCCGTCGGAGGAAGCGGCCGACCAGATGCGCACCCTGCCGCCCGATTTCGCCCGCTGCAGAAGCTCGGGCAGGACATGGTCGCGCAGGTGGTCGAAATGATGGTTTTCGCGGAAGAAGCGGGTAAAATTGGTCGTCAGATGCGACAGCATCTCGCGGCGCGGCGCCGCACCCGCCGGAGAAGCGACGAGCTCGCAATATTCCCGGAAGCCGGACAGGCCGAGATTGCGGATATGCTTCGACAGGCGCGAATAGACCAGAGACGCCTTCGTCTCGTTGAGGAAGATGCCGGCATCCGAATAGATCATCGCGGCGATCTCCGTGAGGTCGCGGCGCGTCAGCGGATATTCTCCGCTCGCCAAGACCTCGTCGGATCCCTGTCTCTGATCTTTTGCGCCCATTGCGTTCATGCGGCTTCGCTTTCGGTCTCGGGAAAGAGGGATTCGAGTTCGATCAGGCAGATCATACGCTTGTCGATGGCAAGAATGCCGCGGGCAAATTGACGTTCGAGCTCGGTGGAAATCTCGGGCGTCGGCTGGATGGTTTCGTCGGTCACCGTCAGGATATCGGACACGGCGTCGACCAGGAGGCCGACGACCTTGCGCCGCACCTGGGCGACGATGATGACATGACGGGCCGTCGGGTCGGCCGGCTTCATGCCGAGCCGGGCGGCAAGGTCGATGATCGGCAGCACCGCACCGCGCAGGTTGATGACACCGAGCATATAACCAGGCGAGTGCGGCATCGTGGTCGCCGGGGTCCAGCCCCGGATCTCACGAACCGACATGATGTTCACGCAAAATTCCTGATCCCCGATGCGGAACGCGATCAGCTCGCGATCCCCCTCGTTCAGATTTTTTACGGCGTACGACATTCCCTTACCCTACCGCTGCTAACGACATTTCTGCTTTGAGCGACTGGCCGCGCGAGGCGCCGACAACCGCGTCGACATCGAGAATGAGAGCGACGCGCCCGTCGCCGAGAATGGTGGCGGCGGCAATGCCCGGCACATGGGTGTAGTTGGCTTCCAGGCTCTTGATGACCACCTGGCGCTGGCCCTGGATGGCATCGACCATCAGGGCGCGCTGGCCGCCGCCTTCGGATTCCACCAGAAGCGCCACGCCCTCGACCGGGTTGGCCTGGGTCGCGCGGAAGTTCAGGATGCGGCCGACATCGACCAGCGGGCAGAAGCTGTTGCGGATCGAGATCAGCCGGTGGTTCGCACCGAAGGAGTGGATCGCCGAGGCTTCCGGCTGCAGGGTTTCGACGATCGCGGTCAGCGGCACGACCAGCGTCTGGCCGGCGACGGTGACCACCATGCCGTCGAGGACGGCGAGCGTCAGCGGCAGGCTCATAGTGAAGACCGAGCCGTGGCCGGGCTTCGAGGTGATGTTGATGCGGCCGCCGAGCGCCTGGATCGAACGCTTGACGACGTCCATGCCGACGCCGCGGCCGGAGATGTCGGAGATCTTGTCGGCCGTCGAGAAGCCCGGCAGGAAGATTAGGTTGTCGATCTCCTCGTCCGACAGGTTGGAATCGGCCGGGATGAGGTCGTTGTCTATCGCCTTCTGGCGGACCTTCTCGCGATTGATGCCGGCGCCGTCGTCGGCAAGCTCGATCAGGATGCGTCCTGAACGGTGCTTGGCGGTCAGGCGGACCGTGCCTTCGGTGTTCTTGCCGGCGGCGGCGCGCTTTTCAGGCGTTTCAATGCCGTGGTCGACGGCATTGCGGATCATGTGGGTCAGCGGCTCGGCCAGCTTGTCGATGACCGTCTTGTCGACTTCGGTGTTTTCACCTTCGGTGATCAGACGGATCGACTTGCCGGTCATGTCGGCGATTTCGCGGACGATACGCGACATGCGCTGGAACACCGGCTTCACCGGCTGGGCGCGGATCGCCATGACCGAGTCCTGGATCTCGCGGGTGAGCTGCTGCAGCTCTTCCAGGCCCATATTGATCGAGGAGGTGCCGGTCGTGTCGTTCTCGATGACGCTCTGCGACAGCATCGCCTGGTTGATGACCAGCTCGCCGACGAGGTTGATCAGGCGGTCGACGCGGTCGAGATCGACGCGGATCGTCTGGCCGGCGCCGGCGGCATTGTTCTGGGCGGCTGCGGCACTTGCAGCGGCGGCTGCGGCGGCTGCCGATTCCTTCTTTTCGACGCGGGCGGCAGCGGCTGCCATCTGCGTTACGTTGGAGGCGGTTTCGGCAGCGGCAACAGCGGCGGCGGCCTCGGCTGCGGCAGTGCCGGAAACGTCTTCGGCAGCACCTGCTTCGTCCAGGATCGACAGATCGAAGGGAACCGGCACCATCGGCAGTTCGTCGTTGCTGGTCGCCTCAGCCCTTGCTTCCTCGACCGGCTTCACCGTCAATTCGCAATCCCATTCGGCGAATTCGAAGACGGTGCGAATGGCGTCCTCGCCCTTGTCCGTCTTGATCGTGATATTCCAGAAGAAATAAGCGCCTTCCGGATCGAGCTCATCGAGGCCCGGCAGTTCATCGCTATTGCAAAAGATGGTCATCTCGCCGAGGCGCGAAAGGTCGCGCAGCAGCAGCGTGGCGTCATTGCCCTTGGAATAGAGTTCGTAGCGCGGCTTGAAGATGATTTCATAGGCCGGCATGCCGGAGCCCGCGTCGCCTTCGCCGCCAAAATCGTCGAAGGAAAAGGGGACCGGCTGGAAGCCGCTGTCGTCGGTCGGCTTGGGAGCCGGCGCCGGAGCGGCGGCTACGGGCTTTGCGGCGGCCTTGGGCGCCGGAGCCTCGGCGGCTGCCGAGGGAGACGGCAATTCGCCATTGGCCAGCGCCTCGAGCTCCTTGACGAGACCGCGGCTGCGGCTTTCATCGACGCTGCCGCCGTCGCGCGCAGCATTCGTCAGGTCGGCGAGCACGTCGGCCGACTTCAGCATCACCTTCAGGACGTCCTGGGTCGGCTCGAGCTTATTGGATCGAACGCAATCGAGAGTGGTCTCGAAAACATGGGCGAAGGCGACCAGATCATCAAGGCCGAAGGCGCCGGCGCCACCCTTGATCGAATGCACGGCACGGAACACCGCATTGACGGTTTCCGGATCGCGATCGCCATCATTCATTTTCAGAAGACCGGATTCCAGCTCGGCGAGCTGTTCCTCGCACTCCTGGAAAAAGATCTCTTTGATTTCGTTCATATCCATAGGAGAAAATCCTGATTTAAGCGGTTACACGCTCAATGGCATCGATCAGCTTGGCCGGGTCGAAAGGCTTGACGATCCAGCCGGTGGCGCCAGCCTGGCGGGCGCGGTTCTTCTTTTCCGCGTCGCTTTCGGTGGTCAGGACCAGGATCGGGATCGCCCGATATTTCTCGTTGCGGCGGACACCTTCGATGAAGCCGAAGCCGTCGAGGCGCGGCATGTTGATGTCGGTCACGATGACGTCAGGATTGGACTCTTCGAGAACCTCGAGACCCTCGACGCCGTCTTCCGCCTGGATCGTCTCGAAGCCGGCATTGTTGAGCGTCACGAGAAGCATGTTTCGGATGGTGCGGGAATCATCCACGGTAAGAACTTTTTTCTTCATTGCCGAATCTCCTTGGCAAGCAGGTGATCAATATTGACGCCCACCAGCTGCATGGTTTTCTGAAATGCGTCGGACACCTTGGAAAAGGTGAATGGCTGCTTGTCCTGCTCCCAGGTCTTCTCGGCGGACATCAGAACCTGGGCGCACAGGGCACCGATCCGTTCGACGCCGGAAGCGTCTATCGACAGACCGCTACCCCGAAGAGAGAGGAGTTTATCGCGCAAGGCGGAAGCCTCGTTGAGGTCGAGCACCGCTGTCAGATCCAGCGTCTTGCCACTCTTCTTTGCTACCATCAGCTTTTCCTTGTCCCCTTGTCCCCGGCTCGAGAAGACGAGCTGCGGCAATCATCCGATAGGTTAGTAAACATTCCGCCCACCTCCGACGCTTGCGAAGGGCTGCGGAAGGCTAAAATCATCATTTTCGTATTCGTCCTCGGCCACAGCCGGACGGGCGGCGGCTTCGATGGCGCGCGGCGGCGTCACGCGAACCGGCGCCGGGCGCCCGGCATTGGCGTTTTCCCGGGCGATGCGGAATTCGCGAATCGTCTGGCCGAGCTCGACAATGACCGTATGGAGGTGGTCGGCACCTTCGGCCGAGCGCTCCGCAAGGCCGGCGCTGCCTGCCACTTCGCCGCCCAGGCCCTTGACGTCGGAAGTCACGCTATCGAGGCTTGATGCATGTTCGCCGGTGCGGGTGGCGATGCCCGATATGGCGGCATTGATGTCGGTGACCTGGCGCACGATGCTGCCGATCGAATCCTGTGTGCGGCCGACCATCTGCACCCCGGCATCGACCTGCGCCTTGGTGGTCGTCACCAGCGTCTTGATCTCGCGGGCGGCCTCGGCCGAACGCTGGGCGAGCGCGCGGACCTCCTGGGCGACAACGGCAAAACCGCGGCCGGAATCGCCGGCGCGAGCGGCCTCGATGCCGGCATTCAGCGCCAGCAGATTGGTCTGGAAGGCGATCTCGTCGATCGTGCCGATGATCTGGCCGATCTTTTCGGCCGACTGCTCGATATCGGCCATGGCGCTGATCGCGCGGCCGACGACCTCACCGCTTTCCTCGACGGCGGCGCGCGTCGAGGCGGCGGCCTGCTCGGCGGCGCGGCTGTCGGCAGCGCCATCGCGAACGCTGGCGGCGATGCCGGCAAGCGCGGCGGCGGAAAGCTGCAGCCGGTCGGCCTGGCCCGACGCCGTGCCGGCGAACTGCCTGGACAGGCCGGCAAGCGAACCGGTCGCCGCTTCGGCCTTCAGCGTGCGTTCGGTGATGGCAGCAAACTCTGCCTGGAGGCCATCCAAGGCGCCGTTCAGCGCGGCCGCAGTCGCCGCATGGGCGCCGTCGACGGGGGCGCGCCGCGTCAGGTCGCGGGCGGAAAGGCCTTCGATGACATCGCCGAAGATCCTGAGGATCTCGGCCTCGTGGTCGGCGCGCTGATCGGCGAGCGCACGGCTCTGGGCGGCGCGCTGAGCATTGAAGCGCAGCGAGACGGCGATTTCCACATCGACCATGACGAGGCGGATGATCGCCGTCATCAGATCGGATATTTCGCGGGTGCGACGCTTGGCCGACGGCAGCAGCGGACGACCGGCAATTTCCTCGGCGAGACCGGCAACGACATGCTCCAGCATGACGCCGTGGCCGGCGACGTGCCAGCGCGGATCGAGGCCGATCTTGCTTTCGGTATCGGAGAGAACCTTGACGCGCTCGGCATAGAGGCTGTCGAACCGGGCATCCGTCAGCACGTCCCAATGCGAGGACTGCAGATCATGCAGGCGCTCGACCTGGCGCTCGCTGTCGAAATTGCGGGCGGCGTCGGGGAATGACTGGAATCTGTGGAAGAGATCTCTGAGGCCTGCCTTCAGATGCGCTTCGAGGGCCGGCCGGTTGCGGCGCACCAGCTCGCACTGGTCGGCATCGAGGCCGGCAAAGCGCAGGCGGTCGCGCAAGCTGCCTGCCTGCGCTCCACGAGCCTGATCTGATGGCATATCCTGCCTCAACGCCTGTCCCCGACCCACTGTCCAGGCGAATGCCTGGTTAAAAACTTTCGCAGCATCCAGAGAAACGCAAAGCCTCGAGACGGTTCTCACCACCGGTTAAAACCGGCGGGTCGAAGCCCCCTGATCAGCTATGTTTCGGAGCTGTCTGAAGAGATGGATACCGGATCAACCCGGTACGGCGGGACGGCGTCATGCCTGGTGGGAACGAGTGCATCTTCCCATTCCGACGTGTAAACCAATGTTTATGGTTAATTCCTTGCTTGAAGGTTAATAAGCCCTTCGCATTGCCGGCTTTTGAAGCAATTCAAGGCCGTTGGCAGCAAATAGTGCGGCGGAGTTGCACGGCTGCTACAAGGCACACGCAAGCTCCGTGTTATAGGCCGGTCGATAACCAAGACATGACGTCGACAAGGACAGAGCAATGATTGTTCTCGGATTGGGTGCCTGCTTGATTGCAATGACGCTGCTTGCCGCCGTCGCCCGCCTCGATTCTCTCGCCGCAAACCGCGATATCAGCGCGCTTCGGGTTTTCTAAAACCCGCACCTGCCCGTTGGCAGTCCGGCACCTTTGGTGTATCGCACTGGCGCCTTTCATGTCAGCGGAACACGTGGTTCATGTCCCCCAGATCTGGTCTTCTCATCGTTCTCGGCTTCACGCTCTGGCGCGTCGTCACGCTAGCTTTCGATCGGACGGACCTTTTCGTCGATGAGGCGCAGTACTGGTTCTGGGCGCAGAATCTCGATCTCGGCTATTATTCCAAGCCGCCGATGATCGCCTGGGTGATCCGTGGAATGACCGAGCTTTCCGGCTCCAACGCCATCTACTGGATCAGGCTCTCTGGGCCGCTCATCCACATGGCGGCGGCACTGGTTTTGATGAAGGTTGCAAAGCGTTTTGTCGGCCCGGAGATCGAAGGCTGGACGGGCGCCGCCTATATTACCCTCCCGGGTGTGGCGCTTTCCTCGGTGTTCTTCTCGACCGATGTCATCCTGCTGTTCTTCATCGCGATCACCCTGCTTGCCTATTTCGGCCTGACACAGCGGCGCTCGCTCGGGCTGGCGCTGGTCATGGGCCTCGGCGTCGGCCTCGCCTTCCTGACGAAATATGCCGTGCTGTTCGTCGTTCCGGGCGGGGCGCTTGCCCTCCTCCTCATTCCGGCGGCGCGTATCGCCATCCGGGATTTCATCATCGCGGTCGCGGTCGCGGCGGTCGTCGCCCTGCCGAACCTCTGGTGGAACCTGCAGCACAACAATACGACGGTGCGGCATACGCAGGACATCGCCCATTGGAGCGATCTCGGCATCAATCTCCGTCGCGGGCTTGAATTCTTCTCCGCCCAGTTCGGCGTCGTCGGGCCGATCATCTTTTTTGCGATGCTCTGGGCGGTCTATCGCATGATCAGGGGCAGGAGCGACGACCGGGAAAAGATGCTGGTCTGGCTGTCGATGCCGGTGGTGGTGTTGATTACACTGCAGGCAACGGTCGCCAAGGCCTATGCCAACTGGGCCGTGACCGCCTATGTCGCCGGCACCATCCTTGCCGTCTGGCTGCTTTACCGGATGTGGCCGACGGGCCAGCGGCTGTCGCTCGGCATCAACGGCATCGCCAGCCTGCTCTTTCCGCTGGCGACGATCTTTCCGCAGCAATTGCTGCTGCCGAACGGCGACGAAGTGATGAAGCGCTATCTCGGCCGCGCCGAGGTCAGCCGCGAGACCGCCGCACTCGCAGCTCAGGCCGGCACCGACATCATCGTCACCGACGATCGCGACATGGTCGCCGATCTTTTCTATACGCTGCGCGATGCCTCCTACAGGATCTATGCGCGGGCCCCCGCCGGCCTTCCGGAGAGCTACTACGAACAGGAATTCGCGTTGCCGGCCGACATCCCTGGCAAGGTGCTTTACCTGACGATCGGGCCCTTGAGCTGCGCCTCCGAGACGCCCGAGGTAGTGAAGAACTGGCAGCCGACCGAGGGCTATTACAAGGGCAAGTCGCTCTCCGTCTACAAGGTCTCCGCCGCCTGCCTGGCGCCCTGAGCCAATCGATTCCGGTCTAGGGAATTATGCCGCGGGCAGGCAGAGGCCGGTGCCGGCCCCTTCGATCTCGACGAATCTGACGCCGCCTTCCTCGAAGGCGAGGCGCAGCTGTGCCTCCGTCGCGCGGTGGATGTCGTGGTGGCGCCCCTCATAATCGCGGATGGTGCTGCGGGAAACGGCAGCCCTTTCGGCAAGATCGGTCTGGGTCCAGTCGAGCAGGCCGCGCGCCGCCCGGCAGAGAGCCGGGGTAAGAATTGTTTCCCTTGCGCCTTGACCCATGATTACAACTTGCCCATATTGGTCGATATAAACCATATATGTCACATTACAAACGGGATTTCCAGATCGGGAGACAGCAATGCCGCACGATACGCCCTTGATTTCGACAATCGTCGGCGGCCTCGTGCTGGCTTTCATCTTCGGCGCGTTTGCCCATCGGCTGCGCATGCCGCCGCTGGTGGGCTATCTGATTGCCGGCGTTCTGGTGGGGCCGCATACGCCGGGTTATGTGGCGGACCAGAGCCTGGCGCCGGAACTTGCCGAAATCGGCGTCATCCTGCTGATGTTCGGCGTCGGGCTGCATTTCTCGCTCAAGGACCTGCTGTCGGTGCGCGGCATCGCCGTGCCGGGCGCAATCGCCCAGATCGCCTTTGCGACACTGCTCGGCTGGGGGCTCGGCGCCTTCCTGGGCTGGCCGACCGGCGGCAGCCTGGTCTTCGGCCTGGCGCTTTCGGTCGCTTCCACAGTGGTGCTGTTGAAAGCGCTGCAGGAGAGGCGCCTGGTCGAGACGGAGCGCGGCAGGATCGCCGTCGGCTGGCTGATCGTCGAGGATCTCGCCATGGTGCTGGCGCTGGTGCTGATCCCGGCCGCAGCCAGCATCGGCGGTGAGGGTCACGCGCCGGTCGAGCCGCTCTCGGCCGGGCTGAACCGCCTGTTCGGGCTCGATCTCGGCATCGGCGGCATGATCGCCATGACGCTGGTGAAGGTGGCGCTGTTCGTGGCGCTGATGCTGGTCTTCGGCCGCAAGCTCATTCCCTGGACGATGCACCGCATCGCCCATACCGGGTCGCGCGAACTCTTCCGGCTCGGCGTGCTGGCGATCGCGCTCGGCGTCGCTTTCGGCGCGGCCAAGCTTTTCGGCGTGTCGCTGGCGCTCGGCGCCTTCTTTGCCGGCATGGTGCTTGCCGAAAGCGAGCTCAGCCATCGCGCCGCCCAGGAAAGCCTGCCGTTGCGCGACGCCTTCGCCGTGCTCTTCTTCGTCTCGGTCGGCATGTTGTTCGATCCGAACATCCTGATCGACAGACCGCTGCCGATCCTCGCCACCATCTTCATCATCGTCATCGGCAAATCGGTCGCCGCCCTGCTGATCGTGCTCGCCTTCAAGAAGCCGCTCGGCACGGCGCTGACGATTTCGGCGAGCCTCGGCCAGATCGGCGAATTCTCCTTCATCCTCGCCGCCCTCGGCGTCGAACTCGGGCTGCTGCCGGAGGAAGGCCGCGACCTGATCCTGGCCGGCGCCATCATCTCGATCATCCTCAATCCGCTGCTGTTCTTCCTCTGCGACCGCATGCGGCCGATGCTAGAAGGCGCAAAACGAGAGGAAGCCGTGGTGGAATCCGCCCCCTCCCCGGATGCGGCGGCCGCTCATGAAGAGGTGCCGCCCGAAGACGACGAGGTACACCCGACGGCTCTCCGCGGCCACGCCATTCTCGTCGGCTACGGGCGGGTCGGCAGCATCGTCGGACAGAATCTCAAATCGTCAGCCACACCTTTTCTCGTCATCGAGGATTCCGACAAGCGCATCGGCGAACTGAGGGCGCAAGGGGTCGAAACCCTGATGGGCAACGCGGTGATGCGGGAAACGCTCGACCTCGCCAATCTTTCCGGCGCCCGCAGCATTGCCATCGCCATCCCGAATGCCTTCGAGGCCTGCCGCATCGCCGAGCAGGCGCGCAGCGTCAACCCGTCGATCCTCATCGTCGCCCGCGCTCATTCCGATGCCGAGGTCGATGAATTGAAGCACTACGGCGCCGACACCGTCATCATGGGCGAGCGTGAAATCGCGCTTGGCATGGTTGACCGGCTCGCCCAAGTGCATCATGACAGTGTGCCCTATGAAGACGGGCATGGGCCTGATACAATTATGACGGCGGATGAGCCTCCGCCGCCAAAAGAATGAGAGATTGGCACGCTTTTGAGCCGATACGGGAGTGACATCGCCGGGACGGAGAAGGTGGAGCTGGACCAGCACCATCTGACCAGCCGTGTCGCCGCTTCCCTGCTTGTCGCCATCCTTGCCTATATCGGCCTGCTCGTCGGCGGTAATCTGGTCATTTCGCCGGCCGCCGCCGTCAATACGCTTTCCTCTTCCGGCCGGGATCCGCAGCCGCCGCAGCTGACCGCCCGCGATGCCGTGCGCGGCGTGCTTGCCACCGAGCGCAGGCTTGCGCCGAAGCAGGCGGCCCATGACGGCGGATCGCCCGCCCTTGCCGCGGCCCCGGTTGTCGATCTCGCCGGCTGGACCATATCAGCCGCCTTTCCGGCATTTGATGCTCCGCGTCATGCCGCAGTCTCCAGGACCCATCAGCCGCGCGGACCGCCGGCTGCTGCCTGACGTTTGCGCCGAGGCGCTTCCGACATCTGACGACATGCCGCCAGCGCCCGAGCGCCGGCCCTCGATTATCTAAGGAATACAACATGCGTACTTCACCATGGCTGGTGTTCACCTATACGGTGATCATCCTACTCGGCCTATTGATCGCTTTGCCGAACGTCCTGCCGCAATCCGTCCTTCAGCGCGTGCCGGCATGGCTTCCGCATGAACAGGTGTCGCTCGGCCTCGATCTTCGCGGCGGCTCGCATCTCGTTCTGGAGGTCGACGAGGCGGATCTGACCAAGGAGCGGCTGCAATCGCTGCTTCAGGACGCGCGCCGCGTGCTGCGCGAAAAGGGCATCCAGCCGAAGGCCGTCGTGCGCAGCCAGAACCAGATCGTCGTGACGCTCGCCGATGCCACGCAGAGCGATGCTGCCGTCACCGACCTCAAGACGCTCGCCAACCCGATCAGCACAGGCCTCAGCGCCGGCCAGTCGGATCTTGATGTCCTGGCGAACGGAGCGACCATCACCATCGGCTTCTCCAAGGCCGGCATCTCCGCCAATGTCGACAACGCCGTCCAGCAGAGCCTTGAAGTCATCCGCCAGCGCGTCGACCAGGTCGGCGTTTCCGAGCCGACCATTCAGCGCATCGGCGCCAATCGCGTGCTCGTGCAGCTGCCCGGCGCACAGGATCCGACGCGGCTGCGCCAGCTTCTCGGCTCCACGGCGAAGATGTCGTTCCATATGCTGTCGCCGAACAACCAGCCCGGCCCCGGCGTGACCATGCTGAAGGACGATGAAGGCCGGACCTATCCGGTGCTTGACCGCGTCGAACTCTCCGGCGACCGGCTTTCCGACGCCCGCGTCAGCTTCGACCCGAACACGCATGAGCCGATCGTCAGCTTCCGCTTCGACAGCGCCGGCGCTAGCCGCTTTGCCGATATAACCCGCCAGAATGTCGGCAATCCCTTCGCCATCGTCCTCGACGACAAGGTGCTGAGCGCGCCCGTCATCCGCGAGCCGATCACCGGCGGTTCCGGCCAGATCTCCGGCAACTTCTCGGCCGACAGCGCCACGACGCTTGCCGCCATGCTGCGCGCCGGCGCCCTGCCCGCCAAGCTGACAGTCATCGAGGAACGCACCGTCGGCGCCGACCTTGGCGCCGACGCCATCAAGATGGGTATCTATTCCGGCATCGTCGGCTTTATCCTCGTTGCAGTCTTCATTTTCGTTCTCTATGGCACCTGGGGTGTGCTGGCGAATATCGCGCTCTTGATCCACACGATCCTGACCTTCTCGGCCCTGACGCTGGTCGGTGCGACGCTGACGCTGCCGGGCATTGCCGGTGTCGTTCTCGGCATCGGCCTTGCGGTCGATGCGAACGTCCTCATCAACGAGCGTATTCGTGAAGAGACCCGCAAGGGCAAGGGCGCCTTTGCCTCCATCGATACCGGCTTCAATCGCGCCTATTCGACCATCATCGACGGCAATATGACCGCCCTGATCGCTGCGGCCATCCTGTTCTTTTTCGGTTCCGGCCCGGTTCGCGGCTTTGCCGTGACCATGGCGCTCGGCCTGATCATCTCGATGTTCACTTCGGTCGCCTTCGTTCGCGTTGCGATGATCGAGATCACCCGCCGCCGCAAGTTCAAGGTGCTGAACATCCGGCCGTTGATCCCATTCAGCCCCTATGACAAGCACATCGAATTCATGAAGGCGCGCTTCTTCGGCGTCACCGTTTCGGCGCTGCTTTCGATCGCCTCCGTCGTGCTCTTCATTCACCCCGGCCTCAACTACGGCGTCGATTTCCGCGGCGGCATCCAGATGTCCGTCAAGACCCAAGGGGTCGCCGATCTGGCGAAGTTCCGCGAAGGTCTTGATAGTCTCGGCCTCGGCGAAATCACACTGCAGTCCTTCGGCGACAAAAGCAGCATTCTCGTTCGCGCCCAGCGGCAGGAGGGCGGCGAAGAGGCGCAGACGGCAGCAGTAACCAAGCTGAAGGCCGAAGTCGCCAAGATCGATCCGACCGCCACGGTCGAAGGCACGGATGTCATCGGCCCGAAGGTCAGCGGCGAGCTTGCTTGGGCCGGCATCCTGTCGGTGGTGATCGCCAGCCTGGCGATGCTCATCTATATCTGGGTGCGGTTCGAATGGCCGTTTGCCGTCGGCGCCATCGTCACGCTGGTCCTCGACGTCACCAAGGCGATCGGCTTCTTTGCGATCACCGGCCTCGACTTCAACCTGACGGCCATCGCCGCCATCCTGACGCTCGTCGGTTACTCGGTGAACGACAAGGTCGTCGTCTATGACCGCATGCGTGAAAACATGCGGCTCTACAAGTCGATGCCGCTGCGCGAGATCATCGACAAGTCGATCAACGAGACCCTGGCACGAAGCCTCTACACCAATGCGACGGCCTTCCTCGCCCTGGTGCCGATGGCGATCTGGGGCGGCAGCGCCGTCTCGAGCTTCGCAATCCCGATGGTCTTCGGCATTCTCGTGGCCGGCGCCTCGTCGATCTTCATCGCGGCACCGATCCTGCTCTTCCTCGGCGACTGGCGCCGCCGCCATGCCAAGGCGGCAGCGGCAACCGATGGCGCCGTCGAAATCATCCCGCCGGAACAGGGTCGCCCGCGCAAGTCGGCGAGCTAAAATCCGCCTGATGACGCATCCTTGAAGAGGGCGCCGGTTGCAGAGCCGGCGCCCTCTTTCTATTGTCGATGACTGCAAGGATAAAATCCTGCAGCGATTCAAAGGATTACCGCGTCCTTGGCGCGTCTGATAGGATGTAGGGCGCTACAGCAGAGATCGGGGAAACCGCCAGATGTCATCAAACCCGACGAGACGACCGGAAGAGGACGATAGCAGCGAGGAGCGCATCAAGCGTTTTCTCGCAACCGCCTCGCACGATCTGCAATCGCCGTTGCGCCATATCGCCATGTATGCCGAACTGCTGCTCGACGATCTCGAGGGAACGCTCGACGGCGAACAGCTTCAGAGCCTCCGGATGATCATGGAAAAGGCGCAAGCTGCGCAGCGCCTGACCAAGGCATTGATGAGCCTTGCCGGCGGAGCGCCTCAGGTGACGCCCGAAGAGGTCGATCTGCAGGCGCTGGCCGAAAATGTCTGGGGCGAACTGACCGACGAAATCGCGGTTTCCGATGCGACGCTGGAAAGCCAGGGCCTGCCTTCCCTCCGGACCGACCCTGCCCTGCTCGGCCTGGTGCTGAGGCATCTGCTGACCAATGCGCTGACCTATCGCAGCGAAGCGCCGCTTCATGTGGTCATCAGCGCGGAGCGGGAGATGGCGGATTGGTTCATCCGGATTTCCGACAATGGGGCGGGCATCGATCCGGCTTATCGGGAGCGGATCTTCGAGCCGTTCTGGAAATTGCCGAAGGTGGGAACGGTGCCGGGCGCCGGCCTCGGACTGACGACGGCGCGGGAGTTTCTGGCGGCGCTTGGCGGCGATCTCAGCCTTGAACATTCGGATCAAGACGGCAGCCGCTTCCTCATCCGCCTTTCGGTCGCCTGAGCTTCACGAGCGCATCTTTTCAGATGCTGTAATCGTCCTTCCAAAAATCCGGGACGTCATAGTTCACATATTCGCGGATGATGTGCTGCAGCGTCTGGGCGTCGATTTCGTCCTTGCCGATGCGGAAATCCACGCCGTAATCCGGGAATTCCTGGAAATAGCCGCCCGATATGTCGGTCGAGACGACGCCGATCGGGCCGGTGTAGCCGATGCCGCGCAGTTCCGGCACCGTTTCGCGGAAATCGGCGTTCGGCAGCAGGCGGTTGTCGAGCAGGATGAGATCGAAACGCGCCAAGCGGATCTTTTCCAGCGCGTCACCGATCGATGGCGAATATTCAACCTCGACGGCCGGCTCGGAGAGATCGGCGATCTTCTTCTTGAGCGCCCGGAATTCGATGAATTCGTCGTCGACGAAGAGAACCTTCACGGCATTCTTTCGCACAGTTTCGGTGGTCATCGACTTAATTTCCCCAATCCCGAAACCGGCTTCACGTGACCAAGCCGTTCCGCAAGGCGATCGCCACCATGTGAACGCGGTTGACAGCGTCAAGTTTACGCGCAGCCGCGGTGATGTGCGAATTGACCGTATGTTCGGAAAGACCGAGAATGATGGCGATCTCAGCCGACGTCTTGCCTTCGCTCGTCCATTTGACGATTTCCTGCTCGCGCTGGGTCAGCCGCCCGGACATTTCCTGCGTCAGGATTTCCTCATAAAGCTTGTCGAAAATCCGCATGGCGTCGAGAAGCATATCGGCAATCTCGCTCTGATCCGGCTCCTGACGCTCGCCGCTGAGGACGAGGCAATAGCGCCGCCCCTCGGGGGTGAACAGCGGGATGAACAGAAAGACGCCGCTCAGGAACTCGTTGAACACGAGATCGGAGCGATAATCTTCCGGCCGTGCGCTCCTGCCATGAACCGGCGTTGCCAGAAACTGGGCGGACTTTGCCCGAACGGTCCCGAGCGCTTCCTTCAACGTCGTGATGAAAAGACCGACACGCCGCTCGGCGACATTGGTGATGACGATATCGCGTTCCCCGAAAGGAGCCGAAGTCTCGGAAATGCGGGCAAGCGCGAAATTATCGAAGTTGTAGTGCTGTGCCGCCGACTTCAGCAGGCGGAAAAAATCGGTGCGGTTGATCGCCCGGCTCAGCTCCGGTCCGGCATGAAAGGGAATTGCCGGGGCGTTGTTCATTCCCACTCTTCCTCTCCTCGATGCCTCCGATCCCGAAATCTTGGGATATACGTCTTAAACGCGAAGAGCTACAAAAATTGCGAGACAGTTGATGACGAATATCGAAACGGGGACTTTCGGCATTCAAAGGCGGAAATCATCAATTATCTCAGCTACAGGTGATGCACGGGCAGATTTTACTGAGGGCAGTAGTTCTTACCTGGGTATCGTTTTCTTCCTGCATTCAACATCCAAGAATGCAGGAAGGCAGTGCCAGACGTAAGCGCGAGAGAGCCGACAGACCCATTTGGCTAAGGGGTTGGCTGATGTTCGTGGCGGCGAACGCGGGTCGATCGGTTCTCTCAGCGCTTATTTTGCCTATCATTTGCTTCGCTTCGGTTGCATCTTGTGGTGCGACCTCGACCTTGTCAATTGCGGTTTGTCAAATGGTTGGGACATGGGACGGGGAACAGGTTACCGGGCCTTCGCCGCTTCCTACAGCTCAAGATTGAGAATAATTCCGGCAAGATCAAGCGGCTTTTCCAGATAGGCGTCGGCGCCGGCCTCAAGCGAGCGCGCGCGGTCCTCGGCAGCATCCGAGCCGCTGCAGATGGCAAGCCGCATCGCCTTGAAACGGTCGTCCAGGCGCAGCCTGGTCACCAGGGCGATGCCGCTGTCGAGCGGCATGTAGAGATCGGCGACCAGCAGTTCCGGCAGCGCCCAGCCTTCCGCCGCCCGCTGCTCCAGCGCCGCCAGCGCCGTCTCGGCGGTCGAAAAACAGAATAGATCGACATCTATCTGCTGCTTCCTGCGGATATAGTCGAGATAGAAGAGATCATCCCTGCTGTCGTCGACGTAAATTATGGTTGGCATTCAGCACCATGATTTGGATATTGTTCGATGAACCTTGCTGTCCTTCGACGTCACGATATCGCGATTTCGCGAAAATTCGATCCTTCTTGTCGAAAAATCATTTCGGAAAAAGCGCAGCGCCGTTCTCCCCTGCCTATTGAGTATTCCTCGATTTCGGAAAAAATGGCCGCGCGAACCGAGGAGGACATGACGGGTGCAGGATAGTGGCAACGTGGACCTGCAGGACCAGCGGCAGCGGCAGCGCTACCGTGGCTTTGCGATTGCGGTCGGCTGCCTGATGTTCCTTCTCGGAATGAGCGCCCTTGCCGGCTGGCTATTGCAGATCCAGGTGATCATTTCGCTGGTTCCCGGCTTTCCGTCGATGGCCTTCAACACCGCGCTCTGCTTCGTGCTGTCCGGCCTGGGGCTTGCCGCCTCGACGCTGGCAGCCCGTCGTTTTCTGGTTGCCGCAACGGTCATGACAGGGATTGCGGCGGCGATCGCCGCGGCCCGGCTCTTGGAAATCGTAACCATCGGCCGGACGTTCCACAATATCGACCTGCTGATCACCCGCTTCGTCATTCCGCCCGATTTCATCGCGCAGATCGGCGGCGGCATGGGCCCGAACACGGCGCTGGTCTTCCTGATCGCCAATCTTTCGCTGCTGTTCTCTCTCTACGTCGAGAGGAGAAGCCAGGTGGTGCAGGAGCTGACGAGCTACATCGTCATCACCCTCGGCATGATCGCGCTCGCCAGCTATGTCACCGATGCCGAACAGGGTTACCGCTGGGGGCCCTATGCGGCGATGGCGCTGCATACGGCGGTCGGCATGGTGATCTTCGGCTCAGGCCTGCTCGCGCGCTCCTGGTGGATGCAGCCGGCAAACCGGGCACAGATTCCGCTCTGGATCCCGGCGGCGGTCTGCTTCACCGGCCTCCTCGTCGATCTCTATACGCCGCTCGGCGTTGCCAACGGCATTCTCTATGTGCCGCTGGTGCTGACGGCGCTGTGGTTCGGCAACAGGAATGCGCCGCTTTTCTTCGCGTTTGCCTGCACCGTGCTGTTGATGCTCGGCTTCTTCGCCGTCAGGCACGACGAGGCGGCATTCTGGCAGGAGATCGCCAACCGCACGATTACGGCTGCGACGCTCTGGCTGATCGCCATCCTCGTCTTTTATTTCATGCGCAACAATCATAACCTCGAAACCGAGCGCGTCCGTTTCGGCGCGCTGGTGCGCGGGACGCCCGATGCCGTCATCGTCATCGACGAGAGTGGAACGATCAGGAGCTTCAACCCGGCGGCTGAAAGCATGTTCGGTTACACCCCGCAGGAGACGATCGGCCGGAATATCAAGATGCTGATGCCCGAACCCTATCATTCCGAGCACGACGGCTATCTCGCCCATTACCGGAAGACCGGTGAGGAGCGCATCATCGGCACGACGCGCATGGTCTCCGGGCGCCGCAGGAACGGCATCGTCTTTCCGATCGACGTTTCCATCAGCGCCGTTTCCACCGGCGATGCGAAGATCTTCGTCGGCATCGTGCGCGATATCAGCGAGCGCGCCCGACAGGAAGAGCGGATGAAAACGACGCTTGCCCAGCTCGAGGCCTATACGGCCGAACTCGAGCGCAGCAATCACGACCTCGACGAATTCGCCTATATCGCCTCGCATGATCTCAAGGAACCGCTGCGCGGCCTGCACAACCACTCCCGATTCCTGCTGGAGGACTACGAAGACAAGCTCGACGACGACGGCGTGCGCCGGCTGAACCGGCTGGTGCGCCTCAGCCAGCGCATGGAAAAACTCGTCAACGACCTGCTGTATTTCTCCCGGCTCGGTCGGCAGCAGCTGGCGGTCAAACGCAGCGACATCGGCCTGATCGTCAAGGATGTCGTCGCGACCATGGAACTGCTGCTCGAGGAACGCCATGCCAAGGTCATCATCGACGGCCAGTTGCCGGATGTGGTCTGCGACGCGCCGCGGCTGACCGAGGTATTCCGCAATCTCATCACCAATGCGATCAAATACAACGACAAACCGGCGCCGCTGGTGTCGATCGGCTATCTCGATCGGTTCGTCGGCCAGGACGGCACGATTGCCCGCAACGTGTTTTTCGTCCGGGATAACGGCAAGGGCATACCCCAGGAATTCCATGAGGACATTTTCCGCATTTTCAAACGGCTGGAAAAATCGCAGGATTCCGACGACGGCACCGGAGCAGGCCTCACCTTCGTCCGCAAGATCATCGCCCGGCACAATGGCGATATCTGGCTGGAATCCGAAGTCGGCACCGGCACCACATTCTACTTCACTCTGGGAAAAAAGCGCGAGGGGCAGAATGCAGCAGCGTGACACGCAACCGATCCTGATCGTCGAGGACAGCGAAGACGATTTCGAAGCGACGATGCGCGCCTTCAAACGCACCAACCTGCGCAACTCGATCCGCTGGGCCGCCTCGGGGCAGGAAGCGCTCGACATGCTGGCCGTGATGGTGCCGAAACCGGGGCTGATCCTGCTCGATCTCAACATGCCGGGGCTTGACGGCCGCAAAACGCTGGAGGCGATCAAATCGAACGCCGGCTGGCGCAAGATCCCGGTGGTGATCCTCACCACGTCCGACGACGAGCGGGATATCGAAGGGTGCTATGCGCTCGGCGCCAATACCTATGTGCAGAAGCCGGTCGATCTCGACGGGCTGTTTGCGGCGATCCAGCGGCTGAAGGAATACTGGTTCGAAATCGCCATCCTGCCGCTCGAGGACTGACAGATTGGCGGAAGAGTGCAGCATTCTCATCATCGACGACAATATTGACGATCGCGAGGTCTATCGCCGCATATTGGGCCGCGTCTCCAGCACCGCCTATAGCGTCCTGGAGGCGGAGACGGGCGAAGAGGGCCTTGCGCTGAACGGCCGGAAGCGGCCGAACTGCATCCTGCTCGACTATTCGCTGCCGGGCCGCAACGGGCTCGGCGTTCTTGCCGATATTCTGGAGAACGATCCCGCCGCCAACGTCATCATGCTGACCGGCCAGGGCAGCGAGACCGTCGCCGTCGAGGTGATGAAGAGCGGCGCGCGCGACTATCTGACCAAGGATTCGCTGTCGCCCGAAACCCTGCATCGCTGCATCCAGAACGCCATCATGCACGGCATGCTGGAAGCGCAGCTGGAGCAGAAGCGGCAATCGCTCGAAATCTTCACACGCGCCATGGCCCATGATCTGAAGGAGCCGCTCAGGACGATCAAATCCTTCAGCCGCATCCTCCACGGTTCTGCAGCGCTTCCGGCCGACGACCGGGAACTGCTCGATTATGTGCTGAGTGCCGCCGACCATATGGAAGACCTGATCGTCAAGGTCTCGGGCTTCACCAGGCTCGAAGCCTCCGGCGGGCCGGAGCTCACGCCGGTTTCGCTTTCTGCCGTACTCGACCAGGTGGAGGACAATCTGCGCCAGCAGACCGAAAGCCGCGGCGCGATCATCATCCGGGGCACGCTGCCGGAGGTCATGGGCGATGCGACGCTGCTGACTCAGCTCCTGCAGAACCTCGTGTCGAATGCCATCCGCTATTGCGAGCAGAAGGTTCCGGAGGTCACGATCTCAGGCGAAGCCCATGGCGATTTCTGCCGCCTTACCGTCCGCGACAACGGGCCCGGCATCGATCCTCAGCATCGCGAACTGATCTTTCAACCGTTCAAGCGACTCGTCGGCCGCGGCATTGAGGGCACAGGGCTCGGCCTTGCCATCTGCCGCCGCATCGCGCAGCTGCATGGCGGCTCGATCTGGTGCGAGGCGGAGGACGGCCCGGGCGCCACTTTCGTTCTCGACGTGCCGCTCGCCGAGACGAGGCCCGAGCCGCCCGCTGCAGCGGCCATCCCGCACAGCGGCAAGCCGGCGGAGCAGCCGGGCGAAGGTGAAGGCAGGCTCGCCGAGGTGCTGCTGGTGGAGGACAGCCCGGCCGATATCCAGCTCCTGAAGATCAAGCTGATGCGGCGGGAGAAGGTGAATTTCAACCTGCATGTCGCCACCAACGGCCGCGAGGCGATGCGGCTGCTCGATGAACGCGCCGGTATTGCCGATCTGCCGCAGATCGACCTGATGCTGCTCGATATCAACATGCCGATCATGGACGGCTTCGAGGTACTGCGTGCGCTTTCCACCGATGTCCGCCTCAACCAGATTCCCGTCTGCATTCTCAGCACCTCAAGCGATGAGACCGACCGGCAACGGGCCAGAAATCTCGGTGCGCGCGCCTATATGGTCAAGCCGCCGACCCTGCAGCAACTCGAAGAGGCGCTCGAATATGTCGATCATCTGGAATTGCTGCAGCGCGGCGATTCGCTTGCGCTTTGTGCGGAACAAAACTAAGCGATGGTCATTGGCAACGGTATGACCTTCGCAGCTTTCATACTCGCGCTCCTGACGACACCGCTTCAATCAGGACTGCTTCCGATGGTATCAGGCATACATCACGTCACGGCCGTCACCCGAAAGGTGCAGGCGAACGTGGACTTTTACGCAGGTTTTCTCGGCCTGCGGCTGGTCAAGCAGACGGCCGGCTACGAGGACGCGACGCAACTCCATCTGTTCTACGGCGATGCTGTGGGGACACCGGGTTCGCTGCTTACCTTCCTCGCCTGGGAAGACGGTGCGCCCGGCCGGGCCGGCTACGGCCAGATCAGCGAAATATCACTGTCGATCGACCCCGCCAGCATCGGCTACTGGCTGACGCGCGCCATGAGTTTCGGCCTGCGCTCGGAAGGACCGGCCGATGAATTCGGCGAGCCCGTGCTCCGGCTGAAGGATCCCGACAACATCATCCTCAAGCTCGCCGGCGCAAAGGACCTGGTATCGCCGGCGGCCTGGCACGGCGCCTCGATCCCCGCCGAGCACGCCATCCAGCGCGTGCGCGGTGCGACCATGCTGACGGAGAAGCCGGCTGAGAGCCGCAGCTTTATCGAGAGCCATTTTGGTTACCGCTTCCAGGCCAATCGCGGCTCGATCGACAGGCTGGTTTCGCAGTCCGGCGACGTCATCGACGTGCGCGATGCCCGCGGCTTCTGGGCTGGCGCGCCGGGCACCGGGACCATCGATCACGTCGCCTTCCGCGCTGCCGACGATGAGTCACTGCATTCCGTCCGCAAGGCCCTGGAAGCCACCGACGCATCGCCGACCAACCTGCACGACCGTAAATATTTCCGCTCGCTCTATGCCCGCGAGCCCGGCGGCACGCTGATAGAGCTTGCGACCGACAAGCCGGGCATGATCGTGGATGAAGAGCAGGCCGCTCTTGGGACGAAGCTGTTTGCGCCGCCCGAAGCGATCACAAATCTCCATGATCTGAAGGTCGTGCTGCCGCAGTTTGCAATGCCCGGCCAGCCGCGCATTAATTACCGCGAGCTGCCTTTCGTCCATCGCTTCTACACGCCGCCGGATCCCGACGGCAGCGTCTTCGTGCTGCTGCACGGCTCCGGCGGCAACGAGACGACGTTGATGCCGCTGCTCAACAAGGCGGCACCGCGGGCGACACTGCTCGGCGTGCGCGGGCGGGCGACGGAGGAAGGGTTTCCGCGCTGGTACAAGCGCATCACCCCCTTCTCCTTCGACCAGAATGACATCAAGACCGAGGCGGAGGCTTTCGCGGCCTTCATCGAGGGTGCTGTCAAATCCTACGGGCTCGATCCCCAGAAGGTCGTCTATGTCGGCTACTCCAACGGCGCCAATCTGTTGAACTCGCTGCTCTACCTGCACCCGAACCTGGTCCACAAGGCGGTGCTGCTCCGCTCCATGCCGGTGCTCAGCGACTATCCGCATGCCGATCTAAAAGGCACCGACCTGCTCGTCATCAGCGGCAAGACGGATGCCTACGGCAAATATGCAAGCGAGCTGGAAGACCGGCTGAAGAGTTCGGGCGCCACGGTCGATTCCGACGTCATTCCCGGCGGCCATGATCTCGGCGATGCCGATGTGCCGATCATCCAGAAATGGCTGCTGCAGGAAAACCGCTAAAGCATGTCGCGCAAAAGTGTGCCGCGGTTTTGCGGCAACGACATGCGTAAAAACAAAAAGCGAAAGCGCGTCGCATGAATCAAGTTTGACGCGACGCGCTTTAACGATCAGCCTCGGCGGGCGACCATGAT
Organism: Rhizobium acidisoli; assembly: GCF_002531755.2. Taxonomy (NCBI): domain Bacteria; kingdom Pseudomonadati; phylum Pseudomonadota; class Alphaproteobacteria; order Hyphomicrobiales; family Rhizobiaceae; genus Rhizobium; species Rhizobium acidisoli. Next base: position 289,867 of record NZ_CP034998.1, on the reverse strand, counting down.
TCCGGCAAGCACGACGGCGCCGCCAAGCGCCTGCATGGTTCCAATCGCCTCATTCAGTAGCGCCCAGGCAAGGATTGCCGCGACGACCGGCTGCAGCAGCAGCGTCAGCGAGGAGAAAGCCGGCGGCAGATAGGCCAGCGCATAGGTGATCGCCACCTGCCCGCCGGCATGGCTGATAAAGGCAAGACCGAAGAGGATCGACCAGCCATAGAGGCTTGCCGGCAGCATATGGCCCTCATGAATGAGAGCAATCGGGAAGATGAAGACGGCAGCCGATGCCGTGCTCCACAGCATGATGCGGATCGTATCGAACCGGCTGCGCAGCCTGCCGATCGCCAGGATATAGCAGGCATAGAAGAAGGCGGCGATCATCGCGATACCGTCACCGCCGAGGTCGCCATTGCCGATGGCTGCCGGTCCGCCCTTCAGAATGACGACGCCCGCCAGCGCCAGGACCAGTCCGAGCAGGAAGACGCCGCTCGTCCTTGCCCGGAAAAAGACAAAGGCGATCACCGTGACGAAGACCGGTGCGAGGTTGGCCAGCAGCGTCGCATTGGCAACCGAGGTCATGGTGAGCGAAAGGTGCCAGGCGGCGAGATCGAGCGACAGCATGACGCCCGGCAGGATCAGCATGCCGTAATCGGAAAGGCTTTGCGGCTTCGGGCCTGCATGCTTCTTCATCAGCGAGACGATGAAGATCGGGATCAGTGCCAGCGCCACGCGCCAGAAGGCCGTCGCCATCGGCCCGACCTCGGAGAGCCGTACGAAAATCGGCGAGCCGCCGATCGCCGCCCCGCCGAGAATGAGGGCTGCAAGGGCGAGCCGATTGGAAGGCGAGGCTTCGGAAAGGGTGGAGGCAGCCTGCGACATGATCTCGATACTTCTGGTCGCCCGGAAGCAGGGCGATGGGATGTTGGCCGCCGTGAGTATCAGAAGTCGATCATGAACGACAGCCGCCAAGCGACATACGAATGCAAAATCAGACCGGATGCGTGTTTGCCGCGTCTGTCCGCAGCTTTCCGGCAATCTCGTTCGCGATGAAGAAGGCATGCTCGGTCACCTGCGGCAGGCCCATCAGCTCGCCGAAGGTGCCGCGCGCCAGCGGGCCGGAGATCAACAGCGACGGATCCGCCTCTCCTGACGGGCCGATCGCCTCCGAATGCCCGGTGCAGGCAAGGCCGAGGCCGGTGGGATCGAGCGACAAATGGCCGTTTGCCGCAAGCGCCGCAAGCCAGGGCTGGGTTTCGAGAATGCCGCCATGGGCCGGGCCGGTGGTGACGATGACGGCGTCATAACTCCGCTCCAGCGGCTGGCGCTGATGACGCGGCTGCAGGGTGCACAGGATGAACTCGCCCTCGATCCGCGCATCGACGACGGAGCCGGCAAGGATCTCGAGCCGGCCGGCAGCAATCGCCGCGTCGAGCACGGCCTCGACCTGCGGGGCGATGCGGAACCGGTGCACGTCCCAATAGGGACGCAGATGGCGGACAAGGCGGCGGCGTTCGGCAACCGGCAGCGCCTGCCAGAGATCATATCCCTGCGCCCGCACCTGATCGATCACGCCGTGCCAGCTGATCCCCTCCGCTTTTGCCGCATCGATGGCGATGCGGATCCTTGCCAGCAGCGAGCCGGCGGAATGGCCCGCATCGGCCAGGAAATCGCCGAAGAGCGGCTGCGGCACCGGCGCATGCCCGCGCGAACGCAGGCCACGGCGCGAGATCGCCATCACCGGACCCTCATGTCCGCGCTCGGCAAGCGAGGCGATGACATCGGCCGCCGTCAGGCCGTTGCCGATGACCAGCACCCGGTCATGCGGGCGGATGACCTCGAGCGCGCCTGGTTTGGTGGTATCGGCGATGAAACGCGGATGGGCCGCGAGCCGGCTCGCCAGCCGGCCGGGCGCCGCGGGCGCCGGATGGCTGGTGGCGATCACGACCATATCGGCCTCCGTCACGCCGCCCTTGTCGTCGCCGATCGTCCAGCGGCCGGCACGGCGCTCGACGCCGGTCACCGCGACACGGCAATGACGCACGCGTCCGTCTTCCAGCATTGGTTTCAGCAGCGAGGCGACATATTCGCCGAACAACTGGCGCCGCGGGAAAAGCGAGCCATCGGGCTGGTTGGCCTTGCTGTCGCCGGCAACGGCATCGCGGGCTTCGATCCAGGCCTGGAATTCGCCCAGATCGTCCGGCTGCAGGCTCATCTTGGCGGCCGGGACATTGATGCGGTGCGCCGGATCATCCGTGTCATAGGCAAGGCCGCGGCCGAGTTCGGCGCGCGGCTCGAAGACCAGGATAACGGGAGCTTCGCCGCAATCCGCCCGGGCGAGATGATAGGCGACGCCGGCGCCGGAGACGCCGCCGCCGATGATGGCGACGACAGTCCGTTCGGATTTCGGGAAAGGCTTGGACTGCATGGTGGCCGTATCATCGCTTTCGATGCCCAAGCATAGAAGCCGGGCATGGGCCGCGCAATCCTCTGCCGGCAATTGTCTATAAATATTATATAGATCGAGCCTAGAACAGGATGATTTTAGGCCCGGTCGGCCTAAAATCTGAATCCTGTTCTACCTTAAAGAGTTAGAGCATGATGTCGTCCGAAAACCGCTCACACTTTTCGGCATCATGCTCTATGCCGATATCGTCGTCGAAAAATCGGGATTGCCGCGGATCGTATTGCTCACCGTGCAGATCTCGTCTTCGGCCGCATGGACGATTTTCTGCCGGGTCTCCGCATCGATATCGCCTTTGATCGAGAAGGCGATATTGAACCTCGCAACACGCGAAAGGCCTTCCGTCGCCTTCTCGCCGGTGACCTCGGCGGTGATGTCGCTGATCTTGTCGAGAACGCCCATCTGGCTGGCGGCCATGCGGGCGCTGAGCACGAGGCAGGCCGAGAGCGAGGCATAGAGCAGGTCGAGCGGATTGAAGCCCGGCTGCGACGGCGAAGTGACGATATCGATCTCGCCCTTGGTGGCGGAGGTGACATGCGGAAAACCGGTGCGGCCGAGAGCGGCGGTGGCGCCGGTCGGGCGGGGACGGGCCTTGAGATCGACCATGATGAATTCCTTTGACGAACATTCTGCAGATGGCAATCGCCGCCCGGCGCCGCAAGAGGCAAGTGCCACGCATCGGTTTCGGAACCTTTCCATCCGTCATCAGTTGATTACACCTGAACGAAATCAGTGACAAAGGTGGATTGCGATGCCTGATGTCCGCAGCATGGATCGCCAGGGCCGGCAAATGGACGCCCGCGATCGGCTGATCGTCGCGCTTTATTCGCAGCTGAAGGCCGAGCGCGAAACGCGCGAGACGCTGGAATGGGCGATCCGCAACGGCGCCGTCTCACGGGAGGTGCTGGAGGCGATTGCAGCCGATCCGGTGCCTGTCGTCACCAGCGAGGATATCGCCTCCGTGGAGAAGATCATCGCCCTCGACGAGCGGCGCAAACCAAATCGGAACTAAAGAGGAGATCCGAAATGGCCGATATTACCTATCAGGTCGTGCCGCATGACAATGGCTGGGCCTACAAACTCGGCGATACGCTTTCTGAAACCTATGCCACGGCCGATGAAGCGATCGTTCACGCCAGGGACGCCGCGTCGCGCCAGAAGATCGGCGATGGCGATGCGCTGCTCGCCTATCCCGCGCCCGACGGCCGCGGCTGGGCCTTTCAGGAACTCGAAACCGACAAGAGCAACAGTCGGCTCTGATTTGCGACGGAGGATGGAATGGCCGCGCGGGCAAGCTGGAAAGGTCATCTGAAGGTAGGCGACCTTGCCTGCGCCGTCGGGCTTTACACCGCCATCTCCTCCTCCGACCGCGTCTCCTTCAACATCATCAATCGCAGGACCGGTCACCGGGTAGAGCGGCAATTCATCGACAGCGAGACCGGCAAACCGGTCGAGCGGGACGACCAGGTCAAGGGCTACCAGCTGGAGAATGGCGATTACATCGTCATCGAGGGCGACGAGATCGCCGCACTCATGCCGGAAAGCGACAAGGTGCTGAATATCAAGGCTTTCATCGCCTATGACGGCATCGACAAGCTCTATTTCGACCGTCCGTACTATCTCGCGCCCGTGGACGAACATGATGAAGAGGCGCTGGCGCTGATTGCCAGGAGCATGCTTGACGGCAAGGTCGCAGCACTTGCCGAAGCCGTGCTTTTCCGACGCAACCGGACGCTGCTGATCCGCCCGCAAGGTGACCACATCGTCGCGACCATGCTGAACTTCGACTACGAGGTGCGCTCGGCCGAAAGCGTCTTCGACGACATTCCCGACATTAAATTCGACAAGGAGATGCTCGAACTCGCAGGCCATATCCTCAAGACCAAGCAAGGCAGCTTCGAGCCGAGCGAATATGAGGATCGTTACGAGGCTGCCCTTGTCGAGTTGGTGAAGGCGAAAATCGAGGGCCGGGCACCGCCAAAGAAGAAACAGCCGCCAGAACGCAAGGTCGTCGACCTGATGGAGGCGCTGCGGCAAAGCGCTGGGGTGGGCGGCAAGGCTACAGCAAAGAAGGCGCCGGCTAAAAAGGCGCCGGCACGCAGCGACAGCCGCGGAACCAAGAAGGCGAGCTGAGCTAGCTTTTGAGATCTATCGTTTTCGCTAATGCGGTTTGCGCCCGTCATCCGCGGCAAGGCTCTTCTTCAGCGCATCCATGATGTTGATGACGTTGCCGGTCGATTTCACCGGTGCGGGCTTTTTCGCGGGCGCGGCCTTCTTCAGGCTCTTCTGCTTGCCGCGGATCATCGACTTCAGGCGCTTCTGGATCGGATCCTGTACCATGGCCGGGCTCCAATCCTTGGTCTCTTCCTTCACCAGCTGTTTCATCAATGTCAAAAGCTTGCTGTCGATCTCGGCCTTGCTGTCGAGTTCGGCCACAGGTTCACGCACCTCGTCGCCATAACGCAGGGTCCAGAGAATGATGCCCTTGCCCTGCGGTTCCAGGAGCACGGCGCGCTCGCGACGATAAAGCACTAGGCGGGCGATGCCGACCACGTCGTTTGCCTTCATCGCCTCACGGATGACGCAGAAGGCTTCAACCCCGACCTTATCCTCGGGCGCCAGAAAATGCGGCTTGTCGTACCAGATCCAGTCGATCGAGCCGCGCGGCACGAAGCTGTCGATATCGATGGTGCGCGTGCTTTCGAGCCCGACCTCCTCAATCTCCTCGTCTTCGAGCAGAACATAGTCGTCCTCGCCGCGTGGATATCCTTTCACCTGATCCCTGTCGGCGACCGGCTTGTGGGTGACGCTGTCGACATAGCGGCTTTCGACGCGGTTCCTGGTCTGGCGATTGAGAACGTGGAAGCGCACCTTGTTGCTTTCGGTCGTCGCCGGCGTCAGCGAGACGGCGGCCGTCACCAGCGAGAGCTTGAGGTAGCCTTTCCAGAATGTCTGACGTGCCATGTCTGTCCTGCCTCCCGGACATGGTTGGGCATGGCAATCAACGGCGGATGCGGTGTTTGGTTCCGAAAATTGGGTTCGCCGTAAAATCGCCTGGGTAGTGCCAATAGTCCAGAGTCGATCGGACGGTTAACGGCGCGACATGATGACATGATTATATCGGCTGGATTCGCGGAATGAGTTCGCTTAAAGTCGCGCCGCATGGCGAAGTGAGACGTGCCGCCTCAAGAAGCTTGGGGCCACTGGTCAAATTGCCCTGGCCAAATCGCCCACCGAAACGGGCAGTTTGGGAAACTAGGACGACGTTATCGAAACCGCCAAAAACGAATTCGTTCTTCGCGAGCGGAAGCCGAGGATGCGCAGATCAGTTCCCGTCTCCGTTCAATCGAATACCGGCATCGCCTTGATCGTGGCGAACAGCCGAGGTTCTGCAGATTGATTTATATGAGCCTTTGATGACGATAGAAAATGCAGCTTTGGCAAGACACCACTATCCGGCGGGCTACCACCGGCAGTCTGTGCCTCGGTGGCGCGTCCGGCGCGATGTGCTGGCAAAGCTGGTCCTTACGATAGCATTTTACGCGTCTCTATGGCGGGCAACGGGCATGTGGTACGGCCTGCCTGCAAACTTCGACGACGGCGCCGCGGTCGACCCGCTGCCGATGAAAATACTGCTCTATGGCCTTATCCCTTTGTCAGGATTATATTTTCTGTTGGAACAGAAACAGTTCCTACGGGTCTTTTCAAGGTTTTCGCCGTTCATCGTGGTTGTCGGCATTTCGTGCCTGACATCGATCGTCTTCTCCATCGACAAGACCGCATCCTTAAAGGGATTGGCTGCGGTCATCGTTCTCGCCATCCCGCCTCTTCTGTACCGCGCGCGCTACGGCAATGTCGAAGCCTTCCGAGTCCTCGGGCGTTTTGCGATTGCCGCCGCATTCATCAACGTTCTCTACACGGCAGCTTTCCCACAATTCGCCATCATGCGCGGCAGCTATGCGGGCATGGTCAAAGGCGCATTTTATCATAAGAACACGTTGGGGCAGTTTTCCTCGATCAGTTTTGTCTGCCTGCTCTCGACGGAGAAACTCGGCCGGCTTCGTTACAGTACCCTGGTACGCTGGGCTGCAATGCTTTGTCTCCTCGCCTTGATTGTGGCAACGAAGTCCTCGACGGCTGTCGTCTTGACGATGTTCGGCAGCATGATGCTGTATGGCATTCGCGTTATTCACATTTACCCGAACCGTCTTTTTCGTTCCTTCGTCGTTTTCCTGTTGTTCGTGATCATCGGGTTCGGCGCCAGCTTCGTTTACCTCGGCGTGGCTTCAGCGGTTGCAGAAGCATTCGGCAAAGATATTACTTTCTCCGGTCGCACCAATATCTGGGAACAGCTATTGCCATTGATCTGGGATAGGCCCCTAACAGGTTATGGGTTTGCGATGTTTCGTCAGCCCGATGTCATGGAAGAGTACGTCAAGGTTACCTTCGATGCACGATCGACCCATAACACCTATCTTGAGCTAGCGCTCAATATCGGCATTCCAGGCGTTACAGCATGGACGTTGTTTGCGCTGACCCGCGTGTTCCGGAAGATGACAATCGTCGACCCCGATCCGGCAGAATCCGGCGCCAGGCGAAAGGAGATTGTTATCATCATCCTCATCATGCTTGGAGCCATGACCGAGGCAGGCATGATGCTGGCACCTTTCATTTGCTGGCCACATATGGTCATCGCACTCTCGGAACTGCGTCCCAGGTTGCGAACAAACCGGAATCAACGCCAGCCTTGAGGAAAGGTGTGTTCGACGGCTGGCGGTAGAGCGCCTCATTCCGTCGTTCTTGTTGCATCGGTCAATATCGTCGGCCGCCAGATGGGCATGCGAGCAGCCGTTCAAATCGAGAAATACCGCTTCTGCCAGGGCAGCATGTTTTCCTGCCACGCGCGCGGCGTGAAATCGTCATAAGCAGTCTCAGCGATCGCCAACATCCAATTCTGCTCCTTGCGGGCGAGCAAGACGCATGACAATTCCATGCCGGCTTCGACCGTTATAGATGGCCGGTTGGCGCCCGGTATATCGATCCCCTTGTTACGCCACTGGATGCGGATTTCGTCGGGCTCGGATGTCCATTCACCTGAAGAAACGGAAGCCTTTCCGTCGGGCTTGACGCGAAGCGGCGGCGGAGTGACGTTCAGAAAGCTGCCGTCATTGACATAGTTGCCGTCAACGTCCCCCGCAGTCGCCTCCCCGTTTCCCTTCAGCAGAATGCCCTGCTTGCAGCGCAGGAATATGTTGCGCCGAAAGCTTCCGGACCATGGTCGATTGGCGAAAAAAGCGATGTCACATTCGCTGATGACGTTATCGTGGATATTCATATCTTTGCGGAATGCCAGATTCTGATCGGAATAACCGCTCAAACTCACGCCGCGATTGCTGTTCTCGATCCTGTTGTCATAAACATGGTGGCCGCCATGGCTGACTTGATCGCCAACTCCATAGCCGAAGGAATAATCGTTCATCCTGCCATCGCGCATGATATTACTGCGCACGACCGCATCGTCGCCGATCGATGAAAAAGAAAAATTTTTCCCGCCGATGAAATTATATTCAACCAGGTAGTTTCGGGTCCTGCCGCAAACCAGCGCCCCCTTGTTCGAGGTGCTGGTCGGCCTTTGTAGAAAAAGGTTGCCCCGGACCACGACATTGGAACTTATATAGCTATCTTTGTTTTCGTAGGCGAATTGGCAACAATCCGCTCCCTGGCCGGGCGCTGCGCCGACGCGGTTGTTTTCCAGCAAAACATTCGACGTCATCGTAAGGTAAATGCCGTCGCCATTCACATTTTCTGTTTCGCAGCGCCTTACGACAAGATTCTTGCCATTGTGAAATTTGAAGCCGCGCGGAGAATTCTTGACCACCACGTCTTCGACCACGGTGTCGGAAAAGACCTGATAAGCGACGCCGATATCCTCAGCACCGTCGATGACCTGCCCCCGTGTGGATGCTCCATGAATTTTCTTTCGCAAGATGGCGGGCATCAGATCGTCCTTCGATACGGTTGTCGCTCTCAATAGTGAGCGGCGGTGTGGCGGATGTTTGAATATCTGAAAATTATCTTAACCTGAACGGCCGCTGATAAATCTATGCGAATAGCCCAATAGAGACAGTCCGCCCCGATTGTCGCCTTCGACCAACCGATGCCCTTGCAGTGCGTTGAAGCCGCATCGCATCTCGGGTCCAGGATCGGTCGGCACCGGGCTCGTCACATGTTCGCCCGATTTTTCCTGCATGGCATTCTGGCAACGCCGCCGCTGCGTTTCAGCAGCCCATTTTAATCGCCCGTCAGTCTTCTTCTGTGGCCTGAGTTGGGGACCGTTGAAAAGCAGCTGTTTAGTCAATCACTGTTGAGCTGATGGACGTCACTCTTCTCCTCGTCGGCGCCATCGGACCAGTGGTAAAATAAAAACTATCTCGAAAACCTAGATGACCTTGCGCTCGCTCGCTGGGCCTCTATCTCTGAGCCGAAAGCGCCTATAGGGCGAGTTGTTTCATTTTACCATGACTCTGGTTGCATATTGAACGGTCTCACGTTACGAAATCCCGGGAGGCCAAACACCGAGGCCGACAATGATTACGCATCGTCAAGATATCGACGGCCTGCGAGCCGTAGCCGTCATTTTTGTGATTCTTTATCACTGCGGATTTGATCGCATTCTCCCCGGCGGATTTATCGGGGTGGACATTTTTTTCGTGATATCGGGCTTCCTGATTACAAAAATAATCCTCGCCGAAGCGAGCGATGGCCGATTTTCGATCGGCAATTTCTATAGCCGTCGAGCGAAACGAATTCTTCCCGCAGTCATAGCCATGTACGCTGTCGTGATGGCGGTTTCGTATTTTACGATGCTGCCTGACGAAAGCCTGAGGGTCTTCAAGTCTGTGACGTCGTCCGCGCTCTTTGCGTCCAATGCCTACTTCTATTTGACGACCGGATATTTCGATGATTCCGCGGAATTCAATCCGGTCCTGCACACATGGTCGTTGTCGGTCGAAGAGCAGTTCTACGTCATTTTTCCGCTGATCGTCATGGCAGCGAGCCGGTATGGGCGCAGGGCGACCGGGATAGCCATAGCGGGACTTTTCGCAGCCAGCATCATTGCTTCCATTATCGCTGTTCCAATCAACCGCTCTGCAGCTTTCTATCTCGTGCAATATCGCGCGTGGGAGCTGCTGGTAGGCTCCCTCATCGCAGCACCGGCATTGACGAAATTTGCCGATATGCGGATCAACAATGCGCTTTCGGCAATCGGCGCCTTGGCGATCGGCTTCAGCGCACTGCTATTGTCGAAAACCTCTGAGTTTCCCGGGTTGATGGCCTTGCCCGCGACGGCAGGGACGGCTCTGATCATCTGGGCGGGTCCAGGCACGCTGGTCAGCAGGCTTCTATCATTGCGGGTCGCCACCTCGATAGGTTTGATCTCGTATTCCCTTTATCTGTGGCATTGGCCGATCTGGGTGTTTTCGAACCAGTACGGGGCGTGGGAGCATGGCTGGCAATTGGTGCCCGTCGCTTTGAGTTTTGTCGTCGCATATTTCTCGTGGCGATTTATCGAAACGCCCTTCCGAACGATGCGATACCGGCCTCTGGTGTCCGTAGCCGCCGGGGCTGCCTCAATTGCCTCAGTAGCAATGCTGGCATTCGTCGGGCAGCTCGCCGCCGATCAAATGAAGGACGACAACAAGCTCGTTGAGCGGGTGGCGGAATTTGCCGATTACGACCCCTCGAAAGCCTTCCGCAGTGGAAAATGCTTCCTCACGTCAAACGACGGCATCGAAAAATACGATCGCGACACCTGCCTGGTTCTCTCAAATAATCAGCAAAACATAGCGCTCATCGGTGATAGTCACGCTGCGCACCTATATCCCGGCTTGAAGACGCTGCCGGGGACAAACGTCCTTCAAGCCAACGCATCAGGATGCCGCCCTACTCTTGAAGCCGAAGGCGAAGAGCGCTGCCTGGAGCTCATGAACTACGTCTTCAAAGAGTTTTTGCCGAGCCACAAGGTCGATGTTCTCGTGTTGGCCGGACGCTGGACGGAAGATGACGTCAAACTCATCAGAAAGACGGTGGACTACCTGTCCCCCTTTGCCAAAAAGATCGTCGTCTTCGGACCAGTGGCAGAATATAAATCTTCGTTGCCGCGGCTGCTGGCTCACAGTCTCTATGAGAAGCAGCCATTTCATGCCGCCGACCATTTGGCGCCTCGGCAGCGCATCGGTGTGGAGATTCACGACGCATTGGCCGGAAGCGGAGCAATGTACATCTCCACCTATAAGACCATGTGCAACCCCGACTGTATCGTGTGGACAAAAAGCGGGGACCCGGTGCAATTCGACTACGGGCACTTCACCGCTGACGGCTCCCGCCTGTTGATTTCAAAGGTCAAACAGGACCTCACCGTTCAACGGTGAGGTCCTCCCACGCTGCGCGTTTTGAAACTGTCGATGAGGCAGCTGTCAGTGTTCAGCTTGCGAACCGCCCATCCTGCAGAAACGACAGGGCTTGCCTCCACATGGTCTTGTTGACCGGCAAGAAAGTGTGGTTGGCGGGAATGACGATATGCGCCGCAGCGCCGTCGAGACGGGTACTCTCCACCGACACCTTTCCATCATTCGGAATTCTGAGGCCGATGATCAGGGAAGAGACCGGGTCGATGGTCCGGTTCCCAGCGATGATGCCAAGTTCGTAATCGACAGTGCCGAACAGCTTGGTCATTGCGGTTTGATCGGTAATCAATTGCTGCCCTGCCGGTCCATAGAATTTCCTGTAGAGCGGCCAGGTCTTGAGGAAATCGGCAATCTCACTGCCATTGTTCGGCGTTCCGACCATGACCACTCTTCCCAGATTCGACGGGCGATGGTTCCTGAGAAAAGCACGGATAAGCAGCCCACCCATCGAATAACCGATGAAATGCACATGGCCGTCGCCTGCCTCCTTCGCAGCCGCGTCGATCTGCGGCCGAACGATGTCGACGAGGTCGCCGATCGAAAACCTGGTGGAGGGGTAACCGACATTCACAACCCGATATCCCTTGCCGGACAGGAAGGCCGCGAGCTTCCCCATGCTTTTCTTCGTCCGGGCAATGCCGTGAAAAAGGATGACCGTGTCGCTCATCAGGTGTCCATGAAATGGCTTGGTTGTGGCGTAGGAATTGCTTAGAGCGGAATCGATTTAGGGATAAGTTGTGCAGCATTCAAACTGCTGTGGCGTCCTTTATGCATGGACGCTCGGTGCTGCAAAAGAGAGAAATGCCGGCCTGTGACGACCAGCATCAGACATATCGCCAAGCTCGCAGGAACGTCGGTCTCTTCGGTCTCGCGTGTGCTCAACAACAGCGGCTACGCCTCGCCTGAGCTCCGGCACCGCGTCGAGGCGGCGATCCGGACACTGAACTACACACCCAGCAAGGGTGCCCGTATGCTGCGCGGTGCACCAAGCCGGATGATCGGGCTGATGCTGCCGTCGATTGACGTGCCGTTCTTCGGTATCCTTGCCCATGCCATCGAGCAGGAACTGTTTCAGCACGGCTATCAGACGCTGATCTGCAGCACGGCGGAAAATATGGATCACGAGGCGCGCTATATTTCCATGCTGCTTGCCCAGCGCGTCGACGGCGTCATCGTCGCAAGCGCCTTCGGCAGCATCGAGCATTTCGGGGTGCTGCGGGATGCCGGTATTCCGATCATCGCCATCGACCGCGAGCTGAGCGGCATCGCCGACGACGCTGTGATGGCCGATCACGAAGAAGGCGGACGGCTGATGGCGCGCCATCTGATCGGCCTCGGCCACCGGGCGATCGCCATCGTCGGGGCGCCGGCACACAGCCAGCCGATCCAGCTCCGGCTCCAGGGCATCACGGCGGAAATGGCGAAAGACGGCATCACGCCTGCCGTCGTGGCGATGGCGGAAGAGCACAGCTTTGCCGAGACCTACCGGCTGGCGCGCGAATTGCTGGCGTCTCGGCCTGAAATCACCGCGATCATCGGCACCACCGACGTTTCGGCGATTGCGGCAATCCATGCCGTCCAGGATCGCGGATTTTCGGTTCCGAACGATTATTCGGTCGTGGGCTTCGACGACCTGCCGGAGGCGGCCTACGTCTTCCCACGACTGACAACGGTCGCACAGCCGATCCGCAATGTCGGGCAGCAGGCAGCGCGGCTGCTGGAAACGCTGATCGAGGACCAGCAAACAGGAGACGGATCTCGAGCGGCTGCGATCGTCAAAGTGCCGGTCACGCTGATTACGCGCGATTCCACCGGCCCCGTCCGCAGCACCATGCTCTAGAACAGGATGATTTTAGGCCCGGTTGGCCTAAAATCATCCTGTTCTAAATTATAGAGTTAGAGCATGATGTCTTGAGAAAACCGCTCACACTTTTCGGCATCATGCTCTAAGGCCGGACGATGACCTTGATCTCGCCTGGCAATGGCGCGTTGCCCACCACGTCGGCGACCTCTTCGAGACCTATGGTTCTGGTGACCAATGCGTCCAGTTCCAATGCTCCGCTTGCGACCATTGCCGCAGCGCGCGAATGGGTGAAGGGGTTGAGGTAGGCCGGCCTGATGTCGACTTCGTTGACCAGCAGATCGAAGGGCAAAACGGGGACCTCGACACCCGCCGGCGTGACCCCGAAAAGCACGAAGGTGCCGCCGCGCCGCGCCATCCTCAACCCGCTTTGAAGCGTCTCGCTGACGCCGGCGCACTCGATGACCACGTCGGCGCCGCCTTTGGTAACCTCCCGAACCGAAGCGACCGTGTCCGACGAGGTCGGGTCGAAGGCGTGCGTGGCCCCCAGATGCAGTGCGGTTTGGCGTCTCGATTGCTGGCGCGTGATCAAGATGACCTTGCCTGCCCCGGCCAGGCGGGCCAGCTGCACCATCAGCAGGCCGATCACGCCGCCGCCGAGGATCGCGACGCCGTCGCCCGGACGGATTCCTGCCTTGTCGATGGCGTGGATACAGCAGGCCAGCGGTTCGGAGAAGGCGCCGTGAACGGGATTGAGGCCGGCCGGCAGCAGGAATGCCTGCGCCTGCGGCACCGCCACATATTCGGCAAAGCCGCCGTCGCGCGTCACGCCGATGGCGGTCAGGCGCTCGCATAGATTCGGCCGCGCCCGTGTGCAAGCCGGACAGGTGCCGCAGGCGATATTCGGGTCGACCGTCACCAGCTCACCGCCGGCAAAGCGGGCGACACCGTCGCCGATCTCTTCGACGATGCCGGAAAATTCGTGGCCCATGGTGACGGGGATGGACGTCGGATATTCGCCCTTGTACATGTGGCGATCGGAGCCGCAGATGCCGGCGGCGGCGACCCGGACAAGCAGCTCGCCAGGACCTGCAACCGGTTTCCCAACGCGGCGCATGGTCAAAGACCCGATCGACTCCAAGCGTACAGCTCTCATTCCACTCCTCCAGACCTCAAGCTCGATTGCCTATTCCTGCCGATGAAGCGAAGCGCTCAGCTCATGACATTGCCGCCATCGACATTGTAGCACTGCGCCACGATGTATGCTGCATCGGGGCCGGCCAGGAAGGCCGCCATGGCGGCTTGTTCCTCAGCGGCGCCGAATCGCCCGGCCGGGACGGCGGCGGCCACACGCGCCTTCACCTCGCCGGGTTGCAACCCTTCCCGGCTGCCGAGTTTTGCATCGACGACATCCCACATCGGCGTATCGACGACGCCGGGAGCGATGGCGTTGACGTTGATCCCGTAGCGGATCAGCTCGAGGGCGCAGCTTTGCGTGATGCTGATGACCGCCGCCTTGGAGGCGCAGTAAGCCACGGCCGGTCCTTCGCCCCGGCGCCCGGCCTGGGAGGAGAAGTTGATGATGCGTCCAGCGGCCCCTCTCTCCACCATGTGCCGGGCAACGGCCTGCGTCATGAAGATCAGGCCTTCGATATTGACCTGAAACACCTTCGCCGTCCGTTCCCCGGATATTTCCAGAATCGACTCGACCTCGTAAATGCCGGCGGCGTTGACCAGAATGTCGATCTTGCCGGCGGCGGCGATGGAAAAGCGCACGGCTTCTTCGATGCTGTCCTGGCGGGTCACATCGAGCGCGACACCCCAGGCGTCAGCGCCGATCGCTTCCGCCACTGCCACGCATTTGCCAGCGTCGAGGTCGGCGACGACAACCTTGGCGCCTTCGGCGGCGAAGCGTTGGCATACCGCCTTGCCGATGCCGCTTGCTCCTCCCGTGACCAATGCCACCTTGCCGGAGAGCCGCCGCCCCGTTTCCGTATCTGTCATCGCGCTGCCTCCCCGGCTGCCATCGTGAATAGCTTCATGTGCTCCTCCCTATTGACTGCCTGGCATCGGCTAGGCGGGGTTCGTCTCCTTCGCCTCCCGAAGGAGGATCGACATGTCGGGGATACCGTCGGTAGCCGTCGCGCCCGTCAGGCAATACGCAGCCGCGGCATGGGCCACAGTGCAGATCTGCTCGACAGGCCAGTTCTCATGCAGGCCGTAGAGCACGGCGGCACAGAAGGCGTCGCCGGCGCCGACAGTGCTGACGATGTCATCGGGATCGACGGGGCGCGAACGCGTCATGATCGGGGCTGCGCCTGATGCAAACCAGAAGCAGATCTCCGGCGCGTGGATGATCGCCCCCTTGGCGACGCCTGCGGCCAGCAGCCGCTCGCCGGCCTTCAAAAGCTCCGCCTCGATCAGATCTCCCTTCGCATCGCGAACGACAACGCCGGTTGCCCGGCCCGCCTCCATCTCGTTGATGATCAGGAAATCGCAGAAGGGCAGAGCGACGCCGACCTTGGCCGCAAATTCCGGGTCTTCGCTGGAGACGAAATCCACGCAGGTCGTCAGCCCGGCGCGGCGCGCGGCTTCTAGCAGGCGCGAGGCTCCCGACGAACCGTCGGCCCCTATTCGGTCGAGGCCCGGCAACAGCATGAGATAGCCGAGATAGAACAGCCGATATCCGGCCTCGGCGAAGGTCGCGGGTGAGATGAGCTTGTCCGTGACGGCATCGCTGGCGCCGCCATGGTAGAAGAAGGTGCGGTTCTGGCCGGGCACGTTCATGACATGCGTGTGCGCCGTCATCCGGTCGGCGAGCGCGGTGAGACCACCGATATTGACGCCCGCCGCCGCAAGCCGGGCCTTGACGATCTCTCCGTCCTGATCGGCGCCGATGCATCCCGCCGCCGCCAGCCTTCCGGGAAATCCGAGCGAGGCGAGATCCGTGACGACATTGGCGGCTCCGCCCCCGACGCCCAGATCCTGGTGCAGGATATGGGCGAGATTGCCCTGTTCGGGCCAATAGGACAGGGTGTGGACGCGATCGACAATGAAATTGCCGGCGCAAACGATGCCGCCCTGTTTCGGAGCGCCGTGATGGTGAGCCTCCTCCCCGGTTCGCATCAACGGCCTCCTTCGTTCCGCAAGGGCCGGAACGGCGGCTCGTCTTCCTTGATTGCGGCAAAGCGGCCGATCGGCTCCATCAGACGGACGCCCCGTCATAGTCGACCGGGACCACGACATCCTCGCGACCGGATTTCAGGGCCGCTGTCAGCACAGCATGATGCGCCTCTGCCTCCGCCGGCGTCGCGCAGCCGAACCCGTTCGCATCGCCTCCGGCAAGCTCATCGACGAAGGCCGCCCACATCTGCTGGATGGCGTCGGCAAAACCGAATTCGAAGATCTTGCCGGTGATGGCGGGAAACAGCGAGGTGTAGCCGAGATCCTCGGTGCTCCAAGCCTGCGCGCCGCCATTATAATCCATCCACTGCCACTGACGCGGCGACTTCGTGCTGAAGAATGCGCTTTTCTTCATGCCCAGGACCCTGATGTACCAGGTGTTGGATTCGCCGGGCGCGATGCGCCAGGTTTTCAGCATCATCGGGAAATCCTGATCCCCGGTGCGCACGCGGCTGCTGATCGTCGCATTGTCCCAGGTGGTGCAGGGCAGCATGCCGCCCTTGCCGTCAGGACGTTCGGTGACCTTTTTGACCAATTGCGCATGCAGGGTCGACGGGCGCCAGCCGAGACGCAGCGGCACGTGCAGCACATGCATGCCGAGATCACCCATGCAGCCGTAGTCGCCGTTAATCTCGGCCATGCGCTTCCAGTTGATCGGCTTTTGCCGGTCGATATCCGACGAGTGCAGGAAGCCTGCCTCGACTTCGAGGATCTCGCCCATTTCGCCGCTTTTTGCCAGCGCGATAACCTTCTGGGCACCGGGGAAGAACGGCATTTCCGACGAGCAGCGGACCATGAGTTTGGGGTGCTCGGCGAGAACGGCCATGATCGCCCGGTTCTGGGCCGCGTCCATACCGAATGGCTTTTCGCCGAGAAGATGCTTTCCGGCCTTCAGCACGTCGATATAGAATTGCTGGTGCAGCACATGCGGCACAGCGCAATAGACCGCATCGACGTCGGGATTGGCGAGAAGCTCCTTATAGTCGGCGGTGAACTGGCGAACCGTCGGCACATGATCCCTGAACCAGTCGAGCAGCGTCGCATTGGTATCGCAGACGGCGACGATTTCCGGCCGCGCCTTCACATCGGCCAGATGCAGCCAGCGCGCTGCGGCGCTGGCGAATTCGCGCCCCATCAGACCGCAGCCGATGACGCCGAAGCGGAATATTTTCGTCATGACATGTCCTCCCAGACGCGTCAGCCAATATGCAGCGAAGCTTGCTCAACGGAAGCCTTGTCATGGACGATCGCCATCAAGGCCTTGGTCATGCCGCCGGGATTGTGATGCTGAATGACGTTGCGGCCATAGACGATGCCACGGGCGCCCTGCTCCATCAACTGCTTGGTGCGGATCAGGATTTCCTGATCCGAAACGCGGCCGCCGCCGCGCACCAGCACCGGCAGGCCCTGGGCGATCTCGACCACGCGGTGATATTCCTCGACATTGTCGCACGGGTCGGCCTTGATGATATCGGCGCCGAGTTCGGCGGCCTGGCGCACGAGCGGCAGGATCTTGTCGATCGCGCCATCGACCATATAGGCGCCCTTGGAATTGTCCTGCATAACCAGCGGCTCGACCATCAGCGGCATGCCGTAAATCTCGCATTCGCGCTTCAGGCTGTTTACGTTGCGCACGCAGGCGCGGTAGACTTCCGGCTGGTCCGGCAGCATCAGAAGATTGACGACGACGCAGGCGGCATCCAACGCGACGCCCTGTTCCACCGCCCTGTCGATCATTTCGGAAAACAATTGAGACGGCAGCGGATTGCCATAGATATTGGCGATGTCGGTGCGCAGCACCAGTGCCGGGCGATGTTTGCCGGGAATGGCCTGCAGAAGGGGCGCGGTACCCGGCGGCAGCTGAATGGCATCCGGGCCGGCCTCAGCGATCACCTCGATGGCGGTCGTCATGTTCTCGATGCCGGCGAGGAAGGTCCGTTCATTGAACATGCCGTGATCGATAGCGACGTCAAAACAATTTCCGGACACGCCGAAAAGTCGGTTCAACCGTGCGGATTTCATCAAGCTTCTCCCCGATATGGTAACGTTTCCACATTCGAATAAATGCGCTGGGAATGCGAGTCAAGACGATGTGGTAACGTTTCCATATCCCCTGACTTTGCGCGGCAGACACTCTTATAATGCGGACGAGGCGCCGCTCGCGCCTCGTCCCGACAGGGCTACCAGCAGGTGAATCCCGCATCGACGTTGACGATTGCTCCGGTCATCAGGCTGGCTGCGCCCGTTGCCAGAAAGAGGACCGCGCTTGCGACCTCCTCCGGCGTTCCCATCCTGCCCATCGGCGTGTCGGCCAACCAGAGCGGAATGCGCTCACGATTGGCTTCGACGGCCACCACCATCGGCGTCTCGATATAGGTGGGCGCGACGGCGTTTACCCGGATACCATGCTGCGCCCATTCGGCGGCCAGCGACCGCGTGAGGTGATGGACTGCCGCCTTGGAGACATTGTAGGCCGTCTGAGGCTGCGGCCGGTTGCAGATGTGCCCCGACATCGAGCCGAGGTTCACGATGGCGCCCCGCTTCATCGAGACCATGTGGCGGCCGAAGGCGCGCGAGCACCAGAAGACGCCGTTGAGATTGACGTCCATCATCCGCAGCCAGTCCGCGTCGGTGAGATCTTCTGCCGGGATGCCGCTCTGGCCAATCCCGGCATTGTTCACCAGGATCGTCGCCGGCCGCCCTCCATCGGCAAGCTCATTGGCAATTGCGTCCATCCGTCCGGCGTCGGTGACGTCGCCCACCCGGACTTCGATGTCGTAGCCCTTGTCGCGCAGGGCAAGCGCTTGCCGGGCGTCGGCCTCGCTGCGTTCGATGACGACGACAGCCGCACCCGCCTCCGCCAGCGCCTCGGTGCAGCAGAGCCCGATCGCGCGCCCTCCGCCGGTGACCACAGCACGTTCGCCGTCGAGGCGAAATTTCTCCTGGTAGCTCATATCAGGCTCCTTCAGATGTCGAATGCGCTTGGAAGGACGACGATATCGCGGATAGTGACGTTGCGCGGCCGGGTCAGCATGAAGATGATCGCGTCGGCAACTTCCTTGGGCTCGATCAAAGCGCCGGCCTCCTTGGCCTTGCGAAGGTTTTCCTCCGGCCAATCCGCGAGCAGCGCGCTGATCACCGGTCCTGGCGACACCGACCCCACGCGAATGCCGTTTTTCAGAAGCTGGCGCCGCATCGTCTGGACGAAGCAGGTCATCGCCCATTTCGACGAGGAATACACCGGCTCCCACGGGATAGCCGAATGTCCAGCAACCGAGCTCGTGACGACAATGTCGCCGGTACCGCGTTCGATCATGTGCGGAATGACATTGTGAACGTTCTTGATGACGACATTCACATTGAGATTGAGCATCCGATCGATCGTATCGAGGTCCGTTTCCACAAAGTCGCCGCCGATATAGGTGCCTGCATTTGCATGCAGGATGTCGAGTTTGCCCGTCTTCGCCAGAACGCCCTCAAGCAGTCCCGCGCATTCGTTCGGATTGAGGAGGTTGATCACGAGCGGAATAGCGCGCTCGCCAAGCCGGCTGCAAACCGCCTCAAGGGCCTTCTCATCCCGGTCCACCAGCACGACCGTCGCGCCTGCGGCAAGCATTGCTTCCGTCGAGGCCAATCCTATGCCGGACGCCGCACCCGTGACCGCCGCGATCTTCCCATTCAATTCCTGCATTGATGTCTCCTCCTATCCTGATTTTGATTGCTCTTTCTTCCCGATGCCGCAGGCGGCGTGATAGTCCGCCAGACTCTTCGTCACTCTCCAGATCAGAACCTCATCCGGATCGAGCGGCACGTCTGCGAAATGCTGGGCGGCCGGCATATGCTGCCCAAACAATGGCAGCGGCACCGACTGCCCGCGAAGGGCCTCGCACAGGCGCCGGACGGCCTCTTGCGCTTCGGCCGAGGCCCAATAATAGCGGATGCGGTCAGACAGCGAATAATGCCGCAGCCAACGCATCTCGGCCTCCGTCCCGTGATAGTGACGGCGCCAATTGTCGGGCTGAGCGAGCATCACCGCTTCCATCGCCGCATAGAGCGGACGCTGGCCGTAATCGGCCAGGAGGTCGGACGCGATCGCATCCAGCGCGTAGAGCGCCTCGCGCAGGACGAAGGTCAGCTCGGGGCCGACTTTCAGTATCGGAAAACCGTCCTTTACCAGCGCGCTCAACGGCCCGGTGCCCTGATAATCCGTCGAGTGAGCCTCGAACACGAATTGCGGCTCCTCAGTCAGCACCGATTGCAGCGCCGCTATCTTGCTGTTGTCGTAGAAGATGACGTTGTGATTGCCGAACTCGACACCCGGCTGAACCACCAGCCCGATCGCCCGCCCAAACGCCTGCCCGAGGCCGGCCGCTGCAAAGATCCGGCGGTGGACGTCGATCGTCTTCAACGCCGCCGCGGCCGCCGTCGGTTCGATCGTCGTCAGGGCATGGTCGGCCCCGCCCGGCGGCGGCACTTCGGTGCCGATGACGTAAACCGGCATTGCGCCGCCGGTCTTCCTGGCCGAAGCCTCGGCGACCGCGGCAAGCCGGGCGGCGCGATGGGCGGTGGTTTCGTCGTCGAGCGCCGTCGGTTCGCCCTTGCAGCCCATCGAAGCATCGAGGTGAATCTTGCGGAACCCGGCCTCGACATAGGCGGCAACCATCGTCTCCGCCTCAGCCATGGCCTCTTCCGCCGGCCGGTCGCGCCAGGGATTGGGGCCGAGGTGGTCGCCGCCGAGAACGATCAGTTTTTCCGAGCACCCCTCCTCCGCCGCGATCTTCATGACGAGGGAGGCGAAATCGCTCGGCGTCATGCCGGTATAGCCGCCTCGGTGATTGACCTGGTTGCAGGTCGCTTCGATCAGCACAGTGCTTTTCTGTTGCCGCCCATGCCGCAGCGCGGCGCGCAGCACGATCGGATGGGCGGAGCATACGGAGGTGACGCCTGTCGGGTCGCCTTCGATCCTGAGCCTCGCCAGTTCGTCGAGATGCACCTGCATCACGGCCGCCTTTCCGTTGACGCGATAAATGCATCGAGTTCCCCGCGGGTGCCCGCACCTTCCATCGGACCCAGCACCGTGACGTTGCGGGCGCCGGCGGCCGAGGCATAGGTCAGAGCCTGCTGCGGAGACATTCCGAGCCGCCGGCAGGTGAGATAGGCACCGCCGAAGCAGTCGCCGGCGCCCGTAGGATCGACCTCCTGGACGACGAATGCGGGAGCGTCGATGCGGTCTCCGCCGCTTTCGAAGTAGGTCGCGCCGCCGGCGCCGCGCTTCAGCACGATCTCCTTGACGCCCATCTCGAACAAACGCTGGATCGCTTCCGCCTCGCCTTCGACACCTGCGGCGCGCTCAAGCTCCTCTCCGGAGGGCAGAAGCAGATCGGCGGCGGCGACAAGCTTGGCAAACCGGCGCTCGGTGTCCTCGTCCAGCTTCAACTCCTTGCGAAGGTTCGGATCGACCGACAGCGTTCCGCCGCGCGCCTTGACGATGTCGACCGCCTTGTCGATCACCGCACGAGCACTCGGAACCGACAGCGCCGAGCCCATCACGTGCAGATGCCCGGTCCGATCAATAAGATCGGCGACCCCTCGGGACCAGCCGAAGCGCGCCGCCGCGGACGTAGCGATGTTGTAGACGAAATCTCTGGAGCCGTCCTTCCGGTAGCGAACGAAAGCGCTTCCCGTCGGGTAATCCGGCTCGATCGAAATCGCCGAGATATCGACGCCGTCGCGTGCGAGGCGATCGGTATTGACCCGGCCGAAATCGTCATCGCCGACGGCGCCGACCATTGCCGCCTGACCGCCGAGGCGGCCGCATTGCGAAATGAAAATCGCCGGCGCGCCACTCGCAAACGGACCGACGAGCGGCTGGGCTTCGAGGAAGCCGTTTCCAACCGTCGTTGCGACGATCTCCACGAGGATCTCCCCGACGCAAACCGTGGGACCAAGTGCGTCCGGAGCCAGTGTTGAAGCCATATGCAGTCCTGCTTTCGATCCCTGTTGTCTCTTAACTCAGCGCCGATTGGACCGGCGCACTGTCCTCGCTGCCGAACTCCTCGTTCTCCAGCGACAGAAAGCGCCGGTGCAGCATGCATGCCGCCCCGAAGGCGGAATCGAACTCCGCATCATCGTCCACGACAATCTCCGGCGTGGGAAAAGCGATGTTCTGGCCTTCAGACATGTGGACCGCCACGCGGGCAGCCACCATCGGATAGAGCGGTGCCACAGAGCCCCCCAGCACGATCCTGTCCGGGTCGAGCAGACGACAGGCCTGCAGCAAGGCATATGCAAGATGGCGCGACCAGGTTTCGGCGATGTTGACCGCGGCGGGGACGCGATCGCGAACGCCACCAAGGAAATCCTGCAGATCGGCGTCCTCGCGTCCGACAGCCTCGCGATACTGGCCGATCAGCACCTCGCGACCGATCAGTTGTTCGAGCTTCTGGCCGCCGCTTCCCGGCACCAGGGTGTGGCCGATTTCTCCCGCCAGACCGTGGCCGCCGCGAAACAGCTTGCCATCGATCATGATGCCGCCGCCGACGCCCGTTTCCATCAGCAGAAACAGGGTCACCCCTGCGACGCCGTGACGATAGCTGTCGCCGATCGCAAACGCATTGGCATCGTTTTCGACCGCGATCGGCACGGCGGCCGGGAAGGCTGACCGGGCAATGTCCCTCAACGGCACGTCCCGCCAGCCGATGATCGGCGCCAGCGTGACAAATCCATCCGGGCGCACGTGGGACGGCGTCGATAGGCCCAAGCCTTTGCACCTGTCGATCATTCGCTTCGCCATTGCGCCGACAATCAGTTCGATACCCTGCGCCACGGCCTCCTCCACTGTCGAAGACGGTGTGTCGAAGGCGACTTTCCGACATGCCCGCACTTCGGCGGAGAGATCGACAACGACAGCCGATATATGTTCGACACCGATCTCGATCCCGACGAAGAAGGCAGCATCCGGAACCAGTTCGAGCATGATGCCGGGACGGCCGGCACGGGAATGCTCCAGACGCTGCTTGCCGCTCTCCTCCGACTCCTGAACGAATCCGCCCTCGGTCAGTTCGGCGACGATCTCTCCCGAGGAGGAGCGGTTCATGCCGAGCTTGCGGGCGAGATCGGCCCGGCTGAGGCTTCGGTGGACATAGATCGTCTGCAAGGCGGCGACGATATTGTTCTGCCGGATCCTGCGCGGCGAACTTCCGATGGAGACGGTGTCGTTCATGTGTCTATTCCCTTCAAGCCGCCCACCCTTACACGACTGGAACAGGCTGTCAGAAGGATAATCAGGGCCGCGCGTTTGTGGCGCGGCGACGCTTGGCCTCGTCATATTTCAGCTCGATGTAGCGCTTGGCGTGCGCCGCAAGCAAATCATTATCCTCCCAGGTATCGCGCCAGATCGCACAGGCGAGCGACAGGCCTTCGTCCACGACCGTCGTCGAGAAGCTCTCGAACACGATGTCTCTTTCGTAGCCGATGTCGAGCAGGGCGTCGAAGATCCGATCGAAGTCGATGACGCCGTCACCGAGATAGCCGCGATTGCTTTCGCCGATGTGGAAATAACCGATCTTGTCGCCGGCAAGACGGATCGCAGCGGCCGGATTGGCTTCCTCGATATTCATGTGGAACGTGTCGAGATGGAGACGAACATGCTGCGATCCGGTCTCGGAGATGAACTTGAGGCCCTGCGCCGTGGTATTCAGCAGGTTCGTCTCGAACCGGTTGACCACCTCCAGCACCAGGTCGACGTTCGCCTGCCTGGCGACCTCGCCGGTTGCAGTGATCGCGGCGACGCTGTTGTCCCAGCCCTTCTTCGTCGGCTGACGATTGTACTTGGTGTGGGCGGAATAGAGAATCCCGCCGAGCTTGTTGCCGCCGATATCGCGAACCGCACGAACGGCGTCGGCCAGCGTCTGCCTGCCGGCGGACACCGCAGCAGCGTCCTCGCTCGACACGTCCTTGTCGAGCGGCAGGCCCATGGTCACGCCGATCTCCACATCCAGGGACTGGGCGAGCTTTGCCAGCCGGTCGAGATTGAATTTCTCGGGTCGCAGATAGGCAAATTCGATGGTGCGATATCCGTGTTCGGCGGTCTTGTTGAGGGCCATCTCAAGGCCTTCCTGCGTTTGGCCGCCTGTCCATACAAATGAATGGATACCCAATCGACGCATAGGTTTTTCCTCCACGAAATGCCGGTGATTGCGCTCAGTGCTATGCCATTTAGTTTGGCAAGACAACAAATAATTTTCGACACTGCCATTTTGTTGCTGCGCAAAAATACCTTGCATTGCAGCATTTTATGCCTAACGCCATTACTTCATGGCGCTGCAGAAAATTTGTTCCTGCGAAAATCAATAACATAGGTGATCTATTTGCATGTTTAGACAACAAATATTGCACTGTCCGTTTTTTTGGCCTACACAAGCACCGGCGAATATTCTCGCTGCACTCTGGGAGGATTGGAAATGCACTATGCTTTGAAGGCTAGCGCGCTTGCGCTGACGCTCGGCTTCGCAACGACCGCTTCGCCGGCCTGGGCTGACTTCTGGTCCGACGCCGGCGCTAAATACAAGGGTGTGACACTGCACGGCGTCACCGAAAGTACCCCGCCATCGAACTACATCAAGAACGTGCTCGCTCCGGAATTCGAGAAGAAGACCGGCATCAAGGTCGAAATCGAGACGACCTCCTGGGATCAGATGTACGACAAGGCGATCAAGGACATGGAAGCCAAGACCGGCATCTATGACATGGTCTACATCGAGCAGGACATCATCTATTCCTATCTGGCCCGGAATTTCCTGGTCGACATCACCAAGACGCTGAAGGATCAGCCGGATCTGAAGGCGCCGACCTACGACGATGCGAATTTCACCAGCTTCGCCGACTACTTCAAGGATGCCAACGGCGACCTCTTCGGCACGCCGATGGAAGCGTTCCTGAAGACATATCTCTATCGCAAGGACCTCTTCGACGATCCGAAGATCAAGGAGGCCTTCAAGAAGGAAACCGGCAAGGACCTGAAGCCGGCGACCACCCACGAGGAATACACTGAGATCGCCGAATTCTTCACGAAGTACGGCAAGGACAACGGCATGGAGCTCTGGGGCACGACCGCTCAGGCCCATACGGGCCATCCGGCGTCGTGGTATGAATTCTTCGAGTCCATCGTGCCAACGTTCGGGGTCTATAATTGGGGCATCGACGCCAAGAACAATTATGCGGCCACCGTCGAACACGGCGGCACGATGAATGGCGACAAGGCGAAGGCCGCGTTGAAATATTGGCTGCACCTGCGCGACATCGCTCCACCGGAATCGACCCAGTCGACCTGGACGGAAACGGCAACGACATTTGCCGCCGGCCGTGTCGCCCAGGGGCTGATCTACGGTGAAAATGCCGCGTGGATTGCAAGCGATGAAGCGCAATCGAAGGTCGTCGGAAAGGTCGGGTTCGCGCTGCCGCCGCTCGAGCCGGGCGTGCTGGACGATGCGAAAGCCGGAAAGGGCTATATCGGTTACTACGACGGCGGCGCCTTCGGCGTGCCGATTACGTCGAAGAACAAGGAAGCGTCGCTGCTGTTCCTCGAATTCATCGGTCAGAACGAAGTGCAGCCCGACTGGGCCATCGCCGCGCCGCGCATCACCAACAAGGCGACCTTCGACGACCCGAAGGTGAAGGAGATGGATACCAAGCTCGGCGGCTTCTACACGATGCTGAAGGATGAGGGCAAACTCTTCGCCGGCGCTCCTCCCTACCCCTTCCATGCGCAGGTGCGGGAAGCGACCGCTCCGATCTTCTACGACATCCTGACCGGCAAAATCGCTCCCGATGAAGGCCTCGACCAGATGGCGGCCAAGGCCGAAGAGGAACTGACATCGCTCGGCTATCGCAAATAAACATCCTCCCCAATTGACGGGTCGTGTCCTACGACCCGTCATCTTTCGCTCCAGGATGGGCGGACGTCACATAACGTTCAATGGGGGATAGGCGATGCATTCGCAGAAGCTCGGGTGGCTGTTACTGTCACCGACCATCGTGATCCTTGGACTGTTCGGAATCTTTCCGTTCATCTACGTCCTCTGGGTCTCGTTCCATGCATGGAACCCGTTCGCGGCCAATCCGGGCATGGTCTTCAACTGGGCCGACAACTATCGGCGGCTCGTCTTCGACGCCCAATTCCTGGCATCGCTCGGCATAACCCTCACATTCGTCTTCTTCGCAGTCGTCTCGGAGCTGGTCCTCGGCTATGTCCTCGCCCAGGCGCTGCTGAAGGATTTTCCTGGAAAAGCGGTGTTTCGCACGATCCACACCCTGCCGCTGATCATGGCGCCGATCATCGTCGGCTCCGTCTGGAAGCTGATGACCACACCGTCGATCGGCATCATCCCCTATCTTCTCAGGAGTTGGTTCGGCTACGATCTGAACATCGGCCAGAGTGCCGTCGCGGCCTTCACCGTCACGGTGATCATGGACATCTGGCACTGGACGCCGCTCGTCACCCTTTCGCTGATCGCCGCACTGGTCTCGCTGCCGCCCGATCCGTTCGAGCAGGCGCAGATCGACGGCGCGGGCAAGAGCCAGATCTTCTGGCACATCACGCTCCCGCTGATCCGCCCGGCCCTCATCGCCACGGTGTTCATCAGGCTGATGGATGCGCTGCGCACCGTCGACGAGGTGCTGATGCTGACCGGCGGCGGCCCGGGTTCGTCGACACGCTATATCGGCGTCCACATCTTCAAGGAGGTCTTCCCGAAGACCAATTACGGCTATGGTTCGGCCATCTCCGTCATCGTCCTTTACCTCACCATCGTCGTCTGCTGGCTGCTCTATGTCGGCCTGATTGCGCCCCGCGTGAAGAGAGGTTGACGCGATGAAGACCCAGACCCCCTGGCTGCCCGTCGTGCTGTGGATCTTGATCAGCCTCGCGACGCTTTTCCCGATCTACTGGCTGTTCGTCATATCGGTGAAACAGCCCTTCGATCTGTTCTCGACGCCCGATGTCGTGCTCCGCAGCTTCTTCTGGAAGAACTACCAGGATGTGCTGACCAATCCGACCCTGCGCGGATACATGCTCAACTCGATGATCATATCGTCGGGCAACGCGCTGCTGGTCACGACGCTCGGCTTCTTTGCCTGCTACGCGCTGACCCGCTTCGACCTCGCGGGGAAGGAAAGCATCTTCTTCTGGACGATCACCAACCGCATGGCGCCTCCGGCGGTCTTCCTGCTGCCGCTTTTCCTGCTGCTGACGCAGGTTTACAAGATCGGCGACTTCTCGCTCGCCGATTCCCGGCTGGGCATGATCCTGGTTTACTGCTCCTTCAACCTTCCCTTCGCCATCTGGACGCTGCGCCCGACCGTCGAAGGAATTCCGAAGGAGTTGGACGAGGCAGCCTATATGGACGGCGCCAGCCCATGGACCGTCCTCTACGACATCGTCTTTCCCTTGGCGCGGCCCGGGCTCGCGGTAACGCTGATCCTGACCTGGGTGTTTGCGTGGAACGAGTACCTGCTCGCAGCGACCCTCACCAACTTCAATGCGCGAACTCTGACCACCGGCCTGTCCGAATATGTGACGACCACGGGCACGGCCTGGGGCATCATGGCCGCAATCTCGATGCTGACACTGGTTCCGGCGCTCATCGTCTTTTCGGTGGTGCAACGCCACATCGTGGCCGGCCTGACCTTCGGTGCGGTGAAAGGGTGAAGCCATGAGCTCTCAATCAGAAAACAACCAACGCAAGCCGGGATTTCTGCCGATCGAGACGAACTGGTTCGACCGGCTCTTCATCTCGGTGGTGATCTGGGTCGCGCTCTCGCTGTTCTGGATGCGGTTCATCGAGCCGTTCGGGCCCTCGGTATGGGTCGCCGCGGCAATCTCGGCGGTGCTCGGCGCCTATATCGTCTGGAAGGGATGAGCCGATGACTTCCGTCAACACACCAGCCGTGCTGCTTTAGGGAGGAACGACATTGGCAAACGTACAGGTTAGCGACGTCACCAAGAGGTATGGCGCGCTTCAGGTCATGCACGGCGTCAGCGTCAACATCGAAGACGGCGAATTCGTCGTGCTGGTCGGCCCCTCCGGATGCGGCAAGTCCACCCTGCTGCGGATGATCGCCGGTCTCGAGACCGTCAGCGGCGGCGACATCCGGATCGGCGGCCGTGTCGTCACCAACGCTCCACCGAAGGAGCGCGACATCGCGATGGTGTTCCAAAGCTACGCGCTCTATCCCCACAAGACGGTGGCGGAGAACATGGGCTTTCCGCTGAAGATGGCCAAGCGCCCCAAGGCGGAGATCGACGAGAAGGTCGGCAGGGCCGCCGAGATCCTCGACCTGACGCGTTATCTCGACCGCTACCCGAAGCAACTGTCGGGCGGTCAGCGTCAACGCGTGGCGATGGGCCGCGCCATCGTCCGCAATCCGCAGGTCTTCCTGTTCGACGAACCGCTGTCCAATCTCGACGCCAAACTTCGCGTCACCATGCGCGTCGAAATCAAGGAGCTTCACCAGCGGCTGAAAACCACCACCGTCTACGTCACGCACGATCAGATCGAGGCCATGACGATGGCCAACAAGATCGTGGTGATGCGCGACGGCAGGGTCGAGCAGATCGGCAAGCCTCTCGATCTTTACGACTTCCCGGTCAACCTCTTCGTCGCCGGCTTCATCGGCAGCCCGTCGATGAACTTCCTTCAGGGCCGTGTCGCGACCCGCGACGGCCGGAAGGTCGTCGTCACCGAACAGGGTGTCGCCCTGCCCCTGGACAAGACCAATGCGGATGACGGACGGGCGGTGACCTATGGCATAAGACCGGAGCATATCACGATCGGCGACGATGGCGTTCCCGTCGAGGTATCGGTGTTCGAGCCGACGGGTTCGGAGACATTGATCTTCGGCCGTACGCAAGGTGTGCCGATCGACGCCTTGATCCGCGAGCGTATCGAGGTCGATCCCGGACGGACGGTGTATTTCCACATCGATCCCCGGCGTGCACATATCTTCGATCGGGAAACCGGCCAGAGACTGTAAGGAGACGACCATGGACTTCAATGGAAAGACGGTCATCGTTACCGGAGCGGGAAAAGGCATCGGCCGCGAAATTGCCCGGATGCTCGTCGAGCGGGGTGCTGATGTCGTTGCCCTCACCCGCAGTGCCGCCGACGTCGACGCGCTGCGAGAGGAACCCGGCTGCCGCGCCATCCAAGTCGATCTCGCCGACGCTGATGCGACCAGGGCGGCGGCGATTGCGGCCCTGCCGGCGGATTTCCTGATCAACTGCGCCGGCACGACCGAACTCCAGCCGTTCCTGGAGACGACGGTCGAAGCATTCGACCGGCTTGTCGCGGTCAACACACGGGCTCCGATGATCGTGGCGCAGGAATACGCCTGTTTGCTGATCAAGGAGGGCCGCAAAGGCGCCATCGTCAACGTCTCGTCGGTCGCATCGTTTGTCGGCATCCCCGACCACGCCGCCTATTGTGCGTCGAAGGGTGGGCTGGATGGCTTGACGCGTGTCATGGCGAAGGAACTCGCGCCGCACGGCATCCGCGCGAACGGCGTACACCCAACGGTGACGCTGACGCCGATGGCGGTAAAGGCATGGAGCGATCCCGGGAAGGCGGCCGGAATGATGCAGCGCATCCCCGTCGGCCGCTTCGCCGAACCGAGCGACGTCGCCGAAGTCGTGCTCTTCCTGCTGTCGGATGAGGCGGCGATGGTGAACGGGATATCGATGCCGGTGGACGGCGGCTACATGATTGCCTGAGATCGACAGCTGCGCGAAGATCTACTGCACCAATCGCCGCAACTGTTCCTGATCGACAAAGTGATCCGTCACCCCGGCCTCTTTATCCGGGTGACTGAAAACGAGACCCTCGGCATCCTCAAGCTCGAGCGCTTGCTCCGTATTCATGATCCCGAGCGGCTGGCGCTCATATTCGGACTCGAGCGCCGCCTCGACGATTGCCTTTTTCTTGCGCATGTCCATGTCCTCCGTTCGCTAAAGTAACGGCCGGCTGGACTCGCTGTTCCCATGAGGGATTCACGATATAAAACCAGCTGAAACGAACATCCGAGCTGCGCGGCCGACAGAGCAACCGTTTGATCCGGATTGTCCCCGTTCTGTCCAAATTGCGCAGGCAAAATCGGCGGCGCTTCAGCAAAGCATTCTTTGTTAACTTGTAGACTGCACTGAATGGCTCCAGTCCAGCGAGCAAAGTCTCGATGCGCTGAATGAGTTTCGCCGCCGCTGCCGAACTCTTAAAGTCATGAATGACTCATGGCGCTTTCCCACGATGCCCTTAAATGCACGACGTCTTGATGCTGCTCTCGAGGGGCAGCCGAACAGGCTTGCTTCCAACGACTGAGGTAAATGCATGATCTCGAACAGCCTGCCGGTTATTGGCATGCGATCGGTCGACGCAATCGGGTTGTCGATCATGCAGGCCGGATCGTCGAAATGAGCGGCACCGGCATGAGCGCGTTGCTGAGGATCGCCTTCAGACAAACGGTGAAGCGGAAAACACGCCATACTCTGGCGGCGCGGGCGTTGAGGCTTGCGGCACTGCGCATCGCGCTGGTCTGCGCCTGTGCGGGCGGTGTGTCCTATTTCATCAACCATTCCGCGCTTGAGCAGTCGGTGCGCTCGCAGCTCTCGTTGTCGACGGAACAGGCTTTGCAGCGCGAATCTCTGCCATTTCGCGAAGTGAAGGACCTCGAAAAGAATTTCCTTGCCGAATTCGACAGGATCTACGCGATACCGGAAGCCCGGCAGTCATTGGCGCGGAATTTCGACGATATTTTCTATCGCCATGAGGATGGATCCTACACCCAGCGCCCGGGATTATTTGAAGGCGAGCCTTTGCCCGATGGACGCAGATTTCCCGGCATGTCGGCGACCTATGCGCCTGACGTGACGCCGGATGCGGACGTGAAGACACGGTTTGCGCTGTCGTACCTGCTCTCTTACCAATTCGGTTCCGCCGCCAAGGGCCGCCTCTTCAATTTCTACGGCGTGGTTCCGGAAAAAGGCTTCCCGATCTATCAGGCTGCCGACATCGCCAAGGTTTTCAAATATGAAGGCCCGGATGCGCTGAAGCTCGAGACTTTCGAATTTTTTTCCCGCGGCTTCGGCGGGCCTCAAAACGAGACCTTCTTCACCCGCATCTATTGGGATCCCTCCAACAATGCCTGGATGACGACGATTGCGACGGCCGATGCGCCTGATGCTTCGGGCAAACATCGCATCATGGCTTGCGTCGACGTGCTGCTCGACGATCTGATGAAACGAACCGCAAATCCGACGCTGCCGGGCGCACGCGCGACGATCTTTGCAGCCGATAATCAGGGAACTCTGATCTTCGACGGTAAATACACCGATGCGATCACGGCCAGCGCCGGCGAAGCCTCGATTTCCTCCCTTGAAATCGCCGACTACCAGCCATTGCTGAAGGCGAGCCAGGCGATCGGAGCGGGTTCAGTATCGCTCATCGAGAGCACCAGCGAAATTACCGCCGTCGGCCGGATCCCGGATACGCCCTGGGTGCTTGCCGTCCACTATCCGAAATCCCTGATGCGACCCGCCATCCTCACCAATCTCGGGATCGTCGTCGCGGTCGGGCTGCTCACTTTGTTCGTCGAACTCTTCATCCTCCGCTCGATCCTGCAAAAGCAGGTCGCCGAACCGCTGGTGAGATTGATCCACGCCACGCAGCTGGTCGGTCGTTCCGGCGTTACTGTTGCCAATGACGCCCTGCCCACGCATTCCGACGACGAGATCGGCGAGCTTGCCCGCGATTTTGCGTCGATGGCCGCGCGCGTTCACACAGCCCATGAAGCGCTTGAGGGAAAGATACGGGATCGAACGTCCGAGCTGGAGCGGCTCAATCAGAAGCTCCTGACGATCAGCCAGACGGACGAGATGACGGGCGTCGCCAACCGGCGCCGCTTCGACGAGGTTCTCGCAAGCGAGCTCGCCGGGCTTGGACAAGGGCAGGACCTGTTGATGCTTGCCATGGTGGATGCCGATTGGTTCAAAGGCTATAACGACCGATACGGCCATCCGGCGGGAGACGCCTGTCTCAAGGAAATCGCCAGGGTGCTGGAACGCAATACACGCAGCAAACAGGACGTTGTTGCCCGCTATGGCGGAGAGGAATTCGCCATCATTGCGCGGATCGCCTCAGCCAGCAATGCGCCCGTCATCGGACAGGCCCTATGTTCGGCAATGGCGACCGTCAAGCTGGCGCATGAGGGATCGCCTTTCGGGCACGTGACGCTCAGCGTCGGCATCGCTCTGGCGGCCCCGGATCAGAATATCTCTCCGGAAGCGCTCTTGCTCGAAGCCGATCGCGCGCTCTATCGCGCCAAGCAGGCAGGGCGAAATCAAGCCGTCGTTGCCGAGCCTTCTGCTGACATGCAGATCCAGCAGATAGGCGCTTAAAAATTCTAAAGCCCGGGCTCGGCAATGCCCGTTTTGCAGAGGCACGGCTGTATCCGACGCCCCGAACAGTTCGAGTAAGGGAGCATTCTTCGGCGCCCATGGCGGGGTCAAGCCGCACTCGGAAATCCAGCTAAAACGTTGAGACAGTTCCCGGCACCGGCGACACCGCCTAACTCGGCGAGGCGTCAGGCCCGCTGGCGGCTCTTTGGATCAAGCGGGCAACCACTTCAGTCCGGTTCTGCGCCTGCAGCTTTCGCATGATGTGTTGCAGATGCATCTTCACCGTATGCCCCGACAAATTGAGTTTTCCTGCAATGACCTTATTTGAGCAGCCGGATTGCAACTCTGCGAGGACATCCGCTTCGCGGGGCGTGAACTCGGCGAGCGCCAAGTATTGCGTCCGCTCATCCAAGCTTTTTTCGGCCTCGTTTCTGGCCGGACTATGCTCGTTTGAGCCGTTTGAGCCGTTTGTAGCTGCCCCCAAAAGCTGTGGGAAAAATGTTCCTCCTGCCAGGACAAGGCGAAGGCCGGCAAGAGCAATGTCGATGGGAAGGGACGTCGAGAAAAAGCCGCGTATGCCGATCTTGAGCGCCTGACGGGCAATGATGGCGTCATCCGTACTTGAGAGCAACGTGATAGGAACTTCGGGAAAACGTGCGGTAATCGCGGCGAGATCATCCCGCAGGCTGGCGCTCTCGACACCTCGGCCGGCCAGATCCAATGCGATCAAACGCACCTCGGCTCCAAGCGCCCGATCGAGACTCTCGGTCGAACTCAAATCGATCAAGTTCCACCCGGCGAGTTCCCGCTCAAGTAGCTTCACCACGGTCGTGCGCGCCAGTGTAGAATGCTCAATAATGATCACAGTTGGTGCATTGCGCCGGCGCTTTGTTCCAGCACTGTCGGACACCTGCGTGCTCCCCAGATTGTGTGCAACCCAACAGTCATTCATACTATTCCTGTTCTTGCGACATGTCATGAGAAAAAGCGAGTGTATTGCCGATATTAATAGTCTGATCTCTCAGGATAATTATTATAGCCTATAAGATTTCTACGAGAGATAACTAGCTTATGCGAGCAAATTTACGCGCTTGTTCATCATGAGCTGACGACTCGACTTTCCACCAAAGACTTTCCGAAATTCGCCGAATTTACGTACGGCAAGCGGGTCAACAAAGCTTCCAAAGGAATTGAAAAGGCAATCGATCTGCTTCAGACCTTTTCTGTAAAACTCTATCTTACATAACAAGCCACCGATCGGATCGGCTTTATTTCCCTGTCTCAATTCAAAACAGTTGCAGATCCCAGTAGCAAAAGGACAAACGCCAAAAGCAACAAAAGCCTGAGATCGGCGACTACCCTTTTTGATTACTGGAAACCGCGCTCAAATGACGCATTAATACCAGCCGCAGCGTTTTTCACTCAGGCAGCATCACGCAGGCGCCGACTGATGCGGATAAGCTCATTGGGGAATGGTCGGTATCTCCGTCGAAACCGGGCGGGGAACGATTCAACATATGGCTTGAAAACAGCACCGAGAACAATCTCGTGCAGTTGTGCAGGCGCAATACGAGCGGGCTATCTCTTTGTTTTCACGCAATTCCCGGCAAAAGCGCTTCGCGCCTTTACTGGGAAAACCGCTGAGCACTTTTGCTGGAATTGCTCTAGCTATGCATGAAAGTCAGAATATCGTCGACGAGCGCCGAATGGGCGTCCGTGAGGTTACCCTCTCCGCCGTGGCCCGCGATGCCGGCCAGCTGAAGCGCATGCTGATCATAGAGAACATGGTCGATCTGTTGGGCGTCCGCCGTCCCACCGGCGGGAACGGCAATGTTGATGGGATGGAAATAGCCGAAATTGACGTCGACCATGGCGCCGGTCGACGATCCGTCGCCGCCACCGCCACCGGCATGGTTGCCGGTAAAGATCGTGTCCGACGACAGGTTGAAGCCACCGCCGTTGCCGCCCATGCCTGCGATCTGCACAGTGCCCTGATCGAAAATCACATTGTTTGTCTGATGAGCCTCCGCCGAGCCGCCTGCGGCGCCGATGGCGATGTTGATCGGCGAGAAGATGGCGATACTCACGTCGACCATGCTGCCGACGAAATATCCATCACCGCCGTGGCCGGCATAATAG
Organism: Rhizobium acidisoli; assembly: GCF_002531755.2. Taxonomy (NCBI): domain Bacteria; kingdom Pseudomonadati; phylum Pseudomonadota; class Alphaproteobacteria; order Hyphomicrobiales; family Rhizobiaceae; genus Rhizobium; species Rhizobium acidisoli. Next base: position 255,380 of record NZ_CP034998.1, on the reverse strand, counting down.
TCGCCGGTCAATGTCAGCGCAGTGCCCGGGCTCATGGACGAGCCATGGGTCGCGACATTATGGTCTCCGCCCGAGCCGCCTATGCCACCCATCTGGGTTGCGCCCTGCAGGAACATTGCGTTGTTCGATTGCTCGGCGTGAGCCTCCGCGCCTGGGCCGGCAGCCACAGCAGTATTGACGGGAGCAAAGACTGCGACTTCGGTGCTGACCAGCCCGCCATAGAAGAGCCCGTTGCCGCCGCTGCCGGCATGAGTGGCGCCATCGCCGCTGCCGATGGCAACATTGCCGCTTCCGCCATTGCCGCCGATCCCAGCCATTTCGGTGGGATGCTGATTAATGAGTGCATCGTTGCCCTGGAAAGCGTCGGCACTCGAATGAGGTCCTGCAATCGCGGCATTGGACGGCATGAAGACCGCCAACGCATTGCTGCTGATCACGCCTTCGCTGATCCCGTCACCACCGCTGCCGGCTGACGTATGACTTGGAGCGGAAGCGACATCCAATGGAAGCCAGGTCGGCACCAGTGCCAGATGCCCCGCAGCCACATTGGCGGCGAGGTGTTGATCGGTGCCCGCCTTGGGCAGGTCTTCCAATAAGGGACGAGGTTCCGCCATTACCGTCTCCATTCGCGGTCGACCGCACGGCCACCGAGCATGCGGCGTCATGCCGCCTTAATTGTTCAGGCATTGTGCATCTGAACCTCGGAAAAGCAGAGCCTGCAATTCGTCTACATCCACTCGGCTAGTTCTCTAGCCATTTGGGTGTCATGGCCGCAGCACCCGTTGTGCGCGTTGCAAGCACTCAATCGGCTTAGGATGAGAGGCCCTGGCGTCGCTTCGGCAAGGTCGAAGACTTGATCATGAGCATGCCACCCTGCACCAAATCACCAAACACCAATCCAAATAACACTCCGCCACAGCAAGTATACATCCGAAGGAATGTCTCCGAATATCTAGGTAGTTCGAAGTTTAAATCGCGGGCAATATTCCTCCGCGGTCGTATTGGCTGTGGCGATATGCCGGAAAGCACGCCGCAGGGGGACGCCGTAAAAAACCAACACGCACGAAACCAAGTAGAGGAGTGACATCAATGCCTATTCCACAAATATCCGACACGATTCATCTCAGCCATCCGGATGCGGGTGACGCGAATGCCGGCAACGGTGGTGATGGCCACAACGATGGCAACATCAACTACAACCCGGTTGCATATGTCGACCCCGTGCAAAAGGTCTACGGGGCCACTACCGATGTGCACAACGGCGATCACGTTTGGCAGACGGCCGATTGGGACGCCGGCCATGGCGGATCCGGTGGCTTTACCGAAGCCCAGAACGGCTTCCTGGCGAAAATCTCGAACCACGGCGACGGCGGCGCGGGCGGAGATTCCAACTCGAACGGCAGTCAAGGAAACTCAAGCGGCGGCGACACGGCTGCAGTGGCTGCGGCGACGACCGCGACACAATATACGCAGCTTATGGCCGATCAGCATGCCACCATCCTCGCCGGTGTCGGCGGCAACGGCGGCAACGGAAACATGGCGCATGGCGGCGATATCTCGTCGGCATTGGTCCACACGGATCCCGAAACGACGACGGTGACCAATTCTCTGGATCACTTCATCAACGCCTTCGGCCATATCGACGTCGACCATCTCGGCTCCTGAACTCAGACGACATCAAGGGCCGCTGGTTTCGGCCGGCGGCCCTCAAGGCAAGCAGTCTCTTCTTGTCAGTATCAAGGGCAGCGAGATCTGATAATGACAACAATTTCCATAAAACCACCGCGACCACCGACACAGCTCGTTGTTGCGCTCCGGGCCTGTGCCGGGGCCTTCGGGTTGGTCTTCCTTTACAGCTGCGGCTATAATCTCTTTCTTCTCACGCCTTCCATCTATCTCCTGCAGATCTACGACAGGGTCCTGTCGAGCCGAAGCGTCGACACGCTGCTGATGCTGACGATGATCATCGCCATCGCCGTGTTGGTCGGGTCGACGCTCGATATCGTGCGCAGGGCAGCTCTTTCGCGCATCGGCAGCTGGCTGGACCACAGGCTACGGCCCATGGTGCTCACCGCATCGTTCGAATATGCCGCTCGCGCCGATACGGGAGCCGCCTCGGAGTGCTACAGGGATCTCGCCGCATTGCGCCAGTTCCTCGATTCACCGGCCAGCTCGCTTCTATTCGACGTTCCCTGGGCGCCGGTATTCCTGCTTCTGCTTTTTCTTGTTCACCCGCTGCTTGGGACCATCGGTCTTCTGTGCGCAGTTGCGCTGCTGCTGTTTGCGCTGGCAACGGAACTGGCGACGCGGGCGCCGCTTGCTCACGCCAATCTTGCCCTTTCGAGGAGCTATCTGCGATTTGCGACCGCGCTGAAAAACATCGAGGTGATCCGGGCCATGGGCATGCAGGACGGTGCAGCCCTGATCGTCTATCGCGATGCGGAAATGGCAAGAAGGGCCCAGGACATCGCGATGCATCGCACGGAGATCATCCTTGGTTTCTCCAAATCGATCCGCACCTTGGCGCAGATCCTGATGATGGGATCGGCGACCTGGCTGGTGCTCGTCAACAGCGGCAGTCCCGGAATCATCTTCGTTGCGAGCCTGCTGCTCGGGCGTGGGCTCGCACCGATCGAGGGCGCAATTGGGGCATGGCGCTCCTTCATGTTTGCGCGCAATGCCTTCAATCGCTTGAACAGAATGCTGATAACAATTGCATCGGAATGCGACGCCCGAATGGTGCCGCTGCCGGAACCCAATGGCCTGGTTCTCGATAATGTCAGCTATTTCAAGCCATTCGCCGATCGGCCGATATTGACCGATATCACATTGCGCCTGGCACCTGGCGATTGCATTGCGCTCATCGGTCCGTCGGGATCGGGAAAATCGACACTGGGCCGCATCATGGCAGGCGTTGTGCCGGCAACGAGCGGATATGCTCTTCTCGGCGGGGTCGATATCTCGGCTCTGCGTCTTTGCGGGGGGACCTGCCACGTCGGATACCTGCCGCAGGATATCGAACTCTTCGGCGGGGCAATCAAGGATGTGATCGGCCGGCTGGACGGAGGAGATCCCGGCAAGGCGATCGACGCCGCAAAGCTGGTTGGATTGCACGACGCGATCATGCGGCTGCCGCAGGGCTACGAGACCGATATCGGTGAAGGTGGAAACCTGCTCCTTCGGGCTCAGCGCCAGCAGCTGGGGCTGGCACGGGCGGCTTACGGAAATCCGTCCCTTATCGTTCTCGATGATCCGAATTCGAGCCTGGATTATGACGGCGAACGCATGCTGTTTACGGCAATCGAGCGGATGAGATCCAGGGGGATGACCGTCGTTATCATAACCCACCGGATGGGCATCCTGCCGGTCACCAACAAGATTGCCATCATGCGCAACGGGACGGTGGCTGCCTTCGGCGACAGCGAGCGGATTTATGAAACCTATCTTCAACCACCGGCGCGAACGGGAAGCTAGGGAGGGACGCTGCCATGACCCTTGTTCCACTGGACGCGCCCCCGGCGAAATTTTCGAATTCGTCAAGGATGGGCCAGCGCTTCGCTCATCGATGGACAGCGACAGCCAGGCAGACGGCCTATCCGCCGGTGATCGAACAGAAACAGCGCGGACCCGCCGCCCCTTCGCCCATGCCGGTGCTCAGAGGCGTCGTTTGGACGGGCAACCTGCTGATCCTGGTCTTTGTCGTCGGATTGGGAATCTGGTCGGCTCTGGCACCGCTGCACAGCGCTGCGGTCGCATCGGGCGTCATCGAGCCGGAGACCAGCCGCAAGACCATCCAGCATCTGGAAGGCGGAATTGTGCGGCGGATACTCGTCAGGAACGGCGATACGGTGATGGCCGGGCAAATCGTGATCGAACTCGACGACACGAAGTCCCGCTCGGAGCGCGACAGCATCCAAGGGCAGCTTTGGGACGCCGAAGGAAGCCGCGCCCGCCTGCTTGCGGAGCAGACCGGCGGCGACCATGTCGCCTATCCCGACGATCTCAGGGCAGCCATGGACAAATATCCTTCGGTCAGTACGATTCTGACCGGGCAACAGAAAATCTTCGAGGCCCGCCGCCGGGTCATGCAGGCGGAAATTCAGATCGGCAATGAAAAAATCGCGCAGGTGCGGCAGGAAATCGTCGGGCTTGGCGCCCAGAAGGCGGCACTCGCCGACAGAGCCGCAATCTCGCAGGAAGAACTGGATCAGGTGACGATCCTCACTGCCAAGGGACTGGAGCGAAGGAGCAGGCTTCTCAACCTCGAGCGCGAAAAAGCAGACCTCGACGGCCAGCAGGGCCAAGTCGGGGCACAGATCGCTCGCGCCTACCAGGTGATCAGCGAGTCGCAGGTCGATCTCGCAAAGCTCGAGAGCGACCGGTTGAGCGAAGTCGCCCAAGGCATGCGCGATACGGAAAGCCGGATCATGCAATTGCGCGAGCGCTTGCGGGCGATCGACGACCAACTTTCAAGGACCGATATCCGGGCTCCCGAAGATGGAACGATCATGAACCTGCGCATCCACACATCAGGCGGGGTGATCGGCGCGGGTGAACCGCTCGTCGATCTTCTGCCACGCTCCGATCGCCTGATCGTGTCTGCCCATGTCAGACCGGAGGACATCAATCTTGTCCATGCGGGGCTGGAGGCACAGGTGCACCTTCTTCCATACAATCAGCGGCGCGTTCCACTGCTGAAAGGTCGGGTCGAGTATGTGTCAGCCGACCGCCTCACCGATACGCAGAGCGGCCAGCCCTATTATGCCGCGACAATCCGCGTAACGGACGAGCGGCTGGCGAAAATGCGTGATGTCGAACTGGTCGCGGGCATGCCCGCACAGACACTGATCGAAACCGGCAAAAGCAGCGTGGCGCTCTACGCTGTCAGACCGCTTCTCGACAGTTTCAACAGAGCATTTCGTGAGGACTGAAGCGGTGATGGGCAAGCGAAAATTTGACGACGACCAGATTACGGGCATTCTCAAGGAGCACCAGGCCGGCGTGACGGTGGCCGATGTTTGCCACCGATACGGCATCAGCGAGCCGACCTTCTATCGGTGGCAATCCCTGCAGTCCGGAAATGTCGGTCTCCATGCCAGAAGGCTAAGAGCCCTTGAAGAAGAGAACCAGAAGCTCAAAAAGCTTTTGGCCGAATCCATGCTTTCGGCGGCAACTCTGAGCGAGATGCTGGCGAAGACCACGAAGGGGCGGCACTAGCTTCTCGACAGAGGGGTTTGTTGGCCAGATTCTGGCCCGCTATCCAATACTGTGCATGGAGATTAGTTCTAGGGAATTGAGTGGTGCCCAGGACCGGAATCGAACCAGTGACACGCGGATTTTCAATCCGCTGCTCTACCAACTGAGCTACCTGGGCTAACCTGCTTCCGATGGTGCTTTTCGAAAAAAGAACCGCGGGACCTTGGTGCGCCCCGGAAGCGAGCGGGGTTATAGCATCTTGTTCGGCCATGGCAAGCGTCAAATGACTCTTTTTTGACGGTCTTGCCGGTTTTGCCGATTCATGAGGAAAAATAAGAGCTTCGCGAAGTGAGCCCCCTAGTTTTCCTCATCGGGATATTCGGCCTTGGTCTCGTCGTCGGCAACCGGAATGGCATAGGCGCCGGTCAGCCAGCGGGAGAGATCGACCTCGCGGCAGCGGTTGGAGCAGAAGGGGTAATGTTCGCGGTGAGAGGGTTTGCCGCATTCGGGGCAAGGGCGCGCCTTGCGCAGCGGTTCGACCTTGGCGGCGGCTTTGTTGTCTTCGGGCATGATCGGTCCGTCCTAGTTCAGGAGTCGGCCTTCGGGCTTCAGCCCTCGGGCCACCGGCTATACACGTCGAAGCCTTCGCCGGTCAAAAGCACAATGGTTTCATAAAGCGGCAGGCCGACGACATTGGAGTAGGAGCCGACCATCTTCTGCACGAAGGTGCCCGCAAGTCCCTGAATGCCATAGGCGCCCGCCTTGCCGCGCCACTGGCCGGAGGCCAGGTAGTTTTCGATCTCGAAGCCGGAGAGGCGCTTGAAGCGCACCTTGGTCTCGACGATCTTCTGGCGGATCTTGCGATCCGGCGTCACCAGGCAAACGCCGGTATAGACGAGATGGTTGCGTCCCGACAACAGATGCAGCGAGCTCAATGCCTCATCGGCGAATTCCGCCTTGCCGAGAATGCGCCGGCCGACGGCGACCACCGTATCGGCCGAGAGGATATAGCTGCCCTTCCAGGTGATATCGCTCTTGATGGCGGCAAGTGCGGCTTCCGCCTTCTCGGCCGAAAGCCTGCGGGCCAGCGAACGCGGGTGCTCCGACTTCTTCGGCGTCTCGTCGATATCCATCGGCATCAGGCGCGAAGGCTCGATGCCTGCCTGGTTGAGCAGGTCGACGCGACGGGGCGAGCCCGAGGCGAGAATGAGCTTGTATTTCAGCGCCATGGAACCTCGACCATCGACAGACGGGAGAACAACCCCTGCAGAACCTTGGGCAAGCTTACTTGAAACGGTAGGTGATGCGGCCCTTGGTCAGATCGTAGGGCGTCATTTCCACGAGCACCTTGTCGCCGGCGAGAACGCGGATACGGTTCTTGCGCATGCGGCCCGCGGTGTGGGCGATGATCTCGTGTTCGTTTTCGAGCTTCACGCGGAACGTCGCATTCGGCAGAAGTTCGGTGACGATACCCGGGAATTCGAGGACTTCTTCTTTCGGCATATAAGTGTTTTCTTCCTGTGGGTTGAATAGGCAGCGCAGCGCGCGCCTTTAAAATTTGGGCGGAAACTACACAATCAACGCAGGTTTGTGAACCTTGTTGAACGGCCTTTCCGTCATTTGTTTTCAAGCCGATTGCGCGGCAATGCCATTTCGTTTGACTAGCCGGCTTTCGATGAGGCCCGTGAGGTAATCGCGGACCTCGCGGTAGCTCTCCAGAATCTGCTCGCGCGTGCCGCTGACAACCGTCGGATCCATGGTCGGCCAGTAGACCACATCGATCGCATTCGACCGCGTCAGCTCGAGGGCGGCATGGTGGGCCTGCGGCGACAGGGTGATGATCAGATCGAAATAATCGTCCTCGAGCTCTTCCAGCGTCTGCGGCAGGTGGCGCCCGAGCGACAGCCCGATCTCGTCGAGCACGACATCGACGAAAGGATCGCGCTCGCCGGCGCGCACGCCGGCCGACCTGATATAGGTATTGGACGGCAGCATGCTGCGGGCGATCGCTTCGGCCATCGGCGAGCGGATGGCATTCATTCCGCACATGAAGAGGATGGCGCCCGGCCGCTTTCCCTCCTCGATGTCGGCGCCGAGATCCATGGCCGTCACCCGCGCCAGTAGAGCACGCAGACCAGAGTGAACAGCCGCCGGGCGGTGTCGAAATCGACCTCTATCTTGCCGGTCAGCCTGTCCTTCAGCGTCTGCGAACCTTCATTGTGGATGCCGCGCCGGCCCATGTCGATCGCCTCGATGCGGCTCGGTGTGGCCGAACGGATCGCTTCGTAATAGCTCTCGCAGATCATGAAGTAATCCTTGACGATCCGCCGGAAGGGGGTGAGCGACAGGATATGGGTGGCGACGTCGATGCCTTCCTCCGTCCTGATGGCAAAGACCAGCTTGGAATCGACCAGCGAGATGTTCAGCCGGTAAGGCCCGCCGGCATGGCCGATCGGCGCAAAACTGTTCTCCTCGATCAGGTCGAAAATGGCGACGGCGCGTTCATGCTCGACATCGGGCGTCGAACGGCCGATCGTATCGTCGAGGACGACGTCGCAAAGCCGGAAATCGCCCGCCGCCATCCCCTCACCTTTCGAGGTTGAGGCGGATCGCAACCGATCGCGCATGAGCATCGAGGCCTTCGGAGACGGCCAGCGCAATCGCCGCCGGGCCGAGGGTGCGCAATTGCTGCGGGCCGAGCCGCAGGATCGAGGTGCGCTTGACGAAATCGAGCACCGAAAGGCCGGACGAGAAACGCGCCGAGCGCGCCGTCGGCAGCACATGGTTGGAACCGCCGACATAATCGCCGATCACCTCGGGCGTATGGGCGCCGATGAAGATCGCGCCGGCATTGCGGATGCCGTCGAGCAGCCGATCCGGATCGGCGACGGCAAGCTCCAGATGCTCGGCGGCGATGCGGTTGGCAAGCGGAATGGCCTGCTTCAGATCGGCAACGAGAATGACCGCGCCGAAATCGCGCCAGCTTGCCGCGGCGGTCTCGGCGCGGTTCAGCGTCTTTAGCTGGCGCTCGACCGCCTGCTCCACGGCCTTGCCGAATTCGGCATTATCGGTGATCAGGATTGCCTGGGCGCTGGCATCGTGCTCGGCCTGCGCCAGCAGATCGGCGGCGATCCAATCGGGATTGTTGTCCTTGTCGGCAATGACGAGCACTTCGGAAGGGCCGGCGATCATATCGATGCCGACAGTGCCGAAGACATGGCGCTTGGCAGCAGCAACATAGGCATTGCCGGGACCGGTGATCTTGGCAACCGGGGCGATCGTCTCGGTGCCATAGGCAAGAGCCGCGATCGCCTGGGCGCCGCCGACACGATAAACCTCGGTCACACCGACAAGCTTGGCGGCGGCAAGCACCGCCGGGTTGACGGCACCACCGGTGGCGGGAACGGCGATGACGATGCGATCGACGCCGGCGACCTTGGCCGGCACGGCATTCATCAGCACCGAGCTCGGATAACTCGCAGTGCCGCCCGGAACATAGAGGCCGACCGCCTCGAGCGCCGTCCAGCGCGAGCCGAGACCGACGCCGAGATCGTCTTCGTAAATATCGTCCTTCGGCAGCTGCCGGCGATGATGAGATTCGATGCGCAGTGCCGCGAGCTTCAGCGCACCCAGCACTTCCGGAGGCACGGCCTCGATCGCCGCGTCGAACTCTTCCGGCGTGACCCGCATTGGCACGGTGGCGAAATCGATGCCGTCGAACTTCAGCGAATATTCGGCAAGCGCCACATCGCCGCGGGCCCTGATGTCATCGATGATGGCGCGAACGACGACGTTCACATCCTCGGAGACTTCACGCTTCGTCGTCAGAAAGGCGGCAAAACGCTGCTCGAAACCTTCCGATGCCTGATCCAGCCAGATTGCCAAGGCCGATATTCCTTCTCAACTCGAAACTGCGATGTTCAAACCTCAAGCGTCAGAGACGTCAGAGGTGGCGAGGCTTGGAGGAGGCCTCCCAGGCGCCGCCGATATCGGCGAGCTGCACTTCGATACATTCGACATCGAGCGCAATCGAGGCGGTGCCGGACAGCGACAGCTCAATCGTACCCTCCGGTCCCTCGCCCTTCTGCTCGAAACGCAGCGCCAGCAGCGACAGCACCTCGTCCCGTTTGCCGCGGTCGATGCCGAGCGACCGCACGGCGAGCACCCGCTTGAACACCAGGGCGGCCCGGCGGCGCTCGAAGCCTCTACGCTTGCGCTCGGCACCTTCCCAGACGAAACGATTGACGGCAAGGGCGAACTGCGCGTCGCGCGGCGACCAGTCGATATCGCCGACCTTGAAGACGCTGTCCTGCATATGCGCGGAGATGATCGCAAGATCCTCGTCATCGAGCGCTACAAGCTTCAGTTCGGTCATTCGGCTTCATCCCAGCAGGCACCGCCGAAATGGCGATGCGTCAGACAAGGGAAATAAGATGCTGCGGCCAAATACGCAACCGGGATGAACGGCTTACTCGCTGATGCGCTCGACGACGGCGCCGCAGCGGGTCAGCTTCTCCTCGAGCCGCTCGAAACCGCGGTCGAGGTGATAGACGCGGGAGACCGTGGTTTCGCCCTCGGCGGCCAGGCCGGCGATGACGAGCGAGACGGAAGCGCGCAGATCGGTCGCCATGACGGGGGCGCCGCGCAGCCGCTGGACACCCTCGATCTTCGCCGTCTGGCCGGATAGCGTGATCCTGGCGCCGAGGCGGGCCAGTTCCTGCACATGCATGAAGCGGTTTTCGAAGATGGTCTCGGTCACGTGCGAGATGCCGGAAGAGCGGGTCATCAGCGCCATGAACTGCGCCTGCAGATCCGTGGGGAAACCCGGGAAGGGATCGGTGACGATATCGACCGGCTTGATGCCGGCGCCATTGCGCTTGACGCGCATGCCGTTGTTGGTCGCGGAGATGTCCGCACCGGCGCGGCGCAGCGTTTCCAATGCGGTGTCGAGCAGCGCCACATCGGTATTTTCGAGCACGACGTCGCCGCCGGCCATGGCAACCGCCATGGCATAGGTGCCGGTCTCGATACGATCCGGCAGGACGCGGTGGCGGGCGCCGGAAAGCGAGGTGACGCCTTCGATGGTGATCGTCGCGGTGCCGGCGCCGGAGATCTTGGCGCCCATGGCGTTCAGGCAGTTGGCGAGGTCGACGACTTCAGGCTCGCGGGCGGCATTGCCGATGACGGTCGTGCCGCGGGCAAGCGTTGCCGCCATCATCACCACATGGGTGGCGCCGACGGAGACCTTCGGGAAGGTGTAGCGCGCGCCGATCAGGCCGCCATTCGGCGCCTTGGCGTTGATATAACCGGCATCGATCTCCATGGTGGCGCCGAGCGCCGTCAGGCCCTCGATGAAGAGATCGACGGGGCGCGTGCCGATGGCGCAGCCGCCCGGCAGCGACACCCGGCAATGGCCTTCGCGCGCCAGGAGCGGCCCGATGACCCAGAAAGAGGCGCGCATCTTCGAGACCAGCTCATAGGAAGCGGTGGTATCGACGATGGTGCGGCAGGTGAAATGGATCGTGCGCGAATAGGAATCTTCCTGGCGCTCACGGCGGCCGTTGACCGCAACGTCGACGCCATGATTGCCGAGGATGCGCATCAAGAGTTCGACATCGGCCAGATGCGGCACGTTTTCCAGCGTCAGCGTATCGCTGGTCAGAAGCGAGGCAATCATCAGCGGCAATGCGGCATTCTTGGCGCCGGAAATCGGAATGATGCCATTCAGCTCATTACCGCCGACGATTCTGATACGATCCATGTGCGCTTACGGGCCGCGCCCGCCTTTCCTGAAATACTGCCTTGGAATAGGGAGTGGGGTGTTTAAGGGATTTTTCGCGACGCTTCAATTGACCGCGGACGGAACATTACGATTCGTCCATTTTTGCGGCAGGCAGTCCATTTGTTTCGTCGGCTTGGCCCGAGCGGCGGGCGCGCACCTGCTGTTTGCGTTTCGAAAGATTTTCTCTGAGTTTTTCGGCGGCGCGCTCGCGGCGCAGTTTCGCCTGGGCCTCGATCGCCTGTTTGCGGCTCTGCTGGCCGGTTTCGGTCTTGTCGTTCATGTGACAGGATTAGCCGAATTCGCGCCGATCCAAAAGGCCCTTGCGTCCCAATCCACGCGAAGTTGGAATTTGCTGCTTGCGCTTGCCGCCAAGCTGTGGCAATAGCCGCCCCGTTCCCGCGATTTGAGCCACCCGGCTCGCACGGGTCCTGGTCCTGCTGCCGTAGCTCAGTGGTAGAGCACACCCTTGGTAAGGGTGAGGTCGGTGGTTCAATCCCACTCGGCAGCACCAGTTTTCTTTCTCAGATATCGGATATCTCCTCGCACGTGCTCGACGAGGGCTAACGACAATTGGGAAGCAGCACGCTGCCATGAGCGCAATCGGGAATGTCGATTGCTTCGAGATAATAGGGCATGGATGGCGACAACGCCCACCGTTCAAGCAGGTCGGCGGTTACCCTCGTAGGAACTCCATCATATATACCTTCGACGTACCATTGCTGTAATGCCTCGTCTAATATCAGTCGTGCGCGAAAGGCGGCGATATCCATCGCGGCCGTAAACTGGCCGATGGCGGTCTGCACGTATTCCAGTTGGATCCTAGGGATAATCTCAGTAGAAATACGCGCGAGCAAAGCGTCTTCATCTGATATCTCTGCGCCGCCGGCAAAGGCCGGCATTGCCAGCCCCCCGCAGAGAAAAGCAGCCTGGATCAATTTTCGATCTAAACCCATGTCGGAGCCCCTTAGCTGGGTAGCGGTAGCAGCGCGCAAGCGCCATACAACTTATCTGCGACTATCTAAAAAAACATCCCGGCCTGCATGCCGGCGAACCCCTCTCACACACGCTGACATTTCGCCTCACCGGCAACAAACGATTCACCATTGTTGGCCGTGAAAATCACGCTAGAATGCTATCATAGCGGCGTCTCCACGGAGGAATAGGGAGGCGCTGCACCCTTTGTTTCTGTCGACAATCGTGGAGGAGCATTGATGGCAACTGAAAAATGGGACAGCCCGGTCAAGGTCGGTTTCGAAGATGCCGACGCGCGAACGGTCAGCGGGCCGTTCGATGCGCTGAAATGCCTGGCGGATTTCTGGCCGAACTCGCGCGGGCTGCGTTATATCAAGGCGCGCAGCACCTGCCGGGCAGCGCTTGACGGGCGCAAGAGCGTGGAAGAGGCGCGAGCCGAGTTCCTGGCTGCGGCCGAAGAGGCGAAGCTGAAGTTGCATTAAGAGCGCCCAAGCGTTCGACAGGACGCGGAAGCACGCTCAGCCACGTTGAACTGGTATTTCGGCCGGCATTTCCGTAAACGGAGCGTGCCGGAACGGTGCAATGCTTTAATTTACTTAACCCTGCATCGAACTTGTGGCGGGTTTTGGTGCAATGGGCGTTGTGAATGGGGCAGGTCTATTCATAAAAGACGCCCAGCCATCATGATGATGGTCAGAGGCTCGTCACCTCTGCGGGAACGCAGGCGAGCCTCGTTCGAGCAGGACTATTTCAGCAGTCCGCGCCGCCCTCACTCTCCACCTCGATATAACCGACACCGATGATCGTGCCATCGCCCGCGCGGATGAAGGAGGGGAGATACTGCGGTTCTGCCGGCGTGCAGGCGACGGCGCCGGTATATTCGTTGAGGGCGACCTGGTCCTTCGGCAGTGCGGAATAATTCGTGCCGGTTTCCAGCGAGGCATAGGCGGAACCGGCAAAGACGCCGGCCGATATCAGGGTGAGTGCCCAGAGGCGAGGAAGCGACTGCATGAGGGGTCTCCAGCGTTTCGATCCGGCATTTCAACCCGCGGAAGGGCACTTGGTTCCCTCAGCGCCGCAACAGGCGACAGTGCACATAACCTTGACCGACGATGCTTTCGGCGATTGCGATCGCCCGCTCGACATCGCCGCGCCGGTGCACGAAACCGTCGAGGATGACATAGGAGCCCAGCATGTCGACGGTGATTTCCTCAGCGTCGAGATCGACGGCGGCATGAAGGGCGCTCTCGACCGAAGCGCGCGTCGCCGCCTCGCCGTGTCCCTGCCGGCCGGATTCGTCATGGTCGGTGAAGCCGGGAAACCCGATCACGTCAGCGTCTCCTAAGGTTGGTTGATCTCGGTTAACGCCGCAGCAGGGCTTTCGTTGCGACCGGCTCGGCGCGATATTCGAGCGTGATTTCTGCAAGCCCCGGTGTGGCCTGCCCTTGGCGGAAGCCGCTGCGGTTTCCATATCTGGCTTGGAGCCGACAGAGGGATGACGACGATGAAAGTGCTGCTGCCCGCCTTATTCCCCGGGGCATTGTTTGCCGTGGCCTTGCTTGCCGGCTGCTCCTCCGCCGATAGCCCGGCGCTGGACCCTATTCCCGGCAGCATCACCTATGGCGGCCAGCCGCGGACGAAGCTGACCAAGTCGCCGGTCGGCAGCGCGGTCCACCACCAGTTCTACGACGGGACCGGTCAGCGCGTGGAAGAGACTTATATTCTTCAGCCGGATCGCAGTCTGAAGCTGGTGCGGCGTGTGGTGGGACCGGATTTCCCCGATTGAAGCCCCCCGGGCACCTCAATGCTTGACAGCGGCTGAAATCGCGAACATTCAAGGAACATCTAATCTTCCCCAGTGATTCTGCGGGAGCCCGACCGGACGGCTGGATGTATCTCGAAAAGCTCAATCCCCAGCAGCGCATGGCCGTCGAGCATGGCACGCTCACCGACGGCAGCCATATTGCCGGGCCGCTGCTGGTCATTGCCGGCGCCGGTTCGGGCAAGACCAATACGCTGGCGCATCGGGTTGCCCATCTGATCGTCAAGGGCGCCGATCCGCGCCGCATCCTGCTGATGACCTTCTCGCGCCGGGCCGCCGCCGAGATGGCGCGGCGCGTCGAGCGCATCTGCCGCGATGTGCTGGGTGCGAATGCCGGTGTGATGGCCGATGCGCTGAACTGGTCCGGCACCTTCCACGGCATCGGCGCGCGGCTGTTGCGCGATTATGCGCAGCAGATCGGCCTCGATGCCGATTTCACCATTCACGACCGCGAAGACAGCGCCGACCTGATCAACCTCATCCGGCACGATCTCGGCTTCTCCAAAACGGAAAGCCGGTTCCCGGCCAAGGGCACCTGCCTTGCGATCTATTCCCGAGCGGTGAATTCCGAGACGGCGCTCGACCAGGTGCTGCGCGACGCTTTTCCCTGGTGTGCGACCTGGGAAAAACAGCTGCGCGAGCTGTTCGCCTGTTATGTCGAGGCGAAGCAGAGCCAGAACGTGCTCGATTACGACGACCTGCTGCTCTACTGGGCGCAGATGGTCGGCGAAAGCGTGATTGCCGAGGATATCGGCAGCCGCTTCGACCATGTGCTGGTCGACGAATATCAGGACACCAACCGGCTGCAGGCCTCGATCCTGATGGCGCTGAAGCCCGGCGGCCAGGGGCTGACGGTCGTCGGCGACGATGCGCAGTCGATCTATTCCTTCCGTGCGGCGACGGTGCGCAATATTCTCGATTTTCCCGCCGCCTTCAGCCCGGCCGCCAATATCGTCACGCTCGACCGCAACTACCGCTCGACGCAGCCGATCCTGGCGGCGGCCAATGCCGTCATCGATCTCGCCTCGGAGCGCTTCACCAAGAACCTGTGGACCGAGCGGCAATCTGCCGAGCGGCCGCGCCTGGTCACCGTGCGCGACGAGGCCGACCAGGCGCGTTATGTCGCCGACATGGTGCTCGACAATCGCGAGGAAGGCCTGACGCTCAAGCAGCAGGCGGTGCTGTTCCGCGCCTCGCATCACAGTGGACCGCTGGAGGTCGAGCTGACCCGGCGCAACATTCCTTTCGTCAAGTTCGGCGGGCTGAAATTTCTCGACAGCGCCCATGTCAAGGACATGCTGGCGGCGCTGCGCTTCGCACAGAACCCGCGCGACCGGGTGGCAGGCTTCCGGCTGATGCAGATCCTGCCGGGCGTCGGGCCGTCGACGGCGCAGAAGGCGCTCGACCTGATGGCCGAGGATGCGAGCCCGATCACGGCGCTGGCCGCCATGCCGGCGCCGCCGCGCTCCGGCGAGGACTGGACTGGTTTCGTTGCCATGCTGCAGGAGATGAAATCCGGCAAGGCCGGCTGGCCGGCGGAAATCGAGCTGGCGCGGCAATGGTATGCGCCGCATCTGGAGCGGCTGCATGAGGACGCGGCGACGCGGCAGGCCGATCTGCTGCAGCTCGAGCAGATTGCCAGTGGTTATGCCTCGCGCGAGCGTTTCCTCACCGAACTCACCCTCGATCCGCCGGATGCGACCAGCGACCAGGCCGGCGTGCCGCTGCTTGACGAGGATTACCTCATTCTTTCCACAATCCATTCCGCCAAGGGCCAGGAATGGACAAGGGTCTTCATGCTGAACGTCGTCGACGGCTGCATTCCGAGCGATCTTGCCGTCGGCGCCAGCGCCGAAATCGAGGAGGAACGCCGGCTGCTCTATGTGGCGATGACCCGCGCCCGCGACGGTCTCGACCTTGTGGTGCCGCAGCGCTTCTTCACCTATGGGCAGAATGCGCAGGGCGACCGGCACGTCTATGCCTCGCGCAGCCGCTTCATTCCGGCGACGCTGCTGCAGTTCTTCGAAGCCTGTAGCTGGCCGCAGGTGAAGTCCGAGGCGGCGGCGCAAGCGCAGGCGCGGCAGGTGCGCATCGATGTCGGCGCCCGCATGCGCGGCATGTGGCGATAAACAGACGAAGTCAGAGTGATAGCGGCGGCTCGGCCGGTTTCAGGAATCGCTCGACCATTGCCGTCTCCACGGCCTCGACACTTGCCGGCGACCATTTCGGATTGCGGTCCTTGTCGATGACGGCGGCGCGGATGCCCTCGAAGAAATCCGGATTATCGAGCATCTGCAGGCAGGCGCCAAGTTCGCGGCCGAGGCATTCGGCAAGCGAGGCGCTGCGGCGGCCGGCTCTGAGCAGCGCCAAAGCGAGCTTCAGGCTGGTCGGCGAACGGGTCGACAGCACCCGGCG
Organism: Rhizobium acidisoli; assembly: GCF_002531755.2. NCBI lineage: Bacteria > Pseudomonadati > Pseudomonadota > Alphaproteobacteria > Hyphomicrobiales > Rhizobiaceae > Rhizobium > Rhizobium acidisoli. Next base: position 239,193 of record NZ_CP034998.1, on the reverse strand, counting down.
GGTCTCGGCGGCGAAGTCGCCCTCTTCCCCGGCAAGCGCTGCCAGGATTTCCTCGACACTGTCGAAACGAAAGGTGCGATCGATCATCGCGGCATTCTGCCTGAGCCGGCTTTCTCCCGCAGGCTCAGCAAGCCCCTGCAAGAGGGCATCGGCATCGCTGGACGCGCTGCCGCGCGGCAAGGCCGACAGCGCCTCGATCACCGAGCCGAGCCGCGCCGAAGCGATCTGACGGTCGGCAAGCCCGGCATGGATCGCGTCGGCCGCACCAATATCGAGCCCGGTTAGCCCGAGCCATGTTCCGGCTTCGCCCGGGGCCTTCGGCAGCAGCCAGGTGGCGCCGACATCGGGGACGTAGCCGATGCCGGTTTCGGGCATGGCAAGCCGGGTGCGCTCGGTGACGATGCGGTGGCGGCCGTGCGACGACAGGCCGACGCCGCCGCCCATGGTGATGCCGTCCATCAGCGCGACATAGGGTTTGGGGTAGATGGCGATCTGATGGTTGAGGCGGAATTCCTCGCGCCAGAAGGCGCCTGCGAGCCCATCGCCGGCGCGCGCACTTTCATGCAGGGCGCGGATGTCGCCGCCGGCGCAGAAGCCGCGTTCGCCCTCCCCCGCCACCACGACGCTCGCCACCGCGGCATCTGCGGCAAAGCCATCAAGGGCCTCGGTGATCGCCCGGATCATCGGCAGCGTCAGGCTGTTCAGCGCCCGTGGCCGGTTGAGCCGGATGATGCCGGCAGTGCCCCGCTGTTCGATGATGACTTCGCCGTCCTGCATGGTTTACCTCCGCTGCTGAGCCTTCCTGATCCGATTGAAGCATTCTGCTCGGGAAAGGCTCGTAACCATGAATAGACGACGATGCAGCGTCGCTCCAGTCGATTTACAGCAGGCGAGATCGATCGCTCAGGCCGATAGCGAATTGCGGGCGATGGCTTCGGCTTCGCAGCGGGCGGCGTAGTCGATGGCAAGCTCCAGCGGCAGCGGCCGCGAGAAATGATAGCCCTGCGCCAGGCGAACGCCCATCGCCTTCAATCCCTCGGCGACCCCTTCGCTTTCGACGCCTTCGGCAACGGAGGCGATGCCGAGATTCTGGCAAAGATTGGCGACCGAGCGGGTGATGTTCATGCAACGGGCGTCGCGATCGAAATTCATCACGAAGGCCTTGTCGATCTTCAGCTTGTCGAAGCCGAGACGGTGAATATGGCTGAGGCTCGAATAGCCGGTGCCGAAATCGTCGAGCGCGATGGAGATGCCGGCCGAGCGCAGCATGGTGATGACCTTGTCGGCGGTGTCGAAATCGGAGAGCAGTGCGGTCTCGGTGATCTCGAATTCGATGCGCCGGGGATCGATGCCGGAGCGAGTGATCATGCCTAGCAGCGCCATCGATGTCTCATGGTCGCAAATATCACGCGCCGAGAGATTGAAGGAGAGCTTGAGGTGGCGGGGAATGATTGCCAGCGCTTCGAGCGCCTTGGCAAAAAGGATGCGCGTCATCCGGCCGATGACGGCGGTGCGCTCGGCCGCGGGAATGAAAGCTTCGGGGCTAATGCGGCCGAAGCGGGCGCTGTCCCAGCGGGCAAGCGCCTCGTAGCCGACGACGCGGCCGCTCTTCAATTCGACGATCGGCTGATATTCGAGTTTCAATTCGCTGGCAAAATCATTCGCCTGCAGCTCGAGTTCGATCAGGTGGCGCTGGGTCAGGATCTTCTCGTGCTCGGCCGAGAAGAATTCGACGCCGCTGCTGCGCTTGCTCTTGACCTGGTAGAGGGCAAAATCGGCTTTCTCGTAGAGATCCTCGGCGGTGTATCTGCCGATCTCGGGATAGACGATGCCGCAGGAGCCGAAAACGCGGACCGAACCGTCGGGGATTTCGTAAGGGTCGCGGACCGCGGCGCAGAGCGCCTGGCCGAGATCGGCAATCGCCTGGCGTGTCATCGAACAGGGGAAAATGATGCCGAACTCGTCGCCGCCGAGGCGGGAGACGATGCCCGCTTCGCCGACCAGTGCGGCGAAGCGGCGGGCCGTCTCCTTGAGCACCAGATCGCCGGCGGCATGGCCGAAGACATCGTTGACGGGCTTGAAGCCGTCGAGATCGAGAATGCCGAGAACAGGCGGCGCGGACGGATCCTTCTGCAACCGTTTTTCGAGCGAGAGAAAGAAGCTGCGGCGGTTGGCAAGGCCCGTCAGCTGGTCCTGCAGCGCGTTGCGGCTGTTGACAAGGTTGAGCTCCTCGGCTTCCGCCCGCTTCTGCTTCAGTTCCTCGGTCAATTGCACCAGGCCGACGAAATTCTGGAAATAGCTGTCGATCACCCTGAGGAAGGGCAGGATCAGGAAGAGGCCGCTGACGGCCGTCGCGACGAAAACGGGATTGCCCGAGAACATGAAGGTCGCGATCATGGCCGAGAAGGTGATGACCGTGGTCAGCGCCGCCGCCATCGGCAGATGCATCAGGCAAAAGATGCAGGAAATGCCGGTGACGACGAGGAAATAGGCGATCTGGCCCTGTTGGGACGCATCGCCATACTGGTAAAGCGCGATCGCCCAGCCGCCGAAAGCGATCGTGAGGATGGCGGCACCCGATATGGTGATCTTCATCAGCCGGTAGGCGCGCTCGGCCGTGACGTTCTCCTTGCCCCTGATCTCCCACCAGCAGAGTCGGAAGACACAGACGATGCTCAGGGCGACGGGGATATAGAGCGAGAGCCAGAGCGGGGCGGATTCAAGGTGGGTGATTGCCACCGCAAGGGCGTTGATGACCAGGAGAACATAGAGAATGGGGATCTGCGACGACAGAGCCCGAAACTGCGCCGTCAGAAGCGTCGGATTGTCTTTTTGCAGCTGCAATGAGGCCAGAAACTTCTTCATCTTCCCTTTTCCGTCGGCCAGAGCCGGCCAGAGAAAGCTTGATCATTCCTTATTCACGTGACGGCATGCGAGGCATGGGGCGGTAACGGTCCGACGCCGGTCTAGAACGACGCGGCTGCCAGCGCCCGGTGGATGCTGTGCAGGTCGTCGACGTTTCTGTTCGCTAGGAAGAGTTCCCAATCGAGCGAGCTCTGGACGATGGTTTCCAGCGAATCGTGCCTGGGCTTCCACTCGAGCACCTGCCGGGCGAGCGAAGCGTCGGCGACGACGCTGGCGGAATCGCCTGCGCGGCGCGGCGCCATGTGGATCTTGAAGGAATGTCCGTGCAGGCGGGTGACCATGTTCAGCACGTCGAGCACGGAATAGCCGCTGCCATAACCGCAATTGGCAACGAGCGAGCCCTTGCCCCGGCGCAGGTGCTGCAGCGCCTTCAGATGCGCATCGACAACATCGGTGACATGGATGTAGTCGCGCACGCCGGTGCCGTCATGGGTGGGATAATCGACACCATAGACGCTGACGCTGTCGCGCCTGCCGAGTGCTGCCTCGCAGGCAACCTTGATGAGGTGGGTGGCGCCTGAGGTCGACTGGCCGGCGCGGTGGTCGGGATCGGCGCCGGCGACGTTGAAGTAGCGAAGCGCGACATAGTTGAAATCATAGGCGCTAGCGGCATCGCGCAGCATGAATTCGGTCATCAGCTTCGACTGGCCGTAGGGATTTTCCGGATTGAGGGAGGCGGTCTCCTTCACCGGCAGGTCGGTCTTTTGCTGACCGTAGACGGCCGCGGTCGACGAGAAGACGAAGTTGCGGATGCCGGCTTCGACCGACGCGGAGAGCAGCGCCCGGGTCTTGCCTGAATTGTTGTCGTAATAGGAGAGCGGATCGGCGACCGAGACCGGCACGACGGCGGAGCCGGCGAAATGAATGATCGCTTCGATGTCGTTTTCGATGAAGATCTTCTTCAAGACGTCGGGATCGGCGACGTCGCCGAGATAGAAACGCGCCGCCGGCGCCACGGCCCAGCGAAAGCCCGTGGAGAGACGGTCGAGCACGACCACATCCTCACCCGCATCGAGCAGCGCCCAAACCATGTGACTGCCAATATATCCGGCGCCGCCCGTCACCAAAACCGCCATGTCCCGCATCCCTGCTTTGTTTTATAGCAGGGGCATCAGGCCCGGTTTTTCTTTCCAATTTTCTTATCGAATGGCCGTTCCAGGCCCTTTGAACCGGTATGTTTGGACTTGTGGTTAGAGGCCGATTTCGGGCTTTGCTCAAGTTTTATCGATCGGGCGATTCCGGCACGAAATCACCCGACCGAGCCGCTTCTCAGCGCCTGAGGATATAGTCGCAGAGACGTTCGGCCGCGACCGCCACCTGGGCGGGATCGCGCAGGAAACAGGCGCGCAGGAAGAGTTCGCCGCCGGCGCCGAAGGCGGTTCCGGGGGCAAGGCCGACGCCTGTCTTGTCGACGATGTCGATGGCGGCGCTGCGGCTGTCGGTGACGCCGTCGATCTTCAGGAAGGCATAAAGCGCGCCGTCCGGCTTCAGCGTCTCGACGCGGTTGGTGGCGACAAGCGCATCGCAGAGAATATCGCGGGACCGGGCCGCCTTGGCGATATTGGCGGCAACGAAATCGTCGCCCTGATCAAGGGCTGCAACGGCGCCCTTCTGCATGAACTGCGCGACGCCCGAGGTCGAATACTGGATGAGGTTTTCGAGCACCTGACCCATCTCGGGCGGCGCGACGATCCAGCCGACGCGCCAGCCGGTCATCGACCAGTTCTTCGAGAAGGAGTTGACGAAAATGATCTTGTCGTCCGGCTCCATCACATCGAGGAAAGACGGCGCCCGGCCGCCGGCAAAATAATAGAGCGCGTAGATTTCATCGGCCATGATCCAGAGATCGTGCCGGCGGGCCAGCGCCAGGATGTCGGCAAGATCCTTCTTCGTCGCCGTCCAGCCCGTCGGGTTCGACGGCGTGTTGATAAAGATGCCCCTGGTTTTCGGCGTGATGGCGGCTTCGACGCGGTCGAGATCGACCGCCCATTTCCCGCCTTCGAACTGCAGCTCGACGCCGACGGAGCGCGCGCCCGCGATTTCGAGGGCGGCGGCGATATTCGGCCAGGCGGGGGTGAGGTAAACCAGTTCATCATCCGGCGAGGTCAGCGTCTGCACGGCGATCTGGATCGCCTGCATGCCGGAACCGGTGACATAGAAATGCTCGACCGGAAGCCGGATTCCGAAATGTCTGCTGTAATAATCCGAAAGCGCCTGGCGAAGCTCCGGAATGCCGCGCTGCCAGGTGTAGAAGGTCTCGCCTGAAGCAAGCGCGTCCATCGCCGCCCTGCTAATGAAATCGGGCGTCGGCAGGTCGCCTTCACCCACCCAGAGCGGCAACAGGCCTTCGCGGCCGCGGGCATAATTGACGACTTCGACGATCCCGCTTTCTGGCGCCGCCATGGCGCGCGGGCTGAGGCTCTTCACGATCGACATGCATATCTCCGGTTTCCGCATTCATAGTGGATTTGCGCCGGCAAATCCCATGATATCCAGTGATGCCATATCGATTTTCGTGATGAATGGGCGGGCGGGTGAGGCAGCCCCGGAGATCGACGCTTGCCCATCATCCGCCTGCCGGCACCTTCTCCCCGCTTGCGGGGCGAAGGGCAAGTCGCAACCTCTCCGTTCCTCGCCAACGTTTCGCAGGGCACGTCCCCTCGCCCCGTTTACGGGGAGAGGGTTAGGGTGAGGGGCAGCCTGCAGCCTCGCTCAGGCCGTCGGACGTGTGGCCAGCAGATCGCGAATCTCCGTCAGCAGCTGAACATCGGCCGGCGGCGGGGGCAGTTCTTCCGGTGCGGCCTTTTCCTGGCGCTCGACCTGCAGGCGCAGATAGTTCACGCCCTTGACCATCAGGAAGATGATCCAGGCAAGGATCAGGAAGTTGATGAGCACGGTGAGGAAGCTGCCATAGGCAAACACCGCCCCTTGCGCGCGGGCAGCGGCCAGTGTCGGCGCGTTGACGGCCGAGGAGAGCGGCAGGAAGTAATTCGAGAAATCGAAGCCGCCGAAAATGGCGCCGACGATCGGCATGATCAGGTCGTCGACCAGAGATTTGACGATGCCGCCGAAGGCGCCGCCGATGATGACGCCGACGGCAAGATCCATGACATTGCCACGGGCGATAAAGGCCTTGAATTCGTTGAGCATCGGATCCGTCTCCCTTCGATCCATTTCAGAGAGTATGCGATGGATTTCATTAGCTACATCTTCATTGCGATTAATCAATCGGCAATCGCAATTATTTGGCGATACCCCCGGCGGTCTTTGACTTAAGGCCTAGACGGGCGGGAATTTTCAACGCCTCTGAAATGACTTAAGCTGAACGGGTTGCGGGAGGTCCCGGCGGGTTTCCGCCGGCGGAGGGTCAATGCTTCCAGGCTGGGTCATATTCGCGTCTGCCTTCGGCTATCTGCTCCTGCTTTTCGCCGTGGCAAGCTATGGCGACCGCAAGAAGCGCGGCCCGGGTGGGCTCGAAGGCGGATGGCCGGTGGTCTATGCGCTGAGCCTGGCGATCTACTGCACCTCCTGGACCTATTTCGGCAGCGTCGGGCTTGCCGCCCAGCGCGGCCTGGAATTTGCCGGCATCTATATCGGCCCCATTCTGGTCTTCACGCTCGGCATGCCGCTGCTTCGCCGGATCATCGAGCTCGCCAAGGCGGAGAAACTCACCTCGGTTGCTGATTTCGTCGCCGCGCGCTACGGCAAAAACCCGACGGTCGCAACGATCGTCGCGCTGATCTCGCTGATCGGCACCATTCCCTATATCGCGCTGCAGCTGAAGGCGATCTCCAGCACCGTCAGCGCCATGGTCAACCCGTCCGACTACGGCATCGGCAGCGGCAATCTCTACTTCCTCGACCTGCCGCTGGTTGCGACGCTGGTGCTTGCCTGCTTCGCCATCATGTTCGGCACGCGGCATACCGATGCGACGGAGCACCAGGACGGCCTCATCCTTGCCGTCTCGATGGAATCCGTGGTCAAGCTCGTCGCCTTCCTGACGGCCGGCATCTGCGTCATCTGGTTTCTCTTCGACGGCCCGACCGATCTCTGGCAGAAGACGGTCGACAACGGCCTTGTCATGTCGGCGCTGAGCTACCACACGCCGATCAGCCGCTGGATGACGCTGATCCTGTTGTCGGCCTTCGCGATCATCCTGCTGCCGCGGCAATTCCATGTGACGGTCGTCGAAAACCGGACGCCGAAACAGCTGAAACTCGCAGGCTTCCTGTTTCCCACCTATCTCATCGCGATCAATCTCTTCGTGCTGCCGGTGGCGATCGGCGGGCTGCTGACCTTCGGCGGTGCCGGCAATGCCGATTTCTACATGCTGTCGCTGCCGCTCGCCGGTGAGATGCCTGTGGTGTCGCTGATCACCTTCATCGGCGGCTTCTCCGCCGCAACGGCGATGGTGATCGTCGATTCCGTGGCGCTGTCGATCATGGTGTCGAACGACATCATCATGCCCATCTTCCTGAGGCGCAAACTTGCCGGCCGCGCCAGCCAGCGCGACAATTTCGCCAAGACGCTGCTCAACATCCGCCGCAGCGCCATTTTTGCCGTGCTGTTGTTCGGCTACGCCTATTACCGCTCGACCGACAGCACCGCCGGCCTTGCCTCGATCGGCCTTCTCTCCTTTGCCGCCATCGCCCAGATCGCCCCGGCGCTGTTCGGTGGGCTGATCTGGCGGAGGGCGAATGCACGCGGCGCCATCCTCGGGCTTTCCTCCGGCTTCATCATCTGGGTCTACCTGCTGTTCCTGCCCTCGCTCGGCGGGCCCGATTATTCCTATGTGGCAAGCGCCGTGCTCGGCTTCATCTTTCCGGGCACGACGCTGTTTGCCGCGCCCGACGCCGATCCGCTGGTCAATGCGACCGTCATGAGCCTGCTCGTCAACACCGCCTTCTTCATCGTCGGCTCGCTCACCCGCAATGCCAGGCCGCTCGAACGCATCCAGGCCGGCATCTTCGTCAAACGCCATTCTCGCTCGCAATTCGCCACCCGCGGCTGGAAGACCCGCATCAGCGTCGGCGATCTCAAGGCGGCGATCTCGCGTTATCTCGGCGAAGAGCGGATGCAGCGCTCGCTGACGACTTACGAGCAAAGCTCCGGCCGTAAGCTGGAGGACGATCAGCCGGCCGACATGGCGCTGATCCATTTCAGCGAACAGCTGCTCGGCAGCGCCATCGGCTCGTCCTCGGCCCGGCTGGTGCTGTCGCTGATCCTGCAGAAAATCGAGGATGCCTCGTCCGACACCGCCTGGCTGCTCGACCAAGCGAGCGAGGCGCTGCAATATAACCAGGACATGCTGCAGACCGCGCTTTCGCAGATGGACCAGGGCATTGCGGTGTTCGACAGTTCCAATCGGCTGACCATCTGGAACCGGCGCTTCCGGCAATTGCTCGACCTGCCGGAAAGTGCCGGTCAGGTCGGCTTTCCCCTCGCCGACATCGTCACCACGCTGAGTGAGCGCGGCGACATCGCGCCCGGCGATCTCAATCAGACGGTGCGGCATTTCCTGACGCTCGACAAACCTTTCGCGCTGGTGCTCAGCGGCGGCGAGCGGATCATCGAGGTGCGCTCCAACGCCATGCCCGACAAGGGCATCGTCGCCACCTTCACCGATATCACCCAGCGCGTCAGCGCCGACCAGGCGCTGAAACAGGCAAATGAGACATTGGAGCAGCGCGTTGCCGAACGCACGGCCGAGCTGACCCGCGTCAATCACGAACTCGCCGAGGCGCGGGCCGCTGCCGACGAGGCGAATATCGGCAAGACCCGCTTTTTCGCCGCCGCCGGCCACGATATCCTGCAGCCGCTGAACGCCGCCAGGCTCTATTCCTCGGCACTGGTCGAGCGCATGGCGCAATCCGACAACAGCCCGATCGTGCGCAATATCGATTCGGCGCTGGAATCGGTCGAAACCATTCTCGGCGCGGTGCTCGATATCTCCAGGCTCGATACCGGTGCGATGCGGCCGCGGCTCGCGGCCGTTGCACTTTCCGACCTGTTGGAGCGGATCGAGACCGATTTCGCGCCGATCGCCCGGGAAAAACAGCTGAAGCTGGTGGTCATGCCGACGTCGCTCAGGGTGCGTTCCGACCCCAATCTTCTGCGCCGGCTGGTGCAGAACCTCGTTTCCAACGCGATCAAATATACGATCACCGGCAAGGTGCTGGTCGGCGCGCGGCGGCGCGGCAACCAGGTGATCATCCAGGTGATCGATTCCGGCATCGGCATTCCGCCGTCGAAATTCCGCACGGTGTTCAAGGAGTTCGCCCGGCTGGACGAAGGGGCGAAAACCGCCTCCGGCCTCGGACTCGGCCTGTCGATCGTCGACCGCATCGCCCGGGTGCTCAACCATCCGGTGGAGCTCAACTCGACGCATGGCAGGGGCACGGAATTCCGCATCGCCATGCCGCTCGACATCTCGCGCCCGGCCGAGGCGGCGGCGGCCGTCACACCCACTGAGCGGCCGGGGCAGCCGCTCAAGGGGCTGAAGATCCTCTGCATCGACAACGAGCCGAAGATCCTCGAAGGCATGCGGCTGCTGCTCAGCGGCTGGGGCTGCGAGGTCAAGGCGCTCGATAGCCTCGCCGAGGTGATATCAGGCGACGGCCGTGACGGGCCGCCGGATCTCGCCATCGCCGACTACCATCTCGACGACGGCACCGGCATCGCCGCGATCCTGCATCTGCGCCGGCAGTTCGGCGCCGATATCCCCGCTTTGCTGGTTACCGCCGACCGCACGCCCGAAGTGCGCAGCGAGGCCGAGCGATACGGCATCGCCGTCCAGCACAAGCCGGTGCGGCCGGCGGCACTCCGCGCCTATATCACCCAGATTTCCGGCCTCAAGCGCGCGGCTGCGGAGTAAACGCAGGCTCAATCCGTCGTGGTCATGACGCGCGAAACCAGATCGCGCACGCGCGCCGCATCCGGCACCTCGCCGAACAGGATGCGGTACATAATCGGCGCCACGACCTCGTCCATAACGCGGTCGACATCCGGAAAGACCTCGCCGCGGGCCTTTGCCCTCTCGGCGATGACGACGATTTGCTGGCGGGTGTATTCGCAGCATTTGCAGGCATTGGCGCCGGCTTGGGCCGCCAGCACGTCGCGGATCATCTCGCGGCCCGGCCCGGAAGACATTTCCTCGGCATATTGCTCGGCCCAGGCTTGAAGATCAGCCTTGCCGCTGCCGGCATCGACCGGCTGCATATCCGGCCGCAGCCGCTCGACGGCGACATCGGCAAGAAGCTCCTGCAGGTCGCCCCAGCGGCGATAGATGGTCGACGGCGTCACACCCGCGCTGGCGGCGATCAGCGGGATCGTCACCTCGGCGCGGTTCATCTGGGCCAACAGATCGCGGGCTGCCTTGTGCACCGATGCCTGAACCCGGGCGCTTCTGCCGCCCGGCCGGAGATTCTCTTTCACTGCCATGCCTGCATCCGACCTTCTATCCCCGGAACCTTCCGGGCGACATGCATTACACATTGATGGTTCAAAATCTTTGACAGAACCATAAACGCAAAGAATTTGCCTTTACGATGCATTCACCCTACATGGAGCTAACGCAACGGTTTAGCTTTAAGAGGGTTTATACATGGTCGCCGCAGCCAAATCCACCGAGAATGCGCCGCACCCCTCGATCGGTTTCCATGCGCTGACGCTCGCCACTTTTTTCGGCGCCTCCGCTGCGCCGACGCCGCTCTACCGGATCTATCAGGAAAACTTCTCGCTCTCGCCAGTGCTGATCACGGTGGTCTTCGCCGTCTACGCCTTTGCGCTGCTGGCAGCACTGCTGACCGCCGGTTCGATCTCCGACCATCTCGGCCGCAAGCCGGTGATCTTTTTCGCCCTGGTCCTCGAAATCATCGCCATGGGTCTCTTCGTTGTCGCCAGCGGCCCCGGCTGGCTGATTGCGGCACGGATCGTCCAGGGTATTGCGACCGGGATCGCCGGCGCCTCGCTCGGCGCCGCGCTCGTCGATGTCGACCGGGCAAAGGGGCAGATCGTCAATTCGATCGCACCGCTTTGCGGCATGGCGGTGGGGGCAGTCGGCACCAGCGCCCTGATCCAATACGGCCCCTTCCCGATGCATCTGACCTACGCGCTGCTGCTTCTCGCCTTCACGCTGCTGGCGGCCGCGATCTGGCTGACGCACGAGACCGGCGGCACTCGGCCGGGCGCGCTCGGCTCGCTGATCCCGAGAGTCGCCATCCCCGCGCAGGCGAAGCGGCCGCTGTCGCTGGTGACGCCGATCAACATCGCCAACTGGACGCTCGCCGGCTTCTATCTTTCGCTGGTCCCGTCGCTGGTCGCCAGCACCACCGGCAGCAGCGCGCCGCTGACCGGCGGGGCCGTCGTGACTGCGCTGATGGCGAGCGGAGCGATCACCGTCTATCTCAGGCGCGGCAAGTCGGCCTCGGCCAATCTCGGTTTCGGCGTGTCGGCCAAGACGCTCGGTATTCTGACGGTCGTTGCCGGCGTGCATCTCGCCAATGTGCCGCTGCTGCTCATCGGCACGGTCTTCACCGGCGCCGGTTTCGGCACCAATTTCCTTGGCTCGATCGGCACCATCATGCCGCTCGCCAAGGCGGATGAACGGGCCGGGCTGCTGTCGGCCTTCTACGTTCAGAGCTATCTCGCCTTCAGCCTGCCGGCGATCCTTGCCGGGTTCCTGGCGAAATCGGCCGGTTATGCGCTGACGACAGATATCTATGCGACTGTAATTCTGCTGTTGATGGGTGCCGGACTGCTGGGGCTTCGCGCCGGGCGGCGGAAAGCGGCGGCCTGAGGACGGCCGCCGTAATCACCCATGGAGGGCATTCGTCACCGTTCCGTTGAACGGATCGGGTCAGAAATCCTCCCAGCCGTGATCGGCCGGAGCGGTCGCCTTTGAACCGCCGCCAAGCGCGGCCGCCAGCGTCTTCTTCAAGGCACGGGCCGGCGAGGGAACCGGGATCGTCGCATGCGACGAGACGATTTTCGGCGCGGTGAGCGGACGCGGTGCGTTCGAGCGCGATAGCGCCGACGTCATGCCCGTGCCCGTATCGAGGCGGAACTGGCCCAACCGTCCGGACAGGGCGGAGACCTCGGTCGCAAGCGTGTGGGCTGCCGCATTCGACTCCTCGACCATCGCCGCATTTTTCTGCGTCGCCTGATCCATCTGATTGACGGCGGTATTGATTTCCTGAAGGCCGGTCGACTGCTCGCGCGCGGATTGAACGATCGCGTGGACATTGCGGTCGATCTGCTGCACCTCCTCAACAATCCCGTCCAAGGCATCGCCGGTCTCACGCACCAGGGCAACGCCATGCCGCACCTGGCCGCCTGAGGCGCTGATCAGCGCCTTGATCTCCTTGGCCGCGCCGGCCGAGCGCTGCGCCAGCTCCCGGACCTCCTGAGCGACGACCGCGAAGCCCTTGCCCGCTTCACCGGCGCGCGCGGCCTCGACGCCGGCGTTCAGCGCAAGCAGATTTGTCTGGAAGGCGATCTCATCGATGACGCCGATGATATTGGAGATCGACTTGGAGGACTGTTCGATGTCGTTCATCGCTTCGACAGCCCGCTGCACGATCTGGCCGGACCGTTCGGCATTTTCCTTCGTGCGAACAACCATCGACCCGGCTTCTTCGGCACGCGCCGTCGAATCCTTGACGGATGTCGTAATCTGCTCAAGCGCTGCGGCCGTTTGCTCGACGGAGGCAGCCTGCTGTTCCGTCCGGCGCGCCAGATCGTCGGCCGCAGAACGGATCTCCTCGGTGCCGCTTTGGATGACCTCGGCATTTTGCGAGAACGATACCAGCGCCGAACGCAGCTTGACGACCGACTCGTTGAAATTGATGCGGGTCTCGTCAAGCGTCGCCGCGAAAGGATGCTCGAGCGCGCTCGTCATGTCGCCTTCGGCAAGCTTGGCAAGCCCCAGCGCCAATTCACCGACGGCGAATTTGACGTCCGCTTCCTGGGCCTGATCGATCCGGGCGCGCTCGGCGCGCTCTCGTTCCTGCAGCGCGCGGTTTTCTTCCGCCTCGGCTTCCAGACGCGCCCTGTCGCGGTTGCTCTCCAACAGCGCCTTCAGCGAGCGGGAGAGATCGCCGATTTCGTCCTTCGCCTCGCCGTCCTTGAGGGTCACATCGAGTTTGCCCGCGGCGATCGCGGCAGTCTCGGCGATGACGCCGGAAATCCGGCCGACGAACCGGCGTGCGATCAACCATCCGGCAAGGCCCAGCAGCACCGCCGCCAGGCTCGTCGCGACGATGGCATCCCGCACCACCGCATAGAGCGGTGCGAAGAGTGTCGCCTTCGGGACCGAAACGACCGCATACCAATTGGAGCCCTCGGCAAGCTTGACGGCGGTGGCAATCGCCAGGGAGACGCTGCCGTCCTCATTGGTCACTTCACGCTCAGCACCGGGATTGGCGATGAGATGGTCCCAATCCGCAGTTTTCGTGCCGGTCTCGGACAGGCTTTTGCCGATGAGGCTTGCATCCGGGTGACTGACGATCTTGCCGGCACTGGTGACCAGGCCAAGAAAACCCGCTCCCATCGGTCGGCTGGCTGACAGCGCCTTGGCGGTGTCCTGAAGCGAAAGGTCAAGGCCGGCAACGCCGACGGCTTTGCCGTCGATCACAACCGGCTCGGTGACGGAGGTCATCAAAACGTCTTTTCCATCGATCGCATAAGAATAAGGCTCGATGATCACGGTTTTGCGCTGCGTGAACGGCAATTGATAATAGTCGCCCGCTCCGGCGATGGTGTAATCCGTCAAAGCCGTATGGGTGATCTGGCCGCCGCTGCGCACCCAATAGGGCACATAGCGCCCCGTCGTGTCGTGTCCTTCCTTGCCGACGTAATCCTTGTCCTTGCCGTCGAAAGCATTGGGCTCCCATCCGGTCCAAATCCCAAGGACCGGGGGATTGGCTTGCAGCATGTTGTGCAAGACCTTGTCCGCCTTGGCACGATCGGTGTCGCCCATTTCCTTCATCGTCGTCAGCACGGCGTTCAGCCCGTCCACGATATGCACGGTGCCGCCGATATTCTTTTCGACTTTCAGCGCCTCAGCCGTCGCGATCTGGCGCATCTGTTCGATGCTGCCGCTGCGAATTTCAGTATAGGACCGATAGAAAATGGCCCCCGAAGCGACAATAACGGCAATGACGCCGCAGGCCGCCACAGAGAAAAGATTGCGACCTGTCGTAGACTTGAAAAGCATGTTCCCGCTCGCCTTCGCTGCTGTACTGGCGCATGCCTCAAGTCCAATTCGCCGGCGCGTTTAAACAACCGTCATCCAGCAGAAACTGAAGGCCCCCCAATATTCATGCTTGCAAAATTTGATTAAAAGAAAGTTCTTATGCTCCAAAGCGGCGCCACTATCCTTGAGATCCGTGCACGCGCTTTAAGTCTTTGTTTTTGACGCATGTCTTTGCCGCAGAACCGCTGCACGGTCTGCGCGGCATGCTTGGAAGACGACGGAATTATTCCGCAGGGCCTGCACTTTCCGGCTTCAGATCGAGCAGCGCACGGCCGCTGCCATCCATGGCGAAGGGGACGGAAGCGTGCTGATGGACGACCAGCCAGCGGCCATCCCGCTTGACGAGGCCGAGGGTCTGGCGGAACCAGAGATCGACCTCCGTGCCATCGGTCTTGGTGCCGGTCATGCGCGTCAGACCGCTCCAGAAGGCGACATCGCCGCCGACCGTCAACCTGGCATCGCGCACTTCGCCACCGATCGGGCCTTCCCAGGTATCGAACCAGGCCTGCACGCCGGCCTCGTCCTTGCCATTGATGACGAGCGGCGGCGCCAGCGAAAACTCGACGGAATCCTCGGCCTCATAGGAAAGCGCCTCTTCGGCGTTCTTTTCACCGAGCGCCTTGGCCCGCATCATCAGCATGGCGATGATCGCCTCTTCTTCATGCCTGGCATTGGCTTCGTCTTTCACGATCGTTCTCCTTTTCCACGACGGCCAGAGGACGAACGAGAGGAAGACGATCCGACAACCGCCACGCAATTTGCTGAATTGCTTCAGAGATAACTCGTCACTTCAGGCTCGTTCCACCAGGCATCGTGCCTGCCGTCGTAATAACGGACTGATAAGGCTGCCAGTTCCTCAGGGGTGATGTCGTCGAGGCAGGCGATGTTGATCGAGACATAGGCGCCGCCGATCGCCTCGACATAACCGTTGCCGTAGGCCGGCACGCCGCAGGTGCGGCAGAAGCGGTGATGGCCGCTCATCGTGTTGAACTGGTAGTCCGATGTCTCAGCCTCGTCGCACATCAGCCGGAAATCTTCCGGCTTGACGTTGGCGCCCCAATAACGCCGCTTGGCGCAGATCGAGCAATTGCAGCGGCCGGTGCCTTCTTCGAGATCCATATCGACCTCGTAGTGCACTTTGCCGCAATGGCAGCTTCCCTTGTAGGTCTTCTTCATGGCGCTCGCCTCCCTCGCTGTTGACTTCAACGCTTCGATATGACAATATGTTGTCACTATGGATGAGATACATAATCGACAACATGTTGTCAAACAAAATCGGCCGGAGCGAACGATGGAGGGGAATGCCTTTTCCGCTTTCGCGATCACCGCCCTTCGTCTCGCCGGCCATCTGACGGCGGCGGGAGACCAGCTGGCAAAGCCCGCGGGACAGACAAGCGCGCGCTGGCAGGTGCTGGCCGCGGCGAGGCGCGGCGACATGTCGGTGGCGCAGATTGCCCGCGCCCTCGGCCTCGCCCGCCAGGGTGTGCAGCGGCTTGCCGACGTGCTGGAGGGTGAAGGGCTGATCGCCTATGCCGACAACCCGCAGCACCAGCGGGCCAAGCTAGTGCGGCTGACGGCGGACGGGGCGGGGCGGCTCGGCGTCATCGAGGTGGCGCAGGCCGGATGGGCCGATGGGCTCGGCGCCGCGTTTACAGCAACTGAACTCGATACCGCACGGGCGGTGATGGCGCGGGTGATGGAGATGCTGGAGGCCGAAGAGGCGTCGCGCGGCTGAACGATCGGCCTAGCGACGATACGGCCGAGGCTGACCGCAAATAAAAAAGGCCGGGCTAACCCGACCTTCCCTGCCATCTCAACGAACCGTGCCAGTACATCCGTGGTCACGATCCGGAGATGATATTCAAAGCTTCACGCGTCCCAGCGGACGCGTCAAGATTAAGCCGCCTGGAGGCGGTCTGCCGACATCTTGCCGGACTTGTTGTCGCGGACGAGCTCGTAAGACAGCTTCTGGCCATCCTTGAGATCGCGCATGCCGGCGCGTTCAACGGCCGAGATGTGGACGAAAACGTCGGCAGCGCCGTCATCCGGCTGAATGAAGCCGAAGCCCTTGGTTGCGTTGAACCACTTTACGGTACCAGTGCTCATGACGATATCCTTTTCGAATCGTTCATAGAAGATTGCCGCGCGAGCCGAAGCACGAGCGGCGATGAAAACCGATTTTGGAGGAAGTTCGCCAGGAACGACGCAAGCGCCGTTTCAAAGTTCATCTAGCAAGATCGATGCGAGAACGTTTAATCGGAAATTGTGTCCGTGACAAGGCGTCCGCACGGGAAAGTCGAATTCGTGCATCTGCGGCGAAAAGGACCTTTGCCGTCGTGCCGTGGCAGCCCCCCTCTGCCCTGCCGGGTCCGGGGCGAGCCACGGGTCTCGCCCGTCCTTCGGACCCCCCACAGGTGGGGAGATTGGCTGGGCTCCCTGGCTTCCCCAAACAACTAGCGTCACGGCTGGGCGAAACGATAGAGAGGCGGGAAGGTTTGGCTACTTGCCGATCTCCCCACCTGTGGGGGAGATGCCCGGCAGGGCAGAGGGGGGGCGGCTACGGTATGACGGTAAAAGTCGCCCGCCCTAAAACGGCTTACGCCGCCACCTTCGCCCCCGCATAAGGATCAAACCGCCCATAAAACGTCTCACCCTTGGCAGCCATTTCCCGCAGCAACGGCGTCGGCTTGAAATGATCTCCGTAAGCCTCCGCTAACTTCTCCGCCAGATCCACGAAGGCCTTCGCGCCCATTCCGTCGATATAGCTGAGCGCCCCGCCGGTATAGGGCGCGAAGCCGAAGCCGAGGATCGAGCCGACGTCGGCCTCGCGCGGATCGGTGACGATGCCTTCCTCGACGGTGCGGGCGGCTTCGAGCGCGATGGTGACGAGGAATCGCTGCTTGAGGACGGCGATGTCGACGTCATCCGCCTTCTTCTGCGGATAGAGGCTCTTCAGTTCGGGCCAGAGCGACTTCTTCGCCGGTTTCGGCGGATAATCGTAGAAGCCCTTGGAATTCTTGCGGCCGAAGCGGCCCTCCTTTTCGACCATGCGGGAGATAAGCTCCATATGCCTGGGGTCGATCGCCTCCTCGCCGAGGTCGGCGACGGTGGCCTTGAGGATCTTCAGCGAGAGGTCGATGGCGACCTCGTCGTTCAGCGCCAGCGGACCGACCGGCATGCCGGCCATCTTGGCGGCATTCTCGATCATCGCGGGCGGCACGCCCTCGATCAGCATGTCGTAGCTTTCCGACATGTAGCGCAGCACGCAGCGATTGACGAAGAAGCCGCGAGTGTCGTTGACCACGATCGGCGTCTTCTTGATCGCCGCGACATAATCAAGCGCGACGGCGAGCGCCTTGTCGCCGGTCTCCTTGCCGAGGATGACCTCGGTCAGCATCATCTTCTCCACGGGAGAGAAGAAGTGGATGCCGATGAAATCGGCCGGACGCTTGGAGTTCTTCGCCAGCCCTGATATCGGCAGGGTCGAAGTATTAGAGGCGAAGATCGCGCCTTCGGGCAGCACGGCTTCCACGGCCTCGATGACCGCCTTCTTCACCTCGCGATCCTCGAACACCGCCTCGATGACCAGGCCGGCAGCGGCGAGGTCGGCATAGTCGGCCGAGGGCGTGATGCGGGAGAGAAGGGCTGCGGCCTCGTCCTGCGTAAACCTTCCCTTACCGACAGAATCCTTCACAAGGCCTTCGCAGACCGCTTTGCCCTTGGCAGCCGCCTCCATGTCGCGGTCGATCAGCGTCACCGCCAGACCGGCGGCGGCCGTGACGTAAGCGATCGAGGCGCCCATGAAACCGGCGCCGACGACGCCGACATGTTTCAGCTCGGCCTTCGGGAGACCGGCCGGGCGGCGGGCGCCCTTGCCGAGCTCCTGCATGGAGATGAACAGCGAGCGGATCATCGAGAAGGCTTCGCGGGTCTGCAGCACTTCGGTGAAATAACGCTGCTCGATCTTCAGGCCGGTGTCGAACGGCACCTGCAGGCCTTCATAGACGCATTTCAGAATGGCGAGCGCTGCCGGATAATTGCCGGATGTTTCGCGGCGCAGGATTGCGGGTGCGGCCGGCCAGAGCTGGGCCGAGGCCGGCGTCCAGATGCCGCCGCCCGGCACCTTGAAGCCCTTCTCGTCCCAGGGGGCGACCGGCTTCAGGCCGTCCTTGATCATCTGCTTGGCGGCGGGGATCAGCTGATCCGGCTCGACCACCTGATGCACGAGGTTCATCGCCTTGGCGCGGGAGCCGCTCAGCGACTGACCGGTCGTCATCATCTGCAGCGCATCCTGCGCGTTGGCCAGCCGCGGTACGCGCTGGGTGCCGCCGGCGCCGGGGAAGATGCCGACCTTCACCTCGGGCAGCGCGATCTTGACACTCTTGGCATTGGAGGCGACGCGGCCATGGCAGGCGAGCGACAGTTCGAAAGCCCCGCCCATGCAGGTGCCGTTGATGGCGGAAACCCAGGGCTTGCCCGATGTTTCGAGCTTGCGGAACAGGCCGGACATGCGCCCGACCAGGCCGAAGAGCGTCTGCACCGCCGTCTCCGGGCTCTTTTCCTTTTCGTCCTGATAGGAACCGAACATCGACTTGATCATCGACAGATCGGCACCGCCGGAGAAGGAGGATTTGCCCGAGGTGAAGACGACGCCCTTGACGGCGGCATCAGCGGTGGTGGCGTCGATGATGGCGTCGAGTTCGGCCATCACCTCTGATGTGAAGACGTTCATCGATTTGCCGGGCATGTCCCAGGTGACGAGAGCGATGCCGTCGGCGTCGGTTTCGAGCGTGAAATTTATGTAGGTCATTAGGTTTCCTCCCCGATCAGGCCGGCAAATGGCTGCGCTGCGCGTCGACTGTCTTCGTCTTTTCGGTGACGACGTCGCCGGTATGCTTGGTCTGCGACGGCTCGAAAAGCACGATCCAGCATTCCTCCTCGGCCACCGGATTATGCTCGACACCCTTCGGCACGACGTGAAAATCACCAGCCTTGAGATGTACACGCGGGCGGTCGCGATATTCGATTGTCAGCGCTCCCTTCCAGATGAGAAAAAGCTCATCCTCGTCGCGGTGGGAATGCCAGGTGAGTTGGCCCTGGACCTTGGCGAGCTTGACGCTCTGGCCGTTGAGATCAGCGATTACGCGAGGCGACCAGTGCTCGGTGACCTCGGCATATTCGGTTTCGATCGTGCCGGTGTTGAAGCTCATCGTCAGACCCTTTCGATAACCGTTGCCGTGCCCATGCCGGCGCCGATGCAGAGCGTCACGAGCGCGGTGTTCAAATCGCGGCGTTCGAGCTCGTCGAGCACCGTGCCGAGGATCATCGCGCCGGTGGCGCCGAGCGGATGGCCCATGGCGATGGCGCCGCCATTGACGTTGATCGTGTCGTGATCGATGTCGAAGGCCTGCATGTAGCGCAGCACGACTGCGGCGAAGGCCTCGTTCAGTTCGAAGAGGTCGATATCGGCAAGGCGCATGCCGGTCCGCTTCAACAGCTTCTCGGTGACATCGACGGGTCCGGTCAGCATCAGGGCCGGATCGGAGCCGATATTGGCGAAGGCCTTGATGCGGGCGCGCGGCTTCAGCCCCATGCTTTCGCCGCCGGCCTTGGAGCCCAGCAGAACGACGCCGGCACCATCGACGATGCCGGAGGAATTGCCGGCATGGTGGACATAGTTGATACGCTCGATTTCCGGATGGGCCTGGATGCCGACGGCTTCGAAGCCGCCCATCTCGCCGGGCATCTGGAAGGAGGGATTGAGGGAGGCGAGCGCCTGCATGTCGGTGCCGGGGCGCATATGCTCATCCTTATCCAGGATCGTCAGGCCGTTCTGGTCCTTGACCGGAACGACCGATCTGTCGAACCAGCCCTGGGCCCAGGCATGTCCGGCGCGCTTCTGGCTCTCGACGGCGTAGGCGTCGACATCGGTTCTGGAGAAACCGTATTTGGTGGCGATGAGATCGGCCGAGACGCCCTGCGGCATGAAATAGGCCGGGAAATTCACCGAGGGGTCCATGAACCAGGCGCCGCCGGACATGCCGAGGCCGACGCGGGACATGCTTTCGACGCCGCCCGCGATGACGATATCGTCGGCCCCTTGGGCAATCTTGCCGGCGGCGAAATTGACGGCATCGAGGCCGGAGGCGCAAAAGCGGGAGATCTGCATGCCGGGCGCCCGGGTGGAATAACCGGCCTCGAAGGCAGCGGCCTTGGGGATGACGGCGCCGGCATCCATGACCGGATCGACGCAGCCCATGATGATGTCGTCGACGGTTGCAGTGTCCAGCCCGTTGCGGTCGCGGATTGCTTCCAGCGTCTTGGCCGCCAGGCGGACGGACGGCACCTCATGCAGGGCGCCATCCTTCTTGCCGCGGCCGCGCGGCGTGCGGACGTGGTCGTAAATGAAAACCTCGGTCATATTCTCGTCTCCCTGGCGGCGCGGCGGCGCCTGTAAATCTCAACTCCCCTTCTCCCCTCGGGAGAAGGTGGCCGAAGGTCGGATGAGGGCGCGCTCGCGGCAAACTCGGCCTTGCCTACGCGCGGCCGTTCGCTCCTTCGTCGCTCACCCCCGCTCTGTCCTTCGGACATCTTCTCCCCGCTGGGGAGAAGGGGGAATTCATCTCAAAACGCTTCTGCGGCCAGCTCCATCATCGTGTCGGCGCCGGCTTCGATGCGGGCCTTGCGAAGGGCGGTTTCCGGCATGATGCGCTCCATGAAGAATTTCGCTGTGATCAGCTTATTCCTCAGGAAATCCTCGCGGGCTCCGTCGCCTGAAGCAAGGCCGTCCTCGGCGGCTTTCGCCATCTTGGCCCACATATAGCCGAGAACGACGAGGCCGAAGAGGTGCATATAGTCGGTCGAGCCGGCGCCGGCATTGTCGGGCTTGGCCATGGCGTTCTGCATGAACCACATGGTCGCGGCCTGGACGTCGTTCAAGCCCTTCTTCAGATGCTTGGTGAAGAAGGAGAGCTTTTCGTCGCTGCGATTCTCCTCGCAGAAATCGCCGATCTCCTTGAACAGCGCCATGGCGGCGCGGCCGCCGTTCAGGGCGAGCTTGCGGCCGACGAGATCAAGCGCCTGAATGCCGTTGGCGCCCTCATAGATCATGGCGATGCGGGCATCGCGCACATACTGGCTCATGCCGTGCTCTTCGATATAGCCGTGGCCGCCGAAGACCTGCTGGGCCATGACGGCATGGTCGAAGCCCTTGTCGGTCATCACGCCCTTGAGGATCGGGGTGACGAGGCCGAGAATATCGTCGGCCGTCTGGCGCTCCTTGTCGTCGGTGGCGCGGTGGGCGATATCGGATTTCAGCGCCGTCCACAGCAGGAAGGCGCGGCCGGCCTCGTTGAAGGCGCGAATGGTCATCAGCGTGCGGCGAATATCGGGGTGGACGATGATCGGATCGGCCTTCTTATCAGGCGCCTTGGGGCCGGAGAGCGAACGGCCCTGGATGCGGTCGCGGGCGTAGTTGGCGGCATTCTGATAGGCGATCTCGGAAATGGCGATGCCCTGCAGGCCGACCATCAGACGGGCCTCGTTCATCATTACGAACATGGCGTTGAGGCCGCGATTTTCGGCGCCGATCAGGAAGCCGGTCGCCTCGTCGTAATTCATGACGCAGGTGGCGTTGGCATGGATGCCCATCTTGTGTTCGATCGCGCCGCAGGTGACGGCGTTGCGGGCGCCGAGTGCACCGTCCTTGCCGACCAGGAATTTCGGCACGATGAAGAGCGAGATGCCCTTGGTACCCTCCGGCGCGCCCTCGATGCGGGCAAGCACCAGGTGGACGATATTGTCGGCCAGGTCATGCTCACCGGCGGAGATGAAGATCTTCTGGCCGGAGATCTTATAGCTGCCGTCGGCTTGCGGCACTGCCTTGGTGCGCAGCATGCCGAGATCGGTGCCGCAATGCGGTTCGGTCAAGTTCATGGTGCCGGTCCAGGCGCCGTCCACCATCTTCGGCAGATAGGTGGTTTTCTGCTCGGTCGAACCGTGGACGAGGATCGCGGCGATCGCGCCCTGCGTCAGGCCCGGATACATCATCAACGACATGTTGGCAGCGGAGGTATATTCGCCGACGGCGGTATGCAGCGTATAGGGAAGCCCCTGCCCGCCGAATTCCTCCGGCACCGCAAGGCCGATCCAGCCGCCATCGCGATAGGCTTTGTAAGCATCCTTGAAGCCCTTCGGCGTCGAGACGCTGGCATCGTCATGGCGCGTGCAGCCCTCCTGATCGCCGGAATAATTCACGGGAAAGAGAACTTCTTCGGCCACCTTGGCCGCCTCGCCGAGGATCGCTTCGATCATATCGGGCGTGGCGTCGGCAAAACCCGGCAGATTGTTGTAGCGTTCGAGGCCCAGCACGTCGTTCAGGACGAAGAGCGTATCGTTTACCGGGGCCTTGTAGACTGGCATCTGTCAAATTCCTCCCATTCGACTGCCGGTCGCGCCGGCCTCGGGGACTGTCTTACAAAATATTGACGTTTGCGTAAACGTCAAAATCGGCACCTTGGCCGCCTTTCGCGAAAAAAATTGCTGGCGCGAATCCGCAACTGCTGCGGGCTGACGAGACGCCATCTCCCCTTCCTTGTCCACCGCGGAACGGCGTATAAGCGGGAAGGCTCTTTAAACCGCAGATCGGGAATGCATCAGGATGATCAGTTTCGAGGCGATAAGGCAGCGTGCGGAGCAGCGGAAAGGCGGCGCGGCCGCGCTGCAGGCGATGCTCGAGAAGCATCGGCCGGATCACGAGCGGCTCCGCGCCATGTCCGACGACCGGATCCTCGCCGATATGACCCGGCGTATCTTCTACAGCGGCTTCGTCCAGAAGGTGATCGATGCGAAGTGGCCGGGTTTCGAAGCGGCGTTTTCCGGTTTCGATCCGGCAATGCTGAATATCGCGCCCGACGATTATTGGCATGAGCTGACCTCGGACGAACGGATCATCCGCAACGGCGCCAAGATCATGTCGGTGCGCGCCAATGCCGCCTTCATCCGGGAACTGGCGAAGGAACATGGCAGCGCCGGCGCCTTTTTCGCCGACTGGCCGCGGGAGGATCAGATCGGCCTTCTCGACCTGTTGAGCAAACGCGGCAGTCGGCTCGGCGGCATGACAGGGCAATATTTCCTGCGGGGCATCGGCCGCGACAGCTTCGTCGCCACGATGGATGTGCTCGCCTGCCTGCGATCGGCGGGCGTGCCGCTGTCTGCCTCCGGCGCAGCGAAGAAGGATCAGCCGCTGATCCAGCAGGCATTCAACCAATGGGCCGAGGAGACCGGCCTTTCCTTCATTCACCTCTCGCGCATCAGCGCCTATTCGATCGATGCGGGAGGGCCGCACTGAAATTCCGGCCAGGGCGCTGGCACGAGCCATTGGCACTTCCTACCTCTTGCAGACGATCCACGCAGGAAGATACTCATGTCCGACTTTCCCTATGCCAGCGCCCTCATCGTCGGCGCGGGTTCCGGCATCAGTGCATCGCTCGCCCGGCAATTGTCGGCGCTCGGAGTCAAGGTCGGGCTTGCCGCCCGCAACATCGAAAAGCTCCAGGCGCTATTGGAGGAAACAGGCGCCAGCGCATTCAGCGCCGATGTTTCGCAGCCTGCCAGCGTCGCGGCGCTGTTCGAAGAGGCCGCCGCCACCATCGGCGGGCCAGATGTCGTGATCTTCAATGCCGGCGCCCGGGTGCGCGGCCCGCTTGCCGAACTCGACCCCGCCGAGGTGGAAAAGGCGATTGCGACCACCGCCTTCGGCGGCTTTCTGGTGGCGCAACAGGCGGCGCAGCACATGATACCGCGCGGCCGCGGCGCAATCTTCTTCACCGGCGCTTCGGCAAGCGTGAAAGGCTTTGCGCAATCGGCCCCCTTCGCTATGGGCAAGTTCGCGCTGCGCGGTCTTGCCCAGAGTGCCGCCCGCGAGCTCGGGCCGATGGGCATCCATGTCGCCCATTTCGTCATCGACGGCGGCGTGCGTTCCGAAATCCGGCCGGACCGGGCGGAGAAACCCGACGGCACGCTGCTGCCGGATGCGATCGCCCAGACCTATATCGACGTGCTTCGCCAGCACCGCAGTGCATGGTCGCTGGAGGTGGAAGTCCGGCCCTGGACGGAGAACTTCTGAGCCGCCGGCGGCGCCGAAGAGGCCGCTTTCGCGGCGGTTACGAACAGACTATGTTTCGTTAAAAGAGCTGGTTGGGAGGAACCCGATGCCGCGCCTGGACCACGTCACGATCGAAACACGCGATGCGCCTCGCATGATCGGCTTCTTCAAGACCGTGCTCGGCGTCGAGGAAGGCTACCGGCCGCCCTTCCCCTCGCCCGGCCACTGGCTCTATCTGGACGACCGCCCGGTCATTCATCTCAGCCTGACATCGCGCGGCAGTGATTTTCCGCTGGGGATTTTCAACCATGTCGCCTTCAGCCTTTATGAATTCGCCCCGGCGCTGGAGCGCATCAAGGCGAGCGGCTATCGCTACGAATATTACGATATCCCCGACACCGATCTCGGCCAGGTCTTCGTTTACGGCCCCGAGGGCGTGAAGATCGAGCTGCAATATAAGCGGCCGGACTGAACGCGCCACTGCCGTTCGATCCGACCAATTGGCCGGCAATTGCCGCCAAAAACGGCGTTTTGAGCCCAAACGTTAAAAAATTCTCAGCGACATTAACGGCTTGTTTACCACGTTTCGTGAAAGGTGCGGATTGAGCAATAGCAATCCGCATTCCTTTTCCCAGTCTCGCGTTTCTCAAGGGTGCCGCTACATCGTTCAGCTTGAGGAAAGTCTAATTGACTAACTTCTGATGAAAGATGCTCCGGTCCGCGTGAAGACGCTGGCCACAGACGGAAAAGCCACGGATCGAGCTCTGACGAGGGGTCGAGCAGTCGAAGCGAGCAAGAAGATGAACGGATCGCGATCAAATCCTTCCCGACAGTCCGACAGGACTTCGCTCGATGCGCTGAACCGCACGATCGAGGGGCTGGAGGCACGCATTGAAGGGCTGATGGGCAGCGGGCGCGAACAGCGGCCGCGCACGGCAACGGCCGAGCGCGATCCCTATGCCGGCTCCAACACGCCGCGCCCGGCAAGGGCGCCGCTCGAGCCGCGGCCGGATCCGCTCGCCGAAATACGCCAGCGCCAGCGCGCGCTCGAAGCCGGCCGTGAGCGGCCCTACGGACGCGAGCCGGCCCCGCAATTGCGCGACCCTGCGCCGCGCCCCGCACCGCAGGCGGCACCCGCCTTCCGCGCCGGCGACGACACGATGACGGAGATCGCCCAGGCGCTCGTCAACCTGCGCCAGGACCTGAAGCGCGACATCTCCGAAGGCGTCACCCGCGAGATGAACGCGTTGCGCGCCGAACTTCGCGAGATCAAGACGAATGCCGGAGACGGCC
The DNA here is from genome assembly GCF_002531755.2 of Rhizobium acidisoli. Taxonomy (NCBI): domain Bacteria; kingdom Pseudomonadati; phylum Pseudomonadota; class Alphaproteobacteria; order Hyphomicrobiales; family Rhizobiaceae; genus Rhizobium; species Rhizobium acidisoli. Next base: position 213,616 of record NZ_CP034998.1, on the reverse strand, counting down.
GCTTCGCCGACGACATGCGCGCGGATATGGGCCGCCTTGCCCAGAGCATCACCCAGCTGACCGGCCGTTCGAGCGCCCCGGAGGCCACCGGCCTTCGCGAGGATTTCGAGGAGCTGCGCTCGCTGATGGACGGGCTGGCGCGCGAGGATTCGCTGCGCCATATGGAAAATCGCTGGGACGGCTTCGAAAGTCGGCTTGCCGCCCTCGATACCGAGGGGCTGCAGGAAGAGCTGGTGTCGCTCGCCTATCGGCTCGACGACATCAAGCGCCATATCGGCGGCATGGGCGAAAGCCCGGCAGTCAGGGCGCTCGAGGACAAGCTCATCGCCATCGCCACGGCGATGGAGCAGTTCGGCAGCATGATCCAGCCGCACGACCGGGTGATGTCCGAACAGTTCGCCGCCATGGACATGCGGCTCGACGAAATCAGCCGGGCGATCGCGGCCAGCGGACGCGCGGCCGCCGCCAACGATCCGGGGCTGATGCAGCGGCTGGAAGGCCGGCTTTCGGCGCTCGCCGACCAGATCGACCTGATGAGCCATGATGCGGCCAATCGCGCAACGCCTGATGACGAGCTGGCGCTGCGGCTGGAGGCGCTGACATCCCGCGTCGAGGAGCTGACCAAGGCGGAAGCAACGTCGCGGCTCGACGAACGGCTGGAACATCTGTCCTATCTGCTGGAGCACACCCAGAAGGCCGCGCCGCAGCCCGACCTCACCGGACCGCTTTCCGACATTTCCCGCAAGATCGACGCGCTCGAAAACGGCGCGGTCAACGACGTGCTGGCGCAGCGGCTCGATTATCTCGCCCGGCGCATCGACGAGATGGCCCATCAGCCGCCGGCGCCTGTCGCGGCGGTCGACGACGGGGCCTTCCGGCGCCTCGAAGGACGGCTGAGCGACATCGCCGCCCGGCTGGAAGAAAGCACGGCGGCAGCGCCGACCGATCCGCATGCGCTGAAGAACCTCGAAGACCAGATCGCCAATCTTTCGGCCCTGATGAGCGAGCCGCGCGAAAGCGCCGCGATCCCCGCCGATCTCGACCGGCGCATGGGCGCGATCGAAGATTATATGGCGACGAGCGACGAATATATCATCGAGGCGGCGCGCCAGGCGGCGGAAGCCGTCGTCGAGGCCTATTCGCGCAATGGCGCCGCACAGGGCGGCGTGCCCGCCGCCGACATGTCGGCGCTGACGGCGCTCGCCGAAGATTTGCGCCACCTCGAGGATATCAGCCGCGACAGCGAGGAACGCACGCACAAGACCTTCAAGGCGCTGCACGAGACGCTGGTGCATATCGCCGACCGCCTCGACGGCATGGAAGAGCGCGGGCGGCCCGCCGCCCAGATGCCGTTGGCCGAGGTCGATTTCGATGTCGATCCCTATGCGCTGATGGTGGCCGAGGCCGAGATGAACAAAGCGCCGGCCGCTGTCGCGACGGCGAAGGCCTCTCCGGTCATCCGCACCGCCGAGGTCGCCGCCGAACCTGCCGCCCCGGCGCAGGCAACCGCCATGAGCGGAACGAGCGCGATCGCCATCGAAGCCGCGACCAGAACACCGGAGGCTGCTACCCCCGCGCTGGCACCGGCACCGGCAAAGGCCAGCCTGCTCGCCAGCCTCGGCAAGCGGCTGCGGCCCGGCAAGAAAGCCGAGAGCCGGGCAACCGAACGCCCGATGATCGACCCCGCGCCGTCGATCGATCCCGCCGACGTGGTGCCGAGCGACGCGTCCAACGAACTGCTCGAGCCGGGTTCTGGCGCACCGGACGTCAAGAAGATCCTCGAGCGGGTTCGCGCCAGCCAGAGTGCGGCACGCGGCAAACCTGCCGCCGAAACCGATCGCGCCGATTATATCGCCGCTGCCCGCCGCGCCGCCCAGGCGGCCGCGATGGAAGTGGACGCCAATCCGAAACAGGCAGCCGTCAAGGGCGAGAAGAAGGCTGCCGACAAGGCCGGAAAGATTTCCGACAAGACGGATAAGACAGGCAAGACCAGCGCCTTTTCGCGCTACCGCCGGCCGATCCTGCTGGCAGTCGGCGCCGTGCTGCTCGCGATCATGGCATTTCCGCTTGCCAGAACGCTGACGAGCGGCGAGAGCGCGCCGCAGGCGCCGGCCGAAGTCTCGGCGCTGACCGGCGCCACGGAAAGCCCGCAGCCGGCCTCGCCTGAGGTGACACCCCAGCCGGAGAACAATGCGGCGGACATGGCCGCTCCCGCAACGGAGGCGACGCCACCGGCCGGCGAGCAGGCACAGCCGCAAACAGCCCCACCGGTTGCCGGCGATCATCTGACCGACGCAACGCCGCTCGATGGCGAGGGGGCAGCGACGCTTGCCCCGGCCGCCCCATCGGGCGTTGCGCAGGAGACATCGGGCTTCGTCCCGAACACGCCGGCCGCATCCGCCCCGCAGGCCGCCATCACCATTCCCGATACTATCCAGCCGAAATCGCTCGCCGATGCGGCGCAGGGCGGCGATGCGCTGGCACTGTTTGAGATCGGTGCGCGTTATTCGGACGGCCGCAACGGCATCACGGTCGATCAGAAGCAGGCCGCAGGCTGGTATCAGATGTCGGCCGACAAGGGTTTTGCGCCGGCACAATACCGGCTCGGCAGCATGTACGAGAAGGGCAACGGCGTCGAACGCGACATCGCCAAGGCCAAGGGCTTCTACGAACAGGCGGCGAACCAGGGCAATGCCAGCGCCATGCATAATCTCGCCGTGCTCTACGCCTCCGGCGCGCTCGGCCAGCAGGATTATGCGACGGCGGCCTCGTGGTTCACCAAGGCCGCCAACCTCGGCATCACCGACAGCCAGTTCAACCTGGCGATCCTCTGTGCGAGGGGCAACGGCGTTCCGGCGGATCTCGAAGAATCCTACAAATGGTTTGCGATCGCCGCCAAGGCCGGCGACAAGGATGCGGCGCAGAAGCGCGACGAAGTGGCCAACGCCATGAAGCCCGACCAGCTCGAACGCGCCCGCGCCAAGGCCGATCTCTGGAAGCCGGAGCCGCTCGACCACCGCAGCAATACCATCGACATTCCGGACGAATGGGCGGGAACCGGCCTGAAGACGGCAAGCGTCGACATGAAGAAGGCGGTCCGCAACATCCAGGCGATCCTCAACAATAACGGCTTCGACGCCGGGACGCCGGATGGCGAAATGGGCGCCAAGACGGTGACCGCGATCAAGAACTTCCAGAAGTCGATCGGCCAGGAGCCGGACGGCAAGGTGACCGACGCGACCGTCAAGGCGCTGCTCGAACGCAACAAGCAGGGAGCCAAGGCGATCTGAGAGACGCCGCGGCGGACGGTCTTTATCCGCGTTGGCAATTGGTGGATGGCATTCCAGAACCGGGCTCTGAGCCGTGAATAGTCCCTTGTGCCCGCCCACCCTCCGTCATGCTCGGCCTTGAGCCGAGCATCCACACGGCATCCACCAGCAGCCGCGGCATGGATCCTCGGCTCAAGGCCGAGGATGACGGAGAGTGGGGTTGGCTTTCTGCCGAACTCTCCCAAGGCATGTCCCCGGCGGGGTTAGGGTGGGCAGCCATTGTGTCGCAAATCCAAAGGCTCGGCCGGACTTTGTCAGCAATCCCAGCCTGGCGGCACTATGCCGCAAGGCTTTCTCCACTTTTTGCTCCCGCCCGTCATGCAATCTGAAAAAAGCCGGATTATGCGGGACATATCCATCCGCGCATCCGGCGAATCTTCTGCCACCGATCTCCATCGCTCGATCCAAGGGCCGATCGAAAGCCTCTGGCAACGATTTCACAGTATGGTGCGCATTCGAACGGGGACATGACAGAAACCGCCCGGCAGGCGCGGTCATCATTCGGGGTCGGTTGTGACAATCTATCTGCCCATCGCAGAATTGTCGGTGAACATTTTCATCATTCTCGGCATGGGGGCGGCCGTCGGGTTCCTGTCTGGAATGTTCGGCGTCGGCGGCGGCTTTCTGATCACGCCGCTGCTGATCTTCTACAATATTCCCCCGGTCGTTGCCGTCGCCACCGGCGCCAACCAGGTCGTGGCCTCGTCGATCTCCGGCGCGATCACCCATTTCCGGCGCGGCACGCTCGACGTCAAGCTCGGCACTGTGCTTTTGATCGGCGGCCTCACCGGCGCCACGGTCGGCATCTGGATCTTCTCGCTACTGCGCGCCATCGGTCAGCTCGATCTGATCATCTCGCTGATGTATGTCATCTTCCTTGGCACGGTCGGCGGGCTGATGCTGCTCGAAAGCATCAATGCCATGCGGCGGGCGGCGCGCAACGAGCCGCCGGCGCCGCGCAAACCCGGCCACCAGCACTGGGTGCACAGACTGCCGCTGAAGGTGCGCTTCAAGAAGTCGAAGATCTTTCTCAGCGTTATTCCGATCGTCGCGCTCGGTTTTGCGATCGGCATCCTCACCTCGATCATGGGCGTCGGCGGCGGCTTCATCATGGTGCCGGCGATGATCTATCTGTTGCGCATCCCGACCAATGTCGTCGTCGGCACGTCGCTGTTCCAGATCATCTTCGTGACCGCCTATACGACGATCGTCCAGGCGGCGACGAATTTTTCCGTCGATATCGTGCTCGCCTTCATCCTGATGGTGGCGGGCGTCATCGGCGCGCAATACGGCGTGCGCGTCGGCCAGAAGCTGCGCGGCGAACAGCTGCGCGCCCTGCTCGGCCTGCTGGTGCTTGCCGTCGGCCTGCGTCTGGCGATCGCCCTGGTGGTGACGCCGGCCGACATCTATTCGGTGGTGATCGGAGCCCACAACTGATGCGCCTGCTTGCCGCCGTCCTCACATTGTTTTGCCTGCTGCCGGTGGCCGCCTGGGCGCAATGGCTGCCCGGGCAGTCAACCGAAGCGGTGCGTGAAGGGCTTGAGATCGGCACGTCGACCAGCGAAATTGCCATCACCTCGGATTTCCACGGCGCCGATCTGACCATCTTCGGGGCGCTGTCGAATACCGACCAGCTGCTGCTTGCCATCGGCCAATATGACGTGGTCGTGGTGCTGGAGGGCCCGCGACAGGATGCGACGGTGCGCAAGAAGGAGCGCGTCTTCGGCATCTGGGTGAATACGCGCTCGATGACCTTCGAATCCGTGCCGCATTCCTATTCGATGTCGAGTTCGCGGATGATCGACGACCTGACGACGCCGCTCGAACTGACCGACCAGGGGATCGGCATCGACCATATTCCGCTGACGCCGGTCGGCTTCGTCGGCGACGGCAGCAATCTCGGCGAATTCCGCGATGCCTTCCGGCGGCTGCAGCAGGGCGGCGGGTTCTACGACCGCAACCCGAGCGGCGTGCGCTTCGTTTCCTCCAACCTCTTCAAGGCGAGCCTGCGCCTGCCGGCAAACATCCCGAACGGCGTCCACACCGTGCGCGCCTATCTGTTCAAGAGCGGCATTCTGGTGACCGAGGAATCGCTGCCGCTACGCGTCATCAAGACCGGCATCGAGCAGATGATCACCGACGCCGCCCATGGTCAGCCGATCCTCTACGGCTGCGCGTCCGTGCTGCTCGCCCTCATCACCGGCTGGGGCGCCAGCCTGATCTTCCGCAAGGACTGATCCGCCGCCGGCGCGGCATTCATGAAAATCTCCTCCCGGAATGGCACGCGGCACGGATGCAGCTGATCCTGTTTTCTCGCGAAAAACCGCTTGCATTTTGCCATCAGTCATCCTAGCTTAAACCAGTTGCTAATCGCAATCTGTTTGTTGGAGCGAACGCAATCCACAAGGAGGATGGACATGAGAAAGCTTATCGTCTGGAACCTGATGACCCTCGACGGCTATTTCGAAGGCACCAAGCCCTGGGATATCGACTTCCACAATCTCGCCTGGGGGCCGGAGCTGCAGCACTATGCCGAGCAATTCGGCGAGGAAGGCGATCTCCTGGTCTTCGGCCGCAAGACCTATGAGGGCATGGCCTCCTACTGGCCGACCGCCGAAAGCGAAGACACAATCAAGGCCTATATGAACGGCATCGCCAAGATCGCCGTGTCGAGGACGATGACCGAGCCCGGCTGGAACAATGCCCGCATCGTCAGCGATCCGATCCCGGAACTGACGCGGCTGAAGCAGGAAGACGGCAAGACGATCTTCATCTTCGGCAGTGCCGAGCTTGCCGACAGCCTGCTGAAAGCGGGGCTTATCGATGAAATCGGGGTCTGCGTCGTGCCCGTCATCCTCGGCGGCGGCAACCCACTCTTCAAGCCTGCGGAGGGCCAGGTGCCGCTGAAACTCATCGAATCCTCAACGACACAAGGCGGCGCGGCGATCCTGCGCTACGAGCCCGTGAAAGCGTAGCGTGTTAGACTATCTGATGACGCCGGCGGCCCAATCTGGGGCCGCATTCGGCTTTTCCTGCGGAAATGGCGCCTCTATCATCGTCCCCGAACATGGGGAGACGGAGCATGGCAGAAGGCGCTGACCTGCCGCCTGCGGAAGAACAAGATGAACGGCCGGCGGTGAATACACCGGTGGAGATCCGATGCAGCGACGGCGTGATGCTCGGCGGCCACCTTTGGACCTCGGGCGGGGCGAAGGCTCACGCCAGCGTCATCATCAATCCCGCGACCGGCGTGCTTGCACGTTATTATCACCGTTACGCCCAGTTTCTCGCCGCTCACGGTTTCGACGTCCTGACCTATGACTACCGCGGCATTGGGCTTTCGCGGCCGTCGCGGCTCCGCGGCTGCGGTTATCGGTGGCGGGAGTGGGGCGAAAAGGACTTCGACGCGGCGCTGCGGTTCGTCGACGGACGGGCGGACCAGCCGCTTTACATCGTCGGCCACAGTATCGGCGGTTTTCTGCCGGGCCTCTCGAAACATGCCGGCCGGATCGACCGCATGCTGACGATGGGCGCCCAATACGCCTATTGGCGCGACTATGCGCCGGCGCGCCGCATGCGGCTGCTGATGAAATGGCACGTCGCCATGCCGGCGCTGACGGCACTCTTCGGCTATTTCCCCGGCAAAGGGCTCGGCTGGCTCGAGGATCTGCCGGCCGGCGTCGCCCATGAATGGAGCTTTCGCCGGGCGCGCATGGAAATGAGCCACCCGGCCGCGGAGCGGGACGAGGTGCTCAAGCGTTTTGCTGCGGTGACCGCACCCATCCTGGCCGTCGCCATGTCGGACGACGAACTCGGAACCGTGCCGGCGATCCGTCGCACGCTTGCCTATTACCGCAACGCCGAGATCGACGAAGTGCTGCTGCAGCCCGCCGATCTCGGCTTCGAGGCGATCGGCCATTTCGGCCTGTTCCATTCACGTCATTGCGAGGGTTTCTGGCGCGATAGCGTCGTCTGGCTGCGTGACGGCATCCATCCCTGGCCGGCGCAGGCAGCCCTTCAGAAAACTTCGTATTCGACTAAAAACCGGTTTTTAACATTTACGAGTTAGTAATCTCTCGGAAACGAGAGATTTTGTCATGCGTACTCGTATCGTTCTGACCGCCGTGGGTCTCGCGCTGCTTGCCGGCTGCGCGACGGCGCCGAAGCAGACGCGGAACATCTGTGCCGTCTTCGACGAGCGCGACGGGCTTTTCTCCAGCTGGCAGAGTGCGGCCGAGCGGACGGAGAAGAAATACGGCGTACCGGTGCCGATCCTGATGGCGACGATGTACACCGAATCCGGCTTCCAGCCCTATGCGCGGCCGCCGCGCATCAAACTGTTCGGCTTCATTCCCTGGACCCGGCCTTCGACCGCCTATGGCTATTCGCAGGCGCTCGACGGGACGTGGGACCATTATCAGTCGCAGACCGGGAACTGGACCGCACGGCGGGCGAACTTCGCCGACGCGATCGATTTCATCGGCTGGTACCACGCCCAGAACAGCGCCGAGACCGGCATTCCGCTGAACGATGCCTATAATCTCTACCTCGCCTATTATTCCGGCCCGACGGGATACAAGCGCGGCGACTGGCGCTCGAACGGGCAGTTGCAGCAGACGGCGCAGAAATTCGCGCGGATGGCAGGGACCTATCAGCAGCAGTTGCGGGAGTGTGATTGATTTAAGGGTGTGCCGTGAAAGCCCCCTCTGCCCTGCCGGGCATCTCCCCCTCAGGTGGGGAGATCGGCAGGGCGCGATGGTTTCCCCAAGCAATGACGAACTGGTGTTCCGCACGACATCGGAGAGGGACTGGCGAGCCGACCTTTTGCCGATCTCCCTCCTTGTGGGGGAGATGCCCGGCAGGGCAGAGGGGGGTGCCACACGGCATGCCCTCTCCGTGACAACAGGCGCTACCCCCGCAAATTCCCATACCTGACCGAATAAATCCGATTCCGCCCCAACAGATGCGCCACCAGCGACCCCCAGTCGAACAGGCCTTTCATCGCCTGATGGCCGAGATCGAGGCCGCCGCTCATGACGCCGAAGGCGGGCATCAGCAGGCGGGCGCCGTCGGTGGCAAAACAGGGGCGGCGGATGGATCTTTCGCGGCGGCGCACCGTCGCCGACGGGTGCAGATGGCCGGCGATTTCGCCGCTCTGCAAGCCGTTCCGCGGCTCGTGGCGGAAGGTCAGGCCGGCATAATGCATCTCGTCGACCGAGGCGCCGGGCAGATCGACGACGCCGTCGGGATCGTGATTGCCGTTGACCCAGATCCATTCGCGGCCGCGGGCCATGGCGACGATCAACGCCCGAAAATTCTCCGGCAGATGTTTGGAGCCGATGCGGTCATGGAAATTGTCGCCGAGCGAAACGATGAGCTTCGGATCATAGCGGGATATAACGGCGGCGAGCACGGTGAGCGTCGCCAGCGTATCATAGGGCGGCAGCATCATGCCGCGGCGGGCGAAGGCGGCACCTTTTTCCAGATGCAGGTCGGAGACGACGAGCAGGCCGGCATCCGGCAGATAGAGAGCGCCAAGCGGATCGCAGACGGCGGCAATGCCATGGACCGATGTCTCGATCCCGGGGATAGCAGCCAATCCGGATATGTCGCGCGCCAGCGCCAGGCGGTTCATCACTATCGTCGTTTCCAATTCTCGTCAGGCCCAATCTCCAGGCCCAGTCTCTTCAGGCGAGCGCCTCGGCGATCAGATCGTCGGCCGCTTCGGCCAAGAGCGCGTCATGGGCCTCGCCCGGCACCGCCTCGCGTCCGATCTCCAGCATCACCGGCACGGCGAGCGGAGAAATATGGTCGAGCGGGCGGTGGGTGATGTGCCCCCTGATTCGCCTCAGCATATCGCCAAGGCGGCCAATATCCAAAAGTCCCGTCGCCGCATCCTGCCGCGTCGCCTGCAACAGGATGTGATCCGGCTCGTGGCTGCGTAGCACGTCATAGATCAGATCGGCCGAGACGGTGATCTGCCGGCCGCTCTTTTCCTTGCCCGGATGGCGGCGCTCGATCAAGCCTGCAATCACGGCGCAATTGCGGAAGGTGCGCTTCAGCAGGAAGGATTCGTCGAGCCAGGCTTCGAGATCGTCGCCGAGCATGTCCTCGTCGAAGAGGTCGGAGAGGCTGAGCCGGCCATTGGCGATCATCATCCCCATATCCTCGAGGCCCCAGACGGCCAGCGAATAATCGGTGGCGACGAAGCCGAGCGGTTTGGCGCCCGCCCGCTCCAGCCGGCGGGTCAGCAGCATGCCGAGCGTCTGATGGGCGAGACGGCCTTCGAAGGGATAGGCGACCATATAACCGCGGCTGCCGCGCGGGAAGGTTTCGATCAGGAACTCGTCGCGCTTCGGCAGCATCGACTTGTCCTCCTGCAGCGACAGCCAGTCGCGCACCTGATCCGGCAGATGGCGCCAACGGTCGGGATCGGCGATCATCGCCCGCACCTGCTCGGCGAGATAGGTCGACAGCGGAAACTTGCCGCCATTGTAGGAGGGGATTTTCGGATCGAGCGAAAAGGCCTGCGAGGCCAGGCATTCGTTTTCGCGAATGCCCTCGAAGCGCAGCACCTTGCCGGAGAAGACAAACGTGTCGCCCGGCGACAATTGCTCGAGGAAATATTCCTCGACCTTCCCCAGCGTGGCGCCGCCGCGGCCGATCCGGCCGCCCTCGCCGCGTTTGACCATACGGATGTTCAGCATCGGGCTTTCGACGATGGTGCCGAGATTGAGGCGGTATTGCTGGGCGACGGCCGGATTGGAGACGCGCCAGCGGCCTTCCTTGGTCTTGCGGATGCGGGCGTAACGCTCATAGGTGCGGAGCGCATAACCGCCGGTCGCGACGAAATCGACGATGCGCTCGAAGGTCTCCCAGCTGAGATCGGCATAGGGCGAGGCGCTGATGATTTCATCGTAGAGTTCCAGCATGTCGAAAGGTTCGGCGCAGGCCATGCCGAGGACGTGCTGGGCGAGCACGTCGAGTGCGCCGCGGCCGACCGGCGGGGTGTCCTGTGCGCCGATATAATTGGCGTCGAGCGCCGCCTGGCACTCCATCACCTCGAAGCGATTGGCCGGCACGAGGATCGCCTTCGAGGGCTCGTCCATCCGGTGATTGGCGCGGCCGATGCGCTGGGCAAGACGCGAGGCGCCCTTCGGCGCACCGACATGGATGACGAGATCGACATCGCCCCAGTCGATGCCGAGATCGAGCGTCGAGGTGGCGACGACGGCGCGCAGCCGGTTTTCGGCCATCGCCGCCTCGACCTTGCGGCGCTGGGCGACATCGAGCGAGCCGTGATGGAGGGCGATCGGCAGGTTGTCGTCATTGATCGTCCAGAGTTCCTGGAAGAGCATTTCGGCCTGGCTGCGGGTATTGACGAAGAGCAGCGTCGTCTGGTGGTCGACGAGCTGGTTGTAGACGTCGGGAATGGCATATTTGGCGGAATGGCCGGCCCAGGGAATACGCTCTTCGGTCGACAGGATCGAGATATCGGGCTTGGCGCCGCCTTCGACGACGACGAGACCGGCATGGTGTTCCCTGCCCTCCTGCCCGCTGCCCTCCTGTTGGGCGACCAGCCATTTCTGCAGATCCATCGGTTCGGCGACGGTCGCCGACAGGCCGATGGTCTGGAGGCCGGGAGCAAGCCTGCGCAGGCGGGCAAGGCCGAGCGACAGCATATGGCCGCGCTTGGAGGTGACGAGCGAATGCAGCTCGTCGAGGACGACATATTTCAGATCCTTGAAGAAGCGCTCGGCCTCGCGGTTGGCCAGAAGCAGGGCGACCTGTTCGGGCGTCGTCAGCAGAATATCCGGCGGGTTGAGCTTCTGGCGCTGGCGCTTGGCGTTCGGCGTATCGCCGGTGCGGTTTTCGACGGTGACCGGCAGGCCCATCTCCTCGACCGGTTTCATCAGATTGCGCTCGATGTCGATCGCCAGCGCTTTCAGCGGCGAGACGTAGAGCGTGTGAATGCCGGTGAAGGCGGAGCCAGGCGGAATCCTGCCGCGGCGGGTGAGGTCGGTCAGCGACGGCAGAAAACCGGCAAGCGTCTTGCCGGCGCCTGTGGGAGCAATCAGCAGCGTGCTTTCGCCGGCCTCGGCACGGGCAAGCAGTTCCAGCTGATGGGCGCGCGGCCGCCAGCCCTTTTCCGCAAACCAGCGGGTAAAGGCGGCAGGCAGCAAAGCGCGGGCTTCGGAATCGATCTGGTCCACATCCTGAAGGTAGTCAAAGCTTGGGGAAAAAGAAGAGCGGCCGGCGCCTTACGCGCATGATGCCGAAAAGTGTGAGCGGTTTTCGGGCGACATCATGCGCTGCTTGCCTGATTTAAACGGCGATATAGCGGTCCTTGCGGTGGTTGATGGCAAGCGTGAGGTTGAAGACGACGGCGCCGAGAACGGAGCAGGCGATGATCGAGGGGCTGGCGACCAGGAAGGAAAGTGCCAGGATCAGGCAGTCGAAGCCGAGCTGGACCAGGCCGGCGCGCCAGCCGAGACGATCCTGGATATAGAGGGCGAGAATGCCGATGCCGCCGAGGCTGGCGCGGTGGCGGAACAGCGCCAGCATGCCGGCGCCGATGACGAGGCCGCCGAAGAGCGCGCCTGCGATCGGATTGACATGCGTAATGCCGATAAAGCCCGGGACGAATTCGGAGAGGATCGAAGTCAGCGCGATGGCGGCAAAGGTCTTGATGGTGAAGGCCGGGCCCATGCGGCGGAAGGCGAGATAATAAAAGGGCAGGTTCACGGCGAAGAAGCAGAGGCCGAAGCTGAAGCCGGTCGCATAATGGGCGAGGAAGGCGAGACCCGCCGTGCCGCCGGCAAGCAGCCCTGCGCCGGAGAGCAGCGAGACGCCGAGCACGGCAAGCATGCTGCCGGCGACGATGCCCTGGGCGTCGTCGAACAGCGAATGGCGGTCGGCGCTGGAATTCAAAAGGCCTGTAAAGGCGTTGGCTGCCATGATGTTCCCCTGTCGGCTTTTGCCGTTTCTATCCGCCGTCACGATAAAGGCAAGCGGCAAGCAGCAGGGAAGGTCTTGACAACCGGCACAATCATGGATATTTTTTATCCACGATAGGAGATTGTTTCGATGAAGATGAGCGATGGCGTCGAGCAGGCCATACACAGCGTTGCGATGCTTGCCGGGCTCTCCGAAGGCGGCGTGCTTTCGGCCGCGGCACTGGCAGAATTCCACGGCGTGTCGACGAGCTATCTGCTGAAACATCTGCAGGCGCTCTCGGGCGCCGGCATCCTCGACACCGTGCCGGGGCCGCGTGGCGGATATAGACTGGCGAAGGCGTCGGAAGAGATTTCGCTGCTCGACATCCTGCTCGCCGTCGAAGGGCCGGCGCCGGCTTTCCGCTGCGCCGAAATCCGCCAGCGCGGGCCGAACCCGGTCTCCGACCGGCTCTTCGCCAAGCCCTGCAACATCAGCGCGGCGATGCTCCGAGCCGAACGGGTCTATCGGGCCGAATTGGCCAAGACCAGCATTGCCGATCTCGGCATCGAATTGACCGCTATCGACGACGGATCGATCGCAGCCCGCGGCTGCGCCTTCCTGGAAATCCATGAACGCAAGACGGCTCGCTGAGCCACAACAAAGGAGAAGACCATGCAACCGCGTTTCAACTTCGCCAAAGCCGCTCCCGATGCCTACAAGGCAGTCGCCGCACTCGAGCAGTACGTCCAGTCTTCCGGGCTGGAGCGCCGCTTCATCCACCTGATCAAGCTGCGCGCCTCGCAGATCAACGGCTGCGCTTATTGCGTCGACATGCATGTGAAGGAAGCTCGCCATGATGGGCTGAGCGAGCAGTGGATCAACCTGATGTGCGTCTGGCGGGAATCGCCGATCTATGACGCCCGCGAACGGGCCCTGCTCGGCTGGGTCGATGCGGTGACGAACCTTGCCAAGTCAGGTGCACCGGATGCCGATTACGAGGCGCTGAAGGCACATTTCTCCGAGGAGGAGATGACCAAGATCACCGTGGCGATCGGCGCGATCAATATCTGGAACCGGCTTGCCGTCGGCTTCCGCTCGCAGCATCCGATCGATGCTGCCGTCAAGGCGGCTTGAGGCCAATGCCACGGCAAACGTCGGGGCCACACGGCACCGCGTTGAACCAGGAAGTGCGATGTGTCATCCGCTGCATCAACGGCGAGTTTGGCAAAACAGCCCCCAACCTCCGTCATCCCAGGCCTCGAGCCTGGGATCCATGGCCCCGCTGGTGGGGGCGGCGTGGATCCTCGGGTCAAGCCCGAGGAGGACGGAGGGTGGGGTGAGCCCAGTGGCAAACTCAGCAACGGACGGCGGGAGGGAAAGTGTCATTGCTCCTTCGGCCCTCTCTGCTCAGCCCCCTAGCCGCCGGACCGTCAAGCGCGTCGGCAGCGGATTTGGCGAAACCCCGCCCCAACCTCCGTCATTCCAGGCCTTGAGCCTGGAATCCATGGCCCCCTGGTGGGCGGCGTGGATTCTCGGGTCAAGCCCGAGGAGGACGGAGTGTGGGGTGATTTGTGGAGCAAGAACAGCGAGGAATCGGGGCGCGGCTGCGATTTTTACGTGGGCTTCTCAACCCACTCATCTGCGCTCCGGGCGCCTTCATGATGGCATCCCGGCGACCGACCCGAAAAATTCGGGTCGGTTGAATATAAGGTCACTCGTAATTCGGAGTGGCTCGTACGGCAACGGCGTCAGGCGATGAGCCCGAAAGGTCGATGCTGTTGAAGAGATCGCGGACGACTTTCGCGATTTCCTCTGCGGAAGCACCTTTGGCGTATTCTTCCTGCATGCGGCGTCTCACAAGCTTTTCCAAATCTGACATAACTCACCTCATCAAATCCGGCGCGGGAAGAAGTGTCGCGCCGGGATGGAGCAGAGGCAAGTTACGGTTTGTTTAGAATGGGTTACAGATTTGTAAGGTTAGGCACCCGCTGCCTTACAGCGCGATATACCTGTCGGCGCGGTGGTTGATGGCGACGAAGAGGTTGAGGACGACGGCGCCGAGGACGGAATAGAAGACCACCGGCGGCGTGGTGACGAAGAAGGCGGCGGCGAGCACGCAGAGGTCGATGGCGAGCTGGACGAGGCCGGCGCGGATGCCGAAACGCTCCTGCAGGTAGACGCCGAGAATGCCGACGCCGCCGAGGCTGGCGCGGTGGCGATAGAGCGCCAGCACGCCGAAGCCGAGCAGCAGGCCGCCGAGAAGGGCGGCCCAGGCTGGATGGATGCTCGAAATGGAAAAGAAGCGCGACTGCACGTCTGATAGCACCGAGGTCAGGCCGATGGCGACAAAGGTCTTGATGGTGAAAGCCATGCCGAGACGCTTCCAGGAGAGCCAGAAGAACGGCAGGTTGAGCAGGAAGAAGGCAAGGCCGAAATTGACGCCGAAGGCATAATGCAGAAGGAAGGCCACACCGGCGGTGCTGCCGGTCAAAAGCCCGGCGCTGGCGAGCACGTAGAGGCCGAGTGCGGCGACGAGGCTGCCGGAGAATATGCCCTGCACGTCTTCGATCGGGGCATGGCGCGTCGCGCTGGTATTCCAGAAGCCAAGGGCATTGATGCGCTGTGTCATGTCGCCAGTCTCCACGGCAGACGAGTTCAGGGACACGCCGGGAAGCCCCGGCGCGGCGGAAGTTTTGGTCATGAAATGAGCTCGAGCGCCTTGGTGTTTTGCTGGGCTCGCTGCCGATGCGGTGCAGTATCGGGCCTTTCCGCGCGCGGATCAAGCAAAATAGGTAAGCAATGCTGACCTATAAAAACATCGCAAGAAATGTTCGCTCACGCGGCTTTGCGCGTAAGGAACAGAATGCCGGCAACCGGTTTGCCGCCATCTTTGCGAATGACCGTCTTGACGATCTTCAGGATGTCGAGGCCGTGGCGGGCAAGCAGCAGTCTCACATAGGCTTCCGAATGGGCATAACGCAGCGACGGCGCGAGGTGGAAGACCCCGCTATCCCCCGCATCTTCGACGGAAAAGGCGATATCGGCGCCTGATGCGGCGAGGTCTTCGATGATGGCAAAGACGCTTTCGAGATTGCCGAGATACATCAGCACATCAGCGGCCGTCACCAGATCGGCGCGATGGCGCGCGGCAACGGCAAACAAGCTGGAGAGATCCGGCGACAGCGACAGATCGGCCTGGGCGAGGTGATCATAGACCCCCTTCTCGGCGGCCTTGGCCAGCATGTTCTGCGAGAGGTCGAAGCCTTCGAGGCGGCTTACACGGCCATGGATTTCCGGGCCGAGCAGGCCGGTGCCGCAGCCGAGATCGACGGCGCATTCGTAATGCCTGCCGGTGGATGCGACGAGGGCTGCGAGCTTCTGCGGGACAGTGTAATCGAGTTTTTCGACGAGCGCTGATTCGAAACGGTCGGCATAGTCATCGAACAGGCGCTCGACATATCGGCTCGGCGGCCGGTCGGGTGTCTCGCCGTCGCCGAGAACGGCGAGCTTGAGGGCGGCGCCGAAAATGTCGTCGGGATCAAGGGCAAGCGTGTTGCGATAGGCCTCGATCGCGGCCTCGCCCTTGCCCGCCTTTTCGCGATAGGTGGCGAGCCGATACCAGCCGGCGGCCCAGCCGGGCACCAGTTCCAGGGCCTGCTCCATCAGCTCGGCGGCCGCTTCCGGCTCGCCGCCCTCTTCGAGCATTCGGGCATAATCGGCGCGGCGGTCGGCGATGACGTCGCCTGAGGAAAGCTGGTGGGGCTGCATCATCGGCTCTTTATTTGACGCATGTCGTTGCGCTGCACAGTTTTGCGTGGCCCGCATCTGGCGGCGGCCACAAAAAAACTCAAGTCCTATTTCAGAGGCGAAGCGGCCAATCCCCGAAAGGGCTTGCGGGCAACACGCCGCAACCTTATTCCAAGGGCAAACAGGAGATGGCGCATGTCCGATCAGGTGAACAAGTTCCTCGGCGATTCGCTCGCCCGCACATTGATAAAGCTTGTCGTCGTGTCGCTGATCGTCGGTTTCGTCATGACCGTGTTCGGCCTGACGCCGTGGAACATCATCTATGGGTTCCGCGACTTCATCCTGGAGATCTGGCATCGCGGTTTTTCAGCGCTCGGGCGCGTCGGCGACTATCTCCTCCTCGGGGCGACGATCGTCATCCCGCTCTTCGTCATCCTTCGCCTTTTCAGCTATCGCCGGTAACATGACATCGATCGATCTTTCCAGGCGCAGCCTGCTCATCCTTTCCGGGCTTTCGCTTGCCGCCGGCATCGCCGGCTGCACCACCACCCCGCGCCTTGCCGGCACGCCTTCGAACGGCGAGGACGAAACGGCGAGCGTGCTGCCGCTGGTCAACCAGCTGAGAGCCAAGAACGGCTTGCCGCCGCTCGCTGTCGATCCGGCGGCGAGCACGGCCGCGCTGTTCCAGGCCAAACGCATGGCGAGTGCGGGCAAGATGGCGCATCTGATGGGGCTGACCGACAGTTTCGGCGCCCGCGTCAAGGCGAGCGGCGTCCGGCTGCCGGCAGCGGAGAATATCGCCTCCGGCCAGCAGAGCGTCGATGCGGTGGTGACCGCCTGGATCAACTCGCCGCATCATCTGGAAAACATGCTCGGGCGTTATGACGGCCTCGGCGTCGCCGTCGCCCACAATTCATCTTCCCGGAACCTGCCCTATTGGGCCATGGTGCTGTCTAGCTGAGGCGATTCGGCCTCGATATCAGGCCATGGATGGATACGCACAATAACAGGTTCGCCTTCGAGGTGACGCACCGGCTGGTGCTGTCGATCGCCATTCCGATGACGCTCGGCTTCATGACGACGCCGATGCTCGGGCTGACCAACACCGCCGTCGTCGGCCGTATGGGCGACCCGGAAGCGCTGGCGGGGCTGGCGATCGGCGCGATGCTGTTCGATCTGATCATGGGCAGCTTCAATTTCCTGCGCGCCTCGACCACGGGGCTGACGGCGCAGGCCTATGGCCGGCGCGACCAGCACGAGCAGCAGGCGGTCTTCTCCAGGGCGCTGATTTCGGCGCTCGGCTGCGGGCTGGCGCTGCTCTGTCTTTCGCCGCTGCTGAATGCGGCGGGCTTGCGGCTGATGGGCGCGGAAGGCGCAATCGCTGAGGCGACCAGCAC
This sequence comes from Rhizobium acidisoli, assembly GCF_002531755.2. Taxonomy (NCBI): domain Bacteria; kingdom Pseudomonadati; phylum Pseudomonadota; class Alphaproteobacteria; order Hyphomicrobiales; family Rhizobiaceae; genus Rhizobium; species Rhizobium acidisoli. The sequence goes on along the minus strand of NZ_CP034998.1, from coordinate 196,206 downwards.
CTATTTCTCGATCCGGATTCTCGCTGCACCGGCAGCACTTGCGAATTACGCCATTCTCGGCTTCGTGCTCGGGCGCGGACAGGGCAAGATCGGGCTGCTGCTGCAGGCGGTCATCAACGGCATCAATATCCTGTTGTCGATCTATCTCGGCCTGACGCTCGGCTGGGGCGTGGCGGGGGTTGCCTGGGGAACGATGGCCGGCGAGACGGCCGGCGCGCTTGCCGGGCTTTTCATCGTGCTTAGCGGCTTTGCCGAGGCCGATCGGCCGGCATGGGCGGAGATCTTTTCGCGGCATCGGCTGGCCGAGCTTTTCGCGCTCAACCGCGACATCCTGATCCGCACCTTCGTGCTGATCGGCGCCTTCACCATCATGACGCGGATCGGCACCAGCTTCGGCGCGGTGACCCTTGCCGCCAATGCCGTGCTGATGAATTTCGTCCTGCTCTCCAGCTATTATCTCGACGGGCTTGCCAATGCCGCCGAGCAGATCACCGGCCGGGCGATCGGCGCACGTTACCGGCCGGCTTTCGACCGCGGGCTAAAGCTGACGATACTGTGGTCCTTCGGCCTGGCGGCGATCGTTTCTGCTTTCTTCTTCCTCGCCGGTCCCTGGCTGATCTCGGTGCTGACGACCTCACCCGAGGTGCGGCAGGCGGCAGCGGCCTACCTGCCCTGGGCGGCGGTGACCGGGTTGACCGGCGCGCTCGCCTTCCTGATGGACGGGGTCTTCATCGGCGCCACATGGTCGGCCGAGATGCGCAACCGGATGCTGATGTCCTTTGCCGGCTATCTCCTGATGCTCGCCGTCTTCGTGCCGCTCTTCGGCAATCACGGCCTGTGGCTTGCTATGAACGCCTTTCTGCTCTTCCGCGGCTTTTTCCTTGCGGTGCTGGTCAAGCCGCGGGCAGATCAGACTTTTCGCGCCGCCCAGTAATCCAGCCTGGTGTCACGCAACTCGCCGATCGTGGCCGCCTTTTCGCGGTCCATGAGTTTGGAGAGGCCGCGGACGATATCGCCGGGCAGACCGGGGCCTTCATAGACCATGCAGGAATAAAGCTGGACGAGGTCGGCGCCCGCCCTGATCTTCTCCAGCGCTGTTTCGGCCGAGGAGACGCCGCCGACGCCGATGATCGGCAGTGCGGCGCCGACACGCTTGCGCATTCTCGCAAGCACCGAAGTCGACTTTTCGAACAGCGGCACGCCGGAGAGGCCGCCCGTCTCCTTGGCCTGCCGCTGATCCTTGAGACCGTCGCGCGACAGCGTGGTGTTGGAGACGATCAAGCCATCCAGCGCATGCGAAAGCGCTTCCGCCGCGATATCGTCCATGCCTTCCTCAGTCAGATCGGGGGCGATCTTCAGGAAGACCGGGACCTTGCGGCCCGAGGCCGCCGCCACTTCGTCGCGCGCCGCCAGCACGGATGATAGCAGCGCCGCCAGGCTTTCACGCGCCTGCAGGTCACGCAGGCCGGGCGTGTTCGGCGAGGAAATATTGGCGGTGAAATAGCGCGCGACGGAATGGAAGCGGCGGATGCCGGCGACGTAATCGGCGATGCGATCCTCGCTGTCCTTGTTGGCGCCGATATTGACGCCGACGATGCCCTTGCCGCTCAGCGCCGCGAGGCGTGCGAAAGCGGCCTCATGGCCTTCATTGTTGAAGCCGAGGCGGTTGATGACCGCTTCATCCTCGACCAGGCGGAAGATGCGCGGGCGCGGATTGCCGGCTTGCGGCTTCGGCGTCACCGTGCCGATCTCGGTAAAGCCGAAACCGAGTTTCAGCAGCGCCTCCGGCACCTCGGCATTCTTGTCATAACCTGCCGCCATGCCGAGCGGGTTTTCGAAGGTGAGGCCGGCGACGGTCTGGCGCAGGCGCGGATCGGGCGTGATCTGGCAGGCGGGCACCAGGCCGGATTTCAGCGCGGCAATCGACATGCTATGCGCCGTTTCCGGATCGAAGAGGAACAGACCCTTGCGGGCGAGACGCTTGAAAGGATCGATCATGGCTGCAGCTCCGGGAAAATATGGGCGCCGGCCTGGTCGAGCGGCAGCGGCGCTTCCCAGAGCACCGCTTCAAGCGGCAGATCGGCATAGAGATGCGGGAAGAGATCGCCGCCGCGCGAGGGCTCGAACACCAGCTTGTCACCGAAGCGGCCGCCATTAACGGCAATCAGCAGCAGGCCGGCCTGGCCGGTAAAATGCAGCGCGGCGGTCTGCTTCACCTGCTCTGCCGTCGAGAAATGGATGAAACCATCCTTGAGATCGATGCCGGCGCCATGAAAAATGCCGGTTTGTCTGGCTTGCTGCCAGAGCGTTTCCGTCACGATCTTGTAAAGGGTCGGTGTCACGCTCATCATGGCCTCGCGATTGCTGATCCTCGGTCACCAGCGCTTTGCCGGAAAGAGGCGGCGATGTCCACGCCCCGGCCGTAAAAACGGGGACTAAATAGCGAGAGCAAATTCCGGAGGATGAGACGATGAAGATTTTGGTTCTGACACTTGGCGTTCTTCTCCTGCCGTTTGGGGCCGCCGCGGCCGAGGCCGATGCAAGCCGGTTCCAGCTGGAGAAGAGCGGCGACCATTTCGTCCGGCTCGACCGGCAGACCGGGGCGATGTCGATCTGCCAAGACAAGGACGGCGCCCTCGTCTGCCGGATGGCGGCCGACGAGCGGGCGGCCTATGAGGACGAACTCGACCGGCTGTCCGAGCGGGTGACGAAGCTGGAACAGGGCGGCCCCATCCAGCGGGCGCTGCCGAGCGATGCCGAGGTCGACCGCTCGATCAGCATCATGGAGAAGATGATGAAGAGTTTCATGGGGATGGTGAAGGAGTTTCAGGCTGAGGAAAACGCCAATCCCCTTCCGCAGAAAACCTGATCTGATATAGTCATATCACTAGGCATGCATGCAGAGCTCGGAGGGGACGGCGGCGCATGCGGGCACGATCGGGCTCTTGGGAGGGAGTTTTCGATGCAGGAACAGACCATCATCATTGCCGACGATCATCCGCTGTTTCGCGATGCGCTGCGCCAGGCCGTCATCGGCATGGAAGGCCGCCAAGCGATCGTCGAGGCCGGCGATTTCGCGGCGGCGCGCAAAGCGGCAGGCGCCCATGCGGAGGCCGACCTGATGCTGCTCGACCTCGCCATGCCCGGGGTCAGCGGCTTTTCCGGCCTGATGGCGCTGCGCTCCGAATTCGCCAGCTTGCCGATCATCATCGTCTCGGCAACCGACGATGCGACGACGATCCGCCGGGCGCTGGAACTCGGCGCCTCCGGCTTCATTTCCAAATCCGCCGGCATCGAGGATATTCGCCGCAGCATCCAGACGGTGCTTGCCGGCGATATCGCCACGCCGGAAAACTACCGCGGCGGCCAGGAGCAGGATCCCGATGTCGCCGACCTGATCCACCGCCTGCATACGCTGACGCCGCAGCAGAGCCGGGTGCTGACCATGCTCGGCGAAGGGCTGTTGAACAAGCAGATCGCCTATGAACTCGGCGTCTCCGAGGCGACGATCAAGGCGCATGTCTCGGCGATCCTCTTGAAGCTCGACGTCGACAGCCGGACGCAGGCGGTCATCCAGCTCGGCAAGATCAACATGGCGATGGTCGCCTGAAACCCTTGCAATAACAGGATTTTATTCCTCCTTTGCCTTTACTCGGGCGGCACGGTCGGTTAATATTCCGCCCGGCTGACGCGCGGATGAGCCGCGCACGGAATCGGGCGCCTATGCTGTCACACGATCAGATCTGGGGAGCGATCGACAGGCTTGCCGAGCGGCACGAGCTGACGCCATCCGGTCTTGCGCGGCGCGCCGGGCTCGACCCCACATCCTTCAACAAGTCGAAACGGCTATCCGCTGACGGGCGGCTGCGCTGGCCCTCGACGGAATCGATCGCCAAGGTGCTCGATGCCACCGGGGCGAGCGTCGAGCAGTTCCTTGCCTTCCTGCAGCCGGATGCCGGTTTTTCCAAGCGGCCGGCCGGCCAGCCTGACGGCACCTTTCCGCCGCAGGGCAGCTCGATCCCGCTGCTCGGCTTTGCGCAGGCCGGCGCCGGCGGCTTCTTCGACGATGGCGGTTTTCCGGCCGGCCAGGGCTGGGACGTGGTGGAATTTCCGGCGGCTCCGGCGCAGAAGTCAGCCGTCTACGCGCTGGAGGTGCAGGGCGAGAGCATGATGCCGCTCTACCGCGACGGCGACGTGCTGATCGTCGAGCCCGGCGCGCAGGTGCGCCGCAACGACCGCGTCGTCGTGCGCACCTGCGAGGGCGAGGTGATGGCCAAGGTGCTGCTGCGCCAAAGCCCGCGCTCGATCGAGCTGATGTCGCTCAATCCCGAACATCCCCACCGCACCCTCGAGCTTTCCGATGTCGATTGGATCGCCCGCATCATCTGGGCCAGCCAATAGGAAGATATTCCATGCGCCCTGCCGCCGTCTTCACAGGTCTCATAGGCATGGTGGTGGTGGCCGGCCTGCTGATGGCGGGTGAAGCAAGGCTGCGGGGCGGCACGGCCGGGGACGAGCCCGTGTCTGCCGAGGAGACGGCGGCCGCGGCGGATCCGCCCGCGCAAGCCGGCGAACCGGCTGCGATTTCGGACGACCGGGCTGAAGTGATCGTCCGCTCGACGGAACCGGCAGCGCCCTCCCCCGGGCCTGCCGACGGCACGGTGCCCAAACCCGCCGAGAGCGAGAAGCGAGCCGAGACGGCCGCCGGGCAGACGGCAAGTCCAGCCGCGAAAAAGCCGATGGAACTGGCGCGGCCGGCAGTCGAAAATGCCGGCCTTCTCGCCTTCGGCGAGCGCAAGCTGCAGCTTGCCGGCATCGTGCCGACGCCGGCCGACAAGATATGCGGGCCGACGGGCCGGCAATGGCCCTGCGGCATGATGGCCAAGACCGCGCTGCGCCAGCTGCTCCGCAACCGCAGCATCGCCTGCGATCTCGACAGCGCCGAATGGAAGGATACGGCGACCACCGCCTGCCGGCTCGGCACGCAGGATCTCGGCACATGGCTTGCCGAAAACGGCTGGGCTGAGGCAGCGGCGGGTTCGCCGCTGGCATCGGCCGCCGAAAAGGCCAGGCAGGCCGGAAAAGGCCTTTACGGCAACGATCCGCGCCGGAGGTGACCGGCGGTCTTGACAGGGCGCCGATCCCTTGTAATGCCGGCTGCCAATTCCCACTCTGGGCTGATCGAAAAAGGAATCAGAGATGAACAAGCCGCTTTCCGCCCATGATGCGCTGATCTACGTGATGGTGATGGCCTCCGCCGTCGACAGCACGATGAACGACCGGGAGATGGAAAGGATCGGACAACTGATCGGATTCCTGCCGGTTTTCCGGGATTTCGACGACGACAAGCTGATTTCGGTGGCGCGCGACTGCGCCTCGCTGCTGGCCGGGCCCGAGGGCCTCGACGTCGTTCTCGAAACCGTGCGCGACACCCTGCCGGCAAAACTCTACGACACCGCCTATGCGCTGGCCGTCGAAGTCGCTTCCGCCGATCTCTCTGTCAAAGCCGAGGAACTGCGGCTGCTCAGCCTGCTGCGCGACCGGCTCGGTCTCGACAAGCTCACCTGCGCGGCCATCGAGCGCAGCGCCATTGCCCGCTTCCGCAAGGGATAAGCTCGAAGGTTCAATAGAGCCCGTAGGGAAAATAGCGCAGATAGATTTCCTGGAGGCGGCCGTTGCGCGACAGCGTGGCGAGCGCGTGGTCGATGGCCGCCGTCAGCACGCTGTCCTTCTGCCGCAGCATGATCGTCATGCCCTCGCCGAGGAAATGCTCGGAGAGATAGGGCCCGTCGAACAGGGCGCAGCATTTGGCCGAGGCGGGCGAGGAGACCCAGAAGGAAAGCTGCAGCGCATCGGCGAAGGCGGCATCGACCTTGCGATCCTTCAGTGCCGCAAGCAGAGCGTCCTTGGTGTCGAAGGCCTGAGCCTTGATCGCCGGAAAGAAGGCGGCCAGCATCGCCTCGTGCACGGTGCCTTTGACCACACCGACCGGGTGCGCCGAAAGCGCGGCAGCCGTCTTGCCGTCGAGCGGCACGGCGAGATTGCGCACGAAGCGGGCCGGCAGCATCAGATACGGCCGGGAGAAGACGAATTGCCGGCGCAGCTCCGGCGTCACGGCAAGACCGGCGATCACGGCATCGCCCTGCGAGGCGGCGAGCGCATCCTTGAGATCGGCGAAGGGGATCGCCTGGATCTGGCACTTGTCGGAAATCTCCAGCTCACTGCAGATTTCGCGGGCGAGATCGACGTTGAAACCGGAAAGCTTGCCGTTCTGATCGGTAAAATTGAAGGGCGGAAAATCGACCGAGGTCAGGAAGCGCAAGCGGACCAGCGAGGAGAGATCAGGCCTCGCCAGACGTTCACGCGCATCGAAAAGCAGCGGCAGCGACGGTGTTGCCTGCTGGGCGGATGCGGCAAAGCTCGACAACAGCGCCGCCAGCAGCAGCCCGAACGCGAAAAACCCTTTGAGAGTCAGGGATGCCAGCTTGGATTGCGTCATCGTGATCTTGGTCTCGGGGTTGAGGGCGAAGCATCGCGGGGTCGGAAAGATGTAACAGAGTCATGGCCGGCGGGGAATATGGTGGGGTGAGCATGACCGTTGCAAACGCATCGGCCTCAGAGCAGGGGGCGGCATCCTCCAAGACTTTTTGGGCGCGGCATCCTTCCTCATCCTTGTACGTTGCCGTTGCTGTATAATGCGGCTGTGCGGCGGGGATGCGTGTCATCCTAGGGTTTTGAACTCGCGCCTCAGCGAGCATCTCCGTCGCCATGTCTTCGCTCGAACGGTTGGTTGGGCCTTGAGCCCGCGTTGCAAGGAGGAGCACCCCATGCATGCCCCCAGAACTTTCATGGTCGGTATCGATGTCTCGAAGGCCCATCTCGACGTGGCCGTCGAAGGCAAACGCACCGTTGTCCGCTTCGACAATGATGCAGCAGGCCGAGCCGCACTCGCGGCGGCGGTGGCCGGCGCAGAGCTTGTTGTCGTCGAGGCCACCGGCGGTTACGAGATGGCGACCGTCAGGGCGCTGATGGCCGCCGATAGTCCGGTCGCCGTCGTCAATCCCCGCCAGATCCGCGATTTCGCCAGGGCCAGCGGCCGGCTGGCCAAGACCGATCAGGTCGATGCCCGCGTCATTCTCCACTTCGCCAGAGCGATGCGGCCGGCACAGATCCCCCATATCGACGACGGCCGCATCGCGCTTGCTGCCCTCGTCACCCGTCGCCGCCAGCTCATCGACATGGCAGTCGCCGAGAAGAACCGCCTCGAACATGCCCCGCAAGCCGTCGCCGTGCTGATCGGCGAGACACTCGCCGCCCTCAAGGCCCAGCTCGCCCGCGTCGATGCCGCCATCGCGCTCGCCATCGAGGCCGAGCCCGACATGGCCGCACGCCGCGACCTGCTGCTGACCGTGCCCGGCATCGGCGAGGTCGGCGCCGCCGTGCTCATCGCCGAACTGCCCGAACTCGGCGGCATCGACGACAAGAAACTCGCCGCCCTCGTCGGCGTCGCACCGATGGCCCACGACAGCGGCGCCTGGCGTGGCCAGCGCCACATCGCCGGCGGCCGCGCCACCGTCCGATGCGCCCTCTACATGGCAACGCTCTCGGCCATCCGCTGCAGCCCGGCCATCAAGGCCTTCTACAAAAGGCTGCGCGACGCCGGTAAACCGCCCAAGGTCGCCCTCGTCGCCGCCATGCGAAAACTCATCATCATGATCAACACTATCCTCAAAAGACACACACCCTGGAGCGAGCCGCAACAACACGGTTGCTGAGGCGCGCAGGCCAAAGGCCGAAGCCTCGAAGGACGCGCTCCAACATCGCGCCTTGCATCACGCAGGAACGCCCGCCCCGTCCTTCGAGGCCCCTGCGGGGCACCTCAGGATGAGGCTCTCATGAGCGTTGGCGCCAACCTCTTGCCTCCCTAAAATTATGGGTGTGTCTGCGCCGCCGTTAGCGCGGAATTAAAGAATATCGCCTCTATTTATGACGACGACACGGACCCGCCGGCCGATTGCATGATGCATGCGTCAACCCCGCAATAATCCCTGAGCCGCGACACCGACGCAGCGCTCTGTTTGCAACAATTGATTTCAAAGAACCGGGCGTGCGACGCCCGGTCAACCGGGTAACATTTCCATGTTGAAGCATCTGAAAATCCGCACGAAAATCATATCGGTCGTGGCGCTGCTGGGGCTGATCACGATGGCCGGGCTGGTCTATGTCATCGCCGAGTTCCGCCGTGCGGATGCCGCCTACAGCGCCTTCATCGATCATGAAGCGCTGGCCTCGATGCAGAGCGCGCGCGCCAGCGCCTCGGTGGTGGCCTCGGTGCTGCAGGTAAGCCTGCTTGCCGACATGAAGCCGGATACGCCGGCATTCCAGACGACGCTCGCCACGCCGAGCAAACTGCCGCAGGCCCGCGAGCGGATGAAGGATGCGTTGGCGCTGGTGCCGAGCCGCAAACAGGCGATCGACGAAATTCAGGCCGGCATCGATGAGATCGAAACGCTGGCGAACAAGATCATCGAGCAGAGCAAAGCCAAGGACAGCGCCGGGGCGCAGGCGAATGTTGCCCTGATCAATGCCAAGCTCAATGCGCTGACGCCGAAGATGATCGCCAACAATGATGCGATGATGGCGATGCTCAACGACGGTGGCGACGCGCTTTCGGCTTCGGTCAACGGGCGGATCGTCTTCTGCCTCGTTCTGATCGGCATTGCCGTGCTCGCCGCCGTCGGCTTCAGCGTGGTCGTCGCCCAGATGGGCATTGCCGGCCCGATGACGCGGCTCAACCTGCGCATGACACGGCTTGCCGAGGGCGACACCGCAAGCGAGGTCGGCGGGCTCGACCGCGGCGACGAAGTCGGCCAGATGGCCAAGGCCGTGTCGATCTTCCGCGACAACGCGATCGAGCGTGGCCGGATCGAGGCGCGTGCCGAAGCCGACCGCAACCTCAGCGACGGCGAGCGCCGCGAACGCGAGGCGCAGCGGACCCGCGAAGCAGCGGAGCTTGAAGGCGCCGTGACCGCGCTCGGCGACGGCCTGCGCCGCCTTGCCGCCGGCGATCTCGCCTCGCATATCGACCAGCCCTTCGTCGCCCATCTCGATGCGCTGCGCGAGGATTTCAACAATTCGGTCGAGAAGCTCAACGAGGCCCTGCATACAGTCGGCGCCAATGCCCGGGCGATCGGTGCCGGCGCCAACGAGATCCGCTCTTCCGCAGACGAGCTTTCCCGGCGGACGGAACAGCAGTCGGCCTCCGTCGAAGAGACGGCGGCCGCACTGGAAGAGATCACCACGACGGTGCGCGACGCCGCCAAGCGCGCCGAAGAGGCAAGCCAGCTCGTCGCCCGCACCCGCCTCGGCGCCGAAAAATCCGGCGAGATCGTCCGCAAGGCCGTCTCCGCCATGCAGCAGATCGAAAAATCCTCGGGCGAAATCTCCAACATCATCGGCGTCATCGACGATATCGCCTTCCAGACCAACCTTCTGGCGCTGAATGCCGGCGTCGAAGCCGCCCGTGCCGGCGAAGCCGGCAAGGGCTTTGCCGTCGTTGCCCAGGAAGTGCGCGAACTCGCCCAGCGTTCCGCCAAGGCGGCCAAGGAAATCAAGGACCTGATCACCAATTCCGGCACGCATGTGCAGACCGGCGTTTCGCTGGTCGGCGAAACCGGCAAGGCACTCGATTCGATCGTCCAGGAGGTGCAGGAAATCAACCAGCACGTCCACGCCATCGCCGAAGCCTCGCGCGAACAGTCGATCGGGCTGCAGGAGATCAACACCGCCGTCAACACCATGGATCAGGGCACGCAGCAGAACGCCGCCATGGTCGAGCAGTCCACAGCCGCCAGCCACAGCCTGGCGACGGAAGCGACAGCGCTGAACAACCTGCTCGGCCAGTTCAGGCTGACCGGCACCGGCGGCTTCGCCGCTGCCGCACCGATCTCCTCTACCCGACCGCCGGCAGCCGCCCCACGCGCCGCCGCGCGCCCAGTGGCCAAGGCCCCCGCGGTCCGCGTCGCCCGGGCAGGCACCGCCCGCCCAACCGCCTCACCGGCCCGCGCCCTCGGCCAGACGCTCGCCAACGCCTTCGGCGCAACCAACAGCGCGCCGAAAGGCCAGGATGGTGACTGGACGGAGTTCTGAGGCACGGCCGTTCAGTTCGCGCCCGAAGCCTGCCCCTCACCCTAACCCTCTCCCCGTAAACGGGGCGAGGGGACGTGCCATGCGCGAGGTTAGCGAGGAACGGAGAGGTTGCCGCTTTTCCCCTTCGCCCCGCTAGCGGGGAGAAGGTGGCGGCAGCCGGATGAGGGGCAAGCGGCGGTCGCCGCCCTTCCTTTTCGGATCTCGTCTAACCCGGCCGCCACCCCACCTCGACCAGGATATTCCCCGGCGCCGTGCAATAGAACAGCCAGCCGCCGCGCATAGCGGCCGGCGGGCCGGAGAGCGCCGCACGGTCAGCAACAAGCCCGGCATGAACCCTATCGACATCCGCCCTATCAGGCAGGATGAAGCCGATATGATAGGTTTGGCGCTGCAGTTCGACCTGGTCAGCAGTGCCGAACTTGGCGATGGCGTGGCTGAGGACGATTTCGAGGCCGGCATCGTCTTCCAGGATCGCAAGGCCATGATTGCCGCGCATATCCTTCAGCCGCAGGCCGAAATGGCGGATGAAGAAATCCGCCGTCGCAGCGATATCGGGTACGTGAAAATCGAGGTGGTTCAGGCGCATGACAGTCTCCGTTCAAAAAAATCCCGGGACTGCAATTTGCCGTCTCCGCACGCCGCCGGGATCCCGCATTTGCATGCGGATCACGTCGCGGGTTCTCGTGCCATAGGCTACGGAGCAGAGCTTCTTGAGAGCGCTGATGACGCCTTGACGGAAGGGATCGGGCTTACCTCAACCGATCCTGCCTTTTTCGACGCTGCCGATCTAGCAGACGGCGCCCACTTCGGCAATGGAATAGCCCGGAACCGATCACGGCGTCCCAAGCAGGGTTTCTCGAAGGATTGAAGGCGGATATGCCGTTTCATCTGGCGAGCGTCATCCGATCGGGAGTAAGATCGCATCGTTCGGCGCACCGGAAGGGATTGATATGAAACCTGCACTCATCGGCCTGATCGGCACCCTCATTCTCACCGGGTGCAGCACCGTAACCTATAGCGGCCCCGGCCTGGAGCCGATCCCGGGAAGCATCACCTACAACGGCCAGCCACGCAGCAAGCTGACCAAATCACCTGTTGGCTCCGCCTTCCCGCATGATTTCATCGACCAGTACGGCCAGCAGGTTGAAGAAACCTACATCATTCAGCCCGATCGCAGCCTGATCATCGCGCATCGGCGGTACAAGCCGATCCGGTTTTTTGGGGATTAGGTCCTAGCCGGTAACCGGCGGCGAAGCCGGTCAATATCGATTCCGAAGGCGGTTGCGCCTGCGCCACAGTCGGAAGATTGAGCCGCAATGCCCGACGGCCGAGCGCCGTGTGATGCGTCGCAACCCGATGCGATCGGTGCGGATCGTTTCGCTTTAGCATTGGTTTTTTGGCAACACTGAAATCGGGTGGGCGAATACTATCGCCGCCGGCATAGCCTAGTGGAGACTTACATTGCGCAAGCCTATTACATTACTCACGACCTATTACATTTTACGGTGACCACTTGAGATCCCGATATCATTTCCCGATCGGTGAAGCTCACTCGCAGTATGATTTTAGAGGAAGGGTAGCCCCGGAGGAACGCAACATACACTGGGGGCATTTCGGTATTTGTACCTCTTTGTCGAGACTACGTCTCCCATTCGTGCACATTTATCGGCCGCAACGTCCACAGATATCCTCGAAATGCCGACAGTTCGATTTCCTATTGCGCGGACAACAAGCCTAAGCAATTAACGGCTTAGAAAATGCAACCTATAATTAATCGTCTCGCGCTACAAATATATCGCCCAAGTAGAGGATTCTAAGTGAAAATATATGCTCCCGAAAGCGGTGACCCTCAACAGATCGCCAAATTTTCCTATGATTTGAAGCGATACGAGACGAGCGACGAACTGGTTGTCGATTTTGGAGGAGTACGTTTCGTGACGCCGGCTTGGTGTGTCCTCGTGGGCGGTCTCCTTATCCAGTTTCGGAAGTCCTTTCCGGGGGTTCGTGGTAAGGCAATCAACTTCAAGCACCTTGGCTATGCCGCTCACGTTGGCTTCTTTGAGTACTTTGGCGTCACTTTTGGACAGAAACCCGACGCAGCGCCGGGCAGTGAAACCTACGCCCCTATCTCGGTTCGGAAGACCGAAGATGTACGCCGCCTCGCAATGGCGCGGTCGGTCCAGGTGGGTGATGTCTTGCATGACGAGGCCGAACAACTGGCGACGCTTTTGACTCGGGCAGATACTGGAGACCTGCAAGATACACTGGCCTATTCAATCCGCGAAATCTTGAGAAACGTCGTCGAGCACAGTCAGGCGCACGAATACGTTTTCGCAGCGCAATATTGGCCGGGCACGGGGGTGGTCGAGCTGGTTGTGGCCGACCACGGAATAGGTCTCGCTAGGTCCCTGCAGGAGAATCCGAACCTATTTATCTCAGACGACGAAGTCGCACTACGGAACAGCATCTTGCCTGGAGTTTCCTCTAAGGCCTGGAAAAAATCGAAGCGGCACGATGAATGGGCCAACAGTGGATATGGGCTGTTCATGACTGCCAACCTGAGCGCAGTCGGGGGTGCCTTCTTCCTGATCAGCGGCGCGAAAATGCTCACGAAAACGAACGACGATGAAATGATTTCACCGTTCGCTTGGAATGGCACCGCCGTGATCATGAGAATCGATGCCAATCAAATCGAAGCTCTTTCCGCACAGCTATCTCGACTTCGAGATCAAGGCTCCGCGTTTGAGCGGCAGCTCAAGAAAACCACGATTGGACCGTCCAAAGCCTCGACCAACGCTAAACCATCCTCTTGGGGAAAAACAAAGTGACAAACGTTCATGCCGCCTTCCTCGATCTGATCTCCGATGGAGATCTTTCGATCGTTGAAACGATCACGATCCCTGCCCGAAACGAACGGCGAGCAGCAGTGCCCGACGTCTACTTAAGCGGTCCAATGCGGCAGTGGCTGGAGAAGAGGTCCGGCTCTTCCAAAACCTTGTGGTCTCACCAGAGCCTTGCGTTAGAACAAATTGCAGAAGGCGAAAACATCGCTATCGCGACAGGCACGGCTTCAGGAAAATCCTTGATATTCCAGGTGGCCGCTTTTCACGAACTGATGACCAAGGGTGGCAAGACGATCGTCCTATACCCTCTCAAGGCCCTTCTGTCGGATCAGGCAAACCGCTGGAGGCAAATGGCGGATGAGCTTTCATTGCCACCCAACACAATCGCCGAAATACATGGACACGTGCAGACGGACGATCGCTCGGAAGCGGTCAAGTCCGCGAAGATTATCCTAGCAACGCCGGATGCCATCCATGCTTGGCTTATGAGGCAGGTCTCCTCGCCGTCAGTCCGCGATCTCCTGTGCGCGATCCGCTATCTAGTTTTGGATGAGGCGCACGCCTACGAGTCCGTTTTCGGAAGCAACGTCGCATATCTCGTTCGAAGGCTGCTTACAGCGCGTCGGAGGGCTTGCAAGGACAAGAACATCAATAAACGTTTGCAGATCATCGCCGCCACCGCGACCATCCTTGATCCTTCCAGTCACCTGGAGGCTCTAACGGGTTGGCCGTTCGTGACGGTTGGAGAGGCGGACGATGGGTCTCCGTCTCATGGCCGTACTCTTCTACATATCGAAGGTCCAGCACCGGGAGGGGCGAGCGAAAGCGTGCTCGCTGACATCTGCCAGCGAATATCCAAGCAAACAGATAGCGGTTCATTCATAGCGTTCCACGACTCTCGCCAGGGCGTTGAACGTGTGGCTAACGCGATTGATGACGACCAGGTACTCCCCTACCGCAGTGGCTACGAAGCGCGAGACCGAGAGCATATTGAGAAAAGTCTCAGGGTCGGGAAACTAAAGGGAGTTGTGTCCACCTCCGCGCTTGAGCTCGGCATCGACATCGCGGGCTTTTCCGTCGGTCTCAACATGGGCGTGCCGCAGTCCCGTAAGGCTTTCAGGCAACGATTAGGTCGGGTTGGTCGCGCGGGCCCCGGCATCTTTGGTTTGATCGCTCCCAGGCATGCCTTCACAAGCCTTGGGTCAACGTTTGAGGACTATTATGCCGGTTCGGTTGAGCCATCCCACCTCTATCTGGACAACCGATTTATCCAGTTTGCACAAGCGCGATGTCTGCTTGAGGAGAGCGAAAATCTCGGCGCCGAGACCAGCCAGCCGCCGCCAGGGGTCATCTGGCCCGCAAGTTTCCAGGAGATATTCAAGCTCGCCAAGCCAGGCGTGCGCCGCTCGAAGGAATATGATTTTGTGGCCCAGCTGGGTGCCGACTCTCCGCATCTCAATTACCCTCTTCGGCAGGTAGGCGAAGCGAACTACTCCATCCGCCGAAAATCAGGACCCACCGAGGAAATTGGAAGCATCGCGCTCAACCAAGCTATCCGGGAAGCCTATCCGGGAGCTACGTACTATCATTTCAGGAACTCGCTCCATATCCTGGAATGGAGAAGCACCTCGTTTGATCGGTCAATACGGGTGGACGACGCGAAGAAGTCGCCGCCAACCAAGCCTATGCTCAGGAAGACCGTGAATATCGGGATCGGCATAGACGACGTCGTTTCCGGACGTATTATGAGCAACGGATCGAGCCTCGTGGCCGAGGTATTTCTCCAGGTTAATGAGTCGGTCGAAGGGTATCGGATAGGGAAGAACACCTATCTTTACAAAGATCTGCGTCAGAAAAATCCCGCCATGTCGCGTAAACAGCGAGATTTCCGTACCACTGGTATCGTAATCAAGATCGATGAGCCATGGTTTTCCGGAAGCGGCGAACAGGCTCGCAATCGCGCGCTTGTAGCCGAAACCCTTACCGATTTGCTGAAACGCGAAAAGAGCGTGTCTCCTAACGACGTAGATTCCGCATCGACCCACATCGCGATCTACAAGAATGGCACGCCATCCCGCGCCGCGGATACAATCGTGATTTACGACAGCATTTATGGCGGCCTTCGCCTGACAGAACCACTCTACAACGAGCTTGCCGGGTACATCGATAGGCTGGTCAAGGCAGCGGAGCTTGCCGGTGATCACGCTGCGGTATCACCCGAGATCGCCACGAAACTGGGAACGTGGGTGAGTGGCCTTGAAATCGGTTCGCCGGGGCCGGCCGAACAGTTGGTCCCGGCGGAAGGCGAATTTCTCATCTACTCCCCCGGAAGCGTGGTATCGGTCCTACAGAATAATGTCCTTTTCGAACGAACCTTGATCGCGCCAATGATGGTGAATTTTGCCGGCACCGAGATACTTGTCTATAGCTACGATTCTGGCAACGGCACTTCGGGAATGATACCCCATGAGCAAGTGCAAGCTACCGGACAGGACTGGAGCTATTCTTTCTGGAATCCTCTCACTAAGCTGATGCGTGACATCAATCCTGATGAGGCTTCCTTCTGAAAATCGACGTCTTCAAGAATTGACTGGCGGGGAGAAGCTTGTTCAGGCACATCGTCAAGAAGGCCGAACGAAAAGCTCTAGGTAGCTTCCTTTTTCTGACACAATCCGAGCCGCAGTGTTCAATGGAGGCAGGCTGCAGGTGTCGTGACGAGCAATCTCGCTACTTATACGACAGTGGGGACGACAAAAAAAGTACAGCCGCGGCGATGGACTTGAAACAACTAGTAAAATCGCCGAGGTTGAACATCTAGCATCGAATCGCACGAATGAAAGCCAGACATACTTAAGTTATTGAAGCAGTTGGAGCGGGTGAAGGGAATCGAACCCTCGTATTCAGCTTGGGAAGCTGCTGCTCTACCATTGAGCTACACCCGCGATGATGCGAGATTTCCAACAGATGGGGCCGCTGTCAAGTCGCCCCTAGATTAAAGAGTTAGAGCATGATGTCGCCCGAAAACCGCTCACACTTTTCGGCATCATGCTCTTGCGCAGCCCTCAGATGCGAAAATGCTTCGAGAGTTTGAGGCCCTGGGCCTGGTAGTTGGAGCCGAGGCCGGAGCCGTAGAGGCTGGTCGGTTTTTCCTGCATGTGTTCGTAGACGAGGCGGCCGACGATCTGGCCGTCTTCGAGGATGAAGGGCACTTCGTGGCTGCGCACTTCGAGCACGGCGCGGCTGCCGCGGCCGCCGGCCGGTGCGTGGCCGAAGCCCGGATCGAAGAAGCCGGCGTAATGGACGCGGAATTCGCCGACCAATGGGTCGAAGGGGGTCATTTCGGCGGCATAATCGGGCGGCACATGCACGGCCTCGCGCGAGACGAGGATATAGAACTCATCGGGATCGAGGATCAGTTCGTTGCGGCCGCGGCTATAGAGCGGTTCCCAGAAGTCGAAGATATCGTGCTGAGCTTTCTTATCGACATCGACGACGGCGGTGTGGTGCTTGCCGCGATAGCCGATCAGCCCGTCTTCATCTCCGGCGAGGTCGATCGACAGCGCGATGCCGCCGCCCGATACGTTCGGCTGCTTGCTGGCGACCAGCGTTTCGCTTTCATGCAGCTTCAACAGTTCCGGCTCGCCGAGCAGGGCCTGGCCGACGCGGAAGCGGATCTGCGACAGGCGCGAGCCGCGGCGCACGACGATCGGGAACGTGCGCGGGCTGATTTCGAGATAGAGCGGGCCGGCATAGCCTGCTGGGATCTTGTCGAATTCCTGGGCGTAATCGGTGATGACGCGGGTGAAAATGTCCAGTCGGCCGGTCGAGCTCTTCGGATTGGCCGAGGCCGACATGTCGGCCGGCAGCGCCAAGCTCTCCATCAGCGGCACGATATAGACGCAGCCGGTTTCGAGCACCGCGCCTTCGGAAAGGTCGATCACATGCAGGCTTAGCCGGTCGAGCTTGTCCGACACCAGATGCGAGGGGCCGGGCATGAAGCTGGCGCGCACGCGAAAAGCCTTGGCGCCCAAGCGCAGATCAAGGCTTGCCGGCTGGATCTGGTCGCGGTCCAGCTCGCGCTCGGAGATCAGCCGCCCCGTTTCGAACAGCGCCGAGATCGCGCGGTCCGCCAGAATTCCCGTTTCACGAGCCATCATGCCCCATCCATCATTTGCCGCCGACAAAACCAAATACGGGGAATTGACGCAAGCAGCTAACAGCAGTATTGCAGAATTATCCCGTGGTGATTTGGCCGGTCGGCTTGCAGCCACGTTAAACAAGTGGCTAAAAAGACCGGGTTGAAACCGGTCTGCTTTTGCGGCCGGTTTTTTTGTTATGTGAAGGTGATGGCATGAGCAAGACCTGGCGCCCGGCAACCCAACTCGTCCACGGCGGAACCTTGCGTTCGCAATATGGCGAAACATCCGAGGCAATCTATCTCACGCAGGGCTTCGTCTACGAGACGTCGGAAGCGGCCGAAGCCCGCTTCAAGGGCGAGACTGACGGTTACATCTACGCCCGCTACGGCAGCCCGACCAACGACATGTTCGAAAAGCGCATGTGCATGCTCGAAGGCGCCGAAGACGCCCGCGCCACCGCGTCCGGCATGGCGGCGGTCGGCGCGGCCATCCTCTGCCAGGTCAAAGCCGGAGATCACATCGTCGCCGCACGCGCCCTTTTCGGCTCCTGCCGCTGGGTGGTGGAAACATTGGCGCCGAAATATGGCGTCGAGTGCACGCTGGTCGACGGCCGGGATCTTGCCAACTGGGAAAAGGCAATCCGGCCGAACACCAAGGTGTTCTTCCTGGAAAGCCCGACCAACCCGACGCTCGAGGTGGTCGATATCGCAGGCGTCGCCAAGCTCGCCAACCAGATCGGCGCCAAGGTCGTCGTCGACAACGTCTTTGCGACGCCACTCTTCCAGAAGCCGCTGGAACTCGGCGCCCATATCGTCGTCTATTCCGCCACCAAGCATATCGACGGCCAGGGCCGCTGCCTCGGCGGCGTCGTACTATCAGACAAGGACTGGATCGACGAGAACCTGCACGACTATTTCCGCCACACCGGCCCGGCCATGTCGCCGTTCAATGCCTGGACGCTGCTGAAGGGCATCGAGACGCTGCCGCTGCGCGTCAAGCAGCAGACCGGGAATGCGGCGAAGATCGCCGATTTCCTCGCCGAGCAGAGCAAGGTCGCCAAGGTAATCTACCCCGGCCGCAAGGACCATCCGCAGGCCGACATCATCGCCAAGCAGATGACCGGCGGCTCGACCCTCGTCGCCTTCGAATTGAAGGGCGGCAAGGAGGCGGCCTTCGCGCTGCAGAACGCGCTCGATATCGTCAAGATTTCCAACAATCTCGGCGACAGCAAGAGCCTGATCACCCATCCGGCAACGACGACGCACAAGAACCTGACGGAAGAGGCGCGCGCCGAACTCGGCATCTCCCCGGGCACGGTCCGCCTTTCGGCCGGCATCGAGGATACCGACGACCTGATCGAGGATTTCGCCAAGGCGCTTGCCAAGGTCTCGGCCTGATCGCACCCATGGCAGCCGGACCCCTCCGGGGTTCGGCACGCCACGTTGGTATAGGCCGGACCTCACTGCGGTCCGGCCGGGGAACAAGTTCGGCGGCGCCGGCGTTCGGAAGTGAAATTAACACTGTCAATTAGGCTTAACGATCGAAACAGCTTGGATCAGGACCGTTTTAGTCACGATCAACGTTCCGTTTCTTGACGGACAGCGCCTCTTATAAGATACGGGTAACATATCTTGACTAAGGTGCAAGGCATGTATCGCGCCCTCACAAAAGATATCGAAGTCGTCGTCGAACCATTCTATCTGGAGGAGCAATCCGATCCGGAAGACGATCGCTATGTCTGGGGTTACCGGATTGTCATCAGCAACAATTCCGCCATCGCCGTTCGCCTGGTCAACCGCTACTGGAATATCACCGACCAGAACGGACAGGTGGACGAGGTGACCGGCCCCGGCGTCGTCGGCGAACAGCCGCGGCTCAGCCCCGGCGACACCTACGAATATTCCTCCGGCTGCCCGCTCGACACGCCCTCCGGCCTGATGTTCGGCCATTACCAGATGGAAACGGATGAAGGCGAGATGTTCGATGTCGACATCCCCGCCTTCTCGCTGGATTCACCGGGGCTGCTGCGCGTGCTTAATTAGCGCTTCGTCAGTGCGAACACGAACGCCGTGCTTGCCGCATGGATCCTCGGGTCAAGCCCTGGGATGACGGAGGGTGGGGAGAACGACCGGCAAGAGGCGAGAGGCCGAAAGCAAATTCATCAAAAGTGTGCAGCGGTTTTGTTGGAAGGGGGAGTGCTCTACATGCTTTTCGCGCAAAATCGTTTGCGCATTTTGCTGGAATTCCGAGACGTCCCGCCTCTTGCCGCTCGTTTCTCCCTACCCTCCGTCGTCCTCGGGCTTGACCCGAGGACCCATGCGGCAAGTACTGCGCGTGGATGCAATACCCCCGGCCGTGGATCCTCGGGCTTGACCAGTCAACAATCGACTAAAGGTCAAACGGATCCGAGGCCTGGGTACCCGGATTGGCTTCGAACGGGTCTTTTGATTGTGGTGGCGCTGGCTTTTGCGCAACGGCAGCGTTGACCGCCTTTTGGCAGGCGAGCAGCTCATCCGTTGCCTTCACGGAATTTTTCAAACTGAGGGCGACGATCTCTTTTCCGTTAAAGCTGGCGCGAAAACTCAGTTTACGCGCGAACTCCTCAACCAAACCGGCATCCTTGAAATCGATCCATAATGATTTGAGGCCATCAATATCCAGACCGGTCGCCTGGGCCGTCCATTTCGAGCGGTCCAAAGAGAGTTCGACGGGATATTGCTTGCCGCTTTCCAAGGATTTCCAGTTTGAATTTCCGAGCAGAATGTAAAAAGGGCTTTCCTTCTTTGTGTAATTGAAGCCAAGACGGAAAATGGTGCCGTCATCAAAGGACGTCAACACGAAGCAGCCATTGCCTAAGGTCGGGTCGAGAGCCACGCTCCAGCCGCCGACCTCTTTCCATTTGATGGTCTCGTCAGCCAAGGCAATTCCCGGTGCCGCAGCGATGCATGCGAGTACAAAATACAAAAGACGCATTGAGGCCCCATCCCCAAAGAACCAGCTGAGATAATAGGTGCACAGTGACTACCAAAAGTCGAGTCACCGTGCTGCATCATCGCTAATCTTTTGTATTTGTTCTGTGCCTGCTCAACCCAGCCTATTCGGCCGGCTGAAGTTCGGCCGGCTCGAAGCGGTAGGTGGTCGAGCAGAATTCGCAGGTGACTGCGATTTCGCCATCTTCCTGGCTGGCCTCGATCTCCTCGGCGGTGAAGCCTTTCAGCACGCCCTTGATCTTGTCGCGCGAACAGCTGCAGCGGTCGAAGACCGCCCGCGGTTCGTAGACGCGGACGCCGCGCTCGTGGAACAGGCGAAACAGCAGCCGCTCGGTGCCAACCAGCGGGTCGGTCAATTCATCGGCGTCGATGGTCTCCACAAGCGACCGGGCTTCGGTCCAGGCGTCGTCCTCGCCATGCGGGCGGCCGCCGGTGTCGCCGTCGCCGCCGTGGAGATCGGGCTGGCGCATGCGCTCCGGCGCCTCAGGCAGGAACTGGGCGACAAGGCCGCCTGCCCGCCAGCGATGGCGCGGTTTGCCGGCATCGTCGCGGTCGAAGAGTTCGGCGGCGGCCAGCCGCACGCGCGTCGGGATCTGCTCAGATTGGCGGAAATAGACGCCGGCGATGTCCTCAAGCGAGGTGCCGTCGAGTTCGACGATGCCCTGGTAGGGCTGGCCGAACTTGCCCTGATCGATGGTGAAGGCAAGCACGCCCCGGCCGAGCAGCTGCTCGGGCTCGGTTTCGCCTGCGGCGATCGCCTTATTGAGCAGCGCCTGATCGAAACGGGCATAGGCACGCACATTTTCCGGCGTCGAAAAATCGGCGA
This sequence comes from Rhizobium acidisoli, assembly GCF_002531755.2. Taxonomy (NCBI): domain Bacteria; kingdom Pseudomonadati; phylum Pseudomonadota; class Alphaproteobacteria; order Hyphomicrobiales; family Rhizobiaceae; genus Rhizobium; species Rhizobium acidisoli. The sequence continues at coordinate 175,259 of NZ_CP034998.1, read as the reverse complement.
CGAGAAGATCGACCGGGCCATCGCCCTTGGTCTGCACGGTGAACTTGCCGTCGAATTTCAGCGAGGTGCCGAGCAGCACCGTCAGCACCACGACTTCGGCAAGCAGCCGGGCAACGGGTGCGGGGTAATGATGGCGCTCGAGGATCGCGTCGAGCATCGGGCCGAGCTGGACGGCGCGGCCGCGCACATCCAGACCCTCCACCTGGAAAGGGACGACATGGTCATCGCCGGCGAAATCGAACTGGCCGAGGGCGGCTGCAGCTTCTGCCATGGATTCACTCCTAGTTTTCAAGCGAAAGGACAGTGTGCCCTTCGCTCGCGCGGCCGCGCGTTTTCACACGCGGCGTCCGATTATGGTTCAGATCGCGCCCAGGCACCAAGCAAGAATCGACTTCTGCGCATGAAGACGGTTTTCCGCCTCATCGAAGACCACGGATTGCGGGCCGTCGATCACCTCGTCCGTCACTTCCTCGCCGCGATGCGCAGGTAGGCAATGCATGAACAATGCATCGCTGCCGGCCTTGGCCATCAAGGCCGCGTTGACCTGATAAGGCTGGAAGACGTTGTGACCCCGGGCCCGATGTTCCTGATTCATGGAGACCCAGGTATCGGTCACCACGCAATCGACGCCGTCGACCGCACGGTCGGCATCATGGCAGAGCATGATTTCGGCGCCCTCATTGCGGGCCCAGTTCAGATAGTGATCCTTGGGCTCCGAGCCAAGGGGCACGGCCATGTTCATGCGATAGCCGAAGCGCGCCGCCCCTTCGACCAGCGAATGCAGCACATTGTTGCCGTCGCCGGTCCAGGCGATGGTCTTGCCCTTGATCGGGCCGCGATGCTCTTCGAAGGTCATGATATCGGCCATGATCTGGCAGGGATGGGTGTCATCCGTCAGCGCATTGATCACCGGCACGGTCGCATGTTCGGCAAGCTCCTTCAGCCTGGAATGCTCGGTGGTGCGGATCATGATCGCATCGACATAACGCGACAGCACCTTGGCGGTGTCGCCGATCGTCTCGGCGCGGCCGAGCTGCATCTCGGTGCCGGACAGGAACAGCGTTTCGCCGCCGAGCTGGCGCATGCCGACATCGAAGGAGACGCGGGTGCGGGTCGACGGCTTTTCGAAGATCATCGCCAGCATCTTGCCGGCGAGCGGCTTGTCGCCCTTGCCGGCCTTGAAGGCCTGTTTGCGGGCGAGCGCATCGTTCATGATGGTTCTGAGGTCGGCTGAGGTGACCGCCGAAAGGTCGAGGAAATGTTTAGGAGCCATGTTCTTACCTGTCGTGCGCCCGCGGGCGCAATCCTTTCAAGCCGTCTTCTTGACCTTGGAGGCGCGGATGCTCTCGGCGGCGCGCTCGATGCGGGCAAGGCCCTCGCGGGCTTCCTCGGCGGTGACGACGAGGGGCGGAAGAAGGCGGATGACGTTGTCGCCGGCGGGCACGCCAAGCAGATGCGCGGCGCGGATCGCCTGCAGCAGTTCGGCTGAAGGAACGGCCGCCTTGACGCCGAGCAGCAGCCCCTCGCCTCTGATATCCTCGATCACATCGGGATAGCGGTCCTTCAGCGAAGCCAGTCCCTGACGGAAGACGAGCGCTACGTCGCGGACCTGCTGGAGGAAGCCATCGGCGAGGATGATGTCGAGCACGGCACTGCCGACGGCCATGGCGAGCGGATTGCCGCCATAGGTCGAGCCGTGCGTGCCGGCCTTCATGCCGGAGGCGGCCTCAGACGTGGCAAGGCAGGCGCCGAGCGGGAAACCGCCGCCGATGCCCTTGGCGACAGCCATGATATCCGGCGTGATGCCCGACCATTCATGGGCAAAAAGCTTGCCGGTGCGGCCGACGCCGGTCTGAACCTCGTCGAGGATCAGCAGCAGGCCGTTTTCGTCGCAGATCTGGCGCAGCGCCTTCATGAACTCAGGCGTGGCCGGGCGCACGCCGCCCTCGCCCTGCACCGGCTCGATGAGGATTGCCGCCGTCGCGTCGGTGATGGCGGCACGCACCGCGTCGATGTCGCCAAAGGCCACCTGATCGAAGCCCGGCGCCTTGGGGCCGAAACCTTCGAGATATTTCTCCTGGCCGCCGGCGGCGATGGTCGCCAGCGTCCGGCCATGGAAGGCGCCTTCGAAGGTGATGATATGGAAGCGTTCGGGATGACCCTTGGAAAACTGGTAGCGGCGCGCCGTCTTGATCGCGCATTCGAGCGCCTCGGCGCCCGAATTGGTGAAGAACACCTTGTCGGCGAAAGTCGCCTCCGTCAGCCGCTTGGCCAGGCGCTCCTGGCCGGGGATCTCATAGATATTGGAGAGGTGCCAGACCTTGTCGGCCTGTTCCTTCAGCGCGCCAACTACATGCGGGTTGCTATGGCCGACCGAGGTGACGGCGACGCCGGCGCCGAAATCGAGATATCGCTCGCCGCCTTCGGTGATCAGCCATACGCCCTCGCCTCGCTCGAACCGCAGCGGGGCACGAGAATAGGTGTCATAAAGCGGCGCGGCTTCAGCCATGGCGCGGGTCTCCCGATCAGCGTTGTCAAACACAGGACTCCGGCTAAGAAAACCAGGCCTGAAAAATCAAAAATGCCGCCTTGCGGCGGCCAGCGGTACTATTTCCTTTTCGCGCTGCAATGTCAACAAAACTGCGCCCTTAGCGCATGCAGCAAGCTTGTACAGCGGTGTTTTCGACCTTCAACAGGCAATATTGCAGAAATGCCACGCAGCGGCAGCAAGTTGGGGAAAACTCCGAATTCGATTCATCCGGATTCATGCGACTCTTGTCACGGAGTCAGGCTCACACTAGGTTAAAGTTCAATTACTAGACTGCATGCGGCGGAACTAGTCACCAAAATTGATCAAGCGTTTCTTGTTTCGGAGGCTTCCGGGACAACGGTGAGGGATTCTGCCATCACCAACGCAAAAGGTGGAGACAGGGCATGAACTGGACAGACGAGCGGGTCGAGAAACTCAAGAAGCTCTGGGCCGAAGGACTGAGCGCCAGCCAGATCGCGGCGCAACTTGGCGGTGTCAGCAGAAACGCTGTGATCGGCAAGGTTCACCGGCTGAGCCTTCCCGGCCGCGCCAAGGCCGGCGGCACGGCCGCCACGGCGCGCACGCCGAAACGCACGACATCGGCGCCGCGCGCGCCGAACTTCGCCTCTCGGATCACCACCCGCACCGTTACCCGCCAGCAGGGCGCGACGATGCTGAAGGAAGAGATCGAGATCGAAACGGTCGAGGAAATGGAATACGTGCCGAAGGGCAACGTGGTCGTGCCGATCTCGCGCCGCCTCGGCCTGACGGAACTGACCGAACGCACCTGCAAGTGGCCGGTCGGCGATCCGCTGAAGGACGACTTCCATTTCTGCGGCTGCGAATCCCCCGACAATTCGCCCTATTGCGGCTATCACCAGAAACTCGCCTACCAGCCGGTCAACGAACGCCGCCGGGCGGCAGCCCGGGCAAGCTGAGCGGGTAAGACATTGTCGACATGCGAAAACGGGCTGCAAGGCCCGTTTTTTTGTGTGAGTGTGTTGGGTGTGGCTGCCCCTCATCCGCCTGCCGGCACCTTCTCCCCGCGCGCGGGGCGAAGGGGATATGCCGCAACCTCTCCGTCCCTCGCTGGTCGCTAGCAGGGCACGTACCCTCGCCTCGTTTACGGGGGTCCGAAGGACGGGTCGAGACGTGTGGCTCGACCCCGGTCGGTTAGGGTGAGGGGCGGAGCTTGCTCGACTTTGTCAGAAACCCCTCAGGCTTCCATCGAATAGCCCGCGCCGCGGACGGTGCGGATGACGTCCTGCATGTTGGAGAAGTTCAGCGCCTTGCGCAGGCGGCCGACATGGACGTCGACGGTGCGTTCGTCGACATAGATGTCGTGGCCCCAGACGCCGTCGAGCAGCTGCGAGCGGGAGAAGACCCGTCCGGGCGACGACATCAGGAATTCCAGCAGGCGGAATTCGGTCGGGCCGAGGCGGACTTCGCGGCTCTTGCGGTGGACGCGGTGGGTTTCGCGGTCGAGTTCGATATCGCCGCATTTCAGCACGGTCGACAGCACCTCGGGGCGGGCACGGCGCAGCATCGCCTTGACGCGGGCGACGAGTTCCGGGGTCGAGAAGGGCTTGACGACGTAATCGTCGGCCCCCGTCGAAAGCCCACGGACGCGCTCGCTCTCTTCGCCGCGCGCCGTCAGCATGATGATCGGCAGGCGCTCAGTTTCCGGCCGCATGCGCAGGCGCCGGCAGAGTTCGATGCCGGAGACGCCGGGCAGCATCCAGTCGAGGATGAGAAGGTCGGGCGTGCGCTCCTGAAGCCTGATTTCGGCCTCGTCGCCACGAAGGATGGTATCGACCTCGAAGCCCTCAGCTTCGAGATTGTAGCGAAGAAGCACGCTCAGGGCTTCTTCGTCTTCAACAACTGCAACTCTCGGGATCATGCGTGTCGGTCTCCTCGCGCATGATCCTTAAACCGGGGGTGATTTAAGCAATGCATCCTGCGCAAAATCAGAAAAATGGCTGCGACCTCTTTGCGCGCCCCACATGGGCGCGCACGCAATAGGCTGGTGCGCGGTTATTCCGTGACCGCGCCGACGGTGTTGGCGCTGTCGTCCTTCGGACGGTCGCCTTCCGGCTGCGCGCCGGTTGCCATGTAATAGATCGTCTCGGCGATGTTGGTGGCGTGGTCGCCGATGCGCTCGATGTTCTTGGCGCAGAAGAGCAGATGCGTGCAGCTGGTGATGTTGCGCGGATCTTCCATCATGTAGGTCAGGAGCTCGCGGAACAGCGAGGTGTACATCGCGTCGATCTCGTTGTCGCGCTCGCGGATCGCACTCGCCTTGTCGGCGGCGCGTGTCGTGTAGACGTCGAGCACTTCCTTGAGCTGGACGAGCGCCAGCTCGGACAGATGCTCGAGGCCGCGGGCGAGCTTGCGGGGCACTCCGGTGCTCTGCACGGCGATGACGCGCTTGGCGGTGTTCTTGCCAAGGTCGCCGACGCGTTCGAGATCGGCGGCGATGCGGATCGAACCCATGATCTCACGCAGGTCCGCGGCCATCGGCTGGCGGCGGGCGATGGTGACGATCGCCTTGTCGCCGATCTCGCGCTCGGCGTGATCGAGGATCACGTCGTCGGAAATGACCTTCTGGGCGAGCGCAGTATCGCCGTTGACCAGCGCCCGGACGGATTCGGCGACCATCTGCTCGGCCAGGCCGCCCATTTCGGAAATCCGCCTGGACAGAAACTTCAGATCATCATCATAGGCAGAATAAATATGTGTCGATGCCATGGGGCTTTATCCTCGAATAACGGGAAGGCTCGGTGTCGCCAAAATCAGCCGAAGCGACCCATGATGTAGTCCTGGGTGCGCGGATCGTCGGGATTGGTGAACATCTTGTCGGTGTCGTTCTCCTCGACGAGATTGCCGAGGTGGAACATGGCGGTGCGCTGCGAGACGCGCGCGGCCTGCTGCATGGAGTGGGTGACGATGACGATCGTGTAGTTCTCGCGCAGCTCGTGGATCAGTTCCTCGACCTTGGCGGTGGCGATCGGGTCGAGCGCCGAGCAGGGCTCGTCCATCAGAATGACTTCGGGGCTGACGGCGACGGCACGGGCAATGCAGAGGCGCTGCTGCTGGCCGCCCGACAGGCCGGTGCCGGATTCATGCACGCGGTCCTTGACCTCGTTCCAGAGGCCGGCGCGCTGCAGGCTGGTCTCGACGATCTGGTCGAGATCGGCCTTCGACTTGGCCAGACCATGGATGCGCGGGCCGTAGGAGACGTTTTCGTAGATCGTCTTCGGGAACGGGTTCGGCTTCTGGAAGACCATGCCGACGCGAGCGCGAAGTTCGACGACGTCGATATCCGGATCATAGATATCGTCGGTATCAAGGGTGATCTTGCCTGTGACCCGGCAGCCGTCGATCGTGTCGTTCATGCGGTTGAGGCTCCGCAGAAAGGTCGACTTGCCGCAGCCCGACGGGCCGATCAGCGCGGTTACGGTGTTTTCGCGAATGTTCAGGTTCACGTCGAAAAGCGCGCGCTTCTCGCCGTAGTAAACCGAGACATCCTGGCCGATCATCTTATACGGGACGTTGCTCATCTTCTGATCCAGCGCCTTTTCAACTGCAGCTTCCGTCAACATGTTCATGATCTGTAACTCCGTTTACCAGCGGCGCTCGAAGCGACGACGCAAGAGGATGGCGCCCATGTTCATGACGATCAGGAACAGGAGCAGGACGATGATGGCACCCGAAGTACGCTCGACGAAGGCACGTTCGGCCTCGTTCGCCCACATATAGACCTGCACCGGCAGGGCCGTCGAGGGATCGAGCGGTGTCGTCGGCGCGTTGGCGACGAAGGCGACCATGCCGATCAGCAGCAGCGGCGCGGTTTCGCCGAGCGCGTGCGCCAGGCCGATGATCGTGCCGGTAAGGATGCCGGGCATGGCGAGCGGCAGGACATGGTGGAACACCATCTGCATCTTCGAAGCGCCAAGGCCAAGCGCTGCGGCGCGGATCGACGGCGGCACGGCGCGCAGTGCGGCGCGTGTCGCGATGATGATCGTCGGCAGGGTCATCAGCGTCAGCACCAGGCCGCCGACCAGCGAAGCCGAGCGCGGCAGGCCGACGAAGTTGATGAAGACGGAAAGGCCGAGCAGACCATAGACGATGGAGGGAACGGCGGCGAGGTTGTTGATGTTGACCTCGATCAGATCCGTCAGCCGGTTCTTCGGCGCAAACTCCTCGAGATAGATCGAGGCGGCAACGCCGATCGGCAGCGCCAGCACCAGCACGATCAGCATCAGGTAGAGCGAGCCGATGAGGGCGACCCCAAGGCCTGCAGCCTCCGGACGGCTGGAATTGCCGTTGACGAAGAGGCCGGTGTTGAACTGCTTATGCAGAGCGCCGCTCGCCTTCAGCTCGTTCATCCAGCCAACCTGCTTGTCGTTGACCTTGCGGTTCTTCTCATCGACCGAAAGGTCGATCTGGCCCTTGCTGGCGCTGTCGACATTGGCGTCGGCGAGCACGGTGACATTGACCGTCTTGCCGATGAGCGACGGATCGGCGACGACCATGTCGCGCAGCTGGATCGGCGCCCCCTTCGAAAGCATGGCGGCTGCATCGCGCACGTCAGGCTTGCTCGAGGCGTTGATATTCAGCTGCTTGACGATCGCATCGCGCAGCAGAACCGGGTAGTTGGCGGCGATCAGCGCCGAAGGGTCGGTCGCACGCTTGTTGCTGGGGTCGATCGTCTTCTCGGTGAATTCGATCGGCAGGGTGATCGCCGTCTGCTGGAAGGCGGTGTAGCCCTTGCCGATCACCGTCCACAGCAGGATGAACAGGAAGATCAGGCCGAAGGCGATGGCGGCGATGCCGTAAGCCTGAAACCGGCGCTCGGCGGCGTAGCGGCGCTTGATGCCGATATCGCGGCGGGCTGGCGCCTTGGAGACGGTGACGCCTGATTGCGAGGAAACAATATCCGTCATTCGTACTGCTCCCGGTATTTGCGCACGATGTAGAGCGCATAAATGTTGAGGCAAAGCGTGATGCAGAACAGCGTGATGCCAAGGGCAAAGGCAACCAGCGTCTGTGGCGAGGTAAACTCGAGGTCACCCGTCAGCTGATTGACGATCTTGACGGTCACCGTCGTCATCGGCTCGAAGGGGTTGATCTGGATGCGGGCGGCGACACCGGCGGCCAGCACGACGATCATGGTTTCGCCGATGGCGCGCGAGGCGGTCATCAGAAGCGCGCCGACGATGCCGGGAAGAGCCGCGGGCAAGACCACTTTCTTGATGGTTTCGGAACGTGTGGCGCCAAGACCGAGCGAACCATCACGCAGCGTCCGCGGCACGGCGGTGATGATGTCGTCCGACAGCGAGGAGACGTAGGGGATCAGCATGATGCCCATGACGATGCCGGCGGTCAGAACGCTCTGCGCCTGAATGAAGTTGGTGTAGTTGCCGGAGAGCAGGCCGCTGATCTGAGCGGAGAAATCGCGCAGGAACGGTCCGACGGTGACGAGCGCAAAGAAGCCGTAGACGATCGTCGGAATGCCGGCGAGCACTTCAAGCAGTGGCTTGGCAACCCCGCGCAGTTTCGGCGAGGCGTATTCGGCCATGTAGATGGCGGCAAACAGGCCGACCGGAACGGCGACCAGCATGGCGACCAAGCCAATATAAAGCGTGCCGAGCAGCAGCGGGATCAGGCCGAACTGGCCGAAGGACGAGCTGCCGGCGCCGGCAAAACGCGGATCCCAGACAGTGCCGAAGAAGAAGTCGGCGGCGGGAACGGCGGCAAAGAAGCGGGCGGCTTCCGACAGCATGGAGAATACGATGCCGATCGTCGTCAGGATGGCGATCGACGAGGCGAGCAGCAGGCCCCAGAGCATGACGCGCTCGACCCGGTTGCGGGCGCGGAAGCGCGGCGCGATGGCGCGCAGTGCATAGAAGGCGCCGGCAATGGCGAGAATGAAGACCACCGCCGTCATGGAAAGGCGGCTCGTCATGCTCTTGGCATTGAGCGTCTTGGCGGCGTCGAGCATGTAAGGCAGCGGCTGGCCGGCAAGCGGCACGCCCTTTTCGCTGAGCTTGGCCTGCAGGGCGGCCGGATCGCCGGCGACAGCGGCGATTTCATCCGCGCTCAGCATCGTCAGGCCGCGGGCGACCGTCGCCACCATCGAATAGCCGAGATCCTGCTCGACACCGGCTTGCGCCTTGACGTCGTCAGGGAAGTGGCTTCGAACCGAGGACTGGATGATGCCCGGGCTGACCGAGAGCCAGACGCAAAGCACGATGAGGGCGGGAAGAACCGCCCAGATCGCCGCATAGGCGCCGTAATAGGCCGGCCGTGAATGCAATGCGGAGGACCGGCCCCCGGCAAGTGCTGAGGCCCGGCTGCGCGCGACCAGATAGGCGGCGGCGCCGATCACCACAAGGCACAAAAGTATGATGGATGTGCTCATTCGTTACGTCCCTAGGCCCGTAGCCCCCAAAGCCCGGCAGCCTCATCAGCCTGCCTTCAGCTTCCAATCATGCGGAATGAATTCAACCCTGCGGCACCGGAAACGCCGGCGCGCCAAGGGATAAGGCAATGCCGGCGCGGGCTTTGCAGCGCCGCGCCGGCAAAGTCATTACATGGATTTACCGGCTTCGACGTCCTTGCGGATCGCGTCACGCTCGGCATCCGGAGCGGCAACCAGGCCGTATTCGACGAGCGGGCTGTCGGGGCCGATCATCTGGTCGGATACGAAGAAGTTGACGTATTCCTTCAGACCCGGAACGGCGCCGAGATGTGCCTTCTTGACGTAGAAGAACAGCGGGCGGGAAACCGGGTAGGTGCCGTTGGCGATCGTTTCCGTGGAGGGAACGATACCGCTCATGCTGGCAACCTTGAGCTTGTCAGCATTGTTTTCGTAGAAGGACAGGCCGAATACGCCGACGCCGGTCTTGTTGGCGGCGATGCGGGCGAGCGTTTCCGGATAGTCGCCGTCGATGTCGACAGCAGCGCCGTCCTTGCGGACTGCGACGCAGGCCTTCGTCTGAGCGGCCTTGTCGGCGATTTCCTTGGCGATCACGTCGAGTGCGCCAGAAGCTTTGCAGCCGGCAGCGAGGACGTTCTGTTCGAAGACTTCGCGGGTGCCGTGCTTTTCGCCCGGGATATAGGCAGCGATATCAACAGCCGGAAGCTTCGGGTTGACTTCCGACCACTTCTTGTAGGGGTTGGCGACGAGCTTGCCGTCGACGACGACCTGGGCTGCGAGGGCCTTGTAGATGTCTGCGGGAACGTAGGCGACATCCGGGTTGGAAGCGTCGGTTGCGAAGACGATGCCGTCATAACCGATCTTGACTTCCTGAATGTCCGTCACGCCGGCAGCCTTGCAGGCTTCGGCTTCGTTCTTGTTGATCGGACGCGAAGCGTTGGCAATGTCGATGGTGTCTTCGCCAACGCCCTTGCAGAATTCCTTCAGACCAGCGCCCGTGCCGCCGGATTCAACGACCGGCGTCTTGAAGTTGGTGAAGGTTTCGCCGAAGGACTCGGCAACGATCTTTGCATAAGGCAGGACGGTGGACGAACCAGCAACCTGAATCTGGTCGCGGGCGACGGCAGCGCCAGCGAAAGCGGCGGTTGCAGCGAGCGCGGCAACGGTGAGCTTGAAGGTGTTCATTAGAAATCTCCCGGCATTTGGGCTTGTGTGAGTGCGGCCTTTCGAGAGGCCCTCGCAGTGCCTTTTTTCATCGGCGGGACTCTCTTAGCGCTGTAAGCCTCGTCCTTTTATGTCAAATCGGTGAAACATTTGTGACAGATTAAGTAGTTGATATTAAATCATAAATTATACAGCATTCAGCCAATCACGTCGGTGGCCGGCAAAGTTGGACCGCATACTCGACCTGGCATTGCAAAATTTTTCATAAGCGGCCTGTCGGTTGCCGGACGCCCGCAAACGGGCGAAGGGCACGTGCCGCTACCTCTCGACTCCCTCTTCTCCCCTCGGGGAGACGGGACCCGCAACCTCTCCGCCCCTCGCAGACCTCGCATAGGACACGTCAGAAGCGCACCGTAAAATCGGTGCCCTTGCCGACCTCGGACTTGACGATCAGCCGTGCCCTGTGGCGAGTGAGGATGTGCTTGACGATGGCAAGGCCGAGGCCGGTGCCTTTTTTCGACCGGCTGTCCTCGATGCTGACGCGATAGAAGCGCTCGGTCAGGCGCGGCACATGCTCGGCCGGAATGCCCGGGCCCTTGTCGACGATGCTGACCTCGACCGGCTGGCCGGCGCCGTTCTTCAGCCAGACATCGACGGTCTTGCCCTCCTGGCCGTATTTGCAGGCGTTTTCCATCAGGTTTTCGAAGACCTGGACGAGCTCGTCGCGGTCTCCGAGCACCTCGACCTTGCCGTCGGGCAGATGCAGGTTGATGTCGACGCCGACATCGCTTGCCAGCGGCACCAGCGCATCTCTGACATGGCCGAGCAGCGGCACCAGATCGATCTTCTCATCCGGCGCGATGTGCGATTTCAGCTCCAGCCGCGACAGCGACAGCAGGTCGTCGACCAGCCTGCTCATGCGCGTCGTCTGATCGAACATGATGGCGAGGAACCGCGCCTGCGCCTTGAGATCGTTTTTCGCCGGTCCTTGGATGGTCTCGATGAAGCCGCGCAGCGAGGCAAGCGGCGTGCGCAACTCATGGCTGGCATTGGCGACGAAATCCGACCGCATGCGGTCGATGCGGCGGACCTCTGATATATCGCGGAAGGAAAGGATGAAGTAGCGCTCTCGCGCGCCCTCTTCGGCCGAAAATTCGATGGGCGCGCTGCGGACGATATAGACGCGCTCGGAGGGCAGCCGCTCGGCATGCTCGATCTGGTTCGGCGCATTGGTGGCGATGGTTTCCCGCACCATGTCGAGCACGCCGGGCGAGCGCAGGCGGGCCGATATATGGGCGCCGAGCGCCACCTCGCCGAAGGCCTTTTCGGCCGCCCGGTTCTGGAAGAGCACTGAGGCGTCGTCCGACAGCACCATGACCGGGATATCGAGGCCGGAGAGTGTGGCGGACACTTCAGGCAGGCGGCTTGGCGGCACCTCCGGCGCAATCTCCACCGGCTCGGCGGGTTCGTCCTTGATGACGGGCGCCTCATTGAAAAGCGCGGTGACGATCATGACCAGCAGGAGGCCAAGCACAACCCACTTGTTCATGCCGGCGGCAAGCGCGGCAAGCGCGCTGAGGATCGCCGCCAGCAGCACAGGCCGCTCGCGCCGGATGCGCGCCAACAGGCTCTTTCTCCACGGAGTTTCGTCTTGCAAGTGCCCTCGCGGCGTCGATTCGTTTTTCTTAATATTGAACTCTGCCTGATAGCGGCAATTCATGACAGAAGTTTTCGGGCTGCCGCTCTGATGCGAAAGGCCGCAGCCGAAACCCACGAAAAAATATCGGCGAATGCGAAAGATTTGATTTCCAACGGTAAATATGTTCGCCTGCGAGAAAGAACCGATCGGGCTTAAGGAGGAGCATATGGCCGAGACCGTCGAAAACAGGGCCGTGGAGCTGGAGATCCGCGGAAAGAAACGCACCTTCGATGTCGACGATCCCACCCTGCCGGACTGGGTGGACGAACACGCACTGGAATCCGGCGATTTTCCTCACAAGAAGAAGCTGAAGGAAGAAGACTATGTGGAGCAGCTGGAAAAGCTGCAGGTAGAACTCGTCAAGGTACAGTTCTGGCTGCAGGCATCAGGCAAGCGGGTGATGGCGCTGTTCGAAGGCCGCGATGCGGCCGGCAAGGGCGGGGCGATCTCGGCCTCCTCGGAGAATATGAACCCCCGCCTTGCGCGCGTCGTGGCGCTGACCAAGCCGACCGAGCGCGAACAGGGGCAATGGTATTTCCAGCGTTATGTCGCGCAGTTCCCGACCGCAGGCGAATTCGTGCTGTTCGACCGCTCCTGGTACAACCGCGCCGGCGTCGAGCCGGTCATGGGCTTCTGCACGCCGCAGCAATACGAGGATTTTCTCAAACAGGCACCGCAGCTCGAAAAGATCATCGCCCATGAGGGCATCTTCTTCTTCAAATTCTATCTCGATATCGGCCGCGAAATGCAGCTGAAGCGCTTCCACGACCGCAGGCACGATCCGCTGAAAGTCTGGAAACTGTCGTCGATGGACATCGCCGCGCTGACGAAATGGGACGACTACAGCGAAAAGCGCGACCGGATGCTGAAGGAAACCCATACGGATTTCGCGCCCTGGACGGTGATCCGCGCCAACGACAAGCGGCGGACGCGCCTCGAACTCATCCGCCACATGCTGAACAGGATGGATTATGACGGCAAGGACGAGAAGGCGCTCGGCGAGGTCGACAAGGAGATCATCGGTTCAGGGCCCGGATTCCTGAAGTAGGCGGCGAGCCGGAGCCTGACCACCAGCTTTACCGGGGCTGGCGCCATCGGCTTCGCCGAGGCTGGGGCTACCGGCTTCGGCGGAGCCGGATCATTGCCCCGGCAGGATGCGGATGGCGAAGAGGTTGATGCCGCGCGCCTTGCCGTCGAGATCGCTGTTGATCGTCAGCGTGCCCGGCGCATTCGGCGCCAGCGAACGGTCGAACTTCACCTGCAGCAGCGCATCCGACTTTTCGCGGGTGACGTTGAAGCGATGGCGGGCGCAATTGCCGAGCGACTGGAAATTGCATTCGACGGTGACCTGCGTCGGCTCGTCCGTGGTCGATTGCAGCGTCAGCGCGATCGTCGAGGATTTGCCGGCAAGCTGTTGCAGCACCGAGGCGGGAACGCTGATCGAGATATTGCCGTCGGCCGCACCACTTTCTGAAATCAGGCGGACGGCGGGGCCGTCATTCTCGGCGATCTTTTCGGTTCGCGCCCGCGGGCCGCTCTGGACCTTGTCGGCGTCATCGGGCTTGAAGACGGGGATCCAATCGGCCGAAAAGCTGTTCTGCGGATCGATGGTCACCGGCTCGTCGGTGTGAGGGGCGGCATTGCCGGCGCTGTCGTCATTGCCGGTGAAATCCTCCGGCTGGGTGCTCGCCGGCGGATTGGCGACGCTGGTGTCGCGCTCGGCGGCCGTCAGCAACAGGCCCGACGTATGCGCCCACCAGGCGCCGATGCCGATGAAGGCGAGCAGCACGCACCAGACGAGAAGCCTGGAAAAGAACTTGCGCGGCTTGCGGCGGCCTGCCGCCCGCTCCGGGCGGAAATCCATGCCGGCGGCGCGCTCGCCGCGGGCAAGCCGCTCCTCGCCGACGGGGGCGGCGGCGAGATGGTCGGCACTGCCGGCACGCACGTTGTGGAGGCTGAAATCATCGCCGCGGCTATGGGCCACCTCGGGAGCGCGGGTTTCGCCTGCGGCCACGGGGCTGTCGATATGGTTGTCGATATCGGCGACATCCGCTTGATGAACCGGCGGCGCCGGCATTTCGACGACGGGTGGCACCGGCACCTCAGGCGGCCTCTGGCGCGGGTGAAGGCGGTCGCGCTCCTCGCTTTCGATGGCGTGGATGGTGCTTTCCAGGCGATGACGATGATGGGCAACGACCTCGGTATCGGTGATATCCTGCTTGCGCAGGCCGGCCTCAAGCGCCTGGCGGGCCGACTGATAGATCCTCGCTCGAACCTCCGGATTGTCGCGATCGGAATTATCGAGCGCTGTTCTGATGGCCGTTTCTAATCCGCTCACGTCAAGTCCTTCACCTTGAACCCGGCATCGGACTGCAATCCCCGCCGTTCTCCATCAAAATTCGGTAGCGGCAAGTGCGGCAAACCGCAAGCCTTGCAGGCCCGGCTGCAGCGGATCGGCGGGGATAATCGCCAGGTTTCACCGCTTGCGCACCTTATTCCATTGGCTCTGTCGGCCGCATATATTCCGGCAGAAATCGACGAAGGCGTGGCAGCCGCTCTTTTATCGCCTTTTCTTCTCTGTTAAGAGATTGACGTTTTCGTAAACGTCAATGGATGCATGAATCATGGCCTTGCCCCCGATCCTGAGCGACAAATTGAGACTGCCGGTCATCGGCTCGCCGCTGTTCATCATCTCGCATCCCAGGCTGACGCTGGCGCAATGCAAGGCGGGTGTCATCGGCGCGTTTCCGGCGCTGAACGCCCGGCCGGAGAGCCAGCTCGACGAATGGCTGGCCGAGATCACCGAAGAGCTCGCCGGCCACGACGCCGCCCATCCCGACAGGCCGGCCGCCCCCTTTGCCGTCAATCAGATCGTCCATATGTCGAACAAGCGGCTGGAGCACGATCTGTCGCTCTGCGTCAAATACAAGGTGCCGATCGTCATCTCCTCGCTCGGCGCCGTGCCCGAGGTCAACGCCGCCGTGCATTCCTATGGCGGCATCGTGCTGCACGACATTATCAACAACCGCCACGCCCATTCGGCAATCCGCAAGGGGGCCGACGGGCTGATCGCGGTGGCGGCCGGCGCCGGCGGCCATGCCGGCACATTGTCGCCCTTTGCGCTGATCCAGGAAATCCGCGAATGGTTCGACGGGCCGCTGCTGCTCGCCGGCGCCATCTCCACCGGCGGCGCCATTCTCGCCGCAGAGGCGATGGGCGCCGACATGGCCTATATCGGCTCGCCCTTCATCGCCACAGAAGAGGCCCGCGCCACCGAGGCCTACAAGCAGGCGATCGTCGAAGGGGCTGCCGGCGATATCGTCTATTCCAACTATTTCACCGGCGTGCATGGCAATTATCTCAAGCCGTCGATCGTGGCCGCCGGCATGGACCCGGACAACCTGCCCGCAGCCGATGTCTCGAAGATGGATTTCGAACAGGCGGTCGGCGGCGCCAAGGCCTGGAAGGACATCTGGGGCAGCGGCCAGGGCATCAGCGCCATCAAGGCCGTCGAGCCGGTGGCCAAACTCGTCGACCGGCTGGAGGCCGAATACCGCGCCGCCCGCACCCGGCTCAGCCTCTGAACCTGAACTCGCCGCCCCTGCCCTCTTTTTTACCAAAGCCATGACAGGGCGCTTGAAATCTTCGGACAATGGCTGTATCAGCGCCATGCAAATCGCGGGCCGCATGCTTCGGCCGTGAAATGCCGCTTTAGCTCAGGTGGTAGAGCACATCATTCGTAATGATGGGGTCGCAGGTTCGAGTCCTGCAAGCGGCACCATTTTTCTTCAATCGCATGCTAACATCCTCCATTATAAACCTCTTTTAATATCCTGCGTCCACCCTTAGCTACGTTTGGCCGCTCGGCGGGCAAACTTCAGCAGATCGTGGGCTTCTTCACTCAACGCGGTCGGGCTGCCCTTCAGTTCGCATGAGCGGCTGGATGTCGATCGAGCGCGAGCAGGCCAGCAATTAGGAGGATTTATGCGGATATCGCTTTTGAGTATGGTAGTTTTCACCTTTGCTATGTCTTCGGCACAGGCCGAGGATTTCCCTCTCGCCTCATGTGCTGGGTGGGATGGAACGCTGGTCAGCAGGACCGGCACCGATTCACGCGCTGCGGTTATGGAAGGGAACGTCAATCAGGCCAACTTCCAGGAGTACTGCGAGCGAGATCCGGGATACGAGACGGTCGCGCATGGCGGAAAACTGACAGTTGAGCAGTGCGTGGCGATGTATCTGAAAGAAAGTGGTAAAGACAGCTATCGTTCCACCGCCGATTGCCGCAAGGGCACCCTGTCTTTCTTTCCTGCTAGCGGAGAACCGCTGCGGGCCACTTTCCCATTACCGGAGGATGCAGACGTGTCATGCTCCTCAGGCATGCCGCCGCTGATCAAGCAGTTCACGATGCTTTGCCCCAAGGCGGCGCGAAAGTTTAAAATGCTGGAGGGCGAATGACTGTCCTTCGTAGGCTATAAATTCATTGAGCTGCCGGGTAGGCATAGACGGTCGGGATGGTCACGATCAGCGCCCTTAGCCGGCGCCTCGGATTGCTGAGGGCGTGGTTGATCAGCCGGGGATGACGGGCGGCATGATGAGCAGGTGAAGCGGCCGCGCGACCAATTCCGCTCGGAACAATGCCGCCGCCGAGCCGGTTCTCCCTTTGCGGCAACAAAGACGGAGAACATCATGTCCTGCAAACTCATCGCAATATCCCTCCTTTCCATCGGCCTTGCCGGCTCGGCCGTGGCTCAGACGGCAGGCGGTGCGAATTCCAGCGGGCGGCTTTCGGTGGCGCCTGTTATCGGCGGCTCGGGAAGTTCCGGCTCAGGCTCGGCTGGCACCGGATCCGCCGGCACTGGTTCGGCGGGCAGCGGGTCCGTCGGCACCGATCCCGGCACGACCGGCAGCACGAGCGGCAATGGCGGCGTCGAGCTCAACAGCGGCCGTAGCACGATCAATCCGGGCGGCGTCAATCCCGATCTCAAGCCGACGCCGGGTTGCACCGCCGGTTCCGGGGATAGCGGCTCGGGCGGCGAGGCCTGCCCGCAGTGAGGATAGGACGGATGTCCGCCTGACAGAATGAAGGCCCGGGGCTGAATGTGCCGGGCCTTCGTCTCGGCTGTCGTGAAACCGCATAAAACAACGGTTGCCGTGAGAACTGCTTTACCGGCCGGTTTCCAGGACGTAATAGTACCGCATCCCTCCGCAAGCGGCGATCGCCCTACCCAGCCTGCCATTTTCCGGCGTCCGCGGAGCACCCGAAGAGGTTGTCATGTCGAATGCAGCGCATCGCTCGAACCGCGTGCTTGTCGTCGCGACCATCATGTTCGCAACCTTCATGGTGGCGATCGAGGCGACGATCGTGGCGACCGCGATGCCGCGCATTGTCGGGCAGCTCGGCGGTTTCTCCTATTACAGCTGGGTGTTTTCGGCCTTCCTGCTGGCGCAGTCGACGACAACCGTGATCTACGGCAAGCTTTCCGATATTTTCGGGCGCAAGCCGGTGCTGATCGGCGGCATCCTGATCTTCCTTCTCGGCTCTTTGCTCTGCGGGCTTGCCTGGTCGATGATGTCGCTGGTGCTGTTCCGGCTGCTGCAGGGGCTTGGCGCCGGCGCCATCCAGCCGGTGACGATGACGATCATCGGCGATCTGTTCAAGCTCGAGGAGCGCGGCCGCGTGCAGGGCGCGATGGCGACGGTGTGGGCGACGTCGGCCGTCGTCGGGCCGCTTGCCGGCGGCATCATCGTCGACAATATTTCCTGGGCCTGGATCTTCTGGATCAACCTGCCGATCGGCATTCTCTCGATCATCGCCTTCATGATCTTCCTGAAGGAGGAGGTGGCGCACAAGCAGGCAAAGATCGATTACCTCGGATCGGTGCTGTTTTCGATCTCGATCGTCGCGCTGCTCGTCATGCTGACGGAAACCGATGCCAGCGCCTGGATCCTGCTGACCCTCTTTGCCGTCTTCATCATTGCGGGCCTGCTCTTCCTCGCCCAGGAGAAGCGGGCGCCGGAGCCGATCATTTCGATCCCGCTCTGGAGCCGCCGGCTGATCGCCACCAGCAATGCGGCAACGCTCTTGGCCGGCATGGCGCTGATCGGGCTTTCCACCATCCTGCCGATCTATGTGCAGGGCGTGCTCGGCCGCTCGCCGATCGTTGCCGGCTTCACGCTGACCATGCTCGTCGTCGGCTGGCCGCTGGCGGTGATGCTTTCCAGCCGCTTCTATAAGGCCTTCGGTATCCGCCGAACGCTGCGCGTCGGCAGCCTGCTGTTTCCGTTCGGCGCCTGTTTCCTGCTGTTCCTGACACCGGAAAGTTCGCCGGCGCTTGCCGGGGCCGGCTCCTTCTTCATGGGCTTCGGCATGGGGCTGATCAGCCTCACCAGCATCGTGCTGGTGCAGGACAGCGTCGAGTGGTCGATGCGCGGCAGCGCCACCGCCTCGATCATTTTTGCCCGCAGCCTCGGCAATACGCTCGGCGCCACCGTGCTCGGCGCCATCCTCAATGCCGGGATCAATCATTATGCCGGCGGCGAGGCCGCGGCCGGCCTGCACGAGGCGCTGAACCAGCCGACCGGGCTTTCGGCACTCGCCGCCGATCCGGCGATCCGCGCCGTCTTCAATGCGGCCCTGCACTGGAGCTTCTGGGGCGTGGTGGTCGTCGCGGTGCTGACCTTCTTCACCACCTGGCTGATCCCGGTCGGGCATGGCCGGAAAAGCGAAGGCGCGGCCGTCGCAAGCGAGGCGACCTCGCATTAGGCGGTTCGGCTCTCGACGCTTAAGCCTCAGCTTACACGCCATCCCGGATATCGAAGCGAATAATCTTGTCGCCTTCGATGCGGAAGATATGCGTGACGGTCTCGTCCTGCAGGCCGTGGGTTTGCCCCTGCAGCGGCCGGCCGTCCAAGTCGAAGACTGACTGGACCACCTCGACAGCAAGGGCGCCGTCTTCGGTCTTTTCGAATGCGACCGGCTCGACATGCGGGCTGATGACGGCCCACTGACGAGTCCAATAATCGCGCACGGCCTCACGACCATGGATATGGCCGCCCTCCATGCCGTTGGCCCAGGCGACATCATCGGAGAGGACGGCAAGGACCGCGTCGATGTCTCTCGCATTGAAGCTGGCATAGATACGCTTGATCATCTCAACGTCATTTTGCGGCATATCGCTTCCCCGATGGTGATTGAAACATTCGCTGTCGAAACGGCCTTGTCGAAATCCGCTCAAGGAGATATATACGTACATATATATATTGTGGTCAAGCGAGTGACGAAGCGGATGAGCGAAGACGTGCTGTCAACACCGGGGCATCTCATCAGCCTTGCGGCGCGGGGCTTTGCTCGGCTGAGCGAGACGCGCCTCAAACCGCTCGGCTTCGGTGTCGGCCAGTTGCCGGTGCTGGTGGCGCTTGGAGATGGCAGGGCAAGCACGCAGCGCGACCTCGCCCGCTTTGCCAGGGTAGAGCAACCGCCGATGGCGCAGATGCTCGCCCGCATGGAGCGGGACGGCTTGATCGAGCGGACGCGCGACCCGGCCGACGGGCGCAGCAGCCACATTATGCTGACGAAGACGGCGCGGGAAGGCATGCCGGCAGCCATTGCGGCCTTGTTCCAGGGAAACAGCGAGGCATTGGCAGGGTTTACGGAGGCGGAAGCGGCGCAGCTCGTCGACCTGCTCGAGCGGCTGATCGACAATCTGGATCGGATTGCCGGCGCGGAGACCTCAGTGGGCGATTGACGAATTGCGACCAGGCGAAGGTCAGTTTCTATCCAGGGCTCCGCGCCTTGTTCGAGGCCGTGCCGGCCTTTCGCGGGGAGCGGCGGTTCTCCAGAACGCGTGACAGCAAGTTTCGTTTTCTCTTGCGCTTGATCAGGTCGATATCGCTGACGAGCTTTGCGCCGCCCTCGCGCCGCTCCAGGGTGATCTTGCGGCTATGGAAGACTTCGAGCTCGGCGCGATGCGCGACGCTGATGATGGTCACCTCGGGCAATTCCTGGATCACCATCTGCATCATCCGGTCCTGGCTCTTTTCATCGAGTGCCGAGGTTGCTTCGTCGAGCACGATGATATCCGGGGTGTGCAGCAGCAGGCGGGCAAAGGCGAGCCGCTGCTTTTCGCCGCCCGACAAGGTCTGGTCCCATGGCGCGTCTTCCTCGATCTTGTCGTTCAGATAAGCCAGTCCGACCTTGTCGAGGGCCGCCTTGATCTCATCCGAGGTCCAGCTATCGGCAGCGCCGGGATAGGCGACGGCGCGGCGCAGTGTCCCGGAAGGAATGTAGGGTCGTTGCGGCAGCATGAACAAACGTCGGTCGGCGTGGAAATTGACGCTGCCGTCACCCCACGGCCAAAGACCGGCGATCGCCCGCACCAGCGTGCTCTTGCCCGAACCGGACTCTCCGGAGACGAGCACCCGCTCGCCAGGTTCGATCGCCACCTGGGTTTCCGTCACCACGGCGGTGCCGTCGTCGAGCGATACGGAGAGGTCGTTCAGGCTGAGCATCGCCTCGCCTTCGGTTTCACCGCGCTTGATGCGGCCGAGCGCGTCGCTCTGTTCGGCCCGCTCCAGCCCGTCGAGCGACATCATCAGCGACGCGATACGCCGTGCGCAAGCGTTCCAATCGGCAAGACGGGGATAGTTGTCGACCAGCCATCCGAACGCACCCTGGACGATGGCGAAGGCTGAGGCTGCCTGCATGACCTGGCCGAGCGTCATGCTGCCTTCGAGAAATTTTGGAGCGCACAGCAGGACCGGCACGACCGGGGCAATCAGCATCGATCCATGCGACACCAGCGTCGTGCGCATGTGCTGGCGGGCCAGCAGCGCCCATTGCCCGAGCACATTGGTGAAGGTCTTGTGGAGGTCGTTGCGCTCCTCCTCTTCACCGCCGAGCAAGGCGATGCTCTCGCCGTTTTCCCGCACATGCGTCAGCGTGTAGCGAAATTCGGCTTCGGTTTGATTTTTGGCCTCGGAGACCTGGACGAAACGGCGACCGATGAACGCCATCGAACTGGAGGTGATCGCGGCATAGAGAACCGCGGTGACGACGAGAAAGCCGGGAATGGTGACGGTGAAACCGGCGATCGGCAGCGTCAACGCCCCGCCGATCGTCCAGAGCACGACGATGAAGGTCGAAGCGGCCAGGAATGCGGAAATGACCCCGGCGATGAAATCGACAGGGGCTTCGGTGGCAATCCGCAAATCCTCCGAAATACGCGCTTCGGGGTTCTTGTGGTCGCCGCCGATCAGGTTCAGTTGATAATAACGGCCGTTTGCCAGCCAGCGCCCGATGACCGCGGTCGTCAGCCAGGAACGCCAGCGGCGCTGGATCATCATGCGAAGCGCCACCTGGGTGGTGACAACAGCGACGGTGCCGAGCACCAGCGGCACGAAGACGGCGCTCAGGAAATAGACGGTGCCGGCATCGTGTCGCTCGATGGCGTCGAAAATCCCCCGGTTCCACAGATTGATTCCATATTGGAAGCCGACATTGATGCCGATCAGGGCCAACAGACCGATTGTGCAAGGCCAGGCGAACTTGTCGCCACTGCTGCCCCAGTAATGGCGCGCGCTGATCCAGAACCGCTTGAGCAGATACTTCTTGCGCGCCTGCTCGGCCTCCTCGGGCGTGAGTTCCGGACCGGGTTCAATTACATCCGGCGGGGGGACTTCTGGCGGTGGGACATCTGGCGGCGGCACGGCCTCGGCAGTCGATGGCTTCTCCTCAGCCGCCGTCTCGGAACCCTGCGGTTCGGTATCGTCGACCGATTTCGGTTTAGGTTTTGCGCCGCTCATAAGCACGATAACGGCTTATGGATCAGAAGGTTTCATGATGGCTTGGCGTTGTGCCGTGGACCCCCTCATCCGACCCTTCGGGCCACCTTCTCCCCGCTGGGGAGAAGAGCGGGAGCAAGATGCGTCGACACTGCCCAAACGAACCCGCTTCTTCCGAGCACTCCATTCAATGGAGTCAGAGGCGAAGCGGCAATCTCCCTCTTCTCCCCAGCGGGGAGAAGGTGGCCCGCAGGGCCGGATGAGGGGGCCGCACGGCACACGCTTTCCTCACCCTTCACTTACGCACCCTCAGTCGCCATCTGCGGCAGGGATTGCAGCAGGGTCTGGCGGGCGGAGCGCAGGTGGATGCGGCAGGCTTTCTCGATTGCGGCCTGGTCGCCGGATTCAAGCGCTGCGATGTAATCCAGATGCTCGTGGATGGCGCGTTCGTTGCGTTCGCGGGCGGCGGTCTTGTTCCACTGGTAATGATAGTGGAAGACGATGGCGATGGCGTCGTAGAAATCGGCGATGAAGCGGTTCTTCGAGGCGCGGTGGATCAGCAGGTGGAAGCGTTCGTCGAGGACGGAGAAATCCTTGAAGCGCTGGTTGATGTCGGCAAGCATGGCGTGATGTTCGTCGCGGATGGCGGCAAGATCGATCCAGGCCTGGCTGTCCCTGGCAAGCCGGCCGAATTCGGCGGCGGAATGCAGCTCGAACATCTCGCGCACATCGGCCAGTTCGAGGGCGAATTCACGGGTAAAGCCTTTCAGCGTCCAGTGGCTGTTCGGCCGTTTCTCGATCAGACCGAAGCGGGAGAAGCGGATCAGGAACTCGCGCACGCTTGTCGTGCCGGTGCCGATCTCCCGGGCAAGCTCCAGCTCGTTGATCTGCATGCCGGGAGCGGCATCATCGGCAAGGATGCGCTGCATGAAGCTGCGCTCGATGATGTCGTGCAAGGAGTCGGTTTCCTCGGAGGGAAAGAGGTCGCGGTCTGTGGGTTGGCGCAGCACGATCTTCTGGCGCTTGTTCCAGCGGATAATGCCTTCCTCGCTGAGGCGGGTCAGGATGGCGCGCGCGGTGGAGCGGCTGACGCCGAGCTGGGCGGCAATCTCCGGTTCAGAGGGCAGTGCGGTATCCGTGCGCAGGGCCACGGCATACCTGTTGTAGGCTTCCTTGAAGACCGTATTCTGCCTTGCCACCAGACCCCGCTTTCCGCCCTCGTGCCCAATCGCCTCTGCAAAGCAGGGCAGACGGACCGGGGCTTGTTCAAACGACCTTTAGCTTATTTCCAGTCGCCTGCGGCTCATTGCCTCCCTCGTCCACAGGATCAATATTCCCGTTGACTTGAAAATGTTTATTGTAGATAAAAAACAAAATCAATGCGCATTCGCCGATGCTGCGAGTGTTTCCTGAATTCAAGAGTTGGAGCATGATGTCGTCCGAAAACCGCTCAGATTTTTCGGTGTCATGCTCTGGGGAGAAGAGACTTGGACAAACTGCCTTGGATCATCCTGTCGGCCGGTGACAATGTCGCGGTCGCAACGGCGGCCATCGCGCCGGGTTCGACGGTTGCCGGCATCGAAACCCGTGAAAAAATCGACCCCGGCCACAAGGTGGCGATTTCAGATATTCCGCTCGGCGCCGCCGTGGTGAAATACGGACAGGCGATCGGCCGCACGACTGAAGACGTCAAGGCCGGCCAGCACGTGCACAGCCACAACCTGCATTTCGAAAACGACCGGCTGGCGGCGACCGCCAATTCGGCGCCGGAGATGGCGACTGGTGAAGACAAAGCGCGCACCTTCATGGGCTATCGCCGCGCCGATGGGCGGGCGGCGACCCGCAACTATATCGGCATCATCGCCAGCGTGAACTGTTCCACCACGGTCTGTCGGGCGATCGCCGACGAGGCCAACCGGACGATCCTGCCGCATTATGACGGCATCGACGGCTTCGTGCCGATCGTGCACGACCAGGGCTGCGGCATGAGCTCGACCGGCGACGGCATGAACGTGCTGCACCGCACACTTGCCGGCTATACAAGGCATGTGAATTTCGGCGGCGTGCTGATGATCGGCCTCGGCTGCGAGGTCAACCAGCTGACGCTTTACGGCCAGAGCGGCGCGGGCGCCTCCAAGCGGCATTTCAACATCCAGGATGCCGGCGGCTCGCGCCGCGCCGTCGAGCGCGCCATGGGCATGCTGCGCGAAATCGCCGCCGATGTCGGCAAGGAAAAACGCGTGCCGATGTCGATCGGCGAGATCATCATCGGCCTGCAATGCGGCGGCTCGGACGGCTTTTCCGGCATCACCGCCAATCCGGCGCTGGGGGTCGCGGCGGATCTCTTGGCGGCTGCCGGCGGCACGGCGATCCTGTCGGAAACCTCGGAAATCTATGGCGCCGAACATCTGCTGCGCAGCCGCGCCGTCAGCGACGAGGTGGCCAAGAAACTCGACGAGAAAATCGCCTGGTGGGAGGATTATGTCGCCCTGCACGGCGCCTCGCTCGACAACAACCCCTCGCCCGGCAACAAACGCGGCGGTCTCACCACCATCCTGGAAAAATCGCTCGGCGCCGTCGCCAAGGGCGGCCGCTCGCCGCTGACGGCGGTCTATGGTTATGCCGAGCGGGTCACCGCCCCCGGCCTCGTCTTCATGGACACTCCGGGCTACGACCCGGTCTCGGCGACCGGCCAGGTGGCGGGTGGGGCGAACATGATCGCCTTTACCACAGGCCGCGGCAGCTGCTTCGGCTGCCGACCGGCGCCGTCGCTGAAGCTTTCCAGCAATTCGGCGCTCTATGCCTCGATGGAAGAGGACATGGACATCGATTGCGGCACCATCGCTACCGGCGATGCGACGATCAGCGGCAAGGGCCGCGAGATCTTCGAGCTCATCGTCGACACGGCCTCCGGCAAGAAGACCAAGAGCGAACTCTTCGGCTACGGCGACAATGAATTCGTGCCCTGGCATCTCGGGGCGACGCTCTGATCTGAAATAGAAAATCCCAAGGCTTGACGAGGAAGCATGATGAAGACGAGACGCATCGGCAAGACCAAGCTTGAGGTGACCGAAATCAGCTTCGGCGCCGCAGCGCTCGGCGGCCTCTACCGCGCCTGCCCGCGCGAGGTAGCGATGGACACGCTGCAGGCAGCCTGGGACAGCGGCATCCGCTATTTCGACGTGGCGCCCTGGTACGGGCTCGGCCTCGCCGAACGCCGCGTCGGCGATTTCCTGCGCGACCAGCCGGATGGTTCCTACGTGCTGTCGACCAAGGTCGGCCGGCTGCTCAGGCCGGTGCCGACCGGAACCGTGCCCGACTACAGCTATGTCGATCCGCTCTCTTTCGATGCAGATTACGACTATTCCTATGACGGCATCATGCGCTCGGTCGAGTTCAGCTATGCGCGCCTCGGCCTCAACCGCATCGACATTCTCTATGTGCACGATATCGGCGTCTATACGCATGGCGCGGCGAAGAATGCCGTCTACCAGAAGCAGCTGCTCGATTCCGGTATCAAGGCGCTGGAAGAACTGCGCTCCTCGGGGGCGATCTCCGCCTTCGGCCTCGGCGTCAACGAAGTGCCCGTATGCCTCGACGTCATGCGCAACGCCGATCTCGACTGCATCCTGATGGCCGGCCGCTACACGCTGCTCGACCGCTCGGCAGTCGCCGAACTTCTGCCGCTCTGCCGGCAGAAAGGCACGTCGCTCGTCGTCGGCGGCGTCTTCAACTCCGGCATTCTCGCCACCGGCCCCGTGCCCGGTTCACATTTCGATTATATGCCGGCCGATGACGAGGTGCTTGCCAAGGTCGGCGCCATGGAGGCGATCGCCAAGCGCCACGGCGTGCCGCTCGCCGCGCCGGCCCTGCAGTTTCCGCTGCGCGAACCGGTCGTCGCATCGGTGCTGATCGGCACGGCCAAACCGTCGAGCCTGACGCGCAATATGGAAATCGTCGAGCCACGGCTTGCCGACGAGATCTATGCCGAATTCGAACCCTATACGCTGGTCGCGCCGCCGCTCGGCGCCGAAGCTGTCCGAGTCTGAGGAGACACTATGCTGAAGGGTATTCATCCGCTGCTCGGCCCCGACCTGCTCCACGCATTGAAGACGATGGGGCATGGCGACGACATCGTCATATCGGACGCCAATTTCCCCTCGGGCTCGATGGGCCCGCCGGTCATTCGCGCCGACGGCGTCAGCGCCATCGCGATGGCCGAAGCGATCCTCGCCCATATGCCGCTCGACACCTTCGTGCCGGAAGCGGCCTGGCGGATGGAGGTGGTCGGCGACCCGCAAGCCATGCCGGAGGTCTGCGCCGAGTTCCAACAGATCGTTGCCAGGCGCGCCGGTAATTTTGCCATCGTGCCGGTCGAACGCTTCGCCTTCTACGCGATGGCCCGCAAGGCTGCCTATATCGTCGCGACGACGGAATTCCGGCTCTACGGCAACCTGATTTTGAAAAAGGGCGTCGTGCATCCGCACGAGGTCGATCTCGGCTGATACCTATTTTAGGTTATCGTTGTATTGAAATGAAATCAGTTGCTTGGGAGGAATTTGCCAAAGCAAAAAAGCCGGATCGGCGCTCTTGCAATTTGACTGCGCCTCAGCTAGCTTCTGCCTGCAAATGTTTTTTATCGATAAAAATCGTCCGCCTGCGTTCAGCGGCCGATTTATTCGGAGGAGAACGCATCTTGAGAGGAGAACCCTTATGACCATCGTGAAATCCCTTCTGTCGCGCCGCGCCTTTACCGCGCTTGCCGGCGCTGCCGTTATCGCCACCGCGATGCCGGTCACGTCCTTTGCCGCCGACGTGACGATCCCGATCATCGTCAAGGACACAACGTCCTTCTACTGGCAGATCGTTCTGGCCGGCGCCCGCAAGGCAGGCCAGGATCTCGGCGTCAAGGTACCGGAACTCGGCGCCCAGGCAGAGTCCGACGTCAACGGCCAGATCAGCATTCTGGAAAATGCCGTTGCCGGCAAGCCGGCCGCCGTCGTCATCTCGCCGACCGAATTCAAAGCGCTCGGCAAGCCGATCGATGAAGCTGCCAAGTCGGTTCCGATCATCGGCATCGACTCAGGCGCCGACTCCAAAGCCTTCAAGTCGTTCCTCACGACCGACAACGTCCAGGGCGGCCGTATCGCCGCCGACGGTCTTGCCGCCGCCATCAAGGAGATGACCGGCACGGAAGAGGGTGAAATCGTCATCCTCACCAACCTTCCCGGCGTCGGCTCGCTGGAACAGCGCCGCGAAGGCTTCCTCGATCAGATCAAGACCAAGCATCCGGGCCTGAAGGTCATTGCCGACAAGTACGGTGACGGCCAGGCGACGACCGGCCTCAACATGATGACCGACCTGATCACCGCCAACCCGAAGCTCGTCGGCGTCTTCGCCTCGAACCTGATCCTGGCGCAGGGTGTTGGTCAGGCGATCGCCGAAAACAAGCTCGGCGACAAGATCAAGGTCATCGGCTTCGACAGCGACGACAAGACGGTCGGCTTCCTCAAGGAAGGCTCGATTGCCGGCCTGGTCGTTCAGGACCCCTACCGCATGGGTTATGACGGCATCAAGACCGCGCTTGCCGTCTCCAAGGGCGAGAAGGTCGAAGCCAATGTCGACACCGGCGCCAACCTCGTCACCAAGGCGAATATGGCCGATCCGAAGATCGACGCGCTGCTGAACCCGAAGATCAAGTAAGCAAGACTGACGGGCCGCGCCGGCTTCAAAGACCGGCGCGGCTTTTTCCATCCGTGTTATGGTTACCAGGGGATGGAAAGCAGACGAGACAAAGGAGGAGAGGTCCATGATCGGACTGGAAGAGGTCAGTCATCGCCACGATGACAGCGCCACGCTGAAAGAAGCCAATCGCATTCCCGCCGGATCGCCTATCCTCGAACTCAAGGGCCTGCAAAAGAATTACGGTCATGTGCAGGCGCTGAAACCGGCGACGCTGACCTTTCTCGCTGGTGAAATCCATGCCATCGTCGGCGAAAACGGCGCCGGCAAATCCACCCTGATCAAATTGCTGACCGGCGTCATTACCCGCACCGCCGGCGAAGTGCTGTGGTGCGGCCAGCCGGTGGGGCTGTCGACGCCAAACGAGGCAATCGCCCGCGGCATCAACGCCGTTCACCAGGAAGTCGTGCTCTGCCGGCATCTGACGGTCGCCGCCAATCTCTTCCTCGGGGACGAGGTCAACCGCTACGGCCTGATGCGCAAGAAGCAGATGGAGAAGCTGGCGCAGGCCGTGCTCGACGATCTCGGCTTCGGCCTGCCGGCCGGCGCGCTGCTCAGCTCGCTGACGATCGGCCAGCAGCAGCTGGTGGCAACGGCGCGCGCGGCCATGCGCGGCACCCAGTTCCTGATCTTTGACGAACCGACAGCCTATCTGACGCGCCAGGAATCCGCGCAGTTGTTCAAGCTGATCCGCCGCCTGCAGGGCGAAGGCGTCACCATCGTCTACATCAGCCATCGCATGGAGGAAGTCTTCGAACTGGCCGACCGTGTCTCGGTGCTGCGCGACGGAACCCATGTCGGCACGCGGCTGATCGGCGAAACCAATGATGCCGAGCTGATCGCGCTGATGATCAACCGCTCGATCGAGCAGATCTATCACAAGGAAGAGATCGCCATCGGCGAGACGATCGTCGAGGTCCGCGGGCTTTCCGGCCCGGGCTTCGAAGACGTGTCGCTCAGCGTCAAGGCCGGGCAGATCGTCGGGCTCTATGGTCTGATCGGCGCCGGGCGCAGCGAATTCGCGCTCGGGCTCTATGGCCGCCAGCCGACGACAGCAGGTGATATCGAGTGGATGGGCAAACGTGTCGACATCCGCAACGAACGCACGGCGATGGAGCTCGGCATTGCGCTGGCGCCGGAAAGCCGGCGCGACCAGGGGCTTTGCCTCAACCTGCCGATCGGCCTCAACATCAATCTGCCGGTGTTCGGGCGCCTCAGCCACGGGCCGGTCATCAACCATACGCGGGAATCGGCCAATGCCGACAAGCAGATTCGCGATCTCAGCATCAAGACGCCAAGCCGGCGTGTTCCGGCCTCCAGCATGTCGGGCGGCAACCAGCAGAAGATCGTCATCGGCAAGTGGCTGAGCCACGGCGCCCGGCTGTTCATCTTCGACGAACCCACAGTTGGCGTCGACGTCGGCACCAAGGCGGAAATCTACCGGCTGTTCGCCAAGCTTCTGAAGGAGGGCGCGGGCATCATCCTGATCTCCTCCTACCTGCCCGAGGTTTATGAACTGGCCGACCGGCTGCATGTCTTCCGCGGCGGCAGAATCGTCGCGAGCCATGATTACCACGCGGCAACGCATGAAGAAGTGCTCAGCGAAGCGATCGGCGTCTGAGCATAAGCAATTCCAGCAGACCGCGTATCGCTTTGCTAGAAAATTGCTTGGAAACAAAGAGATAGAGCATTTCCGTGGTTTGAAGAAAGCGGAAATGCTCTAAGAGGGAGAAAATTCATGACTGCCACCCCTACCGAAATCGTCGCCCCGCCGCCACGCCGGAAAATGAACATCCTGTTTGGCCTGACGCTGATCGGGCTTCTGATCTTCCTCTGGATCGTGCTCGGCCTGGTTACCCCGAGCTTCTGGACGCCGCTCAACATCTCGAACCTGCTGCGCCAGGGGGCGATGACGGCGATCCTGGCTCTCGGCCAGACCTTCGTCATCATCACCGCCGGCATCGACCTTTCGGTCGGCGCCATCGTCGGCTTCTGTACCGTCATCATCGCCTGGCTGCTGCAGGCGGGCGTGCCGGTCTGGGGTGCGATCGTGCTGACACTCGCCATCGGCGTGGCGATCGGCGCCTTCCATGGCTTCGGCATCGTCCATATGGGCCTGCCGCCGTTCATCATCACGCTGGCGACGCTGACGTCGCTGCGCGGCATCGGCCTGTTGATCACCAATGGCTCGACGATCAACATCACCAATGAGAATTTCAGCAATTTCGCCCGCGCCGATCTGCTCAGCATTCCGAGCCTGTTCTGGATGGTCATCCTGGTGGCCGTGCCCTCCTTCATCTTCCTGCATCTGAGCCGCTGGGGCCGCTATCTCTTCGCGGTCGGCTCGAATGCGGAAGCGGCCCGCCTTTCCGGCGTCAACGTCAAGGGCATGATCTACCTCGCCTATATCCTCTCGGCTTCGTTCGCCGCCTTCGTCGGCGTGCTGCTTGCCTCGCGCATCGCGATCGGCAATGCGACGCAGGCCGACGGCTGGGAATTGCAGGCGATCGCCTCCTCCGTCATCGGCGGCACCAGCCTGTTCGGCGCGGTCGGCTCGGTGCACGGCCCGCTGATCGGCGCCTTTATCCTCGCCACCATCAACAACGGCGCCAACCTTCTGAACGTCAACTCCTTCTGGCAGCGCATCATCACCGGACTGCTGATCATCGTGATCGTCTTCTTCGACCAGCTGCGCCGCCGCAAGAGCAATTGAGCGACACCAGAGAGCCGGCCCGAAAGGCCGGCCTCTTCATTTTTCCAGGAATGCGAGACCCGTCATGAAAGCAGTTGTTTGCCGGGAGCCCGGCGTGCTCGAGATCGTCGAGCGGCCATCGCCTGAGGCACCGGCGCCCGGCTGGGTGCGGCTTGCCGTCAGCCATGTCGGCATCTGCGGCACGGATTATCATATCTTCGAGGGCAAGCACCCTTTCCTCGAATATCCCCGGGTGATGGGGCATGAGATATCGGCGACGGTGCTGGAAGCCGGCGACGGCGTGGCCATGGCTGTGGGAACACCGGTCATCGTCAATCCCTATCTCTCCTGCGGCCAATGCGTCGCCTGCATCAAGGGCAAGCCGAACTGCTGCACCAATATCAAGGTGCTCGGTGTGCATACGGACGGCGCCTTCTGCGAGGAGATCTCGGTTCCCGCAAGCAACCTCTATGCCGCCGAGGGGCTGAGCCTCGAGGCTGCGGCCACCGCCGAGTTTCTGGCGATCGGCGCCCATGCGGTGCGCCGTTCGATGACGGGTTCCGGCGCACGCTCGCTCGTCATCGGCGCCGGACCGATCGGGCTCGGGGCGGCGATCTTTTCGCGCATTGCAGGGCATGAGGTGACCCTGCTCGATACCAGCGCTGAGCGGCTGCAAATGGCGGCCGAGCGCTTCGGCTTTGCCTCCGGCATCGTCGCCGATGAAGGCACTGCGGATGCCGTGCGGGAAAAAACCAATGGCGACGGTTTCGACGTGGTGTTCGACGCGACGGGCTACGGCCCGTCGATGGAAAAGGCCTTCTCCTTCGTCGCCCATGGCGGCGCACTGGTTCTGGTCAGCGTCGTCAAGGACGATATCCGCTTCTCCGACCCGGAATTCCACAAACGCGAGATGATGGTGATCGGCAGCCGCAACGCCACCCGCGTCGATTTCGAGCATGTGGTCGCTTCGATCGCCAAGGGGCTGGTGCCGGTGGACAAGCTGATTACCCACCGCACGGTGCTGGCCGATACGCCGCAAGATCTCGCGCGCTGGGCGCATGAGAAGAGCGGGCTGATCAAGGCAGTGATCAGGGTTGGTGGGTAGACTGCGACGCAGAACATGCGCGTGGAGTGCTCGGCGTGGATATTCGGGTCAAGCCCGAGTATGACGGAGAGTGGGGAAACCTGTGCGGCAAGAAGCGGAACGTCCGGAGGAATTCCAGCAAGATGCGGGGCGGGTTTTGCGCCGGAATCGCGTAAATAAAGACGGCAATTCCCACAAAATCACCACACCCTTGCCGTCCTTGCCGCCTACGCTCCCCCACCCTCCGTCGTCCTCGGGCTTGACCCGAGGACCCATGCGGCAAGCACTGCATTCGCGTTTCAAAAGCGCGAAACGCTTTCCGTCCGGAATTACGAGACCGCTAACGCTCCATTGACGCAATCGCCCTGCACATCTCCCTGACCACCGCACTATCCGTCCGGTTCGCGCTCTTCGCCTCGAAACCAAAGGCGACCGCGCGTGGATCGGCGCTTTGAACCGGTGAGCTGCAGGAGCCATGGACCTCGCGAGCGCCGGTTGCCTGCAAGATGGCGGTGACGTTGGCGGGGCGGATGCCGCTGCCGGGCATGATGGATATGCGGCCGGCGGCCTTTGCGGAGAGGCGTTTCAGGGTTTCGGTTCCGTCGGCCGCCTTCGGCGCGCAGCCGGAGGTCAGGATGCGCTCAACGCCGAGTTCGACGGCCTGCTCCAGCGCCTGATCGGCATCCGGCACCAGATCGAAAGCCCGATGCAGGGTCGAGCCGAGGCCTGAAGCGTGCGTCTTCAGACGGTGGATCAGCGGCATGTCGAGCGTGCCATCAGGCCGGTTGGCGCCGATGACGACGCCGGCTAGGCCTGCGGCGCGCACGGCATCGATATCGAGCAGCATCGCTTCCTCGTCCGCCCTGTCGAAGATGAAGGGACCGGCATGCGGGCGGATCATCGCGTAGACGCGAATGCGCGCCCGGGCGGCGATCCGCATCAGGCTCGGCAGCGGCGTCAGACCGCCGAGCTCCAGCGCCGAACAAAGCTCGATGCGGTCGGCGCCGCCTTCGATTGCAGCGGCAAGGCCCTGGGCGCTGTCGACGCAAACTTCCAGCAAGATCGTCATGCCGCGCTCTCCCTAACTCTGTCGGTCTGCGCGACAGGTTCCGACGTCAGTCTCGCCGCCGCGGCGATGATCATTGCGCAAGCATCGGCGGCGGCTTTGCGATGGTTGAAGGCGACGTGATAGGACATCGGCAGATGTTCGTCGAGATCGACGATGCGTACCTTGTCGGCGATCGGCATGGCGCTGACGCGACCCAAGAAAGAAACGTAGCCGTGATTGGCGACGAGGTCGACGATCACGGGCAGCGAATCCGCCGCGGTGATATCCTGGCTGCGGAACCGCCGGTTGGGCGCGCGCTCATAGCTGAAGGCCATGGCCGCGTGGCCGAGGCCGGTGCGCGGGCTCGGCATGCAGATCGCATGGCCGGCGACGAGATCGGCGACATTCGTCTCGGTACTCTCAGGCGGCGCGATCACCACCATGTCGGTCTGCAGCAGCTCGCGATGGCGGAAGCTTTCCAGCCCGAAGACCGAATCCAGAATGGCGACATCGATACGGCCGCTCTTCAGCGCCTCGCGCAGATCGTCGGCGGTCATCGAGACCAGCGAGATCGCATTGTTGCTGCGGCGCGCATTCCATTCGGAGACCAGCGAGCCCAGGCAGCGCGCCACCCAGCTTTCCGAGCCCGTGGGGATGATCGAGCCGATGCGCAGCGATCGGGCGGTGCGCCGATATCGCTCGTCGGCCGACGATTTCAGATCGTTCCAGGCCTGGCTGATCGCCGTGAAGATCTGGTAGGCGCGCCTGCCCTCCTCCGTCAGCACCGAGCCCTGCGCCTGCCGCTCGAACAGGCGGCCACCCAGAAATTTCTCCAGATTGGCAAGCTGAAGCGAAAGCTGCGGCTGACCCAAGCGAAGACGGCGGGCGGCGCGATTGATGCTGCCCTGATCGGCAACTTCGAGAAAACGCTCCATGGTGACGATCTTGAGGGGAATGCGGGATGCCCAGGCCTCGTAGGCATCGGCGGCCGCAGCGTCATGACCGGTGAAGTGACCGAGCTCGCCGATTGCGGCCGTGATCGGCTCCAGTCCCTCCAGCACCCTGCCGCTGGCAAGCAGCGTCACCAGCTCGCCTGAGGCGCGTTCCGTCAGCTTCATCGCGAGCTCGGTTTCGAGATGGCGGATGGCCGTCGAGACTGTGGAGGGCGACAGCTGGAAGCGCCGCGCGGTCTCGCGCACCGAACCGGAGGTCAGGACATGATGACTTATGAACAGGGCGCCGAGATGCAAAGGGCTGGCTCCGGAAAGCGCTGGAAAAACCGGACGATATGATGTGTTCACGAAAAAAGATATCCCTGCATCTGAGGAGGCGGGCTATCGTTCTCGTCATAGAAAAATCCGGGCGGCGGGAATCCGCAACAGAGCACCGGAACACCGTGGAAACACGTAAGGGGACAAAAACAAATCGCGCCGGCCTTGGAAAAGGGAATGCGTTTCCGCGCGTGGAGATGCATTCGCCGCCATAATCGTGCCGCGACTGCAAATACTGGAGGGGGCTTGCATCGATTTTTCGGGCGTGCACGCTATTTCC
The DNA here is from genome assembly GCF_002531755.2 of Rhizobium acidisoli. NCBI lineage: Bacteria > Pseudomonadati > Pseudomonadota > Alphaproteobacteria > Hyphomicrobiales > Rhizobiaceae > Rhizobium > Rhizobium acidisoli. Next base: position 141,524 of record NZ_CP034998.1, on the reverse strand, counting down.
ATGACGCACGCAATTCCGGCATGGCGGCGACGTCGTCGCGCTGGCCGGCGGACTTCTATGCGCAGAGCTCCCGCTCGGGACTTGCGCACCTGCATAATGCAGCAATTCAAAGTGCTAACGGTGTCAACCAAGGGGATATTCCATGCTGAAGAAACTCGCACTCGCCGTCTCGCTCTCCGCCTTCGCGGCGGGTGCGGCTCACGCCGCGGATGTCGTCGTCTCGTCGAAGATCGACACTGAGGGTACGCTGCTCGGCAACGTCATTGCGCTTGCGCTCGAAGCGAACGGCATCAAGACGCAGGACCGTATCGCACTCGGCGCCACGCCGGTCGTGCGCAAGGCGATCACCGCAGGCGAAATCGACATCTATCCGGAATATACCGGCAATGCCGGCTTCTTCTTCAACAAGGCCGATGATGCCGCCTGGAAGAACATCGACCAGGGTTACGAACTGGCGAAGAAGCTCGATTACGACGCCAACAAGATCGTCTGGCTGACGCCGTCGCCCGCCAACAACACCTGGGCGCTTGCCGTGCGCAGCGACGTCGCCGAACCGAACAAGCTGAAGAGCCTGACGGACTTCGGCAAATGGGTTGCCGGCGGCGGTGCCGCCAAGCTTGCCGCCTCCGCCGAATTCGTCAATTCGGCCGGCGCGCTTCCCGCCTTCCAGACGACCTACGGCTTCCAGCTGAAGCCCGACCAGATGGTGGTTCTGTCCGGCGGCGACACGGCGGCGACGATCAAGGCGGCCGCCGATCAGACCAACGGCGTCAACACCGCCATGGTCTACGGCACGGACGGCGCGATCGAAGCGGCCGAACTGACTGTTCTCGAAGACGACAAGAACGTGCAGCAGGTCTATGCACCGACCCCGATCATCCGCGAGGAGGTGCTGAAGGCCAATCCGAAGATCGAGGAAGTGCTCTCGCCGATCTTCAAAAGCCTGACCGCCGACGAACTGCGCAAGCTCAATGCCAAGATCCAGGTCGACGGCGAGCCGGCGAAATCCGTCGCCGAAGCCTATCTGAAGGAAAAAGGCTTCCTGAAATAATCATCGCTCGCTCCGCCCGATTGCGGGCGGAGCCTCCCTTTGCTGATAGGGTTGGCCGGACGGGATTGCTCAGACAGGGTTGATTTGATGGAAGAAACCTCAGCGGTCAGCAGGCTGGACCGGCTCGGCTTGGTTCTGGTGGCGGGCGGCATTGCGGCGACGGCGCTGATGCCCTTCATCTATGTCAAGGCGAACCGCATCGCCGCCGGCAAGCCGATGCTGCTGACGCAGCTTCTTCCCCAGCCTTCCGTCGTCATCCTGACCGTGCTGCTCATTCTCACGGTCTTGGCCACGCTGTTTCTCCGCAATGCTCTCGCCCGGCTCGTGATCGCCACACTCTGCCTTGCGGCGCTGGTCGTTGCGATCGGCCTCGTCTCGACGGCGGCAACGCCGCCCGGCAGCACGGTGGCGCGGATGACGCCCGGCGGCGGTTTCTGGGTGCTCTTCGCGGTGATCGGGCTCGTCATCTCGGATGCGCTGGTGAAGATCCACCTGGCGCCCTGGATGCGGGTCGCAGCCCTTGCCGGCTACACGGCGCTGCTCTTCATCTCGCTCGCCTCCGGCCTGCTCGACAGCCTGTCGATCATGAAGGAGTTCTCGACGCGGGCGCCGCAATTCGAGACGGAAGCGATCTCGCATCTGTTGCTGGCCTTCGGCTCGCTCGCCATCGCCATTATCCTCGGCCTGCCGCTCGGCATCCTCTGCTTCTGGGTGCCGAAGCTGCGGGCGATCGTGCTGCAGGGCCTCAGCCTGATCCAGACGATTCCGAGTCTCGCGCTCTTCGGCCTGCTGATGCTGCCGCTCGGTTATCTCGCCACCCATGTGCCGCTGGCATCGGCCATCGGCATTCGCGGCATCGGCACGGCGCCTGCCTTGATCGCGCTGGTGCTCTATTCGCTGCTGCCGATCGTTGCCAACACCGTCGTCGGCCTTCAGGGCGTCGACCCCTCGGTGCGCGATGCGGCGGCCGGCATGGGGCTGACGCGCCGGCAGATCCTCACCGGCATCGACATGCCGCTTGCCTTTCCGGTCATCCTCACCGGCATCCGCATCGTGCTGGTGCAGGCGATCGGCATGGTGACGATCGCCGCGCTGATCGGCGGCGGCGGCTTCGGCATCTTCATCTTCCAGGGGCTCGGCCAGACGGCCATGGACCTCGTCCTGCTCGGCGCCGTGCCGACCGTGTTCTTCGCCTTCTCATCGGCCGTCATCCTCGATGCGGTCATCGACAGCATCCGGGGATCCGCCGCATGAGCATGATCGAGATCAGGAACGTCACCAAGCGCTATGGCGCCGCCACCGTCGTCGACAATGTCTCAATGCGCGTCGAGAAGGGCGAGATCACCGTCATCGTCGGCACCTCGGGCTCCGGCAAATCAACGCTGATGCGGATGATCAACCGGCTGGTGCCGATCACCGAAGGCGAGATTTTCGTCGGCGGGCAGAATGTGATCGACGTCGAGGTGACGGAGCTTCGCCGCAAGATCGGTTATGCCATCCAGGGGCACGGCCTCTTCCCGCATCGCACCGTGGCGCAGAATATCGCCACCGTGCCGCAGCTGCTCGACTGGGATTCGGCCCGCATCGCAGCCCGCGTCGAGGAACTGCTCGGGCTTTTCAACCTCGATCCGGCTGATTTCGCCGACAAATATCCGCACCAGCTTTCCGGCGGCCAGCAGCAGCGCGTCGGCGTCGCGCGGGCGCTTGCCGCCGAACCGGAACTGCTGTTGATGGATGAACCCTTCGGCGCGCTCGATCCGGTCATCCGTGGCAAGGCGCAGGACGATCTGCTGGCGATCCAGAAGCAGTTCGGCACCACCGTCATCCTCGTCACCCACGATATGGACGAGGCCTTCCATCTCGGCAACCAGATCGCGGTGATGAGCCAGGGCAGATTGCTGCAATGCTCGCCGCCGGAAAAGATCCTTACCGAACCCGCCGATCCCTTCGTCCAGCAATTGACCGGCACCTCAGACCGGGCGCTGAAACTGATGTCGCTGCTTCCGCTGAAGGAGAGCATGGAACCGGCCAAGAGTGGGCTCGCCTACGCCCTGCCGCAATCGCTCAGCCTGCGCGACGCGCTCGCCGAAATGATCTGGCAGGGGGTCGACGAGGCGGCGGTGCAGGATGGCGAAAAGGCGCCGGTGGGATCGATCTCGATGAGCCGGCTGCTCGAACTGGGCCGCAAGGCATGAAACTCCTCGTCGCCAATCTCTTCCGCCTGGCGGCGCTCGCCCTGCTGCTCATCCTGCTGTTCAGGACCGAGTGGCTGTCCTTCCTGCTCGTGCCGCTGACCAGCAACAATGCCCCCGCCGTTTATACGCAGAACAGCCTTGCCTCGCTCGCGGTCGGCCATCTGCAGCTGGTGATCGGATCGATTGCCTGCAGCGCCGTGCTCGCCGTTGCCGGCGGCATCTTCGTCACCCGCGAGAGTGGCGCCGACTTTCTGCCGCTGTCACGCGCCATCGCCAATGCCGGGCAGACCTTTCCACCGGTGGCGGTGCTGGCGCTGGCTGTTCCCGCCACCGGCTTCGGCGCCATGCCGACGCTGATCGCGCTCTTTCTCTACGGGCTGCTGCCGATCTTCGAAAACACCGTCGCCGGGCTGAAGCAGGTGTCGCCGCAGGTGCTCGACGCCGCCGACGGCATGGGCATGAACGGCAGGCAGCGGCTGTTGCGCGTCGAGCTGCCGCTTGCCCTGCCGCTGATTCTCGAAGGGCTGAAGGTTGCCACCGTGATCAATATCGGCACGGCGACGATCGGCTCGACGGTGGCGGCAAAGGGCCTCGGCGAGGTGATCATTGCCGGGCTGATTTCCGACAACACAGCCTTCATTCTGCAGGGCGGGCTGATCGTCGGCCTGATGGCGGTGCTGATCTATGACGCCATGGGCCTTGTCGAAGCGGCGATCACCCGAAGAATCGGCTTGCGCCCGGCGTAAGAGGACCGCTACCAAGGCTGCTGTGACCGAAAGAATGGGAGGCAGAATTGGCGAAGATGATCCACTCGATGATCCGCGTTCTCGACGAGGCGCGTTCGGTCGAATTCTACAGCAAGGCCTTCGGCCTTTCGGTCGCCGACCGCGTCGATTTCGAAACCTTCACGCTGATCTATCTGAGCAGCGCCGAGACCGGCTTCGAGCTGGAGCTGACGGTCAACAAGGGCCGGATCGAACCTTACGATCTCGGCAACGCCTATGGCCATCTCGCCGTCTCGGTCGAGGAGGTGACCGTCGAGCGCGAGCGGCTGTCGAAACTGGGGCTGAAGCCGGGCCAGTTGGTGGAGCTCAACCGCGACGGCAAGCTTTTCGGCCTGTTCTTCTTCGTCAGCGATCCCGACGGTTACAAGATCGAGGTGCTGCAGCGCCACGGCCGGTTTCTCTGACGCACAATGCGCCGCTGCCGATCGCGGCGGCGCCCTTCCAACGACACCCCATCCCACAGTTTCGAGCGGCATAAATCAGGAGCCCGCATGATCGAGAAGACCACGCTCAATTCCGGCTGGACACTCCACTGCAACGATACAGGAAGGCCCGGCCTGCCAGAATCGATCCCCGCGACCGTGCCGGGATGCGTGCATCTCGACCTTCTCGCCAACCGGCTGATCCCCGATCCCTATATCGACGTCAACGAGATCACCAATGACTGGATCGGCAAAACCGACTGGACCTATCGCTGCACCTTCGAGGCCGCGCCTGACGCCGGCAGGGTGCAGGAACTGGTCTTCGACGGGCTCGATACGATCGCGGCAATCGCGCTGAACGGCGAGGAGATCGGCCGCTCCTTCAATATGCACCGCACCTATCGCTTCGATGTTTCCGGGCTGCTGAAAACGGGCGCCAACGAACTCAGCGTCACCTTCCGCTCGGCCTATGCCTATGGCGCGGAGATGGAGAAACATTACGGCTATCGGCCGAACAACTATCCGGGACCGGGCAATCTGATGCGCAAGATGGCCTGCAATTTCGGTTGGGACTGGGGCCCGACGCTGGTGACGGCGGGCCTCTGGAAGCCGGTCAGGCTGGAAGGCTGGGATCGGGCGCGGCTTGCCGAGACACGGGTTTCGGCAAGTCTTGCCGGCGGCGACGGGCTGGTGAAGGTGTATGCCAGACTGGCGCGGCATGGCGACGGAGCGGCGTGCAGGCTCGCCGCGACAATCGGCGGCGTGATCAAAACGGTGGCGATCGGGGCCGACGAAGAGGAGGTTTCTTTCGAGCTTACCCTCCCCTCGCCGCAGCTTTGGTGGCCGCATCATCTCGGCGCGCAGCCGCTTTATCCCCTGACGGTTGAGCTGATCGACGAGGCCAGCGGTGATCTGCTCGACACCTACGAACGCGAGCTCGGTTTCCGTTCGCTGAGGCTCGACACCGCAGCCGATGCACACGGCTCCGCCTTCACCTTCGTCATCAACGACGTGCCGCTGTTCATCGCCGGCGCGAACTGGATTCCGGACGATTGTTTCCCGTCGCGGGTGACGGCCGGGCGTTATGCGGCGCGGATCGAGGAGGCCAAGGCCGCCAATATCCACATGCTGCGCGTCTGGGGCGGCGGCATCTTCGAGCGTGACGAATTCTACGAGGCTTGCGACCGCATGGGCATGCTGGTCTGGCAGGACTTCCTCTTTGCCTGCGCCGCCTATCCGGAAGAGGAGCCGCTGAAGAGCGAGGTCGAGGCCGAGGTGCGCGACAATGTCGTGCGGCTGATGCCGCATGCCAGCCTGATCCTCTGGAACGGCAACAATGAAAACATCTGGGGTTTTGACGAATGGGGCTGGCGGCCGATCATCAAGGCAGGCGAAAGCTGGGGGCTCGGCTATTATCTCGACCTGCTGCCGCGGCTTTGCGCCGAACTCGATCCCGACCGGCCCTATTATCCCGGCAGCCCCTATTCCGGTTCGATGGAGATCGAACCCAATGCCGACGGCCATGGCTGCAAACATATCTGGGACGTGTGGAACGATGTCGGCTACGAGGTCTACCACAATTATATCCCGCGCTTCTGCTCCGAATTCGGCTGGCAGGCGCCGGCCGCCTGGGCGACGATCGAAGAAAGCGTGCATGATCAGCCGCTGACGCCGCAATCGAACGGCGTCTTCCATCACCAGAAGGCCACCCAAGGCAATGACAAGCTGATCCGCGGCCTCTCAGGCCATTTGCCGGAACCGCAAACGATGGACGACTGGCACTTCGCCACCCAGCTCAACCAGGCCCGCGCCATCCGCTTCGGCATCGAGCACATGCGGTCGCACCGGGATATCTGCAAGGGTGCGGTGGTCTGGCAGTTCAATGACTGCTGGCCGGTGACCTCATGGGCCGCACTCGATTCAGCCGGCCGCCGCAAGCCGCTCTGGTATGCGCTGAAGGGCGCCTATGATCCGCGTCTGCTGACAATCCAGCCACGCGGCGACGGACTTTCGGCTGTGGCGGTCAATGAGAGAACGTTGTTCTGGCGGGCGAAGATCAGCGGCAAACGCCTCAGGCTCGACGGCACCGTGCTGGCCGAATTCGAATTCTGGCGGCTGCTCTGCGACCGGTTCGAGGCCAAGGAATTTCCGCTGCCCGACGATATCGTCAGGCCCGGCTTACCGAAGGAGGAAGTCATCGTCGTCGAGATGCTCGACAGGCGGGCGTTCCATTATTTCGTCGAGGATATCGAGCTTGCCCTGCCGGCGCCGCGGCTGAGCGTCGATGTTGCAGTGATCGATGGCGGGTTTGCGGTTACGGTGACGGCTGAGAGTTTCCTCAAGGATCTCTGCCTGATGGCGGATCGGCTGGATCCGGATGCTGTGGTCGACACGATGCTGGTGACGCTGCTGCCGGGGGAGAGCCATGTGTTTGCGGTGAAGACGGGCAAGACGATCGTCGCGGAGGATATCACGATCGGCACCGTGCTGCGGTCGGCCAATGATTTGGTGGCGGGGCGTTAAAAGCCCCTCATCCGCCTGCCGGCACCTTTGCCTGGGGCAAGCCGCGACCTCTCGGTTCACTCTTCTCCCCTCGGGGAGAAGAGGACATGCCGCGATCTCCCGGTCCTCGCACCCTTTGTAAGGCATGTCTTCTGCCACAGTCGCCAAACAGCAAAAAGGCCCCGCTTCCCACGGGGCCCTTCCAGCTCAGCCTATCGGACAACGTTACATCCAGTAAGGCGGCACGCCGTAGTAATCATAAACTCGGCGGCCATTGTCGTTGTACCAGCTGTCGTCATCGTCCGCATAGCTCGGGGCGCCTTCGATCTGTTCCTTGGTCAGGTCGATACGATAGCCATCCAGCTGCGTGTCGTAGTTCAGCTTTTCCCAGGGCAGCGGATAGTGATCGTGGCCGATGCCGAGGAAGCCGCCGAAGCTCAGCACGGCATAGGCGACGCGGCCGTCGAGCTTGCCGATGATCAGACGTTCGATCGAGCCGATATGCCTGCCATCGGCGCCATAGACACGGGTGCCTTCGACGCGGTCGCTGGCGATCAGCGAATGCGTGCTCTTGGCGTCCGGGTCACGGCGGTTGGCGTCAGTTTCCTGATTGAGCATGATGCTTCTCCTTTGGGTTTTCCTCGGATTGGGTATGCAAGATCAACGCCATGGCAGGTTCAAAGTTCCCCCTCTCCGGCAGGATTGCACGATCGGCGAATGTTGACGTTTACGTCAAGGTTAGTATAGCTTCATTCGGCTTGAACCATTCGAGCAATGGCATAAGCTGCCGGACTTGAAGATGGAGGATCTTTCGGTCGATCTGCCGACCGATCGTCGGCGCGGCGGCCGCAAGGGAGAGAGACACGATGAACAGCATTTCCGTCCATCCGAACGGAGCCAAGCCTGAAAAACCCTGGCTTGCCGCCTATCCGGATGTGGTTCCGGCCGAGCTTCCGCCGCTGGAATATGCCTCGCTGGCGGAACTGCTGGAAAAATCCTGCGCCCGTTTCGCCGACCGCACCGCCTTTGCCAGCATGGGCAAGGCGATGAGCTACCGCGAGCTGGAAAGCCAGACGCGCAAGGTCGCCGCCTGGCTGCAGAGCGCCGGCCTGGAGAAGGGCGACCGCGTCGCGGTGATGATGCCGAACGTCTTGCAGAACCCGGTCGCCACCTACGCCATCCTCAGGGCCGGCTTCGTCGTCGTCAACGTCAACCCGCTCTATACGCCGCGCGAGCTCGAACATCAGCTGCGCGATTCCGGCGCCAAGGCGATCTTCGTGCTGGAAAATTTCGCCCGCACGGTGGAGCAGGTCCTGAACAAGACCGACCTCAAGCATGTCGTCGTCACCTCGCTCGGCGAAATGCTGGGGCTGAAGGGGCTGATCGTCAATTTCGCCGTGCGCAAGGTGAAGAAGCTCGTTCCCTCCTGGTCGATCCCTCAGCACAAAAGCTTCGGCCAGGTGCTGCGCGAAGGGGCGAAAAAAACGCTGCAGCCGGTCACGCTTGCCGGCAGCGATATCGCCTTCCTGCAATATACCGGCGGCACGACGGGCGTTGCCAAGGGCGCGGTGCTGACGCATGCAAACCTGCTTGCCAACAAGCTGCAGCTATCGCTCTGGCTCAGATCGGCCTTCGAGCGCAAGAAACAGCCCGAGGTGCTGAATTTCCTCTGCGCCCTGCCGCTCTACCACATTTTCGCGCTGACGGTGAATTCGCTGATGGGCATGTCGCTCGGCGCCCGCAATATCCTGATCGCCAATCCGCGCGACATTCCCGGTCTCGTCAAGGAATTCGGCAAGTCCGATGTGCATATCTTTCCCGGCCTCAATACGCTGTTCAATGCGCTGATGAACAATGCCGATTTCGCCAAGCTCGATTTCTCCCCGCTGATCATGTCGCTCGGCGGCGGCATGGCCGTGCAGCGCCCGGTCGCCGAACGCTGGTTGAAAATAACCGGCACGGCGGTGACGGAGGGTTACGGCCTTTCCGAAACCTCGCCTGTCGCCACCGCCAACCGCTTCGATTCGCCGGAGTTCACCGGCTCGATCGGCCTGCCGATGCCCTCCACCGATCTCGATATCCGCGACGAGGACGGAAAATCGCTGCCGCTCGGCGAGGTCGGCGAGATCTGCATCCGCGGGCCGCAGGTGATGGCCGGCTATTGGCAGAAGCCGGAGGAGACGGCGCGGGTGATGACCGAGGACGGTTATTTCCGCTCTGGAGATATGGGTTTCATGGATGCGCGCGGCTATACCAAGATCGTTGACCGCAAGAAGGACATGATCCTGGTTTCAGGCTTCAACGTCTATCCGAACGAGATCGAGGAAGTCGCCGCCATGCATGCCGGCATCCTCGAGGCAGCGGCGATCGGCGTGCCGGACGGGCATTCGGGTGAGGCGGTCAAACTCTTCGTGGTCAGGAAGGATCCGAAGCTGACCGAGGCCGAGGTGAAGGCCCATTGCATCGCCAACCTCACCAATTACAAACGCCCGCGCTTCATCGAATTCCGCACCGAGCTGCCGAAGTCGCCTGTTGGCAAGATCCTGCGCAAGGACCTGCGCGGCTGAATTTAACAGTCTGATGAAATTAGAGCCATCCGCTCGCCGCGGGTGGCTTTTTTCATATTGGAGCGGCGGCTGAACTTGATTTAGGCCGGATAAAGCGAATAGTTTCCGCAACCTTTCCGCCTCCAAAGGAGCCTCCCATGAACGCCATCGTCGAACAGCTGAAAAGCACCGCCGCCGCCACCAAGGCGACCGATCTCCGTGCGGCCTTCGCCGCCGATTCCGAGCGTTTTTCGCGCTTCTCCGTCTCGCTTGATGATCTCTTGATGGATTTTTCCAAGACGGCGGTGAATGACGACATCCTCAAGCTGCTGGTGAAACTCGCTGAAGAAGGCGGCGTCGAGAAGAAGCGCGAGGAGATGTTCTCCGGCAAGGCGATCAATTTCACCGAGGATCGCGCCGTTCTGCACACCGCGCTGCGCAACCGCTCCAACACGCCGGTTCTGGTCGACAGCAAGGACGTCATGCCCGATGTCAACGCTGTGCTGGCCGCCATGGGTAAGTTCGCCGACGGCGTCCGCTCCGGCGCGCTGAAGGGCGCGACCGGCAAGGCGATCACCGATGTCATCAATATCGGCATCGGCGGCTCGGATCTCGGCCCGGTGATGGCGACGCTGGCGCTTGCCCCCTTCCATGACGGTCCGCGCGCCCATTTCGTCTCCAACATCGACGGCGCCCATATTGCCGATATCCTGAAGTTGGTGCAGCCGGAGACGACGCTCTTCATCGTCGCCTCGAAGACCTTCACCACGGTGGAGACGATGACCAATGCGCAGACGGCGCGCAATTTCATCGCCAAGGCGCTCGGCGAAGCGGCCGTGCAGCATCATTTCGCCGCGGTCTCGACGGCGCTCGACAAGGTTGCCGCCTTCGGCATCGACAGCGCCCGTGTCTTCGGCTTCTGGGACTGGGTCGGCGGCCGTTACTCGATCTGGTCGGCGATCGGCCTGCCGCTGATGATCGCCATCGGCCCGGAGAATTTCGGCAAGTTCCTCGATGGCGCCCATGCCGTCGACAATCACTTCCGTCAGGCGCCGATTACCGAGAACCTGCCGATGCTGCTCGGCCTGATCGGCTTCTACCACCGCAATGTGCTTGAATACCCGACCCGCGCCATCCTGCCCTACGACCAGCGCCTGTCGCGCTTCCCGGCCTATCTGCAGCAGCTCGACATGGAATCGAACGGCAAGGGTGTGACCATCGACGGCACGCCGGTTCAAGGCAATTCCGGCCCCGTCGTCTGGGGCGAACCCGGCACCAACGGCCAGCACGCTTTCTACCAGCTCATCCATCAGGGCACGAGCATCATCCCGGCCGAATTCATGATCGCCGCCAATGCCTTCGAGCCGGAGCTGCGTCACCAGCACCAGCTGCTGATCTCCAACGTTCTCGCCCAGTCGGAAGCGCTGATGAAGGGCCGCAGCTTCGCGGAAGCCAAGAAGCAGCTGACCGACAAGGGCATGGACGACAAGAAGGCCGATTTCATCGCTCCGCACCGCGTCTTCACCGGCAACCGCCCGTCGATCACCTTCGTCTACGACAAGCTGACCCCTTATGCCCTCGGCCGCCTGATCGCGCTATACGAACACCGCGTCTTCGTCGAAGGCGTGCTCTTCCGCATCAACTCCTTCGACCAGTGGGGCGTCGAACTCGGCAAGGAACTGGCAACGGGCCTGCTGCCTGTCGTCGAGGGCAAGGAGAGTGCTGCGGGACACGACTCGTCGACGCAGGGCCTGGTTGCTGCGCTGTCGAGGCTCGCGAAGTAAGCACTCGAGGCAGCCGCCTCATCTTAACGCAAGCGGCCGGGCAGACGTCTATGCCCGGCCTTCGCGCCCCATCCTGGGAGCGGCGTCCCGCTACGGGCCGCGCCCCGCGCAGGCTATCCATGAACCGTCATCGCGGCAGGCGTCAACATCATCATTGCGGCCGCAGATGGTGAACCGACATCGGCAGGATCGTGTGCGCGCGCCCGCATCGCCGCCCGTCGTGCGGAAGCGGATGAAACGTTCTTCTAATAGAAAATTGTAGAAAGAATTCTTTCAATCTGCGGCAATCGCCCTAGATTCAAGCAAATTCTGTGCAGGGGCTGCTTCCCAAGACATGGCCTATCAAGCCTGGGACGACGCTCCGTTCCATCACTCCCATCGGCCTATGAGCAGGCGCTTCCGTGAAAAGCTGAACCGCTCTCAGGCAAAGGAACCTCATGAGCCGTCTGATCGTCGTTTCCAATCGTGTTCCCGTGCCGAGCAAGGATGGGGGTGCTGCTGCCGGCGGCCTGGCCGTTGCACTGCAGGCAGCCTTGCAGGAGCGCGGCGGCATCTGGATGGGGTGGTCGGGAGAGTCGAGCGGCGATCGGGAACCGGGCCCGCTGTCGCAACAGCAGAAGGGCAATATCACCTATGCGCTGACCGATCTCACCGACACCGATGTCGAGGAATATTACCGCGGCTTTGCCAATCGCGTTCTCTGGCCCATCTGCCACTATCGCCTGGACCTTGCCGAATATGGCCGGAAGGAAATGGCCGGCTATTTCCGCGTCAACCGCTTCTTCGCGCACCGGCTGGCGCCGCTGATCGAGCCGGATGATATTATCTGGGTTCACGATTACCACCTCATCCCGCTGGCGGCCGAGCTGCGGCAAATGGGGCTGAAGAACCGGATCGGCTTCTTTCTGCACATTCCCTGGCCGCCGGCCGACATCCTCGTCACCATGCCGGTCCACGAAGAAATCATGCGTGGGCTTTCGCATTACGATCTGGTTGGCTTCCAGACCGACTACGACCTGCAGAACTTCGCCGGCTATCTCAGAAGGGAAGGCATTGGCGACGACCTCGGCAACGGATTGTTCGATTCGCACGGGCGGGTCTTCAAGGCCGGCGCCTATCCGATCGGCATCGAAACCGCTGGATTCGCCGCATTCGCCGAAAAAGCCGCAAACAACGTCATGGTCCAGAAGACCCGGCGCAGCATTGAAGGCCGCGACATGATCATCGGGGTCGACCGGCTCGATTATTCGAAGGGCATCATTGAGCGGCTGGAGGCGTTCGAGCGCTTCATCACCAGCAATCCGGCCTACCAGAACAAGGTGACTTTTCTGCAGGTCACGCCGAAATCGCGATCGGAGGTTCCCGAATACGAGCAGATGCAGAAGATGGTCGCCGAACAGGCCGGCCGCGTCAACGGCGCCATCGGCACGGTCGACTGGGTGCCGATCCGCTATGTCAACCGATCGATCAGCCGCAACGTGCTCGCCGGCCTGTTCCGGCTGGCGACGATCGGGCTGGTCACGCCATTGCGCGACGGCATGAACCTCGTCGCCAAGGAATATGTCGCCGCCCAGGATCCGGATCGCCCCGGCGTCTTGGTGCTATCCCGCTTCGCCGGCGCGGCCCGCGAGTTGAAGGGTGCGCTGCTGGTCAATCCTTATGACGTCGAAGGCACGGCCAATGCCGTCGCCAGAGGCCTTGCCATGTCGCTCGAGGAACGCCGCGACCGCTGGAGGAGGATGATGGACCATCTGCTCTCGCACGACGTCTCGCTCTGGTGCAAAGATTTCCTGCGGGACCTGGTGGCTGCCCCGAGCTCCGACCGGAGCGGGGCTCAGGGGTAGTCTCAAAAGCGCGCAGCGGCCACAACTCCTCGACATAGGGTCTTCCCGCGCCGCTGGCGAAGCAACTTCAGAAATTGCCCCTCACCCTAACCCTCTCCCCGTTCTGACGGGGAGAGGGGACGTGCCATACGAAACGGCGGTGAGAGACCGAGAGGTCGCTGCTTGTCCCCTTCGCCCCGTTTACGGGGAGAAGGTGGCGGCAGCCGGATGAGGGGCTGGGGCCGGCTCAAGCCTTATCCAAGCCATCCTCCGTGACGCCGCTTGTCCTAGAGCCCAATTTCACGCGCCCAGGGCGGGTTGGCGCCGGCACGCGAGACGGTGACGGCCGCCGCCTTTGCGCCGAGCGTCAGGGCCTTTCGGACAGCCTGTTCGTCGAGCGCGGCGACTTGCGGCTTGGTCAGCAGGCCGTCCATCTTCAGCGAGGCCAGGACGCCGGCATCGAAGGTGTCGCCGGCGCCGACCGTGTCGACCACCGTGACGCGTTCGCTCGGCACCGTCACCTTACGCTCCCTGGTATAACCGGAGGCGCCTTCGGCGCCCTTGGTGATGACGACGAGTTTGGCGCCGTGGGCGAGCCAATGGGCGGCGAGCGCGTCATGGTCGCCTGCGAGACCGAACCAGTCGAGATCCTCGTCGGAGAATTTGACGATGTCGGATTTGGCCGCCATGCGCTTGATGCGGGCCATATGCGCCGGCTTGTCCTTGATGAAGCCAGGACGGATGTTGGGGTCGAGCGAGATGACGCGCTTTTCGGCCTCACGGTCGAGCAGCGCTTCATAGGTTTCGCCGCAGGGGCTCGGGATCAGGCTGATGGCGCCGAAATGCAGCGCTTCGCAATCATCGCCAAGATCAGGCAGGTCGGCCTCGGTGATCATCCGGCCGGCCGTGCCCTCGTCGTAGAAGGCATAGGTCGCCTGGCCGTTGACGAGTTTGACGAAAGCGATCGTCGAGGGCCGCTGCGTGATGGCGCAGGGGCTGTAGTCGACATTGCTCGCCTTCAGTGTCGCAAGCAGGATTTCGCCCATCATGTCGTCGGCAATACCGGTGAAGAAGGCGGTGGGAATGCCGAGGCGGCCAAGCGCGATGGCGGTATTGAAAATCGCGCCGCCGGCATAGGGCGCAAAGCCCTTTTCGCCCAGGGTGGTGTCCCTCGGCAGCATGTCGATCAAGGCTTCGCCGCAGCACAAAATCATCGAATTTCTCCCAACAGCACTGATATGTTCATCAACCGATTAAGCGAGCTTTTGTCAACCGATTAGAGCGAAAGCTCACTGACGCCGCCATTGAGTCCCGACCAGGCGAGCGGCGCATCGAGGAAAGCCTCGACCTCCTCAAGCGTCTTGTCGTCGAACAGCTTCTGCGCCTTGGCGACCGCCAGCATATTGCGCCAGGTGGCGATGTGATGCAGTCTCACCTTGCCGTCGGTAAAGCGCTGCTGGCCGAAGATGTCGTAGAAGAACAGCGCGATGCCGTGATCGACGATGCCGCCGGCAGCGCGCACGGCATCGATGAACTTGAACATGCTGGTTCCGGCCGTCGTCAGGTCCTCGATGACCAGCACGCGCGACCCTTCCGGCATATTGCCTTCGATCTGGGCATTGCGGCCATGGCCCTTCGGCTGCTTGCGGACATAGATCATCGGCAGGCCGAGGCGATCGGCAAGCAGCGCGGCGAAGGGGATGCCGGCGGTCTCACCGCCGGCGATGCAATCGAACTGCTCGAAGCCGGCATCGCGCAACAGGGTGCTGGCGGCGAAATCCATCACTGTCGAGCGGATGCGCGGGAAGGAAAGCAGCTTGCGGCAATCGATATAGACCGGGCTCGCCATGCCGGAGGCAAGTTTATAAGGCTGGGCGGCATTGAAATGCACCGCCTTGATCTCCCAGAGCATCTTGGCCACCAGTTCGGCCATGACGGCGCGGTCGGGAAATGTCGTCTGGATCATGCGGCTCTCCTTCAGCTTTGTGTCTCCGGCAATAGCAGCAAGAGCCCATCGTTTCCAGACGCAGGCGCGGCTATTCCAGCAACAGACGGCCGATATCGAGTCCCTGCATCTTCTTGAACAGGGCAATCGCCGCGTCGCCCTCCTTGGCACCAAGCGAAACGGCATAACGTACGGCGGCGGCAAGCAGCTGCATCGTCAGCCGGGCGATCGCCAGAAGCTCGCCGCTGTCGCGATCCGGCCACAGGCGCACGAGCACGGCGAGCAATGCCCGGGCGTGGAATTCCATGTCCTCGGCATCGACCTGTTGCAGCAGCTTGTCGGTATGGGTCGCATGCCAGATGTCGCGCATCACCGGCTCACGACGGAAAAAGGCGTAATATTCGTCGGCGATATTGGCAAGCGCGCCGGTGAGCGCCGCAGCGTCGGTCACCTCAGCCAGTTCCGCCTCGACGCAGCGCCTGCCCTCCTCGTTGAAGCGCTCGGCCAATGTGCGGATGATCGCGCTCTTGTCGGGAAAATATTGGTAGAGAGCGCCGAAGGACAGACCGGCCTTTTCGACGATCTCGCTCATCTTCAAGCCATCGCTGCCATGGCTTTCGATCAGCTCGGAAGCGACGGCGAGGATCTTATCGAAGCGGTCGCGGCCGCGCTGTTGGCTCGGGATCCGGCGCGGCTGGCCGGGATGCTGCTGATTGCGCCTGCGCGTTGCGACCGGCTGTTCCGACATGCCTGCTCCTCATGGTTGACAATGAAAATAAGAGAGTTTATCTCATTTTGCAAATAAGAGAGTTTCTCTGATTTTGGCCCTTGGAAGGAGCTTCGACATGCAGTTCGTCCTCATCCTCTCGCTCGTCGCCGCAGCCATCGGCAGCGGCCTCGTTGCCGGCATCTTCTTCGCCTTCTCGACCTTCATCATGACCGCCTTCTCGCGCATCCCGGCGGAGCAGGGCATTGCGGCGATGAACTCGATCAACGTGACGATCGTCCGCTCGCCGTTCATGGCGCTCTTCGTGCCGACGGCAATCCTCTGCCTCGTCATCGCGGCGCTGGCGCTGATGAACTGGCGCGGCGGCGCATCCGCGCTGATGCTGGCGGGTGCGGCCCTCTATGTCTTCGCCTCCTTCCTCTCGACCATCATCTTCAACGTGCCGATGAACGATGCGCTGGAAAAGGTAACCGTCGGCGGGCCGGAAGCGGCCGCACTCTGGGCGACCTATCTGAAGGACTGGACATGGTGGAACCATGTGCGGACGGTGGCCTCGCTACTCGCCTCGGTCGCCTTTGTCAGGACGCTGATGATGGTTTGAGAAAGCGGCGCGGTAGCCACGCGGGCTCACCACCCTTACCAAGTCAGTTTAGGCCGTGACTGACATTGGCTGGTTTCACTAGCGGATGGCGCCTCTGACCGGGCGTCTGCGATTGAATGGTTTCCCGTGCCTACCCCACTCTCCGTCATCCCAGGCCTTGAGCCGAGCATCCACGCCGGGTCCACCGGCAGTCGTGGCATGGATCCCAGGCTCAAGGCCTGGGATGACGGAGAGTGGGGTTGGCGTTTTCGCCAAACGTGCCGTCAGCGTACTGAGGTACGCCACAGCGGGTGTTTCATTCGGCCGGCACTTACCACGCCCTCCCTCCTGTCCTCGGGCTTCGACCCGGGGGATGTCACAGGGGGGGCAGCGGACTTTGTCAGCCCCGCCTATCTCTGCTCACAAAATACGATGCGGTTGCTGAACGGGTCGATGACGGTCATCTCCAGGCCCCAGGGGGCTTCCTCCACGCCGGGCTTCATGTAGTGATAGTCCTTGCCGGCGAGTTCGGCGTGGTAGGCGCGCACATTGGCGACGCGGACGAAGGCCTTGGCGCCGGGGCTGGCGTCGCCGGAATGTTCGCTCAGGTGCAGCGCCATGCCGTCGCGCGAGACCTGGCAATAGAGCGGGAAATTCTCGCCGAAGCGATGCTCCCAGTCGAGATGGAAGCCGAGGAAATCGCAATAGAATTCCATGGCCTTTTCCACCGAGAAGATGCGGAAGATCGGCATCGGCGGCTCGATGCCGATCGCGGAGCGGGGCGCACCCGCCGCATCGATCTTGGCCGAGAGGATATTCCATTGCTCGAGCCCGAACTGGCGGGCGACGATTTCGAGCGTTTCGCTGTGGGTGAGGGAAATGTCGCGGTCGGCAAGGGCCTGCCGCAAGGTCTTTGCCATGAGTTTGGCATCGCGAAAATCGCGCATATGTCATCCTTCCGTCGGCGGCAAACAGGACGATCAGTGCCCGCGTCTGCTGACCCGTTCGCCATCGATCGCCAAACGGCAAGGGATGTGAAGGATGGTTTGGATGCATTCACCATAACGCCGAAGCGTCGCGGGGCGGCTGGCCGCATCCGGCCAGGGGCGATATTATGAGGGCTGCCGTCAGGAATCAAGACGCCGTGCGCGACGCCTCGACCGGAACCGCCTCGAGGTGGCCGGCAAGCTCGACCCGGTTGCGGCCGCCCCGCTTGGCGGCGTAGAGCGCCTTGTCGGCGGCACTCAGCATGGCGTCGAAATCCAGGCTCTTGGCGCGGCCGGGCGCAACGCCGACGCTGACGGTGCATGTCAGCACCTCGTCATCGATCTCGATCTCGCGCGCCTCGAAAGCCCTGCGGATGCGCTCGGCCGCCAGTTCCGCCCGACCGGGCATGGTTTCCTTCAGCACCAGCGCGAACTCCTCACCGCCCAACCGTGCGGCGATATCACCGGCGCGGCAATGGGTGGCGAGCTCGGCGGCGAAGGCCTTGATCACCCGGTCGCCGCTCGCATGGCCGAAGCGGTCGTTGACCGATTTGAAGTGGTCGATATCGAAGACGATGACGGCGGTGGTCGAGCCCATCGGCCGCGTGCCGTATTGATCGAACAGGGCGCGGCGGTTGAGCAGCCCGGTCAGCGGATCGGTGATCGCCTCGAGCCGATGGCGGGCGGCAAGCCGCCACTGATGCAGCGCCAGCGACAGGGCGCCGATCCCGGTCATGCCGGCGATGCAGACGGCAAGGCTCAGATCTTCGGCCCAGTTGCTCGGCGCCTTGCCGAGCACCAGTTTGCCGTCGGAGATCAGCACGGCGGCGCAAAGCACGAAAGAAATCCCCGTCAGCGTATAGAGCGCCGTGATGCCGAGGATCGGCGCCGGCGCCTCGGCGCGGGCAAGCCAATATTGCCGGGCGGTGGCAAAGAGCAGCAGGGCGATGGCAAGATTGTCCGATATGAAGGCCAGGCCGTCATAACCCGATAACAGCGGCACGATGGAGAAGGTCATCGCCGCCAGCGCGCGGATCGCAATGCCCGGCAAGGGCAGGCGGCCGGTGAGAAACTGTCGGCCGGCACCCCAGATGGTGGCGAAACCGGCATGGAACAGCACGAAATTGGCAATGCCGAACCCTATCTCCGGCCTGTCCACATAGCCGCTGTAGACAAAAATGCCGCTGACGACGAAGACCAGGCCGACGGTGGCGGTGAGCAGCACGGTTTCGGCCCGGCGGACGAGCCAGCCGCCCATCAAGGTCACGGCAAGACATGCTGTCGACACGCCGAGCGCCAGCAAGAGGGAGTTATAGTCAAGCATCATGCTTTTCAGTCTCCGCAGGTGTTTTCCCGCCGGATGATCGGCAGCCTGTGTCCGCGTGAGAAATGTCTTATGCATCCGTTAACAAATGATGCATTGCACAAAGAAAATGTTATGCGCCTAACGTCGGCGCACAACTTTAATGAATATTCTATTTAAAATTGATAACGGGGCCGCAGCACCTACGCCACAACGTGCCAATGCAGCGGATACATCGGATCGAACACCGTCACCGAACCGGCGCCGGTTTCTATCTTGGCGGGAAAAACGACCGGCTCGGCCTGCCTGGACAGGGTGATGCGCTCCTCGTTCGGCTGAAGCCCGTACCAGGCCGGTCCGTTCAGCGAGGTGAAGGCTTCGAGCCTGTCCAGCGCGTCCTCCTCCTCGAAGACATGCGCAAGGCAGCTCATCGTGTTGATCGAGGTGTAGATGCCGGCGCAGCCGCAGGCGCATTCCTTCAGCGGGTCGACATGCGGGGCGGAATCGGTGCCGAGGAAGAAGCGGGCGTCACCGCTCACGGCGGCGGCGCGCAGCGCCAACCGATGGTTCTCGCGCTTGGCGACCGGCAGGCAATAATAATGCGGGCGGATACCGCCGACGAGGATGGCGTTGCGGTTGATGATGAGATGATGGCTGGTGATCGAGCCGGCAAGATTGGCCTTGGCCGCCTTGATGTAGTCGATACCGTCCGATGTCGTCACATGCTCCATCGTCACCTTCAGCTCCGGCAGGCGCCGGCGCAGCGGATCGAGCACGGTATCGATGAAGACGGCTTCGCGATCGAAGATATCGACCTCAGGCGTCGTCACTTCGCCATGGACGCAGAGCGGCAGGCCAATCGCAGCCATGCGCTCCAGCACCGGCATCGCCTTTTCCATGTCGCGGACGCCGCCATGCGAATTGGTGGTGGCGCCGGCCGGATAAAGCTTGACGGCAGTGATGAGGCCGCTCCTGGCACCGGCTTCGACATCGTCGGGGCTGGTATGCTCGGTGAGATAAAGCGTCATCAGCGGCTGGAAACGATGGCCGGCCGGCAGCGCCTTCAGGATGCGCTCGCGATAGGCCGTCGCATCCGACGTGGTGACGACCGGCGGCACCAGATTGGGCATGATGATGGCGCGGGCGAAAGTGCGGCTCGTATCGGCGATCACGCCCTCCAGCATGGCGCCATCGCGCAGATGCAGGTGCCAGTCGTCAGGGCGGCGGATTGTGATCGATTGCATGGCAGGCCTCCGAAGCGATGCGTCTGCGGCTTCGAATAGCACTATCTTTTACACGAAAACAATCGCTGCCGCATCACGCCAGCGCGATCTCCAGCGTCACATCGGCCGGACGGCGGTTTTCGAGGATCAGCCGGCCGTTCGGCAGGTCGTTGCCGTAGACCTTGGCGCTGGCGGCCTCCTCGCTCAGATTATAGCCGCGCCAGCGCGCCCAGAGCCGCTCCTCGAGCACCTCCATCGGCGGCGCCAGCATGATGGTGTAATCGAAGATCCCGTCGAGTTCAGCCCATTTCCCCTCTGTGAAGAGCAGATAATTGCCCTCGACGATGATGAAACGGTCCTTCGGATCGATCGGCCGGGCCGATGCGATGGCCAGTTCCCGGGAGCGGTCGAAGACCGGCACGAGAACCTCCTGATCGGCCGGCCTGACGGCCCTGATGATATCGAGGAAGCCGCGGACATCGAAGGTCTCGGGGATACCCTTGCGGGCCAAGAGGCCGCGTTCGATCAGGATGGCGTTGTCCATGTGGAAGCCGTCCATCGGCAGGACCGCGGCGCTCTCGCGTCTGGCTTTCAACGCCGCCGCCAGATTGTCGGCCATGGTCGACTTGCCGGAACCCGGCGGGCCGGCAATGCCGATGAGAAAGCGTCTGGAATCACCGGCGCGGTTGATGACCTCGCCGGCGATTTCCTCGGTGCTGACCGTCATGCCGCAACGGGCTCCGTCGGCACTGCCTTGGCGCCGGTCATGAAGGCGACGGCGTCGGACATGGTGTATTCCTTCGGATCGATCACCGTGAGGCGGCGGCCGAGGCGGTGGATATGGATCCGGTCGGCCACCTCGAAAACATGCGGCATGTTGTGCGAGATCAGCACGATCGGCAGGCCGCGGGCCCTGACGTCGAGGATCAGTTCCAGCACGCGGCGGCTTTCCTTGACGCCGAGCGCTGCCGTCGGCTCATCCATGATGATGACCTTGGAGCCGAAGGCGGCGGCGCGGGCGACCGCGACACCCTGGCGCTGACCGCCGGAGAGGGTCTCCACCGCCTGGTTGATGTTCTGAATGGTCATCAGGCCGAGTTCGGAGAGCTTGTTGCGCGCCAGCTTTTCCATGGCCGGCCGGTCGAGCATGCGGAGCATCGAGCCGAGCATGCCCGGTTTGCGGATCTCACGGCCGAGGAACATGTTGTCGGCGATCGACAGCGCCGGCGACAGAGCCAGGTTCTGATAGACGGTTTCGATGCCGGCCTCGCGCGCTTCCATCGGCGAGCGGAACTGCACCTGCTTGCCTTCGAGGGTGATCACCCCCTCGTCCGGCGTGACGGCGCCTGAAATCGCCTTGATCAGCGAGGACTTGCCGGCGCCGTTATCGCCGATGACGGCGAGGATTTCGCCGGGGTAGAGGTCGAAATCGGCATTGTCGAGCGCGGTCACGCGGCCGTAGCGCTTGACGAGACCCCGGGCAGTGAGAAGGGGGGCGGTGAGAAGGGGTTCGCGAGCCATGATTACACCGAAACCTTTCTGATCCACTGGTCGATGGCGACGGCGGCAATGATCAGCACGCCGGTCAAAAGCACTTTCCATTGAGGGTCGGCGCCGAGCATATTGAGGCCCATCGACACGACGCCGACGATCATCGCGCCAAACAGCGTGCCGAGAATGGAGCCGCGGCCGCCGAAGAGCGAGATGCCGCCGATCACAGTCGCGGTGATCGCCTGCAGGTTATAATCGGTGACCGCCGAGGATGGCGAGATCGAGCCGTTGCGGCCGATCGAAACCCAGGCGGCGAAGGCGGCGATGACGCCCGAGATGGTGTAGACGGTGAGCAGCACCTTCTTGGTCTGGATGCCGGAGAGCTTGGCCGCCTCAGGATCGTCGCCGACCGCATAGACATGCCGGCCCCAGGCGGTGTGATTGAGCACATACCAGAGCACCAGGACGAGCAGCACCATGGCGATGACGCCGAGGGTGAGCACGGCGGTGCCTGCCTTGAAACTCATGGCGAACAGATGCAGCAGCGGCGCCTGTTCGTCGACATCGGTGTCGCGGATCGTCTCATTGGCGGAATAGATGAAATTCGTCGCCATGACGATATTCCAGGTGCCGAGCGTGACGATGAACGGCGGCAGTTTCATGTAGGCGACGAGAAAGCCGTTCAGCAAGCCGCAGAGGCCGCCGACGAGGAGGCCGCCGATAACGGCGATCGGCGTCGGTATGCCGTAGGTGATGGCGACATTGCCCATGATGACAGCCGAGATCACCATGATGACGCCGATCGAAAGATCGATGCCGGCGGTCAGGATGACCAGCGTCTGGGCGGCGCCGAGAATGCCGACGATGGCGATCTGCTGCAGGATTAGCGTCAGCGTATAGGACGAGAAGAACCGTCCGCCGATCGTTGCCCCGAAGATGATGATCGCCAGCACCAGCACGATCAGCGGCACGGCGGCCGGCGTCGAGTGCAGAAAATGCTGGGCGCGCTTGATCAGCGAGACATCCTGGTGCTCGAAGGAGGCGACGCTCTTGTCGCTGCCGTCGAGGACACGTTCGAATTCCTGAGTTCCGGTCATGGTTCCTCCTCCGCATCCGTGCGCCGAACTCGCACGGGGGCCGTCACCGATATCCTTCCGGTCTATTCTGAGCCGGTTCGTGGGGCGACGGTACATCGTCCGTCGAAAACGGCCGGGGATCAAGCCCCGGCCGCTCTGGTTTCAAGAGATTGGGCTCAGCCCCAGCACTTGTCCGTGCCTTCCTTGGTGTCGATCGACTTGACGCCGGAAACCGGCTTGTCGGTGACGAGCGAGACGCCGGTGTCGAAGAAGGACTTGCCTTCGGTCGGCTTCGGCTTTTCGCCGCTATCGGCGAACTTCTTGATCGCCTCGATACCGAGCGACGCCATCAGCAGCGGATACTGCTGCGAGGTGGCGCCGATGACGCCTTCCTTGACAGACTTCACACCGGGGCAACCGCCGTCGACCGAAACGATCAGCACGTTCTTTTCCATGCCGACGGCCTTCAGCGCCTGATAGGCGCCGACAGCAGCCGGCTCGTTGATCGTGTGGATGACGTTGATGCCCGGATCCTTCTGCAGAAGGTTTTCCATGGCCTTGCGGCCGCCTTCTTCATTGCCGTTGGTCACGTCGTGACCGACGATGCGCTTGTCGTCTTCGTCGCCGATCTTGTCCGGGTTCTTCGGGTCGATGCCGAAGCCCATCATGAAGCCCTGGTCACGGAGAACGTCGACCGTCGGCTGCGACGGGGTCAGGTCGAGGAAGCCAACCTTGGCGTCCTTGGCCTTGTCGCCCATAGTTTCCTTGGCCCACTGGCCGATCAGCTTGCCGGCGAGCAGGTTGTCGGTGGCGAAGGTGGCGTCGGCAGCATCGGCCGGCTCGAGCGGCGTGTCGAGAGCGATGACCAGCAGGCCGGCGTCGCGTGCCTTCTTGACCGCAGGCACGATGCCCTTGGTGTCCGAAGCCGTGAGCAGAATGCCCTTGGCGCCGTCGGCGATGCAGCTTTCGATCGCGGCCACCTGGCTTTCGCTGTCACCGTCGATCTTGCCGGCATAGGACTTCAGCGAGACGCCGAGTTCCTTGGCCTTGGCCGTCGCACCTTCCTTCATCTTGACGAAGAAGGGGTTGGTGTCGGTCTTGGTGATCAGGCAGGCGGAAACATCCGCCGCCATCGCCGGAGCGGAAAAGGCGACACCAAGCGCGAGCGCGCCGAAAGCGAGAACTGATTTCTTCATGGAACTCCTCCCAGAGTTTGCCGGCGCCGCCCGTGCGGGCCGGAATTTAAAGATATGACACTTTGCCGTGGATTGTTAAGCTTCCAAAGCCGTCCCGTGCCCTTGACGAGGGCAATTAAGAGCGAAAAGAAATCGGCTTGTCAATAAATAAATCCAATTGAATTATTAATTCGATGTGGCATGCTCGATTGAATTAGGGCATAGGCCAACAATCGGGAGGAGCGGCCATGTCGTCTTTGGATGGACCGGAACACACGCCGGTCCCGCCGCCAATTCTAAATCCGGCCGGCGGTGCGAACCAGGTCAGGGTCCGGGCCTATAACGAACGGCTCGTGCTGTCGCTGGTGCGTCTCTACGGTGCGCTGTCGAAGGCCGATATCGCGCGCCGCAGCGGCCTATCGGCGCAGACCGTCTCGGTGATCATGCGGGTGCTTGAGAAGGAAGGGCTGCTGTCGCGCGGGGCGCCGGTGCGCGGCCGTGTGGGACAGCCGTCGATCCCGATGCATCTCAATGCCGATGCTGTCTATTCCTTCGGCCTGAAGATGGGCCGGCGCAGCGCCGATTTGGTGCTGATGGATTTCGTCGGCCGCATCCGCATGCAGCTGCACCGCACCTATGCCTACCCGCTGCCGGAAGAAATCCTCGCCTTCGTCACTTCGGGCATCCAGGAGCTCGAAGACCGGCTCGACGACAAGCAGCGCGGCCGCATTGCCGGGCTCGGCATCGCCGCCCCCTTCGAGCTCTGGAACTGGGCCGAAGAGGTGGGCGCGCCGCCTGGAGCCATGGAGGTCTGGCGCGATGTCGACCTGCAGGCCGACATCGCCGCCCGCGTCTCCCATCCGGTCTTCATGCAGAACGATGCGACCAGCGCCTGTGGCGCCGAACTGGTGTTCGGCGTCGGGCCGTCCTACCCGGATTTCGTCTATTTCTTCATCGGCTCCTTCATCGGCGGCGGCATCGTGCTCAATTCGGCGATCTTTTCCGGCCGCACCGGCACGGCCGGCGCAATCGGGCCACTACCGGTGCGCGGAAAGAACGGCGAGACGATGCAGCTGCTTGAAATCGCCTCGATCTTCGTGCTCGAAAACATGCTGCGCGAGCGCGGCATCGATCCCGAGCCGCTGTGGTATTCGGCCGACGACTGGGTGGATTTCGGCGAGCCGATGGAGACCTGGATCCAGGACAGCGCCAAGGCGCTGGCGCAGGCGATCGTCGCCGCCGCCTCGATCGTCGATTTCAGCGCCGCCGTCATCGACGGCGGTTTTCCCCAGTGGGTGCGCAGCCGCGTGGTGCAGGCCACCATCGACGAAGCCGCCAAACTCGACCTGCAGGGCGTCGTCATGCCCGAAATCATCGAGGGCGCAGTCGGCGCCCAGGCGCGCGCCATCGGCGGCGCCAGCCTGCCGATCTTTGCGCGTTACCTCACCGACCAGAACGTACTCTTCAAGGAGGTAGACCATGCTGAAAGGACTTGATCCGCTGTTGAGCCCGGAGCTGCTTTTTACGCTTCGGGCCATGGGCCACGGCGACGAGATCGCCATCGTCGACGGCAATTATCCGGGCGTCGAACATGCGCGCCGGCTGATCCGGCTCGACGGCCACCACCTCGTGCCGGTGCTCAACGCCGTGCTCAGCGTGATGCCGATCGACGATTTCGTTCCCGAGGCGATCTTCCGCTCGACCGTCAAGGCCGAGCGCGACAAACTCGACCCGGTGCATGAGGAGATGATCGACTGCTGCGCCCGCCACGAGCCGCACCGGCAGGTGGTGCCGCTGCTCGGCCCGGATTTCTACGGTCGGGTAAAGGCCGCCCATGCGGTGATCCAGACCGCGGAGCCGAGGCTCTATGCCAACATCATCCTGCGCAAGGGCGTGATCTATCCGAAAGAACCAGGCGCGCAGTCGGCGGCCGGGGTAGATCCGTTCGTTTACTAGCGATCGTCTGGTCGTCATCTCGTCTGTGTGGCGATCAGGTCAACCATTTTTCGGGCCGAGCCCAATGCCAGGGTCCAGCCGAGCATTCCGTGGCCGGTGTTGATGTAAACACCTTTCAGATGCTCGGAGGGCCCGATGATCGGGCGGGATGACGGGGTCATCGGCCGCTCGCCCGACCAGCGCATCAGAACGACGCTGTTATCGAAGAGATGCGGCAGGACGCCGGCGCCTGCGCTGCGCAGCGCTTCGAATCGTGCTGGGTCGAAGCCCGCGCCGGGGCGTTCGATATCGGCAAGACCGGCGACGCGGAAACGATCCCCGATCGATGCAAAAGCCAGCTTGCGTTTGACGTCGGTGAGACTGATGGCGGGTGCGGCAGCGGTCCGCGGCACGGTCAGCGAATAGCCTCTCACCGGACGCACCGGGCGAACCTCCGGCAGCTCCGCAGCAAGCAGACGGACCTGTGCGCCCGCAGCGACGACGGCAGCATCGACCGCGAGTTCCTCCCGGTCGTCGAACCTCACGGCCGCAAGCCTGTCCGCCTCTCGCGAGAAGCCCGCCACTTTCCGGCCGAAGAGCAGCGACACCCGGTGGTGCTGTGCAATATGGTGTGTCAGCTGACGGCAAAAGCCGGCTGCATCGCCGAGCGCATCACCCGGCGTGTAGACCGCACCAGCGATTTCGCCTTGGTAACCGGCAAGAGCAGGCTCGATTTCCTGGGCTTCTGCGCGCGACAGCATCTGCTGCTCGAATCCGAGTGCATTTTTCCGCGAGACGGCCGATTGGGCCGCGGCAAAGCTGTGCTGATCTGGATAGAGATGCAGCTTTCCCGCAAGCCGGTAGTCGAAGGAAAGACCGGTTTCCGCCAGCAGCGATGCGAGCTCGCGGCGCGACTCTCCGGCAAGTTCCAGAATGGCCCGGGTATTGCTCCACCATCGCGAAAATGGTGCGTTGGCGAGGAAGCGCAGCCCCCAGAGAAAAAAATCTGGATCGAGCTGCCAGCGAATCCGGAACGCCGGATCGCGGCCCAGCGCAATGGCCGGCAAATGCCGGAGCAGTCCGGGAGATGCCATCGCATCGCCATAGGCCCAGGAGAGCTGCGCGGCGTTGCCAGCGCTGGCGCCGCTGCCGGGTTCGGCTGCTGCATCGATTAGCGTCACATCATGCCCTGCCTTGGCCAAAAGGTAGGCCGAGGAAACGCCGATCACGCCTGCTCCGATGACCGCGATGCGCGCCATGTCACACCTCGTTTCCCACAAGCGCGGTCAGCTCGATTTCGACCGGAACGCCCCGCGGAAGGGATGACACGCCGATCGCAATGCGGGCATGCTCCCACCGATCCGGAAAGAGATCGCGCAGCAGCTCGGACGCGCCGTCGACGACCGCGCCGTGGCGGGTAAAACCGTCCGCCGCGGCAACATAGCCGGCAAGCCGCACGAATCCGCGCACCTTGTCGAACCCACCGCTGGCGCGCTCAAGCTGAGCAAGCACGTTGAGAAGGCAGATCCGCGCGCATTCGCGGCCCTCCTCGATCGAGATAGCCGCCCCGAGCCGACCGGTGCGCCAAACGGCTCCACCGGCCACCGGCACCTGACCGGACACGGTGACGATATTGCCGGTTCGCACAGCGCCGGCGAAAGCCCCGGGCGGCATTGCGGCTTCCGGCAAAGTGAGGCCGAGGGCGGCAAGGCGCCGGTGCACGGCATCGCTGCCGCTCATGCCGTGCTTCGCCCTTCTGCTTTCCCCGGCTTCGGCGCTGCGCGCGACAAAAGCCTTGAGGATTTCGAGATCAAGGGCCGTCAGACGGTATTCCGGATGCCACTGGACGCCCAGGCAAAATGCCTCGGTCTCGCCCTCGAATGCCTCGATGATCCCATCGGGTGCCCGCGCGATAACGCGAAAGCGCCCGTGACCGGACAGCGCGTGGCGATGCAGGCTGTTGACCCGGATCGGCCCTGTCCCGACCCAGCCGGCAAGCAGATTGTCCGGTTCGACGATGATCTCGTGCGCCAGTTCATCGGGCAGGTCCTGCGGGATGTGCGAAATGCCGGCGGCCGGAAGCTCGCTGAGGAATTCGCCGCCAAGGCACTCGCCGATCAGCTGCATGCCATGGCAGATACCGAGGAGCGGTTTGCCTGTCGTCAGCGCCTTGGCCACCAGCTGACGCTCGAAGTCGCGGCGCCGATCGGCCACTTCGGCACCCGGCCGGGAGCCGGTCAGAACGATACCATCGGCAAGCGCCAGCGCCGCCTCAATGTTTTCGGCCTCATAAGGCAGGATCAGCGGGACCCCGCCGGCGCTGGTGATTGCTTCGGCATAGTTCGAGCGCACCACATATTCGCACTCGGTCGGCTGTTGCGGCGTCTCGCCGAGATCGGGCGTTATGAGAATGAGGGGGCGGGCCTTGCGTGCGGGTGCGGCGGGAAACGCGGTGACCGCGGCAACGGCCATATCGGTGGTCATGATCTGAACCTTGTGATGAATTAGCGGGCGGGCACAGCAAGCCGGCGGGAGACGACCGAAAACGGCCAGGCGATCGCGAAGTAGCAGAGGCCGACCGCCACATAGATCTGCAGCGGCAGGAAATATTCGGTCGCCATCGCCCGGCCGGTCAGAACCAGTTCGTTGACGGTGATCAGCGATGCGAGCGAAGAATCCTTGAGAAGCGCGACAAAGGTGACGATCATCGGGGCCAGGATGACGCGGACGACCTGCGGGAAGATGATCAGCCGGAAGCTCTGAACCGGCGTGAGACCGACGGCCAGTGCCGCCTCGCCCTGCCCCGCCGGGATCGCCTTCAGTCCGGCCCGGAAGAGTTCGGCGATCTGAGCCGCAAAACACAGCGCCAAACCTGCGATCGCCGCGCCGAAAGCATCGAAGACGATCCCAATGCCCGGCAGGCCGAAGTAAAGCAGAAACAGCACCGCGAGCAGCGGCACGCCGCGCACGACCGTTACATAAAGGGCCGCGAAATGCCGTAGTGCCGCTAAGCCTGATCTCTGGCAGAGCGAAAGCAGCAGACCGAGCACGAGCGCCAGAGCAAAGGCGCACACGGAAAGTACTGCCGTATTCACCATTGCTCGCAACAACAAGGGCAGCCATTCGCCACCATAGTCGCGGTAGGGTGCGAAAAACCCGCTCATCCTTTCAGTCTCCCGTAACGCCTTTCGAGGAATTTCGTCGCCTGCATCAATGGCAGGCTCAGCAGCAGATAGAGTGCCGCCGCCGTCGCGTAGATCATCGTTGTCTGGAAGGACGAGGTGACCATGGAGCGGGCGAAGAACATGATTTCAGGCGCCGCGATGGCCGAGACGACGGAGGTGTCCTTTAGGAGCTGCACCGCGTAATTCCCGAGCGCCGGCAGGGCGATCCGCATGGCCTGCGGCGTCAAGATTTCGAAAATCGTCTGGAGCGGCGTCAGACCTGCAGCAAGCGACGCCTCCGCCTGGCCTTTTGGCAAAGAGGCGAAACCGGCGCGGAAGATCGATGAGGTAATGGCTGCGCCGATCAGCCCGAGGCCCAGAATGGCGGCGGCAATCGAGGTCAGCCTCACGCCAATGCTGGCAAGCCCGAAATAGAGGATGAACAGATGCGTGAGGGCCGGCACGTTGCAGAGGATTTCGCAATAGGCGTCGATCGCCAGATTGACGACCCTGATCGCTGTGAATTGCCTGACGAGAGCGAGAAGGAAGCCGATGCCGATTGCAAAAGCCAGCGAGGCCAGCGTCACCAGGACGGTTACCCCAAGCCCGGCGGCAAGCCCCTGGACGACGGAGAAGAATAGCGAAAATCCGCTCATGGCGCCTAGTGCCGAATCTTGTTGAGAAAGGCTTGCGTGCGTGCCTCGCGCGGCGCGGTAATGACCTGGCGCGCCGGTCCGGCCTCGACGATCTTTCCGCCGTCGAGGAACAGCACACGGTCAGCGATGTCGCGGGCAAAGGCAATCTCGTGCGTGACGATCAGCATCGTGCGTCCTTCGGCGGCGAGTTCTTCCATCACTTTCAGAACTTCGTGGACCAGTTCGGGATCAAGAGCGGAGGTCGGTTCGTCGAAAAGCATGAGTTTCGGCTTCTGGGCGAGCGCCCGGGCGATCGCCACACGCTGCTGCTGGCCGCCGGAGAGCTCCAGCGGTGAGGCATCGGCGCGATGCGTCATGTGGACTTTCGCCAACATCTCCAAGGCCAATTCGCGGGCCTCGGCGGCAGACAGGCCGCGGACCTTGCGTGCGGCGATCGCAACGTTTTCCGTCACCGAGAGATGCGGCCAGAGATTGAAGAGCTGGAAGACCATGCCCATCTCGGCGCGCTGTGGCGCAAGCTGCCGGTCTCTCATCACCTGGCCGTTGCGAATGCCGATCCGCTCGCCATCGAGGCTAATCTCACCGGCACTCGGTTTCTCCAAGAAATTCATGCAACGCAGACAGGTCGATTTCCCGGAGCCCGAGGGGCCGATCAGGGCAATCTTCTCACCGGCTGCGACGGTAAAATCGATCCCCTTCAGGACCTCGACTGGGCCATAACTCTTGCGCAGGCCTGCCACGCTCAAAAGCGCATTCATCGCCGTTTCCTTATGCTGTTGTGTCTTGGCGAAGAGGTCGGATGAAAGCCGCTTG
The DNA here is from genome assembly GCF_002531755.2 of Rhizobium acidisoli. NCBI lineage: Bacteria > Pseudomonadati > Pseudomonadota > Alphaproteobacteria > Hyphomicrobiales > Rhizobiaceae > Rhizobium > Rhizobium acidisoli. The sequence continues at coordinate 111,342 of NZ_CP034998.1, read as the reverse complement.
CCGCAGCCTTCATCCGTCAGCCGGGTCAGCCGCCGGCTGCGCAGGAGGGCAGCTTGTAATCGCCGGGGCGGTCGACGCCGGCACGGAAGTTTGCGCCTACCGGCTTGAACCAGACATCGGCGGACAATCCGTAGCGGGCGCCGATCTCTTTCATCTCACAGCTCTTCCACATATCGGCGATGATCGCGTCCATCTTCTGGCGCAGATCGTCGTTCTTCTGGTTGAGACCGTAGACGACTTGACCGAGCCCGGTGAGCAGCGGGAAATCCGGGCTGTTATCCGTGAAGGCGAGGAAGTGCATGTTCCAACTCGGATTCTGCTTGATTGCGTAGGAAACCACCGGCGGGTCGCCGATGACGGCATCGATACGCCCGGCGATGAGATCGCGCACGGCAGCGTCGGAGGTGTCGTAGAGCGAGAGCTCAATGCCCTTGATCGTCTTCAGTTCCGGGACAAAGGAGAAGCCGGTGATCGTGCCGACCTTCTTGCCTTCCAGGTCGGAAAGCTTGTCCCAGTTGGTCTTGTTCGACTGCATGATGCCGTTCTTGAAATAATGGATCGGCTCGGACAACGTCATGATCTTCGTACGTTTCTCGGTCCAGCCCATCGTGCCGAGCATCACGTCGACGCGACCGGATTGCACGGAGGCGATTGTGCCCGACCATTCCATCAGGGCCGGCTGTATCTTGAGGCCGAGCTTGTCGGCGATGCGCTGCATGATCTCGCCATCGTAACCGATCAGCTTGCCGTCCTGCCAGCCGGAGCCCGGCATGTCTCCCGTAAAGGCGACCGTCAGCTTGCCCTGCTCGGCAAGTTCGAATGCGTTTGCGAGCGGTGCCGATGCCATGAAGCTGCCTGCCAGCAGCGCGCACATCACCACCCTTCTCGAAAGAGAAAGTGCCATTGTTCTGATCCTTGATTTGTTTTTGGTTCCCCGGTCCGGTGGGTCTTGTCGCCGGATGTCGAGTTCGACGAGGGAGAGCTTGCCACCGAAAGGCGGCGCTGAATTTTAGAAATCGGACATTTTCTTTGAAATAGCGACATGGCTGACGTAAGGTCGACCGCCATGAACGCAGACGCCAACCTTTCAGATGCACCTGCCATCGAGCCGGACTATGTCCGCTGGCTCGATGGTTTGTGGGCCGAACGGCTTTTGGCCGCCCGAGACCGCAAAGCCGATCTCTCCATCGGCATTCTGCTCTGGCCGAGCTTCCCTATGATGTCGCTGACCGGCATCGTCGAGCCCTTGCGGCATGCGGCCGATTTCGCCGACAACTCCCGGCCTCTGCATTGCCGCTGGTCAATCATGGGAGCGCCGGGCCACGCCGCGGTGGCGAGCTGCGGCATCCGCGTGCAGGCAGATGCGCCCTATATCAACCCGACGGACTTCGACTATATCGCCGTCATCGGCGGCCTCCTGCCGCATCTGCGCGCGGCACCCAGCAAGCATCGCGACTACCTGCGGGTGGCCGCATCCGCCGGAGTCCCGGTGATCGGTGTCTGCACCGGCGTCTTCGTACTCGCCCAAGAAGGTCTGCTGACCGGGCGCAAAGCCTCCGTTCATCCCTTCCATGCCGAGGATTTCAAGATCGCCTTTCCGCGCCAGGCATTCTCGACGCGCGACGACTTCCTGATCGAGAACGGCCGCATCACCGTTCCCGGCGGCGTCTCGATCCTGTCGCTGATGACGGAACTCATCGGCACCCATTGCGGCCCCGACCGGGCGGCCAAGGCAGTTCACCAGCTGTCGCTGACCGAGCACAAGGGCTTGAGCGCTTTCGACCAAGGCCGGGTTTCCAGCTTTCGACATGTCGAGGATTCCCGCATTCAGCGCGCGGTCGTTTTGATCGAGAGCCGCAAGGGCCGTGACGTATCACCCGAGCAGGCAGCCAGCATGATCGGGCTGTCGCCGCGTCAGTTCGGGCGCCTGTTCCAGCAAGGCATCGGCATGACTCCGAAGCGGTTCATCATCGAGACCCGCCTGCGTTACGCCCGCTTTCTGGTAGAAAACAGCACGCTCTCGATGACGCAGATCGCCTTCGAGACCGGCTTTTCGGATGCGGCACATTTCGCAACCGCTTTCCGCCAAAAATTCAACCAGTCGCCGCGGCAATTGAGATAAGGGATTTCGGTTTCGCCCTAGAGGTCACCGCCCGCCCCGACACGGTCGGCATGCAGCGGTAAGCAAGCTGGGCCTACCCGTTTGCCGACAGTGGCATGAAACCATGGTTATCGCGGCTGAACCGCGTGACTGCGCGCCGGTGTCATCGTCCCCCATAGCGCCAGCCTCTCCATGCACACTGTCTTCCAGCAAGCAAGTTCGAGCACCACGGCGATCGGAGCGGAGATAGTCCCCTGTGCCGATCGCTGTTATTAATGATATACATCATCAATAAGTCGAGCTATAATGATACTTGACATCATAGTTCGGGCATGACGGTCGAAAGGGCTGTAAAGTGCGGATCACCAAGGAAAAGAAGCAGGAAAACTACGAACGGATTATCGCCACCGCCTCGGCGCTGTTTCGCGAGCGCGGGTTCGATGGCGTCGGGGTGGCGGAGTTGATGGAGCGCGCGGGGCTCACCCATGGCGGCTTCTACAATCACTTCCGCTCCAAGGAGGATTTGATCGCGGAGTCGACCGAGAATGGTTTGAGCGAGACCTTGAAGCGCTATGCCGGTTATGACGTCCTCGCCGTCATGGAACTTTATCTCGCGCGCGAACACCGGGATGGGCGCGGCCAGGGATGCACCGCCGCGGCGCTGAGTTGCGATGCAGCGCGACAGCCTGAAGAAACGAAGGCCGTTTTTGCTGAGGGAATAGACAGACTGGTGCGCGCGATCGAGGACGGCATTGCTCGACATCACGCTTCCGGCGCCGGTGACCGCGCACAAGCCATCACCGTCCTTGCTCAGGCCGTCGGGGCGATCGTGCTGTCGAGGGCCTGCCCGGATGATTCCCCGCTGGCCGACGAACTGCTCGACGCCTGCCGGGCGGATTGCCGCGACGCCATCGAAAATCGGAGCCGGGATAATAGGGCCGCCGTATAGGCGGCCCTATGCCGTCAAGCGCCGACTGGCTCGGTCATTTCGGGATAGTCCGTATAGCCCGCCGCGCCGCCGCCATAGAGCGTCGCCATATCGAGATTGGCCAGCGATGCACCGATTTTCAGACGCTCGACAAAATCGGGGTTGGCGATGAACGGGCTGCCGAAGGCAAACAGGTCCGCCAGCCCCTGCTCCAGCCTGGCCGTCGCGAGTTCCCGATCGTAGCCGTTATTGGCGATGTAAGTGTTCCTGAACCTGCGGCGAAGCGCCTCGTAATCGAAGGGCGCAATATCGCGCGGCCCGCCCGTCGCACCTTCGACGACATGGAGGTAGGCAATGCCCATCTCGTCGAGCTTCTCGACGATGTAGTTGAACTGCGCCTGCGGATCGGTTGCTGATATTCCGTTGGCCGGCGACACCGGTGAAATCCGAACTCCGGTACGCTTCGCCCCCACTTCCTTAATGACCGCCGCCGTCACCTCGAGCATCAGCCGGGCCCGGTTTTCGATCGAGCCGCCATAGGCGTCGGTGCGGGTGTTGGCTCCGTCCCTGGCGAACTGGTCGAGCAGGTAGCCGTTGGCGCCGTGAATTTCGACACCATCGAACCCGGCGGCAATGGCATTGGCGGCGGCCCGGCGGAAATCCTCGACGATGCCGGAGATCTCATGCAATTCGAGCGCCCGAGGTGCCGACACGTCGACGAAGCTGTTGTTCACAAAGGTCTTGGTTTCGGCCTTGATCGCGGAAGGCGCCACCGGGGGCTGCCCATTCGGCTGTAGGTCGACATGCGATACCCGACCGACATGCCAGAGCTGCAGAAAGATGTGGCCGCCCTTGGCATGCACCGCATCGGTCACCTTGCGCCAGCCGTCGATCTGCGCCTGCGTGTATATGCCGGGCGTGTCCTGGTAGCCTTGACCCTGCTGCGAAATCTGGGTCGCCTCCGAGATGATCAGGCCTGCCGAGGCCCGTTGAGCATAATATTCGGCAATCAGATCGCCCGGCACAAACCCGGCACCCGCTCTGTTGCGCGTCAATGGCGCCATGACGATGCGGTTGGATAGTGTGAGAGAGCCGAGTACGAAGGGTTCAAAGAGTGTCTTGCTGGTCATTTTTCGCTTTCAGAGTTGGAATTATTTCTCGCGTTCGTCTCGCAACGCACGCCGCGTCGGTCAGGTCGACCTCAGTCTGCGACCGTGATGACCACCTTGCCCTTTGCACGCCCGGTCTCGACATAAGCCAGCGCATCGCCGGTTTTTTCAAACGGGAAGACCTTGTCGACGACCGGCCGGATCACGCCTTGTTCGATCAGGCGCGTGATCTCATTCAACTGCCGCCCCTCGGCGCGCATGAACAGGAATGAATAGCCTATGCCTAGACGCTTGGCCTTTTTCCGAACCCCTCGGCTCAGCAAGCGCAGCACCAGTTTCAGAAACAGGTTCAGGCCGAGTTCCCTGGCGAAAGCAGGATCGGGCGGACCGGAAATGGAGATGAGCCGGCCACCCGGCTTCAGCACAGCCAGTGATTTTTCAAGCGTCTTCGGATCCTGACTGTTCAGCACCAGATCATAGCCCGACAAGACCTTCTCAAAATCCTGGCTCTTGTAGTCGACAATCACATCCGCCCCGAGACTTTTGGCGAGCTCGGCATTTCCAGCGCTGGTCGTCGTCGCCACCATCGCGCCAAGATGTTTGGCGAGCTGAATGGCGAAAGTCCCGACACCGCCGGAACCGGCCTGAATGAAGACCTTCTGGCCGGGCTTCACCTTGCCCACCTCGACCAGCGCCTGCCACGCGGTTAGCCCCACCAGGGGGATGGACGCCGCTTCGGCCATGCTGAGGTTGTTTGGTTTCAGCGCCACATCGGCTTCATCGATGGCGATGAATTCGGCGAATGTGCCGACCCGATGATCGCGCGGCCGTGCATAGACCTCGTCACCCACCTTGAGCCGCCTGACCCTCGGTCCCGCCCTAACAACTGTTCCGGCAACGTCGTGGCCGAGGACGAAGGGCGGACGATAGGGAAGAATGAGCTTGAACTCTCCGTCCCGCAGCTTGGAGTCCAGAAGGTTTACGGCCGTAGCCTGAACCCGGACAAGGACATCATTGTCCTGCAATTCCGGTTCCGGCAGGCTGGCCAGGCGCAAAGCGCCCTTCTTTTTGTACTTATCAACGACGAATGCCTTCATGAGGCTTTCTCCAATTCGAAGTCTTGTGGGATGTCAGGCTGCAAGGAAGGACAAAGCCTTCGGCACGAAATCGGCGTGGTTCTGGAAGATCCCGCCATGTCCGGCGTCGTTATAGGTAACCAGTTGCGCGCCCGGAATGCGCCTGGCCATATCGGCGCTGTTGACCGTGGGGACCATGATATCACTGTCGCCATTGGCGATCAGGACCGGGATAGTGATACGGCCGAAATTCTGAGGCGCCTGCCGCCCCCAGGCCTTGATCGCCTTGAGTTGCCGCAGGAAGGCCCTTGGCGTCGGGCTCTTGTCCCTTCCCGCCTTGCGCTCTTTCAGGCGATCGAGAAAGGCTTTCGCGGCTCGGCGACCATTGGCGGTGGAGGTGAAAAACAAATAGGTTTTCGGGTCGCGCAGCGTCAGCAGACCCTTGATCATCAGCGGCCAGGACACGGCTCCGACCTTCTCTATCCCTTTTCCGCCGGCCGGGCCCGTTCCAGTCAAAATGAGTTTCCGCACAAGGTCCGGCGCCTTCAGCACGATGTCCTGCGCGACAAATCCCCCAAGGGAAAAACCGAGCAGATCGACTTGTTTGAACCCAAGCGCTCGGATCAACGCGATCGCGTCGCGCGCCATCTCGTCGATGGTCACAGGGGCCGTGCCGCCTGAGGCGCCGATCCCCCGGTAATCGATCGCGATGACGTGATGCTTGCTGGCCAGACCGTCGACAATCCGAGGATCGAAATTGTCCAACACCGCGCCCCAATGGTTGAGAAGAATGACCGGCACGCCGCCTTGGGGACCGAGGTCGCGATAGACGAAAGGCGTCTCCCCAACATTGACCCAGAGATTTGGCGCCTCGGCGTAGCAGGTGGCAGACCGAAGGTATCTTATCGTCGCGTTCATGGTTTACTCCACACCCCGGCTCGTACCGGCACGCTCATCATCGCCATTATCCTTGCCCTTCCGCATCGACCGCCGACTTTCGCGCAAAAGGAAACCAACTGCGGTCACCCAAATTTTTAATGACAACCGTCATCATAGATCTTTAATGATACTCATCATCAAAATTGTCAAGTGGAATTTTTCCGCAGATTGTCAGGGAAGAGTCTTGCATCTGCATTCTTGATCAGTCATTCTAGAACAAGCGATAAAGAATCGGAGCGAGTGTGGGCAGAACGCGGGAATTTGATGAGGAGGCGGTGCTGAAGGGGGCGATGCAGGCCTTTCGCAAGCACGGCTATCAAGGTGCGTCGATCCGAGACCTGGAAGAGGCGACGGGCCTCAAGGGCGGGAGCATCTATCACGCCTTCGGCGACAAGGCCGGCCTCTTCGACGCGGCGTTCCGGCATTATAATCGGACGGTTCTGGAGGGGCGGATCGAGCGATTTGCGCCGCCGGGGAGCGGAGTTAAAGGCTTGCGCGAACTGTTCCTTTCACTGCTGCATGAGCCCGACAATGGCTCCCTGGGCTGCCTGATCACCAACACGGCCGTGGAGTTCGGAGGTGACGTCAACACGCATCCCCGTGTCGAGGCAGCCCTCGGTCTTCTTCGCAGCACGTTCCGCTCGAGGCTCTGCGAGTCGTCGACCTTGGCTCGAGATACCGACGAAGCCAAGGCGGACAGGACAGCTGTCCGTCTCCTTGCCCTCTATCAAGGCTTGCTCGTGCTCATTCGCGGCGGCGAAGACAAAGCCAGCCTGCGGCAGGCGATCGAAGATGAATTCAATCAACTGGAGACACTGTTATGACGCCTGAGGCGCTATGGAATCGATATGCGGCCATCTGGTCGCTGGACGCTGACGCGCGCGAGCCGGAAATGTCGGCTTGCCTCGCCGACGATGTGACCTATTGCGATCCGAATGGAGCGATCGCTGGGCGAGCCGGTCTCGCGGCTTACATGGCCGGCTTCAAGGAGAGCGTACCGGCAGGCCGGTTCATAATTTTGGGCGTCCTCCATCACAATGAACGGTCGCTGGCACGCTGGGAACTGCGCCACGAGGACGAGACCGTCCTGCAAACGGGGACGAGTTTCGCTGCCATGTCCGATGGCCGGCTCAGCGCTATCAACGGCTTCTTCGATCCTCTGGCGGGGCGGCACCATGGGTAACGAGGCGACACGCAGCCTGGCGCTCGAATTTGCGAGCCAGATCGCCCCACCGGGCGCCATCGATATAAGGCGGTTCTTCGGTGGATCCGCCCTCGTTCGAAACGGCGCGCAGTTCGGGTTCGTCATGAAGGGCACGTTATATCTGCGCGTCGACGCCACAATGCGCGCGGAGTTCGAGGCAGATGGCTCCGAACCGTTCAGCTACCGCGCTGCCGGCAGGGAGGTGACGGTTCGCCGCTATTACGCGGTGCCGGCGCATGTGATCGACGATCCCTCGCTGCTGCGCAGGTGCTCGGAGCGCGCATTTGACGCGACCACGCGGCCCGCCCGCAAACGCTCAAAAGCCACCCTCGCCGTCAGCCTGCCTGGCTGATGCCGATGTCCACCCGGCCCACCACAGCCTAACGCTCAGATCTCCCCAGCCGACGGTCCCCAGACATCCGTGAGCGCAAAGCCGCCGGGATGCGGGTCGAAGGGGTCGAGGGCCACCTGGGTCAGGCCGAAGGTGAAGCCGCGGCCGGTGATGGTGGGAATGACGGCCGGGCGGCCGGCGACCTCGGTCAGCGCCTGCAACCCGACCTCGAACTCGGAGCCGATGATCGATTTCGAGGTGAAGACATCGCCGACTTTCGCCTTGCCGCGGGCATGGAGCGCGGCGAGGTTGGCGGAATTGCCGGTGCCGCAGGGCGAGCGGTCGGCCCGGCCCGGCCACATGGTGGTGCAGGTGCGCACCGTGCCATCGGCTTCGCTATCGCGGAACATCACATAGGCGACGCCTGATATTGCCGGGATCTCGGGGTGGACGACCTTGATATCGCGGTTGATCAGTTCTTTCAGGATCATGCCGGCCTGGACGAGGCCGGCGGCATTGGCCTTCTCGATCGTCAGACCGATCTGGCCGACATCGACCAGCGCATAGAAGATGCCGCCATAGCAGAGATCGGCCTTGATCTTGCCCCAATGCGGCGTGTCGATTTCGACGTCGAGCTGATGCACGAAGGACGGCACCATGGTGAGCTTGACCTTCTCGCAGCGCCCGTCGCGGCAGGTTGCCGTCGCCTTGACGAGGCCGGCCGCGGTTTCGAGCGTCACGATCGTCTCCGGCTCCTGCATCTCAACAATGCCGGATTCGAGCAAAGCCGTCGTTACGCAGATCGAGTTCGAGCCGGAGCTCGCATGCGCCTGGTCGGGCTGCAGGATGATGAAGGCGGCGTCTGCTTCCGGATGCCTTGCCGGCAGCAGCAGGTTGACCGAGCCGATCGGGGCGCCGCGCGGTTCCAGGCAAAGGAAGCGGCGCAGCTCGTCACCCTTCGGATCGGTGTTCAGCCAATGCAGCTGGGCGGCGATGGTCTCGCCGGGGATCTTCGGCACGCCGCCGATCGCGACGCGGCCGATCTCGCCTTCGGCATGAACGTCCAGCAGCTGGATCGTGCGCTTCCATCTCATGTCGTAAACTCCAGTTCGGATGTGACGGCCGACGCCGCCATCGACAGTAAATCCTAATATCGATCTATGCGGAACGGGGTGATGTCGAGGGATGGTTTGAGCCCGGTCACCAGATCGCCGATCAGCCGCGCTGTCGTTGCCGCATAGGTCAGGCCGAGATGGCCATGACCGGTCGCATAGAAAACCCCCGGCATTTTCGAGGACGGCGAAATGATCGGGATCGTATCGGGCAGCGCCGGGCGATGGCCCATCCAGTCCGTCGCCTCCTCGAGTTTGAGACCCGGCAGCGCGCGCTGGGCATGGCGCACCAGCACCCGCGGGCGGCGGAAATCCGGAGCCGCATCGAGGCCGGCGAGTTCGACATTGCCGCCGACGCGGATGCCGCCCGCCGTCGGCGTCACCATGAAGGCGCGCGCCGGCCAGATCATCGAATAGCGCATGGAGATGCCGGGTTTCATGATCTGCGTGTGATAGCCGCGCTCGGTTTCAAGCGGGATCGGCTCACCGAGCTTTTCGGCGAGGAAGCGGGTGTGGACGCCAGCGGCAAGCACGACGGAATCCGCCCCGATGCGGCTGCCGTCTTCAAGCAGGACGACGGCGCTGCCATCGCCCCTGCGCTCGATATTCCGCACCGCACCGGAGACGAAGGCCGCGCCCGCAGCTTTGGCCGCCTCGGCGAGTTTGACCACCAGCTGATAGGGATCGTGGATCGACTTGTTGTCGGGGAGCAGCACGGCCTTGGCGATCGAAGGCGAAAGCGCCGGTTCGTAATATTGGATGGCGCCGTTGCTCAACACTTCGAATTCAAGGCCGTAGCGCTGCATCATGGCGAGATGGCCGCGATCGGCGGCAAATTCCGCCTCGGTCTCGTAGATCGCCAGACACCCCTCCTCGGTCATCAGCTCGGGCGCGCCGATCGCCTCGAGCATCTGCCTGAAGTCGCTCAGAGCGCGCTGTGACAGGCTCATGCCGGCATCTTCGATCGCTCGCAGGCGCGACGGGCGGCCGGCGGCGAGGAACCGCAGGAACCAGGGCAGCATCTTTGCCGCATAGGAGGGCCGAAGCCAGACCGGGCCTTCGGGATCGAGCAGCCAGCCGGGCATTTTCCTCCAGGTCGAGGGGCCGGAACCGGCGACGAAATCGAGCGCGATGCTCGCCATATTGCCGTAAGAGGTGCCGCGTCCGGGCTCAGCCTTGTCGATCAGCGTCACCGCAAGGCCACGCCGCTGCAGCTCGAAGGCGATCGAGGCGCCGATCACGCCTGCGCCGACGACAACAACCCTCTTCTTCATCTCTTCAGCCATGCCGTCAACCCACCCATACGGCAGACAGAAGTGCCGTTCGTCACTCTGATATATCAGATCGGCTGTGATGCCTAGAGAATTTCCGTTTTCTCCGAAGCACGGAAATTCTCTATCTCTTTGTTTTCGCAATTCGCTGGGAAAGTCGCTTTTCGCTTTTCCCGGCAAGACCGCCATGCGCTTTTGCTGGAATTGCTTTGTGGAATTTTTACTGGCTTTCCGGCAGGCCGGCGCCGACGCTGTCGCCGACCGAGCCGACGGTATTGTCGACCGACCGGCCGAGGCGCTTCAGCTGGGCGTCGTAATTGCGGCGGGTGCGCGGATCGAAGATCGCGATCGGCGTGCTGACGGCGACGCTGACGGCACTTCCGGCCGTCTGGGCAGCGCCCATCGCCACCGCGCCGACGGCCTCGCCGAGGCCGACATTGGAATCGGTGATCGTCTGGCCGGCAATCAGCCGGTCGCCGATCAGCTTCACCACCTCGGGGCTTTCGGCGAATTTGCCGTGGTTCAGCCGGTCGCCGCCCTTGAGCTTGGTCAGATCGAGCACGGTGATGCCGGCCGCCTCCAGCTTGCTGCGATAGGGCTCGACCGAAGGATCGATCTGGCCGAGGCGGTCGACATTGCCGGAAATGCGCCGCGACAGCGCCAGAGCCCGGTCATCCCTGGAGACGAAGATGGTGAAATGCGGCTTGTCCTTGCCGAGGCTTGCGAATTGGCGGCCGAAGACGTCGACATCGAGATCCGGCGAGGCGAGGATGACATTGTTGATCTTGGGCGCGACGTGACCATTGCGGATCGCCATCTGCCTGAGCGCTTCGACGGTCAGCCATGTGCCCATCGAATGGGCCATGATGGTGACGTCGCTGACGGCGGGATTGGCGGCGGTGCGGGTCAGCAGCTCTTCCAGCGCATCGCGGGAATAGTTGGTGCTTTCCTTGTCGTAATTATAATCGAAGATGCTGGCGCGCGAGGGCCAGGTGAAGACGACGGGAGCGACGTCGGCATGCGAATCATGAACGATCTGGGCGAAGCGGTAGACGGCGTCCTCATAGCGATTGTTGAAGCCGTGCACGAAGACCAGCACCCGGCGGCTTTTCGGCATATGGCCCTTCAGCCAGGTCTCCCCCGCCCGCTCGCCTTCGAGTGGATCGACGGAGACGGTGACGAAATCGCGTAAGGGATCGGCCGGCAGCCGCTTTGGCCATTGCACCTGGCCGACCTTGCGATTGGCCTCCGGCGGGATCGAGACATCGACGGCGTTGACGGTGAGCCCAGTGCCGCGTTCGCCTGAGAAAAGCACAGCGGGATTGTCGTCGGCAGCGCGCGTCGTCGCGACGAGAAGATCGACCTTCGACGTGCCGGGCGGCACGCTGCCGGCCGCCTGCATGACGCCGACCGGCCTGCCGCCGCAGCCGGCAAGCGCGAACGCCGCCAGCAGAAGACCTGTCAAAGCCGCCCGCGGGCCGCGCCATCTGCCGATCATGATCAAACTCCAACCGGTTCGCGCACCGGACGGGCGGCGCCCGTTCAAATAGGCTGACGGTGCTTGCCGAGTCAAATTTGCGCGTGGTGGAATGCCCCGGGGGGGGACAAAAGAAAAGAGCCTGGCGCGGGAGGAGGTGCGCCAGGCTCTTGATCCTGACTGACAACTGGGAGGAGGAGTGTTGTCAGTCCGATGTAAGAGCGCTGGGAGGAGGAGTGCGCTGCTTACGGAGATATATGTACCGCGTTCATGCGAGCGGGAACAGCGAAAATACCGCAATGCAGCAATGCAGCAAGCGCATGGCTTGCCCTGAAATTAACAGGCCACCGCCTCATTTTGCAGCATGTTTAACCGGATGGTCAAAATTGTGCGGAAAATTTAGGCCTGACCGGAGGTGCCGCTGCCCCTCATCCGCCTGCCGGGACCACCGGGGTCGAGCCACGGGTCTCGACCCGTCCTTCGGACCCCCGATTTACGGGGAGAAGGGGATATGCCGCGACCTCTCGGTTCCCCACAAACCTCTCGTAAGGCACGTCCCCTCTCCCCGTAAAATGGGGAGAGGGTTAGGGTGAGAGGCAGCCACCTGCGCCGCCCGTCAGCTCCCTCAAGCTGCCTTAAACACCTTCCGGCCCTCAGCGTCGAGCGCCGAGAATTCCTCGTCCGACAGCGTGATATCGACAGCCGCGACGTTTTCTTCGAGATGCTTGACCTTGGAGGTGCCGGGGATCGGCAACATCACCGGGCTGCGCTTCAGCACCCAGGCGAGCGCGATCTGGCTTGGCGCGGCATTGTGTTTCCTAGCGATCGTATCGAGCAGCGAGCCGGATTTGGCGAGATCGCCGGCTGCCAGCGGGAACCAGGGGATGAAGCCGATATTGTGCTTGGCGCAGTAATCGAGCACGTCTTCGCTGGTGCGGTCGACGAGATTGTAGCGGTTCTGGACGGTGGCGACCTTGAAGTGTTTCGACGCCGCCTCGATGTCGGCGACAGAGACTTCGCTCAAGCCGGCATGGCGGATGAGACCGGCATCGAGCAGCGATTTGATCGCATCGAATTGCTCCTTGGCCGGCACTTTCGGATCGATGCGGTGCAGTTGCCAGAGGTCGATCTGCTCGAGCCCCAGATTGCGCAGGCTTTTATGCGCCTGCTGGATCAGATATTCCGGGCGGCCGACCGGCAGCCAGATGTCGGGGCCGTGGCGGGTGAGGCCGCCCTTGGTGGCGACGACGGATTTGCCGCCATAGGGATGCAGCGCTTCCTTGATCAGCCATTCGGAAATATCGGGACCGTAAGAATCGGCGGTATCGATGAAGTTGACGCCGAGTTCCGGCAGGCGCCGCAGCGTGCGGATGGATTCGGCATGATCGTCGGGCTCGCCCCAGATGCCCTTGCCGGTGACGCGCATGGCGCCGAAACCGAGGCGGTTGACCGCGATCTCGCCGCCGATCTTGAAGGTGCCTGACTTGGCTGCGTTATGACTGGACATGATCTTTCCTCTCCTGGTCAGTGAAATCGTTAAAGTCGGTGGAGCGGCGCGGTGCCGCCGGGTTCACCGGTCATCGGCGCGTGGTGATGATCCGCCGATCACGGTGATATCGAGACTATGGCCGTTACGACGCTTGCACATATAGGAGGGCGCCGCGGGCGCGGACAGGGACGGAACCGAAAATGCCGCAGGCGCGCGGTATCAGCGACCGACATCAAAGCCTGGCCTTCGCCTCGTCACCGAAATCCGCCAGGATCCTCCAGAGCTCGGCGAAGATTTCCTTGGCAAAATCCTGCGGCGCGGCACCCGGCGGGCGCTGCTGCCAGAGTTCGGCCCCGACGCGCAGCGCGCCGATGACGATCGCCGCCAGAATGCGCATGCGCAACCGCTCTTGCGGATCATTTCCCTTACGCAGAAGCAGCGCCTCGGCGAGCTTCTGTTCGACCCTCGCATATTTCAGCTGGTCACGGGCCCTCAGCGCCGGTGTGCGATGGATGAGTTCAGCAAGCGCCAGGCCGCGCTCGTCGATAGAGGCGATGACGGTGGCGGTGATCGCCGCCTCGACCACAGTCACCAAGGGCTCTTCCGCCGGCCTTGCGGCGATCGCCGCCATCAGCCGATCGGCAAAACTATCCTGCCAGGCGAAAACCACCTCTTCCTTCGAGGGGAAATAATCGAAGAAGCTGCGTTTGGAGACGTCGGCCGCTTCGGTGATGTCCTCGACGGTCGTGGCCTCGAAACCGCGCTGGAGAAAGAGGCTCATCGCCGCCTGCTCGATGCGCTCGCGCGTCTGCCGCCGCTTACGTTCCCGCCGGCCTTCCGTCGCCGCCCGCTTGCTGTCAGCCATGTCAGCCCGGCATCATCGCTCAGCCGCCGGTTTCGTTTGAGAAAGCGGCGATATCGTCGAGTTCGGCTTCGCTCTCACGATAGCTGAAGCGCTCGCGCGACAGCTCCAGCGGTTTGCGGCGGGAAATCCGGTAGACGGAGGCCGGCGGCAGGTTACGCACCGTGCCGCCGATGCGCACCGCCTTCAGGCCGAGGCGGTCGAGGATCGGCCGCGGCACCGGGCAGCGCGGACCATAGGTAAACTGATAGACGGCCCCACCCGGCCGCATATAGGCAAAGGCGCCGGCCAGGATCGAGGCAATCTTGCGCGGCGACATCGACAAAAGCGGCAGGCCGCTGACAACGGCGCCGACCGGTTCGCCCTCAAAAATATCGGCATGGGCGAGATGGGCCGCATCCATCTGCAACACGCGCGCCGTCGGGAAACGCGCCTGCAGCGCGGTGATGAACTCCGGACCGTACTCGATCAGGGTCAGATCCGCTTCGCTGACACCGCGCGCCAGCAGCGCCCGGGTGAAGACGCCGGTTCCGGGGCCAAGCTCGATGATCGGACCGTCGAGTGCGGCAATTTCACTGGTCATGATCCTGGCAAGTGAATCGCCCGACGGCGCGATGGCGGCGACGCGAAGCGGGTTGCTGATCCAGGAGCGGAAAAAATGCAGGAAATCGGAGCATGCAGCCTTTGCGGTCATGACTATCCCACCTGTCTGAAATTCGATTGATTATGAAATGCGACCATCGCGGCGAGCATGGCAATTCCAAGGCAGACGCATCAAACACCTGTGCGAACAAGCGATTTGCGCGACTTTTCCTGTCGAACTCTCCATTGATTTTTTACTTATTGCATTTTTGCAGTTGATGCAAGATTTGATAAAGGACGGTTACACCGGTCCCCTACCGCGGAAAGGCGGCCCAAAAAGGCCGCCTCCAGATTGCCGACAAAGTCTGCCAACTCAGCCGCGAACGGCCGAGCGCCTCATCAATAGTTGCAGCTGGAGCTGCTTGTCGGGTTGAAGCCGAGTTTGCAATCCATGTTGAGGGGCTTCTTCGGGTTCATCATATAATGTGTCGAACCCATGCTTTCCGCGCGCTCGCCGATCGAACCGGTCGTGCGCCTGTCATGTTCAACCTTGGTTTCCTGAGCAACCGGGCGCACTGTCGCACCTTGCTCCGTCGCGCTCGACTGGAGGGGAGCTGCCGTGGCCGAAAAGGCAGAGAGGCCCAGGATTGCACTGAGGGTGGCGGCGGCCAGGCCGATCTTGAAGGTGGTGGTCATAATCGTCTCCTTGGGAGGATTCAGGGAATTTACGCCCCGGAGTTAGGAAGGCGATCTGTCACATACTACGGCGCCAAAATGGAGGTCACGGATATGTGAGCGGCCCGATGATTGAGAAAGAGGCGGCTCGTCGCCGCCTCTTTCATTTGCCGGCTCAATAGCCGTTATCGCAGGGCATGCTGCCGGGGCCGATCGATCCGGAAAACGTAGGGTTGCACATTTCCGGGGCCGCCGGTCTGTTCACCGGCTGGCGGACGATAGAGCCGGTGGTGCCCGGCTCGACGCCGAAGGCGGCAAGCGGATACCAGTAGCCATCGGAATGGCGGCGGGTGCCGGGGCGCTCGGTGCGAAACCCTTGATAGCCATGCCAGGATCCGGCATGTGGTTTATATTGCACCATTTTTACGGTTTGGATATCGGGCGGCCGAACCACCTGAACGGGTGCTGCCTGTGCCGGCGCGATCGACGCGAGGGCGAGAAAGGCACTGAGCGCTGTGGTGGAAGGGGTCAGTCTGAACATCTTCATGATAAACCCTCCTTCGTGGATTTACCTGATGAAAATGCCTTCTCCAGCCGCCCGGTTCCCCGCTCACATGCAACTTCCAAAACTCGTGATTGCAGGCGATCCGGCGTGACCAAATCGGCGAAAAACGTGAAAAGTCGCGATCGGCCAAAGGCTCAAACGGCGCTGGAGCGGAATTCTGAATTCTCTGTTCTCAATTCGCGTATAATGTCCGGTAGCCCTGGCCGGAGAGGCAGGCGACATATTGCCGGTGGGCCGCGGCGCGCGCGATCGTTTCCGCCTCCAGCTCGTCGGCCTGAGCATAGCCGGTCAGCTGGGCCCGTATCTGATACTGCTTCCTCGCCTCGTCATACATGGCGTTGCCGTCGGTCATGCAAATGCCATGGGCCACGGCAGGCGGATTGACCGGCACGCCGACCGCGAGCAGCACCGGATCATTGGCATGGTCGATGCAACCGGCAAGCGCCGTCATCATCGCAAGGACTGCCAGAGCCCGAAAAATTCCCACCATCATGCATTCCTCCGGCCGAAGCGCCTCTGAGACTCATCAGACCTGCGGGTACATCAGCAAGGTTGCGCGAAACTAGGCGAGCCGGCTTCCGGTGTTTAAATATTGCTTAAATAATATATTAATGCTTACTTATAGTCGCAGACGCTAATCTCTCCGGGGGAGGAAGATTATGGCTTCGCCGTGGGTAAACGACGCGCTGTCGCATGCGCGATCAGCCTTTTCCAACAAGATCAACACTGACATTCTTGAGGTTGGCGGCGGCTCTCGCACCCATATTCCGTTGGAGGGCGCCAGATATACGGTGCTGGACATCTCGAAGGAGCAGCTCGAAAGGAACCGCGACGCTTCCGAGCGCATCCTCGGCGACGCGCAAACCATCGACTACGGAGACCGCCGCTTCGACGCCTGCGTCTTCTGGGACGTTCTCGAGCATTTGGAAAGCCCGCGCTCGGCCTTGCTCAGAGCCCATGACACCCTGTCTCCCGGTGGCCTGGTGTTCGTGAAGGGTCCGATCCTGAACTCGGCCAAAGGGATATTCACCGACCTCACGCCCTGGTGGACCCACGTCCTGTTCTATCGCTACGTCCTCAGGCAGAAAAACGCGGGAAAGCCGGGTTATGCCCCGTTTCGCGTCGAGCACGCCGCAGAGGCCTCGCATTCGGAGATCGCCGGGACATTGAAGGAACTCGGCATGGATATCGTCTTCGTCGGCGAATATGTGTCGACGCAGGTGCATGCGCTCAAGGACCGAATTCCCCCGCTTTATTGGCTCTATGAGGCTTTCGGGCTGCTGCTTCGCACAGCTTCGGCCGGAAAGATCGGCGGGCGGGAGACGGAGTTTCTGATCGTGGCAAAGTGCCTGCGTTAGATCACTCCCACCAAACTCTATATAGCACTTCGGAATCCCGAAATTGGTTGCGGCATTGAAATCCCTCGATATTTCCTGAGGGTCAGAACTCACGAAGCGCGGCGAATTTCGGAATCCCGAAGCGGTGGGATTTCGGGATTCCGAAGTGGCGTTTTTTTCTTGCGGCCGACGCGCCCGCGTTTGTCGGCAGCAAGCTTGCGGTCGGTCTCGGACCATTTCCGGCAGTTTTCGACTGTACAGCGCTTCCAATCGTCGGTGGCCGGCGCGCCTTCATGATCACCGACAAATGTCAGGGTGAAGCGGTTGGGATGCGCGACCCCGCTGCCTGCCCGGCCGCGGCGAATTTTGATCAGCCCCTTATATGCCAACTCGTCGAGCGCATCGGCGACATATTCGCCGGTGACGCCGTAGGACACGAACTGCGGATGGGTCACGACAAGCCTGCCGTTTTCCAAAGCGGCATGGGCGGTGTGCTCGATGACGATGCGGAAGAAGGCGCGGCAGGCATTGGCGCTCAATGTCGTGAATGAGGGGGATTCCAGCAGCTGGATCGTCAGCCACTGCCAGCGGAGGCTGCCGTCATCACTCCCACTGGGCGGAGCGGTATGTTTGCGCACCATCGCCCGCGTCTTTCCGGCACTGGTGCGGCTCTTGTCGCGCGGGTTGAACTCCACCATCAGCCCCTCACCCTCGTTTCCGGCCGATCCTTCGGCATGACGCCAACCTTGCAAGGCCGAGAATTCTGCAGGCGACGGCCGAAGCTCGTCCAGGCGATCGCCTCGCCAACAGGGAAAAATTTGCTCGACATCCGGCACTCCGTGGTTGCAATTGCGGGCAACCTAGCGCACGAACGATCCATGGACTAGGAAAATATTCTTAGTCTTGATCTTATGTCACCGAGGTCTTCCTGCTAAGGTGTGAGAAGGGATGTCAGAGGCCAACCAGCATGAAATCATCGCACTGGAAAAGAGTTGTCTGGTTTTGCGTCTGCGCCGCGCTCTCCAGTCCGGCATGGTCCGACGACGGCGTCACCATTCCCGGCTATGCGCCGGCGACCGGCGTCGAGCGCGGTTACAGCGTTCAAAAAGCCACCAAAACCGATATGTCGTTTTGGTTCGACAATTCAGGCGCCTCGGTGACGGCGCGGGGCGTATTTCACCCACGCATGACGGTTCTGTCGCGGGATGAAACCGGTATGCGGGTACGTTGGTCACTCAACGCCGAGCTGCCGGAAGGCACCGCAGGCCCTGCCGACAGCTACCAGATGAACCTGCTCTATCGGAACTCCCTGGCAGCCTATGGCACCAGCACACTCGAGCTCGAAACGGACTTGAACGGCTTTCCCAGCAATCCGGTCGGCGTCGACCGGATCCTGGCGCATATGCGGGAGATGGCCGCCAATGCGCCGGGTGGGGCGGCCGCGCCTCCAGACAACGGCGTCAACGGCATCATCGGCAAGATAGAGCAAAACCCGCTGCTGATTGTCACCGCCTTGGTGCCGGAGGCGCAGCTGCTGGCGACAGGACAATTCTATCAGGACCAGCTCATGCAGATCGGGCAGGCCGAGGTGGCGTCGCGGACCGAGGATTATAATGGCGTCAATGTCCCGGTGACGTCGACCTGGACCCTTGAGTCCACCGACGCGGCCTCCCGCACGGCAACTCTTTCCGTCTCGGAGGAATTCGATCCAGCAGCGTTGAGCCGGTCGCAGGAGCCGGCGACGGCAAAGATGATGGCGGCCTTTCCGGAACGGGTAAAGAACCTTACCGCCGATCAGCTGGCGTCGATCAAACGCGCCGGCAAGACCCGAAGCGTCAAATTCGTGGTGTCGCTGGACGACGGCTCGGCGGTCGAAGCAACCGAGATCGTCAGCGTGACCACAGGCGGGTTTACGTTGCGCACCTACACCCACATCCTGCGAGAGGACATGCCGGCCCGCTTGCCGCTCCCCGCCGTGCTGACGGCCAAGGTGTTGCAGACGCCCGATCTGCATGTCGAGCCGCTGCCGTCTGCAAAGGCCGAGCCGGGCATCCTGGACGAGCTTTCCACGCCGCCTTCGCCACCAGCATCGCAGGAGACCGCGGTGGCGACGGAAAAAGACGGGGCTGAAGCGATCGCGCCCGTCTCGCTCGAGGCGAAGAGCGCGGAGGTCGCCCGGTCCGCCATCTCCTACGACCGGGTGCTGAATATTGAGCTGACGCCGGAAAGCGCCGCCAAATTCCGCGATTTCACGCAAGCGGCATTGGGGCGGCAAACGCAGTTGCTGATCAACGACCAGGTCGTCATGGAACCCTGGATGAGGGAGCCGATCATGGATGGCCGCATTGTTCTGGCGGGCACGGATGGAAAAGAGCTGGAGGCGATGGCGGAACAGTTGAAGGTTCCGGGCGCTTCGATCGTCGTCCGGCTGCGCCCATGAGGGTGCGCTGATCCCATATTATGGCCGCATATCATGGATTGACCCATCGGCAGGCCGCAAGAGCGCCCGTCTCGTCATAGGTCGACAGCGCCCTTCGATTGCCCTGCCTGCGCAACTGGAACCAATCCAGTGTCCGGGCACGAAAAATCAACAGGCCGAAGTGCAGCTTTCCCTCCGCCTCATCCGCAGGCTTTGGAAGAGCCGCCTCGTCGGTGACGTTAAAACCACACTCGTCCCCGGGCGGACCGCCGGTATAGGTCGTCCGCGTCCAGAAGGAGAGCTTCTCCCAGGCGGCGTTTGCCCGATCGCTGCCGGGGGCATGCAGCTCGACCGTTCCCGGAAGGCGAAACTGCAGCCGTGTCTGCGGGCAGAATCCGAGGACGGTGGCATGGGGATTTGCCGAAAGCTCCCGCCATTTCGGGCTGCGGGTATCGGTGTGAAATTCCAGAACCCGCAATGACCCGTCGGCGCGCCGCAGGACCACCATGCGCGCCTGCGGCCTCTGCTCCGCATCCACGGAGCAGAGGTTCAAGAACCGGAAACCCGACTGCCGGCTCGATGCCGCCGTTTCCAGCGCACGCCATGCCGACGCGTCTATATCTGCGGGGTTCAACGGCACCGCTTCATCATCGGTCTCCATGGCGTCAAACGGAGCGGGTAATGCCGCCGTCGACGCGGATGTTCTGGCCGGTGATGTAGCCGGCGCCCTCCGACAGCAGGAAGGCGACCGTTGCGGCGATTTCCTCGGCCGTGCCATAGCGGCCCATCGGCACGCTGTCGCGCCGCTCGTCGGCCGCGGGCAGGCTGTCGATCCAGCCGGGCAGGACATTGTTCATGCGGATGTTCTTCGCCGCATAGGTGTCGGCGAAAATCTTGGTGAAGCTCGCCAGTCCGGCTCTGGCGAAGGCCGAGGTGGGGAACATCGCCGATGGCTCGAAAGCCCATGCCGTCGAGATATTGACGATGGCGCCGCCCCCTTGAGCCTCCATGATCGGCGCGACCAGCCGGATCGGCCGTACGGCGCTGAGGAAATAGACCTCCATGCCCTTGTGCCAGTCCTCGTCGGTGATCTCGAGGATCGGGGCGCGCGGCCCGTGGCCGGCGGAATTGACCAGCGCGTCGATCCGCCCCCATCTCTCCATCGCCAGGTCGACGAGCCGCTTCACATCGTCATTCACCAGGTTCGAGCCGGTGACGCCGACCCCGCCCAATTCTTTGGCGAGCGCTTCGCCCTTGCCCGATGAGGAGAGCACAGCAATGCGATAGCCATCCGCAGCCAGTTTCCTTGCAGCGGCAGCACCCATGCCGGAACCGCCTGCGGTAATGAGAGCGACTTTTTCTGTAGACATCGGAGCCTCCAACGATTGATTTGCGAAGCATTATGACAGAGACAGCGCCGGCTTTCGCGTCAGAAAGAAACGTGTCAGACTGTAGAAATTCTACTGGAATATCCGGAAATCTCAATGGTCCAACCCCGCCGCAAGCTGCCGCCGCTGAATGCGCTTCGCGCCTTCGAAGTCTCGGGCCGCCGGTTGAATTTCCGCGCCGCCGCCGAGGAGCTGGGGGTGTCGCAGGGTGCGGTCGCCCAGCAGGTGCGCGCGCTGGAAGATCAACTCGGCCTGATGTTGTTTCAGCGCCTGCCGCGCGGCCTGGCTCTGACCCCGCAGGGTGCTGCCTATCTGGCGGATGTGACCCGCGCCTTCGATACGCTCGGTGAAGCGACCGGGCGGCTTCTCGCGCGGCCGGACGCCGTGACGATCAGCGTCACCCCGACGGTCGCCGCCAAGCTGCTGATCCCGCGCCTCGCAGAGTTCAAAACCGCCCTCCCTGATGTGGAACTGCGGACGGTCGCCACCGAGGCGCTGTCCGACTTCGACCGCGATCAGGTGGACATTGCGGTGCGGCTCACCCGCGGGCCTTTTCCGGCCTCGCTGGAGGCAAGGCTGCTGTTCCGCCAGGAACTCGTCGCCGTCGCCAGCCCATACCTGGTCAAGGGCCTGCCCCTTCCGTTGACGGCCGACGCGCTTCGCAAGCTGCCGCTTCTGCATGACGCCGTCAGTCCCTGGCCGCTCGTGCTGCGATCGCGCGAGAAGCTGCCGGGTGCGGTGTTCAACCACACCACGCTGGCGCTGGATGCCGCCCTCGCCGGCCAGGGCGTCGCCTTGGCGTGCCGGGCGTTCGTGGCGGCCGATCTCGAGGCGGGGCGGCTGGTGCAGGTGATCGATGCGACGACGCTCATCGAACCCGACTACTTCCTTATCCGCAAACGCACATCATCGCCGCGAAAGGCGGTCGATGCGGTATGGCATTGGTGCGCGGCGCGGCTGTCGGTCGACTAGAGCCTTCTGCCTCCGGCAGGAAAACGAATTTCACCATGGGTCCGCTTTACGGGCGGCTTCGGCGGCAAAACCGCGCAGTTTGGCCCGGACTGTCTCGAATGGCACCGAAACTCCGGCTTCCAGATACCGCTGCCAGCGCCCTTCATCCTCAGCCTGTTCGCTAGTCGCGCGCTCCGCTTCATCGGCATAGGAACGCAGCACGCTTTCGGCAAAATCTGCAAGCGAAGCGCCTTGCTTTTTGGCAAGGAGGCCAAGACGCGCTTGCAAATGCGCGTCAATATCGAGCGGTTGGGTCTTTGGTGTCGGCATAGGCGAATGTTATCACCTGCCCCGAGTGAGTGAAGAGCTTTTTGCTGGACAATTCGCACGACATGCAGGCCAGCATATATTGCTTGGCGAGCCGCCAAGGACGCAACCTCAAGGGCTCTTCCCAGGCCTCCAAGATGGCGAGCCTATGAGGCGGCCGCCAATACGATGGCGATGACGAGCAGCATGGGGCCCATCCACTTGAAGTGACGAACCAGAGGCGGGTTGGCCGAGTAGCCGGGCAGCGGCAGATAGCCAAAGCCCACCGAGGTCATCCACAGGCCGGCGCAAAACATGATGATTTCGTCGATATAGGCTGCGATCATGGCTCTCCCGCCGTCGTAAGGGACTGTGATGCTCTGTCTCGGACAGCGAGCTGCAATTAAACATCTCGCAGCACTTTCGAAAAGACCGAAACCTAAACTTAAGGTGGCAATGCCGTTCCGAATCCCCTAAGCATCCGGACTTAATCGAACGCGGCCCCGCTGCTGCCACTCTTGGGAATATTTCATGCATAACGCCAAATTCATTCGCACCGCTGCCTTCTCGCTATGCGTTGCTTTTCAGACATTTCAGGCCGAACAGGTCATGGCCGCTTCGGCCAATGACAAGTTCTTCGACGCGGCCCTGTGCAAACCACCCTATTCGATGACATCGGCAACGGAGATTTATGATGCCGCGGAAGCTCTGGCCAAGCCGGACACCTCGTCGCTCGGTGCGGCGATCTACAAGATCCCGAGCCAGATCGGCCGCGACGGCTTCAAGTCGACAGAGGTTTTCTTTGCCAGTAATGCGGTCGGAATTCTGGTCGAGGGCCAACGCGCTGACGATCTGGCGAAAAAATACCGGTTGAAGCCGGAGAGTTCGGACCTGCTTGGAACATCCACCAAGGGCTATTCGCGCGAGCTTGCCGCCGATCAGCAGCCCGAACCGGGACTTGCCGGCCCCGGAAAAGTCCGGATTGTCGCCCGCCAAGGGGACGCCTTGCCAGGCAAAACATTGCTGGCGTGCGAATTCACCCAGGATTTCTGAGAGGAGCCGCATAGGCCTGCAATCGGCTTTGCTGGAAAAAGCATCTCGTGCAAGCCGTCGCCTCGCCATGCGGGATAAACCGCCTTATGTGAGGAGGCGGCAGAGAAGATGCAGCGGAGGTCCTCAGACAATGCAAACCATTTGGAAGAAGCCGGTGACGTTAGCCCTTGAAGGCCCGGATCAATGGGTGGTGATCCAGACGACCCAGGCCGCAACATGGGCGCTGGTCGAAGACTGGCCGACCGAGGAGGGTCCGGCTCTCGATCGGGCGTGCGCGGTTTGCGCCGATGTCATGTCGGGCAAACGAAACCGGGAAGAAGCGCGGCAGGCCTTTATCGAAGCTGCAATCGAAGCCGGAATCCCAATCAAGGAGTAGCGCCAGGGCATTTGGACTCTGTTGGGCGTGACGCCTCCACCGAGAGGCACGAGCCGGCGGCTTTTTGGCATTGGTGCGGCTTTTGTCGTTCTCTCACGCGTGCGGTCGGAAAAACCGGCCCGAGCGTCCGCATCACCTATCGCCACAATATTCTTCGACATTCAACATTCCATGGTTGCAACGGCGAGCAATCCAGCGTAAGAACGTTTCATGAACTAGGAAAAAAATCTTAGGGCGTCTTTTGAGATCGCCTGATCCCATCAGGGACAGGCAATTGCACACGGTTGGAGGCCAGAATGCGAAAGTTCGGCGTGAGGGAGAAGGGCGCGATGATCTATGGCCAGCGGTTGCTGGCACTGGTTTCGATCCTGCTGGGAAGCACCGTCCAGACTTTTGCCTGCGATCAGCCGATCGTGATTTCCAACTGGTCGCTCTGTGCGACCGGCAATGTCAGCGCTGAGGGCGGCGCCGCTGATTGGAAAGTCGTTCCTGCATGGACTCGCCAGAAAGCCATAAGCGCGTATTTCGGAAACGAGCCGCGGCTCTTGGCAAACCACGGCCTTTGCAATGAAAAATTCCGGCGCGTGGTAACCTGCCTGCCGGGATGGGAAATGGGCGACCCGGATGAGTGCTCTTATCTGATCTGCAGTGGCTATTACTCATCCGCCTCTGGGAAGGAAGAAAGGGAAGCCTATGAAAGGGACTTCCCGGCCGAGCAATAGTTTTTCGCTTCGCTGCCTTGGGGGCACAGACTGTAGCGGCTATCGCGGCGAACTTTTCATCCGCTTGCATTCTTGAACACGAGGCACTGTGTGAATCGGTTGCCGTTGTCCACCGCTTCAGACCAATTCACCACAATTTCCCCTTCAAGCATCATGACCTCCGACAAAGCTCTTCCCAGATCCCAGACAAGGGGAGAGAATTGTTCGTTGGTCAGATTGTCGGCCTGAACGACAAGGTAAGCGTTCGTCTTCATGCGTTTGCAGATCCGGCCGTATATTTCCTGCATTCTTTTCAGATAGATGTCATAGCCGTCATAATCCGCATCGCCGTTGTAAAGCGGGTTCCATTTATGCCAATGAGGCATGTATGGCGGGGATGTGATGCAGAAATCCATCTCGGGAAAATCGAAGGCTGCCAGCTCTGCGCTATCACCGCAGACCAGATGATGCTTTGTCGTGATGCGTTGCTTGACCCATTCATATCTCTGCCGGTCGGCTTCTATCCCATAGGGGATTCTGCCCCTCTGCTCGCAGACAAAGAAAGTCGTCCCCAAGCCGACAAAGGGATCGAAGACGGCGTCTCCTGATTTTGTAAACCGATCAAGCAATGCCGACACCAAAGCGCCGGGAAACCTGATTTCATCCCCGTTCTGAAAATCCGGCAAGGGAAATTGATGTCGGTTGGAGACCGTCCATAATTCTGAAATTGCCACGGCAAACTTCCTCGCTTCGCATCAGCTTTTTCTTCCCGGACATAGCTCCTTCGAGGCACCAGGGAAGTACGATATCATTTGATGGCGGGGGTGAAGCGTCGAACGCTGATTTCGTCGGCGCATTGCCAGGACGATTAGACCTCGTCCGGCCACTCACGCGCGCCGTGCTGGACAAACAGAACTTCGATATGGTCGTCTCGAACGCGGTAAGCAACGATGTAAGGCGTTGCCGGAATGACAAGCTCGCGTGTTCCTCTGATTTCGCCGGCACGCCCTAAGAAGGGATTGGCGGATAAAAGCTTCTCCGTCTTTGAATGAATGCCATTGACGACGCGCGCTGCAGCGCGCGGGTTTCTCTCGCCGATGTAATCGTTGATGTCTGCAAGCTCTTTGAGACAGCGTTTCGTCCAGACAAGGCGCACGGGGCTGTTATGCCTGACTGTATTTGTTCAGTACGGCAGCAATTTCTTCATCCGTGGCGAAGTTGCCTCTGTCGGCGTCTTCGATCCCCGCCTGAACGCCCGCGATCCATTTTTCCTGCCACGCAAGAGAGCGACCATGGGAAAGCGCGTCTTCGATAATCTGGCTGCGTGTCAAGTTTGAACGCTCTGCCAGCATGTCGATGCGACGGCTAAGATCGTCGGAAATATCTACATTGTTCTTCATGTGTTCATTCTGCCATATCGCGGCGGTACCGCCAAGATTGGAAAATCGCCGCGCGATGCTGAAACTAACCTTCGCCGATAGGCTAAGGTATAAGCGGAATGAAGGATTTAGAACGGCGGATTTGAGCTTCCCGTTCAAGGCCTTAACATAGTCTTGCAATGAAAAAGAGGAAGTGGCGCACCCGAAGAGATTCGAACTCCTGACCCCCAGATTCGTAGTCTGGTGCTCTATCCAGCTGAGCTACGGGTGCGTGGCAGAAGCGGCGGTGCCGCTTGCGTGGGCGATCCTCTAAAGCGTCCTTCGGGACAATGCAAGAGCATTTCGGAAAAAATCGCGCGTTTCATAATTTGCGGCCGCGGCTTTCGGAAGCCCGTCACTTTTCGCTGTGCGTCCGGCTACGGTAATCCTCCAGCGAAACCGGGCGATCGGGGATCTCGATGCGGAACTGGGTTCCCACCGTCGGCTTTTCCACAAGCGCGATCGTGCCGCCATGGGCGAGCACCAGCTCGCGGGCGATCGTCAGGCCAAGGCCGGTGCCGCCGGAGCGGGCGGAGCCGCGAAAGGCAGCAAACAGGTTCTGGCGCGCCTTCAGCGGCATACCGGGGCCGGTATCATCCACGGTGATGCTGACGACACTGCCGACGCGCTGGGCGGCGACGGTGATGCGCCTGACCGTACCCGGGGCACCCTCGCCCGGCGCCGTCAGCGCCTGCAGCGCGTTGCGGCAGAGATTGTGGATGACCCGGAACAGTTGCTCACCATCGGCATCGACCTTGAGATCGGCGCCAATCTGCTCGGTGAATTCGATGCCGCTTTGCGGATCGATCGCCAGCATGTCCTTGACGTCCTGGGTGAGTTCCAAAAGCAGGACATGGCGGCGGCGCGGGGCCGATTCGCTCGCCTTGCCGTAGGACAGCACCTCGGTGGTATAACCGACGGCGCGGTCGATGGTGCGCAGCAGCTTCGGGGCGAAGCTCTTGACCATCGGATCATCGACATCGACCAGCCGGTCCGACATCAGCTGCGCCGAGGCCAGGATATTGCGCATGTCGTGATTGATCTTGGAGACGGCGAGGCCGAGAGCGGCGAGGTTCTTCTGCTGCTTCAGCGTCTTCTGCAGCTCCATCTGCATCGAGGTGAGATTGCGGCCGGCGACCGCCAGTTCGTCGCGGCCGCCGTCGCCGATATAAATGTGGGCGGGGTTCTCCGGATCGGAGGAGAATTGCTGCATGCTGCCGGTCAGCCGGCGGATCGGGCCGATCAGGATGCGGTTGATCGCAAAGAAGATCAGCGTCGCGGTGAACAGCGCGATCAGCACCGACAGCAGGAGAACGTTGCGGGAATAGGCAAACATCGCCGTGCGCAGCTGCTTGTCCTTCATCACCACCTCAACGCCGGTATTGGTGTCGCCGACGGGGCCGTAGACACGGATCATCCGGCTGCCGCCGAAGATCAAGGTGTCGAGCGCATCGCGCATCGCCGTTGCCGGCGGCACGTCGGTCAGATCATAGGCTTCATCGACCGAGGTCGGCATATCCGTCGTCGCCAAGAGCCGCGACGTGCCGTCCTTGCGCAGCACGATCGCCTTGGTGCCGGTCGCCTCCAGCGTCTCCTTCTGCAGCGCACGCGGCAGCTCGACCGGCTGCAGCCCATCGATGACGATGGCGGCGGCGGCGGCCGTGTTCAGCCTTTCCTCCAGCCAGCGGATGCGCATGCTGGCGACCGAGGGGATGAAGATCAGAATTTCGGCGAGCATGATAAAGAAAACAGTGAGCCAGAGCAGCTTGCCCGACAATCCGCCGAACATGCCGCCGAACATGCCAGCAGACGGGCACGGCGCCCTTGCGGTCTCGCCGGCTGCGGGAAGCTCCGCCGATGGATTGTCGCCCTGATCTTGTACCGGCATTTTCGTCTCGCCCGATCGGCAGCACTTCAGCCGCCCTCGAGTTCTATATTAGACCAAAAGCCTCCGCTTTCAAATCTTTGCGAGCAGCGTCATGTCGCCACAAGAAAACGCCGCCCGGAGGCGGCGTCGGGCTCATTGAATCACTCGGCCGTCCAGCTCGCGATGAGGGCTGCCCCTCACCCTAACCCTCTCCCCGTAAACGGGGCGAGGGGACGTGCCTAGCGCGACGTTGGCGAGGGACGGAGAGGTTGCGGCATATTCCCTTCTCCCCGCGCGCGGGGAGAAGGTGGCGGCAGCCGGATGAGGGGCTGCCGCGTAGATTATCCGATCGGTCGGGATCAGAACTCTTCCCAGCTCTGTTCGGCAGCGGCCGCGTTGCCGCCGAAGGCGCGGGCGACCTTGGCGATCGCCCGGCGGGCGGGCGAGGCGACCGGCCGTTGCGGCTCGTTGCGCACAAGCGCCACCGGTGCCGGCGCATCATCCGACAGCTTGAAGCGGGAGATGAGGCGGACCAGCCCGCCGGCTTCGGCCGAAAGCCTGTGCGTGGCGGCGGAGGTCTCTTCGACCATCGCGGCGTTCTGCTGGGTGACCTGGTCCATCTGGTTGACGGCGGTATTGACTTCCTTGAGGCCGGTCGACTGTTCGGTCGCAGCCGTGGCGATCGAATGGATATGATCGTTGATGGCAATGACGCGGGTGCCGATTTCAGCCAGAGCCTCGCCGGTCGCCTGGACGAGCTTGACGCCGACCTGCACCTCGTTGCCCGATTTGGTGATCAGCGCCTTGATGTCCTTGGCAGCCTTTGCCGAACGCTGGGCGAGCTCGCGCACTTCCTGTGCCACAACCGCAAAGCCCTTGCCGGCCTCGCCGGCGCGTGCCGCCTCGACGCCGGCGTTCAGCGCCAGCAGGTTGGTCTGGAAGGCGATCTCATCGATGACGTTGATGATCTGGCTGATTTCGCGCGATGCCTGCTCGATGCGGCCCATGGCCTCGACGGCATTGCCGACGACGACGCCTGATGCGCCTGACTTGTCCTTGGCTTCCGACACCATGATGGTGGCTTCATGCGCCCGCTCGGTGGAATTCTGAACGACGGCGGTGATCTGATCGAGTGCCGCCGAAGTCTGTTCGAGGGCGGCGGCCTGCTGCTCGGTGCGCTTCGACAGGTCGTCGCTGGCATTGCGCAGTTCGGCGGTGTTGCCGTTCATTGCTTCCGTCGTCTGGCGCACTTCGCGCATGGTCGCCTGCAGGGTGACGAAGGTGTTGTTGACGTTCTGCTGCAGCTCGGCGAAGGCGCCCTGGAAACTGCCGTTCATCGTCTGGGTGAGGTCGCCATCGGCAAGGCTTGCAATGACGCGGCGGGTCTCGCCGATGCCGGCATCGACGCTCGACAACAGCGTGTTGATGTTGCCGGCGAAGCGGTTGAGGTTCTCGTCCTCGTAGTCCTTGCTGATGCGATGGCCAAAGTCGCCGGCCGCAGCCGCAGCCACGACGACGGACATGCTCGACTGCAGGTCGTCGCTCTTGGCGCGCATCGCCGTCTCCTGGGCATTCAGGCGCTGGACGGCAAGGCCGTTGGCCTTGAAGACCGCAACGGCTGCGGCCATCTCGCCGATTTCATCCTGGCGCCCGGCAAAGGGGACCTCGGCTTCGAAATTGCCGCTGGCGACCTCGTTGATCGCCCGGGTGACGCGCTTGATCGGGCGGCTCAGATGGCTGGTGCCGATATAGAAGCCCATGCCGATGCCGACCGCGATGCCGATGCCGGTGATGCTGAGGACGAGCATCAGTACCCAGGTCCGGAAGCTTTCGATCTCGGTGTTGACGGTTTCGAGCGCTGCCTTGTCGGTGGCGACGACCGCGTCGATTTCGGCCTGGAACGCCTTGCGGTTGGCGCGGTTGGCGTCATTGTTGCCCTGGGCGCTGGCGGCCTCGGGGCCGACTTCGGTGCCGAGACGGGCAGTCTCCATACGGAAGGTGCGGAATTCCGCAGCGCGGGCGACGAGCTTGGCGAAATCGCCCTTCTCGTCTTCCGGAACCAGCGGCGCCCAGCCCGCGATGACCTTGTCGATCTCGTCGAGGCCGGCCAGCAGGCCCTTGGCGAAGTTCGGGGTGTCTTTAATCGTCTTGGCCGCATAGATGCCGCGCGCTTCCATGACCACCGCCGTGACGAAGCGGTTGAGGCGTTCGCCGGCATAGGCGCGGGCGGCAGCCTGCTCGTAAGCCGTCAGGTTGCGATTGTATTCGTGCATGGCCGAGAGCGCCGTTGCGCCGATCAAAAGCGCCACCGCGCCCATCACGCATACCAGCAGATTAATTTTGCCGCGGATCTTCAATGCACTGTCTCCTGAGCTACGCCACTGCCTGGAAAGCAAATTCCAGCCGATGATCGGAATATCGGCGAAATTTATTAAAGTTAGATTTCCAATATTTACGATTATGGCTGGAGAAATTATCCATGTGGACCAGAGGCCTGGACGCACAAAGCCCTGGAAACCGGGGCCATCGATCTGCCGCGCCGACAAATCACAACCACGCGGCGCAGATCGAGTTTATTAATACCGGAGTGCGAAAATACTTACCAAGCCGGCGCTTGCTGTGAAATTATCCGGTATAATTGACTTTCACCGGCTTCATCCCTATAAGCCGCCGCACGTCCGGTCACTCAGCCTTTTATGGCCCGCCCGTTCGAAAAATAACGCTCCTTGCATTATGCAAATTCAAGAAGGGCCGCACTCCGCGGTGTTTAAATAAATGAAGCGTACCTACCAACCATCCAAGCTTGTTCGCAAGCGTCGCCACGGCTTCCGTGCGCGCATGTCTACCAAGGGTGGCCGCAAGGTCATCGCCGGCCGCCGCGCGCAGGGCCGCAAGCGTCTTTCGGCTTAAGGCCGGGTTGCCCGAAAAGAGATGGCGGGCGAATTGACGACCAAAAAAGAAAAACACGCTGTCGGGCGGCTGAAAAGCCGCCCGCAGTTTCTTGCCGTGCGCGAGGGCGAAAAACGCCGCGGCGGCCTCTTCCTTCTCGAAGTCCTCGACCGGAAGGAACCCGACAGCCAAGCCCGCGTCGGATTTACAGTCACCAAAAAACATGGCAACGCAGTCGAACGCAACCGCATGCGCCGCCGCCTGAAAGAGGCGGTGCGGCTTCATGCGGGGTTTGCAATGCAGCCCGGACACGACTATGTGGTTGTCGCGCGCAGGGACGTGCTTGAGGCGTCCTTCAAAGAATTGGCCGCGGAACTGAAATTTCGCGTGGAAACCAGGCCGAAACCCCGGCGCTCCGGAGACGGACGCCCCAGGAACGTATGATGGAAAAAAACCGCAATTACTTCATTGCGATCGCTCTCTCGGTGCTGATCGTCCTCGGCTGGCAGTTTCTCTATATGAATCCGCGCATCGAGGCCCAGCGCAAGGCGCAGGAAGCCCAGAAGGCGCAGCAGAAGACCGAACAGGTGCAGCAGCCCGCAGCAAACGGCGCGGCGCCGGCCCCGACGAGTGGGACCGCCCCCTCCGGTCAGGCCGTCGCCACGGCGACGCTCGAACAGGCGCTGGCAAAGAACCCGCGCGTCGTCATCGATACGCCTGCGCTTTCCGGCTCGATCAACCTCGCCGGCGCCCGGCTCGACGACCTGAAACTCAAGGGCTATCACGAGACCGTCGACGACTCGAGCCCAACCATCACCCTGTTCAGCCCGGCGGAAACCAAGGACGGTTACTTCACCGAGCTCGGCTATATCGGCAGCGACGCCACGGGCAACGTTCCCGGCGCCTCGACGCTCTGGACGGCGCCCGAGGGCGCCAAGCTCACCGACAAGACGCCGGTGACGCTCTCCTATACCAATGACAAGGGCCTGACCTTTACGCGGACGATTTCCGTCGACGAACGCTACATGTTCACCGTCGCCGACAAGGTCGAAAATACCGGCCAGGCTCCGGTATCACTGTCTTCCTACGGCCGCGTGACGCGTTACAACAAGCCGACGACGCCCTCCGTCTACGTGCTGCATGAAGGCTTCATCGGCGTCATCGGCGATGACGGGCTCGTCGAAACCAAATATACCGCCGCCGAGAAAGAAGCCGTCATGCCGCCGAAATCCACCGGCGGCTGGCTTGGCATTACCGACAAATACTGGGCCGCGACGATCATTCCGCCGCAGACATCGGCCTATGAAGCACGCTTCTCGCATTTTGCCGATGGTCAGCCGCGCTATCAGGCCGACTACAAGGACGATGCCTTCACCGTTGCACCGGGCCAATCGATCGAGCTCAAGAACCTCGTCTTCGCCGGCGCCAAGGAAGTGCCCGTCATCGACGGCTACGAGACCAGCTATTCGATCCCGAAGTTCGACCGGCTGATCGACTGGGGCTGGTTCTATTTCATCACCAAGCCGATGTTCAAGCTGATGGACTTCTTCTATCGCTTCTTCGGCAATTTCGGCGTGGCGATCCTGTGCACCACCATCGTCGTCAAGGCGCTGTTCTTCCCGCTCGCCAGCAAGCAATATGCTTCGATGGCGAACATGAAGCGCATGCAGCCGAAGATGGAGGAGTTGAAGGCGAAATTCGCCGACGACCGCATGGGGCTGCAGCAGGCGACGATGCAGCTCTACAAGGAAGAGAAGATCAACCCGATCGCCGGCTGCTGGCCGGTGGCGCTGCAGATCCCGATCTTCTTCTCGCTCTACAAGGTGATCTACATCACCATCGAGATGCGGCACGCGCCGTTCTTCGGCTGGATCAAGGACCTTTCGGCCCCCGATCCGACGACGATCGTCAATCTGTTCGGCCTGCTGCCCTTCGAAGCGCCGACCATCCTGCATCTCGGCGTCTGGCCGCTGATCATGGGCGTCACCATGTTCCTGCAGATGCGCATGAACCCGACGCCGCCCGATCCGACGCAGGCGATGATCTTCACCTGGATGCCGCTGGTGTTCATGTTCATGCTGGCAAGCTTCCCGGCCGGCCTGGTCATCTACTGGGCCTGGAACAACACGCTCTCGGTGATCCAGCAGTCGGTGATCATGAAGCGCCAGGGCGTCAAGGTCGAACTCTTCGACAATCTGAAGGGCCTGTTCCGGCGAAAAACGGCGCCGTCGAAATGATGCAGCTGCCTATTGCAGCAGGTTAAAGTGCTACAGAAAAGCCCCGCTCCGGCGGGGCTTTTCTGTTCGTATCCGTGGACAACCGCCCTGCGCCGACGCGGCTTCAGGCGGCGCGCATGGAAAGTTCGATGTCTTCGGAAAACGGCGTCGACATGTAGCCGCGGCCAGGCGTACGCACGTGGCCGAGGTATTCCGGGCAGGCGTCCACATCGTCGGCGATGACAATCGCGCCCTGCCGGAGGCGGCCTTCCAGGATCTGCAAAATCTCCAAATAGAGCGACTTTGCGCCGTCCATCAGGACCAGATCGATGCTGCCGGGAAGATCGGCGCCAAGGGTTTCAAGCGCATCGCCCTGCCGAAACTCGACGAGATCGGCCAGTCCTGCCGCCGCAAGGTTCTGCCTCGCTCTGGCGACCTTGTCAGGCTCGAACTCGGTGGTGATCAGCCAGCCGCCGCCGTTATCGCGCAATGCGGCGGCGAGATAGAGCGTGGAAATGCCGAACGACGTGCCGAACTCGACGATCACTCGTGCTCCGCTGGCGCGTGCCAGCATATAGAGCAGCTCGCCGGTTTGGCGCGACACGGGCAGCCACAGGTCCTTTATCAGCCCGTAGAAACTGCGGTATTCCGTCTTGCTGTGGAAGAGGCGATCCCGCTCCTCCCGCGGCAATGCCGCCAGGCCGGGGCTCGTCGCCTTGTCGGCCTCTTCGAACAAATGCTCGAGCAGCGGCGCGAGCGGTGCGGTCGTTAACGTGGTCATGGCAAATCCTTTGTCGAGAGAGTTGTTGTGCCGATCGGGAAAATACGATTAATTCGTCGCATTCGCTAATCGCATCCGGGAACCTGGAAATGGCCGATCGCCCAAGCTCCGGAATATCCTCACGAAAGCACCCCAAGCAGGCGCGGTCGAACGAACTCGTTTCGGCTATTCTGCAGGCCGCTGTTCAGGTTTTGGGACAGCAAGGCGCGCACCGCTTCACCACTGCCCGCGTGGCTGAGAAAGCAGGCGTCAGCGTTGGGTCGCTCTACCAATATTTTCCGAACAAGGCGGCGATCCTGTTTCGGCTGCAGAGCGACGAGTGGCGCGAGACCACCGGTCTTCTCAGCGAGATCCTCAACGACCGGTCGGAGCCGCCGCTTCGCCGGGTGCGCCGATTGGTCCAGGCTTTTATTCGATCGGAGTGCGAAGAAGCCGCCGTCCGTGTGGCGCTCGGCGATGCCGCTCCCCTTTACAGGGATGCGCCGGAAGCCCGGGAGGCGCGACAGGCGGGCGATCCCGTGATCGAGGCGTTCCTGAAGGAGGTGCTTCCCGCCCTCCCCGAGACAGCCCGTGCGCTCGCCGGCGACGTGATGATGACCACCCTGACGACCGTCGGAAAGGATTTCTCCGAAAGGCCGCGGAAGAGTAAAGACGTGGAAGCCTATTCGGAGGCAATGGCCGATATGCTTTGCGCCTACCTTGTCAGCCTGGGTGCGTGATGAGATGTAAGACCGTCGGCTGGCAATAGGCTGCAAACCGCCTCAAAGCTTGACATCTCCCTTCAAAACCACGAAGCCCGGTGAAGAGACAGAACCCGGAGATTGCAGAGCCCGCATGCCCGAAACCGAAAAGCCGCTCTTCGGCCACCCATGGATCTTCATCCGCGGCGTACCCTCGCTCAACTTCCTGCCGCCGGAAGGGCCGCTTGAGGTGGCCTTTGCCGGCCGTTCCAATGTCGGCAAGTCGTCGCTGATCAATGCGCTTGTCGGCCAGAAGGGGCTGGCGCGCACCTCGAACACGCCGGGGCGCACCCAGGAGCTCAATTATTTCGTTCCGGACGGTTATTCCGGCGAAAGCGGCGACATGCCGCCGATGGCGATCGTCGACATGCCCGGCTATGGTTATGCGCAGGCGCCGAAGGAGCAGGTCGACAAGTGGACCAAGCTGGTTTTCGAC
The DNA here is from genome assembly GCF_002531755.2 of Rhizobium acidisoli. Taxonomy (NCBI): domain Bacteria; kingdom Pseudomonadati; phylum Pseudomonadota; class Alphaproteobacteria; order Hyphomicrobiales; family Rhizobiaceae; genus Rhizobium; species Rhizobium acidisoli. The sequence goes on along the minus strand of NZ_CP034998.1, from coordinate 76,743 downwards.
TATCTGCGCGGCCGCGCGACGCTGAAGCGCGTCTATGTGCTGATCGACAGCCGCCACGGCATCAAGAAGAACGACGACGACGTGCTCGACCTGCTCGACAAGGCGGCCGTCTCCTATCAGATCGTGCTGACCAAGACCGACAAGATCAAGGCGCCGGCCGTGCCGAAGCTGCTTGCCGAGACCGCGGAAAAGATCCGCAAGCGCCCGGCCGCCTATCCCGGCGTGCTGTCCACCTCGTCGGAAAAGGGTGACGGGCTGGACGATCTGCGCCAGGCGATCGGCGAAACCGTGGGCGTCGCCCGCTGGAAATAAAGGGGCGCCGGCTGGCCCAGCGCTTGCCGACGGCTGCGGGATGTCCGGCGACGCGGGAGTCCCGCCCGTTCGGAAGCGCCCTCTTGCAGTTTCGGATCCGCGGTTTTTCGCTCGGCAGAGTCCGATTTGGTGCAAAGGTCGCCTGAGCATCCAAAGGTTGAATCTAGTGGCGATGAAAAACTAACGGTTGACGACGCGCGTTCGTTACATTACATGACGACTATCGAATTTTGCTTGCTGGCTTGGTTATCGCGCGATTGGCACCGCGGCCTGAACGAACTTCCTTTCAAAAATCGCTATCACCATCCGTATCGCCCTTGGCGCTGCGGTTCTTCAATATTGCTATGAAAGGGTTCATCATGACCACTGGCACCGTTAAATGGTTCAACTCCACCAAGGGCTTCGGCTTCATTCAGCCTGACAACGGCGGCGCTGACGCCTTCGTTCACATCTCCGCCGTCGAGCGCGCCGGAATGCGCGAACTCGTCGAAGGCCAGAAGATCGGTTTCGATCTCGAGCGTGACAACAAGTCGGGCAAGATGTCCGCTTGCAATCTCCAAAACGCTTAAATCGATATCTGCTTTCCTTTGACCACGGATGTACTGGCACTGCCGGAAGCACGTTATCCATTCAAGGCCAGGCGATCTGCCTGGCCTTTTTGTTTTCGCTCGCCCTCACGAGCCCTCAGTATCGGATCAACCATGACAGAGACATTCAGCAAATCCCGCCAGCGGGCGGAGATTGCCTTCGGCAATGTCCAGAGCCAGTTCTTCGCAAAAAACAAGGCGGTCGAGGAGCTCGAATCCGACGTCCAATCGCAACAGGCAAAGACCTTGCGGCTTCGCGAGGCGCGGCTTTCCAGGGAACGCAGCGACCGGGCCTCAGCAACGGCCGTCCTTGTTGCAAGGCGCGCCCGGGCCGGCTGACCCCACACCGTGCCGACCGTGAACTCATCCTAAAGGAAGCTTGAATGGCAGACGAAATCAAGGAAATCCAGTCGATCAATACGGCCTGGCAGATCGCCATTCAGGAGATTCTCCGCATGGTTATCAGGGACATGTATCACGGTGGCGGCGAGGCTTCGTTCAAGACGCACATCAAGCGTATCGAAGAGGCAGCCGTGGACAGCATTTACACGGACTTGCGGCTGCGCGGCACGGATGAATGGACAGAGGTCTTGGTCAAGGAACGGGCGAGCAATTTCGTGACGACGCTGCTGACCTCGTTTACCTATGACCGGGCATAACCCTGCCGGGTTTGGCCCGAAGGGTTCGGATCTTGATTATCGTCGCATAAAGCGCGTCGCATCGAACTTGATCCACGCGACGCGCTTTAGCTCTTTGTCTTGATGCATGTCGTTCGCGGAACCGCTGCACACTTCCGGGCGACATGCATTGGTGAAATTGCTTGGGTAAGCGGACCGGCGGTGATTGCACTTGCGTCCCCGGAGTTTTTAAAGCAACCCTCCATCCCAGGCGGTGCAAGAGCAGTCCGCGTGCGCGAGTAATGAGATGACCGATAGCAAAGACCAGCCGCTGTCGCCGGAAGGCGTCGGCAACCTGCCCCACCTGGCCGAAGCCCTTGATGACCATCGGTTTCGACACTTTCTCGATCACGTCCCCTTTGCCGTGGCTGTCTCCGAGCTCGGCGACAACGAAGCGCTGATCTACGTCAATCTCGAATTCGAACGGCTGACGGCGCTGAGCGCAAAGCAGGTCGAGGGAAAGACCTGGTCCGAGCTCGAATTGAATTCCACCGCTATTTCGGGAGGCGCGACGCTCACCGCCGCCGTGACCTCTGCCGAGGAGTATATTGGCGCATTCTCGCTGGTGGCCGAACCCGAAAGCACTGCCATAATCGATGTCTGGTCGAATACCATCGTCAACGATGATGACACCCCGCTGTTCCGATTGGTGGCCTTTGCGGCGCGCAATGAGGCGGCGGCTGACCAAAGCTTCGGCGAACTGCTGACGGAGAAGGATGTCCTTCTGCGCGAACTTCAGCATCGCGTGAAAAACAATCTCCAGATGATCACGGCGCTGATCCGGATGGAGGCGCGCAATGCGCAACAGAGCGAGGAAAGCGAAAGGTTTGCACGGCTTGCCGGGCGAATTGAGGCCCTGGCGCTGTTGTATCGCTCGCTATCGGACGAAGAGAAGGGCGCCACAGTCGATCTTGGAACCTATGTGAGCCAGATTGCCGCCTCGGTCATGGCGGCTCATGCCGTGGAAGGGATCCGGCTGGACATGAAGGTCGACACCTGGCCGGTTTCGGTCGATGTGGCCATGCCCGCCGGGTTGGTCATCAACGAACTGCTGACCAATACGCTCAAACATGCCTTCGTGGGGCGTGATGGCGGAGAAATCACGCTGCGCTGTGTCGTCAGCGATGCCGGGTGCAGGATCACCGTCGCCGATAACGGGGTCGGCCTTCCACAAGATGTGACTTGGCCGCACCCGGGCAAACTCAGCGCGATGATCGTACAGTCGCTGAAACAGAACGCTCGCGCCAAGGTCGAAGTCACCTCGTCCCCCGACGCCGGCGTGAGCGTCTCGCTCGTTTTCCCAATAGCCGAAGCGGCCCGATAGCTCATCGCGGGAAAACTGGTCGGAAGTCGCAATAAGTCATCCGTCTGTATCCGGGGCGCCCCGAAGAGCGCCCCGGGCCCTGCCAAGATGGGCGGGCTTACATCTTCGGCAGCAGCACCTTGTCGACGACGTGAATGACGCCGTTCGACTGTTTGACGTCGGCGATCGTCACATGCGAGACGCCGCCGTTTTCGTCGGTCAGGGTGATCTTGCCCATGCTTTCCTTGGCTTTCAGCACGCATCCGCCGACGGTCTTGATGTCGTGCTCGCCGCCATCATCCTTGATCATCTTGGCAACGGTCTTGGCCATCGCATCGGCGGCAACGACATGACAGGTCAGAACCTTGGTGAGCGTCGACTTGTTTTCCGGCTTCAGCAGCGTCTCGACGGTGCCCTTCGGCAGGGCGGCGAAGGCTTCGTTGGTCGGCGCAAAGACGGTGAAGGGCCCCTTGCCCTCGAGGGTGCTGACCAGGCCGGCCGCCTTGACGGCTGCGACCAGCGTCGTGTGATCCTTGGAATTTACGGCGTTTTCGATGATGTTCTTGGTGGCGAACATCGGCGCACCGCCGACCTCCGGGTTCTTGGCGGCGGCAAAGGCGACAGCGGACAGGGCGGTGGCGAGCGCAAAACCGCGCAATACGGACTTGATCATGATTTTCTCCTCACCGGACACCATCCGCGGGCTTTATGCCTGAGCGTCGTCCGGACATTTCGAACTACGGCGGCTTACGCCAAAGAGTTTCAGCGAGGTGAAAATGATTTTATGGCCGGCGCGATTACGGCCGGCGCCCGATCATGGCCGGCGCAAGGCGCCGCTTGCGATCACCGGACCGGTCGCCTGGCCGGTCGGCGAGCCGCCGAAAGGTTCGAGGCTGACGGCAAGCGTCGCACCATCGGCGAGATTGCTGCGCAGATCGGCGGGAATGACGAGTTCGCCGCTCTCACCCGGCTGGAAGACGCCGAGCGATTTCGGCAGGCCGCTGCCGGGCACCAGCCAGAGTTCCAGCGACTTCTCCTCCGGCTTGCCGGCGGCGACCGGCACGATCTTCAGCCGGCCGCTCTGCAGCTCGTAGGAGGCAAGAAGATTGATGGCGCTGTTCTGGCCGGCAAGCGAGGCCACCAGCGGTGTCGGTCCCTGCGGCTCAGGCACCACGCCCGAGGCGAAGATCACGGCGCTGACAGCGACGACGACGCAGGCAAAGCTCAGCGAGCGCCAGAAGACCGCCGAATTCCAGAGGCCTTGCGAAAAGGATGCAGGTTTTTCAGCATCGCCGAATAGCCGCGCCTCGATCTGCTTGAAGGTTTCCCGGTTCGGCGAGGCGGTTTCATACTCGTCATTGAAGGCGGAAAGGTTGGTTTCCCAGCGGCTGACGATCGCGGCAAAGGGCCGATCGTGGCGCATGCGCTCTTCCACCACCCGCCGGTCCTGCAGCGACAGGACGCCAAGCACATATTCGCCGGCGAGAACCTCGTCGCGGGAGCGGTCTCCCTTGCTTTTGTCGGGCGATGTCATCGTTCCATGCACTCTCTCAGTTTCAACAGGCTGCGCCTGAGCCAGGTCCGCATCGTGTTCAGCGGGACACCAAACTGATCGGCCAGTTCCTGATAGCTCAGCCCTTCGACATAAGCCCGTTTCACCGCGACCGCACGATCAGCTTCCAACTCTTCCATGCAGGTGTCAATCCGCCTTCCTTCATCCTTCGTCACCGTCTGCATTTCCGGGTCGGGCGCGGCGTCGGCAAGATCATAGGCACTGTCGATTTCGTCGGCGACCGGCTTGCGCGACCGCAACGCGTCGATCGACCGGTTACGGGCGATCGCCGACAACCAGGCCGAGGACGAACCCGTGGCTGACTGGTAGCTTCCGGCCCTCTGCCAGATGCTGATATAGACTTCCTGCAGGGCTTCTTCGGCTTCCGTGCGATCCTTCAAGATACGCAGGCAGATGGCAAAAAGTTTCGGCCCGGTCTGATTGTAAAGGGCCACAAAGGCCCTGCGGTCGCGGAGCGCGACGCGGCCGATCAGGTCTGCAATCTCATCGCCTTGCATGCCGTTCCTCATCTCATGCTTGGGTGCGCCGGACGCTAAAGGCCACCGGCTCCGCGCCAGATACGAAAAACTATTGCCCTCTGGATTATTCCCTCTGTCGGAAACTTGCGATAAAAGGCCGCGAACAATTCCGCGGGGTCCCCATGAACGAGTCCGAAAGCGAACTGCAGGCACGGCTTCTGGCCAAGGCGCTGCCCTTCATGCAGCGTTATGAAAACAAGACGATCGTCGTGAAATATGGCGGCCACGCCATGGGCAATCCCGAGCTCGGCAAGGCCTTTGCCAGCGACATCGCCCTCCTGAAGCAATCGGGCGTCAACCCGATCGTCGTCCACGGCGGCGGCCCGCAGATCGGCGCCATGCTGAACAAGATGGGCATCGAATCGAAATTCGAGGGTGGGCTGCGCGTCACCGACCAGAAGACGGTCGAGATCGTCGAGATGGTGCTGGCCGGCTCGATCAACAAAGAAATCGTCGCGCTGATCAACCAGACCGGCGAATGGGCGATCGGCCTTTGCGGCAAGGACGGCAACATGGTCTTCGCCGAGAAGGCGCGCAAGACCGTCAAGGATCCGGATTCCAACATCGAGCGCGTGCTCGATCTCGGCTTCGTCGGCGAAGTGGTCGAGGTCGACCGCACGCTGCTCGATCTGCTCGCCCGCTCGGAGATGATCCCGGTGATCGCCCCGGTCGCACCCGGCCGCGACGGCGCCACCTACAATATCAACGCCGACACGTTCGCCGGCGCCATTGCCGGCGCGCTGAACGCCACTCGGCTGCTGTTCCTGACCGATGTGGCCGGCGTGCTCGACAAGAACGGCCAGCTGATCAAGGAGCTCTCCGTTGCCGAAGCCCATGCGCTGATCGCCGACGGCACGATCTCGGGCGGTATGATCCCGAAGGTCGAGACCTGCATCGATGCGATCAAGGCCGGCGTCCAGGGCGTCGTTATCCTGAACGGCAAGACCGCCCACTCCGTCCTGCTCGAAATCTTCACCGAGCACGGCATCGGAACGCTGATCGTTCCCTGATCGAGGCTGCGCCCTTCATCAAAATGAAGGGCGCGTCTCCCTCCTCCTGCTCTTGACGTCCTGTTTCAGCTTTTCCATCGGGAAGAGCAGCCAGTAGCGCCCGTGCGTCAGAGGCGCCTGCCCGACCTCTTCCATGTTCCTCGCGATCACGCCAGCACGGGATCGGCCCCGATGCTCAAGGCAATTCTTTGGCGCGGATGCGCGCCTGGCTTTCCTTCTTGATCGGCCGGCCGACCGGGCAGACCTCCTGGACGAAGCCGTTGAGCGTATTGACGAGATTGTTCTCGATGAGGGAATAGTGGACGAACTGGCCCTGTTTCTCCCGTTTAATCAGTCCGGCCGTTTCGAGGATGGAAAGATGCTGGGAAACCGCCGGTTTGGACATGCTGAAGCGGTCAGCAATCTCGCCGGCGGTCAGGCCGGATGCCGAGAGATAGGCAAGGATCTTCCGCCGCGGCGCACTGGAAAGCGCGTGGAACACCCGCTGGGCGGCGCCGACAGAGCTGCCTTCTGAAATATCGTCGAAAGTCTCATCTTCCAAAGCCGGTCTCCGTGCCTGCGGCAATCATCGCGTCGATTCCGCCGATCAATTAAGCAATTAATGTATTGCTTAATCGTTTTCATTGGCGCAAAGTAATTAGATAATTGCTTAATTAATGAATTGGCGGGCGATGTTCAAGTGGGAATGCGCCCGATGGAGAAGGAGTTTGCCATGAGCAGTATTTCCACCGGACGCATGATCGACGATAGCAGCGATCCCGTGAAGGGCAGAGTGGTCTGGATGCCGGCAAAGTCGGTCTGGATCTCTGCAATGACCATGACCGCCATAATCGGCGGGCCACTAACCTTCACCTGGAGCGCCTTTGCCGTCTTCATCCTCCTGACCGCCATGACCATCTGCCTTGGTCATTCGGTCGGCATGCACCGGCTGTTGATCCACCGTTCCTTCAGCACCCCTCTCTGGATCGAGCACTTTCTCGTCTATCTCGGCACGCTGGTCGGCATGGCCGGCCCCTTCGGCATGATCTACGCGCACGATATTCGCGACTGGGCGCAACGGCAGAGAGACTGCCATGACCTCTATGCCCATCGGCGGTCTTTCTTCACCGACGCCTTCTGGCAGATGCATTGCGCAGTGGCGCTTAATCATCCGCCACGCTTCGTCCTCGATGAGCGCGAGCGGCGCGACCGCTTTTATCGCTTCCTGGAGGCGACATGGATGGCGCAGCAGATCCCCTTGGCACTCGCGCTCCTGGCGCTTGGCGGACTGCCGTGGGTGGTCTGGGGTATTGCCGTGCGGGTATCGGTATCGCTGACCGGACACTGGCTGGTCGGTCATTTCGCGCACCGGGCCGGCCATCAGGGCTGGAGCGTCGATGATGTCGCGGTGCAGGGTTATAACCTGCCGCATTTCGGGCTGGTCACCTTCGGGGAGAGCTTCCACGGCAACCATCACGCCTTTCCGGAATCGGCGCGGCTCGGCATCGAGCCGGGGCAGTTGGACCTCGGCTGGCATTTCATCCGAGTGCTGTCGCGGCTCGGCCTGGCTTCGGCGATCAAGCTCCCGCATATGATCGTGCCGCGGCAAGGGCTGAAGCGCGTCAACGCCGCTGAAGCTTCTGGTGGCAGTCATCCGCCATATCAGGCGGCCGGCCAGGCGAAATCGCGCCCGTGAATGCGATATCTCCTCACAAGGGGCCGGAAATCGCCCGATCTAGACTTGGCAAGATTTCGAATCGTGCTTTAGGTTGCGGCCCGAAACCAAACGGGTCGAGCAAAAAGATGCGCCTTACAGATTGCTATAATTTTCATGATTTCCGGCGCATGGCCAAACAGCGGCTTCCCGGGCCGATCTTCGATTATATCGACGGCGCTGCCGATGACGAGGTGACCTATCGGCGCAATACGGCCGCCTTCGAGGCCTGCGATCTGGTCCCCGACGTTCTGAGGGGTGTGGCTGAGGTCGACATGTCGGTGACGGTGATGGGGCAGAAGCTGGCGATGCCGGTCTATTGCTCGCCGACGGCGCTGCAGCGGCTTTTCCACCACCAGGGCGAGCGGGCGGTCGCGGCGGCGGCGGGAAAATACGGCACGATGTTCGGCGTCTCCTCGCTCGGCACGATCAGCCTGGAGGAAGCCCGCCAGATCAGCGCCGGGCCGCAGGTCTATCAGTTCTATTTCCACAAGGACCGCGGCCTCAACCACGAGATGATGGCGCGGGCGAAGAATGCCGGCGTGCAGGCGATGATGCTGACGGTCGACAGCATTACCGGCGGCAACCGCGAGCGCGACAAGCGCACCGGTTTTGCCATTCCCTTCAAGCTCAACCTCGCCGGCATGATGCAGTTTGCGATCAAGCCGTCCTGGGCGATCGACTGGATGACGCATGAGGCGTTCCGGCTGCCGCAGCTCGAAAACCACGTGAAGATGGACGGCGGCGCCCTGTCGATCAGCCGCTACTTCACCGAAATGCTCGACCCTTCGATGTCGTGGAACGACGTGGCTGACATGGTGCAGGCCTGGGGCGGGCAATTCTGCCTGAAGGGCATCATGTCGGTCGAAGACGCCAAGCGCGCTGTCGAGATCGGCTGCACCGGCATCGTGCTTTCCAACCATGGCGGCCGCCAGCTCGACGGTTCGCGCAGCGCCTTCGACCAGCTTGCCGAAATCGTCGATGCGGTCGGCGACCGGATCGACGTGATGATGGATGGCGGCGTGCAGCGAGGCACCCATGTTCTGAAAGCGCTGTCGCTGGGGGCGAAGGCCGTCGGGCTCGGCCGCTACTATCTCTTCCCGCTTGCCGCCGCCGGACGGCCGGGCGTCGAACGGGCGCTGGAGACGATCCGCACCGAGATCGAACGGGACATGAAGCTGATGGGCTGCACCTCGGTCGATCAGCTGACACGGCGCAATCTGCGCTTCCGTTCCTGAGCGGAACAGGATATCATTTAAGGGCCGCAGCCTTGCATCCGGCTGCGGCCCTCTGACATAGCGGCGTCAGAGCAGGCTATAAATCGCCGCCGCCTCCTGCTTCAGCTTTTCCATCATCGACCGGTAAGGTCCCGGGCCATAGCTGATGCGGCCGACGCCGAGCTTCGCCAGGGTTTTCACATCAGGGGCGCCCGCCCGCATCATGATATTGACCGGCAGCGACGATGCCGCGCAGATCTTTTCGATCAGGGCGGGATCGATCAGGCCGGGCACGAAGAAGCCGTTGCCGCCGGCCGCCGCATAGGCCCTGCCCCGCTCGATCGCCTCGTCGACCAGGCCGGCATGTTTGGCAAGATCGCCTTCGGCGAGGAAGAGATCGGTGCGGGCGTTGATGAAGAAGGGGATGTCTTTGCTGTCGGCCATGGCGCGAATGGCGCGGATGCGGGCCGCCTGGCTCTCGACCGGATAGAGCCCCTCGCCGGCGACCACCCGATCTTCGAAATTGATGCCGATGGCGCCGACCTCCACCAGCCTGGCGACATTGGCGGCCGCCCCCTCGGGCTCCGCCGAATAGGCGCCTTCGAAATCGACCGACAGCGGCAGGTCAATGACGGCGGTGATGGATTTTGCCGTCTCCACAAGCACCGGCATCGGGAGTTTTTCGCCATCGGCAAACCCGTGGGCCGCGGCGACCGACCAGCTTCCGGTCGCAAGCGCCTTGGCGCCGGCATCGGCAACCGCCTTCGCCGTGCCGGCATCCCAGATATTGTAGAGGACAATCGGATCGCCCTTCTTATGCAGCGCGTGGAATGCCTTGGCCTTTTCAGTCTGGTTCATGCTGTCTCCTCCATCTTTGCTTGCGTCCCGATCTTCTCTTCATGCCGCAGCAGCCACTGTTTGCGCCAGAGCCCGCCGCCGTAACCTGTGAGAGAACCATCCGCGCCGAGAATGCGATGGCAGGGCACGATGATGGCCAGCTGATTGGCGCCGTTGGCGCGGCCGACGGCCCGCACCACCTCCGGCCTTTCCATCTCCCGTGCCAGATCGCCATAGGCGCGCGTCTTGCCGACAGGGATTTCCATCAGCTTTGCCCAGACATGTTTCTCGAAGGGCGTGCCGCCAAGCGCCAGGGGCGTCGTGAAAACGGTGAGCCGGCCCTCGAAATAATTCCGGATCTCCGCCTCGATCTGATCGATGACGGGGGTGCGGCCGATTGCGACCGAGGAGCGGACGCGCTTCTGCAGCGCGTCGAGCTCGGTCGGCAGCGCCTTACGATCATGAAATTCGAGAAGATGCAGATGCGTCTTGTCGGCAACCGCGATCATCGGCCCGAGCGGGGTGTCGAACCAATCGGCAAAGAGCAGTTCGCGGTTTTGCGAAAGCGCCGGCGCCTGGCCGACGAGCCGCTGAAATGCCGTGCGGAAGCCGCTCGGAGACTCGTATCCGGCGTCGATCTGCGCATCGATGACGCGCGCCCCGTCGGCGAGTTGCCGGGCCGCTTCGCCGAGCCTGATATAGCGGACGATGTCATGGAAAGTCATGCCGAGCGCCCGCTTGAAGGCGCGGCGCACCGTCGAGGGATCATGGCCGCGGCGGACAATCTCCTCCTCGGTCCAGCGAACCTCCGGCTGAGCGTCGAGTGCCGCAAGCAGCTCGTCGACGATCGGCTCCCTGCCCGGCTGTTCCAGCGGCCTGCAGCGCCGGCAGGGGCGAAAGCCGGAATGCATGCAGGCGGCAATAGTCTCGAAGAACAGAGTATTTTCCCGCTTCGGTTTCCGCGCCGGACAGGTCAGCCGGCAGAAGATGCCCGTCGTCTTGACGCAGACATAGGCCTGGCCCTCGTAATCGGCGCTGCGCGCGATCAGGGCGTCATAGAGCGTATCATCGTCGGGGCGTTCGAAAAGCATATCGGCTTTCTAGCATCCCGCGCATGGGCCGTCCGCCGAAAATCGGGCGTCTATTTTATTCTTGTCGATTTCCTTGCGCCCGCACCCATGCCATAAGACCGCCATGACAAAGATCGACCGCACGCCTGATAAAGCCGATTTCGCGCACGTCACAGACTGGGTCTTCGACCTCGACAACACGCTCTATCCGCATCACGTCAATCTCTTCGCGCAGATCGACAAGAATATGACCGCCTATGTCGCGGCCCTGTTGCAGATGGAGCGGGAAGAGGCGCGCAAGCTGCAGAAGCAATATTACCTCGAGCACGGCACGACGCTGCAGGGGCTGATGATCCATCACGGCATCGACCCGAACGACTTCCTCGAAAAGGCGCATGCGATCGACTACACGGCGCTGACGCCGCAGCCGGAACTCGGCGCGGCGATCAAGGCGCTGCCCGGGCGTAAGTTCATCTTTACCAATGGCAGTGTCAAACATGCGGAAATGACGGCCGGTGCGCTCGGCATTCTCGAGCATTTCGACGACATCTTCGATATCGTCGCCGCCGACTATGTGCCGAAGCCGGCGCAGGCGACCTACGACAAGTTCACGGCGTTAAAACGCGTCGAAACCAGCAAGGCGGCGATGTTCGAGGATCTGCCGCGCAATCTGACGGTGCCGAAGGCGCTCGGCATGCAGACCGTTCTGCTGGTGCCGCGCAATCTGGAAGAGACGCTCGTCGAATGGTGGGAGAAGACCAGCGGCGAAGAGGATCATATCGACTTCGTCACCGACGACCTCGCCGCCTTTCTCGGCAAGATTACCGCTCCGGGCTAAGTTTTAGCCGGCTGGCGGCATTACCAAAGTTTCATTCAGCTTACCGATGTTTAACTGGGTCTTTCCGGCCCGCTGCCGTAGCTTTCTTCGTGAGGGGACACCTCACGAAAGGCAAATACGATGTACCGCAACAAGCTGATACTGGCAGCGCTTTCCTCCACCCTCATCTTCGGCGCAGCCGCCGGGGCAGGCTATGCCGCACCCGGTGACGGGCCGCGCCAGCACGCCGGCATGCACGGTCCACACGGTCCAGGATCTGCCGCCTTCCGCGAAATCACCTATGTCAGAATGCTCAAGCAGTTCGACGCCAACAAGGACGGCAAGGTCTCCAAAGAAGAAGCGACCGCCGGCCTCGACAAGGTATTCGCAGCAATCGACACCAATAATGACGGCTCGCTGACACCCGGCGAAATCAGCGCATACCAGAAGACGCAGATGCAGGCGATGAGAGATCAGCGCAAGCAGGAGGCCGGCGACAACAAGGGGGATACCGCAGCTGCGACGCCGGACAATGACGACCAGGAACGGCCGCCACGCGACGGTCACGGCGGCCATGATGGTCGTGACGGGCATCGCTGGATGCGCCACGGCGGCACCTTCATGCGCGCCTCGATGATGATGCACCGGGTCGATACCGACCAGAACGGCCAGATTTCCAAGCAGGAAGCCGTTGCCGCCTTCGACAAGCTGTTTGCGCGGATGGACAGCAACAAGGACGGCGTCATCTCGATCGACGACATGCCGGACCGGCCGCTGCTCTAGAGCAATTCCAGGAAAAGTGTGAAGCGGTTTTCCGTCCGGAATTGCGTTAAAACAAAAGCTTAGAGCGGTTCTGCGCTTCCGTGAAAAGCTGAACCGCTCTAAGGCTGCTGCTGTAAGGCCGGGCGAACCGTTGCCTCCGCTCTTTCCCCGCCCGGCGGGGAAAGAGCCACGTCTCACGAACGGGACGGCGAGCCGCTATTCGCGATGCTCATAGAAATTCTGGATGATCTTCCACGCGGCTTCGGCCGTATCGACGAAGCTGATCAGCTTGACGTCGTCGGGCGCGATCGTGCCGAATTCCGCCAAAGCGTCGAAATTGATGATGTTGCGCCAGAAGGCTTCGCCGAAGAGGATCAGCGGCAGCCGCTCCATGCGGCCGGTCTGGATCAGCGTCAGGCATTCGAAGAATTCGTCGAGCGTTCCAAAGCCGCCGGGAAAGACGGCGATCGCCTTGGCGCGCACCATGAAATGCATCTTGCGAATGGCAAAATAGTGGAAGTTGAAGCTGAGCTCCGGCGTCACATAGGCGTTCGGCGCCTGTTCGTGCGGCAGCACGATGTTGAGGCCGATCGACGGCGCGCCTTCGTCGGTCGCGCCGCGATTGCCCGCCTCCATGACGCCGGGGCCGCCGCCGGTGACGATGACATATTCGTGGAAATCGAAGCTTGCCGAATATTTCGAGCAGAGCCGGGCGAATTTGCGCGCCTCGTCATAATAGACGGAGGCCGCCTCCAGATTGACGCGCTGGATATCGTTGCGGGCAGCCCAGGCACTCTGGCCGGGGGCGGGAATACGGGCGCCACCGAACATGACGACGGTCGACTTGATGCCGCGCTCGGTCAGCATCATTTCCGGCTTCATCAGTTCCAGCTGCAGGCGGATCGGCCGCAGCTCCTCGCGGCAGAGGAAATCCTCGTCGACATAGGCAAGGCGGTAGGCGGGCGACATCGTCTGCGGCGTCTTCGGCACAGCCTCGGCGCGCTGCCTGTCGGTCGAGCTGCTCTTCAGCGGGTCCCATACGCCGTCCTTGCGCCGCGACCCGCCGTTTCGTCCCTTCGCCATGTCGAAATGCCTTTCAGTCTTGCCGGCTTCAAAGCCGGATATGTCGCTATAACGCCTTGAATCCAAGTATGATCTTGTTGGAAAAATCATTCCGTTCTACGGCTGCATGCTGTAGAGCAGGATAAATCCCTGCCAACCGCATTCCGGAGACTCCGCCGTCTCCACGATAAAGATCGAAGTTTAAGGAATTCTCATGAGCGCCACCGACCTCGCATCCCTCGAAAAGACCATCGAAGCCGCCTTCGACAATCGCGACAATGTGAACACGTCGACCAAGGGCGAAGTTCGCGATGCGGTCGAAGCAGCGCTCGACCTGCTCGATGCCGGCAAGGTTCGTGTCGCAACACGCGGCGCCGACGGCGCCTGGACGGTCAATCAGTGGCTGAAGAAGGCCGTGCTCCTGTCCTTCCGCCTCAACGACATGGACGTGGTCAAGGGCGGCTCGGGCAATTCCACCTGGTGGGACAAGGTGCCTTCGAAATTCGAGGGCTGGGGCGAGAACCATTTCCGCGCCGCCGGCTTTCGCGCCGTGCCGAACTGCGTCGTGCGCCGCTCGGCCTATATCGCCCCGAACGCCATCCTGATGCCCTCCTTCGTCAACCTCGGCGCCTATGTCGGCGAAGGCACGATGGTCGACACCTGGGCGACGGTCGGCTCCTGCGCGCAGATCGGCAAACATGTGCATCTCTCCGGCGGCGTCGGCATCGGCGGCGTGCTGGAGCCGATGCAGGCCGGCCCGACGATCATCGAAGACAATTGCTTCATCGGCGCCCGCTCCGAGGTGGTCGAAGGCTGCATCGTCCGCGAAGGCTCGGTGCTCGGCATGGGCGTCTTTATCGGCAAGTCGACCAAGATCGTCGACCGCGCCACCGGCGAAGTGAGCTACGGCGAAGTGCCGCCCTATTCGGTCGTCGTCGCCGGCTCGATGCCGTCGGGCAATGCGACCATGGGCAACGGCAAGCCGGCGCCGCATCTCTACTGCGCCGTCATCGTCAAACGCGTCGATGAACAGACCCGATCCAAGACCGGCATCAACGAGCTGCTCAGAGATTGATGACACCAGGACATTGATCCGGTAAACAGGCGGCGTCTTTTACGCGAGGCGCCGCCGCCTTGCCATGTCTTTGCCATTCCCGCCGGATAGTTCGACGCCATGACCGCTACCGATCCCGTCGCCAATCTTCAGACGCTGATTCGCTGCCCCTCGGTAACTCCAGCCGAAGGTGGCGCCCTGTCGGCGCTCGACGCTATGCTTGCGCCGCTCGGCTTCACCGTCGACAAGGTGAAAGCGAGCGAAGCGGGAACCGCCGATATTGAAAACCTCTATGCCCGTCTCGGCAAGGACGGCCCGCATCTGATGTTTGCCGGCCATACCGATGTCGTGCCGGTCGGCGACGAGGCCGCCTGGACCCATCCGCCCTTTGCGGCCGAGATATCGAAGGGCGAGCTCTTCGGCCGCGGCGCCGTCGACATGAAGGGCGGCATTGCCTGCTTCGTCGCCGCCGTCGCCCGCCATATCGAAAAGAACGGGCCGCCCAAGGGCTCGATTTCCTTCCTGATCACCGGCGATGAGGAAGGCCCGGCAATCAACGGCACAATCAAGCTCCTGCAGTGGGCGGCCGAACGCGGCGAACGCTGGGATGCCTGCCTGGTCGGCGAGCCCACCAATCCGGACAGGCTCGGCGACATGATCAAGATCGGCCGGCGCGGCTCGCTGTCGGGCAAGATCACCGTGCACGGCGTCCAGGGTCATGCCGCCTATCCGCATCTTGCCGACAATCCGGTGCGCGGCATGCTGCAGCTGACGCAGGCGCTGATGGATCCGCCCTTCGACGGCGGCACCAACGATTTCCAGCCCTCGAACCTCGAGGTGACCACGGTCGATGTCGGCAATCCGGCGACCAACGTCATTCCGGCCAAGGCATCGGCCAGCTTCAACATCCGCTTCAACGACAGCTGGACGGCCGAGACGCTGCGCGCCGAAATCCTGCGGCGCCTCGACACCGCCGCCGGCGACGGCCGGCTGCGGCCGGGCCGCGAACCGGTGAAATACGATATCGTCTGGGCCGACCGGCCGAGCCATGTCTTTCTGACCCGCAACAATGCCCTGATCGCCTCGCTGTCCTCAGCCGTCGAAGGTGTGACCGGCCGCTCGCCGGCGCTTTCGACCACCGGCGGCACGTCGGATGCACGCTTCATCAAGGATTATTGCCCGGTCGTCGAGTTCGGCCTCGTCGGCCAGACGATGCACATGGTCGACGAGCGCGTCGCCGTTTCCGATCTGGAGACGCTGACGGCGATCTACGAGACCTTCATTGCCCACTGGTTCGCCAATGCCGGGGCTTAGGGAAGTCCAATACTATCTGGCAGGCCTCTGGCTGCTGATCCGGCTGGATCCGCGCGGCTTCCGCTACCTCGATTTGTCCGAGCGCGGCGTCAACCGCTCTTTCTGGGCGATCGCCTGGTGCCTGCCGCCGATGGGCATTTCCTGGCTCTGGTGGCGGCAGGTCTTTCTGCGGTCGATGCCGCCGGAAGCCGATGTCGGCTTTGCCTTCTATCTCAGGCTCGGCTTCGTCGAGCTCGCCAACTGGTTCGTGCCGCTGGTTTTTGCCGGACTGCTGCTGCTTGCCTTCCGTATGGGTGAGCGTTTCGCCCCTGTCGTCGTCAGCGTCAACTGGCTCGGCGTGCCGCTCTCCTATATCAACGGACTGCTGCTGGCGATGGTGGTCTTCCTTCCCGGCTCCGTCGGCCTTGTCTCGCTGCTGCTGCTCGCCTTCATGCTGGCGCAGGTCTTCGTGCTGGCGCGCATCCTGCGGATGATCTGCCATGGTCACCCGCTGATGGTCGGGGCGATGACGCTGGTGCTGCTGGTGCCATCGATGATCCTTTCGGAATATCTGCAGCACTTCCTCGGCATCTATCCGGTGTGATCGCGCTTACGATTGATCGTCATCGGTCTCGCTGACCGGCCTGCGCCGGTCGACGATCACCTCAGGATAATCCACCTGCAGGAAATAGAGCCCGTCGGGCGGCGCCACCGGGCCGCAGGCCTTGCGGTCTCGCGCCGCAAGGGCGGCCTCGACATCGTCAGGCGTCCATTTGCCTTCGCCGGCGAGTTTCAGCGTTCCGGCGAAGGAGCGGATCTGGTTGTGTAGAAAACTCTGCGCCGTGGCGCGGATCTCGATCAGCTCGCCGTTGCGCGTCACATCCAGCCGGTCGAGCGTGCGCACGGGGCTGTTTGCCTGGCAGTGGGCGGCGCGGAAGGTGGAGAAATCGTGCCGGCCGACCAGCCTCTGGGCGGCGGCGTGCATGACCTCGTGGTCGAGCACCTTCGGCACCCACCAGGCCTTGCCGGCTTCAAGCGCCAGCGGCGCCTTGCGGCTGACGATGCGATAGAGATAATGGCGGCGCAGCGCCGAGAAACGGGCATCGAAGAATTCCGCAACCGCCTCGACATCGAGAATGGAAACACGCTCGCCGGCAAGCCTCAGATGCGCGTTCAAGGCATTCTGCAGCTGGTACGGCGACCATGCCTTCGACAGGTCGGCATGGATCACCTGGCCCATGGCGTGGACGCCGGAATCGGTGCGGCCGGCGCCGCGGATCGAAACGGTCTCGCCGGTCAGCGACAGCACTGCGGCTTCGATCGCGCCCTGTACCGAGGGGCCGTTCTCCTGCCGCTGCCAGCCGACATAGGGGCCGCCGTCATATTCGACGGTCATGCGGAAACGCGGCATCAGGAAAGCCTCGTGCCGGCGGCAAGCGGCGTGCCCCTGAGGAAATCGGCCGCCGCCAGCGGCTTGCCGCCTGCCTTCTGCAGCCTGGTAAGCCTCACAGCACCGGAGGCGCAGGCGACCACGAGATCGTCGCTCAGCAATTGCCCGGCAGGCCCCTCGCCTTCACCAAGCTCCGAGCCGAGCACCTTCACGCGCTCCGATTTGCCGCCGATTTCGAGCTCGAACCAGGCGCCGGGAAATGGCGCAAGACCACGGATATGATTGTGCACATCCAGGGCAGGCCTGGCGAAATCGATGCGGGTTTCGGCCTTGTCGATCTTGGCAGCATAGAGCACACCATCTTGCCGCTGCGGCGTCAGCGGCAGGTCTTTCATTTCAAGCTTCACCATGGCTTCCGCCATCGCCTTGGCACCGACGTGCATCAGCCGGTCGTGCAGCTCGCCTGCCGTCATGTTCGGGCCGATCTCGACTGTTCGGGTCAGCGCCACGGCGCCGGTATCGAGGCCCTTGTCCATCTTCATCACCATCATGCCGGTTTCCGCATCACCCGCCATGATCGCCCGCTGGATGGGTGCTGCACCCCGCCAGCGGGGCAGCAGCGAGGCGTGGCCGTTATAGCAGCCGTCGCGGGTGCCGTTCAAAACCGCCTCCGGCAGCAGCAATCCATACGCAACGACGACGGCGACATCGGCCTTGAGGGCGGCAAACCTCTCGCGCTCCTCGGGATCTTTGAAATTGACCGGTGTGAAGACCGGCAGGCCGAGCAGCTCGGCCGCCTGATGCACCGGCGATTTCTGCAGATCGAGCCCGCGCCGCCCGCCCGGCCGCGGCGGCTGCGTGTAGACGGCGACGATCCTGTGCCCGGCATCGACGAGCAGGCGCAGGGTCGGAACCGAGAACTCGGGGGTTCCCATGAAAATGATGCTAAGCGACATTCTATCTCGCCAATTGAGGATCAGCCGTCTTCAAACGGGTTTACGAGCTTGAGATCAAGCCCCTCGAAATCTCTGGTGTTGCGGGTCGCGAGTGTGGCGCCGTTTGCAAGGCAGATGGCGGCAATCATCGCATCCTGGACCGAAATCGGCCGCCCCAAGCTTTCGCGTTTCGCCCGCAAGCGACCGGTTGCCATTGCGGCTTCCAGATCCCAGCCGGCGATACGGTCGCGAAACTGGCCTTTTACCAAATTCTCGATGGCGCGAAAGAAGCGGTCCGATCCCGTTTTCAAGAGAACTCTTTCGGCTCCGTAGATCTGCTCCATCAAGCCGACGGTGCAAAGCCAGATTCTCGAGCCGTCCTGCCGCAACATCCAGGCCTTTAAATTTTCATTCGGCAATGGCCGGGCGAACTCGGAAACCACATTGGTATCGAGAACGATCATTCGAAATCCTCGAACGGCCGGCCGAAATCCTTTTTCCGCGCGACTTCGATTTCGTCCATCATGGCCGCAAATTCATCGTCTACGGCGTTCTCGCTTACGAAAGCGGCGCGTATTGCGTTATAGACCGTTGCGGTCTCGGGCTTCGCTCCGGTCTTTCGGTGAAGCGCTTCCCGCAAAAGCTCCTTGGCCTCGCCCGAAAGACTGTTTCCGCTGCGCTGGGCCGCTTCCGCAATGTCTCGCTTCATTGCTTCGGAAATATTTCTGATCAGCAGGTCACCCATCGGCACCTCCATTATGATATCAGTGATATCATAATGCCTCGCCAACGAAATTTCAATGCGATGCTCAGAGCGCCTTGGACTTTGCCGCCTTGGTGAACTTCTTGATCACCATCTCCCGCTTCAGCCGCGAGATATAATCGATGAACAGTACGCCGTTCAGATGGTCGATCTCGTGCTGCAGGCAGGTGGCGAGCAGGCCATCGGCTTCCACCGTCTGTTCCTTGCCGTTCCGGTCGAGAAATTTGACCGAGACGACAGCGGGGCGTTCGACCTCGGCATAATAATCCGGGATAGACAGGCAGCCTTCCTCATAGACCGAGCGCTCGTCGGAGGATTTGACGATCTCCGGGTTGATGAAGACCTGCGGCTGCTTTTCCTCGCCCTCGCGCGACACGTCGATGACCAGCATGCGGCGCGGCACGCCGATCTGGATCGCCGCAAGGCCGATGCCCGGCGCGTCGTACATGGTTTCCAGCATATCGTCGGCAAGACGCTGCAGATCGGCATCGACCCGCTCGATCGGCTTGGAGGCCTGGCGGAGAATAGGATCGGGAAGAATGATGAGTGGCTTGATGGTCATGGCGTTCCCATAACCCATCTTTTCCGACTATGGAATTATCCGGCAGGCGGGGAAGACGCTTTTTTGCATCCCCGCCCGGAATTTCGCCATATTCGCCGCGGGCCGCTGGCCGAGCTGGCAGACTTTTGAGCCAGGACGGCACAATCCTCGCCGACACGCGAAATCGTTCGATCGAGCCGCAATTTTCCGCAGGCGCCGGCAGGAGCCGCTGCCTGCGAGGATATTGGGGACCGCCAATTCCGTTCACGTTTTGATCTATATATTGCCGTCTCTTCTGGTATGGTTGCGGCATGTCCGTCAATTCCGATTCGTTCACTCTGTCGTTTGCCTCGATCAGCCCGGCCATGCTGGCGCTTGCCGGCGGCATTCTCCTGGCCCTCATCCTTCTGGTCATCGTGCTTCTGCTGCGGGGCGCAAGTCTTCGCCGCGAGCAGGCCGAGGAAGCGAGTTTTCGCGCTGGAGAAAGCGAGGCGCGCATGGCCGAGCTTCTGAAGATCCAGGCGGAGATGCAAGGCCGTATCGCGGCGATGACCGAAGTCTTCGGCGCGCGGCAGAGCGAGCTCAACCAGGCGATCAGCCAACGCCTCGACGGCATGTCGCAGCGCGTCAACTCGACGATCACCGAGCAGACCAAATCGACGCATGAGAATCTGCAGCGGCTGCAGGAGCGGCTGGCGGTGATCGATGCGGCGCAGAACAATATTCAGACGCTTGCCAAGGATGTCGTCGGGCTGCAGGCCATTCTGTCCAACAAACAGACGCGCGGCGCCTTCGGCCAGTCGCGAATGGAAACCATCGTTGCCGACGGCCTGCCGATGGGCGCCTATGCCTTTCAGCAGACGCTGTCGAACGGCTCCCGGCCGGACTGCACGATCCGCATGCCGAACGGCGCGCCGCCGCTGGTGATCGATGCGAAATTTCCGCTCGAAGCCTGGAACGCGATCCGCGACGCCGGCAGCCCGGAGGCCGGCAAGATCGCCGGCCAGCAGTTCCGCCGCGACATGGAGGTCCATATAAGGGACATTTCCGAGAAATACCTGATCCAGGGGGAAACCCAGGATACGGCCTTTCTCTTCGTGCCGTCGGAATCGATCTTCGCCGAGATCCACGAAAACTTCGAGCCGGTGGTGCAGAAGGCGCACCGCGCGCGCATCGTCATCGTCTCGCCGTCGCTGCTGATGCTGTCGATCCAGGTGATCCAGGCCGTGCTCAAGGATCAGCGCATGCGGGCGCAGGCGCATCTGATCCAGGGCGAAGTGGCGATCCTGATGGACGATCTCGGCCGCCTCGATGAGCGGGTGCGCAAGCTGCAGGGCCATTTTGCCATGGCGCAGAAGGATATCGACATGGTCGTTACCTCGGCCGACAAACTGACCAAGCGCGGCGCCAAGATCGAAGCGCTGGAATTCGAGGCCGGCGGCGACAGCAAACCGGGCCGCGACGCCGAACCCGCAGCCAAATCGGTGGAAAGCCGCACCGGTCTTCTCAAGCTCAGGGTGGTTGACGAAGAGTGACCGCTTCGGGCAGTGTCTCGCCCGCATGCGCCAAAGGACGGGACACCCCTGATGATCACAGTTTTCGGGTCCATCAACATGGATCTCATCGCCACCACCGAACGTCTGCCGAAGCCCGGCGAGACGGTGGCCGGCAATGGTTTTGCCACCGCTGCCGGCGGCAAGGGCGCCAACCAGGCGCTGGCCGCGCGGCGCGCCGGCCGCTATGTCCATATGGCCGGCGCTGTCGGCAAGGATAGCTTCGCCGCCGATGCCCTTGCCCTGCTCGATGATGCGGGAACCGATCTTTCTCTGGTCAAGCATGTCGACGGTCCCACCGGCACGGCGCTGATCCTTGTCGGCGGCGACGGCGAAAACATGATTGCCGTCGTTCCCGGCGCCAATGGCCTGGTCACCCCCAACGATGCCGAGACGGCAATCGGCGGCATGACGGAAGGCGATATCCTGATGCTGCAGTTCGAAGTGCCGGCCGATGCCATCGAACGCGCGCTCTCGGCCGCCCGCGCCAAGGGCGTCACCAGCATCCTCAACCTTGCTCCCTTGATTCCCGATGCGCCGCGTCTTGGCCGGCTTGCCGATATCGTCATTGCCAATGAGACCGAGTTCGAGCGGCTCGCCGGACAGGACGGCATGGACACACCAGCGCGCGAAGCAGCCCTGACACGACTGCATGCCGAAACCGGCCAGACGCTGATCGTGACGCTTGGCGGCGACGGCGTCATCGCCATCCGCGACGGGGCGATCTCAAGGGCGCAGGGTCTGAAGATCGAACCGGTCGACACGGTCGGCGCCGGTGACACTTTCTGCGGCTATTTCGCAGCGAGCCTCGACGAGGGCCTGGATTTTGCCTCGGCGCTGCGCCGTGCCGCCGTTGCCGGTTCACTCGCCTGCCTCAAATCCGGGGCACAGCCTTCGATCCCTCGGGGTGAGGACGTCGTAGCCAGGATATAAGCCGCGTCTCTTTGCGAAGCCGCCGGCAGAGCCCTTAATTTTAAGGGGAATTCTTGCCTTTTTGCCGCGGCCCACGGCTCAAGTTTCATTCAAATTTAACAGATCCGCGGCGATGTTGCTGCTGGTCGCCGGTGACACATGCCTTTGATCCGGCGTCCACTGCATAATTCAAATGCTGCGGCGTCCTTTGCGCGTCTTTAAAAGATGCACCGCGCTGCAGGCGGCGGCTCCATGACGGGGCGATGCCTTCGCTCCTGCGCCGGAGAATGCCCGTTCGGCGCATCCTTGCCCGAGGATTCCCATGTCCATTTTCCGCATGAAATCGCTTGCTGCGAAACTCATCGTCATCACCGGCATCGCCATCGCGCTTGTCCTTGTCGTTTCGAACTTTTTCCTCATCGGCCAGACCCGGGACCGCGTCCAGACGCTGACGATGGATCAGGCGAACCTCGAGGCGAAAGCGATCGCCAATGAAATCGCCGCCAATGTCGGCGAACTCGCCAGCGCCGCACGCACCATGTCCGGCGTCATCGGCCGCGGCCATGAAGGCAAATCGCTCGATCGCAAGGGCATGATCAACGTGCTGAAGGCCAATCTCGAACAGAACGCCTTCGCCTTCGGCAGCTGGTTCTGCGAACAGCTCGGCGCGCTTGACGGCAAGACCACCGAGATCGCCAACAACAATGATGAGGGCACGAACAAGAACGGCGCGTTTGCGCCCTACTGGTCGAAAACCAAGGACGGCGGCATCCAATATTCGACGTTCGACAATGATTATACCGCCGAATGGTGGAAGCTCGCCGCCGACAGCGGCAAGGGCGCGATCACCACGCCTTATATGGCCGAAGGTACCGACGTTCCGACGCTGTTGACCTCGATCGCCTATCCCGTGATGTCAGGTGGCAAGATGATCGGCGTCGGCGGCGTCGACATCTCGCTGAAATCGCTGACCGACAAGCTGCAGGCGCTGCATCCCTTCGGCTCGGGCCGCGTCACGCTGCTGTCGCAGACCGGCAACTGGATCGTCGCGCCGATCCCCGACCTGATGACCAAGCAGTATGACGGCGAAGGCGCCGACACCGTCAAATCGGCGCTGTCGAGCAAACAGCCAGGCCTCGTCAGGAACCTCACCTATGACGGCCTCGATCCCTTCGACCGTGTCGTCTATCCGTTCGCGGTTCCCGGCGTCAACGCCACCTGGATCGTGCTCGTCGATGTGCCGCATACGGCGATCAACGCACCGGTGCAGGATCAGACCACCATGATGATCGTCAACGGCCTGATCGTGCTCGGCGCGGTGATGCTGGCGCTCTATTTCGCCGTCCGCTCGCTGGTGCAGCGGCCGCTCGGCGGGCTGGTTGCCAGCGTCGAAGCGCTCGGTGACGGCAAGTATGACGAGCCGGTCGCCGCCCAGGACCGTACCGACGAAATCGGTTCGGTCGCCAAGGCACTCGAAGGCTTCCGCTTCACGCTCGCCGACAGCCGTCGTCTCGAAGACGAGGCCGCCAGGGAGCGGCAGGCGGCGGAGACCGAGCGCGGCCGTTCGGAATCGGAACGCCAGCAATCGGTATCGCTGCAGCGCCATATCGTCTCGATCGTCGGCACCGGCCTTTCGGCGCTGTCGCAAGGCAATCTCAGCCACCGCATCACCGATGATTTCCCCGGCGAATACGGCAAGCTGAAACAGGACTTCAACGCCGCCCTTGCGAGCCTCGAAGAAACCATCAATACGATGAACCTCAGCGTCGCCAATATCGGCTTGGGCACCGGCGAAATCAGCAACAGCGCCTCCGACCTCGCCAAGCGCACCGAACAGCAGGCGGCAAGCCTGGAGGAGACGGCGGCGGCGCTCAACGAACTCACCGCCCAGGTCGATTCCAGCGCCGACAACGCCCGTACGGCCGCCGACAACGTCAACCTCGCCTGCCAGGATGCCGAAAAGTCCGGCGAAGTGGTGCAGAAGGCGATCGCCTCGATGCAGGGCATCGAACAGTCTTCGACGGAAGTTTCGAGGATCATTAGCGTCATCGACGAGATCGCCTTCCAGACCAACCTGCTGGCGCTGAACGCCGGTGTCGAGGCGGCGCGTGCCGGGGAAGCCGGCAAGGGCTTTGCCGTCGTCGCCCAGGAGGTGCGCGAACTGGCGCAGCGTTCGGCCAATGCCGCCAAGGAAATCAAGACGCTGATCAACACCTCGGCCGTCCAGGTCAAGGAAGGCGTCGATCTCGTCGGGCGAGCCGGCGGCACGCTGCACAAGATCGCCGAACAGGTGATGAGCATCAACGATCTCATCCGGCAGATCTCGGCATCGGCCAGCGAACAGGCCGTCGGCCTGAAGGAGATCAACCAGGCCATGAACCAGATGGACCAGGTGACGCAGCAGAATGCGGCGATGGTGGAGGAAGCAACGGCCGCCAGCGTCGCCCTCAACGACGAGGCACAGACGCTGAAGGCGCTTGCTACCCGTTTCAGGGTCGCAGGCTCGAGCAATGCCGCAGCACTGACCTCGGTTGCCCAGCAGATGCGGGCGCCGACTGCCTCGGCCGCTTCGCCGCATGCCACCCCCGCGGTCCGCCGTGCGGCAGCGCCATCGCGCGGTTCGGCTGCCGTGGCGCAGGATAGCTGGGAAGAGTTCTGAGCATCAGGTCCTTACCATGCAAAAGGCGCCGGGATGAGCCGGCGCCTTTTGCATTTCAGGGATGAATGACGCTCAGGCAGCGTTCGACGTCTGCTCTTCGTTGAGGAAGGCGTAGATTGCCGAAGCGGAATCAGTAGCGCGCAGCTTGGCGACCAGATCGTGATCGCGCAGCACGCGGGCGATCCGCGACAGGGCCTTGAGATGATCGGCGCCCGCACCTTCCGGCGCCAGCAGCAGGAAGACGAGGTCGACAGGCTGGTCGTCCAGGGCTTCGAAATCGACCGGCTGCTCCAGCCGGGCGAAGATGCCGACGATCGAATGGATGTTGACCAGCTTGCCGTGGGGAATGGCGATGCCGTTGCCGACGCCGGTCGAGCCAAGGCGTTCGCGCTGCAGGATGACGTCGAAGATCTCCCGTTCGGAGAGCCCGGTGATCCTGGCGGCTCTTGCGGCCAATTCCTGAAGCAACTGTTTCTTGGAATTTACTCTGAGGGCGGGAATGATCGCATCCTGATGGAGCAAATCTGCCAATGCCATTTCTTTTTCCTTCTGTCGCCGGGATCAAATGCAACGAGCGGCGGCGATACCGCCGCTCACCGCCTGATCTCAGCCTTTGATATTGGCTGAATCGATCCAGCCAATATTTCCGTCGTGCCGACGGTAAACGATGTTCAAGTGTTCCTTGCCGGGGCTGCGGAACAGGAGAAGCGGCTCGTCGGTCATGTCGAGCGCCATCACGGCGGTGGCGACCGACATGGTCTTCAGCTGCTTCGTGCTTTCGGCGACGATGGCGGGCGCGAAATCGTCGGGGATTTCATCCTCGTGGTCAGGAACGGAATCCATGACCGTGTAGGAGACTTCTGCAAAACCGTTCAGATGGTTTCCGGCATGATGGTCCTTCAGCTTGCGCTTGTAGCGGCGCAGGCGCTTTTCGATGCGCTCCGAGGCGGCGTCGAAAGCCAGCAGCGGGTCCGTCGCCTCGCCGGCCGCATGCAGCACCACCCCACTGTCGAGATGAAGCTTGCAGTCTGCCGAGTAACGAGAACTCGCCTTTTCCACGGTCACCTGACCCGAATATCCCCCGTCGAAGTATTTCGTGATGGCCATACCAATTTGGTCCTCGATCTTTTGACGGAACGAGTCACCAATTTCCATATGTTTACCGGACACACGCACACTCATGGAGTTTCCCTTCTTATCGTCGTTTGCGGGTATCAGTTTACGCCAAGCCTCAGGTTCATCCAAGCACTTCGCGCAATCTCAAGCAAGATCGGCGTCAGCCTGCTGGTCCTTGGTGCCCTTCTGATGCTGGGGATAACTCCAGACGCCGTTTGCGGCATCGATTGCGGCGGGCTTCTAGCCAGCCGCCGTTGAAAAGTCAATAGGGCGAAAAATCGGCATCACTAATACACGCGAAGCACGCAGCGAAAACACGGAAATTACAGCATATTTCATCGGCCGCTTGCCAATGGTTTCTAGTGGATTCTCGCTGTGGTTGCTCTAACCCGCGCAGGGATCGTCATGGCTGCGACACCGAAAATGACGCAAACGAGTCCAATCCAGGCCGTCGGACTCAGCCTTTCGCCGAGGAAAACGATACCGATCGCGACACCGATCGGCACCCTGAGATAGGCTTGCGACGTCGTTCCGACCGAGCCCAACGTTTGGACGAGACGGAAATAGATCGCAAAGGCAAGCGCCGTCGAAAAGGCGGAAAGAGCCAGCAGCGCCAGAATCGATGCGGCCGAGGGATCGAGCGTCCACGGCCGGTCGACGAGGAGGCTGACCGGCAAGAGAATGACGGCGCCCGAGATCAACGAGCCGGCCGCCGGCACGGCGGGATCGAGCCCCTTGAAATTCTTGCTGAAAATTGCCGCACCGGCGTAGCAGGCGGTCGCCAGGATGATGGCGAGCTGCGCCATCAGGCTTTTGCCGAGACCGCCGAGCACCTCGACGCCGATGACCAGGCAGATGCCGGCAAGCCCTGATATCACGCCGAAAAGCTTTCGCGCCGTCACCTGCTCATGGCGGGCTATCAGCACGGTCAGCAGGAAGGTGAAGATCGGCGTTGCCGAATTGAGGATCACCGCCAGCCCGGCATCGACGGATTGTTCCGCCCAGGCAATCAGCGTGAAGGGAATGACGCTGTTCAGACAGGCCTGAACGACAAACCGCCGCCACGTCTCGCCGTCAGTCGGCAGGCGGATTCGCCGGTAGCGAAGGACGATAAGC
Source organism: Rhizobium acidisoli (assembly GCF_002531755.2). NCBI lineage: Bacteria > Pseudomonadati > Pseudomonadota > Alphaproteobacteria > Hyphomicrobiales > Rhizobiaceae > Rhizobium > Rhizobium acidisoli. The sequence continues at coordinate 49,973 of NZ_CP034998.1, read as the reverse complement.
AGGATGCCGCCGGCAATCAGCGTGCGGACGGCGATCAAAGTCACCGGCGGGATCGTCTCGACACCGATCTTGATGAAAGTATAGGAGGACCCCCAGAGGGTCGCCAGCGCCAGCAGCAGGAGAAGCTCCCTGGCAAGCTTCGGATTTTGCGGCGTCATGGTCGGCTTTCCCCAGTTCGTTGAAGACGTCGGAGAGATAACGGGGATTTGGAGCTGGATGCTTCGATCAAGACCGAAGCATTGCGGCGTCAGAAACCGGCGACCTTGGCGAGCGCGCGTTTTTCGCGGCGCCGCTGGACCGAGGAGGCGATGTTCATAGCCTCGCGGTATTTGGCAACCGTGCGGCGGGCGAGATCCACACCGCCCTTCTTCAGCATGTCGACGATATCGTCGTCGGAAAGCACCGCGTCAGGGCTCTCCTGCATGATCAGCGCGCGGATCTTGTGACGCACCGCCTCGGCCGAATGGCTGTCGCCGCCGGCAACCGCGCTGATCGAGACGGTGAAGAAATATTTGAGCTCGAAGAGGCCGCGCGGCGTCAGCATGTATTTGTTCGAGGTGACGCGGCTGACGGTGGATTCGTGCATCTTGATCGCCTCGGCGACCGTCTTCAGGTTCAGCGGGCGCAGGTGGTCGACGCCATTCAGCAGGAAGGCATCCTGCTGGCGGACGATCTCACTTGCCACCTTCATGATGGTTTTTGCCCGCTGGTCGAGGCTGCGCGTCAGCCAGTTGGCGCTCTGCAAGCATTCGGAAAGGAAGGCGTGATCGTCGCCATTCTTGGTCACCCGGGCAAAATAGGACTGGTTGACCAAGACGCGCGGCAGCGTATCCGGATTGAGCTCGACCAGCCAGCCGCCCTCGAGGGAAGGCCGGACGACCACATCGGGCATGATCGCTTCGGAAACGCCGGTCTCGAAACCGCTGCCGGGCTTGGGATTGAGCTGCCGGATTTCGCCGAGCATATCGAGAAGGTCTTCCTCATCAACGCCGCAGAGCCGCTTCAGCGTGGCAAAATCGCGCCGCGCCAGCAGTTCGAGATTTTCGACCAGCGCCTGCATGGCGGGGTCGTACCGGTCCTTCTGCCTGAGCTGGATCGCCAGGCATTCCGAGAGGCTGCGGGCGAAAACCCCGGGCGGATCGAGCGTCTGAAGGGCGGCAAGCACACGCTCGGCCGCAGTCAGGCTCGTGCCCAGCCGCTCGCCGGTCTCGACGAGATCGACTTGCAGATAACCAGCATCGTCGAGCTGATCGACGAAGTTCTGGGCAATCAGCCGATCGGCCATGTCGGGCAGGACGAAGGGGATCTGCTGGGCGAGATGATCGCGCAGCGACACCTGGCCGGCGACGAAATCGTCGAGATCGTAATCGGCGCCCTCGCCGCCGCTGCCTGGCATCGATTTCCACTGGCCGACGAGTTCGGGCGCATCGAGGCGCTGCGGCGCGCCGTCATCGGGATAGACATTGGTATAGTTGGCGTCGAGCTCGTCGTTCAGCCGGCTGGTGCTGGCACTGCCGCCATTGTCGTACCAGTCGCTGGAGAGCGCGTCGGTGCGGTTGTCGTAGCCGTCGTCCGAGCCCGCATCTTCCGGAGAATGACCATAGGGCTCGTCCTCGGATTCGCCGCGTTCGGCGCCCGCCTCGCCGTCATTCGACGGAAATTCGAGCAGCGGGTTCTTCTCCACTTCCTGGGCGATGAACTGAGTGAGTTCGACATGGGTCATCTGCAGCAGCTGGATGGATTGCATCAGCTGCGGTGTCATCACCAGCGATTGGTTCTGGCGCAGGAAAAGACTGGCGGACAGTGCCATGACGGACGCGAAACTCCCTCAATTCCTCCGGGAAACCGCGTCCGATCAAGGCTTCAGGCCACGGAAATCCAACTTGGCCCAAAAATTGCTCTTTTGTTGTATTTGGTCAAGCGGAACTATGCCGCAAGGTGAATTTCTGAAGGATCGGCCGTTCAGAGGCTGAAATTATCGCCGAGGTAAAGCCGGCGCACTTCCGGATTGTTGACGATGTCATTCGCCCGGCCATGGGTCAGCACTTCACCGGCATGGATGATGTAGGCCCGGTCGATCAGGCCCAGCGTCTCGCGCACATTGTGGTCGGTGATGAGAACGCCGATGCCGCGCGCCGTCAGGTGGTGGACGAGATTCTGGATGTCGGCGACCGAGATCGGGTCGACGCCGGCGAAGGGCTCGTCGAGCAGCATGAAGGTCGGGTCGGTCGCCAGGGCGCGGGCGATTTCGAGACGGCGGCGCTCACCGCCCGACAGGGCAACTGCCGCACTCTTGCGCAGCTTCTGGATATGGAATTCTTCCAGCAGCTCGTTCAGCTTCTGCTCGCGCTCGGCCTTATCCTTGACGTGCACTTCAAGGACGGCGCGGATATTTTCTTCCACCGTCAGGCCGCGGAAGATCGAGGCTTCCTGCGGCAGGTAACCGACGCCGAGGCGGGAGCGGCGGTACATCGGCATTTTCGTGACGTCGTTGCCGTCGATCTCGATCGTGCCTTCATCCACCGGCACGAGGCCGGTGATCATGTAAAAACAGGTGGTCTTGCCGGCGCCGTTCGGGCCGAGCAGGCCGACGGCCTCGCCACGGCGCACCACCAGCGAGACGCCATTGACGACGCGCCGCGTCGCATAGGTCTTCGTCAGACCGCGTGCGATCAACGTTCCCTGATAGCGGCTTTTGTCGGCGCCGCCCGCAGCTTGTGGCTCGGGCTGGCCGAACATGGTGGATAGCGATGATAATTTCACGTGGGAGGCCGGCTTCTCAGTTCTGCTTCTGCTGCGCATTCGGCTGCGATTTTGGATCGAGCTGAATCTGGACACGCCCGCCGCAGCTTTCAAGCTCCGCCTGACCGGTTTGCATGTGAACGGTCAGTTTGCAGCCGGTAAAGACGTTCGGCCCATCCGACAGAATAACCTTGTTGCCCTGATCCGCCGTGAGGATGAATGTCTGCGAGGCCATATCGAATTTGCCGTCATCGGCGGTCGCCGTCTGCGTGCCCGATGTCAGCAGGACCTTGTCGGTCACCAGGATCTTGTCGATATCGGCGCTGCCCGATGCCAGCGAGGCCGACTGCTGCGGCTGGGCGGCCGGCTGCGTGCCGTCGGCGGCCGGCTTTGCCGCCTTGTCCTTGTAATAGACGGTCATCTTGCCGGACTGCATCGTCGTCGTCCCCTGGACGACCTTGACCTTGCCGGTGAACAAAGCGGTGTGTTCCTGATCGTGGATTTCCAGCTTGTCGCTTTCGATCTGGATCGGCTGGTCGTTGGAAAGCTTCATGCCCGACATCGTGGCCGCCTGCTGCGCGCCCGCGCCCGAGGCCGTCAGAACAAGGGCAAATGCGCCGGCAATGAACGCCAAGCCAGTCTTGCAAGTGGAAATGCGACAATCTTTTGTCATGGATGACCCGGCTGGTTAAGTGCCCTGTTTATGGATGGTGGATGGATCGACATTCATGCGAACATTCCCCTCGAATGTGATCACCCGCCCCTTATCGGTTATCTGGAGCGTCTTCGCAACAATGGAGGCATTGTCCTTGGTGATGGTGACGGGGTCGTCGCTGCGCATGTTTCCGCCCTTGATATCGAGGCGGGCGGACTGGAAATTCGCGTTGAGGCCGCTGCTGAGCACCAGGGTGAAAGGAGCGGTCATATGCAGGTTGTCGGTGGCGCGGTTGTAATCGGCGGTCGAGGCGACGACGCGGGCGATCAGGCCGTCATTCATCGGCACGGCAGCCTTGATGGTCTCCAGCGTGATGAGATCGGGATTGCGGATATCCTGCAACGCCCGCTCGGCGAGCATCGAATAATTGATGCCGTCGGAATTGCGGCCCGCGATCGCCGGCTTTTCCATCACGACCTTGCCGTTTTCGATCTTGGCGCCTTCGAACTTGACGTTTTCGGGCAGATAGATGCTGACCAACGCCACCGCCAGGAGGGCTGCCGCGATGATGAGGGCTGCCACCGGCAGCAAAATCTTCAGCCGCCGCACGCGGGCGGAATGGAACAACGCATCGCCATAGGCGCTCCGGCCGGAGCCCGCATAGGCGGCATTTCCGTTGTTCTTCAGGGTATCGAGCATAGGTCTCGTTCCATGTGCGGTGATTGCCGCGCCTCGTAACAAAGCCGGCCGCCAATCACAGTTCGTTTCGCATTATTACATTGGCTTGCCAATATGGAATTTTTTCTGCAACAAGCAACAAAACGGAAAAACATCAAAAAGTGGCATTCGTACGCGCCGCTGCCACCTATTTCACCGGATCGATCGGCGGCATGCCGATGCCGGGCCAGCGCTGGAGGTTTCTCATGGACAGTTCGATCATCGCCGATCGTCGGCGGCTGCGCCGCAAGCTCGGCTTCTGGCGTATCGCCGCGGTCGCCCTCATCGTGGCGCTTGGCCTGGCCTTCTACAGCTTCGCCTTCGGCAATGCCGGAACGGAGCGCCCGCATATCGCCCATGTGACGATATCGGGGCTGATCGTCGACGATGACGAGCTTCTGGAGCGGCTGAAGAAGGTCGAGACCAGCGATCAGGTGAAGGCCGCGGTGATTTCGATCTCCTCGCCCGGCGGCACCACCTATGGCGGCGAAAAGATCTTCAAGGCGATCCGCGCGATCGCAGCCAAGAAACCCGTCGTCTCCGACGTGCGCACGCTTGCCGCGTCCGCCGGCTACATGATCGCCACCGCCGGCGATACGATCATTGCCGGCGACAGCTCGATCACCGGCTCGATCGGCGTCATCTTCCAGTATCCGCAGATCCAGCCGCTGCTCGACAAGATCGGCGTCTCGCTGCAGGAGATCAAATCCTCGCCGCTGAAGGCCGAGCCCTCACCGTTCCATGAAGCGAGCGAGGAGGCCAAGGCAATGATCCGCAACATGGTGGTCGACAGCTATAACTGGTTCGTCGATCTGGTCGCCGACCGGCGCAAGCTGCCGCGCGACGAGGTGCTCAAACTCGCCGACGGCACGATCTATACCGGCCGCCAGGCGCTCAAGGTGAAACTCGTCGATACGATCGGCGGCGAGCCGGAAATCCGGGCCTATCTCAAATCGCGCGGCGTCGACGCCGACCTGCCGATGGTCGACTGGGACAAGAAGAGCAATACACCCTTTCTGCTCGCTGGGGCTGTTTCGCGGTTGATTACGATCTTCGGTTATGATGATCTCTTGAAAGGCCAGGATATCAATGGAATCCTGCCCCCAAAGTTGCTTCTTGACGGGCTGCTTTCAGTTTGGCAGGTTGGCCGCGATTGATAAGAAATCAATAATTTAAGGGGGCGAACGTGATCAAGTCCGAATTGGTGCAGATTGTTGCAGCGCGCAACCCGCATCTCTATCATCGCGACGTCGAGAATATCGTCAACGCGGTTCTCGACGAGATCACGGATGCACTGGCTGCGGGCAACCGCGTCGAATTGCGCGGCTTTGGCGCGTTTTCGGTCAAGAACCGCCCGTCCCGCTCCGGCCGCAACCCGCGCACCGGCGATACCGTCTTCGTCGAGGAGAAGTGGGTTCCCTTCTTCAAGACCGGCAAGGAGCTGCGCGAGCGCCTCAATCCAGGCCAGGCCGACGAAGAGGATTGATCGGCGCACGCCGCCTGCGGCGAATCCGCACTTGATCTCGAAGACCGTTTTCCTATTCTGCTAACGCATCGGCCCCGAAAATCGGAATCGATTTTCGGGGCCGATGCGTAGTTACACTGCGCAGCTCAGAACGGGCGGCGCCATCCGACGCATGGAGACCTCCAATGGCCAAGAAGATCGTCAACCTGTTGATTTTGCTGCCGCTCGGCGTCATCCTCATCGTCTTCTGCGTCGCCAACCGGCAAAGCGTCACGCTCGCCTTCAATCCGTTCCGGCCGGAAGATCAGGTGCTTGCGGTTTCTGCACCCTTCTTCGTCTTCCTGGTCGTTGCGCTGATCGCAGGCATGCTGATCGGCTCGGCCGCCACCTGGTTCAGCCAGGGCAAACACCGCAAACGCGCCCGCACCGAGGCCAAGGAAGCCATCCGCTGGCAGGGCGAGGCCGACCGCCACAAGAGCCGCGCCGAGGAAATCGCCGGGCAGCTGCCCGCACGATAACCGGCTCGATTTCGGCGACGCTTCGGCCGCGGTCAGACCGGGGAAAAGCTCAGTTCCTCATAGTCGCCCTCCGGCGACGTGCCGTTGCCGGTCACGCGGAAACCGTGAGCGAGGTAGAAAGCCTTCGCCCGCCGGTTCTTCACCAGGCACTTCAGCCGGTAGCGGTGGTCTGGCCATTCCGGCAGCGCCTGCAGCAGCGCCGTACCGGCGCCAAAGCCCTGGAAGTCCGGGCTGATATAGAGCATGTGGATGAAATCATCGGCCGGCCAGAGCGACAGGAAGCCGGCTACTCCACCCTTTTCATGCTCGCAGACGAAGACGGTCTCGCCATTGGTATGGGCGGCGAAATCTTCGCGATGGAACTTGCCGGGATCGACCCAGACGAATGTTTCGCGGCGCACGGAAAGATAAATCTCCGCGAGCATTTCCTGGTCTTCCGCCCGCGGCGGCCTGATTGTCCACGTCATGACGTCGATTTAACCCATGGTCCATGCCGCGCCAAGCCCAAAGCGCGTGGCGTCTGGCCGGGATCAGCCGGCCGCCATCTTGGCGACGACGGCGGCATTGAAATCCGAAAAGAACCCTTCGGCGAGCCGCTGTGAGGTCGCATCGAGCAGGCGTGCGCCGAACTGGGCAAGCCTGCCGCCGAGCTCGGCTTTTGCCCGATAATGCAGGATGGTATCAGTGCCGTATTCTTCGAGCACGATATCGGCGGCTCCCCTGGCGAAGCCGGCAAGACCACCCTTGCCTTCGGCCGACAGCGTGTAGCTGTTCGGCGCATCGACATTGGACAGCGTCAGCAGCCCATGGAAGGTGGCCGACAGCAGGCTGAACTTGACCTTGATCGTCGCCTCGAAGGTATCCGGCGACAGCCGCTCGATGCCCTGGCAGCCGGGAATGCAGCCGCGCATGATCTCGGGATCGTTGAGCGCTGCCCAGACGACATCCCGCGGTGCGGCGATGCGTTCTTCGCCGGTGAAATCCATTCGACAGCCCCATCTCCGATTCGTTCACCTTATCCCAGCGGGAAAGGCTTTTGCCAGGCGGAGAGGAATGTTATCCCGCTCGTTCCGGAGCAAGGAACTGGCGATGAGTGACGAATTGAAGCCGTGGAGCGTGACGGCAAGCCGCATCACATATGAGGACCGCTGGATCCGGCTGCGAAGCGACGATTGCGTCACCGCCGACGGGACCGTCGTCGCGCCCTTCCATGTGCTCGACTATCCCGACTGGATCAACGTCGTCCCTGTCATGCCCGACGGGCGCGTGCTGCTGACGCGGGAATACCGGCATGGCCGCGGCGAGATCATCCACGGGCTCGTCGCCGGCGGTGTCGAGCGCGGCGACAGCAAGACCGGCGATGCGGCGATGGCGGCAGCCCGGCGCGAGCTCCGGGAGGAGACCGGCTATGAGGCTTCGACCTTCGTCAAGCTGCTGACCTCCTACCCGAATGCCGCAAGCCACAGCAACGCGGTGACGAGCTGGCTGGCACTCGGCCTCAGCCGGGCCGGCGAACCGCGTTTCGACCCCGGCGAGAAGGTCGAGCTGCTGTTGGCGGATCTTACCGCCATCCTCGACGACCTGCAGTCCGGCACGGTCATCATGCAGTCGATGCATGTCGCAGCCCTGTATGCGGCGGAAAGCTGGCTTCGCAGGCGATCATCGGAGGCTTGAAATACATGCCGCGCCGGCGCGCAGTTGATCCGGCACGCTTTTCTGGGCTACTGCATAATTCAAGGGGCGCTGTAGAAGATGCAGGCGCTCTCACCATATCCCGACAGAGACGCGGAAGAGCACGTTGAAACAAAGAGAACGCCGGCCGGGCCAGAAGAAGACATCAGGTCCTTCCGGTGAAAGCCGCAGGGACGACCGGGCCGGCCGGCCGCCGAAGCCGGTCGCGCGGCCTGCGGCTGCCCGCGAGACGGCGCGCGAGGCTGCCGTGCCTGCCGCCCCCGAACGGCCGCTGATGACACGCAGCGGCGAGCGTCCGGCTGAGCGCGTGCCGGTGATCCTCGAATCGCTCGGGGCCGGCGACTTCCACCTGATCGACAGCGGCAACGGCGAAAAGCTGGAGCAATACGGCCCCTACCGTATCATCCGCCCGGAAGGCCAGGCGCTGTGGCGGCCTTCGCTGCCCTCGCATGTCTGGGAAAAAGTCGATGCCGTCTTCACCGGCGATACCGACGAGGAAGGCAGCGGCCGCTGGCGCTTTCCGAAGGAGGCGCTGGGAGAGACCTGGCCGCTCAACCTGCTTGGCGTCGATTTCCTCGGCCGTTTCACCTCTTTCCGTCATGTCGGCGTCTTCCCCGAGCAGATCGTGCACTGGAGCTGGATGAAGGAGCAGGTCGAAAAGGCCGGCCGGCCGCTGAAGGTGCTGAACCTTTTCGGCTATACCGGCGTCGCCTCGCTGGTTGCCGCCGCAGCCGGCGCCGAAGTCACCCATGTCGACGCCTCGAAGAAGGCGATCGGCTGGGCGCGGGAAAACCAGGCGCTCGGGCGCATGGAGAAACTGCCGATCCGCTGGATCTGCGAGGATGCGATGAAATTCATCCTGCGCGAGGAACGCCGCGGCAGCCAGTACGACATCATCCTCACCGATCCGCCGAAATTCGGCCGCGGCCCGAACGGCGAAGTCTGGCATCTCTTCGAGCATCTGCCTTTGATGCTCGATGTCTGCCGCGAGATCCTGTCGCCGAAGGCCGTTGGCCTGGTGCTGACCGCCTATTCGATCCGCGCCAGCTTCTATTCGATCCACGAGCTGATGCGCGAGACGATGCGGGGCGCCGGCGGCGTGGTCGAATCCGGCGAGCTGGTCATCCGCGAAGCCGGCCTCGACGGCAAGACGCCGGGCCGCGCGCTTTCCACCTCCCTCTTTTCCCGCTGGGTGCCGAAATGAGCAAGGACTTCCACGATCAGGGACCGCGCAGGGTCGGACAGGTGAAGGAAGTCACCTCGCTGGCCAATCCGATCATCAAGGACATCAAGGCGCTGACGAACAAGAAGTCGCGGGAGGAAAGCGGAACATTCCTCGCCGAAGGACTGAAGCTCGTCATCGACGCGATCGAGCTCGGCTGGACGATCCGCACGCTGGTCTATGCCAAAGCCGCCAAGGGCAAGCCGCTGGTCGAGCAGATGGCGGCAAGGACCGTCGCCTCGGGCGGGCTGGTGCTCGAAGTCAGCGAAAAGGTGATCGCCTCGATCACCCGGCGCGACAATCCGCAGATGGTCGTCGGCATCTTCGAGCAGCGCTGGATGCCGCTGCGGGACATTCGGCCGAGGGATGGCGAGACCTGGGTGGCGCTCGACCGGGTGCGCGACCCCGGCAATCTCGGCACCATCATCCGCACAGCCGATGCGGCCGGCGCTTCCGGCATCATCCTGGTCGGAGAGACGACCGATCCCTTTTCGCTCGAGACGGTGCGGGCCACCATGGGTTCGGTCTTTGCCGTTCCGGTGGCGCGGGCAGCGCCGGAGGAGTTCATCGCCTGGCGGAAATCGGCCGGCGTTTCCGTGGTCGCGACGCATCTTGCCGGCGCGGTCGATTACCGCACCATCGACTACCGGAAAAAGCCCGTCGTGCTGCTGATGGGCAATGAGCAATCCGGCCTGCCGGACCAGCTGGCCGGGCAAGCCGACGCGCTTGCCCGCATTCCCCAGCAGGGCCGCGCCGATTCCCTGAACCTCGCCGTCGCCACCGCCGTCATGCTTTTCGAGGCGCGCCGCCATCTCCTCTCACTTGCCGAGGGCAAATGACCGAACTGACGCCTGCCCGCCCCGCGCTGTTTTCGCGCCCCGCGCCCATCCTCTTCTTCATCATCGTCGCCGTTCTCCTCGACCAAATCGTCAAGATCGCTGTCGATCATTACCTGCCGCTGCAGGAGGCCGTGCCGGTCATTCCGATGCTGGCGCTCTACCGCACCTACAATCTCGGCGTCGCCTTTTCGATGCTGGAGGGCATGGATGGCTGGTTCATCGTCGGCATGCGGCTGATCATCGTCGCCTTCGTCATCTGGCTGTGGTACCGCACGGCGAAGGACCGCTGGCTCGCCCATCTCGGTTACGCGCTGATCATCGCCGGCGCGATCGGCAATCTCGTCGACCGCTTCGCCTATGGCCACGTGATCGATTACATCCTGTTTTACACCGACAGCTGGTCCTTCGCGGTGTTCAATCTCGCCGACAGTTTCATCACCATCGGGGCTGGCTGCGTCATTCTCGACGAGCTGCTGCTGCCGAAAAAGGCCGGCCGCTAAAATCTTATCGAATTCCTGAAGGCATTCGGAAGAGGCCTCATGTTAGCCAGATTGCATGCACAATCTGGGACAGTTGCAGGAAAGATTGTCCGCCGCCTTCGGCGGACCCGCCGCCAAGCCGCGTGAAGAGCGGATGGCGGAGTTCTTCTCGCGACCCGGCACATCGGCGCCTCAAGCGGCCGACGACGCCAAGGTGGGGTCTGCAGCGACACGGCGCCTGCTGGTCTATTGGCTTGGCGGCGCTGGCCTGCTTGCCGCATTGATCCTGACGCTGCTTGCTCATGCCGGCGATCCTCTGCTGCTTTCGGGCGGTCTTGTCGTCCTCGGCCTTGCCGTCATATCAAGCTATGCCGTCCTGATGTTTCGCCGGCGCAGGCCCCCTAGCGGCGGCAAATCCCTGCCGGATTGGAACGACGGCGCCAAGCTCTTCGCAGACGTCCATGACGTGCTCGGCGATATCACCGTCAGCCGCAGCATGGACCGGCGCATCATCTCCGCCAACGATACGTTTCGCCGCCTGACCGGGCGGCTGCGTCCCGAAGGACACAGTTGCGAGGAGATCGGGCTTGCCTTTCGCCCCGGCCCGATACCGCACTGCTTCGATGTCGAGATCTCGACACCGGACGGCCAGCGCATCTTTCTCTGGCGCGACGTCGTCACCCGCGACCCGGCAAACGGCCGGCTGCTGCTGCAGAGTGTCGCGCGTGACGTGACCGACGAACGGTTGATCGCGCAGGGCCGCGAGGAGGCCCGCCAGAAGGCCGAATATAACAGCGCCGCCAAATCGAGGCTGCTTGCCACCGTCAGCCACGAGGTGCGCACGCCGCTGTCCGGCCTGCTCGGCATGACGCATCTGCTCGCCGAGACGCGGCTGACGCAGGAGCAGCAGGACTATCTCGCCAATATCCGCCAGTCCGGCCACGCGCTGACGCAGTTGGTCGAGGATCTGCTCGATTTCTCCACCATCGAGGTCGGCCGCTTCGCGCTGCACCCGCGCTCGGAATCGCTGCGCAAGCTTCTGGAAAGCGTCGTCGAGATGCTCGCCCACCGGGCGCATGAAAAGGGCATCGAGATCGGCGCCACGGTATCCTCTGATGTGCCGGAGAATATGAGCTTCGACCCGGCGCGGCTGCGCCAGGTTCTGTTCAACGTCATTGGCAATGCGGTGAAGTTCACCCAGGTCGGCGGCGTCTTCATTCGCGTGTCGCTCGATGCCGACGACCTGTCCATCACCGTCACCGATAGCGGCCCCGGCATGACGGCGGAGGAGCAGGCGCGCGTCTTCGGCGAGTTCGAGCAGGGCGGGACCGTTGCCGACAGGAGCAGCGGCACCGGGCTCGGCCTTGCCATCTCTGCCCGCATCATGCGCGAATTCAATGGCACGCTGACGGTTGCCAGCGAAAAGGGCAGAGGCAGCGAATTCACCATCCGCTTCCCCGTCGATATCGGCAGCGAGCGCCCCGACCGGCGCAATACACTGCTTGCCGGCAACAGCGTCGTGCTCCTGGCGCCGACAGGTGCTGCGCGCACCGCCATCGCCGAGACGATCACCACGCTTGGCGGCCTCTGCCATCTCGTCGCCGACGGCGAGAGCGCGCGGGCGACGCTGCTCGGCTTGGCCAATAGCGGAAAGCGGCCGACCGATATCATCATCGACCATCGCATGTCGGCGGAATTTGCCGCCCATCTTGCCGATCGCGCCGAAATCGCCGCCCTTGGGCTGCGCAAGGTCCTGCTCGTCAATCCGGAGGAGCGCAGCGCCCATCCGCTCGACCTCTTCGATGCCTGGCTCATCCGGCCGCTGCGCGAACAGTCGCTGATCGACGTACTGCGCGGGCGCATGCGCGGCATGGAGAAGCGCGACGCGCTGAACGACAACCAGCCGGGCTTCGGCCTTTCGGCGGCGGAGCCGATAGTTGCCGCCAGCGGGCTCAACATCCTGCTTGGCGAGGACGATCCGATCAACGCCATGCTGGTGCGCGTCGTGCTCGAAAAGGGCGGGCATGAGGTGCGCCATGTCGAGGATTTCGAAGCGCTGCTCGATTGCGCTCTCTGCGAGGCGAATGCCCGGCCCGATATCATCATCAGCGACCTGTCGATGCCCGGCGGCAACGGCATCGACATGCTTGGACGCCTGCGCGGCCACGAAAGACGGCTCGATCTGGCTTCGGTGCCGGTGATTGTGCTGACCGCCGACAAGAGCGACGAATCGCGCCGCCAGGTGTTGCTGAACGGCGCCAACCGGGTGATGGTGAAGCCGGTCGACCCGGTGCGGCTGCTGACCGAAGTTCAGGCGGTCGCCGCACTTTCCGCCCGCCGGGCGGAGGCGCGATAACGTGCCGCGGGCCCGGCATGCTTCTTGCGTTCACAAATTCAATATGTCACTTTCCTGTCGCAGAGAAGTGTTTTATGGCGTCGATAAGCCGGCAACGGGAGAATCGCCATGTCCGCCATCGACATCCTGAATCGTGACACCACCGAGGCTGCACCGCCCTCGACGGCGGCTGCGCAGAAGGACGGCGACATCCTCGGCCGCATCGGCAATCTGGAAACCCGACTTGCCCGCACGGCGCGCGAGATCGATGCCGCCCAGGCCGTGCGTTACCGTGTCTTCGTCGACGAAATGAAGGCGCAACTGCCGCTGGAGGCCATGCGCCGCCAGCGTGATGTCGATGCTTATGACGCCTTCTGCGACCATCTTCTCGTTCTCGACCGGACGATCGAGGGTGACCCGGAAGACCAGATCGTCGGCACCTACCGGCTGCTGCGCCAGGATGTCGCCATGGCCAATGGCGGTTTTTACTCGGCTTCCGAATTCGAGATCGAGGGCCTCCTTGCCAAACATCCGGATAAGCGCTTCATGGAACTCGGCCGTTCCTGCGTGCTGCCGGAATATCGCACCAAACGCACCGTCGAGCTGCTGTGGCAGGGCAACTGGGCCTATGCGCTGAAGCACGGTGTCAGCGCCATGTTCGGCTGCGCCTCGTTCCCCGGCGTCTATCTGGAGGGCCATGCGCTGGCGCTGTCTTTCCTCTACCATAATGTGCTGGCGAAGAACGAATGGGCCGTCAGCGCATTGCCGCATCTCGCCCGCAACATGGACCTGATGCCGGTCGAGGCCGTCAACCCGAAGCGGGCGCTGATGGCGCTACCGCCGCTGATCAAGGGTTACATGCGCTTGGGCGCGATGGTCGGCTCCAGCGCCGTCATCGATCACGCCTTCAACACGACCGACGTGCTGATCGTGCTGCCGATCTCCAGCATTTCCGACCGCTACCTGAATTATTACGGCGCCGACGCCGGCCGCTTCGCGAGCTAAAGCTCTTTGTTTCGATGCATGTCGTTATCCCGGAACCGCTGCACACTTCCGGGCGACGTGCATTAAAACTGAAAGATCGCGACGCGCTTTAGGCTCGCCGATGGCGCGCCCTCATATCTCGAATCGCCTTCGCGTGTCCGACGGGTTCTCGCCATACGCCGCCCGATAGGTTGCCGCAAAACGGCCGAGGTGAAAGAATCCCCACTTCAGACAGATGTCCCGCAACGGCTGCCGGTTTGAAGGATCGCGCAGATCCTCCCGGACCGCTTGCAGGCGGATCGTCCTGAGGTAGGCCGACGGCGTGGTTCCCTTGAAGGCGCGAAAGCCGACTTCCAGAGCACGAATGGAAATGCCTGCCGCCTCCGCGACACTCTGCATTGTCAACGGCTGTGCGATGTTCGCATGCATAAATTCAATTGCCCGACGGACGTGCCGCGGCGCGATCAGGTGGATTTTCTTGTCAAGAAGATGCGAGAGCCGATGAGGAATCGTGCGCACCACCAGATCGGCAAACATCTGCATCAGGTTCAGCATGGCAATCGGCGAGTGAAGCAGCGGGCCGTTGTTGCGCATGCCGATGATCATCGTTTGGGCGAGATTGCCGATCAACTGTCCCGCTGCCGTGGAACGATCAACGACCGGCACCAAGTCCAATGACCCGATCAGCGGGGTCTCCAAGACGGAGGCGACGGTCTGCGCCAGGATCGTCCAGCTCAGACTGAGTGTGTCCGAGCGGTGCGGGGCTGCCCTCACGGAAACCCGTTCCGGCTCGATATTGTTCATCAACAACAGCCGACCGGGTGTCGCTTCGGCCACAGTCCGACCAAAGGCTGCGTCGAGAGCACCGGTGCGCGGAACGACGATGGCCAGAGTTTCCGGCGTTCCCTGTCCCGTTCTTGCACCCCAGCCGCCGGAATCCTGGTTGCTGACCAGCGACAACCTCTCATCACCCCAAAACCCGACCTTCCAGTCGAGGGGTTTTTCTCGACCATGGCGCCATGCGTCGAACGAACCGAACCCCTTGGTCAGCGCCTCGACCATGTCGTCGAAAGTTGCCCCCTGAAATCGGGGGCTGAAATTGGCGGATGCATTTTCCGGCATGGGAACCCAAACGGCTGATGAAATATTAAATTATGCCTCGCGTATAAGATTATCGCATCAAAAGTATGACTTATATGACTTATCGGATGAACCCTTTCAACCGTCTCCTGGATGCGTAAGCCACAAAAAGCTGTGCCCGGCCGAGGTGCTGTCGGCCGGGCACGAAATGCGTCTCACAGGGAAGGCCGAGAGTTTACGAACCCGCGCCATAGGCGGCGATCGCCGCCATGTTGACGATGTCGCTGTCCTTGGCGCCCATCGAGGTGATCTGCACCGGCTTGTCGAGACCAACGAGGATCGGGCCGATCACCGTGGAGCCGCCGAGCTCCTGCAACATCTTGGTCGAGATCGAGGCCGAGTGGAAAGCCGGCATGACGAGCACGTTGGCGGGACCCGAGAGGCGGCAGAAGGGATATTGCTCCATCACCTTGCGGTTCAGTGCGACATCGGCGGCCATCTCACCGTCATATTCGAAATCGACGCGGCGCTTGTCGAGGATCTTCACCGCCTCGCGCACCCGCTCGGAGCGTTCGCCGGAGGGATGGCCGAAGGTGGAATAGGCAAGCATGGCGACACGCGGCTGATAACCCATGCGCCGCGCCAGACCGGCGGCCTCTTCGGCGATATCGGCAAGCTGCTCGGCCGTCGGCATGTCGTGCACCGCGGTATCGGCCACGAAGACCGTGCGGCCGCGGCAGAGCGCCAACGAGACGCCGATGACGCGGTGGCCGGGCTTTTCATCGATGCAGCGGCGCACATCTTCCAGCGCTGTCGAATAATTGCGGGTGATGCCCGTCACCATGCCGTCGGCATCGCCGAGCGCCACCATGGTGGCGGCGAAGTGGTTGCGGTCGTTGTGGATCAACCGCTGGACGTCGCGGTGGAGATAACCGTGCCGCTGCAGCCTGGCATAGAGATAGTCGATATAGGCCTCGACCCGGGTGGAAATACGAGCATTGACGATTTCCAGCCCCGGCCGGTTGAGATCGATGCCTGCGCGTTCGGCCGTCGATCGGATCAGGTCCTCGCGGCCGAGCAGGATGGCGGTGCCGAGCTGCTGGTTGGCGTAAGAGAGTGCTGCGCGCAGGACCTGTTCTTCCTCGGCCTCGGCAAAGACGATCCGCTTCGGGCGGCGGCGCACCCGCTCGTAGAGGCTGGCAAGCGTCGAGGCGATCGGATCGCGGCGCGCCGAAAGCTCGCGGGCATAACCCGCCATGTCGGTGATGACCTTGCGGGCGACGCCGGTTTCGATCGCCGCTTCCGCGACCGCGACCGGGATCGCCGAGATCAGCCGCGGGTCGAAAGGAACCGGGATGATGTATTGCGAGCCGAAGCGCGGCCGGTTGCCCTGATAGGCGGCAACCACGTCATCCGGCACGTCCTCGCGGGCAAGATTTGCCAGCGCCTTGACGGCGGCGATCTTCATCGCGTCGTTGATTGTCGAGGCGCGCACGTCGAGGGCGCCGCGGAAGATATAGGGAAAGCCGAGAACGTTGTTGACCTGGTTCGGGTAGTCCGAGCGGCCGGTCGCCATGATGGCGTCGTCGCGGATGCGGGCCACCTCTTCCGGGGTGATTTCGGGATCGGGATTGGCCATGGCGAAGATGATCGGCCGATCCGCCATCGAGCGGATCATCTCGGCCGAGAAGGCGCCCTTCTGCGACAAGCCGAAAACGACATCGGCGCCGTCCATCGCCTCCTCAAGCGTGCGTGTATCGGTCTTTGCCGCATGCGCCGATTTCCACTGGTTCATGCCCTCGGTGCGGCCCTGATAGATGACGCCCTTGGTGTCGCAGAGGATGATATTTTCCGGCGCAAAGCCCATCGCCTTGATGAGCTCGATACAGGCGATCGCCGCAGCACCGGCGCCGTTGCAGACAAGCTTGGTCGTCTTCAGGTCGCGGCCGGTCAGTTCCAGCGCGTTGATCAGGCCGGCGGCGGCGATGATCGCCGTTCCGTGCTGGTCGTCGTGGAAGACCGGGATGTCCATCAGCTCGCGCAGCCGGCTTTCGATGACGAAACAATCCGGCGCTTTGATATCCTCGAGGTTGATGCCGCCGAAGGAGGGGCCGAGGAAGCGCACGCAGTTGATGAACTCGTCGACATTTTCCGTATCGATTTCGAGGTCGATCGAATCGACGTCGGCGAAGCGCTTGAACAGCACCGCCTTGCCTTCCATCACGGGCTTGGAGGCCAGCGCGCCGAGATTGCCGAGACCGAGGATCGCCGTGCCGTTGGAAATGACGGCGACCATATTGCCGCGGGCGGTGTAATCGTAAGCCGTCTGCGGATCGGCGGCGATCGCCTTGACGGGCACGGCGACACCCGGCGAATAGGCAAGCGACAGGTCGCGCTGGGTCGCCATCGGCTTGGTCGGGACGACTTCCAGTTTGCCGGGCCGGCCCGTGGCGTGAAAATCGAGCGCCTCCTGGTCGGTAACTGATGTCGCCGGCCGGTCTTTCTTATCGATATCGGGCATAAATCCTCCAACGTCCTGTGGGCGACGCTTCGCTCTTCCTCAAATGCTGTTGTCATCTATAGCGGCGCGCGGATAGGGTTGGCACCTGTTTTTTTGGGAAAAACTGCACCTCCGTGAACGCACGAATAGACACAGAGAATGAAGCCTTTTCGGCTGCCGAGCTTGCCACGGCGGAAAGCCGTGCCTCGGCGACGCCGATGATGGAGCAATATATCGAGATCAAGGCGAACAATCCGGGTTCGCTGCTCTTCTATCGCATGGGCGATTTCTACGAGCTGTTCTTCGAGGATGCGCTGGAAGCCTCCCGCGCCCTCGGCATCACGCTGACGAAGCGCGGCCAGCACATGGGCCAGGATATCCCGATGTGCGGCGTTCCGGTGCATGCGGCCGACGACTATCTGCAGAAACTGATCTCGCTCGGTTTCCGCGTCGCCGTCTGCGAGCAGATCGAGGATCCGGCCGAAGCGAAAAAACGCGGTGGCAAATCCGTCGTCAAACGCGATGTCGTCCGCCTGGTCACGCCGGGCACGATCACCGAGGAAAAGCTGCTTTCGCCCTCGGAATCCAACTATCTGATGGCGCTGACCCGCATTCGCGGCGGGGCAGAGCCCTTGCTGGCGCTTGCCTGGATCGATATTTCCACCGGCGTCTTCCGGCTGGCCGAAACCGAAGCCTCGCGGCTGCTTGCCGATATCCTGCGCATCGATCCGCGCGAACTGATCCTGCCGGAGACGATCTTCCACGATCCGGAACTCAAGCCGGTCTTCGACGTGCTCGGCCGCACCGCGGTGCCGCAGCCTGCCGTGCTCTTCGACAGCGCCAGCGCCGAAGGCCGGATCGCGCGGTATTTCGGTGTCTCGACGCTCGATGGCTTCGGCACCTTCTCGCGCGCCGAACTGGCGGCGGCGGCCGCCGCCGTCGCCTATGTCGAGAAGACGCAGATCGCCGAGCGGCCGCCGCTTGGAAAGCCGGAGCGGGAAAGTGCGGCGTCGACGCTGTTCATCGATCCCGCCACCCGCGCCAACCTGGAGCTGGCCCGCACGCTGTCGGGCGACCGCAACGGCTCATTGCTGAAAGCGATCGACCGCACCGTTACCGGCGGCGGCGCGCGGCTTCTGGCCGAGCGGCTGATGTCGCCGCTGACCGACCCCGCCCGCATCAATGCGCGGCTCGATTCGATCGGCTTCCTGATCGACGAACCCTCGCTCTGCGGCAATCTCCGCGACACGCTGAAACATGTGCCCGACATGCCGCGGGCGCTGTCGCGCCTGGCGCTCGACCGCGGCGGCCCGCGCGATCTCTCAGCCATCCGCCAGGGCCTGCAGGCAGCGAACGACGTGGTAGCCATGCTCGCAAGCGCGATGCTGCCGGAAGAGCTTGGCCAGGCACTGTCCGGGCTGCGGGCCCTTCCCGCAACGCTCGAAACCCTGCTGGCCGAGACGCTTGCCGACGAATTGCCGCTGCTGAAGCGTGACGGCGGCTTCCTGCGCGACGGCGCCAGCGCCGAGCTCGACGAGGTCCGGGCGCTGCGCGACCAGTCGCGCCGGGTGATCGCCGGTCTGCAACTGCAATATGCCGAAGAGACCGGCATCCGGTCTCTGAAGATCAAGCACAACAACATCCTCGGCTATTTCATCGAGGTGACCGCCGGCAATGCCTCGCCGATGACGGACACGGCTGAGGCCAAGGCCCGCTTCATCCACCGCCAGACGATGGCGAGCGCGATGCGTTTCACCACCACCGAACTTGCCGATCTCGAAAGCCGCATCGCCAATGCCGCCGATCGGGCGCTGACGATCGAGCTCGCCGCTTTCGAGAAGATGACGGCGGCCGTGGTTGCGGAAGCCGAGGCGATCAAATCCGGCGCGAGGGCGCTTGCCGTCATCGACGTTGCAGCTAGCCTGGCGCTTCTCGCCGAGCAGCAGGCCTATTGCCGTCCGCAGGTCGACGGCTCGAAGATGTTTGCCATCGAGGGCGGCCGCCATCCGGTCGTCGAACAGGCGCTGCGGCGGCAGGCGGGCGGCCCCTTCGTCGCCAACAATTGCGATCTTTCGCCGAAGGCAGGCGACAAGGACGGCGCGATCTGGCTCTTGACCGGCCCGAACATGGGCGGCAAATCGACCTTCCTGCGGCAGAACGCGCTGATAGCCATCCTGGCGCAGATGGGCTCCTTCGTGCCGGCGACCTCAGCCCATATCGGCATCGTCGACCGGCTTTTCTCGCGCGTCGGCGCCTCCGACGACCTGGCGCGTGGGCGCTCCACCTTCATGGTCGAGATGGTCGAGACCGCTGCGATCCTCAACCAGGCGAGCGACCGCTCGCTCGTCATCCTCGACGAGATCGGCCGCGGCACCGCCACCTTCGATGGCCTGTCGATCGCCTGGGCCTCCGTCGAGCACCTGCACGAGGCCAACCGCTGCCGCGGCCTCTTCGCCACGCATTTCCATGAGCTGACCGTGCTTTCGGAAAAGCTTGGCCGGCTATCGAACGCCACGATGCGCGTCAAGGAATGGGACGGCGACGTCATCTTCCTGCATGAGGTCGGGCCGGGGGCGGCCGATCGCTCCTACGGCATCCAGGTCGCCCGCCTTGCCGGGCTTCCGGCCTCGGTGGTGACGCGGGCCCGCGATGTGCTCACCCGTCTCGAAGATGCCGACCGCAAGAACCCGGCGAGCCAGCTGATCGACGACCTGCCGCTCTTCCAGGTGGCGGTGCGCCGCGAGGATACCGCTCGCGGACCCTCAAAGGTCGAGGAGACGCTGAAGGCGATGAGCCTTGACGACATGACGCCGCGCGAGGCAATGGACGCGCTTTACGACCTCAAGAAAAAATTGAAATAGGGCAGCGGCACGCGATGTTCATGGAAAAGCTGATACGCGAAACGGAGCGCCTCTCGCTCATCTGCTCCATGCTCGACACGATGCGGCGCGCCGACGCCGATCGCAATGCGCGCGGCTGGACGTCGCCGATCGGCATGCTGAAAATTACCCGCTGCTGCGCTATGATCTCGGAACTCGGAACGTCGATCGCCAAGGCCGGCTATCGCGAGTGCGACAGACAGTCGCTTGAGGAGATCATGAGAGAGACGCGGCAGGTGCTGCATTTGCTGAATGCGCGGGCCACCACCTGAGTTTTCAGGAAAGCCGTCGCGCGGCTGACCAACACCATTTCGCCAAATTTAAAGGTTCTTGCAATATGAGGGCCCGTGTCAATCGCCTGATAAAGGGGTTATAGCGCATGCGGACGAAACACGAGGCGAGCCCGGATGCGGCCGCCCGGCATGAACAGGAAACCGCCCCGGCGACAGCGATGCGCGAGCTTGATTTTTCCCATATTCTCGACGTCGAGCTGTTGCAGAAGCAGTGCGACGCCGTTGCCGAGGCCAACCGCAACCGGCCCGACGTGCTGCGCGCCGACCTGCTGGCGGTTCTGAAAAAAGCAAGCACGGAAGGCCGGCAGAAGGCGCGGGCCGCACTGATGGCCGATGGCGGCGGGCTGAATTGCGCCTATCGGATTTCCTGGCTGCAGGACCAGATCATCACCGTCCTCTACAAGTTCGCCACCGCCCATATCTTTCCGCAGCAGAAGGACAAGTTCGCGGTTACCGCCGTCGGCGGCTACGGCCGCGACACGCTGGCGCCCGGCTCGGATATCGACCTGCTCTTCCTCTTCCCGCCGCGACCGACCGAGGAGACGCACAAGGCGGTGGAGTTCATGCTCTACGTGCTCTGGGACATGGGCTTTAAAGTCGGCCATGCCACCCGCACGGTGGAGGAATGCATCGCGCTTTCCAAGTCCGACATGACGATCCGCACGGCCATCCTGGAGATGCGCTACATCTGCGGCCTGCAGCGGCTGGAAACCGAGCTCGAGACCCGCTTCGACAAGGAAATCGTCACCGGCACCGGCCCCGAGTTCATCGCCGCCAAGCTTGCCGAGCGCGACGAGCGCCACCGCAAGGCGGGCGACACGCGCTATCTCGTCGAGCCGAACGTCAAGGAAGGCAAGGGCGGGCTTCGCGACCTGCACACGCTGTTCTGGATCTCGAAATATTATTATCACGTGCGCGACCAGGCCGAACTGGTCAAGCTCGGCGTCTTGTCGAAGCACGAATACCGTCTGCTCGAGAAAGCCGACGATTTTCTCTGGGCGGTGCGCTGCCATATGCACTTCCTCACAGGCAAGGCCGAGGAGCGCCTGTCTTTCGACATTCAGCGCGAAATCGCCGAAGCCTTCGGTTATCACACCCGCCCGGGCCTTTCGGCCGTCGAGCGTTTCATGAAGCACTATTTCCTCGTCGCCAAGGATGTCGGTGATCTCACCCGCATCCTTTGCGCCGCACTTGAAGACCAGCAGGCGAAGTCGATCCCGGGCCTGACCGGCGTCATCAGCCGCTTCACCCATCGCAACCGCAAGATCGCCGGCAGCGTCGAATTCGTCGAGGATCGCGGCCGCATCGCGCTTGCCGATGCCGACGTGTTCAAGCGCGATCCCGTCAGCATCCTCCGGCTCTTCCACGTCGCCGACATCAACGGGCTGGAATTCCATCCGGACGCGCTGAAACGCGTCACTCGTTCGCTTGCCCTGATCGACAATCGGCTCAGGGAAAACGACGAGGCGAACCGGCTGTTCATGTCGATCCTGACGTCGAAGCGCGATCCGGCGCTCATCCTGCGGCGGATGAACGAGGCCGGCGTGCTTGGCCGCTTCATCCCCGAATTCGGCAAGATCGTCGCGATGATGCAGTTCAACATGTATCACCACTATACGGTCGACGAACATCTGATCCGCACCGTCGACGTGCTCTCCGAGATCGATCAGGCACGCGCCGAGGATCTGCATCCGCTCGCCAACAAGCTGTTCTCAGGCATCGAAGACCGCGAGGCGCTTTTTGTCGCAGTTCTCCTGCACGACATCGCCAAGGGCCGCCTGGAGGATCATTCGATTGCCGGCGCCCGCGTCGCCCGCAAGCTCTGCGGCCGCTTCGGCCTGTCGCAGAAGCAGACGGAAATCGTCGTCTGGCTGATCGAGGAACATCTGACCATGTCGATGGTGGCGCAGACCCGCGACCTCACCGACCGCAAGACGATCACCGATTTTGCCGACCGGGTGCAGTCGCTCGACCGGCTGAAAATGCTGCTGATCCTGACGATCTGCGATATCCGCGCTGTCGGCCCCGGCGTCTGGAACGGCTGGAAAGGCCAGCTTCTGCGCACGCTCTATTATGAAACCGAACTGCTGCTGGCCGGCGGCTTTTCGGAAGTCTCCCGCAAGGAGCGCGCCAACGCCGCCGCCGAGGCGCTGCATGCCGCCCTTGCCGACTGGAGCCAGAAGGACCGCAATACCTATACCAAGCTGCACTACCAGCCCTATCTGCTCTCCGTGCCGCTTGAGGACCAGATCCGCCATGCCCATTTCATCCGCCAGGCCGACAAATCAGGCCAGGCGCTCGCCACCACGGTGCGCACCGACAGCTTCCACGCGATCACCGAAATCACCGTGCTGTCGCCCGACCATCCGCGCCTGCTCGCCGTTATCGCCGGCGCCTGTGCTGCGGCCGGCGCCAACATCGTCGACGCGCAGATCTTCACGACGTCGGACGGTCGGGCGCTCGACACCATCCATGTCAGCCGCGAATTTACCGACGATGCCGACGAGCTGCGTCGAGCCGCGACGATCGGACGGATGATCGAGGACGTGCTGTCCGGCCGCAAGCGGCTGCCGGAGGTCATTGCCACGCGGGCGCGCAATCGCAAAAAGAGCAAGGCCTTCGTCATTCCGCCGTCGGTCAACATCACCAACAGCCTGTCGAACAAGTTCACGGTCATCGAGGTCGAATGCCTCGACCGGCCGGGCCTCCTGTCTGAGATCACCGCCGTGCTCTCCGATCTGTCGCTCGACATCCAGTCGGCCCGCATCACAACCTTCGGCGAGAAGGTGATCGACACATTCTACGTCACCGACCTTGTGGGACAGAAGATCTCCGGCGACAGCAAGCGCGCCAATATCACCGCCCGGATGAAGGCCGTCATGGCCGAGGAGGAAGACGAACTGCGCGAGCGCATGCCCTCCGGCATCATCGCGCCGGCCGCCACCGCCCGGACATCGCCGTCAGCCGAGAAGAAAGCCGATTCCCCCGCATGAGCCAATACGCATGAGCCTCGTCAAGAAATTCGCAACCGTCGGCGGCGCCACTCTCGGCAGCCGCATCTTCGGTTTCGCCCGCGAAACGCTGATGGCCGCCGCACTCGGCACCGGGCCGATGGCCGACGTCTTCTACGCCGCCTTCCGCTTCCCCAACCTGTTTCGCCGGCTGTTTGCCGAGGGCGCCTTCAACGCCGCCTTCGTGCCGCTTTTTGCCAAGGAGATCGAGGCGAACGGCACGGAGGGCGCCAAGCGCTTTTCGGAGGAAGTCTTCGGCGTGCTGTTTTCGGTGCTGCTCCTCATCACCATCGTGATGGAGCTTGCCATGCCGCTTTTGGTGCGCTTCGTCATCGCGCCGGGTTTTGCCGACGATCCCGACAAGTTCTCGATCACCATCCGCATGGCGGCGGTGATGTTTCCCTATCTGATGTGCATGTCGCTGACGGCGATGATGAGCGGCATGCTGAATTCGCTGCATCATTTCTTTGCCGCGGCAATCGCGCCGGTTTTCCTGAACGTGGTGATGATCGGGGCGCTGTTTTATGCGCTCTATACCGGCGCCGATCCGCTGGCGACGGCATGGTACCTGTCGTGGGGTGTCCTTGCCGCCGGCGTGCTGCAGCTCGCCGTCGTCTATATCGGCGTGCTTGCGGCCGGCATGAGCATCGGCTTCCGCTTCCCGAAGATGACGCCGAACGTCAAGCGGCTGCTGATCCTTGCGGTGCCGGCCGCGGTGACCGGCGGCATTACCCAGATCAACCAGCTGATCGGCCAGGCAATCGCCTCGTCGCGCGACGGCGCGATCGCAGCCCTGCAATATGCCGACCGGATCTATCAGCTGCCGCTCGGCGTCGTCGGCGTCGCCGTCGGCGTGGTGCTGCTGCCGGAACTTGCGCGGGCGCTGAAGGGCGGCAACCTGCGCGAAGCCGGAAACCTGCAGAACCGCTCGATCGAATTCGTGCTGTTCCTGACGATCCCCGCCGCCTTCGCGCTGTGGATCCTCTCCGACGAGATCATCCGCGTGCTCTACGAGCGCGGCGCCTTCCATCAGGAAAACACCGCCGTCGTCGGCGCGATCCTGGCGATCTACGGCATCGGCCTGCCGGCCTTCGTGCTGATCAAGGCGCTGCAGCCGGGCTTCTATGCCCGCGAGGACACCAAGACGCCGATGCGCTTCTCGGCGGTCGCCGTTGCCACCAACTGCGCCACGGCGCTCACCCTCTTTCCCTTTATGGGCGCGCCCGGCATCGCCGTTGCCGAAGCCACCGCCGGCTGGATCAGCACCGTGCTGCTGTTCACCACGCTGTTGCGCCGCGGACATCTGACATGGGAATGGGCGCTGGCAAAACGCACCGCCCTGCTGATCGTCGCCGCGGCGGTGATGGGGGCTGCCATCGTCTTCCTCAAGCAGTATTTCGCACCCTGGCTTGCATCAGGCGCGCCGCTGCTGACCAAGATCGGCACGCTGGGGCTGCTGATCGCGATTTCCATGCTGGTCTATTTCGCCGCCGCCTTCCTGATCGGCGGCGCCGATCTCGGCATGATCCGCCGCAATCTGAACCGCAAGCCGGCGGCGGCAGAGGATGCGCAAGGCTAGAGAGATTGCCGAGAGCAGCCCCTCATCCGGCTGCCGCCACCTTCTCCCCGTAAACGGGGCGAAGGAAATATGCCGCAACCTCTCCGTCCCCATCTACCCTCTCGCGCGGCACGTCCCCTCTCCCCGTCAGGACGGGGGTCCGAAGGACGGGTCGAGACCGGTGGCTCGACCCCGGCAAGGGTGAGGGTGAGGGGTGGCATTCCGGATCACCTTCAACAATCCACCCATCGCCTCTGCGGCCCGACATCGACATGAACGATGCCGTTGCAATAGGTGCCGATGCCGCCGATGCCGGGCGCGCTTCTGGCGGCTGCGATGATGGAGCGTTCCGACAGGCCCGGCATCCTGATATCGGCCGCCAGGCATTTTCCATGCAGGGAGCCATGGCGGCGGGGATGCGACCGGAGGCCGGAGGTGATCATCGGCCGGCGTCCAGTTTTTGCGGCGATATGCGACAGCACCGCTTGAAGACTTGCGGGAAAACAGCCGGTGCGGACACTGACGGTCTGGACCGTGTAGGCGAGACGCGCCTCCTGCTTGGGAAGATGAATGACCGGCCGTTTGCTGTCTTGACCGACGGCGCTGGTTGCGGATTGTAGGGCGAAAAGGCCTGCCATGGTGAGCAAACTGGCGGTCTGCATGGTTCCTCCTGGCGGTTGACAGGGCGGCCATCGCACACCCCTGCGCGGTCGAGGATTTTCAATTCAATAAAAGCTTTTCTGTGAAATTTTATACTCAATTATAAGTAAGGCGCTTGATCAATTCGGCTTAAAATAACGGATATTACCGAACCAACCAGGAATAAACATCTCAATCAGGAGATATGACATGACGATCCAGTCGCTTTTCCTCGTCACCCTCGTCGTCGACGACTACGACCGCGCCAAGGCTTTCTATTGCGGCGCCCTCGGTTTCGACTGCCTTCAGGACGAGCCGCAGCCGGAGGGCAAGCGCTGGGTGGTGGTGAAGCCCAGAGGAGGAGCCATGGTTGGAGACGGGGCAGCCTTTCTGCTGGCGCAGGCCGCAAACGAGACGCAGCGGGCGGCGATCGGCAATCAGACGGGCGGCCGTGTCGGCTTCTTTCTGAAGACCGATGATTTCGCCCGCGACCATGCCGCGATGCTTGCAGCCGGCGTGCGCTTTCTGGAAGAGCCGCGGCATGAGGTTTACGGCACGGTCGCGGTGTTTGCCGATCCCTACGGCAACAGCTTCGATCTGATCCAGCATGCCGCAGGCCAAACCCCTTGATTGCGGCCGGTTGCCCGTGCATAAGCCGCGGCGTTAGCAACATGGGCGAACAACCCTGCTGCCATGCAGCAAACCAAAGCTGTGGGCCCTCCACCAGCCTATTGAGGACGACATGAGCGAATTCAAGAAACTCGTATTCTCCGGCGTGCAGCCGACCGGCAATCTGCATCTCGGCAATTATCTCGGCGCGATCCGACGCTTCGTGGCGCTGCAGGAAGGCAATGACTGCATCTATTGCGTCGTCGACATGCATGCGCTCACCGCCCAGCTCGTGCATGAGGACATGCCCGGCCAGACGCGCTCGATCGCCGCCGCCTTCATCGCCGCCGGTATCGATCCGGAAAAGCATATCGTCTTCAACCAGTCGGCCGTGCCGCAGCATGCCGAACTTGCCTGGATCTTCAATTGCGTCGCCCGCATCGGCTGGATGAACCGCATGACGCAGTTCAAGGACAAGGCCGGCAAGGACCGCGAGCAGGCCTCGCTCGGCCTTTACGCCTATCCGAGCCTGATGGCCGCCGATATTCTTGTCTACCGCGCCACCCATGTGCCTGTTGGTGAGGATCAGAAGCAGCATCTGGAGCTTGCCCGCGATATCGCGATGAAGTTCAACCTCGATTATGCCGAGCATATTCGCAAGACCGGCTACGGCGTCGACATCACCGTCGGCAACGAGCCGGTGCATGCCTATTTCCCCATGGTGGAGCCGCTGATCGGCGGACCGGCGCCGCGGGTCATGTCGCTGCGCGACGGCACCAAGAAAATGTCGAAATCCGATCCGTCCGATCTCTCACGCATCAACCTGATGGATGACGAGGACGCGATCTCGAAGAAGATCCGCAAGGCAAAGACCGATCCGGACGGCTTGCCGAGCGAGGTGGACGGGCTGCAGGGCCGGCCGGAAGCCGACAATCTGGTGGCGATCTATGCGGCGCTGACCGACAAATCGAAGGCCGAGGTGCTTGCCGAATTCGGCGGCCAGCAATTCTCCGTCTTCAAGCCGGCGCTGGTCGATCTCGCCATCCATGTGCTGGCGCCGATCACCGGCGAGATGCGCCGGCTGATGGACGATACCAGCCATATCGACGCCATCCTGCGCAAGGGCGGCGAACGCGCCAGGGCCCGCGCCGAGGTGACGATGCGCCAGGTCCGCGACGTGATCGGCTTCCTCTACTGAGGGTGATCTCTTCTTCTCCCGCTTAGGGGCGAAGGGAACCTTCTCCCGGGGGGAGAAGAGGAAAAACTGGGCTTGCAAATTTTCCGCTTCGGGTGTCAGAGTCCGCGCCATGGTATCGAAGCGACTCTCACGGCTCGAAGGTCATCGCCGCAAATTCATGGCGGTGATCGACGGTACACCCGAATGCCAGCGCGCCGTTCATTATGCCGGCCGGCGCGCGAAGAATTCCAATGGCGGGCTGGTGCTGCTCTACGTCATTCCCGACGGGGATTTCCAGCAATGGCTCGGCGTCGAGGCGATCATGCGGGCCGAGGCGCGCGAGGAGGCCGAGGCAGTCGTTGCCAAGATCGCCCAGATCGTGCGCGAGACGATCGGCATCGAGCCGGAGATCGTCATCCGCGAAGGTGGTGCGGCCGAACAGATCAATGCCGTGATCGAGGACGACCGCGATGTGGCGATCCTCGTTCTGGCCGCCGGTTCGGCGAAGGAAGGTCCGGGACCGCTGGTTTCGTCGATCGCCGGCCGCGCGGCGGCGTTTCCGATCCCGGTCACTGTGCTGCCGGATACGCTGACCAATGAGGAAATCGACGCCCTCTGCTGATAATTTCTTGAGTAAAAATCTCTTGAATGGCACCGGCAATCGGCTTATCTTCTTTTGAAGAGTTCTAAAGACGGCGTGGCATGGGCCGGCCGCATGGAGACCCAGATGTTCATTCAGACCGAAGCCACGCCGAACCCCGCCACGCAGAAGTTCCTGCCGGGCAAGGTGGTGATGGAAAACGGCACGGCCGAGTTCCGCAGTGCCGAGGAGGCCGAAGCTTCGCCTCTCGCTGCCCGCCTGTTCGAAATACCAGGCGTCACCGGCGTCTATTTCGGCTATGATTTCATTTCCGTCTCCAAGGACGATGCCGAATGGCAGCATCTTAAGCCGGCTATATTGGGCTCGATCATGGAGCATTTCATGTCGGGCAAGCCGGTCATGGGCGATGCCTCCATCCTCTCCGAAGACGTCGACGCCGGCGACGAGTTTTTTGACGAAGGCGACGAGTCGATCGTGCTGACCATCAAGGAGCTGCTGGAGACCCGCGTGCGCCCCGCCGTTGCCCAGGACGGCGGCGACATCACCTTCCGCGGCTTCAAGGACGGCAAGGTCTATCTGAACATGAAGGGTTCCTGCGCCGGCTGCCCGTCTTCGACGGCAACGCTGAAGCACGGCGTCCAGAACCTGCTGCGCCATTTCGTTCCGGAAGTGCAGGAAGTGATTGCCGCTTAAAAACGTGAGTTCGTCCGGCCGTTCATCTCCCGTTCGGCCGGATGAATTTATCATCGGGCGACAATAGATTTTTCGGAAATTGATGGCATGATTGTTCTGGCGCTCGACACGGCAGGTGTAGACTGCGCTGCCGCCGTTTACGACAGCGGCAGGAATACGATGCTGGGGGAGGCATCGGACATGATCGGCAAGGGGCATGCTGAACATTTGATCGGTATCGTCGATCGCGCGCTCGATCAGGCTGATATGACGCTTTCCGATATCGACCGCATTGCCGTCACCATCGGTCCCGGCTCGTTTACCGGTATCCGCGTCGGCGTTGCCGCAGCCCGCGGTTTTGCGCTTTCCCTCAACGTGCCCGCCGTCGGCATCACCACGCTCGAGGTCATGGCATCAGCCCAGCGCGAAAAGACGCCCGGCCACGCCGTGCTGGCCGCGATGGACGCCAAGCGGGACGAAATCTACCTCCAGTCCTTCTCACCGGACGGTTCGCCGCTCGACGCGCCACGGGCGCTCAGCGTGGCGCAAGCGCAGGCTTTTGCCGCCGGTTTCGACGGCGAGATCACCGGTTCGGCGACGCCGCTGCTGAAGGCGGGCGCTGATGGCGATCACAGCAACAATTTCCCGATCTCCGTCGTGGCGCGCCTCGGTGCTGCCGCCTCCCCCGATGCCGGAAAGCCGAAGCCCCTTTATCTGCGCGGACCCGATGCCAAGCCGCAGGCCGGGTATGCGATTGCCCGACGAGTATGACGATGCTGGAAGCCTATCTGACGCTGAAGCCGGAATTCGAGATCATCGCCATGGAGCGCGAGGATTGCCGCGATGTCGCCGTCCTGCACGGCGAGCGTTTTGCCCGGCCCTGGGGCGATGGTGAATTTCACGGCCTCCTGATGCAGGACACCGTGTTCGGCTTCGTCGCCCGTCAGACCAACGCCATCCTGAAAAAGCCGCTGCCCGGCTTCATCCTTGCCCGCCACGTCGCCGGCGAGGCGGAGATCCTGACGATCGCCGTGCAGGCGAAGGTCGCCCGCGCCGGGCTTGGCTGGCGGCTGATGCAGGCGGCGATGCGGGAAGCCCGCGCCCGCGGCGGCGAGAGCATGTTTCTCGAGGTCGACGACGGCAATATGGCAGCGCTTGGCCTCTATCGCAAGCTCGGCTTCGAAAAGGTCGGGGAACGCAAGGGTTATTACAAGCAGGAAAACGGCGCCCTCTCCACGGCGCTTGTCATGAAGCGCGTTCTTCGCTAGTTCCCTGACAGAGAGGGACATGCTGGCGGGCGCAAACGCCGTCCGGCATTGTCGCAGGACGAATATCTTTTGAAGGCGGGCCATGCCTGATGTAGCCAAGACCCTTGAGGAGCTTTGCACCGAACGCGGCATGCGCATGACCGAGCAGCGCCGCGTGATTGCGCGCATCCTCGAAGATTCGGAAGACCATCCCGATGTCGAAGAGCTCTACCGCCGCTCGGTGAAGGTCGATGCGAAGATCTCGATCTCGACCGTCTACCGCACGGTAAAACTGTTCGAGGATGCCGGCATCATCGCCCGCCATGATTTCCGCGACGGGCGCTCGCGCTATGAAACGGTGCCGGAAGAGCATCACGACCACCTGATCGACCTGAAGACCGGCACGGTCATCGAATTCCGCTCGCCGGAGATCGAGGCGCTGCAGGAGCGCATCGCCCGCGAGCACGGCTTCAAGCTGGTCGACCACCGGCTGGAACTCTACGGCGTTCCGCTGAAGAAGGAAGACCTCTGAAGCAATGGCCGCCGGGGAGACCAGCATTTGATCGCCTGGCTGCGCATTGCCTGTGCTGCGGTCGTCATCCTGATCGTCAGCATCGTGCTCGTGCCGCTGCAGCTGCTCGCCCTGCGTTTCGACTGGCGGCTTCGGCGCCGGCTGCCGCGCGTCTGGCACCGTATCATCTGCTATTGTCTCGGCATCCGCGTCCGCGTCACCGGCCAGCTGGAAGCGCGCCGACCGCTGATGCTCTGCTCCAATCATTCCTCCTGGATGGATATCATGGTGCTGTCGGCGGTTGCCGACGTCGCCTTCATCGCCAAGATCGAAGTGGCGGAATGGCCGATCTTCGGCACACTCGCCAAGCTGCAGAAGAGCGTCTTCGTCGTTCGCGAGGAGAGGCGCAAGACCGGCCATCAGGCAAACGAGATCGCCGGGCGCATGGCCGACGGCGAGATCGTCGTGCTCTTCCCCGAGGGCACGACCTCGGACGGCAACCGGCTGCTGGAGGTCAAGTCCTCGCTGTTTGGCGCTGCTGCAATGGCCGTGCCCGCTTCGCCCACAGGAACCGTCGTGGTGCAGCCGGTGGCGGTTGCCTATACAAGAGTGCACGGCATCGCCATGGGCCGCTATCACCGGCCGCTCGCCGCCTGGCCGGGGGATATCGAGCTGCTGCCGCACCTGATCGATATCGTGCGATGCGGCGCGATCGACGCCGAGGTTTCCTTCGGTGAGGCGGTGGAATACCGCTCCGACACCAATCGCAAGGAGGTGAGCGCGACCATCGCCTCGCGCATCCGCAACCTCTTAAATAGCCGCCTGCGTGGGCGGGAAATCTCCTGAAAGAAGATTTCGATTTTCTCAGGCGGCAAAAACCACTAAATAGCGCGCCATGACACAGGACAACGCCCTCCTTCAGGCCCCGGAGCCGACGCTCCGCGATGGTTCCAACAGCCGCAAGGTCTTCATCAAGACCTATGGCTGCCAGATGAACGTCTATGATTCCACGCGCATGAGCGATGCGCTCGCCCGCGACGGCTATGAACCGACCGAAGATATGGAAGAGGCGGACCTCGTTCTGCTCAACACCTGCCATATACGAGAGAAGGCGGCCGAGAAGGTCTATTCGGCGCTCGGACGGCTGCGCGACATGAAAAAGAAGAAGGGGGCGGACGGACGGGAGATGATGATCGGCGTTGCCGGCTGCGTCGCCCAGGCCGAAGGCGAGGAGATCCTGCGCCGGGCGCCCGCCGTCGACGTCGTCATCGGCCCGCAGACCTATCACCGCCTGCCGGAGGCGCTGCGCCGGGCCAAGGAGGGCCAGCGCGTCGTCGATACGGACTATGCGATCGAGGACAAGTTCGAGCATCTGCCGATTGCCGAGAGCCGGAAGATCCGCGCCCGCGGCGTCACCGCCTTCCTGACGGTGCAGGAGGGCTGCGACAAGTTCTGCACCTTCTGCGTGGTGCCCTATACGCGCGGCTCGGAAGTGTCGCGGCCGGTTGCCCAGATCGTCGAGGAAGCCGAAAAGCTCGTCGAGGGGGGCGTGCGCGAGATCACCCTGCTCGGACAGAACGTCAATGCCTGGCACGGCGCCGGACCGCGCGGCGAGGCATGGAGCCTCGGCGACCTGATCTACCGGCTTGCCGAGATCCCCGGCCTGGCGCGGCTGCGCTACACCACCAGCCATCCGCGCGACATGGACGACCGGCTGATCGACGCCCATCGCGATCTCCGGGCGCTGATGCCCTATCTGCACCTGCCGGTGCAATCGGGCTCCGACCGCATCCTCAAAGCCATGAACCGGCGCCACACGGCAGCCGAATATCTGGCGTTGATTGCGCGCATCCGCACGGTGCGCCCCGATATCGCGCTGTCGGGCGATTTCATTACCGGCTTTCCGGGGGAGACAGACGCCGATTTTGAGGATACACTCAGGCTTGTGGAGGAGGTCCGTTATGCACAGGCCTTTTCGTTCAAATACTCGACACGGCCGGGCACGCCCGGCGCGGAACTGAAGGACCAGGTGCCGGAACAGATCAAGGCAGAACGGCTGGAACGCCTGCAAGCGCTTCTCCTGAAGCAGCAGCAGGAATTTGCCGAATCCTGCATCGGCAAAGAGATCGACCTGTTGCTGGAAAAGCCCGGTCGCATGCCGGAACAGCTGATCGGCCGTTCTCCCTGGCTTCAATCCGTGAATGTTGATGCAAAAGCATCGCAAATCGGTGACATTATTAAAGTGCGAATCACCGGAACCGGAAACAACAGCCTGTTTGCCGAACGCGCAGAGGCTGCGGTTTAACCCAAGGAGCCCGACCGCTTGAACGGACAAGAATTGGTTTCTTCTTCACCGCGCCACCCCCGCACGCCGAGCGACTCCAATCACTTCGTCCTGACGTTCGAGAACAACCGCTTCGCCAGCGAGCTTTTCGGTCAATTCGACCAGAACCTCAAGCTGCTCGAGGAACGGCTCAACATCGATGCGCGGGCCCGCGGCAATTCGGTCGTCATCACAGGCGATGTCGTGACCACCAACCAGGCGCGGCGTACGCTCGACTATCTCTATGAAAAACTTCAGAAAGGCGGCAGCGTGGAACGATCCGACGTCGAGGGCGCAATCCGCATGGCGGTCGCCGCCGACGATCAGCTCAGCCTTCCCACCATGGAGCGCAAGGCCAAGCTGACGATGGCGCAGGTTTCCACCCGCAAGAAGACGATCATTGCCCGCACCCCGACGCAGGACGCCTATATCCGGGCGCTGGAGCGTGCCGAGCTGGTCTTCGGCGTCGGCCCGGCCGGCACCGGCAAGACCTATCTCGCCGTCGCCCATGCCGCCCAGCTCCTGGAGCGCGGCGCGGTCGAAAAGATCATCCTGTCGCGCCCGGCCGTCGAAGCGGGCGAGCGCTTGGGCTTTCTGCCCGGCGACATGAAGGAAAAGGTCGATCCCTATCTCCGCCCGCTCTATGACGCGCTCTACGACATGATCCCCGCCGACAAGGTCGACCGGGCGATCACCGCCGGCGTCATCGAAATCGCGCCGCTCGCCTTCATGCGCGGCCGCACGCTTGCCAACGCCGCCATCATCCTCGACGAAGCGCAGAACACGACATCGATGCAGATGAAGATGTTCCTGACGCGTCTCGGCGAGAATGCGCGGATGATCGTCACCGGCGACCCGAGCCAGATCGACCTGCCGCGCGGCGTCAAATCCGGCCTCGTCGAGGCGCTGCAGCTTCTGAACGGCGTCGAGGGCATCTCGATCGTGCGCTTCAAGGATACCGACGTCGTCCGCCATCCGCTGGTCGGGCGCATCGTCAGGGCCTATGATTCCACCTATGCCGCCGAAGCCGAAGCGGTCAGCCGGCAGGACTGATGGCAGAACTCGACATCCAGATCAGCGTCGACGACATCGGCTGGCCGGGCGAGGAGACGCTGCTGTCCTTTTGCGAACGCGTGCTCGGCGCAGCCGTGATCTATCTCCGCGACAGCGAGAAACAGCCCTTCCCGACGATGCCGCCCGAGGTCTCGCTTGTCTTCACCGACGACGCCTCGATCCAGGACATCAATGCCGAATGGCGCGGCAAGGACAAGGCGACTAACGTGCTCTCCTTTCCGGCCTTTCCGGTTCGGCCCGGCAAGATGCCCGGTCCGATGCTCGGCGACATCATCATCGCCCGGGAGACTGTGGAGCGGGAAACCATCGAGCTCGAAAAGAGTTTCGACGACCACCTGACCCATCTTCTGGTGCACGGTTTCTTGCATCTTCTCGGCTACGACCATATGAATAGTGACGAAGCCGAAATTATGGAGGGGCTGGAGACTCGCATTTTGGCGCAGCTCGGCCTATCTGATCCCTACGAGGGTCAAGACCTTAAAATGGAACCATGAGCGACTTTACGACGAAGCCGGCGGCAGACGCCAAGGACTCCGAGCCATCCTCCTCTTCGGACGAGGCGGGCAGTAGTAGTCGGCCATCCGGCCGATCTCAATCCTTCTGGTCGCGCGCCGCGCGCATCCTTCGCCCGCAGCAGGGCTCGCTGCGTGAGGATCTTGCCGACGCGCTGATGACCGATGCGGCCGGCAACGATGCTTTTTCGCCCGACGAACGGGCAATGCTGCACAATATCCTGCGCTTTCGCGAGGTGCGCGTCGCCGACGTGATGGTGCCGCGCGCCGATATCGAGGCGGTCGACCAGAACATCACCATCGGCGAACTGATGATCCTGTTCGAGGAATCCGGCCGCTCGCGCATGCCCGTCTATGCCGACACGCTCGACGATCCGCGCGGCATGGTGCATATCCGCGATCTGCTCTCCTATGTCGCCAAGCAGGCGCGCAACAAGCGCCGCGGCCCGACGAAACCGGCCGCGGCCCTGCCGGCGCTGCCGGCAATCGAGGTTGCGCCCGAAAATATCCAGAAGACCACGCGGCCGGCCAAGCCGAATTTGGATCTCGCCCGCGTCGACCTGCAGAAGACGCTGACGGAAGCCGGCATCATCCGCAAGATCCTGTTCGTGCCGCCGTCGATGCTGGCCTCCGACCTGTTGCGCCGCATGCAGGTGAACCGCACGCAGATGGCGCTTGTTATCGACGAATATGGCGGCACCGACGGGCTCGCTTCGCATGAGGACATCGTCGAAATGGTGGTCGGCGACATCGACGACGAACATGACGACGAAGAGGTGATGTTCAAGCGGGTCGCCGAAGACGTCTTCATCGCCGACGCCCGCGTCGAACTGGAAGAGATCGCCGCAGCGATCGGGCCGGATTTCGACATTAGCGAGCAGGTCGACGAGGTCGATACGCTGGGCGGCCTGATCTTCTCCGCGCTCGGCCGCATCCCGGTGCGTGGCGAGGTCGTGCAGGCGCTGCCGGGCTTCGAATTCCACATCCTCGACGCCGATCCGCGCCGCATCAAGCGGCTGCGCATCACCCGCAAGCGCCATGCGATCCGCCGCCGCGCCAAGGTGGATGGCGACGTCCCGCCCGGCTCCGATGCCGGCGACGACCGGCCGGCGGAATCGACCGCCAACTGACACGACAAAGAGCCGCTTTTTTGAAAGACTGCGAATGGGTTGATTCGCGGTTTTTGATGGGAGTGCGCATGGAGCGGCTTGCGGACAGGGTTATCCTCGTCTGGGGTTTCAAACGGTCGCTGCTGGCCATCGCCGCCGGAGCATTCGCCGTGCTGGCGCTGCCGCCCTTCGGCTTCTTCGCAGCAATGTTCGTCTCCTTCACACTGCTCGTCTGGCTGATCGACGGGGCCGCGGCTTCGCCTGATAGCGGCCTGGTCGGCAGGCTGTGGCCGGCATTTGCCACCGGCTGGCTGTTCGGCTTCGGCTATTTCGTCGCCGGTCTCTGGTGGCTCGGCCATGCGCTGCTGGTCGATCAGGAGGAATTCGCCTGGGCGCTGCCACTCGCCATTCTCGGGCTGCCGGCCTGTCTGGCGATTTTCTATGGGCTGGCGGCGGCCCTTGCCCGCATCTTCTGGTCCGACGGCATGGGACGGATCGCCGCACTGGCAGCCGGCTTCGGGCTGATGGAATGGCTTCGCAGCGTAATCCTGACAGGCTTTCCCTGGAACGCCATCGGCTACGGCATAATGCCGGTTCCGCTGATGATGCAGTCGGCGCATGTGATCGGGGCGATGGGGGTGACGGCGCTTGCCGTCTTCGTCTTCTCTGCGCCGGCTCTTGCCGGCACCCGGCAAGGCGCACGGGCGGGTATCGCGCTTGCCGTCCTGCTGTTTGCCGCCCATCTCGGCTACGGCGCTTATGCCCTTTATGTGGCGCCGCGGGCCGAAGCCTTGCCGGAGGATAAGCGGCCGGTGGTGCGGCTGGTGCAGCCTGATATCGACCAGGCGGCGAAGATGGACAACGACGCCGACCGCAATGCGATCTTCGAGACGCATCTGAAGCTGTCGGCCGAAGCACCGAAAAATGGCGGGCGCAAGCCCGATATCATCGTCTGGCCGGAAACCGCCATCCCCTTCATCCTGACTGACAACCAGGATGCGCTGACGCGGATCGCCGATACGCTCGACGACAACCAGATCCTGATCGCCGGGGCCGTGCGCGCCGAGGAGATGGGACCCGGCACGCCGACGCGCTACTATAATTCCATCTATGTGATCGACGGCCGCGGTCAGATCATCGCCGCCTCCGACAAGGTGCATCTGGTGCCGTTCGGCGAATACCTGCCCTTCGAGGACCTGCTGACCGAATTCGGCATCCAGAACGTCGTCGAAATGCCAGGAGGATTTTCGGCAGCAGTGAGCCGGCACCTGCTGGCGCTGCCCGGCGGGCTCAATCTCTATCCGCTGATCTGCTACGAGATCATTTTCCCCGATGAAATGACCGGCGACATCGAAGACGCCAATGCGATCCTCAATATCACCAATGATGCCTGGTTCGGTGCGACGCCCGGCCCCTATCAGCATTTCCAGCAGGCGCGGGTACGGGCTGTGGAAACCGGACTGCCGCTGATTCGCGACGCCAACAGCGGTATTTCAGCAATTGTGAATGCACAGGGGGAAATTATTGCCGGCCTCGATCTCGAACAAACCGGCTTTATTGATGCAACTGTTGATAGGTTCGGCGTAGAAGCGGGGACGACATTCCCCCGGCAAACATACTTCTGGTTGACCGAAGCGCTGCTCATTTTGATTGCGCTGGTTTCTCGTAGAGGTTTTATTTCCGGGTTGAATTGACCAAAAACCCCTAAAATTGCATAGTGATGACAATCGGCGTTCCGGACGTATGTTCAAAGGTGGGTTCTCACCGCTTGCAACGTGGCGTTTGGGATGGATCAGGGGCATGCCGGTTAAACAGGTTGAAATTCTTAGCTAGGGCACGACCATGATTGAAAACAAAAAGAAGCCGAATCCGATCGACATCCACGTTGGCAGCCGTATTCGTCTTCGCCGAACAATGCTGGGCATGAGCCAGGAAAAACTCGGCGAAAGCCTCGGCATCACATTCCAGCAGATCCAGAAATACGAAAAGGGCACCAACCGCGTCGGCGCAAGCCGTCTGCAGAACATCTCGAACATCCTCAATGTTCCGGTTTCCTTTTTCTTCGAGGACGCACCCGGCGAACATGCAGGCGCCGGCGGCGGCATGGCCGAAGCCTCCAGCTCGAATTACGTCGTCGATTTCCTCTCCTCTTCCGAAGGCCTGCAGCTCAACCGCGCCTTCGTCAAGATTTCCGATCCGAAGGTTCGCCGCAAGGTCGTGGAACTGGTGAAGGCTCTGGCAGCCGAGGCCGACTCCGACTGAGCCACACCCATCGCAGAATCCCAAAGGCGGTCGAAAGGCCGCCTTTTCTACGTTTTTGGGGCAAAATTTGTCACTTTGCCGCAGATATAAAGATATATTTATGTCCTTCTGCGCTTGTCATCGGGCCTCGAACTGAGTACCTACTAGCTAGCTTTTATTCTTTGAGGGGAATCCCGGAATGCGCGCGAATTATCTCTTTACCAGCGAATCTGTTGCCGAAGGTCATCCTGACAAGGTCTGCGACCGCATCTCCGACGAGATCGTCGATCTGGTCTACCGCGAAGCGGCCAAAACAGGCGTCAATCCGTGGGGCGTGCGCATTGCCTGCGAAACGCTGGCGACCACCAACCGCGTCGTCATCGCCGGCGAAGTCCGCCTGCCGCCGAGCCTGATGAAGAAGGACAAAGACGGCAAGGACGTCATCAATCCGTCGAAGTTCAAGGCCGCCGCCCGCCGCGCCATCAAGGATATCGGTTACGAGCAGGACGGCTTCCACTGGAAGAAGGCCAAGATCGACGTGCTCCTGCACTCGCAGTCGGCCGACATCGCGCAGGGCGTCGACAGCGCCGCCGACCAGCAGGGCGACGAAGGCGCCGGCGACCAGGGCATCATGTTCGGTTACGCCTGCCGCGAAACGCCGGATCTGATGCCGGCGCCGATCTATTATTCACACAAGATCCTGCAGCTGCTCGCGGTTGCCCGCAAGAAGGGTGACGGCGAAGTCGCCAAGCTCGGCCCCGACGCCAAGAGCCAGGTGACCGTGCGCTACGTCGACGGCAAGCCGTCCGAAGCGACGTCGATCGTGCTTTCGACCCAGCATCTCGACGAAAGCTGGGATTCGAAGAAGGTCCGCGCCGTCGTCGAGCCCTATATCCGCGAAGCGCTCGGCGAACTGAAGATCGCTGACGATTGCAAGTGGTACATCAACCCGACCGGCAAGTTCGTCATCGGCGGACCGGACGGCGATGCAGGCCTCACCGGCCGCAAGATCATCGTCGACACCTACGGCGGTGCCGCTCCGCATGGCGGCGGCGCATTCTCCGGCAAGGACACGACGAAGGTCGACCGTTCGGCTGCTTATGCCGCCCGCTATCTGGCGAAAAACGTCGTTGCCGCCGGCCTTGCCGACCGCTGCACGATCCAGATTTCCTACGCGATCGGCGTCGCCCAGCCGCTGTCGATCTATGTCGACCTGCACGGCACCGGCAAGTTCAGCGAAGATCAGGTCGAAGCAGCGATCCGCAAGAACATGGACCTGTCTCCGTCAGGCATCCGCCGCCATCTCGACCTCAACAAGCCGATCTATGCGAAGACCTCCGCTTATGGCCATTTCGGCCGCAAGGCCGGCCGCGACGGCTCGTTCTCCTGGGAGCGCACGGACCTCGTCAAGGCGCTCAAGGAAAGCGTGAAGGCCTGAGATAAAGCATGACGGATATGGAACGCCGCGGCCGGGCGACTGAAGCCTTCTTCGGTCGCCGCAAGGGCAAGGCCCTGCGCGAACACCAGGCCGAGACGCTGAACAGCCTGCTGCCGGCATTCCTTATCGATCTGTCAGCGGCTCCACCGGAGCCGCTGACATCCCTCTTCCCGGCTCCGGTCGAAAAGTTGCGGCTGGAAATCGGCTTCGGCGGCGGCGAACATCTGATTCACCGCGCCCTGGAGAGGCCTTCGACCGGCTTTGTCGGCGTCGAACCCTTCGTCAATTCCATGCAGAAGCTGCTGTCGCGCATCGGTGAGACCGGGGCGCGCAATATCCGCGTCTACAACGACGACGCGACGCAACTGCTCGACTGGCTGCCGGACGCTTCGGTCGATCAGATCGACCTGCTCTATCCCGATCCCTGGCCGAAGCGAAAGCACTGGAAACGGCGCTTCGTCTCGAAGACCAATCTCGACCGCTTTCACCGCGTGCTGAAGCCCGGCGCCCTGTTCTGCTTCGCCTCCGACATCGACACCTATGTGAACTGGACGCTGCTCAAATGCCGCGACCATGGCGGCTTCGACTGGATGGCCGACAATGCGGCGGATTGGCTGACACCCTACGAGGGCTGGCCGAGCACCCGCTACGAGGCCAAGGCCCGGCGCGAGGGCCGGTCTTCGGCCTATCTGACATTCAGGAAAATCTGAGGCTCGGCGAAGTCGGCGAACATGACGCAATGTTCGTCGGCGTGAGGCGACTAGCAGCGGTTGAAGGGCGATAGTGAGAGGCGTGCCGTGCGGCCCCCTCATCCGACCCTTCGGGCCACCTTCTCCCCGCTGGGGAGAAGAGGGAGATTGCCGCTTCGCCTATGACCCCATTGAAAATGGAGTGCTCGGAAGAGGCGGATTCGTTGGGCAGTCTCGGCGCGCCTTGCTCACCTCTTCTCCTCAGCGGGGAGAAGGTGGCCGCAGGGTCAGATGAGGGGGCCACACGGCACCAACGACGATCAGTTTATCTCGAAGCGGCATCGCTACAAATGCCTGATGCACCGCAATCGCGGCGCAACGCGACAAGCGCTGTCTGACGGTCAGTGCAGGCTGACCGTCTTCAGTTCGTCCTCGGCAGCCTTGAAGAAGGTGCTGGAGCGGTTGTCCGTCAAGAGGATCGGCGTGCCGTCGGCGCCGAAAAGTGCCCAGAGATCGACGTTCGGATCGATATCCGGCGCCTCGGGAAAGCACTTGGCGACCTCTTCGGTGCGCATCTTTCTGATATAGGCGACCTCGCCGCTGCCGATGTGGGC
This sequence comes from Rhizobium acidisoli, assembly GCF_002531755.2. Taxonomy (NCBI): domain Bacteria; kingdom Pseudomonadati; phylum Pseudomonadota; class Alphaproteobacteria; order Hyphomicrobiales; family Rhizobiaceae; genus Rhizobium; species Rhizobium acidisoli. The sequence goes on along the minus strand of NZ_CP034998.1, from coordinate 9,548 downwards.
AAGCTCGGATTTGGTCAAGTGAGACGTGGCTTCTTTCATCAACATTCCTGTTCCTCCGGAAGAAGGGACCAACGGTTCGACAAACCGTTGTGCTACTGTGAGACCGAAATGTTAATTTTCTTGACCATGCGGGCGGGCTCCGGTCGAATTAGATCGACGGAGAGCAAACCGTTTTTCAGGCCGGCGCCGAGCACCTGCATGCCGTCGGCCAGAACGAAGGTGCGCTGGAACTGACGGGCGGCGATGCCGCGATAGAGATAGTCCCGTTCGCCGTGCTCCACCTGACGGCCGCGAATCAGAAGCTGGTTCTCCTCAATGGAAACATCGAGTTCCTCCTCGCCGAAACCGGCGACAGCCAGCGTAATGCGCAGACGTTCCGGCGCGCCGCTGTCGGCGCCGATGCGTTCGATATTGTAAGGCGGATATCCGTCGCTGGCCTTGGAAATGCGCTCCAGCGTCTTTTCCATGGCATCGAAGCCCAGAAGCAGCGGGCTGGCGAAAGGGGTAATGCGGCTCATCTCTTTTCAAGTCCTTGATGCAAGCGACCATCCCGGACCTTAAGGGCAGCATCCGGATGCCGCTAATATGGGGACCGCATCCCGGCGCTGCAAGACGCGGGTGACGTCTCGGCACCACCCCTCAATTTTAAGGTGGTGACGGCTCCTTGCTTGACAAAGCGGCGGCTGCCTCGCATCAAAACGAGCCGGCGCAGAATGTGCCGATTTGTGACGAGAAATGAAGAAAACGGTGCATCGGATGGCAAGCGCAAGAAAGATCATCATCGACACGGATCCCGGCCAGGACGACGCGGCCGCCATCCTGCTGGCCTTCGGCAGTCCCGACGAGCTGGAGCTGCTGGGGATCACCACGGTCGCCGGCAACGTGCCGCTATCGCTGACCAGCCGCAATGCGCGCATCGTCTGCGAACTCTGCGGCCGGACGGAGACGAAGGTCTTTGCCGGCGCCGACGCGCCGATCGCCCGCAAGCTGGTGACCGCCGAACATGTGCACGGCAAGACCGGCCTCGACGGTCCTGAGCTCAGCGAGCCGACGATGGCGCTGCAGACCGGCCATGCCGTCGACTTCATCATCGAGACGCTGCGGCGTGAGGAAGAAGGCACGGTGACGCTCTGCACGCTCGGGCCGCTGACCAATATCGGCATGGCCTTGCAGAAGGCGCCCGACATCGCTCCGCGCATCCGCGAATTGGTGATGATGGGCGGCGGCTTTTTCGAGGGCGGCAACATCACGCCGGCAGCCGAATTCAACATTTACGTCGATCCCGAGGCCGCCGATATCGTCTTCCGCTCAGGCGTGCCGATCGTGATGATGCCGCTTGACGTGACCCACCAGTTGCTGACCCGCAAGGATCGGGTGAAGCGCATGGCCGAGATCGGCACGGCGCCGGCAAAGGCGATGGTCGAGATGCTGGAATTCTTCGAACGCTTCGATATCGAGAAATACGGCTCCGACGGCGGGCCGCTGCATGACCCCACCGTGATCGCCTATCTGCTGAAGCCGGAGCTTTTCAAGGGCCGGGACTGCAATGTCGAGATCGAGATCCACTCCGAACTCACGGTCGGCATGACGGTCGTCGACTGGTGGCATGTCACCGAGCGCAAGCGCAACGCAAAAGTCATGCGCCACGTCGATGCGGACGGCTTCTTCGATCTGTTGATCGAACGCTTCGCCCGCATCTGATTTCGGCACCCTTCTCCGAAGGGAGAAGGTTTCAGGCGTCCTTCTCGTCGAAGACCGAATTGGTTTCAGCTTCGGCGGCCTTCGGGCCGCCCTTGGCGACGCCGACCATGGCCGGGCGCAGCACGCGCTCGCCGATGGAAAAGCCTGCCTGCACGACCTGGACGACCGTGTTGTTCGGCACATCCGGGTTCGGCACTTCGAACATCGCCTGATGGAAATTCGGGTCGAATTTCTGGCCGACCGGCTCCAGCTTGCGAACGCCGTGGCGCTCGAGCGCCGACAGCATGGCGCGCTCGGTCATCTCGACGCCCTCGATCAGCGTGGTCAGGCCGGCATCGGCCGCATCCTTGACCTCTGCAGGGATGGCATCCAGCGCTCGGCGCAGATTGTCCGAGACGGCGAGCATGTCACGCGCGAAACCGGCGACGGAATAGGACTTGGCGTCCTTGACCTCACGCTCGGTGCGGCGGCGCAGATTGTCCATCTCGGCGGCAAGGCGCAGATAGCGGTCGCGCAGTTCGCCGTTTTCGGCTTTCAGAAGCTCGAGTGCATCAGGCTGGGGGGCCTCTTCCTGCGCAATATCGTTCTCGACGTAGGCGGCAGCGTCGGCTGCGGCATCGGCCGCAGTTGCGTCAGGTCCGTTTTTCGTCGTGTCATCGGTCATGACGGTCTCCGGTTGGTGTCTTCAGATGCGCCCGATATCGAGGTTTGACCGAAAAAAATCAAGTCTGCGTGACAAAGAAGGGAAAATTCCGCGGTCTTCGTCAAACTGGTCAAAGCGGATTGCGCGAAAGCCGGGAGACGAGCTGGGCGGTGTAGTCCACCATCGGCACGATGCGGGAGTAATTGAGCCGCGTCGGGCCGATGACGCCGACGGCGCCGACGATGCGATCGTCGTCGTCACGATAGGGCGCGACGATGAGCGACGAGCCGGACAGCGAGAAGAGCTTGTTTTCCGAGCCGATGAAGATGCGCACGCCCGAGCCGGTTTCGGCGAGATTGAGGATCTCGATCAGGCTGTCCTTCTTTTCGAGATCGTCGAACAGCAGCCGCAGCCGGTCGAGATCCTCGGCGCCGGCCAGACCTTCAAGCAGGTTGGCGCGGCCGCGGATGATCAGCTGCGCCGGCTTGCCCTCGTCCGGGCTGCCGGCCCATACGGCGATGCCGCGCTCGACGAGATCGCGCGACAGGGCATCGAGTTCGTGACGGACGTTATCCTTCAGCTGGCTGAGCTGTTTGCGCAGCTCCGGCAGGGTCTGGCCGGACATGTGGGCATTGAGAAAATTTGCCGCCTCGGCCAGCTGCGAGGAGGTGACGCCCGCCGGCAGTTCGATGATGCGGTTTTCCACCTGGTCGTGATCGCCGACGAGCACGGCCAGCGCCTTTGTCGGCTCCAGCCGGATGAACTCGACATGTTTGAGCACCGGATCGCTTTTCGAGGTGATGACCAGGCCGGCGCCGCGCGAAATGCCGGATAGCATGCGGCTCGCCTCGTTCATCATCGATTCCACCGGATTGCCGCCGCTTTCGGCCCGCACCTGGCGGTCGATGCTGGCGCGGTCCTCGGCGGAGAGATCACCGACCTGCATGAAGGCATCGACGAAGAAACGCAGGCCGATCTGGGTCGGCAGCCGGCCGGCGCTGATATGCGGCGAATAGATGAGGCCGAGATCTTCGAGATCGCTCATGACGTTGCGCACCGAGGCCGGCGACAGCGACATCGGCAGCAGGCGGGACAGATTGCGCGAACCGAGCGGCTCGCCGCTCTCCAGATAGCCTTCGACGATGCGGCGAAAAATTTCCCTGGAGCGCTCGTCCAGCGCAGCAACGGCATCCGAAACCGATGTCGACCTGATGCCCATGAAACTCTCGAACCCGCGCTGATGATACTTCGCGAAAAGTAAGTCAAACTCGCAGCCGTGGCAAAAGGGAATTTGCAAATAGGCGCCGCCAATCGTAGAAGCGGTCAACAAACCCCAGGAGATAAGAATGCGGCCTTCAGGCAGAAAAATCGACCAGATGCGCAAGGTCTCGTTCGAGCGCAATTTTTCCAAGCATGCGGAAGGCTCCTGCCTGGTGAAATTCGGCGACACGCATGTGCTCTGCACGGCCAGCCTTGAGGAAAAGACGCCGCCATGGCTGCGCAATAGCGGCAAGGGATGGGTCACGGCTGAGTACGGCATGCTGCCGCGGGCGACCGGCGAGCGCATGAAGCGCGAGGCGGCAGCCGGCAAGCAGGGCGGCCGCACTCAGGAAATCCAGCGGCTGATCGGCCGGTCGCTGCGCGCCGTCGTCGATCTGCAGGCGCTCGGCGAGCGGCAGATCACCCTTGATTGCGACGTCATCCAGGCCGATGGCGGCACGCGGACAGCCTCGATCACCGGCGGCTGGATCGCGCTTTACGACTGCCTGAAATGGATGGAAAGCCGCAACATGATCAAGGTCGACCGGGTCCTGAAGGACCATGTCGCCGCCATCTCCTGCGGCGTCTTCGCCAGCCAGCCGGTGATCGACCTCGATTACCTCGAGGATTCCTCGGCCGAAACCGACGCCAACTTCGTCATGACCGGCGCCGGCGGGATCGTCGAAATCCAGGGCACGGCCGAAGGCACGCCGTTTTCCGAAGAGGAATTCACCTCGCTGATGGGTCTTGCCAAGAACGGCATCGGCGAACTCGTCGCCCTGCAGAAACAGGCGATTGCGGGATGAACCCCATGCTGGAAGGCATGTTGGAAACGGCGCTTTATGTGCGGGATCTCGACGAGGCCGAGGCGTTCTACGAGAGCGTTCTCGGACTTGAAAAGATTACCCGCGCCGCCAACCGGCATGTCTTCTTCCGCTGCGGCCCCGGTGTTCTGCTGATCTTCAATCCCGAGGAAACGGTCAAGCCGCCGGCACCTGACGCCCTGCAAGTGCCGCCGCACGGCACGACCGGAGGGGGCCATGCCTGCTTCCGGGTCTCCGGCCGCAACATCGATGCGATGGCTGAGCGGCTGAGAGCGGCGGGCGTGGCGATCGAATCCGAAGTGCATTGGCCGAACGGCGGCCGCTCGATCTATTTCCGCGATCCTGCCGGCAACAGCCTGGAATGCGCGGAGGCTAAAATCTGGGGCATCGAACAGGATATCTGAATGCGCAAGCTTGAAACGAAGACCATCGTCGTTGCCAGCCACAATGCCGGCAAGATCCGCGAGATCCAGGAATTGATCGGGCCGCTCGGCTTCACCGCCAAGTCGGCCGCCGAGCTGAATTTCGTCGAACCCGATGAAACCGGCACGAGCTTCGAGGAGAATGCGACGATCAAGGCGGTCGCTTCGGCCAATGCAGCCGGCATGCCGGCGCTTTCGGACGATTCCGGGCTGGTGGTCGACGCGCTTGACGGCGATCCCGGTGTCTACACCGCCAATTGGGCGGAGACACCGAGCGGCACGCGCGATTTCGACATGGCGATGGCGAAGGTGGAAAAGGCGCTGCAGGATGCGGGCGCGACGACGCCCGAACAGCGCACCGCACGTTTCGTCAGCGTGCTCTGCCTCGCCTGGCCGGACGGGCATACCGAACTCTTCCGCGGCGAAGTGGAGGGCAGCGTCGTCTGGCCGCCGCGCGGCGGCCAAGGCTTCGGCTACGATCCGGTCTTCCAGCCGGAAGGGTATGGCGTCACCTTCGGCGAGATGAGTGGCGAGGAAAAACACGGCTGGAGCGTCGGCAAGCCGCAGGCGCTATCGCACCGGGCCCGCGCCTTCAAACTCTTTGTCGAAACCTGCCTGGAGGCATAAGGTCACCACGTGGACAATTTCGACACGCCAGGCTCCTCGCGCGATGCGGCGCTGCTGCCCGATACCGGCGAGCCCGGCTTCGGCGTCTATGTGCATTGGCCCTTCTGCGCGGCGAAGTGTCCCTATTGCGATTTCAACAGCCATGTGCGCCACCAGCCGGTCGATCAGGAGCGCTTTGCATCAGCCTTCCTGAAGGAGATGGCGGCGGTCCGGGCGATGAGCGGGCCGAAGACGGTGACGAGCATCTTCCTCGGCGGCGGCACGCCGTCGCTGATGAAGCCGGAAACGGTCTCCGCCATTCTCGACGGCATTGCCCGGCACTGGCACGTGCCTGCCGGTATCGAGATCACCATGGAAGCCAATCCTTCGAGCGTCGAGGCCGATCGCTTCCGCGGTTACCGAGCGGCAGGCGTCAACCGCGTCTCGCTCGGCGTGCAGGCGCTTGATGATCGGGACCTGAAATTCCTCGGCCGGCTGCATGATGTCGCCGACGCGCTGAAGGCGATCCGGCTGGCGCGCGACATTTTTCCGCGCATGTCTTTCGACCTCATCTATGCCCGGCCGGACCAGACGGTCGAGCAATGGGAAAGGGAGCTGAAGCAAGCGATCTCCTATGCGGTCGATCATCTTTCGCTCTATCAACTCACCATCGAGGAAGGCACGCCGTTTTATGGCCTGCACAAAGCAGGCAAGCTGATCGTGCCGGATGGCGAGCAGTCGGCTGTGCTCTACGAGGCGACGCAGGAAATCACCGCGCGCGAGGGCATGCCGGCCTATGAGGTTTCCAACCACGCCCGGCCGGGTGCTGAAAGCCGGCATAACCTGACCTATTGGCGTTACGGCGATTATGCCGGCATCGGCCCCGGCGCGCACGGCCGGCTGACGCGCGGCCCCGAGAAGATCGCGACGGCGACCGAGCGCAAGCCGGAGGCCTGGCTCGACATGGTCGAGCGCGACGGCCACGGCATTCTCGACGAGGAGCGGCTCGGCTACGAGGAACAGTCCGACGAATTGCTGCTGATGGGACTGCGGCTCCGGGAAGGCGTCGATCTTGCCCGCTGGCAACAGCTTTCCGGCCGCGACCTCGACCCGAAACGCGAAGAGTTTCTGCTCGAACACAAATTCATCGAGCGGATCGGCAATTCACGCCTGCGCTGCACACCCTCAGGCATGCTGATCCTCGATTCCGTCGTCGCCGATCTCGCCTGCTGACGCCCACGCAATGCATTGGTTCCAGCGCGGCCGACATCGCGGGCCGCGCTGGAACGTAATCTCAGCCGTGGCTGGTGGCGCCGGCCTTGAACAGGCCGCCGGTCGGCGTCTTTAAAAACATCTCCAGCGGAATATGCTCCTGGTGCAGGAAGCCGGTGGCTGGCAGCAGACCGTCGCGGACCATCTCGATGACGGCGACGACAGAGGCCGATGTCGTCCAGGCGATTGCCGTGCGGCGTGCACCGGCAATCTCGATCGGGTAATAGGCGCGCACGAACTCCTTGCGGCGCAGGCTGCCGTTCTCCGTGCCCTCGGCGGCGACATGGACATAGACGACATCGTCTTCAACCGGCGGCTTGGCATTGGTGAGGATCTCGCCGGCAAGCTTGCGCTTGTCGCGCATCAGAAGCTCGTGGAAGAAGAAGTTCATCAGCTCCATATGGCCGGGATAACGCATGGTCTTGTAGTCGAGATTGTCGATCTTGCCGAGCATGGTGTCGCACATGGTGCCAAGGCCGCCCGAGGTGGTGAAGGCTTCGAGCTTGACGCCGCCGACATAGACGGTCTCGTGCCATTCCATCGGCGAGACCAGCTTGCGCACGCCACCCTCGATGACCTCGCAATCGTTCAGATATTCGTTGACGACGCCTTCGGGCGACCAGTTGAAGGCGTAACCCAGCAGTCCCGTCGGATGCTGCGGCAGGGCGCCGACACGCATGCGGATCGAACGGCAGCGATCGAAGCCGTCGGCAAGGCTGGCGCCGACAATGCCGACGAAACCGGGCGCCAGGCCGCATTGCGGCGCCATCAGGCCGCGGGCGGTCTTCGACAATTCGATGATGAAATTGGTTGTGGGAACGTCTTCGGTCAGGTCGAAATAATGAATGCCGGCGAGATGGGCGGCACGCGCCAATTCGATGTTCAGATGGTAGGGAAGGCAGGAGAGCACCGCCTCGACATTCGACAACAGTTCGCCGACCACCTGCGGGTCGGAGATATCGCCGGCGCGGCACTTGAAGGGAACGTCGCTCAGCGGCAGTTGCGCATCGACGCCGATGACCTCGAAACCGCCTTCATGCAACAGCGTCGCCGCCAGCCGTCCGACCTTGCCCAGGCCGAGAACGGCGATCTTTCTAAAACTCATTTATGATCCTCCCATGCGCCATCTCGGCGCTTCAGTCTTTGCCCGGCACACGCCGCTCCAAATCGGGCATGCGCGGGATGGCCGGAGGTATAGAATAAAAAGCTCATAAAGCAAAACGGCCGGAATCGCTTCCGGCCGCCAAAGTTTTTCCGAAAATCGGGTCGTTATTCGTTGATCAGCCGCTTCAGCAGCTCGACTTCGTGCGACAGCTTGGTGTCGCCGGAAATCAGCTCTTCGATCTTGCGCACGGCGTGCAGCACGGTCGTGTGATCGCGCCCGCCGAAACGGCGGCCGATCTCGGGGAAGGAGCGCGGCGTCAGCGTCTTCGACAGATACATGGCGATCTGGCGCGGCTTGACGATGACGCGGGTGCGGCGGTTCGAGACCAGTTCCTGGCGCGAGACGTTGTAGTGCCTGGCGACGATGCGCTGGATATCCTCGATGCGGACGCGGCGGGGTTCGCCGGAGCCGACGAGATGGGCGAGCAGTTCGTCGACGCGCTCGATCGACAGGTTCGGCTCGAAGGAGCGGCGGAAGACCAGCTGGTTGAAAGCACCTTCCAGCTCGCGGCCGCTGGCCGTGACGTTGCGGGCGACGTGCTGGAGCAGTTCGGCCGGAATGTCGAGCGACGGATCTTCAAGCCGGGCCGCAGCAAGGCGACGCCGGAGGATCTCGAGGCGCATCTCATAATCCGGCGCGTCGAATTCGATCGCGACACCGCCCTGCAGGCGCGAGCGTACACGCGGGTCGAGCGATTCCAGCTCCCAGGGGGCGCGGTCGGCGGCGACGACGACCTGCTTGGCGCTGTCGAGCAGCATGTTGAGGAGATGGCAGAATTCGTGCTGGATCATCTTGCCCTGCAGGAACTGCATGTCGTCGATGATCAACAGATCGATGTTGCGCAGCGAATCCTTCAGCGTCAGCGCATCATTGTCGCGGATCGCGGTGGCGAAGCGCCACATGAAATACTCGGCCGTCAGATAGACGACGCGCAGCGCCCGCGGGTTCTGCACCGCCGCATTGGCGATTGCCTGCAGCAGGTGGGTCTTGCCGAGGCCGACCGTCGAATGGATGAACAGCGGATTGAAGCGCACGGCGCCGGAACCGGCTTCGGCGATGGTCTTGGCGGCCGCAAGTGCGACGCGGTTCGAGCTGCCTTCGACGAAGGTGTCGAAAGTGAAGCGGCTGTCGAGCGGCGAACCGAAGAGCGGCGAACCAAAGCTTGCGGGCCTTGCCGCGGCAACTGAAGAAACCGCCTGCTGGACGGCCTGGCCGGCCGGCTGGGCGCTTGCGGGGCGGCGCGCCTGTGGGGCAACGACCGGCTCGGGCTGGACTGCCTCATCGAGCGCCTTCGTGCCGCTGCGCGTCGCTGTGCGCACCAGGACTTCGATCTTCATAATTTCCGGATCTTCGGCCTGGAACAGACCGGTGATGAGATCGAGATAACGATTGTTGATCCACGACTTCAGGAAGGTGGTGGGAACCGACAGGCGAACCACGCTCTTCGATACCGAATGCAGCTTCAGCCGGGCGAACCAGCTGGCATAGACGTCAGGGCCGACCTGGGCCTTCAAGCGCGCGCTGACGCGCTCAAACAGGATGCTGTGCTTCATTTCCGCCTTTGTGTCTCCCCCTTCGAGGCGAATGGAGCCAAACGCCTGCGGTGCCACATCCCCATTATCGGGCCCGCCCGCCGTCATCGTATTCATCTGCAT